>NZ_CP021431.1:1300000-2600000 GCF_002158905.1 Yoonia vestfoldensis
TGTGGGGCCGAACCCACCGACAGGCAGGCCATCGCCCAGATCGACGACGAAGAGCCGGGCCCCGCCTGATCGGCCCCGCGCCCGGCAAAGCCTGTAGACAGGCCGCGCAAGATGCTTTAGCCAGCGGGCGTTAGCGCTAACGAAAATACAAGCGGAGCACGTCATGGTTTCTCGCGTCATCCCTGTTGAAACCTTTGATCTGGTGATCTTTGGTGGCACCGGCGATCTTGCCCGTCGCAAGATCCTGCCGGGTCTGTTCCGCCGGTTCCGGTCTGGCCAGACGCCCGAAGGGTCGCGGATCATCGGGGCGGCACGGTCCGAAATGGATCTGGCGGGCTACCGCGCCATGATTGCCGAGGCGATTGCCGAATTCGGCGGCGAAGAGGCCCGCGACAGCGACAGCCTGAATGCTTTTCTGGCCACGCTGGATTATGTCGCCATCGACGCCAAAGGCGCGGGCGGCTGGGCTGATCTGGCGCAAAAGGTCCGCTCTGACGTGGTGCAGGCGTTTTATTTCTCGGTCGCGCCCGCCTTGTTCGGGGATCTGGCCGAACGGCTGCACAGCCACAAGATCGCCACTTCGGACAGCCGGATCGTGGTGGAAAAACCCTTTGGCCGCGATCTGGAAACCGCGCGCGCGTTGAATGCGGTGCTGTCGACCCACTTCAACGAGGATCAGATCTACCGGATCGACCATTATCTGGGCAAGGAAACCGTGCAGAACCTGATGGCCGTGCGCTTTGGCAATGTGCTGTTTGAACCTTTGTGGAACAATCATTACGTCGATCACATCCAGATCACCGTGGCCGAGACGGTCAATGTCGCGGGGCGGGGGTCTTATTACGACAAATCGGGTGCGATGCGCGATATGGTGCAGAACCATCTGATGCAGCTGTTATGCCTGATCGCGATGGAACCGCCCAGCCGCTTTGGCGCGGATGAGGTGCGCGATGAAAAGCTCAAGGTGATCCGCGCCTTGCAGCCGGTCGCCCCGCATCACATCGTGCGCGGCCAATATGATGCCGGCCCCGATGGGCCCAGCTATCGCGCGGATGCCGAAAACCCCCGCAGTTTCACCGAAAGCTTTGTCGCGCTGAAATGCCATATCGCCAATTGGCGCTGGGCGGGGGTGCCGTTCTACCTGCGCACCGGTAAACGGATGAAAGCGCGGTCATCCGAAATCACCGTGGTTTTCAAGGATCTTGGCCATACGATTTTCGAAGGCGATACCGCGCGCCACCGCAATATCCTGTCGATCCGGCTGCAACCCAATGAAGGCATGGATTTGCAGGTCACGATCAAGGAACCCGGACCGGGTGGGATGCGTTTGATCGACGTGCCTTTGGACATGACATTCGCCGAGGCTTTGGGTGCCGATGCAGAAGAGGTGACCGATGCCTATGAGCGGCTGATCATGGATGTGATCCGGGGCAACCAGACGCTGTTCATGCGCGGTGACGAGGTCGAGGCGGCCTGGGCCTGGACCGACCCGATCATCCAGGGCTGGGAGGCCCGCAATGACGTGCCCAAGCTTTATGATGCCGGGTCCACCGGGCCAGAGGATGCGATGATGCTGCTGCATCGCGACGGGCGTAAATGGCGCGAAGTCAAAGGCTGAAGTGATGAAATTGATTGAATATCCCGATGCGGAAATGATGATGATGCGGCTGGCCGATATTCTGGCCAGCGCGTTGAAACAGACGCTGGTGACGCATGATCGCGCCTCGCTTGCGGTGCCGGGGGGGACCACGCCGGGGCCGATTTTCGACAATCTGTGTTCGGTCGATCTGGATTGGGCGCGCGTTGATGTGCTGCTGACCGATGAGCGCTGGCTGCCGGAAAGCGCCGCGCGGTCCAATACCGCGCTGCTGCGCCGCCGCTTGCTGGTGGATCGCGCGGCCGCCGCGCGGCTGATCCCGCTTTACGCCGATGCGCCCGCGCCAGAGGACAAGCTGCCCGAACTGGCCGCAGGGCTGGCGCCTTTGCTGCCGCTGTCGGTGGTGCTGCTGGGCATGGGCGCGGATATGCATACCGCCTCGCTGTTTCCGGGTGCCGACCAGCTGGAACTGGCGCTGACGGGCGACGATTCCCTTGTCGCGATGCGCGCGCCCGGCGCGCCGGAGCCGCGGATCACCCTGTCGGCCGCCGTGCTGAACGCCGCCATGGCGCGTCATATCGTGATCGTCGGGGCGGAAAAACGTGCCGCATTGGAACGGGCCTCCGGGCTTGACCCGTTCGATGCGCCGGTTGCGGCCGTGCTGAAAGATACGATTGTGCATTGGGCGGAGGCATAGATGGTCTGGGACAACCTGCGCGCCCATCACGCGGCCACCGCTGACCGGCGGTTCGAGACGCTGCTGGATACCGCGCGCGCCGATGATTTCAGCGTCACTGCCGGTGAGATGCGGCTGGATTACGCCAAGACCAATATCGACACCACAGCCCGCGATCTGCTGTTTGATCTGCTGGACCAGACCGGTCTGGCCGCAAAACGTGACGCGATGTTCACGGGCGCCGCGATCAACGAAACCGAAGGACGCGCCGTCTTGCATACGGCGTTACGCAACCTCGATGGCGGGCCTGTCATGGTGGCGGGCCAGGATGTCATGCCCGATGTGCTGGCCACGCTGGCGCGGATGGAGGATTTCGCCCGCGCGGTGCGAGACGGCAGCATCCGCGGGCAGGGCGGCAAGATCACAGATGTGGTCAATATCGGCATCGGCGGGTCGGATCTTGGCCCTGCGATGGCCGTGCGCGCGCTGGCGCCCTATCATGACGGCCCGCGCTGCCATTTCGTCAGCAATGTGGACCCTGCCGATATCGCGGGCGTGCTGCGGCGCTGCGATCCCGCCACAACCCTGGTGATCGTCGCCTCCAAGACCTTTACCACGATCGAGACGATGACCAATGCGCGCACGGCACAGGCCTGGATGGCGCAGGGCGTCAGCGATACCGGCGCGCAATTCGCCGCCCTGTCCACGGCTGCCGACAAGACCGCTGCTTTCGGGATCGACGCGTCGCGGGTCTTTGGTTTCGCCGATTGGGTCGGCGGGCGCTATTCGCTTTGGGGACCAATCGGGCTGTCCTTGATGATCGCCATCGGGCCAGAGGCTTTCCGCGCCTTCCTGCGCGGCGCCCAGGCGATGGACCAGCATTTCCGCGCGGCGGATTGGCATGAAAACCTGCCGGCGCTGCTGGCATTGGTGGGGATCTGGCATCACCAGATTTGCGGCTATCCGACCCGCGCCGTGCTGCCTTATGATAACAATCTCAACCGCTTGCCTGCCTATCTTCAACAGCTGGAAATGGAAAGCAACGGCAAGGGTGTCGCCATGGACGGGACCGATCTGGCCGTGGCCAGCGGCCCCGTGGTCTGGGGGGAACCGGGCACCAACGGGCAGCATGCGTTTTATCAGCTGATCCACCAAGGCACCGGCATTGTGTCTTGCGAATTCCTGATTGCCGCGCGCGGCCATGAGGATGCGCTGCACCACCAGCACCAATTGCTGGTCGCCAATTGCCTCGCGCAATCCGAGGCGCTGATGCGGGGCCGCGATCTGGACAGCGCCCGCGCCAGTATCGCGGATAAATTCACCGGCGATGAATTGGACCGCCAGGCCCGCCACCGCGTGTTCACCGGCAACCGGCCATCGGTCACGCTTGCCTATCCGCAGCTGACGCCCTTTGTGCTGGGGCAGATCATCGCGCTTTATGAACATCGCGTCTTTGTTGAAGGGGTTGTCTTGGGGCTGAATTCCTACGACCAATGGGGCGTTGAACTGGGCAAGGAGCTGGCGACCGCGCTGCAACCTGTCGTCGAAGGCCGCGCCGGTCTGGACGGCAAGGATGCATCCACCGCCGCCCTGGTCGGGTTCTTGCAACGTCACGGGGTCTGACGGCCCCCCTGGTTTGGGAATTGCGCCTATGGCGGGTTATGCACCGTTTTTGATGTCACTGATCCTGATCGCCGGCATGGTGATCGAAATGCGCGACGGGCGCTTGCCGAATTGGCTGACGATGCTGCCCTTCGTGCTGTTCATGGCGCTGATCGTGACCGCGCCGGACCCTGCCGTCTTTGCCGGGCGGCTGGTGGGGGCGGCGATGGTCTTTGTGGTGGGGTTGGTGCTCTTTGCGCTGGCGGGGTTCGGCGCGGGGGCGGTCAAGCTCTTGACCGGGCTGGCGCTGTTCATTCCCGCCGAAAAGGCGGTTGCGACCTTTTCCATCTTTATCGTGACGATGTTCGTGGGCACTTTTATCATCTTGCAGATCCACAAACGCGTCGCCGCTGCGGATAGCAAATGGGTGATCTTGCACAAAAGAGTGCTGCCGATGAGCTTGCCCATCGGCATCGCGGGTTTATGCGCCTTTTGGCTGATCTAGCGGTCAGATCGCGGCGGTCACGATGATTTCGACATTGTAATCCTGCGTGGCAAGCTTGGCCTCGCCGGTCCAGCGGGCAGGGGCATGGCCTTCGGGCACCCAGGCGTCCCAGACCGCATTCATCGCCGCAAATTGCGTGGCGATATCCGACAGCCAGATCTGCGCGGTCAGGATCTTGGTCTTGTCGGTGCCCGCCTCGGCCAGCAGGCTGTCGATCTGCGCCAGGATCGCGGCGGTCTGTTCAGAGACCGAGGCCCCCGGCGTGCCGACCTGCCCCGCCAGATAGGCGATCCCGTTATGAATGACGAGCTGGCTCATGCGGGCATTGGTATGGTGGCGGATGATCTCGGACATGGGGAGGGGCTTTCTTTGGTCTGGGGAGAATGGAGCGGGTGAAGGGAATCGAACCCTCGTATTCAGCTTGGGAAGCTGCTGCTCTACCATTGAGCTACACCCGCGCGCTGCATTCAGGTAATTGCGCGGCCCGCTGTCGTCAAGCGCCAATCACCGTCGGCCGCGTCTGCGCGGACCACGGTCGCCGCCCTGATTGTGGTTGATCGCGGGGATCGTGACCAGGGCGTTGAGGATCGGGAAAGGTTCCACCGCGTTGGGGATGGCCGAGGCATTGACGAAATGTTCCTGAAAGCGCGGCTCGATCGCGGTCTCGATCTTGTGGATCTGGCGCACGATGCTTTCGATCTCGGCGCGTGCATCTGTGTTCAACAGCGCGATCCGCGCGCCGGTGCCAGCGGCATTGCCGGCACTTGTGACCTTGTCCAGGGGCGCATCGGGGATCATGCCCAGAACCATCGCATGTTTGGGGCTGATATGCGCGCCAAAGGCCCCGGCCAGCACCACGCGGTCCACCTTGTCCACGCCGAATTTATCCATCAACAGCCGCGCGCCCGAATAAAGCGCGGCCTTGGCCATCTGGATCTGGCGCACATCGGTATTGGTCACGGTGATCAGCGGGCCACCCGCCGCCGTGCCATCGTAAAGCAGATAGGAATTGGTGCGCCCATCGGCAAAGCAATTGGGCGATCCGGTCTGCTCGGCCGATCCGATCAGCCCCGGCCCGTCGACGATGCCGGTCATGCGCATTTCGGCGATCACCTCGATGATGCCGGACCCGCAGATGCCGGTCACGCCGGTCTGGGCGATGGTCTCGGCGAAACCGTCCTCGTCGGACCAGATATCGCTGCCGATCACCTTGAAGCGGGGCAGTTTGGTCACAGGGTCGATTTCGACATGTTCGATGGCACCGGGGGCGGCGCGCTGGCCGGAACTGATCTGCGCGCCCTCGAATGCGGGGCCGGTGGGCGATGAACAGGCCAGCACCTTTTCGCGGTTGCCCAGCAGGATTTCGGCATTGGTGCCGACATCGACGATCAGCACAAGGTCTTCGGATTTGTCGGGTGCCTCTGACAGCGCCACGGCGGCGGCATCGGCCCCGACATGGCCCGCGATACAGGGCAGGATATAGACCCGCGCGGCGGGATGCAGGTTCAGATCCAGTTCCAGCGCGCGCAGCGATAGCGCATCGCTTGTCGCCAGCGCAAAGGGCGCTTGCCCCAGCTCATAGGCGTCGATGCCCAGAAACAGGTGATGCATGACCGGATTGCAGACAAAGACCGCATCCATGATCAGGTCGCGGTCGATCTGCGCCTCTGACGCGATCTGCACGAATAGCGCATTCATGCCTTCGCGCACGGCGCGGGTCATTTCATCCGATCCGGTGGGGTTCATCATGCCATAGCTGACCCGGCTCATCAGATCCTCGCCAAAGCGGATTTGCGGGTTCATGATGCCCGAAGACGCCACAACCTCGCCCGAGCGCAGGTCGCACAAATGTGCGGCGATGGTGGTTGACCCCAGATCGACGGCCAACCCATAGATCGTGCCTTCATAGAACCCCGGCCAGATCGCCACGATCCGTGGCGAAAAGACCGCATCGCCCAGATGCACGGCGACGGTGACTTTCCACGCGCCTTTGCGCAGCGCCTTTTGCAGGTTGCGCAGCACGCCCAGATCAGCCTCCAGGTCGGGCAGGTCCCAATCGCGGCACAAGGCGGTGACCAGCCGTTCCAGATCGCCCGAGGGGTCGTGCATATCGGGTTCCTGCACCTCGACGTAATAAAGCCGGGTCGAGGGGTTCATCGTGATCTCGCGCACTTCGGCCCGTTTGCGCACGACTTGTTTGTGCACCTGGCTTTCGGCGGGCACGTCGATCACGACATCGCGCAGGATCTGCGCCTGACAGCCAAGGCGGCGGCCCTGTTTGAGGCCGCGGATGCTGTCATAGCGTTCCTCGACGCTGTTCCAGTCGGACAAAGCGTCGGCGGCGACGGTGACGCCATGTTTGGAAAATTCGCCATAAGACGGGGTGATCTGGCATTTCGAACAGATGCCGCGCCCGCCGCAGACGGAATCCAGATCCACCCCCAATTGCCGTGCCGCTGTCAGGACAGGCGTGCCGACAGGAAAATGCCCCCGCTTGCCAGAGGGGGTGAAAATCACGAGCGGGTCGGTGGTCATCGGGGCGGCCCTTTGTTGCTTTGCCCCTACATATCGCGTGACGCAGCACAGGGAAGGGCGGTATCCGTCAATCTGCATGATAAGAGCGGCATGGCCGTTGAGGCGGTGGCGGGGTGAACCCCGCCTTACGGGCTCTCGCCTTGGTCGGGGTGGTAAACCCGTAGGTCGGGGTTCACCCCGACCCTACCGCACCACATCCACCCCCCACAGCCAGACCGCCAGCGGCACCGGCGCTGTGGCCAGCGCGATCACCAGCAGCATGGCCGGTGTCGTGAAGACCCGGCTCAGCCCCGCGACCAGCATGATCCCGCCGCCACCCCCGATGGCGATATTGCCGGGCGTATTCAGCGCGATGGCGATGGTCGCATAGCGGTATTGCACCACCAAGGGCACCAGCCAGCCGGGCAGTTTGGCTTGCATCGCCAACAGCCTCTGGTCGCGGGGAACATCATCCACACGTTCCAGCCATGCAGCGATCCGGCGCAGGCGCAGGTCGTGCAATAGCCCGATCAGCCAGGGCAGCGACACGATCTGCCCGACCACAAAGGCCAGCGCCAGCCCGGTGACGGTCGCCCCATAGACCATGGGCGCGGCCGTGGCCCCCTGGATCAGCAGCAGCGCCACGCCGATTTCGACCCCCGGCACGAAAGGGATCGCCAAAAGCAGCGCATAAAGGATCAGCATGGCGATCATCAGCCCTGTCATCGCCCGGGTAGAGGCCGCATTTTCCAGCAGCATGATCTGCGCTTTCAGCCACTCGATCCCGTAAAGAACCGCCGCCACGCCGCCCAAAACCAGCGCGAACCGCACCCCAAGCCAAAGCAGCCTCTGGCCGGTGCCGCGCATGCTATCTTTGTCGTGATCTGTCATGCCGCAACATGCGCGGGCGGCTTTGCGGCTTCAAGCGGTGATTTGACCTTTCGGCTCTGGCCTATCCATGCGATAGGGACGCGCCAACAGCCCCCAAACCGGAGACAGGTTGATGGAGATTCGTGAAGCCCTGACATTTGATGACGTGTTGCTGGTCCCGGCCGCATCAAACGTGCTGCCCTCGACGGCGGATACACGCACCCGCGTGACGCAGTCCATCGCCATGAACATCCCCTTGTTGTCCAGCGCCATGGACACTGTGACAGAGGCGCGCATGGCCATCGCCATGGCCCAGGCCGGTGGCATCGGCGTTGTCCACAAGAACCTTGGCATCGCCCAGCAGGCCGATGAAATCCGCCGCGTCAAACGCTTTGTGTCGGGCACGGTCTATAATCCGATCACATTGCGCCCCGATCAGACGCTGGCCGATGCCAAGGATCTGATGGACCGCTACAGGGTCACCGGTTTCCCTGTGGTCGGCCCCGATGGCCGCGTGATCGGCATTGTCACCAACCGCGACATGCGCTTTGCCCAGGATGACAAGACCCCCGTCAGCGTGATGATGACCACCGAGAACCTGGCGATCCTGCACGAGCCCGCCGATCTGGACGAGGCCCGGTCCCTGATGCAGGCGCGCCGCATCGAAAAGCTGCTGATCACCGATCATGCGGGCAAGCTGACCGGTCTTTTGACGCTCAAAGACAGCGAACAGGCCGTGCTGAACCCGATGGCCTGCAAGGATCAGCTGGGCCGTTTGCGGGTCGCGGCGGCCTCTGGCGTCGGTGATGCGGGGTTTGAACGCAGCCAGGCGCTGATTGATGCGGGTGTGGACATGATCGTGATTGACACGGCACATGGCCATTCCGAAGGGGTCGCGCGGGCTGTCGAACGGGTCAAGGCGCTGTCCAACGAGGTCCAGATCGTCGCAGGCAATATCGCCACGGCCGAGGCTACCCGCGCCCTGATCGGCGTCGGTGCCGATGCGGTCAAGGTCGGCATCGGGCCGGGGTCGATCTGCACCACGCGCATGGTCGCGGGTGTCGGCGTGCCGCAGCTGACCGCGATCATGGATTGCGCGCAGGCCGCAGGCGATGTGCCGGTCATTGCCGATGGCGGCATCAAGTTTTCGGGCGATTTCGCCAAGGCGATTGCGGCCGGCGCGTCTTGTGCCATGGTCGGGTCAATGATCGCGGGCACCGACGAAAGCCCGGGCGAGGTGATCCTTTATCAAGGCCGGTCCTTCAAGGCCTATCGCGGCATGGGCAGCCTTGGCGCGATGGCCAGCGGCTCTGCCGACCGCTATTTCCAGAAAGAGGCCGCCAGCGACAAGCTGGTCCCCGAAGGCATCGAAGGCCAAGTGCCTTACAAAGGCTCTGCCCATGCGGTCGTGCATCAGCTGGTGGGCGGTTTGCGCGCCGCGATGGGCTATACCGGCTGCGCCACGGTCGAGGAGATGCGCAAGAATTGCCGTTTCGTCAAGATCACCGGCGCAGGGCTGAAGGAAAGCCACGTCCATGACGTGCAGATCACCCGCGAAAGCCCGAATTACCGGGTCGGCTGATGACCCCCGGCGCGCGGGTCGCGGCCGCCATCGCGGTGCTGGACCAGATCAGGGACGGGGCCTTTGCCGAACAGGCGCTGACGGCGTGGGCGCGCGCCAGCCGCTTTGCCGGTGCCAAGGACCGCGCCGCCCTGCGCGATCATGTCTTTGATGTGCTGCGCTGTCGGCGGTCGCTGGGCGATGGCGACGGGCGGGCGCTGATGCTGCGGCTTTTGCAGCGTGACGGCATTGATCTTTCGCAGGTTTTCACGGGTCTGGGCCATGCCCCCGCGCCGCCAAGCGCGGCCGAGGCTGCCGCGCTCGCCGCGCCGCTGGATGTGTCGGATGCGGCGGCCTGCGATCTGCCCGATTGGCTCTGGCCGGTCTGGCAGGACAGTCTTGGCCCTGCCGCCATAAAGGCCGCCACGGCCCAACAGGCCCGGGCCGAGGTTTTCTTGCGCGTCAACCGGCGCAAGACCGATGTTGCCGGGGTGATCGCGGCCTTGGCCGATGACGGGATCGCCGTTGAACCGCATGACAGCGTGGATCTATGCTTGGTGGTGCGGGACAATCCGCGCCGGATCAAGCTTTCTGCGGCCTATCTTGATGGGCGCGTGGAATTGCAGGATGCGGCCTCGCAGCGGGCGGTGCAGATGGTGCCGGTCGCGCCGGGCGCGCGGGTGCTGGATTATTGCGCAGGCGGTGGTGGCAAGGCGCTGGCCTTTGCAGACCGGCATGATGCGGCGGTCTTTGCGCATGATATTGCCGCAGCGCGGATGGCCGATCTGCCGGACAGGGCAGCGCGCGCCGGCGTGGCGATTACGCGGCTGTCACCCGATCAGCTGGACCGGCACGCGCCTTATGATGTGGTTTTCTGTGACGCGCCTTGCAGCGGCAGCGGCACATGGCGGCGCAGCCCCGATGCGAAATGGCGGCTGACGCGCGACAGGCTGGATGCGCTGCACGCGGTGCAGGATGAGGTGATCGCGCGCAGCGCGGCGCTGGTCGGCCCGCAGGGCCTGCTGGCCTATGCGACCTGTTCGGTGCTGCAAGATGAAAATGACGCCGTGGTGGCGCGCTTTGTGCAGGCCCATCCGGGCTGGGTGGTCACGCTGCGCGACCAGCGGCTGCCGGGGCCGGATGGCGACGGTTTTTTCCTGACGCTGCTGGGCAGAAAGACTAGGATTTAGCGCTGCGGCGACATATCCTAAATTAATGAATGATTAACATGTTTTCACTAGCCTGTACGCATACTGCCGAGGGAGGTGACCTTTGCCAGCACATCCAAAGATTGCAAGGCCCGCCTTATCGGCCGCCGCCGGTCTGGCATCTGTTCCATGGATCTGCGTTGCAGCGGCGCTTGTCCTGATTGCCGCACAGGTGACCGATAATGCCAATGCGCGGATCGGCATGATCAGCGCGGGGGCTTTGTTATTGGTGCTGGCGGGCGTGCTGGCGGGACGCGCGGGGTTTGGCCATTGGCGCAGCCAGCAGCTGGAGGCGACGACGATCCGGCTGATGCAGGATGATCTGGACAGCGCCTTTCTGACCGATGCATTGGGGCAGGTGCGCTATGCCAACAAGGCCGCGACCATGCGCTTTGGCGATTGCAGCGGGCGGCGGCTGGCCGATCTGTTCGGCAGCTTTCTGGCCAATCCGCATCCTTTCCTGCAACGGCTGTCGCATGGCGCCCATCTGATCGGCGCCAGCAAAGAAGATGTGATCACCCGGCGCGGTCATTTCCGGCTCAGCGTTGTGGTGATCGGCCCGGCGCTGCGCCTGTGGCGGATGGATGATCTGGGCGATCAGGCCATCGCCGCCGCGCGCCAGCATGACAACCTGCCGCTGCCGATGATGACGCTGGGGCCGAATAATGCCGTTTTGCATGTCAATGTGGCGCTGCGTGGCTTGCTGGGGCGCAGGGTCGGCTGCATCGACGATCTGTTTGACGATCTGCCGCTGGCATCGGGGCAGCGCCATATGCTCAAGACCGCGCAGGGGCCGCAGCCGGTGATCGTCGCCGTCGCCGAAGGCTGGGGCGGCGCGCGCGATGTCTATCTGCTGGCCGATCAACGCGGTGACGGGCCGCGGTTTTTCACCGCAGGCTGGCATGCGATCGAGGATCTGCCGATCCCCTTGCTGAAAATCGCGCCCTCGGGCGAAATTCTGGGCACCAACCGCGAATCGCGGCAATTGCTGCGGATCACCAATACCGATGGTCTGAAACTGACCGATCTGCTGGATGGTCTGGGGCGTCCGATCAATGATTGGCTGCGCGAAGCCTTTGAGGGGCGCAGCGGCCGCAGCCCGCAATTCCTGCAAGGACGCGGCCAAAGCCAGGACACTTTTGTGCAGGTCACGCTGAATGCGGCGGGGGGCACAGCCGATCAGCATCTGATCGCGGTGCTTGACGATGTGACAGAGCTGAAATCGCTCGAGGCGCAATTCGTCCAAAGCCAGAAGATGCAGGCAATCGGGCAGCTGGCGGGTGGCGTCGCACATGATTTCAACAATCTTTTGACAGCGATTTCAGGGCATTGCGACCTGTTATTGTTGCGCCATGACGAAGGGGATCAGAATTACAGCGACCTGATCCAGATCCACCAGAACGCCAATCGCGCGGCCAGCCTTGTCGGCCAGCTGCTGGCGTTTTCGCGCAAACAGACGCTCCAGCCAGAGGTGATCGACCTGCGCGAAACCCTGTCCGAACTGGCCCATCTGCTGAACCGCCTGGTCGGCGAAAAGGTGACGCTGACGCTGGATCATGACCCCGCGCTGCTGCCGATCAAGGCGGATAAACGGCAATTGGAACAGGTCTTGATGAACCTTGTGGTCAATGCGCGCGATGCGATGCAGGGGGCGGGCGATATCCGCGTGACCACCCAGAACCTGCGGCTGCGCCAACCCATGGTCAAAGACCGGGCCGTGGTGCCTGCGGGGCAATATGTGCAGGTCAAGGTGATCGACCATGGCCATGGCATCGGTCCAGAAAAGCTGCATAAAATCTTTGAACCTTTCTACACCACCAAACGCCCCGGCGAAGGCACGGGGCTGGGCCTGTCCACCGCTTACGGGATCGTCAAACAGACCGGCGGCTATATTTTCGCTGATAGCGAAGTTGGCAAAGGCACCGAATTTTCCCTGTTATTCCCGCATCATGACCGGCCAGAACGGCCCGCAGCCCTGGTCGAACCGATGCGCCGTGAACCGGTCGACCGCCCCGCCACCGGTGTCGTGCTGCTGGTCGAGGATGAAGCCCCGGTGCGCGCCTTTGCCTCGCGCGCCTTGCGGCTGCGCGGCTATAGCGTGCTAGAGGCGGATTGCGCCGAAATGGCGCTGTCCATGCTGGAAGATCCCGCGCTGCATGTCGATCTTTTCGTCACCGATGTGATCATGCCCGGCATGGATGGGCCGACGTGGGTGCGCCAGGCGCGCCAGGCCCGCCCCGATACCAAGGTCGTGTTCATTTCGGGCTATGCCGAGGATGCCTTTAGCGACGGGCAACCGCAGGTCAGCAATGCGATCTTTCTGCCCAAGCCGTTTTCGCTGAACACATTGACGCAGACCGTGCAGGACCAATTGGCCGAATCCTTGCCTGCGGCCTAGCGGGCTGCGTCCGGTGCCGCGCCGCTGCCAATCGCGACCAGATGCACCGCCGATCCGGTCAGCGCGGCGTAATCATCCTCGACCACATGCACGGCGAAATTGCCCATGAAACCGGCGAAACGCCCCTTGTCGCGGAACGCCTCGGCAAAGCCGAAACGCGCCAGATGCGGCGCAAAGGCCCGTGCCACGCCGCCCACCAGATAGACCCCGCCAAAGGGCAGCTGGATCAGCGACAGATTTCCGCAGACCGTGCCCAGGATGCGGGTGAACAGCTCTGCCGCGGCGCGCGCGCGCGGATCGCTGTCATCGGCACAGGCGGCCATGATATCCTGCGCCGTCGCCTCGCGCGGGTCGCCTGCCTCGTTGCCCAGAAAGGCATAGACCCGTTCCAGCCCGCGCCCTGACAAGACATCCTCGACCGCCGGAAAGCCATGCGCGGTGGACACGAATTGGCACAGGCGCAATTCCATCTCGTTGCGGATCGGCAGATTGGCATGGCCGCTTTCGGACGGGGTGACGATCCGGCCGGTGGGCAGCTCGAACACCGGGGCTGCGTTGAACCCGGTGCCGATGCCGATCACCAGCTTGGCGGCCTGCGCGCCGGTATCGGGGTCGGTATCGGGGCCGGGCAGGATCGTGCGGATATTGGCCGGCTCCAGATGCCCCAGCGCATGGCCCTGCGCCTGTAGATCGTTCAGGATCGCCACCGTTTCGGCCTTGGTCGCGCGGGCCAGCGTGGTCTTGTCGATGGTCCAGTCCAGATTGGTCATCGTCGCGCGCCCGTCGCGCACCGGGCCTGCCACGGCCACGCAGGCCGCAACGGGATCGACGCCGCCTTCATCCGCGATATAGCGGCGCAGCACCGATTCCAGCCCCGGAAAATCCGCATTGGCATAGCGCCGGATCGTGGTTGTGATGATCCGGTGCCCGTCGGCCAAGGCGACACGCGTATTGGTGCCACCGATATCGGCGACAAGGGCATAGCTGTTTGCGGGGTGGGACATGGGGCTTCCTAGCGCGCGATGGCGGATTTGAACGCGTGATAGGACGCTTTCGGCGTCCGCTTCAAGGTGTCGAAATCGACATGGACCATCCCGAACCGCTTTTCATAGCCAAAGGCCCATTCGTAATTATCCAGCAGCGACCAATAAAAGAACCCCTGCACATTGGCCCCCGCCGCAATGGCGCGCGCGGTGGCGGTGACATGGTCGGACACGAATTGCACGCGTGCGGGGTCATCGACAGCGCCGTTTTCCAGATGATCATCCCAGGCCATGCCATTTTCGGTAACGAAAAGCGGCAGATCGCCGACATAATCATCCGCCAGCCGCGTCAGGAAGGATTGCAGCCCATCGGGGTAGATTTCCCAGCCCATCTGGGTTTTCGCGCCCGGCCCTTCATGCGATGCCAGATGCGGCCAAGGCTGGGCGGTATCGGTCGTGACCTGATGGCGCGTGTAATAATTGACGCCCAGAAAATCGATGCTTTGGCTGATCTCGGCCATATCATCGCGCCAGCCTGCGGGCATATGGGGGGCGAAACCGTCCAAGGCTTCGGCGGGATAGCTGCCTTGGGTGACGGCCTCGACAAACCAGCGGTTCATGATCGCATCCCATCTTGCCACGGCCTGTGCCGCCCCGGCACTGTCATCCAGCGGCGCGGTATGGTCGAAATTCAGCACGATGCCGCAATTTTGCATGCCCTTGGCGCGCAGCCGCGTCATCGCCATTCCATGCGCAAGGTTGATATGATGCATCGCGCGCGCCGTGGCGCGGATATCGCGCAGGCCGGGCGCATGATGGCCCAGGAAATGCGACAGATAGGCGATGCACCACGGCTCGTTGATCGTGGCGATGGCATGGACGCGGTCCCCGATCCGGTCGGTGATCACATCGGTGAAATTGGCAAAGGCGGCACAGGTGTCGCGGTTGGTCCAGCCGCCCTGATCGGCCAGCGCCGAGGGCAATTCCCAATGATAGAGCGTCTGGAACGGCTTCAGCCCGCGTTCCAGCATCGCATCAACCAGCCGGTCGTAGAAATCAAGCCCCTCGGGGTTCACCGTCCGCCCGTCCGGCATGACCCGCGCCCAGGATGTCGAAAAGCGGTAGGCATCCATGCCCGCATCGCGCAACAGGTCCAGATCTTCGGCAAAGCGGTGGTAATGGTCGCAGGCCAGCGCGCCGTTTTCGGCCCGCACCACATTGCCGGGCGTGGCGGCGAATGTGTCCCAATGGGTCGGGCCTGCGCCGCCGAATTGATGCCCTTCGATCTGATAGGCGGCCGTGGCGGCCCCGAACAGGAAACTGTCGGGAAAATCGCTGCGTTTGAAATGCATGTCAGTCCTTTCTGGGGGCGGGTCCGGTCGAGCGGCCCACCATCAATTCCGCTTCGAGAAGCACATTCTGATGCGCCAGATCAGGGTCAGCGATCCCCCCCAGCAGCATTTCCGCCAACCGCGCCCCCGCAGCCCGCACCGACGACCGTGTCGCGGTGAAAATCGGGATATCATCGCCGTTCTTGAGATAGGACAGATCATCGTCATGGGTGATGATCGAGACATCGCGCCCCATGACCAGACCTGATTCTTCGACCGCGCGCCGCGCCCCCAAAGCCGAGATCAGCGAGGCACAGAGCAGCGCTGTGGGCGGATCATCCAAGGCCAGCATGGCGCGGGTGGATTGATAGCCAAAGACTTCGGTCATCTCGCTGGAATGCATGATCGCGGGATCAACAGGCACGCCGCGTTCCAGCAGCGCGATCGTATAGCCGTCGCGCCGCCGATGGGCGAAATCCATGAATTCCATCCCATTGATCAACCCGATCCGCCGGTGCCCCAGATCCAGCAGGAAATCCGTGGCCCGCTGGAACGCATGGCGGTTGTTCACATCCAGCCAGGCATAGGGCAGGGTGGCCCCCGACGACCGGCCATGCACCACGAAAGGCAGGCCGATTTCATGCAGCAGCTTGATCCGGCTGTCATCCAGCCTTGGCCCATGCACGACCACCCCGTCCACCGCGCGGCGCGCCTTCAGCCCGCGGTAGACCTGTTCTTCCTGCGCGTCATCGGCGGTGCACAGGATCATCTCATAGCCGTGGCTGGCATAGGTTTCCCCCGCACCGGCGATGAAATCGCCAAAGATCGGGTTGACCATCTCGTGTTTGCTGGAAATCGGGATGACATGGCCGATGGCCAGCGCCTTGCCGGTCGCCAGCCCTTTGGCGCGGGTGCTGGGGCGATAATGATATTGCGCCGCCGCCCGTTCGACACGCAGCCGCGTCGCCTCGTTCACCTCGGGATAGCCGTTCAGCGCGCGGCTGACGGTGGTCTGGCTAAGCCCCAGCCTTTGCGAGAGTTGCTTGAGGTTCATCTGGTCCCGGTCTTCCAAAGCGCTTTCAAATTGGCGGATCAAACTGTGCAAGTCAATTTGATCTTTCACTGCTCATAATCGTTTGAGTAAACCTGCATCTGCCTAAATCCAAGGCATTTTTTCAGAAATGACTGCGTCATTGACAAATTGCAAACCTTGAATGACTGTGGCGATATCCAAAGCGCTTTGGGGTTGCGATTCCTTGGCGTGGTAAGATGGGAAGACCGGCACTTTGAAGACCGGCACTCTAGTGTCACGAAACGCACATGCCATGTCGGCATGATTGGGAGGAATATCAATGAAATTCAAACTGTATGCCAGCGTGGCAGCGGTTGCTTTGGGCAGCGCTGCACAGGCCGAACAGATCACCGTGTTCGGTCCTTGGCTTGGCCCGGATCAGGCCAATGTCGAACAGGTGCTGGCCGCCTTCGCCGCCGCGACCGGCCATGACGTGCGCTATACCGGGTCTGACAGCTTTGAGCAGCAGATCATGATCGACGCCGAGGCAGGCTCTGCCCCGAATGTCGCCGTCTTCCCGCAGCCCGGCCTTGCCGCCGATATGGCGCGCCGTGGCTTTCTGACGCCGCTGCCCGATGGCACCGGTGATTGGCTGCTGGACAATTACGCCGCCGGTCAGTCCTGGGTCGATCTGGGCACCTATACCGGCCCCGAGGGCAACCCCGATCTTTACGGCTTTTTCTACAAGGTCGATGTGAAATCGTTGGTCTGGTACAGCCCCGAGAATTTCGAGGATGCGGGCTATGACGTGCCGCAGAGCATGGAAGAGCTGATCGCGCTCTCCGAACAGATCGTCGCCGATGGCGGCACGCCTTGGTGCATCGGTCTGGGGTCGGGTGGGGCCACCGGTTGGCCTGCGACCGATTGGGTCGAGGATATGATGCTGCGCACCCAGCCGCCCGAAGTCTATGACGCCTGGGTCAGCAACGAGCTGCCCTTTGACGCGCCCGAAGTCGTGAATGCGATCGAACAATTCGGCCTATTCGCGCGCAATGATGCCTTTGTCGCCGGTGGTGCCGGTGCGGTGGCCACGACCGATTTCCGCGACAGCCCCAAGGGTCTGTTTGACAGCCCGCCGCAATGCTACATGCATCGTCAGGCGTCATTCATCCCCGCTTTCTTCCCCGAAGGGACCGAAGTGGGCGCAGATGCCGATTTCTTCTACTTCCCCGCCTACGAATCCGAGGATCTGGGCTCGCCCGTTCTGGGGGCCGGCACGCTGTGGGCGATCACCAACCCAAGCGATGCCGCCAATGATCTGATCGAATTCCTCAAGACACCCGAGGCGCATGAGATCTGGATGGGGCTGGGCGGTTTCCTGACACCGCATACCGGCGTGGATAATGCCGCTTTCGGTGATCCGACGCTGGCAAATATGAATGACATTCTGTTGGGCGCGACCACCTTCCGCTTTGACGCATCCGATCTGATGCCGGGCGCTGTGGGGGCGGGGTCGTTCTGGACCGGCATGGTCGATTATGCCGGCGGTGCCGATGCCGCCGAGGTCGCCGCACGGATCCAGGCCTCTTGGGATGCGATCCAGTAATCGCTTGCAGGATTGACAATCGGGTGACCCGGCCGGTCTGGTCGGGTCATCCGCCGCTTGCGCAGCCCAAGGAGAGAGACTGATGAATCCTGCATTACAGGGTCTTGTGACGATCATCATCGGTGTCGGTGGCTGCGTCGCGTATTTTTACTTTTCCAACCAGTTTCTGGACAAGGTGCTGCTGCCCGCAAAAGGGGCCAATGCAGGCCGCAATATCAACCGTGCCAACCTGATCCGGCCCTGGTTGTTCCTGTTTCCCGCGATTTTCGCGCTGGGGCTGTATCTGGCCTATCCGGTCGTCGCGACCCTGTGGTATTCGCTGACCGACCGCAATCAGGGCGGCGCTTTCGTCGGGCTTGCCAATTACCAGCGCATGATGGCCGAACCCAAATTCTGGGAAGCCTTGCGCAATAATATGCTCTGGCTGATCATCGTGCCTGCCGCATCGACCGCATTCGGTCTGCTGGCAGCCCAATTGACCGACCGGATCAAATGGGGGGCCATCGCCAAATCGCTGATCTTCATGCCGATGGCGATTTCCTTTGTGGGTGCCTCGGTGATTTTCAAGCTGATCTATGACACCCGCCCCGTGGATCAAAGCCAGATCGGCGCGCTGAACGCGCTATGGCTGCAATTTGATGGCGGGATAGGGTCTTTCCTGATCTTGCGGCTTTTGCCCGGTGCGCTGATGATCTCGGCGGCGGCATTGGCGCTGTTTCTGGCCTATACCAATGCGCAGGCGATCCGCGAAAAAGGGGCCAGCGCCGGGTCGGTGCTGCGGGTCGTGCTGATCGCGGTCATGGCCTATGTGATCTATGCCGCGCTGTCGCTGGCTTATGGTGCCTTTACCAATGTCCACCCCTACGGCGTGCCGCAGACCTGGCTGACCATTCCGGGGTGGAATTCATTCCTTTTGATGGTGGTGCTGATCTGGATCCAGACCGGGTTTGCCATGGTGATCCTGTCCGCCGCCCTGCGCGGCATCCCCGAGGAAACCATCGAGGCCGCCATCGTCGACGGCGCAAACCCGTTTCAGGTGTTTTTCAAAATCAAGATGCCGCAGATCGCGGGCACGATCGTCGTGGTCTGGACCACGATCACGCTGGTCGTGCTCAAGGTCTTCGACATCGTCTTTGCCATGACCAACGGGCAATGGGAAACGCAGGTTTTGGCCAATTACATGTTCGACAAGCTGTTCCGCGCATCCGATTGGGGGGTGGGGTCAGCCAGCGCAATGGTGATCATGCTGCTGGTCAGCCCGATCCTGATCTGGAACGTCTATAACGCCCGCAAGGAGATGCGCTGATGGAAAATATCGCGGGTCGCACCTCGGCGCTGAACTGGGTTGTGCAGATATCGGTCGTGCTTTTGGTGGCTTTGTGGCTGTTTCCGACAATCGGGCTGCTGGTATCCTCGTTCCGCACGTCGGACCAGATATCAGGGTCCGGCTGGTGGGGGGCGCTGACGGCCAGTGAACAGAACCTGACGCTGCGCACGGCCAACCCCGGCGATGACGGCGCGCAGATGCTGGTGAACGGCGTCTATACCGTGCAAGGTCAGCTTTTCGGGGATGGGTCCGAGGCGGAAATCAGCGCTTGGGGCACGTCCTCGCTGCGGATCAGCGAATTCGCACCCGGTGACACCGCGGAACTCTCGGACGGAGAGACCCTCACTGTGCAGGCCGATGGCGCCTATGTCTGGACCAGCCCGCAGGAACTGACCGGCCGCGGGCAGCGCATTTTCGTGACCGCCACGACGCCGCCCGAATTTACCTTGCAGAATTACGAACGCGTCCTGTTCAGCGGTGACAGCACCGATGGCATGACGCGGGCGTTTTTCAACACGCTGACGGTGACGATCCCGGCGACGATCATTCCCATCGTGATCGCGGCCTTTGCCGCCTATGCGCTGGCCTGGATGGATTTTCCGGGCCGTGCGCTGCTGATCGCGGCCGTGGTCGGCTTGCTGGTCGTGCCGCTGCAATTGGCGCTGATCCCGCTGTTGCGGCTGCATTTGGAAATCGGGATCGGCAAAGGCTATCTGGGCACTTGGCTGGCGCATACCGGGTTCGGGCTGCCGCTGGCGATCTATCTCTTACGCAATTACATGGTCGGCCTGCCGCGTGACATCATCGAGAATGCCAAGGTCGATGGCGCGACGGATTTCCAGATTTTCACGAAAATCATCCTGCCGCTGTCGTTTCCGGCTTTGGCCAGTTTTGCAATCTTCCAGTTTTTATGGACATGGAATGACCTGCTGGTGGCCAAGGTGTTCTTGATCGACGCCACCGGGGAAACCACCGTGATGACCAACCAGATCGTTGAATTGCTGGGCACGCGCGGTGGCAATTGGGAAATTCTGGCGACGGCGGCTTTCGTGTCGATCGCGGTGCCGCTGGCGGTGTTTTTCGCCATGCAACGCTATCTGGTGCGCGGCCTTCTGGCCGGGTCAGTGAAATAAAATTTGAGGCTATGACGATCCGGCGTCACCGGGTCGTCACGAAACAGGACAAGACATTATGACGGCATTGGCCACAAACACCGAGATGGCGGTGAACAAGGATTGGTGGCGCGGGGCGGTGATCTATCAGATCTATCCGCGCAGTTACCAAGACAGCAATGGCGACGGCATCGGCGACCTTTTGGGGATCGTGCAGCGGCTGCCCTATATCGCCTCGCTGGGGGTGGATGCGATCTGGATATCGCCTTTCTTCACCTCGCCGATGAAGGATTTCGGCTATGACGTCAGCGATTATTGTGACGTCGATCCGATGTTCGGCAGCCTCGCCGATTTCGATGCGGTGGTGGAAACCGCGCATAGGCTTGGGATCCGCGTGATGATCGATCTGGTGCTCAGCCATACCAGCGACCAGCATCCCTGGTTCACCGAAAGCCGCGCCGACCGGAGCAATGACAAATCCGATTGGTATGTCTGGGCCGATCCCAAGCCCGATGGCACGCCCCCCAACAATTGGCTGTCGATCTTCGGCGGCTCTGCCTGGCATTGGGATGCGCGGCGCGAACAATATTACCTGCATAACTTTCTGGTCTCGCAGCCCGATCTGAACTTTCACAGCCCCGCGGTGCAGGATGCGCTGTTGGATGTGGCGCAGTTCTGGCTGAACCGTGGCTGTGACGGGTTCCGGCTGGATACGATCAATTTCTACATGCATGACGCGGAATTGCGCGACAACCCGCCCCTGCCCAAGGAAAAGCGCAACGCCAATATCGCGCCCTCGGTGAACCCTTATAATCATCAGGACCATATCCACGACAAGAACCACCCCGATAACGTCAAATTCCTGGCGCGGCTGCGCGCGTTGATGGAACCTTATGGCGCCGCCGCCGTGGGCGAGGTGGGCGATGCCCAACGCGGGCTGGAAATCATGGGCCAATATACCGCCGGCAATGATCTGATGCAGATGTGCTATGCCTTTGAATTTCTGGCCAAGGACAAACCGACCGCCGCGCGCATCGTCGATGTGATGCGCCAGGTCGATGAGGTCGCGGGCGATGGCTGGGCCTGCTGGGCCTTTTCCAACCATGATGTCGTGCGCCATGCCACGCGCTGGGAATTGCCCCCCGGCGGGCAGCGCATGTTCGTCACGCTGCTGATGGCTTTGCGCGGCTCGGCCTGTATCTATCAGGGCGAGGAACTGGGCCTGCACGAAGCCGATGTCGCCTTTGAGGATCTGCAAGACCCTTATGGCGTCGAATTCTGGCCCGAATTCAAAGGCCGCGACGGCTGTCGCACGCCGATGGTCTGGGACCGCGACAACCACCATGGCGGGTTCAGCAATGTGCGGCCCTGGCTGCCGGTGCCATCCGAGCATCTGGGCCTTTCTGTCGCCGCGCAAGAGGATGAACCCGGCGCGCTGTTGCATCATTACCGCCGCGCCATCGCCTTTCGGCACAGCCATCCCGCGCTGAGCGTGGGATCGCATGACAAGATGCAGGCGCAGGACGACGTGATCTATTTCACCCGCACTGCGGGCGATCAGACCATCCTTTGCGCGTTCAATGTCAGCGAGACTCCGTCCGATTTCGACCCGCCCGCCGGGGATTGGATACCGATCGGGGCCGAATTGGGCAGCGCGCATATCTCGGCAGACGGCAAATTGCATTTTGGCCCGTGGCAGGTCTGCTTCGCGCTCAAAAGGTAAGGCAACCAAGGGGAGTTCCGACATGGCTGAACTGAAACTGACCGAGGTCGCCAAGACCTATGGCGGGACCGTCGATGTTCTCAAAAACATCAACCTCGATATCAAGACGGGCGAATTGATCGTCTTTGTCGGCCCCTCGGGCTGCGGAAAATCGACCTTGCTGCGCATGATCGCGGGGCTGGAAAAGATCACGGGGGGCGAATTGCAAATCGACGGACGCGTGGTGAACGATGTCCCCCCCGCGCAGCGCGGCATTGCGATGGTGTTTCAATCCTATGCGCTTTATCCGCATATGACAGTGCGCGAAAACATGTCCTTCGCGCTGAAGCTGGCCAAGAAATCCAAGGCCGAGATTGACGCCGCCGTGACCCGCGCGGCCAAGATCCTGCAGCTGGAGGATTATCTTGACCGCCTGCCCAAGGCGCTGTCGGGCGGGCAGCGCCAGCGCGTCGCCATCGGGCGGTCCATCGTGCGCGATCCCAAGGTCTATCTGTTTGATGAACCGCTCTCGAACCTGGACGCCGCTTTGCGCGTCGCCACCCGGATCGAGATTGCCCAGCTCAAGGAATCCATGCCCGACAGCACGATGATCTATGTCACCCATGACCAGGTCGAGGCGATGACATTGGCCACCCGTATCGTGGTGCTGGCCAATAAGGGGATCGCCCAGGTCGGCACGCCGCTGGAACTTTATGAACGGCCCGAAAACGAATTCGTGGCGCAATTCATCGGCAGCCCGGCGATGAACCTGCTCGCCGGTGAAATCGTCGGCACCGGGTCTGTGACCACGGTCAAGCTGCATGGCGGCGGCATGGTGAAATCCGCTGCCCCGACGCAGGACAGCGACATGGGCCTGCAAGTCAATGTCGGCATCCGCCCCGAGGATATGATCGAAACGACAGGCGACGATTACGCCTTTGAAGGCAAGGTCAATATCACCGAGGCCTTGGGCGAGGTGACGCTGCTTTATTTCGACAAGGTCGGCGAGAATGCTGCCGTGATCGGCAAATTGCCCGGTATCCATGCCGATCTGCGCGGCAAATCGGTGCGCATGGCCGCCAGCCCCGACAAAGTGCAGGTCTTCGCCAACGGCCAATCGCTCTATTATCGCTAAATGCTTGCCAGAACCGCGCCGATGTGATGGCATCGGCGCGAAATCTGGAAAAGGCGCGCGATGCAAACCCCCGAAAACAAGTTGAAAACCGCCCTTGCCGCGGGGCAGGTGCAATATGGCATCTGGCTGTCCACCGGATCGGCGCAGCTGGCGGAAATGGCCGGGCTTGCAGGCTTTGACTGGTGCCTGATCGACGCCGAACATGGCCCGAACGCGCCCACCGGGCTGATCGCGCAATTGCAGGCGCTGGCCGCGACCGGGGCCTCGGCCATTGTGCGCATCGCCAGCGCCGAGGTCTGGATGGTCAAACAGGTGCTCGACCAAGGCTGCCAGACCGTGCTGGTGCCGATGGTCGATGATGCGGCGACAGCGGCGCTGATGGCGCGCGCCATGCGCTATCCGTCCGAGGGTATCCGCGGCATGGGGGCATCATCGGCGCGCGCCTCTGGCTATGGCAGCATCCCCGATTACGCGCGCACCGCCAATGCGCAGGTCTGCCTGCTGGTGCAGGCCGAAAGCCGCGCCGCCCTGAATGATATCGACGCCATCGCCGCCACCCCCGGCGTTGACGGAGTCTTCGTCGGCCCCGCCGATCTGTCCGCCGATATGGGCTATCCGGGCCAGCCCGACCACCCAGAGGTTCTGGCCGCCATCGACCATATCATCGCGCGCACGCTGGCCGCGGGCAAGATCGCGGGCATCATCACTTTCGATGAAACCCGCACATCCGATTATATCGACAAAGGCGTGACCTTCATGGGCGTCAGCAGCGATGTCACGCTACTGAACAAAGCCCTGCGCGGTCTCGTAGGACGGCTCAAGCCCCCATCTTCAGAGTAAAAATATCCCCGCCGGAGGCATAAAAGTCACTTGCGCCGCCGCCCGGTCCGGGCCCGGCCTTCGCCGTCTTTCACCGGTGCGCGGTTGAATTTGATCCATTCCGCGCCCGAAGGGTCCTGATCCATCAGGAAATTCGCGGCACGGATCGCCTCCATCTCCTTGCCCGCGCGGGGCAGGGTGGACCCCAGGCCGAACAGGGTCACGAAGGTTTCATCATCCATATCCTCGGGCAGGAAAATCCCCGCCGCCAGCACTTCGGCACGTTTCTCGGCGATTTTCAGCGGGCCGATGGGCAGGGCGACGGGGTTCATGATCGCCGATGTCATGCCGGCGGTCATCGCCATCGGCAAAAAGGCATTGTTGATCCCGTGCCGGTTGGGCAGGCCAAAGCTGATGTTCGAGGCACCACAGGTAGTGTTGACGCCCAATTCCTCGCGTAGGCGGCGCACCAGCGTAAAGACCTGCAATCCGGCACTGCCCATGGCGCCGACCGGCATCACCAGCGGATCAACCACGATATCATGCGCGGGAATGCCGTAATCGGCGGCGCGTTCGACGATCTTTTTGGCCACGGCAAAGCGGACGTCGGGATCTTCGGAAATGCCGCTGTCGTCGTTGGAAATCGCCACGACAGGCACATTGTATTTCTTGACCAGCGGCAGGACGAGTTCCATCCGCTCTTCCTCGCCGGTGACGGAATTGAGCAGCGGGCGGCCTTCGGCAGCGGCCAGCCCGTTTTCCAAAGCGCCCGGCACGGATGAATCGATGCAGAGCGGCACATCAACCACCGCCTGCACGCGGCGGATCAGCTCGGTCATCAGGGGCGGTTCGACGAAATTATTGTCGGCATAGCGCGGGTCTTCGGCCATCTTGTTGGAAAAGACAGCGCCCGAATTGATATCCAGCACCGTGGCACCGGCGGCGACCTGGGCGATGGCATCGGCCTCGACGCGGGAAAAATCGCCGCGTTCCAGTTCCTCGGCCAGGATCTTGCGGCCCGTGGGGTTGATCCTTTCGCCAATCACGCAGAACGGCTGGTCAAAGCCGATGATGGCGGTCTTGGTCTTGGATTCGACGATAGTGCGGGTCATGAAAGGTCCTTAGCGTTGCGAAGCGGGCAGGGCAGAGGCCCCGCCATTGTCGATGGCCCATTGCGCATTGGTCTTGATCCCGCCCAGCGGGAAGAAATGCACATGGGTGATGTTGAAATCGGGATTGGCGGCTTTATGCGCGGCCAGCTGTGCCACGACCTCGGTCGGCTCATAGGGCAGCAGCAGCTTGGTGACATCCATCGCCCGCTTTTGCAGCACTTTGAGAGAGGGGCCGACGCCGCAGGCGATGGCGAATTTGATCAGCGTCTGCAATTTCGCAGGCCCCGCAATGCCGATATGGACCGGGATCGTGATGCCCGCGTCGCGCAACGCATCGGCCCAGGCGATGATCGGCCCCGCCTCAAAGGCGAATTGCGTGGCCAGCGCCATCTGCGCATCGCTGGTTTCGCTGAACTTTTGTTTCCAGCGCAATGCGGCCATGACATTGGTATCACTGCCGTCATGGTCGATGTCGCGGTTGCCCTCGGGATGGCCTGCGACATGCAGCCGTTTGAAATCACCGAATAATCCGCTTTCCATCAGCTGCATCGAACTTTCGAAATCACCATGCGGCTGCGCCACGCCACCGGCCAGCAACAGCGCCTGATCGACACCCGCCTCGCCCTGATAACGCGCGATCCAATCCGCCAGCGTGGCGCGATCCTTGATGATGCGTGCGGGGAAATGCGGCATGACCTTATAGCCATCCATGGCCAGCCTGCGGGCGGTGGCGACCATATCGGCAATGGGCGTGCCCTCGATATGGGCGATATAGACGCGGGTGCCTTGTGGCAGCAGGTCGCGGAAATTCTCGACCTTCTCGGCGGTGCGGGGCATTACCTCGATGGAATAATCGCGCAGCAAGGCTTCGATGGCGGGATTGACCGCAGAGGCCTGCGGCTCTTTGGTTTTGAAAAACGGCAAGAGCGACATCATTGTCTCCTTCAGGCTGCGGCGGGGATCAGGCCCAACCGTCATTTGCAATCAACGCTTTGATCCGGTCCTGATCGTAATCGGCAACGATCCGGGCGACGGCGGCTTCGGCGGCTTGTGTATCGGTGCCATCCGCGACATAGGGCTCTGCCTTGCGGAACCCCGCCATGTAATCATCCGATTCCGCAGCCCCCGATTTCATCGCGGCGCGGTCGATGGCCTGTTCGAACCTTTCGGGCAAGGGCAGCTTGGTGCCGCGCCGTCCGCGCCCGACGATGACCTGCGCGGGCATGTCGCGCCAATAGACGATGGTGACGTCAGGCATATGATTCCCCCTTGACCGTTGCAGCGGTTCTAGCATCGCAACGCGACGCGCAACGTCGGTTTTCGACATCACGCGCGCGGTCCGCGACGGGCGCTGCGGTCCTGCGATATTTTCGCACAAGCCGCGCGGCGCTGGTGGTTGGGCTTGTCTTGTGACCATGGGCAGCATAGGTTTGGGGTAACTCGAAATGGAGGGCGTAAAAGATGACGCCCAAGCGTCCCAAAGGTGCGGGCGCGTTCCCCAAAGCGGTCGATAGCCCCGCGCCAAAACAAGCCGATCCGGCCACGCTTTATGCGGCGCTGGACCTTGGCACGAATTCCTGCCGGATGCTGATTGCCCAGCCGAAGGGCAGCCAGTTCCATGTCGTGGACAGTTTTTCCAAATCTGTCCAGCTGGGCCAAGGCCTTGAAAGCACGGGGCGATTGTCGCGTGCCTCGATGAACCGCACGATTTCGGCGATGCGTATCTGCCGCGAGAAATTGCACCGCCACGGGGTCAAGCGGATGCGTCTGGTCGCGACCGAGGCATGCCGCCGCGCGCTGAACGGTCCGCATTTCATCGCGCAGGTGCGCCGCGAGACCGGGCTGAACCTCGAAATCATCCGCCCCGAAGAAGAGGCGCGTCTGGCGGTCATTTCCTGCGCGCCGCTGGTCAGCGTGACCACCGAACAATTGCTGGTCGTGGATATTGGCGGCGGATCGACCGAATTGGTCTGGATCGACCTGAGCAATGTGCCCAAGCGTGAACGCCCCCGCGCCATCATGCGCCTGCATGCGGGGTTCAAATCCGACCCCGGCCCCTTTGCCGCCGCCAAGGTGGTGGATTGGATTTCCGTGCCGCTGGGCGTGGCGACGTTGCGCGACCAATTCGGCGATGTCGAGGATGATGCCGCGCGCTTTGCCTTGATGAGCTGGTTTTTCGAGGAAAACCTGGAGGCTTTCGCGCCATCCGCCGCCGCGCAGGCGCGTGAAGGGTTCCAGATCATCGGCACCAGCGGCACGGTGACCACGGTGGCGGCCAGCTATCTGGGGCTGAAACGCTATGACCGCACCAAGGTTGACGGGCTGCGCATGACATCCGACCAGATCGATGCGGTGATCCGCGATTACCTGACGCTGGGCCCGGACGGACGCCGCGCCGATCCGCGGATCGGGCGCGACCGGCAGGCGCTGATCATGTCGGGGGCCGCGATTTTGCAGACTTTGATGCGGTTGTGGCCGACCGACCGGCTGTCGGTGGCGGACCGGGGTTTGCGTGAAGGCCTGCTTTATGCCCAGATGTCCGCCGATGGGGTCTTGGAAGACGCCCCGTTTTAAGGATAAAGCGCGTCATGGCGAAAAAACCCACCACCAAGAATTCCTCTGGGCGCGGACAGCGTGACCTGCATGTCAAGGTCAAGACCGCGCGCGGGCGCAAGCTGTCCTCGACCCAATGGTTGCAGCGGCAGTTGAACGACCCCTATGTCAAACGTGCCAAGGCGGACGGATATCGGGGCAGGGCGGCCTATAAGATCTTGGAACTGGACGACAAATACCGCTTTCTGGTGCCCGGCGCGCGGATTGTCGATCTGGGCTGTGCGCCCGGTGGCTGGTTGCAGGTCGCGGTCAAACGCACCAATGCCTTGGGCGAACGCACATCCAAGGCGCAGGGCTATGTGCTGGGGATTGACCTGCAAGAGGTCGAGCCGATCGCGGGGGCCGAGATTTACCAGCTGGATTTCATGGCCGATGATGCCGATGTGCAGGTCCGCAACTGGCTTGGCGGCAATGCCGATGTGGTGATGTCGGATATGGCGGCATCCGCATCGGGGCATAAACAGACCGATCACAACCGGATTATCGCGCTCTGCGAAGCGGCGGCGCATTTCGCATTCGACGTGCTGAACGAGGGCGGCACCTTTGTGGCCAAAGTGCTGGCAGGCGGGGCCGAAGGCGATTTGCAAAAACTGCTCAAGGCGCGTTTCGCCAAGGTCGCCAATGTCAAACCGCCGGCCTCGCGGTCTGACAGTTCGGAAAAATTCGTCGTCGCGACCGGGTTCAAAGGCCGTGACAGCGCCGGCTGACGCCGGGTTTGAGTATTTTTGGAAAAAAGAAGATACAGGCCGGGGTCAGCCTTGCCCTGCTTGCCAGATCGCGAATTCGGCGGCGCGTTTGTCGTGCAGATGGGCGCGCACGTCATCCGACAAGGTCAGATCCATCCGGGGCGAGACATTGATCTGTTTGAGCGCGAGCGTCACCGCCAGCCGGGTTTCAAGGAAGGCTGTGACCTGGTCCCAAGCCTCGTATTTGAACAGATGTTGCACGCCGATCTCGCCGTCATTGATCCGCAGGAATTTGTCTTGCGATCCGACAGCGGCAAAGGGCGCGGGGTCGCCTTTGCAATATTCCACCACGAAATCGTCGAAACTGATGCCGCGCGTGCTGTTTTCATGGCCCAGCAGATCGTCGCGGTGCCGGTAGCGATACCAGCTGCCCAGCCAATCCACGGGGTGGCGCACGATGGCCATCAATTCGGGTGTTTTTCCGCCCGCCTGCACGAAAAACGGCCGCAGGAATCGTTTGTAGCGATAGCAAGGCGCATGTTTGAGATGCGGCGGATCGCGCAGCACCATCGAGGCACGCGGCGCCAGCGCGCCTTCGAGCGCGGTCGAGCCGGTTTTCGGCACCGCCAGCAGAACAAGGTTTTCGGCCCAGAAAACCAGCATTTGCACCTATCCCTTGCATGCAGCGGCGCGCTTTCGCGCCCTAACCTATCTTTAACCAATTGCTGGAAAGAGTGACATTGCAAATTTTGGTTGCAATGTTCACGTTTTGATCCCATGTAATACGGAACATAACGCGAACAAAGCTTTGATTGCCCCCCGGCGGGCTGCGTGGAATAAGGACAGGGTAATGGCAACGGCAGATCTTTTGAAAATGATGGACAAGAAAACCGCAGACAAGGAAAAGGCGCTGGAAAGCGCGCTTGCCCAGATCGAACGGCAGTTCGGCAAAGGCTCGATCATGAAACTGGGTGGCCAGAACCAGATGCCCGAGATCGAGGCGACCTCGACCGGGTCTTTGGGTCTGGATATCGCGCTGGGGATCGGTGGCCTGCCCAAAGGCCGCGTGATAGAGATTTACGGCCCGGAATCGTCAGGCAAGACCACGCTGACGCTGCATGCGATCGCGGAAGAGCAGAAAAAAGGCGGGATTTGCGCCTTTGTCGATGCCGAACATGCGCTGGACCCGCAATATGCCAAGAAGCTGGGCGTCAATCTGGATGAATTGCTGATCTCGCAGCCTGATACCGGCGAACAGGCGCTGGAAATCGTCGATACTTTGGTCCGGTCCGGGGCGGTCTCGCTGGTGGTGGTCGATTCGGTCGCGGCGCTGACGCCCAAGTCAGAGCTTGAAGGCGATATGGGCGACAGTTCGGTCGGCGTGCATGCCCGGCTGATGAGCCAGGCGATGCGCAAATTGACCGGATCGATCAACCGCTCTGGCTGTATGGTGATTTTCATCAACCAGATCCGCATGAAGATCGGCGTCATGTTCGGCAGCCCCGAGACGACGACAGGTGGTAATGCGCTGAAATTCTATGCCTCGGTCCGGTTGGATATTCGCCGCATTGGCGCGATCAAGGACCGTGACGAGGTGGTGGGCAATGCGACCCGCGTCAAAGTGGTCAAGAACAAGGTGGCGCCGCCTTTCAAACAGGTGGAATTCGACATCATGTATGGCGAGGGCATTTCCAAGACCGGCGAATTACTGGATCTTGGCGTCAAGGCCGGTGTGGTCGAAAAATCCGGTGCCTGGTTCAGCTATGGCGATGAACGGATCGGGCAGGGGCGCGAGAATTCGAAATTGTTCCTCAAGGAAAATCCCAAGATCGCCGATGAGATCGAGGATAAGATCCGCGCGGCCCATGGGCTCGACTTCGCCATGGGCGAGGGTGACACCAGCGCCGATGACGATCTGGTCGAAATCTAGGACAGCGGGCGCAGCTTTGTCTGCGCCCTGATCCGCCGGCCGCTGCGAAAAAGCCGCGCGCCATTGCGGCCTTGGTGTTTCTATCGGTGGACATGGGCCTGCCGCATCGCTATTTCTGCCGCTGATAGATATTTTCCTTGAAAGCGCGCCATGACCAGCCTTGCGGACATCCGTTCTACGTTTTTGAATTATTTCGAAAAACAGGGCCACCGCGTGGTCCCGAGTAGCCCGCTTGTGCCGCGCAATGACCCGACGTTGATGTTCACCAATTCGGGCATGGTGCAATTCAAGAACCTGTTTACCGGGGTCGAAACCCGCGATTACAGCCGCGCCACCACCAGCCAGAAATGCGTGCGCGCCGGGGGCAAGCATAATGATCTGGACAATGTCGGCTATACCGCCCGCCACCATACGTTTTTCGAAATGCTGGGCAATTTCAGTTTCGGCGATTATTTCAAATCGGATGCGATCCCTTTTGCCTGGGAATTGCTGACCCGCGATTTCGGCATTGATAAATCGCGCCTGCTGACCACCGTCTATCATACCGATGACGAGGCGTTTGATTTGTGGAAAAAGATCGGCCTGTCCGAGGACCGGATCATCCGCATCCCCACCGATGACAATTTCTGGCGCATGGGGCCGACCGGCCCCTGTGGCCCCTGCACCGAGATTTTCTATGACCATGGCGATCATATCTGGGGCGGCCCTCCGGGATCGGCCGAGGAAGACGGCGACCGGTTCATCGAGATCTGGAATGTCGTTTTCATGCAGAACGAACAATTCGAGGATGGGTCGATGCGGCCTCTGGACATGCAATCGATCGATACCGGCATGGGGCTGGAACGGATCGGCGCGCTGTTGCAGGGCAAGCATGACAATTACGATACCGATGTGATGCGCGCGCTGATCGAGGCCTCGGCCCATGCCACATCCTCGGACCCGGACGGCCCCGGCAATACCCATCACCGGGTGATCGCGGATCATCTGCGCTCGACCTCGTTTCTGATTGCCGAAGGCGTGCTGCCATCCAACGAAGGCCGCGGCTATGTGCTGCGCCGGATCATGCGCCGCGCCATGCGCCATGCGCATCTGCTGGGCGCCAAGGATCCGGTGATGCACCGTCTGGTGCCTGCGCTGGTGCAGCAGATGGGCGCGGCCTATCCCGAATTGGGCCAAGGCCAGCGGCTGATCGCGGAAACCCTGATGAACGAGGAAATCCGGTTCAAACAGACGCTGGATCGCGGCTTGAAACTGCTGGATGACGAATTGGCGGATCTGCCCGAGGATGCGGCGCTGCCGGGCGCCTCGGCCTTCAAGCTTTATGATACCTATGGTTTCCCGCTTGATCTGACGCAGGATGCTTTGCGCGAAAAAGGCCGCAGCGTCGATATTGACGGGTTCGATGCCGCCATGGCCGCGCAAAAGGCCAAGGCGCGGGCGGCCTGGTCGGGCACCGGTGCCGCGGCGGATAGCGCTATCTGGTTCGATGTGGCCGATGTCGCCGGCCCGACCGATTTTCTGGGCTATGATAGTCTGGAGGTCGAGGGCCAGATCAAGGCGCTGGTCGCCGATGGGGCCATGGTCCAAGAGGCGGGCGGCGCGGTGCAGATCGTGCTGAACCAGACTGCCTTTTATGCCGAATCCGGTGGGCAGGTCGGCGATGCGGGCCTGCTGCAAACCGAAACCGGCATGGCGCAGATCACCGATACCAAAAAGGTCGCCGGTGTGTTCATCCATTTCGCCACGGTCACCAGCGGCACGATTGCCGTGGGGCAGGGCGCGGCGCTGCGCGTCGATCCTGCGCGCCGTGCGGCTATTCAGGCCAACCATTCCGCCACCCATCTGCTGAACGAGGCATTGCGCGAGATCCTTGGCGATCATATCGCGCAGCGCGGCTCGCTGAATGCGCCTGACCGGCTGCGGTTTGATTTCAGCCATAGCAAGGCGCTTGATCCGGCGGAACTGGCGCAGGTCGAACGCGATGTGAATGCGCTGATCCGCCAGAACAGCCGCGTCGAAACCCGGATCATGGCACCCGATGATGCGCGCGCGCTTGGTGCGCAGGCGCTTTTTGGCGAAAAATACGGCGACGAGGTGCGCGTCGTCTCGATGGGCCAGAAGGGTGGGTCCGGCAAAGGCGTGGCAGGCGATACCTATTCGCTGGAACTCTGCGGCGGCACCCATGTGCGCCAGCTGGGGGAAATCGGGGCTTTCGTGGCTTTGGGCGATGCGGCCTCCAGCGCCGGTGTCCGCCGGATCGAGGCGCTGACAGGGCAAGCCGCCCTTGATTACCTGCGCGCACAGGACCAGCGGCTGTCGGACGTTGCCGCCACGCTCAAAGCCCCCGCAACCGAGGTTGCCGACCGCGTCAAGGCGCTGATGGAAGAACGCCGCGCGCTGGCCAATGAGGTCGCGCAATTGCGCCGTGATCTGGCCATGGGGGGCGGCGCGCAGGGGGCGTCACCGGCGACACAGGTCAATGGGATCAGCTTTCATGCGCAGGTTTTATCGGGGGTCACCGGCAAGGATCTGCCCGCGCTGATCGACCAGATCAAGTCAGAGATCGGCAGCGGTGTCGTGGTGCTGATCGCCGATACGGGCGACAAGGCCGCCGTCGCCGTGGGGGTCACGGCGGATTTGACAGCGCGTGTTTCGGCCGTGGATATTCTGCGCGCTGTGACGCCGGAACTTGGTGGCAAGGGCGGCGGTGGCCGGCCCGATATGGCACAGGGCGGCGGCGCGTCGGCTGACAATGCCGATGCCGCCATCGCACAAGCAAAATCAATAATGGAGCAATTGTCATGACCGCACTCTGGATCGCCCATGTCAAAGTCACCGATGCCGCAGCTTATGGCGAATATGCCAGCCGCGCCACGGTTGCCATCGCGGATCACGGCGGGGTTTTCCTCGCCCGTGGCGGCGCTTATGAACAGCTTGAAGGGCCGGACCGGCCGCGCAATGTCGTGGCGCGCTTTCCCAGCCTGCAGGCCGCACATGATTGCTATCATTCGACCGCCTACCAGGATGCGCTCAGCTATGCCAAAGGCGCCAGCCAGCGCGAATTATGCATCGTCGAAGAATTCGCCTGACACGAAAAAGCCGGGGCGCTGATTGCCCCGGCCTTTTGCCCATCTTCCGAGCCTAAATATCCCCGCCGGAGGCTTCGCGCTGGCCTGACCAGCGCGAAACAACCTTAGGCGCTGCGCGAATTTTTCTTGCGCTCATGCGGGTCCAGGAACCGCTTGCGCAGACGGACCGCATTGGGGGTCACTTCGACCAATTCATCATCATCGATATAGGCGATGGCCTGTTCCAGCGACATGGTCACCGGCGTCGTCAGGCGCACGGCCTCATCGGTGCCAGAGGCGCGCACGTTGGTCAGCTGCTTGCCTTTGAGCGGGTTGACCTCCAGATCATTGTCGCGGCTATGTTCGCCGATGATCATGCCGGTATAGACCGCCTCTTGCGCGCCGATGAAAAACTTGCCGCGGTCTTCGAGTTTCCACAAAGCATAGGCAACCGATGTGCCGTTTTCCATCGAGATCAGAACCCCCTGACGGCGGCCTTCGATCTTGCCCTTGTAAGGCGCCCAGCCATGGAACAGCCGGTTCAGAATGCCCGATCCGCGGGTGTCGGTCAGGAATTCACCGTGATAGCCGATCAACCCGCGCGACGGCACATGCGCGATGATGCGGGTCTTGCCGGCACCTGCGGGTTTCATCTCGACCAATTCGCCCTTGCGCGGGCCGGTCAGTTTTTCGACGACCGCGCCGGTATATTCGTCATCCACGTCAATCGTGGCTTCTTCGATCGGTTCATGGCGGACGCCGTCGATATCCTTGAAAATCACCTGCGGGCGGGAAATCGACAGCTCGAACCCTTCGCGGCGCATGTTCTCGATCAGCACGCCCATCTGCAATTCGCCCCGGCCCGAGACTTCGAAAGCATCGCCCATCGGGGTATCGGCGACCTTGATCGCGACATTGACCTCTGATTCGCGCATCAGCCGTTCGCGGATGACGCGGCTTTGTACCTTTTTGCCATCGCGGCCTGCCAACGGGCTGTCGTTGATCCCGAAGGTCACGGTGATGGTCGGCGGATCAATCGGCTGGGCGGGAATCGCCGTGTCGATGCCCAGATCGCAGATCGTATCGGCCACGGTGGCCTTGGTCATGCCCGCCAGCGTGACGATATCGCCAGCTTCGGCGGCCTCGATAGGCTGCTGGCCCAGACCACGGAACGCCAGGATCTTCGAGACGCGGAATTGTTCGATCTTGTCGCCATTGCGCGACAATGCCTTGACGGTTTCGCCTGCGCGCAATGTGCCTGCCTCGACCCGGCCGGTCAGGATGCGCCCGATGAACGGATCGGCCGACAATGTGGTGGCCAGCATCTGGAACGGCTCGTCCCGGCGGCTGATCTGGGCGGGCATCGGGACATGCTGCAACACTTTGTCAAACAGCGCGGACAGATCCTTGCGCGGCCCGTCCAGCTGTTCGTCACACCAGCCAGCGCGGCCAGAGGCATACATCACCGGGAAATCCAGCTGTTCATCGGTGGCTTCAAGGGCGGCAAAGAGGTCGAACACGTCATCAACGGCCTGATCGGGCTCGCCATCGGCCTTGTCGACCTTGTTGACCACGACAATCGGGCGCAGCCCCAGCGCCAGCGCCTTGGAGGTCACGAATTTCGTCTGCGGCATCGGCCCTTCGGCCGCATCCACCAGCAACACGACGCCATCGACCATCGACAGGATGCGTTCGACCTCGCCGCCGAAATCGGCGTGGCCGGGGGTATCGACGATATTGATCCGCGTGCCTTTCCATTCAACGCTTGTGCATTTGGCCAGAATGGTGATGCCGCGTTCGCGTTCGATGTCGTTGCTGTCCATCGCGCGTTCGGTGGTGGCCTCGTTTTCGCGGTACACACCAGATTGTTTCAAAAGTTCGTCGACAAGCGTTGTCTTGCCGTGGTCAACGTGCGCGATGATCGCGATATTGCGGATATCCATGGGTCAGCCTTATGGGAAATTTAGCTGCGCGATACCGTGCAATCGCAGCAAAAGCCACCCCTTAATCGCAGCTGCGCCTCAGTGGGGCGATGTCTGCGAAAAAAGATGGATCACAAGGATACCGCAAAGGATCATCCCGATCCCGATCAGCGCGGGCAGATCAAGCCTTTGGCCAAAGACCAGATAGCCGATGATCGCGATCATCACGATCCCCAGCCCCGACCACATCGCATAGACCACCCCCACCGGCATGAACCGCAGCGCCAGCGCCAGCAGGTAGAAAGAGACGCCATAAGCGATGACCACGATGACCGAGGGCCAAAGCCGCGTGAATTGCTGGCTGGCCTGCAAGGCCGTGGTGCCGATGGTTTCGGCGATGATTGCAAAGATCAAGATGATGTAATGCACCGGCATGTCAGCGTCCTGTATAGCGGTCGGGGCGGTGGTTGGTCGCGATGATCAGGTTCGCCACCAGCGCCCCCGCCAGCGAATATAGCACCAGCCCCGGCGCGATCACCACAAAGGCCGCGCCGAACAGGCATAGATCAAAGATCAGCTGGGTATAGCCTGCGCGAAACCCGGTGCGATCCTGCAAAAACAGCGCCAGAATGCCGATGCCCCCCAGGCTCGCGCCATGGCGGAAGAGCACGATCAACCCCAACCCGGTGACCGCCCCCACCAGCATTGCCCCCAGTAACGGGTCCAGCGTCTGAAACACGATCAGCCGTGGAAAGCTTTCGGCCATCAGCGATACCAGCCCAACGCAAAGAAAGCTTTTGAGCGTGAACCTTGGCCCCATCCGCAGCCATGCCAGCGCGTAAAACGGCAGGTTGACGCAAAAGAACACCAGCCCAAAGGATAATCCCGTCGCATAAGATAACAGCACGGCCAGCCCCGCCGTCTGACCGGTAATCAACCCCAGATGTGTCAGCATCGTCACCCCCAGCGCACAAAGTGCGGTGCCAAGCGCAAAGGCTTGTGCGTCTTCGACAGGGCTATGCGGGGCGGGGGTGGCGGCAGGCTGAATCATGCCATGGCGGTTAGTCAAGCCCGCCCCGATAGGCAAGCACCGCGTGCAAAAAAGACCGCGATACACGCTCTGCAGGCTTTGGCGCGGGTGCTGTCGCGCTGTACCGTCGCCTTGTGCCGTCGCCTTGTGGCAGGGCAATGACAGGCCGCGACCAATACAACCTCAGGCAGAGTTTTGCATTGCGTTGCCCCTGCGGCGATGTTTACCTTTTGTTAAGGACGAGTCTGTCCTGCCCTTTGGTGCGCGTTAAAAAGTTAGGATGTGTTTAAAATGAATATCAAATTGCATGTTGCGCTGCTTGCCGGGGCTGCGGCCCTTGCGGGATGCGATGGCGGGGGCAGTGTCAGCAGCGCTGTCGGCAATGGCACCAATGGCCTGCCTTTCGCAGATGCGCAGACCGCGGGCAGCGGATCGCTTGGCGCTGTCGTCAATGGCCAGACCGCCACTGTCCAAGGCGCGACCGACAGCCGGGGCAGCAGCACGGACCGCTTTCGACAGGAAACCATGACAATTCGGGGGCTGACAGAGGATTCGATCGAAGTCACCTTTGATGGCAACACGGCGGTGCTGGACCGCATTGGCACGGGGGATTCCTATCGCTCTGATGATTTCAGCCATTTCGTTTCGCGCATTCTGAACCCGGGCACGGCGGTTTCTGCCTATACCTATCTGCAGAGCGGCTTCATCGGCGGTGAGATAAAATTCGATACGGTTTATCTGGTGGTCGGCAATGACACCAATCCGGCAAACCTGACCGGATCGGCAAGCTATGCTGTCAGCCTTGAGGGCAGAGGCACCGAAACTGTCGATAAAGCTGACCGTAGCTTGTTGCTGGATGGCAATGGCACGATCAATGCGAATTTTGCAACCTCTGCAATCGACGGAACCTTGGTGCTGCGCAGCCGGACCAGCGGTCTGGATGATGCGGCAACAGCTGCCAGCGCCCGAAATGACGCCTTTTCACTCTCGGGCAGCCGCAGCGGTTCGACATTCACCGCAACGGCGACGCGGATCGATTGCCTGACCGCAGAGGCCTGTGTTTCGAACACATCGCTGGCGGGTAATTTCTTTGGTCAGACCGGCGCCGAGATCGGCGGCATTGCCGTGCTCGACGAGACCGCGACATCCAGCGCAGGCCCCGTGCAAACCAAGGGCAGCCTGGTTTTTCTGGGCGCGCAATAATGTGAAAAGGGGGGCCAGATGGCCCCCCTTTGATGCTACATCGCGGCGTTCAGGTTCTGGTCCACTTTTTCCAGGAAACCTTCGGTTGTCAGCCATTTCTGGTCGGGACCGACCAGCAGCGCCAGATCCTTGGTCATGAACCCGCTTTCGACCGTATCCACCACGACCTTTTCCAGCGTCGTCGCAAAAGTCATCAGCTGCGCATTGTCATCCAGTTTCGCGCGGTGCTTGAGCCCGCCGGTCCAGGCAAAGATCGAGGCGATGGAATTGGTCGAGGTCGCCTTGCCCGCCTGATGCTGGCGATAATGGCGGGTGACGGTGCCATGGGCGGCCTCGGCCTCGACGACCTTGCCATCGGGGGTCATCAGCGCCGATGTCATCAGCCCGAGCGAGCCAAAGCCCTGCGCCACCGTGTCGGATTGCACGTCGCCGTCATAGTTTTTGCAGGCCCAGACGAATTTGCCCGACCATTTCATCGCGGCGGCGACCATATCGTCGATCAGCCGGTGTTCATAGGTGATGCCCGCGGCTTTGAATTTATCGGCGAATTCTTCTTCATAGACCTTTTGGAACAGATCCTTGAAACGCCCGTCATAGGCTTTGAGGATCGTGTTCTTGGTGGACAGATAGACCGGCCAGCCCAGGTTCAGACCATAGTTCAACGAGGCGCGGGCAAAGTCGATGATGCTTTCATCAAGGTTATACATGCCCATCGCCACACCGGCGCCGGGGCTGTCATAGACCACCTTTTCGATCACCGTGCCATCGTCGCCCACGAATTTCATCGTCAGCTGGCCTTTGCCGGGCATCAGGAAATCGGTGGCTTTATACTGATCACCGAACGCATGACGGCCGATGACGATCGGGTCGGTCCAGCCGGGCACAAGGCGCGGCACGTTCTTGCAGATGATCGGCGCGCGGAACACCACACCGCCCAGGATGTTGCGGATCGTGCCGTTGGGGCTGCGCCACATCTGTTTGAGGCCGAATTCCTCGACCCGTTGTTCATCGGGGGTGATGGTCGCGCATTTGACGCCGACACCGTATTTCTTGATCGCCTCGGCGGCATCCACGGTGATCTGGTCATTGGTTTCGTCCCGGACTTCCATGCCCAGATCGTAATATTTCAGATCCAGGTCGAGATAGGGCAGGATCAGTTTCTTCTTGATGAAATCCCAGATGATCCGGGTCATTTCATCGCCGTCGAGTTCGACGACAGGGTTTTCTACCTTGATCTTGGACATGCAAAGCTCCGTTTGGCGTGGATTCTGCGCCGCTCATAGCGCAAAAAGCCCCCCACGGGAAGGGCTGTATGCATTTGTATACTGAAATTGGGGTGGTAGGCCCGGCAGGACTTGAACCCGCAACCAAAGCGTTATGAGCGCTCTGCTCTGACCAATTGAGCTACAGGCCCCCCGGTGATCGGGTTAATCGGCGCTGTGCCGATGGTCAAGCTTTTCGCTTTGCGCCCTGTCGAAAAGACCTTTTATGCCTCCGGCGGGGATATTTATGCTCGGAAGATGCACAGGAGGGCGTTGCGCGGGGCGCGGGCTTGCGCTAACCGCAGGTCAACCAGACAAAGGGGTGCCCCAGATGCGTAAAAATGGCCTGACTTATGCGGATGCGGGGGTCGATATCGACGCGGGCAATTCTTTGGTGGAACGGATCAAGCCTGCGGCCAAGCGCACGGCGCGGTCTGGTGTGATGTCCGGGCTGGGCGGGTTTGGGGCGCTCTTTGATCTCAAAGCTGCGGGCTATGTCGATCCGGTGCTGGTGGCCGCGACCGATGGGGTCGGCACCAAGCTGCGCATCGCGATTGATACCGGCCATGTCGACACGATCGGGATCGATCTGGTTGCGATGTGTGTCAATGATCTGGTCTGTCAGGGGGCCGAGCCCCTATTCTTTCTGGATTATTTCGCCACTGGCAAGCTGGAGCTGGATCAGGCGACGCGTATCATCAACGGGATTGCGGCGGGTTGCGAAGCCTCTGGCTGTGCCTTGATCGGCGGCGAGACGGCGGAAATGCCGGGCATGTATCACAAGGGTGATTTCGATCTGGCGGGTTTTGCCGTGGGCGCCATGGAACGCGGCGCCGATCTGCCGCGCGATGTGGTGGCGGGTGATGTGCTGCTGGGGCTTGCCTCTGACGGTGTGCATTCCAACGGCTATTCGCTGGTGCGCCGGATTGTAGAACTTTCCGGGCTGGGCTGGGATGATGCCGCGCCATTTGCTGATGCGTCCTTGGGTGCCGCACTTTTGACGCCCACTCGGCTTTATGTGCAGCCAGCACTGGCCGCCGTGCGCGCAGGGGGCGTGCATGCGCTGGCCCATATCACCGGCGGCGGCTTGACCGAGAATCTGCCGCGTGTGTTGCCGGATGATCTGGGCGCGGATATCGATCTGGAATCCTGGGCCTTGCCGCCTGTCTTTGGCTGGCTGGTGCAAAGCGGGGGCATGGCGCAGGCCGAATTGCTGAAAACCTTCAACGCCGGCATCGGCATGGTGCTGGTCGTTGATGCCGCCCGCGCCGAAGCGCTGGCAGCGCTTTTGTCGCAAGCCGGCGAGACGGTTCACCGCCTTGGCACTGTGACCCAAGGCGCAGGCATCCGCTATACGGGCGCGCTTGTGTGACCAAAAAGGTGGCGATCCTGATTTCGGGCGGCGGGTCCAATATGGACGCGCTGGTCAAATCCATGACGGGTGATCATCCCGCGCGGCCGGTGCTGGTTTTGTCCAATGATCCGGCGGCGGGGGGGCTGGCCAAGGCGGCAGGGCTGGGCGTGCCGACAGCGGTGGTTGATCACCGCGCCTTTGCCAAGGACCGCGCCGCGTTTGAGGCGGCTTTGCACAGCGCCTTGCTGGATGTGCAGCCCGATATCATCTGCCTGGCCGGTTTCATGCGCATTCTGGGGGCGGACTTTATCCAAAGCTGGGAAGGCCGGATGCTGAATATCCATCCGTCGCTTTTGCCGAAATATCGCGGTTTGCACACCCATGCCCGCGCGCTGGAAGCAGGCGATGCCCAGCACGGTTGCAGCGTGCATGAGGTCACCGCGGCACTGGATGACGGGCCGGTGCTGGGGCAGGCGGTCATGCCGGTTTTGCCCGGTGATACGCCCGAGACATTGGCCGCGCGGCTGCTGCCTTTGGAACATGCGCTTTATCCCGCCGTTTTGCGCCGTTTTGCGGCAGGGGATGCGCGTCCGGTCATGCTGGGTGGGTGATCTTTTCATTGCCCGCGCCTTGCCCTATCAAGGGCGTATCAAACCGACGGACATTGCATGAAGATCATCACCACGACTGCCGAGCTGGCCGCATTTTGCACCGAAGCCGCCAAACGCGCCTATGTCACCGTCGATACCGAATTCCTGCGCGAACGCACCTATTATTCCAAGCTGTGCCTTGTGCAGATGGCCTATCGCGATGCGGCGGGCGAGGATGCGGTGCTGGTCGATCCGCTGGCGGATGGTATCGCGCTGGACCCGCTATATGACCTGTTCCGCGATCCCGGTGTTGTCAAAGTGTTCCATGCCGCCCGCCAGGACCTAGAGATTTTCCATGTCGATGCGGGTGTGATCCCCGCGCCTTTGTTCGACACGCAGGTCGCGGCGATGGTCTGCGGCTTTGGCGAACAGGCGGGCTATGAGACCTTGGTGCGCAAGATCGCCAAGGCCGAGGTGGACAAATCATCGCGCTTTACCGATTGGTCGCGCCGTCCGCTGACCGAGGCGCAGGCCGCCTATGCGCTGGCCGATGTCACCCATCTGCGCGATGTTTATGAATATCTGGCCAACCGGCTGGCCAAATCGGGCCGCGCCCAATGGGTAGAAGAGGAAATGGCGGTGCTGAATGATCCCGCCACCTATCAATCCAATCCTGATGAGGCCTGGATGCGGGTCAAGACGCGCACGACCTCGGGCCGGTTTCTGGCCATCGTGCGCGAATTGGCGCGGTTTCGTGAAACCTATGCGCAGGCGCGGGATATTCCGCGCAGCCGGGTCTATAAAGATGATGCTTTGGTTGAACTTGCCTCGACCAAGCCATTGAATGAAAACGATTTGAACCGGTCCCGGCTGTTGTTGCGCGAGGCCCGCAAGGGCGAGATTGCCGAAGGTATCCTTGCCGCCATCAAGGCCGGGATGGCCGCCAAACCCGGCGATCTGCCCGAACCTGACCTGAGCCGCGCCAAATTGCAGGTCAATCCCGCCTTGGCCGATATGCTGCGCGTGCTTTTGAAGGCGGTGACCGATGATGCGGGGGTGGCGTCCAAGCTGATCGCCTCTTCGGCTGATCTGGATGCTTTGGCGGCAGGGATGCGCGATATGCCCGCGCTGAAAGGCTGGCGGCGCGATGTTTTTGGCGATGCGGCCTTGCAGCTGTGCGAAGGCAAGGTCGGGCTGGCGGTCAAAGGCCAAAAGGTGGTCACCGTCCCGCTTTAGGCTAGATCAGGCGTGACTGAAGGAAATGAGATATGACCAACCCCGCCTTTGAAGAGCTTGTCGAGACATTCGCCTTTCTGGATGATTGGGAAGACCGTTACCGCCATGTGATCGACATGGGCCGCGCGATGGACCCGTTAGAGGATGCCTTGCGCGTGCCTGCGACCAAGGTGGACGGCTGCGCCAGTCAGGTCTGGCTGGTCCCCCAGATCAAGGACGGTATCTTTACCTTTCGCGGCGAAAGCGATGCGATGATCGTGCGGGGGCTGATCGCGGTGCTGCGCACGCTTTACGACGACCAGCCCGTGGCCGAGGTGGTCAAGATCGACGCGCCCGCCGCATTGGGCCGTTTGGGGCTGAATGATCATCTGTCGGCGCAGCGGTCCAATGGTTTGCGCGCCATGGTCGAAAGGATCAGGCAGACGGCGGCGGCGGCGCTGTGACGCCTGCAAGGGCCGTGGCCAGATCGCCATAGCCGGTAAAGCGCCGCTCGAAGGCCAGACCCAGACGCGCGGCGCAATCCTGCGCCTTGGCGGTCAGGGCGGGATCATCGGTCTGCGCCTGATAGACCAGTTTTTCGTAATTGCCGAAATACATGTCCCGCAGGGCGGGGTGTTTGTGCAGGCCAAGCGGTTCCCAGACAAAGGCATCGAATTGCCGGACCAGAAAATCGGTCAGGTAAAAGGCGGTGATTTCGTCACGGGCGGCAAAGGCGTCGACACCTTCGAAAAACGCATAGCAATGCGGCCCCGCCACCATGCGCAGGCCCAGATCGTCGCAGGCCGCCTGCAACAGCCCGCCGGTGCCGCAATCGGCATAGACCACAAAGATATCGTGATAATCCGCGCCATGTTTGGCGACAGCCGCGCGCAGGGCGGGGATGATCTTTTCGGGGTGGTTATGCAGAATGGCGGGCAGGCAATGCAGGTCCAGATGGGTCCAGCCATTGGCAGCCTTCAGCGCAAGGATTTCGCGTGCCAGCGCGCCGCAGGCGATCAGCAGGATCTGGCCCTGTCCGGCAGGGGCCAGCCCCTGATGGCTCAGGCTGGCGTCACTGATCACGGCGGCGGCGCAGCAGGATACTGGCCAGCAGCACCAGTATGCTGATGGCGGCAAGCCCCAGCATCGGCGTCAAGGCGGCCGCACCCGCAGCCCAGACCCCCAATGCGATGGTCACACCAGAGGCCGCAATCACGGCGACAAGCAGGATGGCAAGTTTTTCAAGCGGCATCATCGGTCTCCTATCAAATATAGGTAAGCGCTGATGCCGCCCGTATAAAGGGTCAGGCGTGCACAGCGCCCTGATTATGCTTGCGCGCCACCAGCGTTTTGGCGGTTTCCACCGCGACAGCGGCATCACGGCAATAGGCATCGGCGCCGATGGCGCGGCCGAATTCCTCGTTCAAAGGGGCGCCGCCGACCAGCACGATATAATCGTCGCGCATGCCTTTTTCGACCAAAGTATCAATCACGACCTTCATATAGGGCATGGTTGTGGTCAGCAGGGCGGACATGCCCAGAATATCGGGCTTTTCTGCTTCGAGCGCTTCCAGATAGCCTTCGACCGCATTGTTGATGCCCAGATCGATCACCTCGAAACCGGCCCCTTCCATCATCATGCCGACAAGGTTCTTGCCGATGTCATGGATATCGCCCTTGACAGTGCCGATGACCATTTTGCCGACGCGCGGCGCGCCTGTGGCGATCAACAGCGGTTTGAGGATGAACATGCCGCCTTTCATCGCATTGGCGGCCAGCAGCACCTCGGGGACGAACAAGATCCCGTCGCGGAAATCATGGCCCACGATGGTCATGCCGCCGACAAGCGCCTCTGTCAGGACGCGGTAGGGGGTCCAGCCGCGTTCAATGAGGATGTTGACGCCTTCCTCGATCTCTTCTTTCATACCGTCGTAAAGGTCGTCGTACATCTGCGCGACAAGATCTTCGTCGCTCAGTTCGGACAGGATGATGTCGTCGTCTTGGTCGGCCATGGGAACCCTCATGAAACTTGCTGTCCCTGTAGTGCGCCGAATTCATTATGCCCACCCGATGGATTGCGACATTCACCGTCGCAGGACCGACGTGGGCTTGTGTTTGTTCTTTGTTTGTTCCATGCTGCGCCATGGCTGATGATCTGACCCTGCGATCCCACCGTGCCAAGGGCCGTGCCGCGCTTGGTAATCCGGCAATCCGCTTTGACCGTCTGGCGGCCAAGGCGGTGGATGACGGCTGGTATCAGGACGATGATCTGCCCGTGCTGCGCACCAGCGTCAGCGAGGAAATGATCGGCAAGGTGATCACGCGCAATGCATCACCGGACCTGTCATTTGACCGTTCGATCAACCCTTATCGCGGCTGCGAACATGGCTGTATCTATTGTTTCGCGCGGCCCAGCCATGCCTTTCTGGGCCTGTCGCCGGGTCTGGATTTTGAAACAAAGCTGATCGCGCGCCCCAATGCGGCCGAACAGCTGCGCAAGGAATTGTCCAATCCGCGCTATCAGCCCGCCACGATCGCGATCGGCACCAATACCGACCCTTATCAACCGATCGAAAAGGAGCGCCAGATCATGCGGGCGGTGCTAGAGGTGCTGCGCGATTTCAACCATCCTGTGGCCATCGTGACCAAAGGCACGCTGATCCTGCGCGACAGCGATATTCTGGCGGATATGGCGGCCAAGGGGCTGGTGCGCGTCGGTATTTCCGTCACCACGCTGGACCCCGCGATATCGCGCGCGATGGAACCGCGTGTGCCGCTGCCGGCCGCAAGGTTGCGGGTGATCCGCGCGCTGAGCGATGCAGGCATCCCGGTGCGCGTCATGGCCGCGCCCTTGGTGCCTGCGCTGACCGATCATGAGCTAGAGGCGATCTTGCAGGCCGCCCATGATGCGGGCGCGGTTGCGGCTTCTTGCATCCTGCTGCGCCTGCCGCGCGAGGTGGCGGGGCTGTTTCAGGAGTGGCTGGAAGCGCATTTCCCCGACCGTGCCGCGCGGGTGATGAACCGCGTGCGCGCCTTGCATGGCGGGCGCGATTACGACCCGGAATTCGGCAAACGCATGACGGGGCAGGGGGTTTGGGCCAAGATCACGCAGCAACGGTTCAAACTGGCCGCCGCACGGCTGGGGCTGGACCGGAGGCTGTCGCCGTTGCGCAATGATCTGTTCGCCAGACCGCCGCAGAAGGGTGACCAGCTGGCGTTGTTTTGAGGATCGCACGAGGCCCCGGGGCAGGCCCGGGGTGGGGGCTGCCTTTGGGGAATGATCTTTTTGCCAGACGGCTGCAGAGGGGCGATCAGTTGGCGTTGTTTTGAGGATCGCGCGAGGCCCCGGGGCAGGCCCGGGGTGTGTGTTGCCTTTGAGGAATGTTCTTTTTGCCAGACCGCCGCAGAAGGGTGATCAGCTGGCGTTGTTTTAAGAACTTTTAGGCCTTCGGCGAGGATATTTGGGCTCGGAAGATGGGATCAGTCGCGTTTTGCGCGGCGGCCGCGGCGGGGGGCGGCCTCTGGCCCGGCGCCATCGGTGCCGTCCGAGGCCGAGGAGAAGCCGCCTAGTGCTGCGGTGATCGCATCCAGCGTCGGCGCGTCGCCTTTGGGGCGGGTTTCCAGCGCGTGCCGCATTGCGCGCAGATGGTCGGGTGTCGTGCCGCAGCAGCCGCCGATGATCGTGGCCCCGCTGTCGCGGGCCAGCACGGCGTAATCGGCCATCAATTCGGGCGTGCCGTCGTAATGGATATGCCCGTCATGGTATTTCGGGATGCCGGCATTGCCTTTGGCGATCAAGGGCAGGGTCGGGCCGGCGGCGGCAAAGCCCAGCACGCTGCGCAGAAGATCCGACGCGCCGGTGCCGCAATTGGCGCCGAAAGCCAGCGGTTGATGCGCAAGTTTGCCGACCTTTTTGACCATATCGGCCGAGGTCAGACCCATCATCGTGCGCCCGGCTGTGTCAAAGCTCATCGTGCCGCACCAGGGCATGTCTGCCAGCGCGAAGGCTTCGGCGGCAGCGGCGAATTCTTCGGCAGCAGAGATGGTTTCCACCCAGAGCACATCCGCGCCGCCCGCCTTGAGCCCTTCGGCCTGTTCGTGGAACATTTCCACCGCGCGTGCATGGGTCAGCGTGCCCATTGGCGTCATGATCTCGCCGGTGGGACCGACCGAGCCTGCGACGACGATGGTCCGGCCCGCAGCATCCGCGATTTCACGGCCCAAGGCGGCTGCGACCTTGTTGAGTTCATGGACCTGGTTTTCCGCGCCATGCAATGTCAGCCGCGAGGCATTGCCGCCGAAGGAATTGGTCAGAAAGATATCGCTGCCCGCATCGGCGGCCCCTTTGTAAAGGGCGCGGATCTTGGCGGGTTCTGCGAGGTTCCACATCTCGGGCGCGTCGCCCGACATCAGCCCCATATTGAACAGATTGGTGCCGGTTGCCCCGTCGGCCATCAGCCAATCGCGGGTTTCAAGCAGCTTGGACAGCGCATTGGTCATGACAGGGTCTTTTCAGAGTCAGAGTTCGGTCATCAGCTGCGCCTTGGCCTCGGCCATCAGCGATACCATTTTCGCGCGGATCGTGGCCTCATCGGCACGGCCCTCTAGATCGCCTGCGACCTTGCGATAGACATCTTCATCGCCGGCCTCTTCGAAATCTGATTTCACCACGGCGATGGCATAGGCCGCAGCCTCGTCGCCGGTCTTGCCCATCAGCTCGGCAGCCCAGAGACCCAAAAGCTTGTTGCGCCGCGCCTCTGCCTTGAACTGCATTTCGGCATCATGGGCGAATTTCGCTTCAAACGCCTGCTGGCGATCATCGAAGGTGGACATGGGGCAAACCTCGCTTTGGTGGACTCGTTGGAGCAGATATGGCTGCACAGGTGCTTGCCCGCAAGGGGGGCTTGCACTAAGAGGCGGAGAAGACAGCACCTTGCACGGGTGCGACAAGGGTAAGGGGTCAGCATGGCGCGCCGCAAGAAAATTTACGAAGGCAAGGCAAAGATCCTTTATGAAGGCCCGGAACCGGGAACTTTGGTGCAATATTTCAAGGATGATGCCACCGCTTTCAACGCCGAAAAGCGCGCGGTGATCGAAGGCAAGGGCGTGCTGAACAACCGCCTGAGCGAGTTTTTCATGACCGGCCTTGGCCAGATCGGGATTCCCACCCATTTCATCCGCCGCCTGAACATGCGCGAACAATTGATCCGCCAGGTCGAGATCATCCCGCTGGAAATCATCGTGCGCAATGTTGCCGCCGGGTCCATGGCCAAGCGCATGGGGATCGAGGAAGGCATGCAATTGCCCCGCCCCATCGTCGAGTTTTCCTACAAGGATGACGCTTTGGGCGATCCGCTGGTCCCCGAGGAATATATCATCGCCTTTGGCTGGGCCAGCCAGCAGGATATGGATGATATCGTCAGCCTTGCGCTGCGCGTCAATGATTGGATGTCGGGTGTCATGTATGGCGTCGGCATCAAATTGGTCGATTTCAAGATCGAGGTCGGCCGGGTCTGGGACAATGAATTCCCCCGCCTGTTGCTGGCCGATGAAATCAGCCCCGACAGCTGCCGTCTGTGGGATATCGAAACCGGCCAGAAGCTGGACAAAGACGTGTTCCGCCGCGATCTGGGCAATCTGACCGATGCCTATACAGAGGTCGCCAAGCGCCTTGGCGTGATGCCGTCCAATGTGACGCATCGCCCCAAACCCACATTGATCAATTAAAGCGAGGCGAGCCGATGAAAGCGCGTGTGTATGTGATGCTCAAGACCGGCGTTCTGGACCCGCAGGGCGAGGCCGTGCGCCATGCGCTTGGCAGTCTTGGCTTTGACGGGGTGCAGGGCGTGCGTCAGGGCAAGGTGATCGAGCTTGATCTGGCCGATGGCACATCCGAGGCCACGATTGCGCAGATGTGCGACAAATTGCTGGCCAATACCGTGATCGAAAGCTACCGGATCGAGGTGCTTTAGGATGCGCGCCTCTGTCGTCGTTTTCCCCGGATCGAATTGTGACCGCGACATGGCTGTCGCTTTGCGGGCTGCTGGTGCCGATGTCACCATGGTCTGGCACAAGGATGCGAGCCTGCCTGATGCGGTCGATCTGGTCGCTGTTCCGGGTGGGTTTTCCTTTGGCGATTACCTGCGCTGCGGTGCCATTGCCGCGCAATCGCCGATCTGCCGGGCCGTGGTGGCCCATGCGGATCGGGGTGGTTATGTGCTGGGCGTGTGCAACGGGTTTCAGGTGCTGACCGAAACCGGCCTGCTGCCCGGCGCCTTGATGCGCAATGCCGGCCTGAAATTCATCTGCAAATCCGTCGATCTGGTGGTGCAGACGCAGGATACCGCCTTTACCGCGGGCTATCAGGCGGGGCAGGTGATCGGCCTGCCGGTGGCGCATCATGACGGCAATTACACCGTTGATCCCGCCATGCTGGCGCGTTTGCAGGCCGAGGACCGGATCGCGTTTCGCTATGCGCAGCCTTTGAACGGGTCGGTGGCGGATATCGCCGGGATCGTCTCGGGCAACCGCCGTGTGCTGGGCATGATGCCGCATCCTGAACGCGCGGTGGATGCGGGCCATGGCAGCACCGATGGACAGGCGCTTTTCCGCGAATTGATCGGGCAGGTCGTCGCGGCCTGACCTTTGAGAGTTGCCGCCCAGCAGCCCGGGGCGTAAAGTCTGGCGATGATTGACGCCGTGCCACAAGGGTCGAAACGCGCCGCGCGCCGCTGGTTCATGCGGGTCGCCTTGGGCTTGTTTACGCTTTTCGCGGCCAGCGTGATGTATATCACCAACGAGCTGATGACCCAGCGCTATACCGAGACGATCAGCAATCGGTCCGAACTGCGCCTTGCCCTTTACAGCGCCAATCTGATGAGCGAGCTGCAGCGCAATTCGGTCGTCCCGCAGCTATTGGCGCGCGACCCCGAACTGATCACAGCGTTGAACAGCCGCGATTATTCCCGCTCGACCGCACGGCTGTTGTCCTTTGTCGATGAAATCGGGGCGGCGGCGCTGACCTTGCTGGATAGCGAAGGGCGCGCCGTGGCTGCGACCAACCGCAACGAGCTGGGCGTCAATCACAGCGCGCGGCCCTATTTCGTCGATGCCTTGCGCAGCAACCGGACGGTTTATTCGACCTACCGGATGGATACCGGCGCTTATGCGTTCATCTATTCGCGCAAGATCGAATCCAATGGGCAGGTGCTGGGCACGATCATGGTCGAGGTCGATGTCGGCCGGATGGAACGTGGCTGGGCCGGGGTGACGGATGCGGTTTTCGTGACCGATGCCGAGGGCAAGATCATCATGTCCACCGAACCTTTGTGGCGCGGCTTGCAGGAACGCGATGCCCTCGCGCGCCAACCTGCGTCATCGGCGATTGAACGCGCGCTGCGGGCGACGCAAAGCTGGGCCATGGCCCCCGCCGAGGCCTATCTGCGCGGCGAGGCCGTGCTGCGCCGCGAGGCCCGCGTGCCGCATCAGGGCTGGCGGATCGTCAATTTCACCACTTACGATTCGGTGCGCGAAAAGGTCAATGGTATCCTGGCGCTGCAGGTGATGGGCTTTGCGATCATCCTGGCGGTCAGTTTCTGGGTGATGTCGCGTCAGACAGCCTCGCGGCTGGTGCTGTTTCAGCGCGAATCGGCGGAATTGCGCGCATTGAACCGCCGTTTGCAGCGGGAAATCGCCGAGCGTGAAAGGGTCGAAAAGACCCTGCAAGTGGCCGAACAGACCATTGCGCAATCGTCCAAACTGGCCGCCTTGGGCGAGATGTCGGCAGCGGTCAGCCATGAATTGAACCAGCCTCTGGCGGCGATGAAAACCTATCTGGCAGGCGCGCGGCTGTTGCTGCAACGCCAGCGCCCCGAAGAGGCTTTGTCATCCTTCCAGCGCATTGATGACCTGTTGGAACGGATGGGCGCGATCACCCGGCAGCTGAAATCCTATGCGCGCAAAGGGTCGGACGCGTTTGAGCCTGTGGATACACGCGCGGCCGTGTCATCCGCGCTGGCGATGATGGAGCCGCAGCTCAAGACCAGATCGGTCAATATCATCCGCACCTTGCCCACCGAACCGGTAATGATCATGGGCGACAGGCTGCGGCTGGAACAGGTGATCATCAACCTGTTGCGCAACGCGCTGGATGCGACCAAGACCGCCGCCAATCCGACGATCGAAATCCTGTTGGCGGTGGGGGATACCGTCAGCCTGCAAATCCATGACAATGGCGACGGGATCGAAAATCTCGATCATTTGTTTGAACCCTTCTACACCACCAAACAGCCCGGCGACGGGGTCGGGCTGGGGCTTGCCATCTCCTCGGGGATCGTCAACGACCTTGGCGGCCGGTTGACCGCGCGCAATGCGGCGGATGGCGGGGCGATATTTGAAGTGCAATTGCCAGCCTTTGTGCAGGGCCAGGCAGCGGCAGAATAGGAAGACACGATGAGCAAAGTCATGAAGATCGCAATCGTCGATGACGAAAAGGACATGCGCCAGTCGATCAGCCAATGGCTGGCCCTGTCGGGGTTCGACACCGAAACCTTTGCCAGCGCCGAAGATGCGCTCAAAGGGCTGGGCAGCGATTATCCCGGCATCGTGGTCAGCGATATCAAGATGCCCGGTATGGACGGGATGCAATTTCTCAAAAAGCTCAAGGGCGTCGACAGCAGCTTGCCGGTGATCATGATCACCGGTCACGGCGATGTGCCCATGGCGGTCGAGGCGATGCGGATCGGCGCCTTTGATTTCCTTGAAAAGCCGTTCAACCCCGACCGGATGACCGAATTGGCCAAAAAGGCGACACATGCCCGCCGCCTGACGCTGGATAACCGCGCGCTGCGCCGCGAATTGTCGGATGGCACCACGCTGATGAAAAAACTGATCGGCCAATCGCCGGTGATGGAACGGCTGAAAGAAGACATCCTCGATCTGGGGCAGGCGGATGGCCATGTGCTGATTGATGGTGAAACCGGCACCGGCAAGACATTGATCGCCCATGCGCTGCATGCGGTGGGGGCGCGCGCCAACCGCAAATTCGTGCTGATCAGCTGCGCCGCCTATGACGAAGAAACGCTGGCGCGGGTGATCTTTGGCCCCGCCCATGACGATGAACCCATCCCCGCCATCGAAGAGGCGCGCGGCGGCACCCTGGTGCTTGAAGATATCGACGCGCTGAGCCATGCTTTGCAGGCGCGGCTTTTGACCGCGATCAATGATCAAGGCACGCCCGCCGAAACCCGCATCATCGCGATCTGCAATCTGCAGGAACAGGACAAGACCTGCGAAAGCGTGCTGCGCCCCGATCTGTTCTACCGGCTGGCCGCCTTGCGGATGACGGTGCCGCCTTTGCGCCAGCGCGGCGAGGATATCTTGACGCTTTTCACCCGGCTGGGCGAGCAATTCGCCGATGAATATGGCTGTGACGCGCCGCAGGTCAGCGCCCAGGAAGCCGCGCAATTGTTGCAGGCCCCCTGGCCCGGCAATGTGCGCCAGCTGATCAATGTGGCCGAACGGGCGGTGTTGCAAAACCGGCGCGGCAGCGGGTCCATCGCCTCGCTTTTGATGACCGAAACCGAGGATTCCCAATCCGCCATGACCACCGAAGGCAAACCGCTGAAAGAATTCGTCGAAGCCTTTGAGCGGATGTTGATCGACAATACCATGCGCCGCCATCGCGGGTCGATTGTCGCGGTGATGGATGAATTATGCCTGCCGCGCCGGACCTTGAACGAAAAGATGGCCAAATACAGCCTGCAACGGTCGGATTATCTCTAGGCTCTGGCCGCGGCTTTTGCGCCCCTGTGCAGCAAGCCACTTGTGCAGGGGGGCAAATCTCCATTATGTATTCATTACGGGTGCTCGTGCTTTGGTTGCGCGGTGATGCCCGATCGAGATTCTCTGCCCGAAGCTGGGTTTCCCCCTCTTTGTGGCGGCTGATTTGATCCTGCGGGGTCAGAAAAACGCCCTTGGCCGCGCGCCTTTTTGCGCCGGCCGGGCCTTGAACGGGCCCCGGACCTGATCCGGGGTCGGAGAAGAACCGCGATGCAACGCGCGCAACATACAGGCAAGACCATGGCGGCCCCGAGGGGCCCGGCATCTGCCCGCGCGACGCACGCCCTAATCAGACACATCACGCGGACGGCCGCACCCCCCGGGGGGCCGGTCGCGCCATGTGCGAATGGACAAAATGCCAAAGAAAATGCTTATCGATGCCACCCATGCGGAAGAAACCCGCGTCGTGGTGGTGGACGGCAACAAGGTCGAAGAATTTGATTTTGAAAGCCAATTCAAACGCCAGCTGGCGGGCAATATCTACCTTGCCAAGGTAACACGGGTCGAACCATCGCTACAGGCCGCTTTCGTCGATTACGGCGGAAACCGGCATGGGTTCCTGGCCTTCGCGGAAATCCATCCCGATTATTACCAGATCCCCATCGCCGACCGCGAGGCGCTGATGGAAGAAGAACGCGCCTATGCCGAAAGCCTCAAGGCCGAGGAAGAGGCCGAGGATGCGCCCAAACAGCCCCGCCGCCGCACCCGCAGCAAGGTGCGCGCGGCCGCGGTAGACAGCGCCGATGCGGTCGTGACCTCGGGCGATGATCCGGCAGGTCTGGAAACCATCGATCTGGCCGAGGATCTTGAAGGCAGCTCGCCGATGGAATTGGTCGGTGAAACGCCGGTCGAAACCCCCGCCGCCGATGATGACAGCGATGAGGCCGCGCCCGATGAGACCATCGAAAGCGTCGCTGATGCCGATGATATCGACGACATGCGCCCGGTGCGCAAACCGCGCCCGCGTCGCTATAAGATCCAAGAGGTCATCAAGGTCCGCCAGATCCTGCTGATCCAGGTGGTCAAGGAAGAACGCGGCAACAAGGGTGCGGCGCTGACGACCTATCTGTCGCTGGCAGGCCGCTATTGCGTCTTGATGCCCAATACCGCGCGCGGCGGCGGGATTTCGCGCAAGATCACCAATGCCGTGGACCGCAAGAAGCTGAAAGAAATCGCCGGCGAAATGACCGTGCCCGATGGCGCGGGGCTGATCATCCGCACCGCCGGATCGCAGCGCACCAAGGCGGAAATCAAGCGCGATTACGAATATCTGCAACGGATGTGGGAACAGATCCGCGCCTTGACGCTGCAATCCATCGCGCCTGCGAAAATCTACGAAGAAGGCGATTTGATCAAACGCTCGATCCGCGACCTGTATTCCAAGGATATCGACGAGGTGATCGTCGCGGGCGAGGCGGGCTATCGCTCGGCCAAGGATTTCATGCGGATGATCATGCCGTCGCATGCGAAAAACGTGAAATTCTACGCCGAACCGATGCCGATCTATGCGCGCTATCAGGTGGAAACCTATCTTGCGGGCATGTTCAATCCCACGGTGCAGCTGCCCTCGGGCGGCTATATCGTGATCGGCATCACCGAGGCGCTGGTCGCCATCGACGTGAACTCTGGCCGCGCGACCAAGGAAGGCTCGATCGAACAGACCGCGCTGAAAACCAATCTCGAAGCCGCCGATGAGGTCGCGCGCCAGCTGCGCCTGCGCGATCTGGCCGGTCTGATCGTGATCGATTTCATCGACATGGACGAACGCAAGAATAACGCCGCCGTCGAAAAACGCTTCAAGGACAAGCTGAAAACCGACCGCGCGCGGATTCAGGTGGGCCGGATTTCCGGTTTCGGCCTGATGGAAATGTCGCGCCAGCGCCTGCGCCCCGGCATGCTCGAGGCCACGACACAGATGTGCCCGCATTGCCATGGCACGGGCCTGCTGCGGTCCGACGACAATGTCGCGCTGTCGATCCTGCGCCAGCTCGAAGAAGAAGGCGTGCGCGCGCGCTCCAAAGAGGTGCTGGTCCGCGCCCCCATCGCGATTGCCAATTTCCTGATGAACGGCAAGCGCGAAAACATCGCCGAGATCGAGGCGCGCTATGGCATGTCGGTGCGGATCGAATGTGACCCGACGCTGATCTCGCCCGATTTCGTGGTGGAAAAGTTCAAGACTGCGACCCGCATCGTCCCCGAAGCCGCCCCCATCGTCGCCAATGCGCTGCTGATGGAAGAGGATGATGATGACGATCTGATCCCCGAAACCCCCGATGAAGACGAAGAGGCCAGCGCCGCTGCGTCCCCAGCGCCCGAGGCGGATGGCGAAGACCGGCCCAAGCGCAAGCGCCGTCGTCGTCGGCGGCGGCGGGGTGCGGGTGATGCCGCACAGGCCGATGGCACAGAGACGCCCGAGACCGGCGAAGAGGCCGCGGCTGACGACGCCCCCGGCGCATCCGAACCCGCGCCCGAAGCGGCCCCCGAGGACAAGCCCAAGCGCCGCCGCACGCGCGCCCGCAAAGCGGCGGATCATGCGCCCGAACAGCCTGCCGATGCCGCAGCAGCACCCGAGGCACCGCTGGCCCAAGACGCGCCCGCGCCCGCAGAGGTCACCGCCGAAGAGGCCGCGCCCAAGAAACGGACCCGCAGCCGCAAAAAGCCGAGCGTCGTGCAAGAGACTGCCGCCGAACCCGCAGCCGCAGCCGAATCTGCCGCCGAACCCGCTGCCGATGCCGCGCCCGAAGAGGCCCCCGCCAAGCCCAAGCGGCGCAGCCGCGCCAAGCCGAAACCGGCCGAGGCAGAGGCCGCAGCAGAGCCAGTCAAAGAGGCGCCTGTCGCGGCCACACCAGAACCGGCAGCGACGCCGGAACCAGCCCCTGCGCCGCAGCCAGAGCCGGAACCGGCCGCAGCGCCCGCCGCCGAAAAACCGCGCCGCAAAGGCTGGTGGTCGCTCGGTAAGTAACGGCTGACATCGCAACAAAGGCAACGCCGTCCTGTCACCGGGGCGGCGTTTGCTTTTGCGCTCCCAACTTCTTTTTTCCAAAAATACTCCGGGGCGAGGGGCAGCGCCCCTGCGACGCCTAGCCTTTGCGGATCAGATAGATCTGCGCGTCCTCTGCATCCTCACATGCCAGCATCACATGCCCGGCCTCGGCGCAGAAATGCGGCACATCGACGATCGCGGCGGGATCATCCGCGACCATGCGCAAAACCTGCCCCGAGACCAGCGCGCCAAGGCGTTTGCGGGCCTTCAACACGGGCAGCGGGCATAATAGCCCGCGGGCATCAAGATCAGCGTCATGGGTCATGGCGGCAATCTGGGCTGGATGTTTCACTTTGTCCACCAAGATGTGACGCAACAGGGCGTGACGCTGCGCGATTGGTGGTCTAGGAACGGGGCGATGTTGGAAACCGGATTGATCTTTGATGCAGCCCTGCTGCCCGCCATGATCGTCGCCTTGGCGGCGGGGGTCTTGTCGTTTCTCAGCCCCTGCGTGCTGCCGGTGGTGCCGCCTTACCTGGCCTATATGGGCGGCGTTTCGGTCAGCGAGATGGAACAGACCGCCAGCGCCCGGCGGCGGGTGCTGATCGCGGCCTTGTTCTTCGTGCTGGGCCTGTCCACGGTTTTCCTGCTATTGGGGATCGCCTTTTCGACCATGGGGCGGATGCTGATCGGGGTGCAGGATTATTTCGTCATCGGCGCGGGGCTGGTGGTGATGGTGCTGGGGGCGCATTTCGTGGGCGTCTTCCGCATCGGGTTTCTGGACCGCGAAATGCGGCTTGACGCGGGCGACAGGGGCGGGTCGGCCTTTGGGGCCTATCTGCTGGGGCTGGCCTTTGCCTTTGGCTGGACGCCCTGTCTGGGGCCGGTGCTGGGGGCGATCCTCAGCCTTGCCGCCTCCGAGGCCGATGTCGGGCGTGGCACGGTCCTTTTGGGCAGCTATGCGGTGGGGCTGGGCATTCCTTTCTTGCTGGTCGCGGCCTTTTTCCCGCGGCTGCACGGGGTGATGGGCTGGATGAGGCGCCATATGCGCCAGATCGAGGCCGGCGCGGGCCTGCTGTTATGGACGGTGGGATTGATGATGCTGACCGGCCAATTCGCGGCATTCAGCTTTTGGTTGCTAGAGCGCTTTCCATTTCTGGCAAGCGTAGGTTAAACTGCACCCTGTGATAACGGGGCAGGGCGATGACCAGTGACATGAACCGCGTCAGCCTGCGCCGGGTGTTCCATATTCCGGGCTATGACCCGATCCATCCCCGCCGTTACCGCGAACTCTACCGCAAAGAGAGCGCGGCACAGGCCCGCATCAGCGACTATGACATCAAAGTGCAGGGCGGCGATGCGGGGCAGGGGTTCCATTGGTTCGTGCAGGCGCAGATCGACGCAGAGCCGGTGCAGGCGCGGATCGATATGCTGGTCTGGGCCGATATCGTGCGCGCCAGCATGGCGCAGACGGTGGCGGCAAGCTATGGGCAATTGCTGCGGACGGCGTGGATCTATCTGCACAGCGGCACGCTGCGGCGGCTGATGTGGCTGCGCAAAGGGCCGATCATCGCCGCACTTTACCCGGTGGGCATGTTGGCGGGGCAATTGCTGCTGGCGCTCTGGCTGGGCTGGTGGCTGGGCGGGCTGGCGCAGGCGGGGCTGCTGGGCGCTTTCGGTGCGGCAGGCTGGGTGCAGGACGGGGCGATGATTGGCTGGCTGGGCTGGCTGGTCAGGCTGGGGGTTTTGGGCCTTGTCTGCCTATCGGTGCTGCGCTGGTTCAAGGCGCGCGACAATTGGCTTTTTGCCCATTACCTGATGCATGATTACGCTTTCAGCGCGCAGCATAGGGGCGCGACCCCGCCTGCCTTGCAAGACCGTCTGGCGCAATTCAGCGACCAGATCGCCCGCGCCCTGCAAGACCCGGTGGACGAGGTGCTGGTGGTCGGTCATTCCTCGGGGGCGCATCTGGCGATCAGCGCGGTGGCCGATCTGATCCGCGCGGGCCATCTGCCAGAGCGCGGCGCGCGGCTGGGGCTGCTGACGCTGGGACAGGTGGTGCCGATGGTCTCTTTTCTGCCGCAGGCCAAACAGCTGCGCGCCGATCTGGCCTTTCTGGCCAGCCAAGAGGCAGTGACCTGGGTCGATGTCACCGCCCCCGGCGACGGCTGTTGTTTCGCGCTTTGCGATCCGGTCGCGGTCAGCGGCGTCACCCCGCCCGGCAAACGCTGGCCCTTGGTGATTTCGGCGGCCTTCACCCAGAGCCTGTCGCCCGCGCGCTGGAAAGCGCTGCGCTGGCGGTTTTTCCGGCTGCATTTTCAATATCTTTGCGCTTTTGACCGGCCAAAGGATTACGATTATTTCCAGATCACCGCAGGGCCGCTGACATTGGCCGACAGGTTTCGGGACCGCGCGCCATCGGCCTCCCGCATTGATGTGGCGGCGTCGAAATATACCGCGATGGCGCTGCCATGATCTTGCCGCCGAAACCTGTTGCGCGGCCTGACAACGTCTCTTTGTGGCGCTATCTGCGGCTTTTTCGCCAAGATATCCTGTCGGCCCAGCCTGCGCGGCTTTACCATGCCTGGATGGCCGAATTTCGCACGCCGTTCTTTCGGTCCTTCCTGATCAATGACCCCGCCTTGCTGCGCGAAGTGCTCAAAGACAATCCCGCAGCCTATCCCAAATCCGACCGGATCGGCGCGGGGCTGCGGCCCTTGCTGGGCGATAGCGTGTTTTTGACCAATGGCGCGCAATGGCGCGCGCAGCGGCGCATCATCGACCCCGCGTTTGAAGGCGGGCGGCTGCGTGACACGTTTCCCGCCATCGTGGCCGCAGGGCAGGCAGGCTGCGCGCGGATGGTGGCGCTGGCCGATGACAGCCCGCGTGCGATTGATGCCGCCGCCAGCCATATCGCGGCGGATGTGATCTTTCGCACGTTGTTTTCATTGCCGATCGAGGATGAAACCGCCGCCGAGGTCTATCACCGGTTCCAGCGCTATCAGCAGGCGCAGCCGATCCTGAACCTTGCGGCCTTTCTGCCCGGTCCGCGCTGGATGCCACGGTTTTTCCGCCCCGGCGTGCGCGCCCAGGCCCGCGCGATCCGCCGGCTGATCGCCGATCTGACCCAAGCCCGGCTGGACCAGATCAGCGCAGGCACAGCGCCGGATGATCTGGCCACCAAGATCATGACAACGGCGGATCCGCAGACCGGCAAGACCTTTAGCAAGGGCGAAATGGTCGATCAGGTGGCGATTTTCTTTCTGGCGGGGCATGAAACCAGCGCGTCGGCGCTGGCTTGGGCGCTGTATCTGCTGGCGACCCATCCTGATTGGCAAGACAAGGTCGCGGCAGAGGCGGCGCTGTTTGACGACCGCTTCAGCGATCTGTCGCAGCTTGCCGTGACCCGCGATGTGTTTCGTGAAACTTTGCGGCTGTATCCGCCAGTGCCGATGATGGTGCGCGAGGCCAGCAAAGCCACGATGTTCCGCGCGCGCGCTGTGCCTGCGGGGGCGCAGATCGTGCTGTCGCCATGGCATCTGCACCGGCATGAACGGATCTGGGATGCGCCCGATGCTTTTGACCCCGCGCGCTGGCAGGATGGCGCGACCAAGACCGCGCAGCGCGACGGATATCTGCCCTTTTCGGCCGGGCCGCGCATGTGCAGCGGCGCGGGCTTTGCCATGATCGAAGGTGTCGTGTTGCTGGCGCAATTGGTCGGCTGGTTCCGTTTCGCGCCGGTCGCGGGGCAGGTGCCGGTGCCTGCGGCGCATCTGACGGTGCGGTCCCGCGATGGGATCCTGCTGCGAATCACGCCACGCGGCGCGTGAATTGTTTCCAATAACTGCGTTTGATGGGGTATCGCATAGGTTTAGTGGGGTATTGGAAACGATAGCCCGCAGCCCTGCCTTATTGCCAGCCTGCCCATGCGCGCCAGATTGCCAAAATATACGATAATTCAGGGTGATATCGCGGATTGTGCCGCTTGCCATGCCAAGGGATAGATTGCGCCGCAGCCATGATTGTGCCACAGCTTTGACCAAGATGCACAACCGCAGGATGGGGGACGTCATGACAATCGCACTGCCCGGATCGTCCCGGAACGGCCTGTCGCGGCTCTTTGGCCGCAGGAAAGCCGCAGATCAACCGACACTTGCGGCGGATCCGCTTGGCCCGCGTGATATCGTGCGTTTGTTCAGGGGAGGCAAAGGGTGCGCGCCGGATCAGGCGATTGCGCCCGCCGGGCTGAACGATCGCGAACATCAAGATATCGCCCGTTTGTCCCGCCTGCGCGGCGCGCTTTATTCCAAAGATTGACCCTGCGGCAGGCTGCGTTCCAGAACATAGACCCGGATCGCCGAGGCCAGACCAAGATCGCCGCGCTCTGCGTCGATTTCAGCGGCCAGGCCGTTGATCGTCTTGGCGTCACGGCGCGCGATGTCGCAAAATGTTTTCCAGAAAATCTCTTCCAGCGTCACGCTGGTGCGATGGCCGCGCAGGGTCAGTGAATGTTTCGCGGGGCGGCGGTGGGTCACCTAATCATCCTCGAATTTCAGCTGGGACAGGTGGTCATGGGCCTTTTCGGCGCGGGCTGCATCCAGCAGCCGTTGCGCCTTGGTGCGGCCAAAGCGGATGGCGTTTTCATCCGCCTTGGCCTTGGCCGCGGCCCGGTCGCGTTCCTTGCGCGCCTGGTTCAGGTTGACGGGCTTCACTTGGGTCCGATCATGTCTTCGGGGCGCACGACCTTGTCAAAGGTGGCTTCATCCACATAGCCCAGCTTGATCGCCTCTTGCTTGAGCGTGGTGCCGTTCTTATGCGCAGTCTTGGCGACGGTGGTCGCGTTGTCATAGCCGATGGTGGGGGCCAAGGCGGTGACCAGCATCAGCGATTCCCGCATCAGTTTTTCGATCCGCGTGCGGTCGGCCTGAATGCCCAGAACGCAATTATCGGTAAAGGCGCCCGCGCTATCGCCCAAAAGCTGCATGGATTGCAGCACATTATAGGCCATCATCGGCTTCATCACGTTCAATTCAAAATGGCCCTGCGACCCGGCAAAGCCGACGGCGGCATCATTGCCCATGACATGGGCGCAGACCTGGGTGATCGCCTCGACCTGGGTGGGGTTGACCTTGCCGGGCATGATCGAGGATCCGGGCTCGTTTTCCGGCAGCATCAATTCGCCAAGGCCGCAGCGCGGGCCGGACCCCAGCATGCGGATATCGCAGGCGATCTTGTACAGGCTGGCGGCCACGGTTTTCAGCGACCCCGACATTTCGACCAGCGCGTCATGGGCGGCCAGTGCCTCGAATTTGTTGGGCGCGGTGACAAAGGGCAGGCCGGTGATGTCGGCCATATGCGCCGCCACCGTTTCGCCCCAGCCCACGGGGCTGTTCAATCCGGTGCCGACGGCAGTGCCGCCTTGGGCCAGTTCATAGATCGCGGGCAGGGCGCCCTTGATCCGGCGGATGCCCATGGCGACCTGATGGGTATATCCCGAAAATTCCTGCCCCAGCGTCAGCGGCGTTGCATCCATCGTATGGGTGCGGCCGATCTTGATGATGTCGTTGAAATCGTCCTGCTTGGCGGCCAGTGCGGCATGCAGTTTTTCCAAGCCCGGCAGCAGCACATCGTGCGCGGTGGTGGCGATGGCGATATGCATGGCCGTTGGGAAAGTGTCGTTCGAGGACTGGCCCATATTGACGTGGTCATTGGGGTGGACAGGGGTCTTGGACCCGATCACGCCGCCCAGCATTTCGATGGCTCGGTTGCTGATCACCTCGTTGGCGTTCATGTTCGACTGGGTGCCGGACCCTGTCTGCCACACGACCAGCGGGAAATGATCATCCAGCTTGCCTGCGACCACCTCGGCCGCGGCGGCAATGATCGCATCGGCCAGTTTGCCGTCCAGCGCGCCACGGTCCTTGTTGGCGATGGCACAGGCCTGTTTGATCACGCCAAGGCCGCGCACGATGGCGACAGGCTGCTTTTCCCAGCCAATGGGAAAGTTCAGGATCGAGCGTTGCGTCTGCGCGCCCCAATAGCGGTCTGCCTGCACCTCTAACGGGCCAAAGCTGTCGGTCTCAATGCGGGTCGCGGTCATGGGGTGATCCTTTGGTTCAATGGTCCAAAGGGTTTTAGCAGCGGACGCGCCCTGCGCAAGCCACCCTATTTGCGGAATTTGTCGAGGCTGACAACCTCGGCCTCTTTCCTTGCGGCGGGTTTGGTATCGTCGGGTTCGGCCATTTCATGCATCGGCGCTTCGGCGATTGGGGCGGGGTCGTCCTGTGTTTCGAACCGCAGGCCGAATTCGACGGAGGGATCGACGAAAGTCTTGATCGCGTCATAAGGGATATAGAGCGTTTCGGGATTATCCCCGAAATTCAGCGTGATGGTGAACCCTTCGTCGGTGACATCGAGATTGGCAAACCAATGCTGGATCACGACGGTCATTTCGCCCGGATACCGGTCGGACAACCAATCCGCGATTTCGACATCGGGATGCATCGTGTCAAAGGTGACAAAGAAATGGTGATTGCCGGGCAGGCCGGTCTTGGCCACGTTTTCCAGCACCTGCTGGATCAGGCCACGCATGGCGCGGTGCATCAGATTTCCATAATCAATGGTATTGGGCACGGCGCTACTCCTGTCATTCCCTGCCAGCATAGGGGATTCTGCGGCCAAGAAAAGAGGCAGTCAGAGCGCGGCCAAGCCAAATGTCAGCCCCCATGCCGTCAGCGCCACCAGCGGCAAGACCCGCCAGAGCGGCCATTGCAGGCGCAACAGCAAAACCGCCGCCAGCCCGGTCAGCCCGATCGCCAGCGGTTGCAGGCTGGACAGATCGGGCAGGACCATGCTGATCACGCCGCTTTGCAGCCGCGTCACCGTGCCAAAGACCACATGCAGCGCGAACCAGAGCGACAGATTGGCAATCACCCCCACGACCGCAGCCGTGATCCCCGCAAGGGCTGCGCGCAGGCGCGGGCGCCCATCCAGCCAGTCGATCAGCGGCGCGCCTGCGAAAATCCAGATGAAACAGGGCAGGAATGTCACCCAAAGCGTCAACGCCCCCGCCGCCAGCGCCACGCCTGTGCCGCCCTGTGCCAGCCCCGCCACCATGGCCACGAATTGCGTGACAAGGATCAGCGGGCCGGGCGTGGTTTCCGCCAGCCCCAGCGCATCCATCATCTGCGGTGTCGTCAACCAGCCATAGGAAAAGACCACCTCTTGGGTCATATAGGCCAAGACCGCATAGGCCCCGCCGAAAGTGACCACCGCCATCAGCGAAAAGAAGGCGGCGATATCCAGCAAGAAAGCGCTGCCCGCCCAAGCCACCGCCACCACAGGTGCCGCCCAGAGCGCGCCGCCCACCACCAGCACCCGTAAGGCGGATCGCAGCCCGCCGCCCGGTGCGGGCTCTGTCGCGCTTTGGTCATGGCGCATCACCGCGCCCGCCAGACCCGCGACCAGCACCACGACCGGAAATGGCACGGCAAAGAAAAACAGCGCCACAAAGGCCGCCGCCGCGATCAGCAGATGCGCGCGCGATACCAGCGCGCGGCCTGCGATCTTGATCAGGGCGGCGATGACGATGACGATCACCGTCGCCTTGACGCCCAGAAACAGCGCCTGCACGACCGCCAGATTGCCGTAAGCCCCGTAAAGCAGCGCCAAAGCCGCGATCACGATGGCCCCCGGCAGCACGAACAACCCGCCCCCGATCAGCCCGCCGATCACGCCAGCGCGTTTCCAGCCCGCATAGGTGGCCAGCTGCATCGCCTCTGGTCCCGGCAGCAACATGCAAAAGGACAGCGCGCGCAGGAATTGCGGCTCGGTCAGCCAGCCCCGTTTATCGACCAATTCCTGATGCATCAGCGCGATCTGCGCCGCAGGCCCGCCAAAGGACAACAGCCCGATCCGGCCAAAGACCGCGATTAAATCTTTCAAGCGTCGTCCCCTAACCGATGACCCGGGCGATTTCGCGCAGGATCTTGGCCCTGATCGCCGCAGGATAATCTTGATGCATACGGGCCGTCATGACAAACCCGTCCCGCGTGATGACCGCGCTTTGTAAATAGTTTGTAATGGTCCGCCCCATGCTTTCGATGCCGATCCCGTTGATGGTCACGCCCGCCCGTTCGGCGCGGCCCCGCGCAAGGCGCACGTCACTGCCCGCATTGGCGGTGCCATCGGTGGACATATCGATGACCTTGCGTTTGCAATCGGCGACCGCGTCGAATTGCGCCAGTGAAAACAAGATCGCCTCGGAGGTGGCGGTGCCGGAGAGCACAAAGGCCCGTTCCATGTTGCGCGCGCGTTGCGACAGCTGCGCGGCCTGACCGGCATGGGTGATCCGTTCCCAGGGGATCGCCACGACCTGTTCATCCACGCCCGACCATTGCACGACGGCGACAGCGACACGGTCGCGCAGCATGATGTCGACGATCTCGCTGTCGCGCAAAGCATCGGCCAGCCCGTCGGTTTGCAGGCGGTATTCGGCGGCATCGACGCTGTTGGACACATCGATGGTCAGCAAGAGCGCCGTTTCACAGGCCAGGGCAGGTGTGACCGACAGGGCAAAGACAAACGGGGCAAGACAACGCATGACCCAGCATCCTTGCCCCGCGCGGGCTTGGCAAGGCCTAGCTGGCCGCCCGGATCATCACAAGGCCGCCAGTCTCGCCTTCCAGGACGCCATGTTCGGCGGATGTGGGTTTGACCATCGCCGCCAGCAGCACATCGACAGAGGTCCAATAGGGCACATACCAATGCTGATCGACTTCGAGGATCAGCACGCGGTCTTTTGCGGCATCATAGGCGCCGATCAGCGCGATATGCGGCCCGTCCCAATCGCCGGTCACGACGCCTTGATTGAAATAGACCATGACCGCGTCATCGGCGCTGGTTTCATTCTGGACCAGCATGGCGACCAGCTGGGCGCGCGCGTCATCGGTCGCGGCTTTTGGGTGAAACGGCGTCACAATTCGGTCCAGCCCGACAGCGGCCAGCGCCGCGCCGGTGAAATCCACCAATTGCTGGAAGGTCACGCCATCCCCACCCTCGGCAGAGAGCGCGGCCCATGTGGCATTGCCGGTCAGGTCCAGCAATTCCTCTTGGGTCATGATGGTTTGCGACGCCCATGCAGGCTGGCCCATGATCCCGTTGATCGCCGCTGTCACCGTTCCGATGGAACAGGCCGAGGTGGTGAATTGCGGTTTCACAAAGGCCGAAAACGCCCAGTAATCGGGGGCAGGGGCCGCGCGCAGATAGGCGGTATCGGCGGTAAAGATCTGGGCATCCGCGCCCAGCTTGGCGTAATCATCAGGGTCTTGCGCCATGGCGGGCAGGGCCGCAACAACAGATACCGCAAGACCAAAGGCAAATCGTGACATGGCAGGCTCCAACATATGATGATGGATCAGGTTAGCGCCGAAATTTTTGATTTGAAAAGAGGGAAAAGGTGCAGGTTTCTGTTGCCAGGTACCTGCGGACCCCGCCTATGGTCGCAAAACCATAGGACTTAAGGTTTCAATAGTTCCGACTGCTTACGCAGCCATCGCCATTGGTGCTTTGTTGTCATTTGCAACTAGCTTTTTTGTACCGATAACGGTGGTAACTCACCGAGACAAAGCAAACCCCTTTAGACGTTCGTCGATCCTGTTTCGTCCCCATGGCTGCCAAATGAGCAGTGTTTGGTGGAGACGCCGGGTACCGCCCCCGGGTCCGATCCGCGTATTACGAGCGCGTTTATGTCCATAGTCCCGAAGGACAAGGCAGAGGTAGGCTTTCCCCCGCTACATTGCAAGAGGCAGGTTCAGCGCCAGCGCGCCCAGACCGACCAGCGCCTCGACCCCGAAGAATGTCCATTTCTTGCGCGTCCTGCCATCAAGCCCCAGCGAGGTCGCCCGCCCCAGGGCCGCCCCCAGCCAGCAAAAACCCAGCATCGCATAGGCGACAGGCCCGCCCAGCAGCAGCGCGCCCGCGCCCATGCCCACGAACAAAGCCCCTGCCGAGGCGCGGATTTCCGACGGGCCCATCCCCGACGGTCCGGCCTGCAAATCCAGCGTTTCCAGCGTGTACCGCGGGGCCAGCCAGCCAAACAGGCCCAGCCCGATACTGGCCAGCGCAAAGATGATATTGATGATGTCCATGGCCTGTTCCCTTGTTCAGCCTCTAAGCTGGCACAACCTGCCGCCAGTTCAAGAGGCTTGGGAATAGCGCGCCGCCACCGCACCCGACCCGTCATAGGCATTGGCGATGATCCGCGTCAGCGGGCGGCCTTGTGGCAGAATGCGGATGCGGTCGCCTTTTTGCACCACCATGCCTGCGAATTGGTCCAGCACTGCGCGATGCACGGGGGCGAGGATCGCGGCCAAAGGATGCTGGTCCAGCAGGGCAAGATCAATTTCGAAATCGCACATCAGCATGCTGATCGCTTGCGCGCGCAGCCGGTCTTGCGGGCCCATCGCATAGCCGCGATGGCCCGCCAGATCGCCCGCCGTGATCCGCGCGATATAGGCGGCGGTGGCGGCGGCATTCTGGACATAACCGCCGTCGTATTGCGAAATCGCGGATGCCCCGATCCCGATCAGGCTGGGGCAGCTATCATCGGTATAGCCCTGGAAATTGCGCCGCAGCCGGCCCTGTTGCATCGCTTTTGTCAAACTGTCGGCGGGTTTGCCGAAATGGTCGATCCCGATCGGCAGATAGCCTGCCGCATCAAAGGCGCGCGCGGCCTGCTGGGCCAAGGCATAGCGGTCTTCTTCCTTGGGCAGGGCCGCATCGGGGATCAGTTTTTGCCGTTTGGAAAAATTTGGCACATGGGCATAACCGAACAGCGCGATCCGGTCAGGATCAAGGCGGCGGACCTGCGCGATGGTGTCCGCGAATTTCGCCTCGGTCTGATGCGGCAAGCCGTAAACCAGATCGGCGTTCAGCGATCCGATCCCCGCCGCGCGCAGGCTGTCCACGCAGGCTTGGGTTGTTGCAAAGCTTTGTTCGCGGCCAATCGCGGCCTGCACATCGGGGGCGAAATCCTGAATGCCGATACTGGCGCGGGTCATGCCCATATCGGCCAGCATCGCGATCTTGGCGTCGTCCACCAGCGTCGGGTCGATCTCGACCGAAAAGCTGAAATCACCGGCAGGCGGGATCACATCCATCACCGCCTGTGCCAGATCGCGGATCATATCGGGCGGCAGGATCGTGGGCGTGCCGCCGCCCCAATGCATTTGCCCCATGCGGATACCGGCGGGCAGTTGCTGCGCCAGCAGCGCCAGTTCGGCCTTGACCACACGGATGTAATTTTCAACGGGTTTGAGCGTGCTGGTCCCTTGGGTCGCACAGGCGCAGAACCAGCACAGCCTTTCGCAAAACGGGATATGCAGATAGACAGAAACCGGCACGGCGGGGTCAAGTGCCGCAAGGCTGTCGCGTTGAAACTCAGCCCCGATGCCCGCGCTGAACGCGGTAGCAGGCGGATAGCTGGTGTAGCGGGGCACGCGCGCATCGAACAGGCCCATGCGGCGCAAAGTGGCAAGATGATCCATGCACCCATCTTGCAGATGATCCGGCGCATTTTATTGCGCCAGATCAACAAGGCCGCAAAATCAGCTTAGCTGGCTGACGAAACAGGCGGTAATCTCTGCCACTTGTTCGGCGGGCGTGTCGCGGCGAAAGAAGGTGGCGAAACCTGTGTCCGGAAACATCAGATAGGTCTGGGTGGAATGATCGACCAGATAATATTCGGGGTCGCCCTCGACCACGCGGTAATAGGTTTTATAGGCTTGGGATGCCGCGCGCACCTGCTCTGGGCTGCCGGTCAGGCCGATCATGTCATCGTGGAAGTTATCGGTGAAATCGGCCACGACCTGCGGCGTGTCGCGCGCGGGATCAACCGAGATAAAGACGGTGCCGATATCTACCCCCTGGTCGGCCAGAATATCCGCCGCGATGGCATTGCGCATCGAATCAAGCGGGCAGACATCGGGGCAGAATGTATAGCCGAAATAGACCAGTGTCGGCTTGGTGATGACATCGCGGTCGGTGACGGTTGCGCCGGTTTCCGAGACCAGCTCGAACGGGCCGCCGATGGCCGCACCCGCAACGGTGGTATTGCCGCAAGGGTTGGGGGCGGACTGCGTTGTCTGCCAAGTATAGACCCCCAGCCCAAGTGCTATGGCCATGACGCTTGATCCGATGATGATGGCTTTCATATGGTTTCCTTTCAGGGCCAGACCTCGCCCCGCCGCCGGGGCGGGACGAGGCTGTTGCGGGATCAGTGTTTATGGCTTTGGTGCGCCATATCGCGCGCGATGATGGCAAAGCTGACCGGCATCTCGCCTGCCTGTTCGAAAACCAGCGTGGCGGCGATCGACTCGCCCGCATTCAGCGGATTGCCTTGCAGCCCCATGAACATCACATGCAGCCCGCCCGGTTCCAGCGTCACGGTCTGGCCCGCAGGCACAGGGATCGTCTCGACATGGACCATGCGGGCGATATCGTTTTCAAATTCGGTTGTATGCAGTTCCACGCGCGGGAAATCGGCCCGCACGGCGATCAGCGCGTCATCGCTGCTGCCGGTATTGGTGATGGTCAGAAACCCGCCACCCGCCATTGCCGAGGGGGCGGTTTCAAAAGCGCGGGCATCCGTGATGCTGATCGCCGTTTCGGCCATGGCAATTGTGCCAAAGCCAAGCAAGGCCAAAGCGGCCAAAATAGTCGTTTTCATGATAAGCTCTTTCCGTTTTGCGCGGGCAAGCCGCGCGGATGATCGTGTCAAACAAATGTTGCGCGATCATCAAACGGGGGCGCGCGGGCCGGATAGGTCGCGGCGATTGTCAGCGCCAAGCGTTCGGTAGCGCGCGGGGTCCAGACCAAGCGCTGTTCGCCCAGCAGCGCGCGGGGCGCAGTCACAGGCGCGGATAGCGCCATGCCCTTGGCAAGGATACAGGCCGCGCAAGTATCGCCGGCCGGATGCGGTGTCGGCCCATCGGCGCAAAGATCAGCCCAATCGCCCCCCGCCAGCAGATATGCCATGGCCTGCGGTTCGGCCTGCACCGGGCGATGCCCGAAACCCACCAGCACCAGCGCCAGCGACAGCACGCAGGCCAAAGCGGCGCGCCAGATCAGGCGCGGATGCATGGTTTCGGGATGGGTCTGGTGCGGCTGCATGACAAACGGTTTAAGACCTTTGGCGCGAAGGTCCAGTCACTTTTTGCCGCAGCGGCCCGGTCATGAAAAAGGGCGGCGCCAGCGGCACCGCCCTCTCGTGGTTGTCGGTCCGATCAGAAACCGGCTTTGATCAGCTCGAATGTTTCGGCCATCCGTTCGCGGTCTTCGTTGCTCATCGGCAATTGCGCAAGGATCGGCACGTCGATCTCTTCAAGGCCCGAGGCCACCAGATCCTCTTCGGTGACCAGCGCGTTCAGCGCGACCGCATTGGCCGACCCATAGCCCGCCTCGAGCAGGGGCAGGACCGAGGCTTCTGACAAGAAAGCATTGACGTAATCATAGGCTTTGTCGGTATTGCCCTGACCATCGGCCAGTTTCACATAACCACAAAGCCAGAGCGAAGAGCCTTCTGCCGCTTCGCGCTGAAACGCGATCGGGCGGTCTTCTTCGACCATGGTGGGATAGGTTTCATTCCAGGCCCAGCTGACCAGAATTTCGCCCGAGGACAAAAGCTGCGCCAATTCCGCAGGATCGGTCCAATAGGTGCGCAGGTTGGGATGCACGGCGCGCAGCCAATCGGCGGCCGCCTCGAATTCGGCATCGGTGACATTTTGCCAATTGGTCACGCCGGTCGCCAGATAGGCCAGCGCAAAGGCGTCATCCACATTGTCGGGCAGGGTCATGCGCCCGGCATAGGCGGGGTTGGTAAAGACCTGCAGGCTGGCCACATCCTCGGCGGGGACTTCGTCGGGATTATAGGCAATGGCGGTGGACCCGAAATCGGTCGGGATGAAATAGGTCTGGCCTGCGCCGATTTCCTCGCCGGTCAGGCTGGCGTTCAGATCGTCATAGGCGGTGATGCGCGCGGTGTCCCAAGGTTCCAGGATGCCGCTTTCGGTCCAACGGGTCACCGAGGGCGCGCAGACATGCGACACATCGGCCCGGAACCCCGAGCGCAGTTTCTGAAACGCCTCATCCTCGTCGCCGAAAAAGGTAAAGGTCGGGCTGGCACCATGGGTATCAATATAATCTTGATGATATTCAGGTGCCTCAAAGCCGGAATAATCGAAGACAAGCAGGTCGGCATCTTGTGCAAAGGCGGTGGTGGCCAGGGCCGCAGCAGAAACGGCCCCCATCAGTCTGGTTGTTTTCATTGTCGTTCTCCCAGTTGGATATCGCTGGAAACCTAAGGGCGGCCCTGTCGTCCTGCAAGGGTATTTCCGCATTGCCGGAGCCGGAATTGTCTGACAGGCTTTGCCCAAGCGGAGGATGCCGAAAATGGTGGCGGATCGGATCAGATCAATGGGAACGGCGCATTGGCTGTCGCTGTTCGGCGTGATCATTCTTGCCTGGTCGCTGCTGTTCGTGATGGCCGTGCCTGCCGATCTGCGCGCGCTGTCGCGGCTTTACGGGACCGGTTTCTGGGAGGCATTGTGCAATGTCACGCTGGACGGGGCGGGCTATGCGCGCGCGGTGTTGATGTGGGCGCTGATGGCGGCGGCGATGATGCTGCCCACGGCCTTGCCCGCCTTTGCCACCCATGACGATCTGGGCCGCCAGACGGGGGTGGCGTTCTGGCCGCTGGCGCTGGGCTATCTTGTGGTCTGGATCGGCTTTGCGCTGGCGGCTGCGGCGCTGCAACTGGGGTTCTACCGGCTTGGCCTGATCAGCGCGATCGGCGACAGCCTGTCGGCCTGGCTGACGGCGGCTTTGCTGCTGGGCGCGGGGATTTACCAGTTTTCACCGCTCAAAGCGGCTTGTCTGGCGAAATGCCGCCAGCCGCTGACGTTTTTCATGCAGCATTGGGACGCAGGGCCGTTTCGCAACGGGCTGCGTCTGGGCGCGGTCTGTCTGGGCTGTTGCTGGGCGCTGATGCTGCTTGCCTTCGTGGGCGGGGTGATGAACCTTGCCTTCATGGGGCTGGCCACGCTGATCATGGTGGGCGAAAAGATGGATCATGTCGGGCGCTACATCACCCGGCCCTTGGGCATCGGGCTGATATTGGGAGGGGTCGCAGTCCTACTGGGCGCGGTTTAGAAAGGAAATATCATGGCTTTGGATCAAAACGCGACCGTGGGCACGGTGCCTTGGGCGATCAAGGGGGAATTGATACTCAATTGTAATTGCACAATATTCTGCCCCTGCGTCGTGTCCTTGGGCAAACATGCCCCGACCGAGGGCTATTGCCAGGCCTGGGCCGGTATCCGCATTGACAGCGGCCATTACGGCGACGCCGATCTGGGCGGGCTGAATGTCGGGCTGGTGCTGGAAATCCCCGGCCTGATGGCGCGCGGCAATTGGAAAGCCGCCGCCTATATCGACGAGCGCGCCTCTGACGCCGCCTATGACGGGCTGTTGAATATCTTCACCGGCAAGGCGCGCGGCACCACCGGCCTGTTCAAAGTGCTGGTCAGCGAATTTCTGGGCGCCGAACGCGCGCCTGTCGTCTTTGAAACCGAAGGCAAGGCGCGCCGCCTGATGGTCGGCAAGGCCATCCAGGGCGAGGTCGTGCCTGTCGTGGGCAAAGACCCCGACACCGATATCGTGGTCACCAATACCGGCTATTGGATGGGCCCCGACATCACGGTCGCCACCGCCAATAAAGGCCGCGTGCGCGCCTTTGGCCGCGTGTGGGATTTCGACGGGCGCAGCGCCGAGATTTGCCAGATCGACTGGCACGGGCCGCAATGATCACCCCCCCGATCAGCGCGGGCCGATGCCTGCGCTGCCCCCAAGGTTCCGCCCCATTTTCAAGGAGAAATAGATGTTCAAGGCCCTGATTGTTGACAAGGATGACACCGGCAAAACCCATGCCGCCGTGCAGGAGATCACGCTTGACCGGCTGCCTGCCGCCGATGTGACCGTTGCCGTGGATTATTCCACCGTGAATTACAAAGACGGGCTGTGCATCGGGCCGGGCGGCGGTTTGGTGCGCAATTACCCCCATATCCCCGGCATTGATTTCGCCGGCACGGTCGAGGCGTCAGATGATCCGCGCTATGCGCCGGGCGACAAGGTCGTGCTGACCGGCTGGCGCGTGGGCGAGGCGCATTGGGGCGGCTATGCCCAAAAGGCGCGGGTCAAGGCCGATTGGCTGGTGCCCTTGCCCGATGGCCTGAGCACGCGGCAGGCGATGGCCGTTGGCACTGCCGGGTTTACCGCGATGCTGGCGGTCATGGCGCTGGAAGATCACGGCATCAAGGCGGGTCCGGTGCTGGTCACGGGCGCTGCGGGTGGCGTGGGGTCTGTTGCCACCGCGATCCTTGCGCAGCTGGGCTATCAGGTCGCCGCTGTCACCGGACGGCCCGAGACGGCGGATTACCTGACATCTTTGGGCGCGACCCAGATCGTTGCCCGCGAAGATCTGGCCGAAACCGTCAAACGCCCGCTGGAAGGCGAAACATGGGGCGGCTGCGTCGATGCCGTGGGTGGTGCGATGCTGGCGCGTGTGCTGGGGCAGATGGAATATGGCGCCTCGGTCGCCGCTGTCGGGCTGGCCGGGGGCGCGGCCTTGCCTGCGACGGTCATTCCGTTCCTGTTGCGTGGCGTGAACCTTTTGGGCATCGATTCCGTGATGCAGCCTTATGACAACCGGCTGCGTGCTTGGGCGCGGATCGCCAAGGATTTGCCGATGGACAAGCTTGACGCGATGATCCAGCCCGCGACCCTGTCCGATCTGCCGCAGCTGGGGGCGGATATTCTGGCAGGCAAGGTAAAGGGCCGTGTCGTGGTGGATGTGAATGCTTGATCTTGCATGGGTGCGGGCGCAATTCCCCGCCTTTTCGGAACCCGGCCTGCAAGGACAGGCATTTTTCGGCAATGCGGGCGGGTCTTATGCCTGCCAGCAGGTGATCGACCGCCTGCACCGGTTCTATACCCAGCGCAAGGTGCAGCCCTATTCCGCCTATGAGGCATCGCGCCTTGGCGGTGCGGAGATGGACGAGGCCCGCACACGCCTTGCCGCGATGCTGGGCGTGGCGACGCATGAGCTGTCATTCGGTCCGTCCACCACCCAGAACACCTATGTGCTGGCGCAGGCCGTGCGCCGCTGGATCAAGCCGGGACAAAAGATCATCGTCACCGATCAGGACCACGAGGCGAATTCCGGCCCATGGCGCAGGCTGGCCGAGGATGGCATCCGCATTGTCGAATGGCAGCTGGACCCTGACACCGGATTGCTGAACCCCGATGATCTGGCGCAGCTTTTGGGTGATGATACAGCTTTGGTCTGTTTTCCACATTGTTCCAATGTGATAGGGGCCATTAATGATGTGACTGCGATCACCCGGATCGCCAAAGCGGCAGGCGCGCGGGTCTGTGTCGATGGCGTCAGCTATGCGCCGCATGGCTTTGCCGATGTCGGTGCTTTGGGCTGTGATGTCTATCTGTTCAGCGCCTATAAAACCTACGGGCCGCATCAGGGGATCATGGTGATCCGCGAAGATTTCGGCTTTGATCTGCCCAATCAGGGCCATCATTTCAACGGTGATACGCTTTACAAACGCTTCACCCCCGCAGGCCCCGACCATGCGCAGATCGCGGCCAGTGCGGGGATGGCGGATTACTTCGACGCGATGGCGCAGCACCATGGCGGTGGGACGGGCGCCGATGCCGCGCGTCTGGCGCATGACCTGATGCGCGCGCAGGAAGTGGCGCTGCTGAAACCGCTGCTGGATTACGTCAGCGCCAAGAATTCCGTGCGGCTGATCGGCCCTGCGGATGCCGCAACCCGCGCGCCGACCGTGGCGATGGCGCTGCAAGGCAATGCTGCCGATGTCGCGGCACGGCTGGCGCCATTGGGGATCATGGCCGAAGGCGGCGATTTCTATGCCCAGCGTCCTTTGCAGGCGATGGGGGTCGATCTGGACAAAGGCGTGCTGCGGGTCAGTTTCACGCATTACACCAGCGCGGCAGAGGTTGACCAGTTGATGGGCGCGCTAGATCAGGTGCTATGATAAAAGCACCGATTATCGTCTGGTTCCGCCGCGACCTGCGCCTTGCCGACCATCCCGCGCTTAGCGCTGCCTGCGACAGCGGGCAGCCTGTGATTCCCGTCTACATCCACGACGATCAGGTGGCATCCTTGGGCGCAGCACAAAAGCTGCGGCTTGATCTGGCGCTGGCGCAATTCGCCAAGGCGCTGGCGGATCGCGGCAGCCGGCTGATCCTGCGCAAAGGGCCGGCGCTGGATGTCTTGCGCGATCTGATCGGGCAAACCGGGGCAGGGGCGGTCTATTGGTCGCGGCTTTACCATGCGGCGGCCAATGACCGCGACGCCGCCGTGAAATCCGCGCTGAAAGCGGACGGGATCGCAGCGCGCAGTTTCACCGGTCATCTGTTGTTTGAGCCTTGGACGGTCGAGACGAAAACCGGCGGGTTTTACAAGGTCTACACCCCGCTGTGGAATGCCGTGCGCGGCAGGGATGTGGCTGAACCTTTGCCGCGACCCGCCAAGATCATCGCGCCGCAGCACTGGCCTGCCAGCGACGATCTGGCCGCTTGGAATTTGCGCAAGCCGATGCAGCGCGGCGCGGATATTCTGGCCCGCCATTGCACCGTGGGCGAGGATGCGGCGCAGGACAGGCTCGACACCTTTATCACCGACCGTGTGGGTGATTATGTCAAAGGCCGCGACCTGCCGGGGATTCGTGGCACGTCAAACCTGTCTGAAAACCTGACCTTTGGCGAAATCAGCCCGCGCATCTGCTGGCACGCGGGCCAGCGCGCCTTGCGACACGGCAAGGGTGACGCCGAGGTATTCCTGAAAGAACTGGTCTGGCGCGAATTCGCCTATCATCTGGCGCATCACACGCCGCGCATCCTGACGGATAATTGGAAAGAGGATTGGGATGCTTTCCCGTGGAATACGGACATCACGCCCCAGGTCGCGGCCTGGCAGCAAGGGCGCACAGGTATCCCCTTTGTCGATGCGGCCATGCGCGAGATGTATGTGACCGGCACCATGCATAACCGGGGGCGGATGATCGTGGCCTCTTATCTGACCAAACATCTGATGACGCATTGGAAAATCGGGCTGGACTGGTTCGCTGATCATCTGATCGACTGGGACCCCGCCAGCAATGCGATGGGCTGGCAATGGTCGGCCGGGTCGGGGCCGGATGCGACGCCTTATTTCCGCGTGTTCAACCCGGTGACGCAACTGGATAAATTCGACAAGGACCGCGCCTATGTGACCCGCTGGATCGCCGAAGGGCAGCGCAAACCAAATGACGACGCGCTGGCCTATTTCGCGATGATCCCGCAAAGCTGGCAGATGCGCGCAGATGCCGCCTATCCCGACCCCGTGGTCACCCCCGAACAAGGGCGCCGCCGCGCGCTTGACGCCTATGGTAACCGTGGTTTTTGATGCCTGCGCAAAGTTTTTGGCAAGGATTGCCGTGACTTCACTGGCGCAAAGGTTAATTAGCTGGCTATTGCAGTTGAATCAAATCTTACGAACGGAATAGGCATGATCCTGACGACCACGCATGGGCAGACCGGACTGCCGCGCTATTTCAGCAACGTCTTTGACGCGCTCAAGGCGATGAAACGCGGGCGTCTTGATATCATCCTGCCCGATGGCCGCCATTTCCGTGCCGATGGGGCCGCGCCGGGCTATGTCGCCGAGGTGCATATCCATCACGATGATGTCTTTGCGCGCACCGTGCGCGAAGGCGATCTGGGCTTTTGCGAATCCTATATGGACGGCTGGTGGTCCACGCCGGATCTGATGGCCTTCATGGATCTGATGCATGATGACATGGAACATATCTATGACGGCTTTCCGGGGCAGTTTCTGGTGCGGTTCTATGAACGGATGCGGTTCTGGTTGCAGAACAATTCCAAGAAACAGGCGCGCAAGAATATCAGCTATCATTATGATCTGGGCAATGAATTCTATGGTCTGTGGCTGGATGACACGATGACCTATTCCTCGGCCAAATTCGTGACCGGTCAGGAAAGCATGGAAACCGGCCAGACCGAGAAATACAAAAGCATGGTCGACCAGATGGGCGTGCAGCCCGGCGATCATGTGCTGGAAATCGGCTGTGGCTGGGGCGGTTTTGCCGAATATGCCGCCAAGGAACGCGGGCTGCGCGTCACCGGGCTGACAATCAGCCAGGCGCAGCATGATTACGCAGTCGCGCGGATGCAAAAGGCGGGTCTGGCCGATCTGGTCACGATCAAGCTGCAAGATTACCGCGACGAAAAGGGCCTTTATGACGGGATCGCCAGTATCGAGATGTTCGAGGCCGTGGGCGAAAAATACTGGCCCGTCTATTTCGAAACCCTGCGCGAGCGGCTCAAGCCCGGCAAGAATGCGACCTTGCAGATCATCACCGTCGATCACCGCCGCTGGCCTGTCTATAAACGCGGCGTGGATTTCATCCAGAAATACATCTTTCCGGGCGGCATGTTGCCCAGCCCCGTGGTGCTGCGCCAAGAGATCGAAAAAGCAGGCTTGCAGGTCGCGCAATCCATCGAATTCGGTGAAAGCTACAGCCAGACCCTGCGCCGCTGGCACGACAGGTTCAACGACCGCTGGGATCAGGTGGCCGCGCTGGGATTTGATGACAGGTTCCGGCGGATGTGGAACTTTTACCTGACCTCTTGCGCGGGGACGTTTCATAGCGGAAACTGCGATGTGACGCAGATCACGGTGACCCGCGCGACCTGACAGGGCGGCGCGGGGTTTGGTTGTTAGTAAAAGGTTTCACGATGGCGTTGTCGTATCGTTCTTCCATGCCCACGGCTGCACGGCTGGTGGGGGCTGTGGTTTTCGCAATCTGGGGCTTTTATCTTGCCCGGCTGGCGACGCCGTTTTTCCTGCAAGGCCAACCGCCAGCCATATTCCTGCCCGCCTGCGTGATCATCGGGGTCTATCTGGGCTGGGTCTATGTCGGGCGGCGCTTGGGCAATGGCTATGGCGCGGCACTGGGGATCGGGCTGACCGCGGGCTTTGTCTTTGGCTTTCTGGCGCTTTTGGTGGTGGCCTTTGCGCTGATGATCCGCCATGCGATGCATAACCGCTATCAGGCGCTGTCAGATGCGGTGCTTGGCATTTTTGATCTGATGATCGCCGAGGCCAGCCGCTTTACCGATCCGACCCTGATCACCAGCCTTTTTGCGGGGGCTGTGCTTTGTGCATGGGTGGCCGAATGGGTGGCGCAAAGATCGCGCTAGGCCAGCGGGCTTTGCATCCACGCGGCCGTGATTGCGCGAGCCGGCATGGGTTGATGTCGGGCGGGTGCGGTTCTACACATCAATTGTAGCATGAAAGGCCCCGATGATGCAGTTCCGCAATGATTTCGCCGAAGCAATCGGCAACACCCCCCTGATCAAGCTGCGCGCCGTGTCAGAGGCGACAGGCTGCACCATTCTGGGCAAGGCCGAGTTTCTGAACCCCGGCCAATCGGTCAAGGATCGTGCCGCACTTTACATGATCAAGGATGCCATCGCGCGCGGCGATCTGCGCCCCGGTGGCACCATCGTCGAAGGCACGGCCGGCAATACCGGCATCGGGCTGGCGCTGTTGGGGTCCTCGATGGGGTTCAAGACTGTGATCGTTATCCCTGAAACCCAAAGTCAGGAAAAAAAGGACATGTTGCGCCTTGCGGGGGCCAAGCTGGTCGAGGTGCCCGCCGCCCCTTATCGCAATCCCAACAATTATGTGCGCTATTCCGAACGGCTGGCCGAGGCGCTGCGTCCAACCGAACCCAATGGCGTGATCTGGGCCAATCAATTTGACAATATCGCCAATCGGCAGGCCCATGTCGAAACCACCGCCCCCGAAATCTGGGCGCAGACCGATGGCAAGGTCGATGGGTTCATCTGCGCGGTCGGATCAGGCGGCACGCTGGCCGGTGTAGCGCAGGCCTTGCAGCCCAAGGGCGTCAAGATCGGGCTGGCCGATCCCGAAGGGGCCGCCCTTTATAATTATTACACATCGGGTGAATTGAAATCCCAAGGAAGCTCGATCTCTGAAGGGATCGGGCAGGGGCGGATCACCGCCAATCTGGAAGGGCTGAAACCCGATTACGCCTATCAGATCCCCGATGCCGAAGCCTTGCCGCTGATCTATGACCTGATGCAGCACGAAGGTCTGTGCATGGGCGGGTCCACCGCGATCAATATGGCGGGGGCGGTGCGCATGGCGCGCGATATGGGGCCGGGGCATGTGATCGTGACGATCCTGTGCGATCTGGGCAGCCGCTATCAATCCAAGATCTACAACCCCGCATTCATGCGCGAAAAAGGTCTGCCGGTGCCCGAATGGCTGGAAGACAAACCCGTTGTGCCTTCGGTGCTTGTGTCGGAATGACGGCACGCGCGCTGGTCTTTGGGCTGCTGGCCTGCCTGCTTTGGCCGATGGCCTTGGCGGCGCAGGATACAGCGCCCTTGCCCGGCGCGCCCTATGCCGATAGCGCGGCCTGGTCGGCGCTGGCCACACGCGCCGAAACGCTGGTGATGCGCGACACATCCTCGGAATTCGCGATCATGCGGCTGCGCGCGGAACTGGCGGGCTGGCGCGATCATTTCGCGGCGCAAAGCAATGTCAACGCCAACCGGCTGGAAACGGTCAATGCACAGCTGGCCGCTTTGGGCGCGCCGCCTGAAACCGCCGAGGAACCGGCCCAGATCGCCGAAAGGCGCGCTGCGCTACAGGCGCAGCGTGACGCCCTGCTGGCCCCGCGCGCATTGGCGCAAGAGGCATTCGCGCGCGCCAATGGGCTGATCAGCGAACTTGATACCAAGATCCTGCAACAACAGACAGCACAGCTGTTCCAGCGCGGGCCATCGCCGCTGAACCCGGTGCTTTGGCCTGCGGCGGCCACGGCGACCTGGCAGGTGTTCCGCACCTTTGGCACGGAAACATTGGCGGGTTTGCAGGTGCAATCGGGCAATGGGCGGCTATTGGCGAACCTGCCGCGCGCGGCCTTGTTCATCGGGCTTGCGGTGCTGCTGGTCGGCTATGCGCGCTGGTGGCTGGTGCAGCTGCGGCTGAAAGTGTCGCATCGTGAAACCTTCTTGCTGCCGATCTGGCTGTTCATGCTGTCGCTGATGCAGATATTGGTGTCTTTCGCGGGGCTTGTGGCGCTGTCCAACGGGCTGGACACGCTGGGGATCTTCGGGCTGCGCGGGCAGGCGGTGATTGCGGCCATTCCAGAGGCGGGCATGATGGTGGTGCTGGGCTGGTGGCTGGGCCGGCAAGTGTTCAGCGATGGCACGCTGCCGACCTATCTGGGCTATGGCCCGCAGACCCGCGCCAATGCCAGACGGCTGACGCTGGCCCTGGCTTGGGTGCTGGCGGTGGGCGCGCTGTTCCAGGCGGCGGCGGGCGCGATCGAGCTTGCGCCGGGGGTGGCGGCCACCATGGCCCTGCCGGTGATCATCCCGGCGGGGGTCTTGCTGTGGCGGCTGGGCCGGTTGATCCAGACGCCACCCATCAGTGCCGAGAGCGCGCCGCCGACGCAGGGAAAGATCAGGGTGCAGGTCGGGCGGGTCTGCACGCTGGTCGCGGTGGCGGGGCCGGGGCTGGTGCTGCTGGGCTTCGCGGACGCGGGGCAGGGGCTGTTGACCGCCTCGATCCTGTCGCTGGCGGTGGTGGGTGCGATCCTTGTCTTGCAGCGGATCGTCCATGACCTGAGCCTGCGCTACAAGAACCCCGATGACACCAAGGGGCTTTTGGCGCTGCTGCCGATCCTTGTCAGCTTTGTGGTCTATCTGGCCAGCCTGCCGGTTTTCGCGATGATCTGGGGCGCGCGCAGCGATGATATTCTTGAAATCTGGACCAGGTTCCTCGAAGGTTTCGCGCTGGGGGAAACGCGGATCTCTCCGACTGATTTCCTGATGTTTGCCATCGTGTTTTCGCTGGGCTTTGGGCTGACGCGTTTTGTGCAGGCGACGCTGCGGCGCAGTGTCTTGCCCCGCACCCGGCTTGATCTGGGCGGGCAGAATGCGATTGCGGTGGGTTTTGGCTATGTCGGGATCCTGCTTGCGGCGCTGGTCGCGATCACATCTGCGGGGATTGATCTGTCCAATCTGGCCATCGTCGCGGGGGCCTTGTCGGTCGGGATCGGCTTTGGCCTGCAAAATATCGTGTCGAATTTCGTCTCTGGCATCATCTTGCTGATCGAGCGCCCGATCAGCGAAGGCGATTGGATCGAGGTGGGCGGCCAGATGGGCTATGTGCGCGGGATTTCGGTCCGCTCGACCCGGATAGAGACCTTTGACCGCACCGATGTCATCGTGCCGAATGCCGATCTGGTCAGCGGGCAGGTCACCAATTGGACGCGCGGCAATCTGGTGGGCCGCGTCATCGTGCCGGTGGGCGTGGCCTATGGCACCGATACCGCCAAAGTGGCGCAGATCCTGCGCGAAATCGCCGAGGCGCATCCGATGGTCATCGTCAGCCCGCCGCCTGCGGTGCTGTTCACCGGTTTCGGCGCCAGCTCGCTTGATTTTGAGATCCGGGCGATCCTGCGGGATGTGAATTTCGTGCTGGTCACAAGATCCGAGATGAACCATGAAATCGCCCGCAGATTTGCCGCCGAAGGCATCGAAATCCCCTTCCCGCAGCAGGATTTGTGGCTGCGCAACCCCGAAACCCTGAAAGGCCAGCCCCAATGACCCAAATGCTGTTTCGTGATGATGCCTATGCCCGCCAGGCCGAGGGCCGGGTGGTAGAGATCACCTCTGAAGGCGGGATCGTGCTGGATGCCACGCTGTTCTATCCAACAGCGGGCGGGCAGCCGGGCGACAGCGGCCAGCTGTCCTGGCCGGGGGCTACGCTGGATATTGCCACCGCCGTCAAGGGGCCGGGCGAGACCATCATCCTGCTGCCCGCCGAGGCTGCGCCCTTACCGGCGGTTGGGCAGCTTTTGTCGCAAAAGTTGAACTGGGACCGGCGATATCGCCATATGCGGATGCATACAGCGTTGCATTTGTTATCGGTCGTGATCGCGCTGCCGGTCTCGGGCGGGGCCATTGCGGCCGATAAGGGGCGGCTTGATTTCGACATGCCAGAAGCGCTCGAGGATAAAGACGCGCTCGAAGATGCGCTGAACCGGCTGATCGGCTGCAACATGGAAGTGACCGCCGAATGGATCACCGAGGCCGCGCTTGATGCGCAGCCCGATCTGGTCAAGACGATGTCGGTCCAGCCACCGCGCGGGTCAGGCCAGATCCGGCTGGTGCGGATCGGCATTGGCGCTGAAACCGCCGATCTGCAACCCTGCGGCGGCACCCATGTCGCCAATACATCGGAAATCGGGCCGGTCCGGATCGGCAAGATCGAAAAGAAAGGCCGCCAGAACCGGCGCGTCTATCTGCATCTGGATTGACCCATGCGCGCGATGATCCTGGCTGTCTTGTTGTTTACCGCGCAATCCGCGCTGGGGCAAAGTCTGGTGCAATGCAGCCCCGCGCAGGGCGATATCCTGCGCGCGACGCTGGATCAGGCCAAATCCCAGACGATCAAGGCCGCAAGTGCGGTTGCGGATACGCCCGATTACGCGCGCTGGTTCGGGACCTATGCGCAGGGCAATGCCGAAACCGTGCGCGCCACGCTCAAAGGTGTGGTGCAGGCGATCCGCGGCGGCGGTGTCAGCTTGCAATGCGATGATGCCGCCGCGCCGGGCTGTCGCAACGGCGAATTTGCCTGGGTCTATGTCAGCGAACCCTATCATATCTATCTCTGCCCATCGTTTTTCGACATGCCCGCGCTGAGCGCCTTGCCGCCCGGCAGAATGGCCCCCAACACCGGAACGCGCGAAGGCACGCTGGTGCATGAATTGTCGCATTTCCGCAGCGCGGGCGGCACGGCGGATCATTGCTATACCCGCAGGCTCTGCGCGAAAATGGCGCAAACCGCCCCGGCCCGCGCGATCACCAATGCCGATAGCTATCAATATTTCACCGAAGACGTGACTTTTGGGGCCACTCGGCCGGTATCGGGCAAACCCGCGCCGCAAAGCGACCGCTAGGGTTTTGGCGGTCTTTGGGTGATGTCGCGCTTTGCGGTTTCATTCAGCATCTGTTCGGTATCGGGCAGGCCTTCGCGCGATAGCAGGATCGCGAAAGGGCGCAGATGGGGGACATGGCTGCAGACCACCAGCAACATCACCATGATCGGCACCGACAAGAACATGCCCGGCACGCCCCAGACCGCCCCCCAAAAGGCCAGCGACAGGATGATCCCGAAAGAGGACAGCCGCAGCGCCCGGCCCATCAGCATCGGGTCGATGACATTGCCGTTCAGAAACTGGATACCGGTCGCGATCACGAAAATCGCAAGCGTGGTATTGGGGTCTCCGAATTGCACATGGGCGACCAGCGCGATCAGCCCGGTCGCAATGATCGAGCCGATATTGGGAATGAAATTCAACACAAAGGCGATCATCCCCAGCGCCGTCGCCAGTTCCAGCTGGAACACCAGCGCCAGCGCATAGACCATCGCCCCGGTGATGCCGCTGATCACGGTCTTGACCAGCAGGTAATAGTTCACGCGGTGGATGATCGATTGGATGATCTTGCGCACCCGCAGGGCCTGGGCCTTGTCTCCGATCAGGCTTTCCAGCTTGGTATCAAACCAGATCCGTTCGGCGAATAAAAAGCCCACGAACAAGATCACCAGCACCGTGGCCTGGGTGATGCCGCTGGCCTGACCCGCCGCGCTGCGCAGATAGCTGGACGCATCGATGGACCGGACCGCGTTGAAAATCGCAGCCTGGCTATCCTCGCCCAGCCAGCCGAACATCGAGGCAATCGCCGATGGCGCGCGTTCGGTATAGGCCAGGGTAGTGACCAGCACGGTATTGACCTGCGCCAGCAGCACCGAGGTCAGGATCAGCAAGGCCGTGGCGATCAGCACCATGGCCGCGATGCTGGCAATGGCATTGGGAATGCGCAAAGGCCCGATCCGCTGGCGGGCGATGAAATTGATCACATCGCCGGTCAGGCTGAACAGGATGATCGCGGTTGCCAGCGAAATCAGGATGAACCGCGCCTGCACCAGCAGGAATAACACCACGGCAAAGGCGATGATGATCAGCGCGCCGGTCTGTAGCCGGGCCGCATCGACACGCTTTTCCGGATGGCTTGGCTTGGGGGGGTCATGCAGCATCAGGTGTCATCGGCTCCGTTTGGATAGGGCCAATATAGCGAGGCTGCGGGGCCGGGGCAAACAGGCAGAACAATTCGTCTGGAAGGTCTTGCAAAGTCTGCCATGTTGCGGCTAAACCCGCGCTACGGACAGGTGGCCGAGTGGTCGAAGGCGCACGCCTGGAAAGTGTGTAGGCGGGAGACCGTCTCCAGGGTTCGAATCCCTGTCTGTCCGCCACTTCCCCTTTGCATGACCGATATCGGGCCGTTTTTGAATTTGGTTTCAAAGGGGGCGGGGTCTGCGGATCGCGCTTGGTCCTTTCGACTGGCACAGCACCACACCGCCCCCAGGTGCCACCGGCGGGCGGCACCTGAGGGGCCGGGTTTGCGCATCATGCGCCGTAAAGGCCTGCTGATTTTGCGCGCAGGCTGACAAGGGCCAGCACGGTGTCGATGGTCGGGGTCGGGGTGCCTGTCACCCGTCCCAATTCGCGCACCGATCCGACCAGCGCGTCAATCTCCATCGGGCGCCCGGCATCAAGATCTTGCAGCATCGAGGTCCGGTGCGCGCCCACGCCCGCACCGCCGTCGATGCGCCGATCCACATCGATGGGGAATTTCACCCCCAGCTTTTCCGCGATCTGCTGGGCTTCCAGCATCATGTTGCGCGCCACGGCGCGGGTGCCTGGATCGGTGCATAAAACGTCAAGCGTCGCATCGGTCAGCGCGGAAATCGGGTTAAAGGACAGGTTCCCCCAAAGCTTTACCCAAATCTCGTCGCGGATCTTGGGGCGCACCGGGGCCTTGAGCCCGGCCTTGCCAAGCGCCTCTGACAGGCGCGTGGCGCGGGCGGATTTGGACCCGTCAGCCTCGCCCAGCGAAAAGCGGTTACCCTCGATATGTTTGACGACACCGGGGGCGATGACCTCGGCGGCGGGATAGACCACGCAGCCCAGCACGCGGTCGGGACCAAAGCCGTTCCATTGCGCATCGCCCGGATCGACCGAGGCCAGACGCGTGCCTTCGAGCGGGCCGCCGATCTTGTGGAAATACCACCACGGCACCCCGTTCACGCCCGAAACGATGGTGGTGTCCGGCCCGATCAGCGGTTGCATCCGGTCCACCACGGGGGGCACCGAATGCGCCTTGAGCGTGACGATCACATAATCCTGATGCCCCAAAGCGGCCGGATCATCCGAGGCATTGACCCGATAGGTTTTGGTTTCCCCTTCCTCGATCAGGGTCAGGCCATTTTCTTGCATCGCCGCCAGATGCGGGCCGCGCGCGACAAGGCTGACATCGGCCCCGGCCTCGGCCAGTTTTGCGCCCATATAGCCGCCGATCGCACCGGCCCCAAAAATACAGATTTTCATCGTTTCTACACCAGCCCCAATTTCTCGGCCAGGCCGATACGTTGCAATTTACCTGTCGCACCTTTTGGGATATCGTTCAGGATCAATATCTTGCGCGGCACTTTGAAGGCGACCAGCCTTGTGCTTGCGAAATCGCGGATCTCGCGTTCGGTGGCATCCTGGCCTTCTTTCAGCACGATTGCAGCGCCGATATCCTCGCCCAGCTTGTCATGCGGGATGGCAAAGGTCACCACCTGCGCCACCGCCGGATGGGCCGAAAGCACGCCATCCACCTCGAGCGGGGATACCTTTTCGCCGCCACGGTTGATGATCTCTTTCAGCCGGCCGGTCAGGGTCAGATAGCCTTCGGCGTCAAACGCGCCCTGATCACCGGTGCGAAACCAGCGCCGACCGTCGGTTTCAAAGAAATTCTTTTCATTGGCCTCGGGATTGCCCTCGTATCCGGGGGTAACATTGGGGCCAGAGATCACGATCTCGCCCACGCCATCGACCAGCCGGTTCTCGATCTCATGGGCGACGCGGACCAATGGCCCGGCCTCGACCCCGACCGATCCGGGTTTTTGTTTGCCCGCGCCCAAGGGGTTAGAGGCCATCTGATGCGCGGCTTCGGTCATGCCATAGCCTTCGATCACCGGGGCCTTGAAGGTCTCGGCCAGCGCCTCCATCACCGGGCCGGGCAGCGAGGCCGAAGAGGACCGCAAAAACCGTAGCGGCACATTCGCGATTGTCGCCGCATTGCGACCGGCACGGGCCAGGATCGCCTGGTGCATGGTCGGCACGGCGGTATACCACGTCGGGCGCGCCTCTTCCATCCAGCCAAAGAATTTGAGCGCGTCGAAACCCGGCGCGCACCAGACAGACCCGCCTGCGGCAAGGCTGGCGGATACGGCGGCAATCAGCCCGTGGATATGAAACAGCGGCATCACATTCATGCAGCGGTCCGCAGGGGTCAATGCCAGCGATGCGCCGATATGCACAGCCGATGCCGCGATATTGGCCTGCAGCAGCGGCACGATCTTGGGGCGCGAGGTGGTCCCCGATGTATGCAGGATCAGCGCCACATCATCCGCCGTGGGGCTGCTGTCCTCCGCCGTGCCGGTCGCATCGGTAGACAGGGTAAAGGCGCCTGCGGGGTCGGTCGCAGTCAATTCGATCACGCGCAGACCAAACCGCTTGGCCGCCGCGCGGGCAGGGCCGTCATAGCCTGCCTCGACAATGATCGCGCGGGCCTTGAGGTCGTCTAGGTAGAAGGCGAATTCATCTTCTTTATAGGCCGGGTTCAGCGGGGCCGTGGTGGCCGATTGCGCCACGGTCACAAAGGCTGCGGCCATTTCCGGCCCATTGGGCAAGACGATGGCGACACGGTCCTGCGCGCCCACACCGGCATTGCGCAGCGATCTGCGCACCGATTGGGTTAATGTGCCCAGTTGTCCATAGGTCATCCAGTCCCGTCCGGGGGCGCCAATGGCCTTTGCGGTATCAGGGTGCCGCTGGATCAGCTCTGCAAGTGTCTGCATCGAATTTCTCTCTTGTTGGTGGTCTGATTTCATCTGGCCTGGGGGCCTGGTCTATGTCTTTGCCAGACGCCGCTTGCGGCGTAACAGCTTGATGGCGGGCAAAAAGATCAAGATGATCGCGATGATCGTGATCGGCCCGGCGATGGGACGGGTGAAAAAGATCATCGGATCGCCCGAAGACAACAGCAGCGATTGGCGCAGCGTGGGTTCGGCAATCGGGCCCAGCACGATGGCCAGCACGGCAGGGGCCAGCGGATAGTCGAATTTGCGCAAAAAGAATGCCGCCAGCCCGAAGATCACGATCAGCCAGATATCATGCATGCTGCGCGAGGCCGCAAAACCGCCGATGATCGACAAGACAAAGATCAGCGGTGCCAGGATCGTAAAAGGCATCCGCAGCATCCAGACAAACAGCGGGATGAAGGCCAGGTTGATTGCAAGGGCCGCGATATTCGAGATATAGAAAGACCCGATCAGGCCCCAGACGAATTCGGTCTGGTCAAGAAACAGGCGTGGGCCGGGGGTCAGGCCCCAGATCACCATCCCGCCCAGCAAGATGGCCGTTGTCGGTGACCCGGGAATGCCCAGCGTCAGCATCGGCAACATAGAGCCGGTCGAGGCGGAATTATTCGCCGCTTCGGGCGCGGCCACCCCATCGGGAGAGCCATTGCCATATTCCTCGGGCGTTTTGGACAGCATCTTGGCCACGCCATAAGACATCAGTGATCCCGGTGTCGCGCCCGCCGCTGGCAGGATGCCCACGAAAAACCCGATCAGCGACCCGATCCATGTGCCTTTCCATCCGCGCTGCACCGCCTCTTTGGCGTCTGACATCATGCCTTTTGCCGTCATCTTGGGGTTCGTGGTGGTGACCTCGCCGCGTGTCTGCTCGATGGTCCAGAGCATTTCCCCGATCCCATAGACCCCGATGGCCAGCACGATAAAGCCGATCCCGCGCATGAAACCGTCAATCTCGAACAAGACCATGCGCGGCTCGCCCGAGATCGTATCAAAGCCGACCGCTGCCAGAACAAGCCCCAGACAGATCGAAAAGATGGTCTTGGGGATGTCGTCGCCGCCCAGCCCGACGAAAGTCGCAAAGGCCAGCAGCATCAGCGCAAAGATTTCCGGCGGCCCAAAGGACAAAGCCGTCGATGCAAGCACAGGCGCGAAAAGCGTGAAGAGCACCGTGGCGACCGTCCCGCCCACGAATGACGCCAGCGCCGCCGTGACCAAGGCCAGGCTTGCCCGCCCTTTCAGCGCCAATGGTCGCCCGTCAAAGGTTGTCGCCACTGCCGTTGATGCGCCCGGTATCCCCAGCGTGACCGATGAAATCGCCCCGCCATACATCGCGCCATAATAGATCGCCGCCAGAAAGATGATCGCCGAATTGGGCGGCACAAGAAAGGTGATCGGCAACAGGATCGCGACACCGTTAACCGACCCCAGCCCCGGCATCGCGCCGATAAACAGCCCGATGGTGACACCGGCGATGATCAGGGCCAGATTGATCGGTTCGAGCGCCAGCAAGATACCACCGGCAAGAAAGGAAAGGACGTCCATTGAAGACCTCGGCTCTGGGGGATTTCAGTAGATGATGTCGTACATCAGGTCGAAAACAGGCTGGGTAAACGCCATCCCCTGGGGCATGGAAATCAGCATCACGGCCTCGAAAAAGACGAACAGCCCGATGGGCAGCAAAAGCGAGATCGCCAAAGTCAAAAGCCATGAATGCCGGCCAAGGAAACGCAGGTAATACAAAAGAAACAGCGCCACCGCGCCATACATCGACACGATTCCGATCAATGCGACAAAACCCACAATGCTGCCCCCGACATAAAGCAGCGTGCGCCAGCCGAATGCATCCATGAATGGTTCATCCGACTGCGAGGCAGGCGATTGCGCGCGCCACCATTTCCATGCGCTGGCAAGACAGCTGAGCAGCATTCCCAGCGCCAGCCAGAAAGGCCAGAACCCGCCACCCGGCCCCTGTCCGCGCAGATAGCCGATAGGCAGTTCGGTGCTCTTCCACATCAGATAGAGCGAAAAGAGGGCAAGCAGCCCAACAAGAGATATCTCACCTTGGCGCATGATTGCCCTCTTTTCTGGCTTAATTGTTCATTTCAGACAAAAGCCTGCGATGGTTCTGGACCTGGGTTGTCCAATAGGCGCGGGTCTCGGCCTCAGTCATGACCAGCGGCGACAGGCTTTCGGAAACCAGATAGCCCTGCCATTTTTCGCTGTCGTAAACCGTGTTGAAAACGCTGCGGTAATAGGCGGCGGCTTCATCCGACATGCCCGGCGCACCGACGACGGCGCGCTGGTTGAAATAGGAAAAATCATGACCCATTTCCTTGAGCGTCGGGACATCGGGATAGGCCTCCATCCGGTCATCCGAGAAGGACAGCAGCGGCACGAAATCGCCAGATTCGTAAAAACCCTTGGCCTCGGATGGGTTGTTCACGGTGGCCATGATCTGCTGACCTGCCAGATCCTTGGCCACGGCCCCACCGCCATCATAGGGGATATATTTGATCTTGAGATCATAGGCGCTGGCCAGATAGGCGATCACGATTGAATCTTCCTGGCCGGTGCCGGTGCCGCCCATGACATATTCGCCGTCCATTTCGCGCACTTTGGCGATGAAATCATCAAAGCTGGTGATGCCCGAATCCTTATGAACCCACAGCACGAAAGGATCGACGCCCATCATGACGATGGGGGTAAAGGTCTCGATATCGACGCCAAGGGCTTCTTGACGGATCGGCGTGGTATAGAATGAATTCAGGGTGACCATCAGCGTGTGATCGGGATCGCGCGCATCCTTGAGATGCAGCAAGGATTCAGCCCCCGAACCGCCGCCCCGGTTGGTCGGGATCAAGGGCCGGTTGGTCAGGCTGTTTTCCTCGACCACGGATTGAATGAAACGCGCGATCTGATCTGCGCCGCCGCCGGCACCGGCCATGATGGTGAAATCAATCGGGCGTTTGGGCTGCCAGTCTTCGGCAAAAGCCGCCATCGGCAAGGTGGCGATGGTGGTGCTGGCTGCGAAGGCCAGCAAAAGTCTCTTGGTGAGTGTCATGGTTGGTTCCTCCCTGAAATATCCGGTTGTCCCGGCTGATCTTTCCGCGGTCTGCGCGGCCGTCCAAATTTCTGTGCAAGGGGCGTCAATGCGCCATCAGGACCGGCATCTCGGTCATATCCACGATGCGCTGCGTATTGCCGCCGAACAGCATTTCGGTCTCGTGGCTGTGGCTATAGGCCCCCGTCACCAACAGGCTGGCCCCGATGCTGTCGCAGGTGGCCAAAAGCGCGGTCGCAGGGTCCTTGCCGTCAAAGGGGACGATCTCGGCGCTGATCCCGCGCAGGGCATAATAGATGGCCAATTCCTCGGCCGTGGGGCCATGTGGTTGCAATTTGCCGCCCGTCAGAATGCTGACGCGCTTGGCCGCATGCACGATATCCAAGGAAGAGGCGACAGCCCGCGCCGCTGGCAGCGATCCGTTCCAGCCCACCGCCACATGCTGGGCAAAGGTCGCATCGGGCTGCAATTGTCCCGGACAGATCAGCACCGGACGCCCGGCCCCATAAAGCGCCGATTTAAGCGAGGTTGGCCCGAGATTGTTTTCGCGCTGCGGTTTGGGCAGCACGATCAGATCGGACAGGCGGCCTGCATGGCGGACCACATCGGCCATGCGCCCGGGTTCTTCGGTAAAGGTGCAGGTGGCCATGCCCGCTGTGTCGCCCGCTTCGCCAAGGCCGAAATCGCGCGCCAGACGGTGCAGGATGCCGCGCAGATGATCCTCTTGCCGGTTGGCCAGCTCGACCGCCTGTTCCAGCATCACTTTGCGGGCAAAATCGTTCAGCGGCACACCTTGCGGCAAAAGATCCTTGGGCTGGACCCGGCAATGCACGACATTGACCTGCGCATCATGCTGCTTGGCCAGCTCGGCCGCATGGGCCAGCACGGTGGCCACCATGCCATCGCCGCGCACCGGGACCAAAATTGATTTCAACATCCTGCGATTTCCCTGCTTCGTGGTCCGCTGCGGTTTCGTGACATTTCCTGACGAGGACCCTGCCAAAGGGTGCATCGACAGGTGACACGAAAGAAAGTTGTGCGCAGGAATGTTTCGTCAAGTGATAAATTCGCGTAATAATTTTACGTTAACGATTTAGTGATATTTATTAAGGCGTTGGAAAATATAAAAATTGTGGTATCCGACTGTATACCTCGAAATAACGCGCCAATGTGAAGGCGCGGCATCCAGCGCTGGCAGCTGCCGCAACGTCAATCGGGGGGATTCGCGGGATCTGTCGCCCTGACCCAAAGGCTGACCCAAAGGCTGGCCCAAAGGCTGACCCAAAGGCTTGCGGAGGGGCTGGCAATCGGTGGCCTCTCTGGCCTGTGCGCGCTTTGCAGGAACTTATCGCCCCACCGCCTGTTGGGCCTTGCACAAAGACGGACCAAAAGATCGCCCATCGCCTTCGCCCGCATCGGCGGGCGCGGGGGCTGGTGGTCTATGACGAAACCCGATGGCCAGCCGGTCGATAGCGCGCGGGTCATATGACAGGCCCCCCGTCGTGACCCCGGCCATAGCAGAAAGGGCCAGCATGCAGCGGTTACAGCTTGAAAACACCCGCGCGATTGTCACCGGCGCCAGTTCTGGCATCGGTGCCGCGATTGCGCGCGGCTTTGGTGCCGAAGGGGCGAAGGTGATCGTCAATTACCATAAAGATGCTGCAGCGGCGCAGCGCATCGTCGCGCAGATCAAGGATCAAGGCGGTCTGGCGCAGGCGGTCCAGGCCGATATCGCCTCTGCCCAAGGCTGTGCCGCGCTTTTTGCCGCGGCAGAGCAGCATTTCGGCGGGGTCGATGTTCTGGTCGCGAATGCCGGCATCCAGCGCGATGCGCCTTTGACCGAACTGCGCCTTGACGCATGGCAAAAGGTGATCGACGTCAACCTGACCGGCCATTTCCTTTGCGCGCAAGAGGCCGTGCGCCGCTTTCGCCGCCAAACCCATGACCCGGAAAGCGCTGTGGCGCGCGGCAAGATCATCTTTACCAGCTCGGTCCATCAGGTCATTCCCTGGGCGGGGCGGGTGAATTACGCCGCGGCCAAGGGCGGTATGAAGATGATGATGGAATCCATGGCGCAAGAGCTTGCCTGCGAAAAGATCCGCGTCAATGCCATCGCCCCCGGCGCGATCAAGACCGCGATCAACCGCGACGCCTGGGACGATCCGGCCAATAAGAAAGAGCTGCTGAAACTGATCCCCTATGGCCGCATCGGCCTGCCCGAGGATATCGCCAAGGCAACCCTTTGGCTGGCATCGGATCTGTCGGATTGTGTGGTGGGGACGACATTATTTGTCGATGGGGGCATGACGCTTTATCCGTCATTTCGCGACAGCGGCTAGCGCCGGGCGGGATGGCATGGCGCCGCGTCTGGGCGGCACCATGCGACAGGTTTAATCGGTCACACGCGATTGCAATTGCGTGTAATCAAAGGCCTCGATCGTGTCGACGTCATTGGTTTCATAGGGCAATTCATAGCGCGGCCCATACATATCGGCGCGATAGGCATAGGGATAGGCATAAAAGCCGCTGCGCCCCGACGCCCCCGCATCCGTCACCATGGCCGAGATCGCCCCGTCCTGCACGATGATATCCGCGACATAGCCATAGCGCGCGCCATCGGACAGATAGACGTAATCACCGATCAGATCGGTCGCTTTGAAAATCCCCGCCCCGGCGACAAGATCGTCATTCACCGCCTGTGTGACGGCGGTATCGGCGGCGCTGATGACCTGGTCGTCAAACCAGCCATCGCCAAAGACGTCATACTCATCAATCGTGTCCTGGGTGACCGGGATGATCATTTGCGCAATCCCGTCCTGCAAGGTGACGACGTCCCAAGGGATATGCACATGGGTATCGCCAATGTCCCAAAATCCACCAACCTGCGCGATAATGCCAAGCACATGGCCATCATTGCTGAAGATGATATTTTCGATATCGCCAATTTCGTCGCCATTGGCGTCGATGATCTCGGTCCTGTCGAACATGTTATCGACGCTCCAGCCCGCCGTATAAAGCGCATCATAGCGCCAGTCCGACAGCAGCTGCACCTCTTGGTTCTGGGCGACAGATTGCGTGGCGATAACAAGGGCGATGGTGCTTGCTGCACCTGTGGTTAAGCGTTTCATACTCTTCTCCTTTCGCTTCGGGTGCCGTGGCACCGTCACTGGACCAACACCAGCGCGCGCTGAATGTTCCGCGTCACGCAGCCTGCGGGGGGTCACATTGCGGGCGAATACCAAGGCCACCACAGCACCAGCAGGCCAAGCCAGACCAGCAAGATGATCAGCGCCGCCCCCAGCGCGGCCCCCAGGCTGGGGCCATAGCGCCAGCGGTTATCGCGGCGATAAAACCGGCGCTCGCGGGTATGTGGCCAACTTGGCCAGGCGAAAACCGCGATCATCAACAGAATGATCAAGAACCAGAATCCCAAGACATCAATAGCCATCATGATCTCCTTTCTGATGGGTCAATGATGATAAAACCCGGGTCATGGTGGATTGGTTCCTGCCCGGATCAGGGCCGGCACGGCGATGCGCTGATCTGGTTTTGTGACCAAAGGCGGCGGGCAGGGGTGATCAGTCGCCTGCCTTGTCGGGCAGATCGTCGTGGTCGGTCGCGGCGATTTCGGCCAATTCCTGTTCGGTCATGGTCTCATACATCTCGCGCGCGGCGCCGACCAGATCGCTGACGTTCGTTTCTGCGCGTTTGGCAGAAAGCGCGGCCCCTGCGGCCTTTTGCTGGGCTTTGGATTTGGCTGGCATCGGGATCCCTTTCATCGCTGCTACTGGCAATGCAGGAACAACACCAGCGCACGCCAAGGGTTCCGCAGGGGCAGACAGGCCCGCCCATGTAGCGATGCGCAAAAGGTAAAAAGCCGTGATAATCCGGGGGGTTAACCGGTATTCTTGGTATCTTTTTTGTAATTGCGCGCCGCCGCCCGGCCCAGCATATGGGCGGCGATGGGGGCGGTCAGCATCAAGAACAGGATCGTTGCGACGACGCGGGTCGTGGTCACGCCTTCGCCGAAATAGACCGCCGCCCCGATCAGGATCAGGCTACTGCCCAAAGTGCCCGCCTTGGTCGAGGCATGCATCCGCATCAAGACATCGGGCAGGCGGAAAATGCCGATGGCGGCCACCAGCGCGAAAAAGCTGCCGATCAGCAGCAGCACAGCGATCAGGATCTCAATCATCTGCATGGGCCTTGTTGTTTGGGTCGCGGCGTTCGGCATAGCGGGCCAGCGCTACGGTGGCCAGAAACCCGACCAGCGCCAGCACGATGGCCACATCCAGAAAGGCTGTGACGGCTGTTTGCACCGCCACAACCCCGCAGACCGCGATGATCAGCGTGGTCATCATATCGAGTGCGACAACACGGTCGGCCAGCGTCGGCCCCAGCGTCAGGCGCAAAAAGGCGATGGCCAGCGAAAGCGCGATCAGCACAAAGGATATCAAGATTGCGCCATTCAGGATTGTTTCGGGCGTCATCATTCAAATACCTCTCTTACCAGCCGTTCCATACCGGATTTCAGGTCGTCGATCACGGCCTGCGGGTCTTCGGCATACATCGCATGAAACGTCAGGGTCTTGCGGTCGTCAGAGACATCAAGGCTGAGCGTGCCGGGTGTCAGCGAGATCAGGTTCGTGACCAGCAGGATTTCGAAATCCGAGGTCACATCCAGCGGCATATCCAGGATCGCGGGCGTGCTGTAATCATTGGGCGTCATGACATCCCATGCGACGCGGATGCTGGACATGACAAGTTCATAGATGAAAAACAGGGTCAGCCGCAAAATCCGCCAGGACCGCAGGAAATAGCTGTCATGCAGGCCAAAGACCGGGGCAGCAAACCACAAGATCAGGAAGCCCAGCACATAGCCGGCCCCCAGCATCAACAGCGTCGGGCTGCCCCAAAGCGCCGCCCAGATCACCGCCAGCGCGATGTTGAGGATGAACATATTCATGGTGCGACCTCCGAAACTGCCGCGGCGGGCAGGGCATCCGCGCCCAGAACGGCCGTGATATAGGCGGTGGAATCCAGCAATTGTGCGGCGGATCGTTCCGCGAAGATCACGAAAGGTTCGGGCATCAGGCCGATCACCATGGTCAGCAGCGCCAAGCCGATCACCGGAACCAGCAAGGCGCGGCGGCCGGGCAGGGTGGCCAGGCGTGGCTCGATCCCCTTGGGATGGTCTTTCCAGAATGCCTCGGCCCAGATCTTGGTCATCGAATAGATCGTCATCAGACCCACCGCCAGCGCGATGAAGGCGACAACCCACAAGCCTTCGTCAAGCGAGGCTTTGACGATGATATATTTCGCCCAGAACCCTGATAGCGGCGGGAAACCGGCCAGCGAAAAGGCGGGGATCAGGAACAGCACCGCCAGAAACGGGCTGGCGCGATACAGGCCGCCGATCTTGAACACATCCGATCCGCCGGTCAGCCGCTCGCTGATGCCTGCGATCAGGAACAGGTTTGCTTTGACGATGATATGGTGGACCAGATAGAACACCGCGCCGACGATGGCCAAAGGCGTATAGATCGCCAGCCCAAGGATCATATAACCGATCTGGCTGATGATATGAAACGACAGGATCTTGCGGAAATCCGATTGCGCCGCCGCCCCCAGAACCCCTGTCACCATCGTGAAACAGGCCACCCAAAGCAGGATCGTATGAGTATAGCCCACGTCATGGTCAAAGACCAAGGTGAAGGTCCGCATCAGCGCATAGACCCCGACCTTGGTCAAAAGCCCCGCAAAGACCGCCGAGACCGAAAAGCTGGGCGTGTGATAGGCGGCGGGCAGCCAGAAAAACAGCGGAAAGGCCGCCGCTTTGACGCTGAAAGCCACCATGAACATCATCGCGATAATGGTCAGCAGCGCCTTGTTGTCGACATCATCCACCTTGACCGCCAGATCGGCAAAGTTCAGCGTGCCGGTCTGCCCGTAAAGCAGCCCGATCCCGGTCAAAAACAGGATCGTCGAAATCAGGTTCAGCGCGACATATTTCACGCCACCGTCGATCTGTTCCTTGTCGCCGTTCAGGATCAGCAGACCGAAAGAGGCGATCAGCATCACCTCGAACCAGACATAAAGGTTGAACAAATCACCCGTCAGAAAGGCCCCGGTCACCCCCGCGATCAGCACCTGGAACAGCGCGTGATAGCCCAGCTGCCCATGGCGCGCATCCACATCGCTCAGCGCATAGATCGCCACCGCCAGCGCCGTGATCGCGGTGATCAGCACCATCACCGCCGACAGCAGATCGGCGACCAGCGTGATCCCGAAAGGCGCAGGCCAGCTGCCCATCTGCCCGGCCACGACGCCGTTTTCCAGCACCAGCGCCATCAAGATGATCGCGGCCACCAGCCCAAGGCCGGACCCCAGCACAGAGACCCAGGCACCGGCAGGCCGGTCGCGCAACAAATAACAGATGATCGCTGTCGCAAAGGGCAGGATCAAAGGAAGCGACAGATACCAGCTCATCCCTGTTCTTTCGGTTCAGCGACGCGCATTTCGTCGGTATTCAAGGTGCCAAGGCTGCGATAAGCGCGCACAGCCAAAATCAATGCAAAGGCAAACAGGCCAAAGCCGATCACAATCGCCGTCAGGACCAGCGCCTGTGGCAGCGCATTGGCCACGACCTCTGGCGGGACATCCATGCCGTCGGGCACCAGGGGCGGCGCGCCTGCGGTCATCCGGCCCGATACGAAAATGGCAAGATTGGCGGCATTGGACAACAAGATCAGCCCGAACAGGAACCGCATCAGGTTGCGCGCCAGCATCAGATAGACCGATGCGGCGACCAGGATACCGATCAGGATCGACAGCAGCGGTTCCATCAGACCTCTTCCTCTAGGGCGAATACAATCGACAAGACAGAGCCGAAGACGACAAGGAACACGCCCAGATCGAAAATCAGCACCGAGGAGAGCGGGATCCCCTTGTCATCGGGTGTGGCATTGATGAACAGCCATTGACCGGTAAAGAAAGCATCCGTCCAAAAGGCCGCCATGACCCCCGCGAACAGGGCCGCACCCAGCCCGACAGCGGCAATATCGGTGGGCCGGAACCGCAGCGCCTGGCGCGCGCCTTCGGTGCCGCAGGCGATGGCATAGATCACAAAGCCGACAGCCGCCAGCAAGCCGCCGATAAACCCGCCGCCCGGCTGGTTATGGCCGCGCAGCAGCATATAGATTGCAAAAACCGTCATCAGCGCGACCAGCAGCCGCGCACCGGCGATCAGAATGATGGATTTCATGCCGCATCCTTTCCGGGCTTGCTGCGCAGCAGGGCAAAGATACCGATCGCCGCGACCAGCACGACGGCGATCTCGCCGAATGTGTCGAGCGCGCGGAAATCGACGAGGATCACGTTCACGATATTCTGGCCGTAAGCGTCAGGATAGCTTGAGGCCTCGAAGAAATCGGTCAGGCTGCGGTCGATCGGGCCGGTGGTGACCATCAGCAGGATCAGCGTCACCGTCACGCCCAGCCCGCCTGCGACCAGCGCATCCAGCCAGCGGGTCCGCAGCGGCTCTGCCCCCAAAGCGGGCAGGCGCAGCGCGGCGGCGGCAAAAAGCACGACCACCAGGGTCTCGACCAGCAATTGGGTAATCGCCACATCGGGTGCGGAATAAAGCACAAAGATCAGCGCGATCCCGATGCCCACCGTGCCAAGCCCGGCAATGGCGGTGATCCGCGATTGGGTGACGATGGTCAGCACCGTCCCCACAAAGACCAGGCCGAAGACCAGCCAATCGGTGACGCCAATCGCGCTCAGATCAAGGGGCAGGATCACGGCAGGGCGCAGGATCATCGTGCCCGCCAGTGCGACCAGCGTCGTGATGAAAGTGACCATCGTATAGAACCGCAATTGGCCGGTCTGGATCACGCGGGTCTGCCATTTCGCGCCCGCCAGCACGCCGGCCAGCAGCCTGTCCCAGCCTTTGTCAAAGCTGGGGCTGCGGTCGCCCAGACGGGTCAGAAATGCCCGCAGCGGCGTGGCAAAAGCATAGATCAGATAGCCCAGCACAAAGGTCAGCACGCTCAGCAACAAGGGCAGGTTGAACCCGGCCCAAAGTTGCAGAATCTTGGCCTGGCCGGGGACGCCAAGGATGGCGGCGACGGTCGGATTGACCAGATATGTGGCAAGAAGCGCGGGAAACAGGCCAAAGAATGTCCCCAGCAGCGCCAGCAGCACAGGGCCCAGCAGCATCGGCCATTTCGCCTCGGTAATGCCTTGCAGCGGGGTGCCGGCCTTGCTGAAAAACGGCCGGAACCCGACGATCCCCGCGATGGCGAACATCAGCGCGCTGGCGGCCAGAAATGAACCCGCCACCAAAAGCGGCGAGGATTCAATATGCACAGCACCCGCATAGGATAATTCCTTGGCCATGAAGCCCAGGAAAGGCGGTATCCCCGCCATCGACAATCCGGCAAGCGCTGCGGCCAGGGCGGTTACCGGCATGGCGCGGCCCAGGCCGAATAGCTTGGTGGTTTCGCGGGTGCCGGTCTGGTGATCCAGGATGCCGACGACCAGAAACAGCGCCGCCTTGTAAAAGGAATGCACCATCAAAAAGGTCACCGCCGCGGTGATCGCATAGCCGCTGTCATTGGCCAACAGCAGCGTCAGCGCGCCCAGCGCCATCAAGGTGGTATAGGCCAGCGCCTGTTTCAGATCGGTCTGGCGCAAGGCGATGACCGAGGCGAAAACCATGGTCGCAGCCCCTGCGATGGTCAATGTCCATAGCCAGATCTCTGTCCCGCTTAATCCGGGATGCATCCGCGCCATCAGATAGATCCCCGCCTTCACCATCGTGGCCGAATGCAGATAGGCGCTGACAGGGGTGGGGGCGGCCATCGCATTGGGCAGCCAGAAATGGAACGGCATCTGTGCCGATTTGGTAAAGGCCGCCAGCAGCACAAGGATCAGGATCGGCAGGTAAAGCGCGCTTTGCACCAGCACATCATCCATGGCGCGGATTTCCGACAGCTCGAACGTGCCTGCGACATTGCCGATCAGGATCGCCGCCGCCAGCAGCGCCAGCCCCCCGACACCTGTCACCAACAGCGCCTGCAAGGCAGAGCGTCGCGATTTCGCGCTGTCATGGTTGAAGCCGATCAGCAGATAGGATGTGATCGTCGTCAATTCCCAAAAAACGAACAAAGCCAGCAGGTTGTCGGCCATCACGACCCCCAGCATGGCCAGCATGAAACTGGTCAGCAGCAGTGAAAACCGCGCCTGTTGCTTGTGACCGGCCAGGTATTTGGCGGAATAAAGCATTACCAGCGCGCCGATCCCGGTGATCAGCAGCCCGAACATCAGGCTAAGCCCGTCGATGACAAAACTGATCGTGACGCCCAGGCTGGGCACCCAATCCCAGACATAGCGCAGGGTTTCCCCGTTGCCGATGGCAGGCAAGGCCTGCAGCAACCCCAGAAACAAAGCGCCTGCAATGATGACAGGAAGGATACCAGCGGGCGTTACCCAGCCCTGAGAAGAAGAACTTGCCACTTAATTTGCCCGGTCATCAAGGAATTGAACGATTGATCCGGACATAAAGGCAAGCGCCGAGAAAACAAGACTTTTCCATCACTAAATTGACAGGATCGGTCAGGTTTTCGCGTGATTGCACCAAAAAAGGCCACCCGTGGGGTGGCCTGCCTGTTGTCGTGCCGATGTCACGGCTTTGTTGTGCCGGTGGCGGGCTGTCAGCCGCGCCAGGTGCGCACAGGGCCGCAATCCATATGGACGAAATTCGACCGGCCATAGCGCCCGACCCCACCGGCGTTAAAGGCGGCGGCCGCGCTGGCCATCTGGCTGGTGCTGCGGCTGCGCAGCCGCAGATCGGCCGCCTGACCGCGCATATGCAGGGAATCGCGCGCCACGCCAGAGGACCGCGCCCCCAGCATCGCATTGGTCGCCGGTGACCGGTAGCCCGACAACAGCAGATAGGGTTCGCTGGTTTCCATCAGCCGCAGCGCCCCCGCCATGATGTCGATCGTGCGCAGGTCCATCTGCACCGCTTCGCCCGTGCGCCAATCGCGCATATGCAGGTTAATTTCGCGCACGGCCTCGGCGATATATTCGCCTTCGATCCAATAGATCGTGTCAAGCGTTTCGCCGGTGCGCCCGTTATACATCGCAATTCTGCGGATATCGCCCGCCCCGCGCAAAAAGCCCTGCGCCTGGGAAAATGTCGGTGCGGCTGTCACGGCGGTTGCAGCCAAAGCTGTCAGCAACCCACGCCGGGTCATCCCCGAAGTCATTTTGTCAATCATTATACGCGCCTGTCCCGTCGCTTATATTTAACGCCCGTTTTAACACGGACTGCCATCATGCCCCCAGGATGTGCGAAAGATATGGCACATTTTGATTCGTGGACCAAGTCTTGTTTAACCGGTTCCCATGAACGAAAAGAAAATAGGCGAAATTTTGCGCAGGTGACATTTTTGTCAGCATGCCAGCGCGCTTGCGTGATGACCGGCTTTTGGGTAACCGCCAATCCTGTGGCGTCCGCAGGTGGCGGGCATCAGGCAGGAGGTGGCGATGACCCATTCCATTCGTGCGATCGCGGCCGCGTTGCAGGCCGAGGCGCGGGGCGATCTTGATCTACAGGTTCTGCGCGCCTCTGAACCGGCCACCGCCGGTCCTGATGATCTGGCGCTGGCGATGACGCCCGCCTATGGCCCGGCTTTGCAAAGCGGGGCGGCACGGGCCGCGATTGTCTGGCCCGATGCCGATTGGCAGGCGCTTGGCTTGCAGGCCGCGATCATCGCGCCGCGCGCGCGGCTGGCGATGGCGCGGCTGACGCAACTGCTCGACCCCAAGGCCGTGGCGACGGGGATCAGCCCGCAAGCGCTGGTCGATCCCACGGCGATGGTCGCGGCGGATGCCAGTATCGGCGCCTTTTGCGTCATCGGTGCGGGGGCGGTGATCGGGGCGGGGACATGGATCGCGGATCAGGTCAGCATCGCGCCCGGTGTGGTGATCGGGGCTGACTGCCAGATCAATGCCGGTGTGCGCCTGCAGGCGGGCGTGCGCTTGGGCGACAGGGTGATCCTGCAACCCAATGTGGTGATCGGCGGCGACGGGTTTTCCTTTGTCAGCGCAGAGCCGTCGAATGTCGAGATCGCGCGCGAGACGCTGGGCGCGGCCGCTTTGCAGGCCCCCGCTGATCCGACATGGCACCGGATTCATTCGCTGGGCGGTGTGGTGATCGGCGATGATGTCGAAATCGGCGCCGGGTCCACGGTGGATGCAGGCACGATCCGCGCGACCCGCATCGGGCAGGGCAGCAAGCTCGATAACCTTGTGCAGATCGGGCATAATGTGATCGTGGGCGCGCATTGCCTGATCTGTGCGCAGGCGGGCGTGGCGGGGTCCAGCGTGATCGGCGACCGCGTGGTCGTGGGCGGCAAGGCGGGGATCGCGGATAACCTGAAGATCGGTGATGACGTGGTCTTGGGCGGCGGGTCGGTGGTATTGTCGCATGTGCCTGCGGGGCGCGTCATGATGGGCTATCCCGCGACCAAGATGCAGACCCATATCGACAGCTACAAGGCGCTGCGCCGCCTGCCACGGCTGTTGCGCGATTTTGCCACACGTCAATAAGTTGTTTCATTGCCGCCGGACAATGCCTAAATGAGCAGCGACATCACCAGACGGAGCACCCCCATGACAACCGATGACCGGATCATCGCCATCATCGCCGAACAGGCCATGCTAGAGCCGGGCGATGTCGCGCTGGAGGCATCGCTGGCCGATCTGGGGATCGATTCACTGGGCTTGGTGGAATGTATTTTCGCGATCGAGGAAGGTTTTGACATCTCGGTGCCGTTCAACGCCAATGATCCGACGGCCAGCGGTTTTGACATCTCCTCGGTGGGGGCGATCATCGCGGCGGTCAAGCAGTTGCAAGCCGAACAGGCAGGCTGATGGCGCGGGTCGTCATTACCGGTGCCGGAACGATCAACCCGATTGGCGGCGACGTGCCCACCACCTTTGCCGCCATGCGCGAAGGCCGCTGCGGCATCGGTCCGCTGGATATCCCCGATGTGGACCGGCTGGCGATCCAGATCGGCGGGCAGATCAAGGGCTATGCCGAAACCGATCATTTCAACCGCCAGCAAATCGCGCTTTATGACCGGTTCACGCAATTCACGCTGCTGGCCGCGCGTCAGGCGCTGGGGCAGGCGGGGCTGCGCTTTACCGGTGCTTTGGCCGATCAATCGGGCGTGATCTTTGGCACTTCGGGGGGCGGGCTGAACACGCAGGATGAAAATTACCGCGCCGTTTACGAAGAGGGCAAGAACCGCGTGCATCCGTTCATCGTGCCCAAGCTGATGAATAATGCCGCCGCCAGCCATGTCTCGATGGAATGGAACCTGCGCGGGCCAAGCTTTACCGTCGCCACGGCCTGTGCCTCGTCCAACCATGCGATGGGGCAGGCGTTCAACATGATCCGCTGCGGCATGACCAAGGTCATGGTCACCGGCGGGTCCGAGGCGATGCTATGTTTCGGCGGCATCAAGGCCTGGGAAGGGCTGCGGGTGATGTCCAAAGATGCCTGCCGGCCGTTTTCGGCCACGCGCAACGGCATGGTGCAGGGCGAGGGCGCAGGCGTCTTTGTCTTCGAGGATTACGACCATGCGCGCGCGCGGGGGGCCGATATCTTGTGCGAAGTGATCGGTTTCGCCATGACCTCGGATGCATCCGACATCGTGATGCCCAATAAACAAGGGGCGGCGCGCGCGATTGCGGGGGCTGTCAGGGATGCGGGCGTGGCGCTGGATGCGGTGGGCTATATCAATGCGCATGGCACCGGCACGGCGGCCAATGACAAGACCGAATGCGCCGCTGTCGCCGATGTCTTTGGCGCGCATGCCGACAAGTTGATGATGTCATCGACCAAATCCATGCATGGCCATCTGATCGGCGGCACCGGCGCGGTCGAGCTTTTGGCCTGTATCATGGCGCTGCGCGACGGGGTGATCGCGCCCACCATCGGCTATGAGGAATCCGACCCCGAATGCGCGCTGGATGTGGTCCCCAATGTGGCGCGCGACGCCAAGGTTGATGTCGCGCTGTCCAATGCTTTTGCCTTTGGCGGGCTGAACGCGGTGATCGCGCTGCGCCGTTTTGCCTAGGGGATCACGGCCAGATTGTCGAAACCCTCGGTAAAGCCGGCCAGCGACATGGTCAGCAGGAAATCATCCTCTGGTGCGGCGGCAGGGACCAGACGCAAGGTCGCGGTTGACCCGGCTTCGAACGCCGCGATCTCGGCTTCGGTCAGGCCGATCCGCGCAACGCAGCCCGCCGCATTGCAAAAGCTGAACGGATAGCGGCGCGGTTCGCCATCATCGACCGATAAGGTCAGCTGCTGGGTCAGCAGCGTTTCAAGTGGCACGACGATATTGGCCCCGGCCATGGCCTGACCGCCCTGGGGCAGACGGAACAGGTTGAATTCCGCCACCGGTGCATCGGCATCATTGGTCAGCAGCTGATAGAGATTGCAGCGGTCATCCTGCCCTTCGGGCGCGCGGATGCAGCGGACTTCCCAATCGCCATGGGTGTCGGCGACATAGATCTCGCCGATGCGCGGGGTGACGGGTTCGCCCAGATCCAGCGCATTGGTGTCGTCTTGGGCCGTGGCCTGGGTGCCGATGGCAAGAAAGGCAGCAAGTGTAAGGGCGGTTGTGGTCCTGCGCATGGGAAATGATCCTGTGTTGTCTTGCTGCCGCCTATCATGGCGCGCGGGCCATGTCAGGACAAAATTCCGTGTGATTGGCAATCTTCCGCCAGCGCCATAAGTTGTTGCTTTTGCATGAAAAAAGGGCCCGTTGCCGGACCCTTTATTTTTTCTCCCTGTCGGACTTGGCCGACGAATTGGGCATACGCTACGCAAAGGGCATGTCGCCGTCAACAGCTAATCCGACGCTTTTACACAGGGTTGGGTGGGAAAAATGGCCGCACCCGTAGGCGCGGCCAGTCCATCAGGGAGAACAGCAAGACCAGGATCAATGGCTTGCTGGGATCTTATCGCATGCAAAGCTTAACAAGGCCTTTCGCCAGATGAGGGCGCGGGAACGCACCGTTAAACCAGCTATCAGAGCTTGCGGATCTTCAGCGTCGCCAGCCGGTTTTCCTCTTTGGTCAGGACCTCGAAGCGAAAACCGTGAAATGAAAACACCTGTCCGACCACGGGGATCATCTGCGCCTCGTGGATCACCAGACCGGCGATTGTATTGGCCTCGTCATCGGGCAATTGCCAATCATGCGCGCGGTTCAGGTCGCGGATCGTGATGCCGCCATCAACGATATAGGCGCCATCCGCCGTGGCCGCGATCTGTTCGGGTTCGTAATCGTCGAATTCATCCGCGATCTCGCCCACGATTTCCTCGAGGATGTCTTCAAGCGTGATCAGCCCTTCAAGCCCGCCATATTCATCCACCACCAGCGCGAAATGCGTCTTTCGTTTCAGGAAATTGCGCATCTGGTCGCCCAGCGTCGTGGTTTCGGGGACGAAATAGGGCGGCATCGCGACTTTCATCACGTCAAAGACCGCCAGCCCCTGTCCGTCCACCGTGCCACCGCTGAGCAATTTATGCATCGCGCGCAGCAGATCCTTGGCATGGATCACCCCGACGATATTTTCGGGATTGTCACGATAAAGCGGCAGGCGGGTGTGCTGGCTTTGCAGGATCTGCGCCAGAATATCCTGCGCGGGCAGGGCGGCATCCACCATCTCGATGCCCGAGCGGTGCAGCATCACCTCTTCCACGGTGCGTTCGTTCAGGTCCAGCGCGCCCAGAATCCGGTCGCGGTCTTCTTTCTCGACCCAGCCTTCGGCATGGCCCAGATGCAAGGCGCCGGCGATTTCCTCGCGCACGGCCAGAATATTGCTGTCAGGATCGGTGCGCACGCCGAACAGATACAGCACACCGCGCACCAAAAACCGCACGGCTGTCACCGCGGGGGCAAAGATCAGTACGATCACCCCGATCGGGCGGGCCACGAAAGAGGCGACCTTTTCAGGATTGGTGATGGCAAAGGTCTTGGGCAGGACCTCGGCAAAGATCAGCACCAGCAGCGTCATGATCAGCGTGGCGGCGGCGACCCCGTTCTGGCCAAAGACCTTGGTCAGGATCGCGGTGGCCAGCGAGGTGGCCAGAATATTGACCACATTATTGCCCAGCAGGACCGAGCCGATCAGGCGTTCGTTATCCTCGGTCACTTTCAGCGCCCGTTCCGCGCCCCGCGATCCTTTGTCTGCGGCCGACCGCAGCTTGCCGCGCGAGGCGGCGGTCAGCGCCGTTTCAGAGCCTGAAAAGAAGGCCGAGAGGATCAGCAAGACAACAATGGCCGCCGCCGTGGCCCAGAATGCTGCGTCGAGTGTCGAGGGGTCCATATCACGCTTTCAAATGCTTCATGCCTATATTGCCCGCAAGCGGCGCAGCTTCAAGGCTTGGTCGGTTTGGCCAGCGGATGGTGTTGCAAAACCAGATCGGTCAGGCGCTGGTCCAGCACATGGGTATAGATCTCGGTGGTGGCGATATCGGCATGGCCCAGCATGGTTTGGATCGACCGCAGATCAGCCCCGCCCGCCAGCAGATGGGTGGCAAAAGCATGGCGCAGCACATGCGGCGTGACCCGCGCAGGCGATAGCCCGGCGGTGATTGCAAAGGTTTTGATCAGCGCGAAAAACGCATGTCGGGTCAGATGGCCCGCCTTGCCATGCGAAGGAAACAGGTATTTCGACGCAGGCTTGCCCGCCTTGCGCGCGGAATCTTCGGCCTGATCGCGCGCGGTCAGCCAATTGGCCATGGCAGCGCGGGCGGGCGGCGACAAAGGCACCAGCCGTTCCTTGCCGCCTTTGCCGCGCACCAACAGCATCTGGGGATCGCCGCGCGCCGCCGCCACCGGCAGGCTGACCAATTCGGTGACACGCATCCCCGTCGCATAAAGCAATTCCATCAGGCAGGTATTGCGCAGCCCGTCCCGCGGGCTGTTGCGGGCGGCGTCCAGCAGGCGGTCCACCTCGGCCAGATCCAGCGTTTTGGGCAGGCGCTGCGCGCGGCCCGGCCCTTTGATCTGCAGCGCGGGATTATCGGCGCGCCAGCCTTCTTCATAGGCGAAACGGAACAATTGCTTGATCGCTGACAGGCGGCGGGCGCGGGTGGATTTGGCCAGACCCTCGGCTGCGCAATCGATCAGATAGCTTTCGATCTGGTCCTGCGACAGGCTGGCGAAATGGAGCCCCTTATCAGCCAGCCAAGCGGCGAAACCGGCCAGATCACGCGCATAGGCCAGCTGCGTATTGGGGGCGGCATCCAGTTCCGCCGCCTGCGCCTGCAAATAGCTTTGGACCCAGCGGGCCATGCTGGCGGGGCCTTGGGTCACGTTGCGCGGTCCAATATCATCAGTTCCAGCGCCGCGCGGCGCGCAAGATCGTCCAGTTCCAGCAGCAAGAACAGCGCCAGCGCATCGGTCAAGGACCGGGCCTCGCCAGCAAAGCCTTCGTTGAACAGGCTGATGGCGCGCAGCATCGCCTCGCCGGTTTTGCCATTGGCGACAAGGTTCTGCAATTCCACCGGCGCGGGGGCACCGTCAAAGGCCGCCTGGATCGCCAGCGCGCGCGGCGATATCATCGCCACATCCTGCGGCTGGCCCAATGCGATGGCGATCAGGAAGGGATCAAACGGGTCTTGCGCATCCGCCAGCCGCGCGGCGACAGCACGGTAATCATCCGATAACAGCCCGACACGATTGGCGATGTCATCCGCCTCGCCGCGCAGATCCATCGCTTGCAGCGCGTTGCTATAAAGCTTGGCAAAAGCCACTTCGGTGCGGGCCTGTTTCATCGCATCCCAAGCGGCGGGCAAAGATCGCGCCACTTCCTGCGGATCGCCCGCCTCGATCGCGGAATCCAGCCGGATGATGGCGGCGGCGCGGTCCCAGATCCCCCCCGAAGCAGCGGGCCTGCGCGCGGTATAAAACTTTTGCAACACATTTTCAGGCACAGCCCCCTGACGGGCCAGCCGCTCTGCGGCCTCCAGCTGGGCGCGCCAGGCATTATTGCCGCGCAGATCGGCATGGGCAAAGGCCAAGGGCAGGCCGCGGGTGATCAAAGGCTCGCCAAAGGCCTCGAACAGGCGAAAGGTCAACGGTGTCACCTGCGAGGGGGCGGGCAAAGGGGGCGCGGCTTCGAATAATTCGGGGTCAAGAAACCTGGCCAGAATATCGGCCTCTGACGCGGTGATATCGGACAGCACGCGGTGCGTGTTCAGCGACAAAACCGCAACCGGCCATTGACCACCGCGCGCCAGACAGAAGATCCGCGCAGCATAGGTCGGGGCCAGTTCCGGGCGCGCGTTCATCGCCCGGCAGGCGGCATCCTCGGTGCCGGTCAAAAGCGACAGGTCAAACCAGCGCTGAAACACATCGGGCGTGTCGGGGGTGGCAAGCTCTATCAAGGCCTGCGCCTGTTCGACCGCGCCCAGCTCGACCAGCCGGTCAACGCGGGCCAGAAACAGCGCGCCATCGGGTCCGGCCCCCAAAGGCGGATCGGCGCGGGCCTGCATCAGTATTTTGACGAAAGCCACGATCGCCGGCAGCGAATCGCGCCGGTCGCCACGGATCAGCGCGACGATGTCCTGTTCATTGCTGGCCGACCAGATATTATGCGGCAGCCCGGTCACATCAGATGGCAACAGCCCCACAGGGTCCTTGGACAGCCGGTCCAGCGGCATCACCTCGATATCGGGGGGCAGCGCGCTTTGGACCACGGGGGCTTCGGCCAGATTGGCGGCGCTGACAGCCTCTTGCGAAAGCCAGTCAATCGAGGACAGCGGGTCGCGGGCCACCGCAGGGCCGGTCGTCAGCACCACAAGGGCAAGAACCGCGCTAGTTTGCGTCAAGCGTGACAGGGCGGACCACCTCCTGTGCGGGGGCTGCGAAATCGGACGGAAACAGGATAGGGCCGATATAGGCATAAGCGACAAATCCAAGCGCCATCAGAATGGTCAAAAAGATCAACACTTTAATAAACCGCCACATAACCCGCCCCGTTTTACCATCATTGCTAAGTGGTCTCTGCGCCACTTTCTGCATCGTTTATATATGGTCTTTCGGGCAATATCACGCCATTCATTCACAAAACTTTTCCGCTCGGCATCCGATGGCCGAGCGTCGCAAGAAAGGATCGACATGGGACCGGCGGCGGCATATCGGCTAAGGCGCAATGTGGTGCTGGTGGGCATGATGGGCGCAGGCAAGACCGCCATCGGGCGGGCGCTGGCCGCCATGCTGCAAGTGCCATTCGTCGATAGCGACGCCGCCATCGAAGAGGCCGCAGCGCTCAGCATCGATGAAATCTTTGCCCGCGACGGCGAGGCCTTCTTTCGCCGCCGCGAAACCGAGGTGCTGCGGCGCCTGCTGGCGGATGGGCCGCGGATCATCTCGACCGGCGGCGGGGCCTTTCTGGCCGCAGAAAACCGCGCGCTGATTGCAAGCGACGCCATTGCGCTCTGGCTGGATGCCGATCTGCAGACGCTGTGGGAACGGGTCCGCCACAAGGACACCCGCCCGCTGCTGCGCACGGCCGACCCCAAGGGGACATTGACGCGCTTGCTGGCGGCGCGCAAAGATATCTATGCGCTGGCCGGGCTGCGGCTGCCGGTGGCCTTTCACGCCTCGATCGAGGATACGACACAGGATGCGCTGCGCCTGCTGGCCACGCAACCCGCTGTGCTGGAGACCCTGTGATGCAGACCAAAGTCCATGTCGACCTGCCCGGCCGGGCCTATGATATCCAGATCGGGCCTGGGCTGATCGCGGATGCAGGACAGCATCTGGCGGCTTTAGGCGGGCGGCGGCATATCTGCATCGTCACCGATGAAAATGTCGAAGCCCTGCATCTGCCTGCCTTGCAAGCCGCGCTGGCGGCGGCAGGGCTCAGCTCTGACGCCTTGGCCCTGCCTGCGGGCGAGGCCAGCAAAAGCTGGGCCCAGTTGGAACGCGTGGTCGAATGGCTGCTGGCCCAAAAGGTCGAAAGACGCGATTGCATCATCGCCTTTGGCGGCGGGGTGATCGGCGATCTGGCGGGGTTTGCCGCCGCGATCCTGCGGCGCGGCGTGCGTTTCGTGCAGATGCCGACCAGCCTGCTGGCGCAGGTCGACAGCTCGGTAGGTGGCAAGACCGGGATCAATTCACCGCATGGCAAAAACCTTGTCGGCGCATTTCACCAACCCGCGCTGGTGCTGGCCGATACCGCGCTTTTAGGCACATTGCCGCGCCGGGATTTTCTGGCAGGCTATGGCGAGGTCGTGAAATACGGGCTGCTGGGGGATGCGGATTTCTTTGACTGGCTGGAAAAATCCGCCCCCGGCATGGCGGCAGGCGATATGGCGGCGCGGGTGCATGCGGTCAGCCGGTCTTGCGCAATGAAGGCCGGGATCGTGCAGCGGGACGAGACCGAACAGGGCGAACGGGCGCTGCTGAACCTGGGGCATACGTTCTGCCATGCGCTGGAACAGGCGACGGGCTATTCGGACCGGCTCTTGCACGGCGAAGGGGTGGCCATCGGTTGCGCCTTGGCCTTTGAACTTTCCGCGCGGCTGGGCCTGTGCAGCCAAGAAGACCCCAGCCGGCTGCGCGCGCATCTGCGCGACATGGGGATGAAGGTTGATATCGCCGATATCGCCGGGGATCTGCCGGATGCCGATGCGCTGCTGGATTTGATGGCGCAGGATAAAAAGGTGCAGGATGGCACACTGCGCTTTATCCTTGCGCGCGGCATCGGGCAGGCATTCATCACCTCGGACGTGCCGCGCGACAAGCTGCGCGCGCTGTTGCAGGATGCGCTGCCCCCCCGCTGACGCCGCCATCTTCGCCCCCCCGCTGATGCCGCCATCTTCCGAGCGCGTCAATTCGCGCAAGCGCGATTTGACGTCATCCCCGCCGGAGGCCGCGGCCCCGCCGCGTCAGCGATGCTTGCCCGGCAGGATGATCCCGTGCTTTCTGGCAAAAGCATAGAACAGCGGCGCTTCCATGATCATCAGCGTGACGATGCTGAACACCGCCCAATTGGCGGAAAAGAATATCATGTTGAACGCCGTGCCGCTGCCCCAGAACAAGGCCGCAGCAACACCGATTGCCAGCAGGCTGACAACCAGATCGACACGCATGATCTGCGCCAGCGACTTGTCACGCAGGCTGGGAAAAATACCCAGATAGGCGATGGCAAGGATCGCGGCGTTCAGGATCAATATCTGCGTTTCAGGCGCAAATTGCATCGCGATCAAAACGGGATTTCATCATCCATGTCGCTGCCGCCCGATGGGCCGCCATAGCCGCCATCATTATAGCTGCCACGGCCACCGCCGCCGCCACCACCGCTGCCCGCGCCGTAATCGCCGCCGCCGCTATTGCCGCCGCCGTCACCGCGCCCGTCCAGCATGGTCAGCGTGCCGCCAAGCCCTTGCAGGACCACTTCGGTCGAATAGCGGTCCGCACCCGATTGGTCCTGCCATTTGCGGGTCTGCAATTTCCCCTCGATATAGACTTTGGAGCCTTTTTTCAGATATTGCTCGACCACGCGGACCAGACCTTCTTGAAAGATCGCAACCGTGTGCCATTCGGTCTTTTCGCGGCGCTCGCCGCTGTTCTTGTCTTTCCAGGTCTCGGATGTGGCGATGCGCAGGTTCGCGACCTTGCCGCCGTTCTGAAAGCTGCGGATTTCCGGGTCGGCGCCAAGATTGCCGATAAGAATGACTTTGTTGACTGATCCGGCCATGTCGTGCCTCCTTCGATTCTATTGGCGCTTTTGTGACAGACACGGGATGCCACAACAAGGTTAACGGTTGCTTGTCGCGCGGCTGTAGTTCGGGGCTGTCGTCCGGGGTTACCGCGGGATCGGGGCGGATCAGGGCGCAAGGCCGATTTTATAGATCTGCGGCAGATAGGCGATATTGATGTCCCAACCGATGAAACCGGGCTTGGCATGGCGCGAAATCATGCGCCAATAGGGCTGCAGGGTCACGGCTTGCTCGGTCATGATCTCTTGCAATTGTTGCATCACGACCCGGCGCTTATCGGCATCGGGGATCGCATTGGCCTGGGCCAGCAGCGCGTCGAACCTGGGATCGGCAAAGCCGGTTTCGTTCCATGCCCCGCCCGTGCGATAGGCCAGCGCCAGGATCTGCGTATCAATGGGGCGGTGGTTCCAATCGGTCGCGGAAAACGGATAATCCATCCAGTTCTGCCGGTAGATCGCACCGGGAACCAGGCTGCGCGTGACCTTGAAACCCGCGTCGCGCAGCTGGGCGGCCACCGCATCGGTGGTGGTCTTGCGCCAATCATCGTCGATTGACACCAGCTCCATCTCGAAATCTTCCATCCCGGCCTCTTGCAGCAGCGCCAGCGCGCGGGCGGGATCATGGGGCAGGGCGGGCACATCCGCCCAGGCGGGATGCTGCGGCCAGACATGTTGATGGCGCGCGACAGCGCCGCGATTGGCATGGCCCAGTTCCAGGCAGATCGCATTATCCACCGCCATGACAATCGCCTGCCGCACCCGTTTGTCGGCATAGGGGCGGATACCCTCTACCACGGCGCGCTGATTGGGGCGAATGCAGATCGTGGCCGAAGAGGCGACAGCCGATTGCGCAAAACCCAGGCTGTTGAAGACATCGACCAGCTCGCCCGCGGTTTCATAGATGATATCGACCTCGTCAGCCATGGCCGCCGCCACCCAAGCGGCGGGATCAATCCCGTAATCAATGTAATCAATCCGGTCCAGATAGGCGCCTTTGCCCGCGGCATAGCCCCACCAGGCGTGGTTTTCATTGCGCAGCAGCGTGGCGCGCACCCCGACCTCGACGTTTTCGGGCAGATAGGGGCCGGTGCCGATCGGATTTTCCAGCATGGTTTCGGCATCAAAACCCGCCGGGGTGATTGCGGCGGGATAATCGGACATGCCCGCGATCAGCGTGATATCGGGGATCGGCAGGGTCAGCTGCACGGTCAGATCGTCGATCACCTTGATCGCCCCGTCCAGCGCCTGACCGGTCTGCGCATCGATCAGCGCGGCAAAGCGCGCGGCCATGGAATTGCCCGCGAGCGTGGTATCGCACCAGCCCGCGATGTTTCGCGCCACATCCTGCGCGGTGAATGGCGTGCCATCGTTCCAGGTCACGCCCGGGCGCAGATGCAAAAGATAGATCGTGGCGTTGTCATTGACCTGCCAGCTGTCCAGCAGCATCGGCCGGAACGTGCCGTCATTGTTATATTCCACCAGATATTCCAGCCAACCTGCGGTGATATAGGCGTTTTGCGGCCAGTCAAACCGGCGCGGATCGGCAAGGGGGCGGACCTCGATCTGCATGCGCATCTGGCCGCCTTGGCGCGGCTGGCTTTCGGCGCGGGCGGGGGCTGGCAGCCCCAAAAGCGCATAGGCGCCAGAGATGCTGACGCCCAGCGCGGTGGTGCGGGCCATGAATTCGCGGCGGCTGAGCTTGCCTGCCTCTGCGTCGCGCGCGTATTTCACCGCGATCGGATGCATCGGCTGGTCAATATCGGTCAAAATGGCTCTCTCTCCAGACTGGCTGGCTCTGCGCGCAGCAATCTGGCCTGATTGGGCCGCATTTCACCGCGCGCGTCAACCGGGCGGGGGCAGATCCGGGGGCAAATCACGGGCGAAATCAGCGCAAAGCCGATCACGATAGCGATAGGGGCGCCGCGCAGCCGGGGGCGATCAGGCGCTCAGCGCACCAGGCTGCGCGCATTGGCGCGCCGGAAATCGCTGGGGGTCTGGCCGGCCTTGTCCTGAAAACTGCGGGTGAAATAGGCGGCGGAATGAAACCCCAGCATTTCTGCGATCCGGTTGATCGGCACCTGGGTGTCGCGCAACAGCACGCAAGCCTCGTAATGGATGCGGTCATGCAGCAAGGCCAGCGCCGAGCGTCCGGCCACTTGCTGACAACAGCGCGCCAGATGAGTGGGTGTGACCCCCAATTCGGCGGCATAGCTGCCGACACCGCGATCCAGCTGGAAATCGCGCGCGATCAGCTGCGTGTAGCGCGCAACCAGCTTGGCCGCAGCACTGTCGCGGCGGCTGTCATTGGGGGTGGCCACCTGCGCGCGCAGCTGACGGTCCAAGAAGATCGCCAGCAGCCCCAGCCATAAGGCCGCTGCCTTGGGATGCCCCGCCGGTTGCAATTCGCGTTCGATCTGGTCGAAATATTGCGCCGCCTCTTTTTGCAGCCAGACATCCACCAGCCGCAGATGGACCGGCTCTGCGGGCCAATCATTGGTGTCGGGCAGGGTTAGCACATGGCCATGGACCATCGGGCCGACCTCGATGCCATACATGGTCTGGGGCGGCAGATAGATCAGGTTATTGGGGCCATAGCCATTGGTCAGCCCCGCCACGGTCACGCGGCCCTGACCTTTGGTGATCAGGATCAACCGGGCGGTGGGATGGCTGCGCATTGCCTCTGTGCGCCAGCGCATTGTGGGGCCTGCATGGGACAAAGGCGCCAGCGCCAAGGCTGACGGGACGTTTTGCATCAAGCTCATTCACCTTGCCTCAAGGTTGTGTTTTGCCCGATCTTGTCGCCAAAGAGGCGGCCGATCAATCCGGTTAAATTTCGCTGAATTCAACTGTTGCAGAAATATCCGCCTGATCCGCGCGCAAGCAATGCCAGGCCTGATGCCTTGCGCGGAACCATGTGCGCTGGCGTTTGGCATATTGGCGCGAGGCGATGATCGCGGCGTCGCGGGCTTGCGGCAATGTCATCGCGCCTTGCAGATGGGCGATCAATTCGGGCGCGCCGATGGCCTTGGCGGATTGATGCGCGGCGGACCAATGCGGCAGCATGGCGCGGGCCTCTTCCAGCGCGCCCATATCCAGCATCGCATCGAACCGCTGCGCGATGCGCTGATCCAGCCAATCCTTGGGCGCATCCAGCGTGATCGCCACCGTCGCCGCCAGCGGCAATAAAGGCGCAGGCGTTGCATCTTGCCAGGCGGCCAGGCTGCGACCGGTGGCGCGCGCGACCTCCCAGGCGCGCTGCACCCGCATCCGGTTTTGCAGATCAATCCGGGCGCGGGTCGCATCATCCAGCGCTGCGATCAGATCGGGCAGGGCGATCCCATCCGCCTGCGCGCGGATTGCGGCGGGGGTGGCGGGAATATCGGCCAGACCGCAGGTCAGCGCATGAAAATTCAACCCCGTTCCACCCACGATGATGGGGCGCGCCGGTCCTTGCAGCAAAGGCGCCAGATCGCGCAGCCAATGGCCCACCGAATAGGCCGCATCATAAGGCACATGACCGTATAAAGCATGCGGCGCGCGCGCCAGATCAGCGGCGGATGGCCGCGCGGTCAGCACCTGCCAGCCTGCGAAAACCTGCAAAGCATCGGCATTGATGATCACCCCGCCCTGACGCTGTGCAATCTGCAGCGCCAGCGCGGATTTGCCCGATGCGGTCGGCCCCGCGATCAGCACGGGCGTCTGGGGTGCGATGGTGATCATCTGCATTCTATAGCGCCCTGACGCGACAAGCGCCATTGAACCCCGCCCCGTTTTGCGACATTTTGCGCCAAACCGGCGCGACAGGGGCTTTGCATGACCGATACACCGAAAACCACTTATAAACGCGTCATGCTGAAAATCTCGGGCGAGGCGCTGATGGGCGACACCGCCTTTGGCCTGCATCCGCCCACCGTCCAGCGCATCGCGCGCGAGGTGAAATCCGTCCATGACATGGGCGTCGAGATCTGCATGGTCATCGGCGGCGGCAATATCTTTCGCGGGCTGCAAGGCTCTGCGCAGGGCATGGAACGCACCACCGCCGATTACATGGGCATGATCGCCACGGTGATGAATGCGCTGGCGATGCAATCAGCGCTCGAGGAATTGGGCATTCATACCCGCGTGATTTCCGCCATCACCATGAACGAGGTGGCCGAACCCTATATCCGCCGCCGCGCCGTGCGGCATCTGGAAAAGAAACGCGTCTGCATCTTTGCTGCGGGCACGGGCAATCCTTATTTCACCACCGATACGGCGGCGACCCTGCGCGCCAATGAAATGAATTGCGAGGCGATTTTCAAAGGCACCAAGGTCGACGGCGTCTATGACAAGGACCCGGTCAAACATGCCGATGCGGTGCGTTACGATGTGGTCAGCTATGACGAGGTGCTGCAAAAGCATCTGGGCGTGATGGATGCCAGCGCCATCGCTTTGGCGCGTGACAATGACCTGCCGATCATCGTGTTTTCGCTGGATGAACCGGGCGGGTTCAAGGGGATTCTGGCCGGTGAAGGCACCTATACCACCGTGCGCGACTAAGCCTGTCTATACAAGAGGGCGGCATTGGCTTAGACGGACACAACGCCGCGCGTGACCAAGGAAGACCAAGAACATGGCTGATGAATTTGAACTCGATACCGATGATCTGGCCCGCCGCATGGACGGGGCCATCGCCAATCTGCGCGTGGAACTGGCGTCCTTGCGCACGGGGCGGGCGTCCGGCTCTATGCTGGAACCGATCATGGTCGATGCCTACGGCTCGCCCACGCCGATCAACCAGGTCGGCACCGTCAACGTGCCCGAACCGCGCATGGTGACGATCAACGTCTGGGACAAGGCATTGGTCGGCAAGGTGGAAAAAGCGATTCGTGACAGTGGCTTGGGGATCAATCCGCAGCTGAACGGCACGATCATCATGCTGCCGATCCCTGAATTGAACGAAGAACGCCGCCGCGAGCTGACCAAGGTCGCGGGGCATTACGCCGAAAGCGCGCGGGTCTCGATCCGCAACCTGCGCCGCGACGGGATGGATCAGATCAAAAAGGCCAAGGCCGATGGTCTGTCCGAGGATGACCAGAAATTCTGGGAAGCCACCGTGCAGGAAATCACCGATGCCCATATCAAGGCCGTCGATGAAACGCTTGAGACCAAGCAAGCCGAAATCATGCAGGTCTAAGGACCGCGCGGAAGGGGCCGGAATGCGCCAGCAGATGGACGAGACCAGTGTCACCGGCCCCGCGCATGTCGCGATCATCATGGATGGCAATGGCCGCTGGGCACAGCAACGCGGTCGGCCGCGGCTGTTTGGCCATCATGCGGGCGCGCGCCGTGTGCGCGAAATCTTGCAGGCCTGCCCGGATCACGGGGTCAAATACCTGACGCTTTTCGCCTTTTCGACCGAGAATTGGAAACGCACCCAGACCGAGGTTGCGGGGCTGATGCTGATGTTTCGCAAATATATCCAGCGCGAGGCGCGCGCGCTTGTCGATAACGGCGTGCGGGTGCGTTTTATCGGTGACCGCATCCGGCTGGATGACAAGCTGGTCAGCCTGATGGATGAATTGGAATTGCTGACCGCCGGCAATGATCTGATCCATCTGACCATCGCGCTGAATTACGGCGGCCGCGACGAGGTGACCCGCGCCGCCAAACGCCTTGCCTATGAGATAGAGATGGGCCGCCTGACCCATAAGGATGTCGATGCCGAAACGCTGGCGCGGTTTCTTGATACCCATGTGCTGCCCGACCCCGATCTGGTGATCCGCACCAGCGGCGAGGCGCGGATTTCCAATTTCCTGCTGTGGCAATCGGCCTATGCGGAATATGAATTCGTCGATACGCTCTGGCCCGATTTCACCGCCGCCGAATTCGGCCGGGTGCTGGTGCGCTATGGACAGCGCGAACGCCGCTTTGGCGCCGTGCCGGTCTAAGAATGACCGGCCTGCCGCCACATCCCGCCAAATGGGGCGATCTGAGCATCCGCATCGCATCCAGCGTGGCGATGACCTTGATCGGCGCGGTCGGCATCATTCTGGGCGGTATCTGGTTCCAGATGCTGGTGGTTTTTGTCAGCGCGGTGATGGTCTGGGAACTCTGGATGATGATCCGCCCGGCCGAGCCGACCAAGGGGATGCTTTTGGCCGCGCTGGTGGCTTCGGTCATGTCGGGGCAATTGGGCTATGACAGCCATTGGGGGCTGTTGTTGTTTCTGGTCGCCCCGCTGATCGGCGCCACGCAATTGCGCACCGAGATCAAGACCTTCTTTGTCTTCGCGCTTGGCATCCAGCTGGCGGGCTGGGGGCTGGTGCATTTTCGCGCCGATTACGGCTTTACCTGGCTGTTGTGGCTGATGTCGGTGGTGATCGTAACCGATGTTTTCGGCTATTTCGCGGGCAAGGCCTTTGGCGGGCCGAAATTCTGGCCGCGCTACAGCCCCAAGAAAACATGGTCCGGCACCGCCGCAGGCTGGATCGGCGCGGCGCTGGTGGGGGGGATTTTCATGCTCTTTACCAATGTCGGGCTGGTGATCGTGCCGATTTCCATGGCGCTTAGCTTTGCAGGCCAGATGGGTGATATTGCCGAAAGTGCCTTGAAACGCCGGATGGGGGTCAAGGATAGCTCTACGCTGATCCCCGGCCATGGCGGGCTGTTCGACCGCTTTGATGCGCTGCTGGGCGGGGCTTTGTTCATGCTGCTGGTCGCTGATGTCTTTGACATTCCCGGGGTCGCATTTTGAGGCGGATCACCCTGTTCGGCGCCACCGGATCGGTCGGGCAAAGCGCGGTGGACCTGATCGCGCGCGATCTTGACGCCTATCAGGTCGTGGCCCTGACCGGTGGTAACAACATCGCCCAATTAGCTAGCGATGCCATTGCCTTGCGCGCCGAACTTGCGGTGACTTGTCATGACAATTGCTATGCCGCGTTAAAGGATGCGCTGGCAGGCACGGGTATCGCTGTCGCCGCGGGTGAGGCCGCGATCAAGGATGCCGCAGCGCGCCCTGTCGATTGGGCGCTATCGGCGATCATCGGATCGGCGGGGCTGGTGCCGGGCATGAATGCGCTGGATCACGGCAATACGCTGGCGCTGGCCAATAAGGAATCTTTGGTCACGGCGGGGCCTTTGCTGATGGCGCGGGCCAAGGCATCTGGGGCCACGATTCTGCCCGTGGATAGCGAACATTCCGCCGTGTTTCAGGCGCTGGTGGGCGAAGATATGGCCGCCGTTGAACGCGTGATCATCACCGCCAGCGGCGGCGCATTCCGCGACTGGCCCAAGGACAGGCTGGCAAGCGCCACCTTGGCGCAGGCATCCAGCCATCCCAATTGGGACATGGGGCAGCGGATCACGATCGATTCCGCATCCATGTTCAACAAGGCGATGGAACTGATTGAAACCAAAGAATTCTTTGGCGTGCCTTCCAGCATGATCGAAGTGCTGGTGCACCGCGAAAGCCTGATCCATGCGCTGGTGGGCTTTCATGATGGCGCGCTGATGGCCCATGTCGGCCCGCCCGATATGCGCCATGCCATCGGCTATGCGCTGCATTGGCCGCAGCGGCGGCATCTGCCGGTCGAAAGGCTGGATCTGGCCAAGATCGGATCGCTGAGCTTTGAAGCCCCCGACGAGGACCGCTATCCCGCGCTGGCGCTGGCGCGCTATGTGATGGACACGGGCGGTCTGGCGGGGGCGGTGTTCAACGCGGCCAAGGAACGCGCGCTGGATGCTTTCATCGCCGGAGAGATCGGATTTTTGCAGATGGCGGCGGTGGTTTCCGCGACGCTGGACAAAATGTCATCGCGCGACGGGCTGCAAATCCGCGATATGACCCTAGATGACGTGCTAGAGGCCGACAGGCTGGCGCGCATCTATGCGGGCGAAATCGCAAGACAGATAGGATGATTTTTTGGACCTGACGCAATTCGTGCCGGTTTTCGGCAATTTCGCCTTTATGATCGTGGCGTTCGTCGTGGCCCTGTCCGTCATCGTCGCGATCCATGAATATGGGCATTATATCGTGGGCCGCTGGTGCGGCATCCATGCAGAGGTGTTCTCGCTTGGCTTTGGCCCGGTGATCTATAGCCGCAGGGATGCGCGCGGCACGCTTTGGCAGGTCGCGGCCTTGCCCTTGGGCGGCTATGTCAAGTTTCTGGGCGATGCCAATGCCGCCAGCGTCGGGTCGGATGACAGCGTGGGCGCAGACGATGCCCGCCGCACGATGGCAGGCGCGCCGCTTTGGGCGCGCACGCTGACCGTGGCGGCGGGGCCTTTGTTCAATTTCATCCTGGCCATCGCGATCTTTACCGGATCTTTGATGTATCAGGGCCGGGTGGCGGACCCGTTCACCATCGGCGATATCCGCCCCTTGCCCGCGCAATTCCAATCCGAGCTGCGCGCAGGCGATATCGTGCATAGCGTTGCGGATGTGGCCTTTGCCGATCCGGACCGGCAGGTTTCGTTGCTGGATCTGCTGCCCTTGCAGCCGCGCCTGACCTATCAGATCACCCGCGACGGGCGGCGCATGGCGGTGGACGGGCCTTATCCGATGCCGCCGCTGATTTCCGCGCTGGCCCCGCGCTCTGCGGCTGATACGGCGGGTCTGCGGATTGGCGATGTGATCACGGCCGTGGATGGCGATGCGATCTTCGGCTTTCCGCAATTGCAGGACAAGGTGATCAATGCCCAAGGCGCGCCGCTGGACCTGACGGTCTGGCGCGGCGGGCAGATCGTGCATGTGACCCTGTCACCGCGCATCACCGACGAACCCCAGCCCGGCGGAGGCTTTGCCCAAAGCTACCGGATCGGGATTGTCGGGGATGTGATGTTCACCCCGCAGACCGAGGCTTTGGGGCTGATCGCGGCCGGCAGGCTGGGGGTCGAGGGGCTGTGGAGCACCGCCACCACATCGCTGTCGGCACTGCGCCATATCATCATCGGCCAGATTTCCACCTGCAACCTGTCCGGCCCTGTCGGGATCGCGGAAACCAGCGGGTCGATGGCGCGCCAAGGCACGCAAAGTTTCATCTGGTTTATTGGGGCCTTGTCGGCAGCGGTTGGGCTGATCAACCTGTTTCCGATCCCGGTGCTGGATGGCGGTCATCTGATGTTTTACGCCTATGAGGCCGTGACCCGCCGCAAGCCCAGTGACCGCGCCGTGCAGGTCTTTATGGTGATCGGTCTGGGGCTGATCCTGACGATGATGTCCTTTACCATCCTGAACGACACGATCTTTTGTCCCTGACCCCGTAACAGCGACCGGCAAAGCGGCGCTTTGCAGCGCTTTGTCGTTTTGACATCGGGCTTTATTGCGGCTACTCCCTTGGCCAATGGGATGTCAGACAGGCGGACGAAATGCAGGTATTTGGTGGGCGCGCTTGGGCGCAGGGCGTGGCAAAAGCGCGGGTGGTTGCGACGGTGACGGGTCTGGCGGTGCTGTCCGCAGGGGCCACGGGCGCGCAGGACTTTGCCTTTAACGCCGTGACGATCGAAGGCAACCAGCGCGTTGCCGATGGCACGATCCTGTCCTTTGCGGGGATCAGCGCGGGCACAGCGCTGTCAGCGGCCGCATTGAACACCGCAGGCCAGCAGATCCGCGCATCGGGCCTGTTCGAGAGCGTCGAGCTGGTCCCGCAAGGCGGCAGCCTGATGATCCGCGTGGTGGAATTTCCCACGATCAACCGCATCAGCATCGAAGGCAATACCCGCATCCGCGACGCCCAATTGCTGCCGCTTTTGCAAAGCGAGCCGCGCCGCGCCTTTAACCCGGTGCAGGCCGAGGCCGATACCAATGCGATCACCCAGGTCTATGCCAGCCAGGGCCGGATCAATGCGGTGGTGACGCCGCGGATCATCCGTCTGTCCGACAACCGCGTCGATCTGGTCTTCGAAGTCACCGAATCCGGCGTGACCGAGATCGAGCGTATTTCCTTCCTTGGCAACCGTACCTATTCCGAAGGCCGTTTGCGCCGTGTGCTGGACACCAAACAGGCAGGCTTGCTGCGGGCGCTTGTTGCGCGTGATACATTCTCGCCCGACCGGGTGGCGCAGGACCGGCAGCTGTTGACAGATTTCTACCTGTCGCGCGGCTTTGCCGATTTCGAGGTGCTCAATGTCGATGTGACCCTGACCCCGCAGCGCGATGCCTATCTGGTGACCTATAATATCCGCGAAGGCCAAAGGTTCAATTTTGGCGATGTCACCGTCAGCAGCACGATCCCTGGCGTTGATCCGACCGTGTTTCAGGATGCGATCCGCACCCGTCCGGGTGCTGTCTATTCGCCGGTGACGATTGACACCGATATCACCCGGCTGGAACGGCTGGCCGTGCAGCGCAATGTCAATTTCCTGCGGGTCGAACCGCGCATCACCCGCAATGACCGCGCGCTGACGCTGGACCTTGAATATGTGCTGATCGAAGGGCCGCGCGTCTTTGTCGAACGGATCGACATTCAGGGCAACAGCACCACGCTGGACCGCGTGATCCGCAATGAAATCCGTGTGGTCGAGGGCGACCCGTTCAACCCGCGCGAAATTCGCGATTCCGCGCGCCGCATCCGGGCCTTGGGTTTCTTTGAAAACGCCACCGTCGATACGCGGCAGGGGTCTTCGGCCAATCAGGTGATCGTCGATGTGGGGGTGACCGAAGGGCCGACAGGCACGCTCAGCTTTGGGGCCAATTACAACACCGATACCGGGATCGGGCTGCTGGCCTCTTATGGGCAGCGCAATTTCCAAGGGCGCGGCCAGCGGCTCGATTTCGACATCTCGACCGCCGAGACCAACCAGCGGCTGAGCTTTCGCTTTGCCGAGCCGCAATTGTTGGGCCGCGACCTGCGCGGCGGGCTGGAATTTTCCTATCGCCAGACCAATAATGAAAACGCCAGCTATGACACCCAGAATGGGCGGTTCAGCCCCTCTTTGGCCTTCCCGGTCAGCGATAACGGGCGCTTGTCGGTGTTTTATGCCTTCAACTATGCCGATCTGACCAATGTCGCCACCTCCAGCAGCCAGATCCTGCGCGACGAGGAAAACATCGGCGCGGTGGCGACCAATTCGCTGGGCTATAGCTATAGCTGGGATTCGCGCCGCGCGGGGATTGACCCCAATACCGGCTATATCCTGCGCTTTGGGCAGGAATTCGGCTTTGGGGATGCGCAATTCATCCAGACCACCGCCTTTGCCGGTGCCGAAACCAAGCTGCTGAACGAGGAATTGACGCTGCGCGCCAGCATCGAAGGCGGCTATCTGGATTATCAAGAGGGCCAAAGCCGCGTGACCGACCGGTTTTTCCTTGGCAGCCGCCTGATGCGCGGCTTTGAGGCGGGCGGGATCGGCCCGCGTGCGCAGGACGGCGATGATGCGATCGGCGGCAATGCCTTTGCCGTGGCCCGGCTAGAGGCGGAATTCCCGCTGGGGCTGCCCAGCGAATATGGCCTCTCGGGGGGTGTGTTCTATGATTACGGGTCAGTCTGGGATTCAGGCTATGCCGGGCAGGTCGATTACGACGATTTCACCGCGCGCTCGGTGATTGGTGCCTCACTGTTCTGGACCACGCCGATTGGGCCGCTGCGGTTTAACTTTACCGAGCCTCTCGATGTGCAGGACCGTGACAAGACCCGCGCCTTCGACGTCACCATCTCGACCAGTTTCTGATGCGTTTCTGGGCGGCGATTGCGGTCTGGCTGGTGCTGGCCTTGCCTTTGGCCGCCCAGCAATCGGGGCCGCAGGTGCTGATCGTGGATAGCGACCGGTTGTTTCTTGAAACCCAATATGGCCAGCGGATCGCCAGCGATCTGGCCGCGCGCACTGCTGCTTTGCAGGCGGAAAATGACGCGATTGTCGCCGCATTGACCCAAGAGGAACGCAGCCTGACCCAGCGCCGGGCCACGATGGACCCCGCCGCTTTCCGGATCGAGGCCGCAGCCTTTGACGCCAAGGTGCAACAGGTCCGCCGCGACCGCGATGCCAAGAACGGCGAATTGGCCGCCGAAGCGGCGCAGGCGCGGGCCGCCTTTGAAGAACGCGCGCAGGCTATCGTCGCCAATCTGATGCTGGAACGCGGCGCAACCATGGTGCTGGAACAGCGCAACGTCATCTTGTCGGTGCGCGCGGCCAATATCACGGATGCCGCGATTGCGCGCATTGATGCAACGCTGGGGGCGGGCGCGCCCTAGCCGGCATGCTTGCCGTGCGCGCCGCCGCTTGCTAGGCAGTGCCAGCCCCGTCCGGGACCCGCCAAGACAAGGAACCACATATGTCCGACCCCGTCACCACCGCCGATATCCAGCTGATCCAGAAGATCCTGCCGCATCGTTACCCGTTCTTGCTGGTCGATAAGGTCCATAGTATCGACGGCACCTCCTCGGCTGTGGGGATCAAGAATGTCACCATGAACGAGCCGCATTTCCAAGGCCATTTCCCCGGCAATCCGATCATGCCCGGCGTCACCATCATCGAGGCGATGGCGCAGACATCCGCCGTGATGGTCGGCGCGTCCTTAGGGCTGATCAATGGTGATCTTTTGGTCTATTTCATGGCCATTGATGGCTGCAAATTCCGCCGCAAGGTCGTGCCCGGCGATGTGCTGGAAATGCGGGTCGAGACCACCCGCGGCAAGCCCGGCGGCAAGGTCTGGCGCTTCAAGGGTGTGGCCAGTGTCGATGGTGAACTGGCCGCCGAGGCGGAATTCACCGCGATGATGGACCTGCAAGCCTGATGGCGGGGATTCATCCCAGCGCGGTCATCGCGGATGGTGCGCGGATTGCGGCTGATTGCACGATTGGTCCGTTCTGCGTGATCGGTCCCGATGTGGTGCTGGGCGATGGCGTGACGCTCAAAAGCCATGTCGTTGTTGATGGCGACACCCAGATCGGGGCTGGCACCGTTGTTTTCCCGTTTTCGGTGATTGGGGAAATCCCGCAGGATCTGAAATTCGCGGGCGAAAAGACGCAGCTGCGCATCGGCGCGCGCAACCGGATCCGCGAACATGTGACGATCAACACCGGCACCGCCCAAGGCGGCGGGATCACCCGTGTCGGCGATGACGGGCTGTTCATGGCGGGCTGTCATATCGCGCATGACGCGCAGGTGGGCGACCGCGTGATCATCGTCAATAATTCTGCCGTCGCGGGCCATTGCGTGATCGAAGATGATGTCATCATCGGCGGGTTATGCGGTGTGCATCAATGGGTCCGGATCGGGCAGGGCGCGATCATTGGCGCGGTCACGATGGTGACGGCCGATGTGGTGCCGCATGGCTTGGTGCAGGGGCCGCGCGGGGTGCTGGATGGGTTGAACCTTGTCGGGCTGAAACGCAAAGGCGTGGACCGCGCCGATATCACCGCGCTGCGCGCCGCGTTCCAGATGCTCAAGGATGGCGAGGGCAATTTTCAGGACCGCGCCCGCAAGCTGGGTGATGAAACCGACAGTCCTTTCGTGCAGGATATGGTGCGCTTCATCCTTGGCCCGTCCGACCGCAATTTCCTGACGCCGGGCTGATGCTGGCGCTGATCGCAGGCACCGGCGATCTGCCGCCCGCGCTGCTGGCGCGCTTGCCCGCGCGTCCGCTGATCTGCGCCTTGCAGGGCTTTGCCCCGCAGATCACCCCCGATATCAGCTTTCGGATCGAACATCTGGGCACATTTCTGGCCGATCTGGCGGCGCGCGGCGTGACCCGCATCTGCATGGCCGGGGCGGTCACGCGGCCTGCAATCGACCCTGCACAGATTGATGCCGCGACAATGCCTTTGGTGGCGGATCTGCAAGCCGCGATGGCCAAGGGCGATGATGGCACCCTGCGCGGGGTGATCGCGATCTTGGAAAAGGCAGGGTTCGCCGTGGTCGCCGCGCATGAATTGGCCCCTGATCTGCTGCCTGTCGCGGGCGTGCTGGCGGGCCATCTGACGCCGCAATTGCGGCTTGATGCGGTGCTGGGCGAACAGACGATCGCGGCGATGGGCGCGGCTGATAGCGGGCAGGCCTGCATCCTGCGCCAAGGCCGCGTGATCGCGCGCGAGGATCAGGCCGGCACTGATGCGATGATCGCGCGCTTTGCCCCTGCGGATGATCCGCTTTGGGGCGGTGTCGATCTGATGGGCGATCTTTTGGGCACGGCGGCTGAATGGCTGTCAGGGCCGGATGGCACGCCGGTCGATGCGCGCGGTGCGATGCTGTTCAAGGCCCCCAAACCCGCGCAGGACCGCCGCGCCGATCTGCCGGTGATCGGGCCGGAAACCGCGCGCGGGGCCGTTGCCGCGGGCCTGTCGGCTATCGTGGTCGAGGCCGGCGGCGTCATCGTGCTGGATGCGCCGCAGGTCATCGCCACGCTGGAACGGGCAGGGGCCTGTTTCTGGGTCCGCCCCAAAGGTGGCGCATGAAGGTTTTCGTGATCGCGGGCGAGGCCTCGGGCGACAAGCTGGGGGCTGCGCTGATGGCGGGGCTGCGCCAGCTGCGCCCTGACGTGACCTTTGACGGGGTGGGTGGGCCGCTGATGCAGGCCGCAGGGCTGGTCAGCCGCTTTCCGATGGATGAACTCAGCGTCATGGGGCTGGCCGAAATCCTGCCCAAATACCGCGCGTTGAAACGGCGGATCGCGCAGATGGCCGAGGCCGTGGTGCAGATGCAGCCCGATGTGCTGATCACCATCGACAGCCCCGATTTCTGCCTGCGGGTGGCCAAACTGGTCAAGGCGCGCAGTGCCATCCGCACGGTGCATTACGTCGCCCCCACCGTCTGGGCATGGCGGCCCAAACGGGCGGCGCATATGGCGCATCATATCGACCATGTTCTGGCGCTCTTCCCGTTTGAACCACCTTTGATGCAGGCCGCAGGCATGGCTTGCGATTTCGTTGGCCATCCGGTGGTGACCGACCCGCTGGCCAGCGCCGAAGAGGCCGCCGCTTTGGGGGATGGCACCGTCATTCTGGTGCTGCCCGGCAGCCGCAAAGGCGAGGTCACACGCCTTGCGCCGCGTTTCGGGCAGGTGGCCGCGCGGATCGCGGCGCAGGTGCCCGATGCGCGCTTTGTCATTCCCACGACGGCCAATGTGCATGATCTGGTGCAGGCGCAGGTGGCGGATTGGTCCGTGCCGGTCACCGTGCTGCCGCCTGCCAGCCCGCTGAAACCCGCATGGTTCCGCCGCGCGGATGTGGCGCTGGCGGCCTCTGGCACCGTGTCGCTGGAACTGGCGGCCAATGGCACGCCGATGGTGATCGCCTATGATATGGCCTGGCTGAGCCGGATCATCATCAGCCGCATGCTGCTGGTCGATAGTGTGACGCTGGTCAATCTGGTCAGCGATACCCGCGTGGTGCCCGAATTCATCGGCGCGGATTGTCAGCCTGCGCCGATTGCCGCTGCGGTGCTGGATGTGCTGGCCAATCCGACCGCACAGCAGGCGGCGATGGATCTGACCATGGACAGGCTGGGGCGCGGGGGGGATGCGCCGGGGCTACGCGCGGCGCGCGCGGTGCTGGATCGCCTTGACCACGCGGCCATCATGGATCACCAGCCCCGTCGCCAGTAGCGCGAAACCGGCATAGGCGCGCAGCGGCAGCGCCTCGCCCAGCACGATCGCACCCAGGCTGATCGCCACCGGCGCGACCAGCAAGGTCACCAGCATCAGATTGCCGCTGCCCGCCGTGGCCAGCACCCGGTAATACAGCAGATAGGCCAGCGCCGTGGCCATGACCGCATAATAGCCGATGGCGGCCCAGGTCTGCGGCTGCAAGGCCAGGCTGATCGGCCCCTCGACAGCCGTGGCCAGCGGCAGGGCGATCAGGCTCGATCCGGTCAACATGCCCGCAGCGGCGACCTGCGGCGTCAGGCCCGCCAAGGTCTTGCGCGCCCAGACCCCCGCGCAAGCATAGCTGATCGCACCGCCCAGCACCGCGATCTGGCCCAAGGACCGCAGGTCGAACTGGGTCAGCGCCTGCAGGCCAATGGCCGTGGCCACACCCAGAAACCCAAGGCCAACCCCGATGGTCTTGCGCAGGGTCAGCCGTTCATCCGCCAGAAAGATTGCCGCCGTGATCGTGCCGAAAATCGCGGTCGAGGCATTCATGATCGCGGTCAGCCCGGTTTCGATATGCAATTGCCCCCAGGCCATCAGGCTGAACGGGATCACATTGTTCAACAAGCCCATCACCACAAACGCGCCCCAGATCGCGGGGCTGCGCGGCAGCGGCAGGCGGCGGATCGCGACATAGGCCCAGAGGATCAGCATCGCCCAGAACGTCCGATGCGCGACCGAGGTCAGCGGCCCGATCTCCTCTAATGCGACATGCACCGACAGAAAGGACGCGCCCCAGATCAGCGACAGGATCAAAAGATCGGCCCAGGCACGGCCGGACATGGTTTTCTGGACAAGCATCATGGCGATGGTTTGATCCTGTGCGCGCGCCAGCGCAACCCGGATCATGCGTCAAAACAAAAGCCCCGCCGGTCAGGGCAGGGCTTTTGCAGATTATCGGGTCAGATCAATAGGTATAGGCGACCTTCAAACCCAGTGCGACAGCGCTATTGTCGGTGAAACTGGCGCGGGCTGTGTCGCTGGTCTGTGCCGAGGCATCCCCCAGCGCGATGTAACGCAGACCACCCGAGACGATGACATTGTCCATCGTATATTGCGCGCCCAGAGCGACGGAATAATTGCCGTTCGTGGGTGCCAGCGGCGAGACCAGATCATCGCCCTCTGGCTCATAGCCGATGCTGAACGATCCCGACCAGACATCGCTGAACCGGCGCCCGACGCCCAAAGTATAGCCGAAACCATCCTCGATATTGGTCAGGGACCTACCGCTGGTTGCCACGCCAAAGTTCTGCGGGATCACCTTAGTCACACTATATTCCGCCCAGCGGATCGAGCCGAACAACAGCGTATCAGCCGCGATGCCAGTCTGGAAATCAAGGTTCACCGCCTGCGGTGTCGTGACCTTTGTATCCGCTGTTGACCCCAGATTGTCGGTCGTCGCGAATTCATGGTCAATCTCGGAGAAATAGGTCAAGGCAACGCGCAGGGCGATATCGGGCACCTCATAGGCCGCGCCGATAGCATAGCCATAGCCGGTGTCACGATCCAGCGTCACCGAATAGCCGTTGATACCTGTCGGAGGCGAGTTCGCCCCATAGGCGGCACCGCTCAAAGTGACCTTGCCCTCGATCGATTGGGCGCGGATCCCGCCGTGAAAGCTCAGGTTTTCATTCATCTTGTAGCGCAGCAAGCCGGTAAAGGCGACCGAATCCAGCGTGGCCGTGGTGCCGCCCAGCGCTGTGGATTGCCCGACCGGATAGGCCACATCTGCGCCATAAGGCTCGTCCACGATCAACGCGAAGGACAGCTGGTCGGATAGGTCGGTCTTATAGCCCAGACCCATGATGCTGTAATCTTTCGCGACATTGCCGGTGTCTCTTGACCCGAAGATGGTAACATCCGTGCCGCTGACGCTGGGCATGACGCGGCCAAAGCTCAATTCGGCATAATTGCCGTTTTGAAAGATGACCCCGATATTCTGTGCCGAGCGGTCCAACCCGACCGCCTGTGCCACGGACGTCGTCATCAGCAAGGCTGCGCCGACGGTAAGTACCTGTTTCATGTGCTCTCCCCCATTCTGTCTGAATTCTGTGCACAAACCGTAGGGAGTGCTCAATCGTTACGTCAATTAATGACGCAACGTCACCTTGTCGTGATGTCGTAGCGTAACAAAATTTTGCAATGCTGCATTGCAGCGCAATAAATGAACCAATGGGTTCAGTTTTGCACCCTGCGGCCCACATGGCGGATATTGATGTAATTGCCCAGGAAAATCAGCACTGCTCCGGCAAAGACCAGCACTTCCAGCGGTTCATCATAAAGGACCATCCCCACCACCGCGATGGCGGGCAGGCGCACGAAATCCAGCGGCATGACGGTGCTGGCAGGCGCAAGGCTCAGTGCTTTGGTCAGGCAGAAATGCGCGACCAGCCCCGCGACGCTGATCACCACGACCCATGGCAGGATCGCCCGCGAGGGCACCGCGATATCGCCGTCATAGCCCGCACAGACCAGCCCAAAGACCGCCTGGGTCAGCGTCAGGAAACACAGGATCGAGGTGATCCCTTCGGTCCGCGTCAGCTTGCGCGTGAAAATCGCGCTGAGTGCAAAGAACACCGCACAGCCCGCTGCGGCCAGCAATCCGGGGCTGAGATTGGTGGGATCGGGGCGCGCCACGATCACGATACCGACAAAGCCGATCAGTGCGGCGATCAACCCCAATCCGGTCAGCCTTTCCTGCAAGATCAGCGGCGACAGCAGCATCACCCAGATCGGCGTGGTGAATTCCAGGGCAAAGACCTGCGCCAGCGGGATCGTGATGATCGCGTAAAACCACAGGTTCTGGCCGGTGAAATGGCAGATGTTGCGCAAAAGATGCAGCCGCAGCTTGCGGAACCGGATGGTGCGGATCGCCCCGGAATATGACGCAACAGCCAGCACGATCACAATGCCGATCAGGCTGCGAAACAGCATGATCTCGAATGTGTCCAGTTCCGCGCTGACGCTGCGCCCTGCAATGGCCATGGTGGTAAAGGCGATGATCGCGCCGATCATCCACAGGGCGGCCTGTGTCGTGTTGCTCATCTTGAAACCTGACAGGGACATCTGCGCCTTGCGCGCCGGCCCCTTTTGACAGGGTGGGGTGATTTTGCAAGCGCCGGCCCAAGGCGCAACAGCGCGGCGGCTGCGGCTGCGCGGGCGTCGGGCGGGCCGATCCGGCCGCTTGGACAAACCGGCGCTGGCTGGATTATCCATTGCTTTCAATGCGTTGAAAAAACTTCTGCCGCTTAAGCGGTTCTTAATCGCTCTGGGGGATAACACCCCTGATCTGATTGTTCGGTGTGAGAGGTATTTATGCGCAATCTCAGTTCTATCCCCCTGTCCCGCAAGCTACCTGTCATTATCGCAGGTATCGGCCTGGCCGCGGCTGTCGCTGTGTCCGTGCTTAGCTATTATGATTTTCGCAAAACGATGCTGGAATCGGCCACGGCCAATTTCGAAGTCATCGCCGATGAACGCGGCATGGGCATCGAAACCTGGCTGGACGAGCTTGATCGCAATATGCAGGCCTATGCCAACATGCCAACCATCATTGATGCGGCGCAGGCGCTGTCATCCTCTTTCGGCATGTTGGACAATGCCGCCGATCTGCAATCGTCCTATATTGCCAATAATCCCCATCCTGCGGGCCAGAAAGCATTGCTTGACCGCGCGCCAGAGCTGCTGCCGTACAATTTCCATCACGGCGTGCTGCACCCGTTCTTTCGCAATGTCGTCGCATCGGGGGGGTATAGCGATGTCTATCTGCTGAACATGGCAGGCGATCTTGTCTATTCCTATGCCAAGAATTCCGATTTCGCGACCAGCCTCGTGTCGGGTCCCTATCGGGACACGGGCCTGGGTCAAGCCTTCCGCGCCGCGCGTGATGGCACTGTGGGAGAGGTCTATTTTTCGGATTACGCAGCCTATCAGCCCGGCGGCGGCGTTGCGGCCTTTTTGGCGACCCCGGTGCAAAACAACGAAGGGGTGATCGTCGGGATTTATGCCGCGCAGCTGTCGCCCGCCAATCTTGACCGGATCGTGAACCGCGAAGTGGGGCTGGGGGCAACCGGCCAGATCTATGTCGTCGGTGCCGATATGAAAACGCGCAGCGACTCGCGGTTTGCAGGCCGGTTTGACGCTTTGCATGACGCCAGCGGATTGCCGCAGGTCACGGCAGGTGTCGCAGGGACCGCGATGGCCTTTGAAAATGTGCCGGGGATCAACGGTCAACCCGTCATTGCCAAGGTTGTCGATATCGACGTGCTTGGCACGCGCTGGTGGGTCATCGGCGAAATGGACGTGGCAGAGGTGATGATCCCTGTGGATGAGATCCGCACCAAGAAAGCCTTGCTGGCCTTGGTCGTCATGGGGCTGGCTGCGCTCATGGGCTATCTGACCGCGCGTTCTGTGCTGGGGCCTTTGGAACGGTTGCGTGACGGGATGGGCCGGGTGGCGCGGCGCGAATATGACGGGATCGTGCCGGATACCGGGCGCGGCGATGAATTGGGCGTGCTGGCCAAGGCCCTGGTCGATTTTCGCGATAAGCTGCAGGCCTCTGATGCGGCCGAACAGGAACGCAAGAAAGTGCAGGCCGAACAGGCGCGTGTCGTTCAGGAATTGAGCAAGGCAATGGTCGCCTTGGCCGAGGGTGATCTGACAGCTGTCATTCAGCAGCCCTTTGACGAAAGCTACGAACAGCTGCGGCTGGATTATAACCGGACCGTCGCCAACCTGAGCACGACCGTCGGGTCGGTTGTCACCAGCGCGGTCGGCATCCGCGAACGCGCCCTCGAGATGAGCAGTTCATCTGACGACCTGTCGCGCCGGACCGAGAATCAGGCCGCCACATTGGAAGAAACCGCCGCCGCATTGGACGAGCTGACGGCAAGCGTGCGCTCTGCTGCTGACGGCGCGCGCGAGGTGGAATCCATTGTGACGAATGCCCAGGATGATGCCGTCGCCAGTGAACCGGTTGTGCAAAAGGCGGTTGCCGCGATGACCGCGATCGAAAAATCCTCGGATGAAATCTCGCAGATCGTCGGCGTGATCGATGATATCGCCTTCCAGACCAATCTGCTTGCGCTGAATGCGGGGGTCGAGGCCGCCCGCGCTGGGGATGCCGGCCGCGGTTTCGCGGTGGTCGCATCCGAGGTGCGCGCGCTTGCGCAACGCTCTTCGGAGGCGGCCAAGCAGATCAAGACATTGATCGCGGGCAGTTCCGATCAGGTCGCCAATGGCGTCAGCCTGGTCGGCGAGGCGGGCGAGGTTCTGACACGGATCGCGAAACATATCAGCCATATCTCGGGGCTGATCTCTGAAATCGCGGCAGGTGCTGCGGAACAATCGACAGGTCTGGCCGAGATCAATATCGGGGTCACCCAGCTGGACAAGGTAACGCAGCAAAACGCCGCCATGGTCGAAGAAGCGACAGCCAGCAGCCATGCGTTGAACGCCGAGGCGGGCAATCTGGGCGAACTTGTCGCGCGGTTCCAGCTGGACAGCACGACAGCCCCCGCTGCCGCCGCGCCGTCACGCCCTGCCGAAAATGTCATGGTGTTCCAATCGCCACGCAGCCAGCAGAAACCCGCCAAGCCAGCCGCCGCCGCGATGTCTGGCACCTATGGCCGGACCGAAAGCGCCGGCAATGATGATTGGCAGGACTTTTAACCCATCATCAAGGTCCAATTTGCGGGCGCCCGTGACGGCGCAACCCTGACCCAGGGCGCCCGTAACCCCACCCACGGCAGCGCAAGACCGGCGATCACCGCCATTGGCCAGCGCCGCCGTGATCTTCTTGGGCACATCGATCTGCGAATGCACGTCATGCCTGCAGTAAAGCTCTTTTTGACCTATCATCCTGGAGGAATGCGATGATCAAATCTATCCTTGGCACATCAGCCATTGTCATCATGGCGGCTTGGCCCGCCTTGGCCCAAAATGTTGACCGGACCGGCTGGCCCAGCAGTTTCACACTTGGCACGGCCTCGCAGGGCGGCACGTTTTTCGTTTATGGTTCGGGCTATGGCAACCTGATTGCCGAAGAATTGGGCCTGCGCGTCGGTATCGAAATTACCGGTGGCGCGATGCAGAACATGGCCTTGGTCCATACCGGCGAGGCTGATATGGGGATGACCACATTGGGCCCCGCACAAGCCAGCATCGCAGGCCGCAGCCCGCTGGTTCCGGGCCTGGAGATGACCAATGTCTGCGCGCATTTCCCGATGTATGAAACCCCGTTCCACGCGGTGGCCTTGGCCAGTTCCGGCATCACCGCGCTAAGCGAGATCCCCGCAGGCGCCCGCATCGGATTCGGGCCGGCAGGATCGACAGGTGATACCTATTTCCCCGAAATGATCACCGCGCTGAACATCCCCTTCGAGCATCGTAATGGCGATTGGAACGAATTGGGGCGCCAGTTGAAAGATGGTCAGATCGATGTGATCGGCTTTGCCGCCGGTGTGCCGGTTCCGCAGGTGGCCGAGCTTGAGGCATCGACTGCGGTGAATATCATCGAATTCACCGCCGAAGAACAGGCGCTGATGACCGCGCTATTCCCGGTGGCCGATTACACCATCCCCGCCCGGACCTATGCCAGCCGCAGCGCGCCTGCGCGCGCGGTATCGATGTGGAATTTTGCCATCGTCAATTGTGATCTGCCCGAAAGCTTTGTCTATGAAGCGACCCGCGTCGTCATGCAGGGCAATGCCCGGATGATGCAGATCAATGCCGCGGCGGCGACCACCGTGTTTGAAAACTGGGACAAGAATACCGTGATCCCCTGGCATCCGGGCGCTGCGCGTTGGTTCATTGAAAACGGTGCGTCCATTCCGGCGGAGATGATCAAGTCGTAAACGGGGCAGGCTGTTAGCAGATCACGCCTTATGCAGATCACGGTGGAAGCAGATCAGCTCGTCAGCGGATCGCATCGTTTGGATATCCATTCATAAACAGAGGACGCTGTTAGCAGTTCACGCCCTATGCAGATCAGGCTGCTAGCAGATCACGCCATAAGCAGATCGCAATATTTGCAGGCCATGCCGCAAACAGATCACGCCGACAAAAAACAGGGCCGGTGCCGCTTGCATCGGCCCTGTTGCGACTTGTGCTGCCTGCGTTGTCGCGGGGCGCGCGCCGCGCCCGTTGGGTCATTTCCGGCTGCGGCATATGGTCCGATCGCCCGCAGATCCCGCGATCGCCTGTTATTTTGGCCAGCATCTGCGCCGCAGGACAGAGGATTGACCGCAGCGCGCAGGCATCTGCCGAGATATTGGGCGCAGCCTGCCATTGCAGGCGGCAAAGCGTCTTGCGACAGCTTAAGCGTTTGACAGTCTGGTCCCACTCGCTATTTTCGCGCAACGAACCGCAGGCGGCCGTCGCAAATGCGACCCGTCGCGGTTTTGCTTTATCATCTGGGAGGAATTCGATGATCAAATCTATTCTTGGCACATCAGCCATCGCACTCGTGGCAGCGCTGCCCGCCTTGGCACAAGATGTCGACCGGACCGGCTGGCCCACCAGCTTTACCGTTGGCACAGCCTCGCAGGGTGGCACGTTTTTCGTTTACGGATCGGGCTATGCCAACCTGATTTCCGAAGAATTGGGCGTCACCGGCGGTGCCGAAGTCACCGGCGGCCCGATGCAGAACATGGCCTTGGTCCATACCGGCGAGGCCGCGATGGGCATGACCACGATGGGCCCCGCACAGGTCAGCATCGCGGGCCAAAGCCCGCTGGCACCCGGTCTGGAAATGACCAATGTCTGCGCGCATTTCCCGATGTATGAAACCCCGTTCCACGCGGTGGCCCTGGCCAGCTCCGGCATCACATCGCTGAGCGAGATCCCCGCAGGCGCGCGGATCGGTTTTGGCCCGGCAGGATCGACAGGCGATACTTATTTCCCCGAGATGATGACCGCGCTGAACATCGAATTCGAACGTCGCAATGGCGGTTGGAACGATCTGGGCGGCCAGTTGCAGGATGGTCTGATCGACGTGATCGGCTTTGCCGCCGGTGTGCCGATCCCGCAGGTGGCCGAGCTTGAGGCATCCAATGATGTCAATATCATCGAGTTCACCGCCGAAGAACAGGCGCTGATGACCGCGCTGTTCCCGGTGGCCAATTTCGACATCCCCGCCGGTGCCTATGCCAGCCTGGATGCGCCCGCGCGTGCGGTGTCGATGTGGAACTTTGCCATCGTCAATTGTGATCTGCCCGAAAGCTTTGTCTATGAAGCGACCCGCGTGATCATGGAAGACAATGCACGGATGATGCAGATCCATTCCTCGGCCGCGACCACCGTGTTTGAAAACTGGGACAAGAATAGCGTGATCCCATGGCATCCCGGTGCCGCGCGTTGGTTCATCGAAAACGGTGCCGATATTCCAGCGGATATGATCAAGTCGTAAACAAGCCCAGGGCCGGCGCAGTTTGCACCGGCCCTTTTTCGAGGGGCGCTGCGCCTGCCAAGCCGGGGCACGCCCTGATTTGTATGAGGGATATTGGGTAATGGCCGAGGCCAAGAGTTCAAAATTTGCCGATGACACCGGACCGCTGGTCGCCGAGGGCGCCGATGAGGAAGTCATTGAATATAACCGCCGCCTTTACGGTGGCTGGTTTCACTGGGCCATGGCCGCAGCGCTGGCGATCTATGCGTTTTTCCATATCGCCGCGCTGAACGGCTTGTCGATCCGCGACATGACGGGCGGGGCGGTCAATTTGCCCTTCCTGCCACGGCTGCCGATGGAATCATGGACCTATCGCACCGTCCACATCGCCGGGGCGACGGCGCTGGGGTTCTTGATGTTTTCGGGCACCTCCTTCAGCGAGCGTACCGGCACCGGCCGTGACCGGCTGTTCAGCATCTTGGCCTATCTGCTGATGATCCCCGCGCTGTTTTCGCTGGGCGTAACCTTTTGGTTTCAAAGCCTGATCGCCGCGGGCACGTCCTGGAACGGGATGGACCCGACGATCCAGTTCAACGAACGCTGGCTGTTTGGGATTCCGCTGATTGCGGCGACTTTTGGTGCGATTGCGCTGTCTTGGGTGCATCAGCGCCCGCGCGCGCGGGTCAACCCGGCCGATCTGGTGCTGGTTGTCGCGGCTTTGGCCGTGGCCAGCTATTTCGTCGCTATCTACAACACCCCGATCCGCGCCACGACGGGGACGTCTTTTGCGCCTTTGGGCATTTCATTGGCTGGCATTGCTGGCACGGCGTTGATCCTGGAATTGACCCGGCGGGTCACCGGATTGGCGCTGCCGATCATCGCGGGCGTGTTCCTGGTCTATGTCTGGCTGGGCCATCTGGCCCCCGGCGTGCTGAATTCGCCGCAAATCGCGCTGCAACGGTTTTTCAGCCAAGTTTACACCGATGTCGGCATCCTGGGGCAGACGACGGCTGTATCCTCGACCTATATCATCCTGTTCATCATTTTCGCAGCCTTCCTGCAGGCCTCTAAAGTTGGTGAATATTTCATTAACTTCGCCTTTGCCCTGACCGGCCGTCAGCGCGGCGGCCCGGCCAAAGTGGCGATTTTCGCCTCGGGGCTGATGGGCATGATCAACGGCACGTCGGCGGGCAATGTGGTGGCCACCGGCAGTCTGACGATCCCGCTGATGCATAAGGTCGGCTATGACAAAAAGACCTCTGGCGCGATCGAGGCTGCGGCCTCTACGGGCGGGCAGATCATGCCGCCGATCATGGGGGCAGGGGCCTTTATCATGGCCGAGATCACCGGCATCCCCTATCAGGAAATCGCCATTGCGGCGATCATCCCGTCGATCCTGTATTTCGCATCGGTTTATTTCATGGTCGATCTGTCGGCTGCGCGGATCGGCATGATGGGCATGCGCCCCGAGGAATTGCCCAAGCTTAAGGCGATGATGAAACAGGTGTTCTTGTTCCTGCCGATCATCATCCTGATCGCGGCGCTTTTCGCGGGCTATTCGGTGATCCGGGCGGGCACTTATGCCACCGCGGCGGCGGCGGCGGTCAGTTGGTTAACGCCTTACCGGATGGGGCCAAGGTCGATTGCCTATGCGTTCCAGATCGCGGGCAGCATGTCGATCCAGATCATCGCGGTCTGCGCTTGCGCCGGGATCATCGTGGGGGTGATTTCGCTGACGGGCGTCGGCGCGCGATTCTCGAACCTGTTGCTGGGCCTGGCTGGGGTCAGCCAATTGCTGGCGATGTTCTTTGCCATGGTGATCGCCATCCTTTTGGGGATGGGGATGCCGACCACGGCCGCCTATGCGGTGGCGGCATCGGTGGTGGCACCGGGGTTGATCCGGCTGGGGATCGACCCGTTGACGGCGCATTTCTTTGTGTTCTACTTTGCCGTCGTCTCGGCCATCACACCGCCTGTCGCGCTGGCCAGCTATGCCGCGGCCGGGATTTCCGGGGCGGATCCGATGGCCACATCCTTTGCCTCGTTCAAGATCGGGTTGGCCGCGTTCATCGTGCCGTTCATGTTCTTTTACAACAGCGCCTTGTTGATGGATGCACCCTGGCTGGAAATCGTGCAGGCGCTGACGACGGCGCTGATTGGCGTGTTCTTTCTGGCAGCCTCGGTGCAGGCTTGGCTTTGGGGCAAACCGGCGGGGTCGCTGACGCGGGCGGGCCTGTTGGTCGCATCCTTGTTCATGATCTCGGGCGGGTTGATGACCGATCTGCTGGGTCTGGGCATCGCCATCGGTCTGATCTTGATCAACCGCACCATCGGCCCCGACGGCAAGACACCGCTGGTCCAGGGCAGGGCGGATTAACCATCAAAGGGCGCGGATTTCCGCGCCCTTTTGTCCAAGACAACAAAAAACCGCCCAGGGGGCGGTTTTTGCGTCAAATATCAGGATATTTGGCTCCGACGGTAGGGATCGAACCTACGACCAATTGATTAACAGTCAACTGCTCTACCGCTGAGCTACGTCGGAACATGGGCTGCGTATAGCAATGTGATTCCGCCCCGTCCAGAGCGATTTGGCCGGTTTTTCAAATTCCTGTCACAGGCGGCAAACCGGCCTTGGCGCGTTGGAAAACGGCGCTTTCATCGGGGGCCGGATCAGCGGTCACGCGGCCTTTGCCATGCAGGTCGATCAGATGCGCCAGCACGTTGCGTTCTGCCGCCTTTAACAGAATCGGTGACAGGTCAGCATAGACACGCGCGGTGATATCGCGCGGCGTGGCGGGACCGGTTGCAAGCGCGTCGATGATCTGCGCCTCGCGCTGCAAGCGATGGGCGATCAACCCGGCGAGCCGGCCTTGCGGATCAGCCACCGGCGCGCCATGTCCGGGATAGAAACAGCGCGCCGGATGGTCCTGCAACCGGGCGCAAGAGGCCATGAAATCGGTCAGATCCCCATCGGGCGGCGACACGAGCGAGCTGGCCCAACCCATGACATGATCGCCCGAAAACAGCGCGTCATCCCAGGCAAAACACAGGTGATTGCCGATATGGCCGGGGCTGTGGATCGCGGTGATCCTGCCCCAAGCGCCGTGCAGGACCGCGCCATCGCCCAGCAATCTGTCCGGTGCAAAGGTGCTGTCGATCCCTTCGCCGCCCCCCGCCAGCCCGCGCGCGGCAAGTGCGGCCATCACCGCACTGCGCCCCGCTGTCGGCCCGCCAAAGGCGCAGACGTTAGCGCCGGTCGCTGCGGCCAGCGCCGGGGCCAGCGCGCTATGGTCCAGATGGCTGTGTGTGACAAGGATATGATCCACCGGCCGATCCCCGATTGCCGCCAACAGCGCCTCCAGATGCGCGGGGATCGCGGGGCCGGGGTCGATCAGCACGATCCGGTCGCGGCCCAGCAGATAGCTATTGGTGCCCGGCCCGGTCATCGCCGAAGGATTGGGCGCCAGCACCAGCGCCAGATCATCGCGCAGCATCAGGCACTGGCCGGGGCGGGGCGGAAATTCTGCGGCGGCGGTTGTCATCGGCACTTTCCGGCGGGGGCAATGCAAGCTAGCCTTGGCGCATGACATTTCGCTGGATCAAGAACGCAATGCCGCGCGGGATTTACGCCCGTGCCGCGCTGATCCTTGTGTTTCCTGTCGTGTTTTTGCAATTGCTTGTGTCCGTGGTGTTCATTCAGCGCCATTTTGACGGTGTCACGCGGCTGATGACAAGTGCGGTCAATATCGACCTGCAATTTCTGATCGATACCGCCAACGAGGCCGATACCGCAGCCCAGGCCCGCGCAGCGCTGGCGCCTTTGGGGCAGGCGTTGCAGATCAGCACAGCCTTGCCCGCGCCCGCGCCGCCGGCCACCGATATCAACCCATTCGTTGATCTGACGGGGGCCACGGTGATCGACACATTGCGGAGCGGGATCGCGGACTTGCAGGTTGTGTCTTTGGAAGATCGCGGGCGCGTGGCGCTTTGGGTGACGACGCGCCACGGCTTGCTGGAAATGGATCTGTCGCGCAGGCGCATGTCGGCGTCCAATCCGCATCAATTGCTGGTCATCATGGTTGTGATGGGCGCGTTGATGACGGTTGTCGCCTATATCTTTCTGCGCAACCAGCTGCGCCCGATCAAGCGCATGGCGCAGGCCGCCGCCGATTACGGCAAAGGCCGGATCACGCCCTATACCCCCACCGGTGCGGTCGAGGTGCGCGCGGCGGGCATGGCTTTTCTGGATATGCGCAACCGGCTGGAACGCCAGACCCAAAGCCGCACCATGATGCTGTCGGGCGTCAGCCATGACCTGCGCACACCGTTGACCCGGCTGCGGCTGGGCCTGTCGATGCTGGATGATGCCGAGGCCGCCGATCTGTTGCGCGATGTCGATGATATGCAAAAGCTGCTGGATGCCTTTCTGGATTTCGCGCGCAATGATGCGGCGGATAATCTTGAACAGGTGGTGCCGGCCGCGATCCTGCGCGATGTGCTGCATGATGCGGCGCGGATCGGCCAGAATGTCGGGCTGGCCGGGATCGAGGGTCCGGAACGCGCGATCAACCTGCGCCCGCTGGCGATCCGGCGCGCGCTGGATAATCTGGTGGGCAATGCCTTGCGCTATGGGACGCAGGCGCTGGTCGGGGTCAGCGTGACCGAACGCGCCGTGCGGTTCTGGGTCGAGGATGACGGGCCGGGCATTCCGCCTGAACTGCATGAAGATGCGATCAATCCTTTCGTGCGGCTTGATCCCGCGCGCAATCAGGACAAGGGCAGCGGCGTCGGGCTGGGCCTTGCCATCGTCTCCGATGTCGCCCGCAGCCATGGCGGTGCCTTGCGTTTGGGCAAAAGTTCAACGCTTGGCGGGTTGAAGGCCGAGCTGATCATCAGTCGTTAGGATTTACTGCCTTAAAATTAGGCAAGTGCTTATATCCTTGGAGGTTCCGCAGGGTGAAATCCTTGCAGTCTGATCAGAACCTCGTAGGCTTTGCTGATGGATCACAACCGCGAACATTTCGACGAAATGCTGGGGGCCACCGGCGCCCGCGCCCCCTATACCGGCTATGACGCCTGGTTCAGCGCCCAAGACCGGACCCGTTTGGCCAAAAAGGCCGCCGAGGCAGAGGCGTTTTTTCGTCGCACCGGCATTACCTTTAACGTCTACGGCCAATCCGATGCCGAGGAACGGCTGATCCCGTTCGATCTGGTGCCGCGCATCGTTTCCAGCAGCGAATGGGCGCGCCTGTCGCGCGGGATCGAACAGCGTGTGCGCGCGATCAATGCTTTTCTTTATGACATCTATAACCGGCAGGAAATTCTGAAAGCCGGGATCGTGCCGATTGACTTGATCGCCAAGAACGCGGCCTTTCTGCCGCAGATGATGGATTTCAACCCGCCGGGCGGCGTTTACACCCATATCGTCGGCACCGATATCGTGCGCACCGGCGAGAATGATTTCTATGTGCTCGAGGATAACGCCCGCACGCCATCTGGTGTCAGCTATATGCTGGAAAACCGTGAAACCATGTTGCAGATGTTCCCCGAGCTGTTCAGCAAGATCAAGGTCAAGCCGGTCAGCGATTACCCCAAATCTTTGCGCCGCTCGCTGGAAGCCTCGGCACCATCCACCTGCGACGGGCGGCCTTGCGTGGCGGTGCTGACGCCCGGCATCCATAATTCGGCCTATTTCGAACATAGCTTTCTGGCCGACCAGATGGGTGTGGAATTGGTCGAAGGGCATGATCTGCGCGTCATCGACGGCCATATCGCGATGCGCACAACGCGCGGCTATCGGCGGATTGATGTGCTTTATCGCCGGGTTGATGATGATTTTCTGGACCCGATGAGTTTTAACCCCGGATCCATGCTGGGCGTGCCGGGGATCATGGATGTCTATCGCGCGGGCAATATCACCATCGCCAATGCGCCGGGCACAGGGGTCGCTGATGACAAGGCGATTTACAGCTATATGCCCGATATCGTTGAATTCTATACCGGCGAACGGGCGATCCTGAAAAACGTGGAAACGCATCGCTGTTCCGAACCTGATGCGCTGAAATATGTGCTGGAAAACCTGGCCAGCCTTGTCGTGAAAGAGGTGCATGGATCGGGTGGTTACGGCATGTTGGTCGGTCCCGCCGCCAGCAAAAAGGAAATCGCCACCTTTGCCGCCAAGCTGAAAGCCAACCCCGGCAATTACATCGCCCAGCCCACGCTGTCGCTGTCCACCGTGCCGATCTTTACCAAGAAAGGCCTTGCCCCGCGCCATGTGGATCTGCGGCCCTTTGCGCTGGTGTCACCCGCAGGGGTGAATATCACGCCCGGCGGGTTGACGCGGGTCGCGCTGAAAGCGGGATCGCTGGTGGTGAATTCCAGCCAGGGCGGCGGCACCAAAGATACCTGGATATTGGAAGACTGACATGTTGGGAAAAACGGCAGGCGGTCTTTACTGGATGTTCCGGTTTCTGGAACGCGCTGAAAATACCGCGCGATTGATCGAGGCGGGGTTTCGCATCGCGCTGACCCGGTCGAATGATGCGGATTCGGAATGGAAATCGGTGATCATCACCTCTGCCGCGCAACAGGCCTTCGAGGCGCGGCATGACAAATATTCCAGCGGCAATGTCGTCAATTTCCTGCTGCGCGATCCTGATAACCCCAGTTCGGTCCTGTCGGTCACCAAATCCGCGCGCGACAATGCGCGTCTGGTCCGCACCGCCCTGACGACCGAGGTCTGGGCGGCGGTGAACGAGACCTGGATGGTGCTGACGGATGCGCTGAAACGGCCGATCCCCGAAACCGAATTGCCCGCCGTATTGGCGACGATCCGGCAACAATCAGCCTTGGTGCGCGGGGCGCTGGTCGGCACGATGCTGCGCAATGATATTTTCGATTTCTGCCGTCTGGGCACGTTTATCGAACGGATCGACAGTACGGCGCGGATCATTGATGTGAAATATTACGCGCTGCTGCCCGCGCCTTCCTTTGTCGGCAGCCGGATGGATAACGTGCAATGGGAAACAATCCTGCGGTCGGTTTCGGCGCATCGGTCGTTTCGTTGGGCGGTCGAGGATGATTTCACCGCCCCCGCCATTGCCGATTTCCTGATCCTTGATGACCGGATGCCCAGATCGCTGAGCCATTGTGCCGCGCAGCTGGTCAATAATCTGGGCCATCTGGCCAAGGATTACGCCGAGGTCAAACCCTCGCATGATCTGGCCGACCGGATGAATGCGCGGCTGAAAGACCGCGATATCGGCTCGATCTTTGATGAAGGCTTGCATGAATTCACCGGATCCATCCTGCGCGAGAATGCGGCGATCGGCATGCAGATCGAAGCAGATTACAGGTTTAACCACTGATGCAACTGACGATCACCCATACCACCAGCTATGGCTATGACATGCCCGTGGATTTCGCGCTGCAACGGCTGCGGCTGCGGCCCTTGTCGAACCCGATGCAGAATGTCGAGGATTGGCATATCGACATCACCGGCGGGCGGATCGAGGCCAGCTATCTGGACCATTACGGCAATCACACCGATCTGGTCAGCGTCACACCCGGGGTTGCGGCGGTCGAGATTACCGCGCGCGGGCAGGTCACGACCCATGACAAGGCGGGCGTGCTGGGCATGGTCTATGGCCGCGCGCCTTTGTGGCATTTTGCACAGGCAACACCGCTGACCGCTGCGGGCGCCGGGGTGCGCGATTTCGCCCGCGTCTTGGGCAAGATGAAAGACCCGCTGACATCGTTGCATGATCTGTCCAATGCGATCCGCGATGCGCTGCCCTATCGCACCGGCGTGACCGGGGCGGATACGACTGCGGAACAGGCGGTCAAGATCGGCGCGGGCGTCTGTCAGGACCATGCGCAGATTTTCATCGCCGCCCTGCGGATGCGCGGCCTTGCTGCGCGCTATGTCAGCGGCTATCTGATGATCAACGACATCACCGATCAAGATGCCGCCCATGCCTGGGCCGAAGCCCATGTCGAAGGGTTGGGCTGGGTCGGGTTTGATATTTCCAATGGCGTCGCACCGGATGAAAAATACGTCCGCGTCGCCATTGGCCCCGATGCCAGCTGTGCCGCCCCGATCAAGGGGATGCGCAAAGGCCCTTCCAGCGAGACGCTGATTGTATCTTTACAAGTTCAACAGTAGTTCTGTGATCATATCCCGCTAAGGACAGGCCTTGATGACCTATTGCATCGGAATGCAGCTCGACCATGGGCTGGTGTTCATGTCCGACACCCGCACCAATGCGGGCGTCGACAATTTCTCGACCAGCAAGAAGATGTTCCATTGGCATGTGCCGGGCGAGCGGATGATCACCATCATGACCGCTGGCAATCTGGCCACGACCCAGGCCATGGTCAGCCTGCTGCGCGAACGCTCGATCACGACCGAGGACCGCAACCCCAGCATCCTGCGCGAAGCCACCATGTTCCAGATCGCCCGGCTGGTCGGTGCCACCTTGAAAGAGGTGATCGCCGAAAGCAGCCTGAGCGGGCAATCGGCCGAACAATTCGCGGCCTCGGCCATTGTCGGCGGCCAGATCAAGGGCGGTCAGCCCACGATTTTCCTGATCTATCCGCAGGGCAATTTCATCGAGATCACCCCCGATACCCCGTTTTTCCAGATCGGAGAGACGAAATATGGCAAGCCGATCCTTGTGCGCGCCTATGACCCGATGATGAGCTTTGAAGAGGCGGTCAAACTCTTGCTGGTGTCTTTTGATTCCACCGTCAAATCGAACCTGTCGGTCGGACTGCCCTTTGATCTGCAAATCTATGACAAGGATAGTTTCGCCCAAGGCCGCACCCTGCGCATTGATGATGATGATCCGGTTTATCAAGCAATCTCAAGCGGTTGGGGCGATGCTTTGAAAGAGGCGTTTCAGCATCTGCCATCCTATAAGGTCTAATGTAGGATGGGCTTCAGCCCAGCTTACAGATCCTTTACCAGCCGCAGCGCATCATAGATCGCCGCATGGATATTGCGCGCGCTGACCGCATCCCCGATCCGAAACAGCTGGAACGCGCCCTCCGGATTGGTCGCGACCGCTTGCGCGCGCCCCGATATCAGCGCGTCCTGATCAACCTCGCCCAGATTGCGCGACAAGGGCTTGAGGTCGAAATAAAGATCATCCAGCGGCAAGGTCCCGTAATTCACCACGATCTGGTCATAGGTCTTTTGCTTGGTGAAGGTGCTGTAATCGGTGCCGATCACCGCGCGCAGCCGGTTGCCCTCGCGGGTGACATCCAGCAGGCGGCGGGTGACGGTGAAGGTCACATCCTTATCCTGCAAAGCGCGCATATAGGGCACAAGGTTCATCCCCATGATTTCAGGCGCAAAGCTGCGGTCGGGCGTCATCACCTCGACGCTTGCGCCGGTATTGGCCACGACCTCTGCTGCCATCAGGCCGGGATGATCGCCGCTTTCATCATAGATCAGCACATCCTGGCCCGGTTTGACATCGCCCGAGATGATATCCCAGGCGCTGACCACCAGCGGATTTTCCTCTTTTTGTTCAAAGAGCTGCGTATTGGGCAGCCCGCCCGTCGCCACGATCACCACATCGGGGGCAAGGGCGGTCACATCGGCAGCCTCGGCCCAGGTGTTGAAATGAAAGCTCACATCGCGCGCGGCACATTGCGCCATGCGCCAATCGATGATGCCGATCATTTCGCGCCGGCGCGGGTTCTGTGCGGTCAGCCGGATCTGGCCGCCGGGGTCGGGCTGGGCCTCGAATACGGTGACGGCATGGCCGCGTGCGGCGGCAACGCGCGCAGCCTCTAGCCCCGCTGGCCCCGCACCGATGATCACGACCTTGCGCGCCGCAGGGGCGGGGGCGATGTCATGCGGCATGGTCAATTCGCGCCCGGTGGCAGCGTTATGGATGCAAAGCGCCTCGCCCGCCTGATAGATCCGGTCAAGGCAATAGGTGGCCCCCACACAGGGGCGGATGTCATCCTCGCGCCCGTCCATGATCTTGCGCAGGATATGCGGGTCGGCCATATGCGCCCGCGTCATGCCGACCATATCCAGCAATCCGGCCTGTATCGCATGGCGTGCGGTGGCCACATCGGGGATGCGCGCGGCATGGAAGGTCGGCAATCCTGTTGCCTGTTTCACGGCGCCTGCGAAATCCAGATGCGGCGCGCTTTTCATGCCCTGCACGGGGATCACATCGGTCATCGCAGGATCGGTATGGATGCGGCCTTTGATGACGTTCAGAAAATCGACCATGCCGGTATCGGCCAGCTTTTTGGAAATTGTGATGCCTTCCTCGGGGGTGATGCCACCCGCCGCTGCCTCGTCCGCCGTGTAACGCAGGCCGATGATGAAATCGTCGCCCACCCGTTTGCGACAGGCTGTCAGCACATCGCGCAGCAATTGCATCCGGCTATCGAGGCTTTGCCCCCCGTAAGGCCCGTCCAGATCATTGGTCAGCGGCGACCAGAATTGATCAAGCAGATGGCCGTAGACCTGCAATTCGATCCCGTCCATGCCACCGGCCTGCATCCGTTCGGCCGCATCCGCGAAATCGGTGATGATCCGCGCGATATCCCAATCCTCGGCCAGTTTGGGAAAGGCCCGATGCGCCGGCTCGCGGTGCCGCGAAGAAGAAACAGAAGGCAGCCAGTCGCCCTTGGCCCAGCCGGTGCGCCGCCCCAGATGCGTCAGTTGGATCATCACCGCGCAGCCGTGGTCATGGCAGGCATCGGTCAGGTTCTTGATCCAGGGCACGACCTCGTCCTTGTAGGCAAGGATGTTATTGAACACCGGCGGGCTGTCACGCGACACGGCGGCGGATCCTGCGGTCATGGTCAGCGCCACCCCCGCCTTGGCCCGTTCGGCATGATAGGCGGCATAGCGTGCCTTGGGCATCCCGTCCTCGGGATAGGCGGGTTCATGGCTGGTGGTCATGATCCGGTTGCGCAGGGTCAGATGTTTAAGCTGATAGGGCTGCAACAAAGGGTTGGTGGACATAGCAAGGCTCCGGGCTGGTTGGGCCCATACTGTCGCAAGGCGCGCGGATGTATAGCGGGTTTGCGGCAGCGCAGAGAGTGCCACCGACAGCATCGCGCGGCTATGCAGGAACGTGTCCTGCGGTCGCGCGTTGGTCAGCTGACATCACAAGAACAGGATAGATCATGGCGCTTCTCTGGATCATCATCATCGGCTTTGTCGCGGGGCTGATCGCGCGGGCTATCACGCCGGGCGATCACCATCCCTCAGGCTTTCTGCGCACCACGGCGCTGGGGATTATCGGGGCTGTCGTGGCGTCTTTTGTCGGGCAGACGCTGGGGCTATATGGGACGGGGCAGGGCGCAGGCATCATCGGTGCCGCCATCGGCGCGGTGCTGGTGCTGACGGTCTGGGGCTATCTGCAAAAGCGGCGCTAGGGCCGCTGGGTCATTGATCGCGCAAGGCCGTGCAGATCCGCTGCATCTGCGCGATCGAGATCGTGGCATCGGTGACGCGATCATCTTGCGACATCACCGTGCCTGCAGTGTCCATCGCTGGCCCCTCTCCCTGGCGGGCGGTATCGGCGGTAAATGCCGTGACGGCCGTGTCACCACTGGTGCCCGTCGCGCCGGGCTGGCCGGTGGTGCCATCAACAGGCGCGCCGGTGACGACATCTGCCGGGGCCTGCCCGTCCAGCGTGCCGCGCGTATTGGCCCCCGTGCCCAAGCGGGCCGCCGTGTCATCCGCCCCCGCAACAGCGCGGCCATTGCCGTCATCCGACATCTGGCCGGGCGCATCAGAAAGCATCTCTGCCGCGGTCAGCTGGGCCAGATCGGCGCAATCGCGGCGGATGATATCCTGATCACCGGGCGCAAGCGTGCGCCATTGCAGTGCCAGTTCCTCGGCGGGGCGCAGGGTCAGCCGGTCATGGGTCAACATCGCCATGATCAGCGTCGGCGGCCAGTCCCCGCCATAGGCGATGGGTTGCAGGTCGGGCGCATTGGTCTGGCTGATGGTCTCGTTCACGGCGCCGCTGGTCTGCGCCAAGGCGCTGCCGGCCGCCAGCGGGGCCATCAGGGTCATGGTCAAAAGGACATGTTTCATCATCGTCTCCGGTTGCATGCGACAAGCGACCCCCGCGTAATGGTGCGGCGGTCCATGCTGATCAACGCTGTGGCGGGACGGATCGTTCCTTGGCACAGGCGCGGCTGCGACATGCAGGCCATGCCCCGCCCGCCCGGCGTGGCGGTGCCAGATCATGCGATTTTGGGGATGATATTGGCGGAGAGACAGGGATTCGAACCCTGGGTGGGCTTGCACCCACAACGGTTTTCGAGACCGCCCCGTTCGACCACTCCGGCACCTCTCCGCGGTGCGGGCGGGATAATGTGCCGCGCCGCGCTGCGCAAGGGGCAAAACGCTCTCACCGAGAATTGCATGGGCATTGCCGCAAAAATCGTGTTTGTCATGGCCGATATCGCCCAAACCGAAAGGAATGATCATGTTGCGCCGCCTGTTTTTGTCGCTTGTTGCCGTGCTGAGCTTTGCCGGGGGGCTTGCGGGGCCTTTGGTTGGACCCAGCTATGCCCAGGATGGCGATGCCGATGCCTTGTTCGATCTGGTCGGCATGCCGCAGATCGTTGCGGTGATGCGCGACGAGGGGCTGGATTACGGCAAAACCATCGCGCAAGACATGTTTCCCGCAGGGATGACCCCCCGCTGGGCCGCGCATCTGGACCGGATCTATGATGCCGACAGATTGGTCGCACAGATGCGCAGCGCCTTTGTCACAGCGCTGGAGGGGCAGGATCTGGCACCGGCGCTGGCCTTTTACGGCGCGCCGCTGGGCCAGCGCATCGTCGCGGGCGAGGTCGCGGCACGCCGCGCGATGCTGGACCCCGCCATGGATGCCGCAAGCAAGGAATTTGCCGCCGAACAGGCGCTGGCCGATACGCCGCGCTATCAGCTGATCAGTGATTTCATCGCCGCCAATGACCTGATCGAGGCCAATGTCGTCGGCGGGCTGAATGCCAATTTCGCCTTTGTTGATGCGCTGGTTTCGGGCGGGGCCACTTTGCCCGGTGTCAGCGCCGATGATCTGCTGGCCGATGTCTGGGCGCAAGAGGACCAGATCCGCCGCAGCACGACCGAGTGGCTGAGCGCCTTTTTGCTGCTGGCCTATGCGCCCTTGCAGGATCAAGAGATCGCGGAATTGACCGCCTTTAGCCAGACCCAAGAAGGCCGCGCGATGACGCAGGCGCTGTTCATCGCCTTTGACCAGATTTTTGTGCAGCTGTCGCGCGAATTGGGCTCGGCGGCTTCTGGCTTTATCATCAGCCAGGACCTGTAAGCGGTCTTGGCAAGCAGGCCAAAGGCGGTATGGTGTGGGTCCATCAACAAGAAGGAACAGGATCTTGCAACTTAAACTGACCGCCGCATGTGTGCTTGGCCTTTTGGCAGGATGCGCGGGGCAGGGGGCGCTGGTGGCGGTCGACCCGGCCTTGCCGACGGGTGATCCGCGTCAGGAACGGCTTGTTTTTAACGAATGTGCGATCTATTTCGCGGCTGTGCAATCCTTGCGCGCCGATGGCCGCAGGCCCAATGGCAACCCGACCCGTGGCTGCCCGGCCGAGGCCGCAGCCCGCCCCGCCGATATCAATCCGATGGTCAGCGTGCCCGCGGTCTCGGCGGGTTTTCCGCAGGAATTATATGGCCGGATGGTCGCGCGCGGCCTGCCCAAGGATCAGGTCGATGACATCGCCCGGTCCAAGGCATTCTGGGATCTGGTCGCATTCCGCGACAGCGTGATCAGCGGTTTCTAAGCGCCGTAAACCAAAAGCGCCGTGATCAGCGCGCTGGGGGTGGCGTCATAGAGGCCCATATTCGCTTGCAGCTGGATCACGCGGGTGGGCCGGTCTTGCGCGGGCACCCCCGCGGCATCCATCGCCGCGTTCAGCGCCGGGCCGCCACCTGCGCCGATATCGCGGCGGATCGCGTCATAATCGGATTTGACGATCACCTCGACCTGACCGCGTTTCTGGGCCTGGGCCGGATCGGTCAATGTGGTCAGCGGCGCCATGGTGCAGGCGGCCAGAACAAGCGGCAGGATCAGGGCAGGGCGCATGGGGTTTTTGACCTTCTTTTGGCTTGACTTACGGGGGCATTGGACGGATAAGCCGCCATCCTGACAAGGGTTTTGTCGGGGTATTTGCAAAATGACGCCTACGGGCGCGCAGTCCACAGGCACCTAACGCCGGATCACACCGGGGCCTCAGCGACGCGGAAAATGAAGGAATAACATATGTTTGCGGTTCTCAAAACCGGCGGCAAGCAGTATAAAGTCGCCTCTGGCGATGTGCTGCGCGTCGAAAAGCTGGCGGCAAAAGCTGGCGACAAGATCCAGTTCAACGAGATTCTGATGGTCGGTGCGACCGTTGGCGCGCCTTTGGTGGCCGGTGCCGGCGTTCAGGCCGAGGTGATCGACCAGATCAAGGGCGAAAAGACCATCAATTACGTCAAGCGTCGTCGTAAGCATGGCAGCCAGCGCAAGAAAGGCCATCGTCAGCAACTGACCCTGGTGCGGATCGCCGATATCCTGGAAACAGGTGCCGACAAATCCGGCGTCATGGCCGCCGTATCCGGTGCTGGCATCAAGATGGACATCACGCCCCGCGTGAACCCCAAAGGCATCGCCAAGCCCAAGAAAGCCGCAGCGCCCAAAGCCGCCGCAGCCGAAACCGGTGGCGATGATCTGAAAAAGCTGTCGGGCGTCGGCCCGGCGCTGGAAAAGAAATTGCAGGCCGCTGGCGTGACATCTTTCGCACAGATCGCCGCTTGGTCCGAAGAGGATGTCGCTGCATTTGACGAAAAGCTGTCGTTCAAAGGCCGCATCGCACGTGAAGGCTGGGTTGCGCAAGCAGCCGAGCTGTCCAAAGCTTAAGGAGAGACGAGATGGCACATAAAAAAGCAGGCGGTTCATCCCGTAACGGACGCGACTCTGCGGGTCGTCGTCTTGGTGTAAAGAAATTCGGCGGCGAAGCCGTCATTCCCGGCAACATCATCATGCGCCAGCGTGGCACCAAGATGTGGCCAGGCATGGGCGTCGGCATGGGCAAGGATCACACGATCTTTGCAACAGCCGAAGGTGCCGTGAAATTTCACAAGGGCCTGAAAGGCCGCACCTTTATTTCGGTTCTCCCCGTGGCGGAGGCCGCCGAGTAAACCGAATTTCTCAACCAGAATAATTGAGGGGATCGGTTTTCGCCGGTCCCCTTTTTTATTCATAAATTCGCTACCATATCGGGTTACGAAGCGCCAAACTGGCTTGTTTTCGAGGAGGGAAAGCATGATCCACGAGGAAATCATCGTGCAACAGACGATCCAATCGGATCGCTTCATGCTGCGCCCTTGCCGCAAATCGGATGCCGGGCTGATCGCCATGTATGCCGGCGATGACCGCGTCGCGCGCGGCACACGGTCCGTGCCGCATCCCTTGCCCCCCGGCACGGTCGAGGCGATGATCGAACGCGCCTTGCTGTCGGACCGGACAGAGGATGTCTGGATCATCGACGGCTCTGCCCATGGCCATGCAGAGGCTTTGGGCCTGATCAGCCTTGAACGGATGGACCGCGCGCAATCAGAGATTTTCTACTGGATCGCGCCTGCCTTTTGGAACACCGGCTATGCGTCAGAGGCCGTGCGCGCGATCATCGCCGCCAACCCGCATCAATCCGAACGTATCTTTGCCGAGGTGTTTCAGGACAACCCCGGCTCTGCCCGCGTGCTGACCAATTGCGGTTTCGATTACCTGGGCGATGCAGAGGCGTTTTCCGTCTCACGCGGGGCGACGGTGCCGACATGGACCTATACGCTGAAAACCGGCGCCTGACCGGCCATGGCTTGAGAAGCGCTGCACAATAGACTATCGCCTGCGCTGAACAGCCCAGAAAGCCCGCATCCATGAAGTTTCTCGATCTTGCCAAGGTCTACATCCGGTCCGGTGCCGGGGGTGCGGGTTGTATTTCCTTCCGCCGCGAAAAGTTCATCGAATATGGCGGGCCGGATGGCGGCGATGGTGGCCATGGCGGTGATGTGATTGTCGAGGCTGTGGACGGGCTGAACACGCTGATCGATTTCCGCTATCAGCAGCATTTTTTCGCAGGTAATGGCCAGCATGGCATGGGCAGCCAGCGCACCGGCAAGGATGGCGAGGATAAAATCCTGCGCGTCCCCGTCGGCACCGAAATCATCGACGAAGACGAAGAAACCGTCATCGCCGATCTGACAGAGATCGGCCAGCGCGTCATCATCGCCAAGGGCGGCAATGGCGGCTGGGGCAATCTGCATTTCAAATCCGCCACCAATCAGGCCCCGCGCCGCGCCAATCCGGGGCAAGAGGCGATTGAACGCACCATCTGGCTGCGGCTGAAACTGATCGCCGATGTGGGTCTTTTGGGGATGCCCAATGCGGGCAAATCCACCTTTCTGGCGGCAACATCCAACGCTCGCCCCAAGGTTGCGGATTATCCGTTCACGACGCTGGTCCCCAATCTGGGCGTTGTCGGCGTGGATGATGTCGAATTCGTCGTGGCCGACATTCCCGGCCTGATCGCCGGTGCCAGCGAAGGCCGCGGCCTTGGCGATATGTTCCTTGGCCATGTCGAACGCTGCGCTGTGCTGTTGCACCTGATTGATGGCACATCGGGCGATCCGGCGGGTGATCTGCTGACGATCATCCATGAATTGGAACAATATGGCGGCGATCTGGCCGATAAGCCGCGCATCACCGTGCTGAACAAGATCGACGCGCTGGATGATGAAGAACGCGCTTTTCTGTGCGACGAACTGGCCGCTGTTGCAACCGGCCCTGTGATGATGATGTCCGGCGTCAGCCGCGAAGGCACGACCGAGGTGCTGCGCGCGCTGCGTGCCGAAATCGACGATAACCGCCTGCGCCACCGCATCGCGGATGCCGCCACGGATGATCCCGAATGGCAACCCTGATTGATGCCAAACGGCTGGTGGTCAAGATCGGCTCGGCCTTGCTGGTCGATGCCGCGTCGGGGGCTTTGCGGCAAGATTGGCTGACCTCGCTGGCCGCCGATGTGGCGCAGATCAAGGCGCGCGGGACCGATGTGATCCTGGTCTCCTCGGGCTCTATCGCGCTGGGGCGGGGCGTGTTGGGTCTGCCGCAGGCCGCGCTTGCGCTGGAACAATCACAGGCCGCCGCCGCGGTGGGCCAGATCCGGCTGGCGCGGGCCTATGAACAGGCGCTGGCACCGCATGGGATTATCGCAGGTCAGGTCCTTGTCACGCTGGAGGATTCGCAAGACCGGCGGCGTTATCTGAACAGCCGCGCGACGATGGAAACCATGCTGGGGTTCGGCGTCGTGCCGATCGTCAACGAAAACGACACCATCGCCACCGATGAAATCCGCTATGGCGATAATGACCGGCTTGCCGCCCAGGTCGCCGTGACCATTGGCGCCGATCAGCTGGTGCTGCTCTCGGATGTTGACGGGCTTTATACGGGTAATCCCAAGGTCAACAAAGATGCGCAACATCTTGGGATCGTGGATAAAATCACGCCAGAGATCGAATCGATGGCCGGTGATGTCGGATCAGCCCTGTCCAAGGGCGGCATGATCACGAAACTGATGGCGGCCAAGATCGCGACCGACGGCGGCTGTGCCATGGCCATCGCGCTTGGCACCGGGCTGCATCCGCTGCTGGCGCTGGCGCAGGGCGCGCGCAGCACATGGTTCACCGCACAGGTCGACCCGCAGGCCGCGCGCAAACGCTGGATCGCCGCGATGAAACCGCGCGGCACGGTCACGGTCGATGCAGGGGCGGGCAAGGCGCTGCTGTCGGGCAAAAGCCTGCTGCCCGCCGGTGTCACCGGGATCATCGGCAGCTTTGGCCGGGGCGAGGTGATCGCGATTGCCGATGCCACGGGCGCGCAGCTGGGCCAGGGCCTGACCCGCTATACCAGCGCCGAGGCGCGCCAGATCATGGGCCGCAGATCGACGGATATCGCGGCGGTTTTGGGATATGAAGGCCGCGCTGCCTTGGTGCATCGCGACGATATGGTGCTTTAGGGACAGAACATGACAGATATCACCGCCCTGATGGCGCAAATCGGCGCTGATGCGCGCGCCGCCGCCACCGTGCTGGCCACCACCGGATCGGACCGCAAAAAGGCCGCGCTGATCGCTGCGGCCGATGCGATCTGCGCCAATATCGCACCAATCCTCGACGCCAATGCCAAGGATCAGGCTTATGGCGCCGAAAAAGGCCTTAGCCCCGCGATGATGGACCGGCTGATCCTGACCGAACCGCGCATTCGCGCCATGGCCGAGGGGCTGCGCAATGTCGCAGCCCAGCCTGACCCGGTGGGCGCGGTGATGGCGCAATGGGATATGCCATCGGGGCTGCATATCCGGCGCGTGCGCACGCCTTTGGGGGTGGTCGGCGTGATCTATGAAAGCCGGCCCAATGTGACGGCGGATGCCGGCGCGCTTTGCCTGCAATCGGGCAATGCGGTGATCCTGCGGGGCGGGTCGGAAAGCTTTCATTCCGCGACGGCGATCCATCATTGCCTGCAAACCGGGCTGGAACAGGCGGGCCTGCCTGCGACGGCGATCCAGCTGGTGCCGACGCGCGACCGTGCCGCTGTTTCTGCGATGCTGACCGCGACGGATCATATCGATGTGATCGTGCCGCGCGGCGGCAAGGGGTTGGTGGGGCTGGTCCAGCGCGAGGCGCGGGTGCCGGTCTTTGCCCATCTCGAAGGGATTTGCCATATCTATGTGGATGCCAGCGCCGATCCTGCCATGGCGCGCGACATCGTGCTGAACGCCAAAACCCGCCGCACGGGTATCTGCGGGGCGATGGAATGCCTGTTGATCGACCGGCAATTCCACGACCAGCACGGGCCGATCCTGATAGAGGCACTGCTGCAAGCCGGGGTCGCGGTGCGCGCCGATGGCGATCTGGCCAAGATCCCCGGCACAATCCAGGCGCAACCGGGTGATTTCGGATGCGAATTCCTCGACATGATCTGTGCGGCCAAATTGGTCGACGGTGTGGATGCCGCCATCGGGCATATCCGGCACTATGGCTCGCAGCATACCGATGCGATCATCACCGAAGATGCGCAGGCCGCCGCCCATTTCTTTGCCCAGCTCGACAGCGCGATCTTGATGCATAACGCCTCGACCCAATTCGCCGATGGCGGTGAATTCGGCATGGGGGCGGAAATCGGCATCGCCACCGGCAAGATGCATGCGCGCGGGCCTGTCGGGGCCGAACAGCTGACCAGCTTCAAATATCTTGTCAGTGGCAAAGGGGCCCTGCGCGGCTAAGGCCCCTGTCTTCTAAGGTCCCTGTCTTCTCCGGCCCCCGTCTTCTTTTTTCCAAAAATACTCATCTTTTCCCGGACCCGGTCCGGGACGGGCCAAGCTCTTGGGCGCTCAGAAGCTGGCCACGATGCGGTCGCTGCTCATCTTGATCTGCACATCGCGTTCGGCCTCGTGCAGCATATCGGGCAAAAGCGCGAATTGCACCTGCGCTGCGGAATAGACATAGCTGGCATCACCGCCATTGGCCAAGCTGTCCCAGAGACCGGGATCGATGGTAAAACGCAGGCTTTCCGCGCTAAGCACCCAGCGGTTGTCGATGACGCTGACATGGATATCCCCGCCGACCGGCATCGCAGCCTCGAAACATTGCAACAGCAAAAGCGCGCAGCGCACCTCGCGGCGGGGGCGCGGCTCGGCCACTTGCCAAAAATAGGTAAAGCGCCCGCCGCGTGCCAGCACCGAGATCACCGGCAGGATATCGGCGCTGCCCAACAGCTGGTCGGCACTGGCCGCGCCATAGGCGATGCGGTAAAACCGGATGCGCGCGCTGGCGTTCTGGACAGAATCGGCAATCAGTTCCATCTCGGCGCCGGGGTCGCCATCGGTCAGCGCCAGCAATTCAAGCCCATTGCCGATGGCCCCGATTGGGCTGATAAGGTCATGACAAATCCGAGAGCCGACAAGCGAGGCAAGGTTAGGCCGCATTACAAAGGCTCCAGCAAAAAGGAAACAGATATGTCGGGGATCAACGCCATCCTAGAACCCGGAATGTTGGTGCGTCATCCAGCCCAGCCCGATTGGGGCATTGGCCAGGTGCAATCCAATATCGCGGGCCGCATTACCGTGAATTTCCGCGAAGCGGGCAAGATCGTGATCGAGGGAAGCCATGTTGTTTTGGATATCGTTAACGATTAGGAAGCACAACGTGAAGTTGATCATCTTACCTCCTGACAGTCAACTGCGTGAAACAATTGGCTTTATGTGAAGGCTAACAGGTTAACCAATTATTAATGACCGAAATGCAGGACCATCCCGGCGATCTGCCGACAGCAAGATGCAAGCCGCCGTCTTTTGCCGTCTCGATCGCGCAAACGCCGCAGGATGTGCAGGCGGCGCAGCGGTTGCGCTATCTGGTTTTCGTGACCGAATTGGGCGCTGACGGGCCATTGGTCGACCATGCCGCCGGGCTGGAACGGGACTTTTTTGATCCCCATGCGACCCATCTGCTGCTGCGCGATCTGGCCCGTGACCCCGAGGATCAGGTCGTGGGTGTCTACCGTTTGCTGACAGAACCGGCGGCGGCAGCGGCGGGCCGGTTTTACTGCGAGACCGAATATGACCTGTCGCGGCTGAAAACCTCGGGGCTGCGGCTGCTGGAACTGGGCCGGTCCTGCCTGCACCCTGACTATCGCGGCGGTATGGCGATGCTGCATCTGTGGCAGGCGCTGGCCGCCTATGTCGCGGCGCAAGAGATTGATTTGCTCTTCGGGGTGGCGTCCTTTCATGGCACCGACCTTGACCATCTGGCTGCCCCGCTCAGCCTGTTGTTTCACCGCCATCTGGCGCCCGCGCGGTTTCTTGTGCAGGCCAGAGGCGCGGGGGCTGTCGATTTCACGCCGCTGCCAGCAGCGCAGATCGACCGGGTCGCAGCAATGCGCGACACCCCGGCGCTGATCAAGGCCTATCTGCGCATCGGCGGTGTCGTGGGGCAGGGGGTCTATGTGGACCACGCCTTCAACACCACAGATGTCTGTCTGATCCTGCCCAGATCCCAGCTCAGCGCGCGGCATAGCGATCTTTACACAAGGCCGCTGGCGCATGGCTGAAATCTGGCACGGCGCGGCCCCGCCGGATCATCGCCCGCTGGGTTTGCGCGATTGGCTGCGTGTGGCGCGGCGCGGGCTTCCTTTGGCCTTGCTGGTCTTTGGCGGGCTGATCCTCTTGCTGCTGATCCGGCTGGTCGAGCGGCCGCTTTGCGGGCTGCGCCGCCCGGTGACGCCCTATGTCACGCAATATGTCTGCCAGACGGCCTTTGTGCTGCTGGGCATCCGCTATCGCAGCGCGGGCCAGCCGATGCGCGGCACCGGCGCGGTGGTGGCCAATCACGCAAGCTGGCTGGATATCTTTGCGCTGAACGCGCGCAAGCGGATCTATTTCGTCTCGAAATCCGAGGTGGCGGGCTGGCCCGGTATCGGCTGGCTGGCGCGCGCGACCGGCACGGTGTTCATCCGCCGCGACCGCCGCGACGCGCCCGGCCAGATCGCCATCTTCCGCGCCAGATTGCAGGCGGGGCATAAACTGCTGTTCTTTCCCGAAGGCACCTCGACCGATGGCTTGCAGGTGCTGCCCTTCAAACCGACGCTTTTTGCGGCGTTTTTCGATCCTGCTTTGCGCGATGATCTGCAGGTGCAGCCGGTCAGCCTGCGCTATCACGCGCCTTTGGGCGCAGATCCGCGGTTTTATGGCTGGTGGGGCGATATGGCCTTCGGGCCGCATCTGCTGCATACATTGGCCGCGCCGCGCCAGGGCGGTGTGAGCGTGATCTACCATCCGCCCCTGCGGGTGCGCGATTTTACCGATCGCAAGGCGCTGGCGTTGGCCTTGGAAGAAACGGTGCGCGCGGGGGTGGCAGGTTAGGGGCGCTGCCCCTCGTCGCTGCGCGCCTCACCCCCCCGGATCAAGTCCGGGGCAGGCTGAGTATTTTTGGAAAAAAGAAGTCGCTAAGAGGTCATTGCCTTGAGGAGTTTGCCAAGGGCGGCGGCCGCGTCATCCTCGCGCCAGATTTCATCGCCGATGCCGAAGAAATCGGTATGCGGCGTCAGGTCCCGGATCAGCGCGGCGCTGAGCGCGCCTTCGGCGACGACGGGGACTTCGATCATTTCCGACCACCAGGCGAAAAGTTCTGGATCGGCGATACGGCCATCCCCCAGAGGGCTGACGCCGACCGGGCCAAAGCTGATGTAATCGGCGCCAAGCTCGCCCGCGGTCATGCCGTCATGGCGCGAATTGCCGCAGAATGTGCCGAGGATCGCATCATCGCCCAGATCCTTGCGGATCTTTTTGACCGAGCGCGCGGCGTCAAGCAGATGCACCCCGTCCAGCCCCAGCCTTTCGACCATCAGCACATGGCTTTCGATCACCAAGGCCACGTCGCGCGCATGGGTCACAGCGCGCAATGCATCGGCGGCGCGGGCGATCTTGGCATCATCCTTGGTTGCCAGCGCCAGCCGGACGCAGCCGATCTCGGTGCTGTCCAGACAGGCGGCGAGCCTGTCGGGGAAGGTTTCGAGGTCGAAATCCGACGGTGTGATCAGGTAGATTTGCGGTATATCTGCGGCATCCGACATCTGGGCTGGTCCGGTCTGGGAAAGGTTCGCCCGTATCTAGCGGGGATCGCGGGCTTTGGCCATGCCTTGCTTGCCTTGGCGCGGGGGGCGGCGTAACAGGGCGCAGTTTCATGCAAGGATCCCCGATGCCCATGCCCCAGCCGCAGCCTGCCTTTGTCTTGATCCGTCCCCAGATGGGTGAAAATATCGGGGCCGCCGCACGCGGCATGTGGAATTTCGGGCTGGACCGGATGCGCGTGATCGCGCCCCGCGATGGCTGGCCCAACCAGCGCGCTGTCGCCATGGCCAGCGGGGCGGGCCGTCTGCTGGACGAGGCGCAGCTGTTCGAGGATACCGCCGCCGCGATTGCCGATTGCGATTTCGTCTATGCCACCACGGCGCGGCCGCGCGGCTTGACCAAGCCCGTGCTCTCGCCCGAGGCCGCGATGCAGGATGCCCATGCGCGTATTGCCGCCGGCGGCAAGGTGGCCGTGATGTTCGGCCCCGAACGCGCGGGCATGGAAAACGACGATATCGCGCGGGCCAATGCCATCATCTCGGTGCCGGTGAACCCCGATTTTCCATCGCTGAACCTGGCGCAATGCGTGCTGTTGCTGGGCTATGAATGGCGCCGCGTCGCAACCGAGGTCGTGCCCCTGCGCCATGATGCGCCCGGCGATTGGGCGACCCAGATCGAGATCGAGAAACTGGCCGATCATTACCAGGACCGGCTGGATGCGGCGGGATTCTTTTTCCCCGATCACAAGGCCGCCAATATGCAGATGAACCTGCGCAATCTGTGGTCGCGGATGCCGCTGACCCGCGCCGATGTGCAGATGCTGCATGGCATTCTGCGCCAGATGGTGCGCTGGAAAGACCGCGGCTGAACCGCCCCCTGTGGCACCCTGACGCTTGCGCTTGGCCGATGGCGGACCTAGGTTCCGCCGCAACAAGACGGAGATCGTGATGGCAACCAAGCGCAGCATTTTCGAAGAGGTCGGCGACAGCCCCAGACAGACCGCGACACCGGGCGGCATTGCCCGCGCCGGCCAAGGCGCGCGGCGCGCGATCAGGGCCTGGCTGATGGCTTTATTCGCGCTGGTCGTCATCATGATCGCGGTGGGCGGGTTGACCCGGCTGACCGATAGCGGCTTGTCGATCACCGAATGGGCGCCTGTGACGGGGGCTTTGCCGCCCTTGTCAGCCGCGGCCTGGGAGGTCGAATTCGACAAATACCGCCAGATCCCGCAATACCAGCTGATGAACCGCGGCATGAGCATGGATGAGTTCAAAGTCATCTATTATTGGGAATGGGGTCACCGCCAATTGGGCCGGGTCATCGGGCTGGTCTGGGGCTTGGGCTTTCTTTATTTCCTGCTGCGCCGCCAGATCCCTGCGGGCTGGACCGGGCGGCTGTTGTTTCTGGGGGCTTTGGGCGGTTTGCAAGGGGCGATCGGCTGGTGGATGGTCGCATCGGGCCTTCAGGAAGGGATGCTGAGTGTCGCATCTTACCGCCTGGCCACCCATCTGGGGCTGGCTTTCGTGATTTTCGGCTTTATCGCCTGGTATGTCTATCTGCTGAGCCGCCCGTCGGCGGATCTGTTGCAGGCGCGCCGGTCGGGCGATGCGCGATTGGCGAAATGGGGCGGCGTTTTGGTCGGGCTGGCCTTTGTGCAGATCTTGCTGGGCGCGCTGGTGGCGGGCATCGATGCGGGCCGCGCCTTTCCGGACTGGCCTTTGATGGCGGGCGGGTTCTTTCCGCCGCAGCCGTTCAGCCTTGACCCTGTCTGGCGCAATTTCTTTGAAGATGCGGGGCTGGTCCAATTCATGCACCGGATGGCGGGCTATATCTTGTTCATTGCTGCGTTGGTGATCTGGTGGATCGCGCGTAAATCGGCCAATCGCACTATCCGGGCGTCTTTCAACATGATGATGGCGGTGATGGCTTTGCAGGTCGTGCTGGGGATTGTCACGGTGATCTATTCAGCGCCCGTGCATCTGGCGATCACGCATCAATTTCTGGCCGTGATCCTTTGGGCCAGGATCCTGCGGGCGCGGTTCATGGCGCTTTATCCCAAACCCCAATCTGTCAGGATGACATGATGACCGCCTATACCGATCTGATGGCTTTCCAGCGTGACACCGAGGCGCTGGCGCAGGTGGCGGGCCGTTTGGCCTGGGACCAGGAAACCATGATGCCCGAGGGTGCTGGCCCGCAGCGCGCCGAGGAACATGGCGCGATGGCCGGTATCCTGCATGCCCGCCGCATTGATCCGCGTGTGGGCGACTGGCTGGACAAGGCCGAGGCGGTGGATGATGTCGCCGCCGCCAATCTGCGCCATATCCGCCGCAGTTTCGACCGCGCGACCAAAGTGCCTGCACGGCTGGCCACCGCGCTGGCGCAGACCACGTCGCGCGCGCATCGGATCTGGGCCAAGGCCCGCGCAGAAGAGGATGTCGCAGCCTTTCTGCCCGCGCTGCAACAGGTGCTGGACCTGCGCCGCGAAGAGGCCGCCGCCATCGCGGGCAATGCCGATCGTTATGATGCGCTGCTGGATGATTATGAACCGGGCGCCACGGGCGCAAGCCTGAGCGCGATGTTCGCCGCATTGCGCCCGCGTCTGGTCGATCTGCGCGCCGCCGTGCTGGACCGGCCCAAGCCGCCGGTGCTGACCGGCACATTCGATGAGGCCGGACAGCTGGCGCTGTCGCGCAAATTGGCGCTGGCCTTTGGCTATGATCTGGCGACAGGCCGGATCGACAAGGCGGTGCATCCGTTTTCAAGCGGGTCGGGTCTGGATGTGCGGATCACGATGCGCACCAATCCTGCCGATCCGTTCAATTGTTTTTATGCCACGATCCACGAGGTCGGCCATGCCGCCTATGAACAGGGGATCGACCGCGCCCATCTGCTGACCCCGCTGGGCGCAGGTGTGTCGATGGGCGTGCATGAAAGCCAAAGCCGGATTTACGAAAACCAGCTGGGCCGCAGCCGCGCCTTTACCGGCTGGCTCTATGGGCAGATGCGCGACAGTTTCGGCGATTTCGGCATTGCCGATGAGGATGCGTTTTATGCCTGTGTGAACCGCGTCAGCGACGGCTTTATCCGGACCGAGGCCGATGAATTGCAATATAACCTGCATGTCTTGTTGCGCTTTGATCTGGAACGCGCGCTGGTATCGGGCGATCTGGCGGTGCATGATCTGGAGGCGGCCTGGAACGACCGCTTTGCTGCCGATTTCGGTTTTGCGGTGGACCGGCCATCCAACGGTGTCTTGCAGGATGTGCATTGGTCCGAAGGGCTGTTCGGCTATTTCCCGACCTACAGCTTGGGCAATGTCTATGCGGGCTGTCTGCATCAGTCCTTGCGCGCGGCTGTGCCGGATCTCGATGATGATCTGGCGCGCGGGGATACGTCACGCGCGACAGGCTGGCTGCGCAGCAATCTGCAACAATTCGGAGGCCTCAGGACGCCAGTCGAGACGATCACCCATGCGGCAGGCTTTGCCCCGCAAGAGGGGCCGTTGCTGGATTATCTGGAGACGAAGTTCGGGGCGATCTACGGACTTTGACTTTTATGCCTCCGGCGGGGATATTTTTACTCGGAAGATGACCAATCGGGCGCGCGCTTTTCGAGGAAGGCGCTGATCCCTTCATCGGTGTCGCGCAGCATCATGTTTTCGACCATCACGGCGCTGGTATAGGCGTAAGCCTCGGCTGTGGGCAGTTGCGCTTGGTCATAAAAGGCGGATTTGCCGATCTTGACGGCGACGGGGAGTTTGGCGGCGATGCTCCGGGCCAGCGCGCTTGTTTCATCGGCGAGCGTCGCCAGCGGCACGGCGCGGTTGATCAGGCCTAGCTGGAGCGCCTCGTCCGCATGGATGAAACGGCCCGTTGTCAGCATCTCGAAGGCGGCTTTGCGCGGGATATTGCGGGTCAGCGCCACCATCGGGGTGGAACAGAACAGCCCGATATTGACGCCATTGACGCCAAAGCGCGTGTCATCGGCGGCAATCGCCATATCGCAGGTGGCGACCAGCTGGCAGCCCGCCGCGGTGGCGATCCCATGGACCTGCGCGATCACCGGCTGGGGCAGGGATTGGATGCGCTGCATGACCGCCGCACAGCGCCCGAACAGATCCGCGAAATAGGCGGCCCCGCCATCGGCGGCCTGCCGGCCGGCCTGCATCTCGCGCAGGTCATGGCCCGCGCAGAACGCCTTGCCCTGGCCTGCGATGATGACGGCGCTGATATGTCTATCCGCCGCGATCTGGTCCAGCGTGTCTTGCAAGGCCGCAAGCATCGCATCGGACAGCGCGTTCAGCCGGTCGGGCGCGTTCAGCGTCAGATGGGCGATCTTGTCATGGTCTTGGCGCAGCAGGATATCCATCGGCTTGTCCTTTGTCAGATGTCGCCGCATGCTAGGCCAGCAATGGCGCGAGGGAAAGCGATGACAGTGAAAATGACGGCAGACGATCTGCAGGGGTTTCTGGCAGAAACCTTTCCGCAGGTGCAGGGCGATTTTGTCATTGCCGCGCTGGCAGCGCAGAGCATCACCGTACAAATGCCGGTGGCCGACCGCCATCTGCGCCCCGGCGGCACCGTGTCGGGCCCTGCGATGTTCGCGCTGGCCGATGTCACCGCCTATCTGATCATCCTGGCCAATATCGGCCCCAAGGCGCTGGCGGTCACCACCAATTGCAGCATTGATTTCATGCGCAAACCGGCCGCGGGCCAGATGCTGATCTGCGAGGCGCGGCTGTTGAAACTGGGTCGCGCGCTGGCTGTGGTCGATGCGCTGATCTATAGCGCGGGGCAGGCGGCACCGGTGGCCCGCGCCAGCCTGACCTATGCGATCCCGCCGGGGTGAAAAATGGGCCGGGATAGCCCCGGCCCAGTCAGGAAGAGGCGCGGCCGTCAGGCCCGCCAGAAAGGCTTGGACATTTCGGCAAGGGCCGCGGGGTAGTCCAAGCCAATATCATCAAGCAGATGCAGCGGCAGATTGCGCAGATGTTTCCGCGTGCGCCGCCTCTGGTCCCAAGTGGTCACGATCACCGCGAAACGCAGCGCCAGCCCGGCCATGATTGGCAGATGGGACTGGCGGGCCAGAGCCGCGACTTGCTGGGGCTGGATCGCAATAAACATGGGACAATCCCTTCGCATTGTATTGACACAATATAGCGAAACGCTACAATAAGACGATACAATACCCGCTGCGAAGAGGTCTATAAAATGATTGTATCCGATACAATTTTCACAACAGCGCTTGGCGCGGCGGGGAAATCGAAATTCAAGGCCTTGGCGCAGGCGATCCGCGCGGCGATCATCTCGGGCCAATTGGCACCAGAGACGAAATTGCCCCCGGTGCGTGATCTGGCCTATCAGATCGGCGTGACCCCCGGCACCGTCGCGCGGGCCTATCAGCTGCTGATCGAAGAGGGCCGGCTGGTCGCCATGGTCGGGCGCGGCACTTTTGTCGCAGCCGCCCCGCGCAGCCCCGCCGCCCCCAGCCCCGCAACGCTGGCGGCCGATGACCGGATGGCGCAGGCCGCCGAGGTCGCGCATCTGCTGAGCCCCAAGATGCCCGATATGGGGCAGGGGCAGATGATCCGCGACGCGCTGCATCATCTGGCCGAGACGATGCCGACAGAACAATTGTTGCGCTATCCCGACAGGCAAACCGATCTGGCCGCGCGCCTTGCCGTCGCGGGTTATCTGGATGCCGACCGGATCGGGGCCTTCACGGTCGAGGATATCGTGACCGCCCATGGCGGGCAAAGTGCCGTGGTGATGATCTTGCAGACGATCTTGCATGGTGCGCGCCCCGTGGTGGCGGTTGATGCGCTGAGCTATGGCGGGTTTCGTTATGCCGCTGCGATGTGCCGCGCCGATGTGGTGGGCGTGCCTTGGGATGCGGATGGGCCTGACCCTGCCGCCTTTGAAGCGCTGGTCAAGGCGCAGGGCGTGCAGGTCTTTTGCACCGCATCCGAGGTCTGCAACCCGACCGTGCGCCACACGACCCCCGCCCGCAGGACCCAGATCGCCCAGATCGCGCAGCGATACAATGTGCATGTGCTGGATGACGATTGTTACCGGCTGATGCGGACGGCCCATATCGGGCCAAGCTATCGCGCCTTGCTGCCGGATCTGGGCTGGCATGTGGTCTCGCCTGCGAAATCGATCTCGGCGGCCTTGCGGATCGGGTTTGCGCTGGCCCCGCAAGGCTGGACCTCGGCGCTGGTGCGCACGGCGACTTTCAATTCCTTTGGGGTGACGCGGTTGATGACCGATCTTTATGCGCATCTGCTGGCGCAGCCGGGGATCGATGCGGTGCTGGACGGGGTCAGGGACCGGATCGCGCAGGATATCCGCGCCGCGGTCAATGTGCTGGGCATGTATCGGTTGAACTGGTCCGAGGATGTGCCGTTTCTGTGGCTAGAGCTGCCGATGGGCTGGCGCAGTGGCGAATTTCTGCAAGCGGCCGATGCGGCGGGGGTGCTGATCAAATCCGCCGATGATTTTGCCCTGCGCGACGGGCGCAGCGTGCATGCGGTGCGGATCGCGGTGAACGGGCTGGTGCCGCATGACAGTTTTGTCAGCGCCCTTTATGTGCTGCGCGATCTGCTGGCCCAGCCGCCACAGCGGATTTCGGTGTAGAAATATGGGGTATTATAATACCTAATTTGCAAGGCATTGTTTTTGCAGTGTTATTTCGGAAAGAGGCCGCTTGACGCGGGTGATGCGGCGCTTATAAGCCACCCATCCGAATGACCGTGGCCTTGGGCCACCACAAACCTTCTGGTGAGATATGAAAACCTTTACCGCTACCCCGGCGGATATCGACAAGAAATGGATCCTGATCGACGCTGAAGGCGTTGTTCTGGGCCGTCTTGCCTCGATCATCGCCATGCGCTTGCGCGGCAAGCACAAGCCTTCTTTCACACCGCACATGGATATGGGCGACAATGTGATCGTGATCAATGCCGAGAAAATCCAGATGACCGGTAACAAGCGTGACGAGCGTTATTACTGGCACACGGGCCACCCCGGCGGGATCAAATCCAAGACCAAGGCAGAGATCCTCGAAGGCAAGCACCCAGAGCGTGTCATCGAAAAAGCCGTCCAGCGCATGCTGCCCGGCGGCAAGCTGTCGCGCCAGCAAATGACCCATCTGCGCATCTTCGCAGGTGCGGAACATGGCATGGAAGCCCAGAAGCCCGAAGTTCTGGATGTCAAATCCATGAACCCGAAGAACACGAGGACCGCATAATGGCCGATCAAGTCAATTCGCTCGAAGAGCTGGGGCAGGTCGCAGAAGGCGTAGAGGCTGTTGCAGCCCCCGTTGCCGCCCCCCGTGAACCCGTGCGCGATGCGCTGGGTCGGTCCTATGCCACCGGCAAGCGTAAAGATGCGGTCGCCCGCGTCTGGATTCGCCCCGGTTCCGGCAAGGTCACCGTCAACGGCAAGGAAATGAAGACCTATTTCGCACGCCCCGTGTTGCAGATGATCCTCGCCCAGCCGTTTTCCATTGCCGGCGTTGCCGGTCAGTTCGACGTGGTCGCAACTGTCAAAGGTGGCGGTCTGTCCGGTCAGGCCGGTGCGGTCAAGCATGGCGTGTCCAAAGCGTTGCAGCTTTATGATCCCAGCCTGCGCCCCGCGCTGAAAGCTGCCGGTTTCCTGACCCGCGACAGCCGCGTCGTGGAACGCAAGAAATACGGCAAGGCCAAGGCGCGCAAGAGCTTCCAGTTCTCCAAGCGCTAAGCTTTTCACATCCTGCAAAAGGCCCGCAATCTGCGGGCCTTTTTTGCTGTCAGGGCCCGGCGCAAACCGGCTGAAAAAGCGGCGAATGGTAAAATTTCCGACACCGATCGGGCCGTTGACGCGAGTTTCATATTGATCTTTCCCGCATGACAATGAAGATCGCGTCATGTTCAAGAAACTGACATCCAATGAGGGCGCGCGCGGGCTGTTACTGATCAGCCCGCCGTTTTTCTATGCGCTGCTGTTGATGGCCTTTCCCTTGGGGGCGATCATCCTGTTCAGTTTCTGGACGCAGAATTTCATGGATGTCGATACGACATTCACCCTGAACAATTACCGCCAGATCATCGAGCAGCCGATCTATGGCGCGCTGTTGCAGCGCTCGCTTTATGTCTCGGCGGTGGTGACGGCGGTGACGGTGCTGCTGGCCTTTCCGATTGCCTATTTCGTGTCTTTCCATGTGCGCCCTGACCGCAAATCCTTGTGGCTGTTCCTGATCACGATCCCGTTCTGGACCTCCTATCTGATCCGGGTTTTCCTGTGGAAAGTGATCCTTGGCTATAACGGGGTGATCAATACGGGGCTTTTGAACATCGGTCTGATCGATGAGCCGCTGACCTTTATCCTTTATAACGTCAATGCGGTGATCATCACGCTGGCCCATGCTTTCGCGCCGTTTGCGATCCTGCCGATTTTCGTGGCCTTGGAAAAGATCGACCGGTCCTTGCTGGAAGCCTCGCGCGATCTGGGCGAAAACAAGGTGATGACATTTTTCCGCGTGACCTTGCCATTGGCGATGCCGGGGGTGGTGGCGGCGGTCTTGATCGTGTTCATCCCGACGATTGGCGATTATGTCACGCCGGAATTGATGGGCGGGGCCGGGGGCAAGCTGATTGCCAATATGATCCAGACGCAGTTTCTGGCGCTGAACAACGCGCCTTTGGGGGCGGCGCTGGCGGTGGTGGCGATGCTGTCGGTCACAGCGATCAGCCTGATCTTCGTGTTGCTGAACCGGCGCTGGCTGCGGGGCCGGTCATGAGCCTGCGCATCTATGCCATCGCCTATCTGATCTTTCTTTATGCGCCGATCGTGCTGTTGCCGATCTTTGCCTTCAATGATGCGACGATCATCGCCTTTCCGCTATCGGGTTTTACCACCGATTGGTTCGGCGCGCTGATCACCAACCGGTCTTTGCATACGGCGGTGCAGAATTCGCTGTTCATCGCGGTGATGACGGCGATCCTGTCCACCTTGCTGGGAATATGTGCCGCAAGGGCAGGGGCGATGTATCGCTTTCCGGTCAAGGCGGGGATCATGGGCTTTATCATGCTGCCGCTGGTGCTGCCGGAAATCATCGTCGCGGTGTCCTTGCTGGTCGTGGTGGTGCAGATTTTCGACATGGGCCTGTCAAACTGGACCATCATCGCCGCCCATGTGCTGATCTGCACGCCATTCTGCATCGCTATCCTGAACGGCGCGTTCCAGAACCTTGATCCCAGCATGGAAGAGGCGGCGATGGACCTTGGCGAAAGCCGGTTTTCGGCTTTCCGGCTGGTGACGCTGCCCTTGGTGATGCCGGGGGTGATTTCGAGCATGTTGATCGCTTTCACCATTTCGCTGGATGAATTCATCATCGCCTTCTTTCTGTCCGGCACCAGCCCGACAATGCCGGTCTATATCTGGGGGCTGATGCGCTTTCCCGCCAGCCTGCCGGTCGTCATGGCGCTGGGGACGATTCTGGTCGCGCTGTCGATCATCCTGTTGACCATTGCAGAGCTTTTGCGCCGCCGCGGCATGGCCCGCGCGGGCGTGAAAGACAAAGGGGGCTTTCTTTGACAGCTTTGATCACGCTCAAGGGCGTCAATAAATATTACGGCGATTATCATGCTTTGCGTGACATCGACCTGACGATCAACGCGGGCGAGTTTTTCTCGCTTCTTGGCCCCTCGGGCTGTGGCAAGACCACCTTGCTGCGCACCATCGCGGGGCTGGAGGAGGTGTCGGACGGCGTCGTCATGATCGGCGGCAAGGATATGCGCGGTGTGTCCGCCAATCTGCGCCCGACCAATATGGTGTTCCAATCCTATGCGATCTTTCCGCATCTGAGCGTGGCGGACAACGTGGCCTTTGGCCTGCGCAAACGGGCGGATCTGTCCAAGGACGACAAGGCCAAAATGGTGGACGAGGCGCTGAATATGGTCGGCCTTGCGGGCTATGGCAAACGCGCGTCCCATGCCCTGTCGGGCGGGCAGCGCCAGCGGGTCGCGCTTGCGCGCGCGCTGATCCTGAAACCCAAGGTTTTGTTGCTGGATGAGCCGTTGTCCGCGCTGGATAAAAAGATGCGCGAACAGATGCAGGTCGAGCTGATCCGCCTGCAACGCCATGTCGGGATCACCTTTATTCTGGTCACCCATGATCAGGAAGAAGCGCTGGTCATGTCCGACCGCATCGCCGTGATGTTCGAAGGCGAAATCGGGCAATTGGCAGACCCCGAAACGCTGTACCGTCGCCCCAATTCGCGCCGCGTGGCGGAATTCATCGGCAAGATGAATTTCCTGCGCGCCGATGTGCTGGAGATCGGTGATACGCTGGAGGTGGATGTCGCAGGTCTTGGGCGTGTCACGGTCAATGCCGAACAGGCACCCATGGCGCTGCACAAAGGGGCCGCCGTGGCCGGGGTGCGCCCCGAGACGCTCGCGATCCTGTTCGAGGGGGAAACCACCCAGCGCAAGCTGATCGACGGCGTGGTGGATGAGGTCGTTTATTACGGCGATATGACCTATTACGATGTGCGCATCGCGGGGGTGGACCAGCCTTTGAATATCGCGATGAAAAACCTGATCGGCCGGCCGGTGCTGGAGGTGGGCACGCAGACGCAGGTCGTCTGGGACGAACGGTCGCTGGTTATTCTGGCGTAGGGTGGACTGACGTCCACCTTACTTTTCCGGCTGCGCCGGCGCTCCGCGGGGGATATTTAGGCTCGGAAGATGGGATCAGTCGAGCACCATGGCAAAGCGCAGCCCCAGCGTTTCCAGCCCCGGATTAAGATCTTTCAGATCCCCGTTGGACCGGTGATCCGCCAGCAGGCTGAGTGTGGCGCCATTGTCAAAGGCATAGCCGATCCCCAGCGCGCTGCGAAATTCCAGGGGCAGCCCCAGATCCGGCCCGTCGCCCTGGGCGTAAAGGCCGGGCATGAAAGAAGCCTCGACAAAGAATGGCCCGGCGATGACATCTTGCGTGGTCCATTTCGCGCCCGCCCCGACCCAAAGGCTACCGTCGCCCGTGGCGCTGGCCCCGATCACCGGCTGGAACACGCCGTAGCGGCGCGCCAGATCATAGGAGAAATAGATTTCCTGGCTGATGCTGTCGTCCTGAAAGATCACATCGCTGATCTGCAAAGCCGCCCGCGCGGGCGCATCTTGCCGCTGATAACAGCCCGTGGGGCATGTATTCAGATAGGTATCGGTCAGCCCGGTGATGAAGAAGATAAGTGCGAAAGTGCCATCCATGAGGGGATCCTATTGATCGGGGTCAAGCAGGCCAAGCCCGCGCAGATAGATGCCAATGCCGGTTTCCAGCAGGTCATCGGGGGGAAAGGGGCTGGTGCGTCCGGGATTGCCGCGCGCGAATAATTCCACCACCCCATGCGACATCGCCCAGATATGCGCGCTGAACATCTGCGCGGGCGGGCGTTTTTCCGCCGGGATATGCTGGCTAAGGGCGCTGGCGGCTTTTTCCAGCACGCCCATCGCGCGGGTCGCCACGGCATGCAGATCGGGCGAATGGTTGATCGAGACGCCGGATTCGAACATCGCGATATAATGCCCCGGATAGCGCCGCGCAAAGGCCAGATAGGCCCGCCCCGTCGCGCCGAAAGCCGCCAGCGCCGAGGGTTGCCCATCTGCAAAAGCATGGTCCATCAGATCGGCAAAGATGCCATAGCCTTCCTGGGCCGCCGCGGCGATCAGATCCTCGCGCCCCGCGAAATGCCGATAGACTGCGGCCGGGGTGACGCCTGCTTCGCGCGCGGCCTCTGAAAGGGTGAAACCGGTGGGCCCGCGCATTTCGATCAGCCGCAAACAGGCCTCGATCAAGGCGGCGCGCAGATTGCCGTGGTGATAGCCGCGTTTGGTCATGCCGGGGGGTGCGCCCTTTGGCTGTTGCCGCCTTGGGGGCGATCATCGCGCAGGCAGGTCTGCTGCGGTGCCTTTGGTGTGTAAGGGCGGCTGGGTGTGCCGTCGCATGGCGGTTTCATGAAACTCTCTTCAGCTTTGCCGCCTCACTATGAGGGGGCGGGCGGTCTAGCGCAATCCGGCGCGGGCGGCAGCGCGGTCGATGGCGGCAATGGCGGCGGCGGGGCTTGCGTGATGCGGCTGGTGGCCGATTCCCTCTAGCCGGACCAGATTGGCGGTGGGGGCGATCTTGATCAGCTCTTCGGCATGGACCTGGATCGGCACGCTGGTGTCGGCGGTGCCGTGAATGATCTCTATCGGGAGCGTCAGCTGGGGGTAAAGTTCTGCCATTTCAACGATAAAGGGCCGCAGCCTGTTGACCTGGCGCACATTGGCGCGGAAAGTCGCGGGGCGCAAAGCCAGCTCGCCGCCCAGATAGCGGATATAGCCAGCGGGGGGCGTTTGGGGGTCAAAGGTCACGGCCACGACATTATCCACGGTGCTTTGCGGCACAAAGGCGCTGATCAGCGGGATCACCAGCGCGCCGCCCAAGGCGCTGCCGTTCACCGCGTAATAGCTGCCCAGATCCCCCGGCCACGGCATCGCCACACCCGCAAAGGACACGACAGCGGATGCATTGGTCGGATCCGCGCGCCCCAGACCGGTGGTGGCCCAGGCCAAGGCGACGATGCCGCCATAGCTATGCCCCACCACGATCGGGGCGCGAATGTCGAGCGCGCGCGCCGCCGCGCGTAACATGGCGACCTGATCGGCGGGGCTGGCGCCTTGGGTCGCGAATGGCCCTGTCGCCACGCCGGGCACCCGGTCGCTATGGCCAAGGCCGGGCCGGTCAAAGGCGGTCACCCGGTAGCGCGTGGACAGCTGGTCCATCAGCGCAAAGGTGTAATCGCGCAGATTGCCGCCCGCGCCATGCAGCAAGATCACATCCGGCCCTTGGCCTGCCTGCACATAATGCACCCGCCCGCCTGTGACCGTGACGAAATCGCCCAGAGGCGGAAAGGACGCCGTGATCTGGGCGGCCCGCCACGCCGCAAGGCCGCTGGTCAGCACCGCCCCAAGGCCCAGCGCGATGGCGGCGATGATGATCGCTTTAAGTGCCAATTTTGTTCAGGTCGAAATAGGTGGTCTGATAGATCTCGTTGATCCAATTGCCGTAAAGCAGATGCGCATGGCTGCGCCAGCGGTTTTGCGGTGCCTGCGTCGGATCATCACCCGGATAGTAATTGGCCGGGATATTGATCGGCGTGCCATTGGCGATGTCGCGGTCATATTCCTGTTTCAGCGTGCCGGTGTCATATTCGAAATGGTTGAAGATATAAAGCGCGCGGTGGCCTTGATCCTCGACCAATGCGGGGCCGGCCTCGGGGCTGGTGATCAGCGTTTTCAGCCCCGGCACGGCGTCGATTTCGGCCTGGCGCATTTCGGTCCAGCGGCTGACGGGGATCACGCAATCATCCGAAAAGCCGCGCAGATAGGGCGAATTGGCGGCTGTGTTCTGATGCCGCAGGCAGCCGAACAGCTTTTGATCCAGCAGGTGTTTTTCGACACCGTGGAAATAATTGATCATCGCCATCCCGCCCCAGCAGACGCCAAAGGTGGAATGCACATGGGTCTGGGTCCAGTCAAAGACCTGTGTCAGCTCGTCCCAATAGGTGACATCGTGAAATGGCAGATGTTCGATCGGCGCGCCGGTGATGATCAGCCCGTCGAATTTTTCATCGCGCATTTCGGAAAAGGGTTTGTAGAATTCTTCCATATGTTCGGCGGCGGTATTGCGGGTCTGGTGTTCGCTCATCCGGATCAATGAAAACTCGATCTGCAAGGGCGTCGCCCCGATCAGCCGGGCAAATTGGTTTTCGGTCTGGATCTTTTTGGGCATCAGGTTCAGCAGCGCGATCCGCAAGGGGCGGATGTCCTGCCGTGCGGCGGTGACCTCGTCCAGCACCATGACGCCTTCCTTGGACAGGACATCATAGGCGGGCAGGGCGGCGGGCAATTTGATCGGCATGAATGATATCCTTCGCGAAAGGCGCAGATAGGCCTGTCAGCCCCGCTTCTCAAGGGCCTGGGCGATCATCTCGACAAAGCCTTCGGCATCGCGCACCTGTGCCACATCATCCTGCGCTACGGTGATCCCCCAGCGATCCGCCATCGCCTTGTAGCGGGGCTGGCGATGCGCCAAAGCCTTGGCAAAGGCCCAGCGGATGAAATCATCGGGGTCCACCTGGTCCGGCGCTGCGTTGAATTCCGCCAGATAGGCCTGCCATGTCGCGAGCAGAAAGACCGGATCATAGGACATCGGTTTGGGTTCGCGGTCAAAGCGGCGGATCAATTCGGCGGTATGCGCCTCGGTGCCTTCGATCCAGACCATCAGCGTCTTGGAGGCCAGATCGGTCATGATCGGATCATCGGGGTTGGTCACATCGACCCATTCGCAGATCGACCCGCCGGTATCGCAGACGAAATGCGGATATTGATAAAGCTCATGCGAACGGGTGATGAAATGGCCGGTATCATGCAGCGCCGCCACCTCGGCGCGCTGGAACTGGTCTTGCCTGCGGGTATATTCATCCCAAGGCAGCCCGCCCTTGGCCGGATCACCCGGTTTGCCCAGATAAGACGACATCGGCCGCAGGTCGTTGAAGGAAATATTGGACCCGATATAGATCGAATCGCTGCGCAAAAGGTCGCGCAGAAAGGGCACTTTCATCGCCTCGCGCTTGGCATTATCGGCGATATATTCGCCCATATAGCGGGTGCCGATCCGGTAATCGATGGAATAATGGAACCATTCACCGGTCTGGCGCAGCATGCTGGACAGATAGGTCTTGCCCAGCCCCGACATTGCGAAGAACAGCACACGTTTTTGCGGCGCGGCGCGCCATTGGGGGGCGGATGTATAGATCATCCCCCTTGGGTAATGCTGGCGGCGCTGATCTGCCAGCGGTTTTTGCGGCTTGGTGATAATGTCACTGATCCGCGCTGCGGTGCGCGCTATGGCTGGCGCAGCAATATAAAGGATGCAAGCAGATGCAATATACCAGCAAATTCCAGGCGATGGCCGATGCCGCGCGCGCGCAGATCGACGAAGTGCCCGCAAGCGCGGTTGATCAGATGATCGCGGCGGGGGCGGTTGCGCTGGATATCCGCGACAGCGAGGAACATGCCGCCGATCATATCGCCGGATCGCTGCATCTGAGCCGTGGCAAGCTGGAGATGAATATCGAATCCCTGCTGCCCGATCCCGAGACCACGATCCTATGCTATTGCAACGCCAATAACCGTGGCGCGCTATCGGCGGCCAGTCTTAAGGCGATGGGCTATAAGAATGCCAAATTCATCGCGGGCGGATTGAAAGCCTATCGCGGCAAGGCATAAACGCCGGGCTTTTCAGGGGCGCTGCCCCTCGCCCCGGATCAGATCCGGGGCTCACCCCGGAGTATTTTTGGAAAAAAGAAGGTGGGGGGCGATTTTCAGGCGCCCCGCCAGATCCAACCGCCGCCCAGCACCCGCGTGCTGTCAGTGTCATAGAAAACGCAGGCCTGCCCCGGCGAGACGCCCTGTTCGGCGACCAGCAATTCAACCTCGGCCTCGGTGTCGGAGATCGGGCGCAGGATCGCGTCAGTCGGAGGACGGGTCGAGCGGACACGCACCGCGATCTGGCGTTCGGCCATATCGGTCAGGCGGCCACCGCCGATCCAGTTGATTTCGCGCAAGGGCACGCGGCGGGTGGCGAGCATATCCTTGGGCCCGACGATGACCTGTTTTTTATCTACATCCAGCCGTACGACATAAAGCGGATAGGCCAGACCGCCGATGCCCAGCCCGCGCCGCTGGCCCACGGTGTAATGGATCACACCGTTGTGCTGGCCCAGAACCTGGCCGTTGATATCGACGATCTCGCCGGGGCTGGCGGCACCGGGGCGCAGTTTTTCGATCACGGCGGCATAATCGCCATTGGGGACAAAGCAGATATCTTGGCTGTCGGGCTTATCCGCCACGCTCAGCCCGTATTTGGCGGCCAAAGCGCGGGTTTCATCCTTGCTTTGGTGATGGCCCAGCGGGAAGCGCAGGTAATCTAGCTGGTCCTGCGTGGTCGAGAACAGGAAATAGCTTTGATCCTTGGCCGCATCGGCAGCGCTGTGCAATTCCGCACCCTGCGCGCCCATCTTGCGCTGGATGTAATGGCCCGTCGCCATGCAATCGGCGTCCAGATCGCGGGCGGTTTGCAGCAGATCCTTGAATTTCACCCGTTCATTGCAGCGGATACAGGGCACAGGGGTCGCCCCGCCCAGATAGCTGTCGGCGAATTCATCCATCACCGCTTCGCGGAAGGTGTTTTCGTAATCCAGCACATAATGTGGAAAGCCCATATCCTCGGCCACGCGGCGCGCGTCATGGATATCGCGCCCTGCACAGCAAGCGCCTTTTTTCGCCAGCGCCGCCCCGTGGTCATAAAGCTGCAAGGTCACGCCGACCACGTCATAGCCTTCTTCGGCCAGCTTGGCCGCAACGACAGAGGAATCCACACCGCCCGACATGGCAACAACCACGCGGGTATCGGCGGGCGACTTGGCAAAACCAAGCGAGTTAAGCGGCGTGTCAAGGGGCATGGCGGGTCCGTCGCGGCAGGAACAGGTCGAAATATAGGAAAATGCTATGCATTCTCAAGGTGCGGTTACACCTCTCGTTAAGTCTGGGTTGGCATAGCATCTGCGGGAGTTTCCTGAAAGGGGTGCCAGATGTATTTGCGAAAAATCGAAGGGCGACGTGCTGTCACCCTGCCGGACGGAACAACGATGACCAGGGCCGATCTGCCCGACAAGACCACCAGCCGCTGGGTGGCGTCGCGCAAGGCCGCGGTGGTGCGCGCGGTCACCTATGGGTTGATCACCCGCGCCGAAGCCTTGGAAACCTATGATCTATCCGAAGAGGAAATGACCGCCTGGGAAGACGCTGTCAGCGCCCATGGCGAAGCGGCGCTGAAAACCACCGCCTTGCAGCGGTATAGACAGCCCTAGGGCGAGTTCGTAAAGTAAATACCAGTAACGCGTAATTAACCTTTTTTCGCCAAAGGTGAAATGTGCTTGTAAGTGTGGAGAACCCCTATGCGCGTCTTGCTGATTGAAGATGACCCGACAACGGCGAAAAGCATCGAATTGATGCTGACTCATGCGAATTTGAATGTTTATACGACGGATCTTGGCGAGGAAGGGATCGATCTGGCGAAGTTATATGATTACGATCTGATCCTGCTGGATCTGAACCTGCCGGATATGAACGGGCATGAGGTGTTGCGCCAATTGCGCCTAAGCCGGATTGACACGCCGATCCTGATTCTGACCGGTGATGACGGCACCGAAAGCAAGCTGAAAAGTTTCGGCTTTGGCGCGGATGATTACCTGACCAAACCGTTCCACCGCGAAGAATTGGTCGCGCGGATCCATGCCATCATCCGCCGGTCAAAAGGCCATGCGCAATCCATCATCCGCACCGGCCAGATCGCCGTGAACCTGGATGCCAAGACCGTCGAAGTGGCCGGACAGACCGTGCATCTGACCGGCAAGGAATATCAGATGCTGGAACTATTGTCGCTGCGCAAGGGGACGACGCTGACCAAGGAAATGTTTCTGAACCATCTTTATGGCGGCATGGATGAACCCGAGCTGAAGATCATCGATGTCTTCATCTGCAAATTGCGCAAGAAATTATCCGAGGCTGGCGATGGTGAAAACAATATCGAAACCGTCTGGGGGCGTGGTTATGTGCTGCGTGATCCCGAAACGGTGAAACCGGCGGCCAAACTGGCCATCGGCGCATAGATCCCACACCCGCCCTGGCCCCGGTCCGGTTTGCCGGCTGGACCTTGGCCTTTGGCCTGCGTAACACTATCTGGCGCGCAGCATGGCGCGTGTGAAGTGGGGGCAGGCGGTGAGCCGGGCAAGACAGGATCATGACACTGCAACCATCGCGGTTGCAGATTTGGGCCGGGCAGAGGCGCTGGTCGAATTGGCACGGCTGTCGGATATCCTGGGGCAGGCCAATATCGCCTATCACCGCGATGATGCGCCCCAGATCAGCGATGCCGCTTATGATACGCTCAAACAGCGCAATGCCGCGATCGAGGCGCGGTTTCCCGATCTCAAACGTGCCGATAGCGCCAGCGACCAGATCGGCGCGCCAATGGCCGAAGGATTTGGCAAGGTCCAGCATGTGCAGCGGATGCTGTCGCTGGGCAATGCGTTCAGCGATGCCGATGTCGTCGATTTCGACGCGCGGATCCGCAAATACCTTGGGCTGGGTGCGGATCAGCCTTTGCGCTATACCGCCGAGCCCAAGATCGACGGGCTGTCCTTGTCGCTGCGCTATGAAGACGGGGTCTTGGTGCAGGCCGCAACGCGCGGCGACGGGGCGGTGGGCGAAAATGTCACCGCCAATGCCCGCACTATCGCCGATATCCCCCAGCATCTGACCGGCGCGCCCGCCGTGCTGGAGGTCCGCGGCGAGGTTTACATGAGCCATGATGATTTCGCGGCGCTGAATGCGCGGCAGGCGGACAAAGGTGCCAAGACCTTTGCCAATCCGCGCAATGCCGCCGCCGGATCCTTGCGCCAGCTGGACGCCAGCATCACCGCCGCGCGGCCGCTGCGCTTTTTCGCCTATGCCTGGGGCGCGCTGTCGGCGCCTTTGGCCGCCACCCAATCGGGGGCGATTGCACGGCTGGCGGATCTGGGCTTTGCGACCAATCCGCTGACCGCGACCTGCGACAGCCCCGATGATCTGATCGCGATCTATGCCCAGATCGAGGCGCGGCGCGCCAGTCTGGGCTATGATATCGACGGCGTGGTTTACAAGGTCGATGATCTTGCGCTGCAACAGCGGCTGGGGTTCCGGTCCACGACGCCGCGTTGGGCCATCGCGCATAAATTCCCCGCTGAACTGGCCTGGACCCGGCTGGATGCGATTGACATCCAGGTCGGGCGCACGGGTGCGCTGTCGCCGGTCGCGCGGCTGGTGCCGGTCACGGTGGGCGGGGTCGTGGTGTCCAATGCGACCCTGCATAACGAGGATTATATCGCCGGGCGCGGTGGCGATGGTGCGCCGATCCGCGATGGCCGCGATATCCGCGTGGGTGATCTGGTCCAGGTGTACCGCGCCGGGGACGTGATCCCCAAGATCAAGGATGTCGATCTGGCGCGCCGCCCCGCCAGCGCCAGCCCCTATGACTTTCCGCAGATCTGCCCCGAATGCGGATCACCCGCGATCCGCGATGCGGGCGATGCGGTCCGCCGGTGTAGCGGCGGGTTGATCTGTCCCGCGCAAGCCGTTGAAAGGCTGAAACATTTCGTGTCTCGGGCGGCTTTTGATATCGAAGGGCTGGGCGCCAAACAGGTCGAACAATTTTACGCCGATGGCTGGATCACGACGCCGGTCGATATCTTTACCCTGCGCGCGCGTTACGGGCAGGGGTTGCAGCAGCTGAAAAACCGCGAAGGCTGGGGCGCGAAAAGCGCCGATAACCTCTTTGCCGCCATTGATGACAAACGCGCCATCGGGTTGCACCGGCTGATCTATGCGCTGGGGATCCGCCATGTCGGCGAAAGCTCGGCCGCGCTTTTGGCCAGCCATTACGGGTCTTGGGCCGCTTTCGCCGCCGCCATGCAGGATGCGCAGGTCGGCCAAGGCCCCGCATGGGACGCATTGATCAGCATTGATGGCGTCGGTGCCGTGATGGCCAGATCGCTGATCACGACGCTGCAAAACCCGTCGGAATCGGCCTCTATCGCGGCTTTGGTGGCCCAGCTGGACGTGCAGGACGCGCCCAAGATCGCCAGCGACAGCCCGGTGTCGGGCCTGACCATCGTTTTCACCGGCACGCTGGAAAAGATGACACGCGCAGAGGCCAAGGCGCGTGCGGAATCGCTTGGCGCCAAGGTTGCGGGATCGGTCAGCGCCAAGACCGATATCCTGGTCGCGGGGCCGGGGGCCGGGTCCAAGGCCGCCAAGGCCGAGGCGCTTGGCATCCGCACCATGGACGAGGACGGCTGGCTTGCGCTGATCGGAAGCGCATGACCGGCCGGCCAGAGGCTCTTTTCCCGCTTTTCGGCACGCTGACGCGGCTGGACGGGGTCGGTGCCAAGACCGCGCAGGTGATGATTGATGCGGGTATCGCCAAACCCGCCGATCTGTTGCTGACCTTGCCGGTCTCTGGCGTGGACCGCCGCCGCCGCGGCTCTATTCGCGAGGTGATTGCGCCCTGTATCGTCACGGTCGAGGTGACAATCGGGGCGCATCTGCCGCCCAAGACCAAGGGCAAACCTTACCGTGTGACGGTCGAGGATGAGCAGACATCCTTTCAGTTGGTGTTCTTTCATGCGCGCGGCGATTACCTGCAAAAGCTGTTGCCGACAGGCCAGCGGCGGGTGGTATCCGGCAAGCTGGAACTTTTCGACGGGATCGCGCAGATCGTGCATCCCGATCACATGCTGCCCCCCGCCGAGGCAGAGACGATCCCCGCCTTTGAACCTGTCTATCCGCTGCATGCCGGCCTGACGCAAAAGACAATGTGGAAAGCGACACGCTCCGCCCTGGCGCTGCTGCCTGATCTGCCCGATTGGATTGATCCCGCGCAAAAGGCCCGCGAAGGCTGGCCCGATTGGGCGCAGGCGCTGCATCTGGCGCATAATCCGCAATCATCGGTCGATCTGTCGCCGCATCATCCGGCCCGCGCGCGGCTGGCCTATGATGAATTGATGGCGCATCAGATCACGCTGGCCTTGGCGCGGATCACGGCGCGGCGCGCCAAAGGGGTGGCTTCGGCCGGTGACGGGCATTTGCAGACCCGCGTGCTGGCCGATTTGCCCTATCGCCCGACAGGCGCGCAAACCCGTGCGATTGCCGAAATCGGCAGTGATCTGGCGGCGCCTTTGCGGATGAACCGGCTGTTGCAGGGCGATGTCGGGTCCGGCAAGACGCTGGTGGCGATGATGGCGCTGTGTCAGATCGTGGAATCGGGCGGGCAGGGCGTGATGATGGCCCCCACCGAAATCCTGGCGCGCCAGCATTATGCGGGGCTGGAACCTTTGGCCGCCGCCGCCGGTATAAGGCTAGAGGTGCTGACAGGCCGCGACAAGGGCCATGACCGCGCAACCAAACTGGCCGCGCTGGCGCAGGGCGAGATCCAGATCCTTGTCGGCACCCATGCGGTGTTTCAGAAAGATGTGCATTTTCACGATCTGCGGCTGGCGGTGATCGACGAACAACACCGGTTCGGCGTGGCGCAGCGCATGGAATTGGGGGCCAAGGGCCGCGCGGTTGATGTGCTGGTCATGACGGCCACGCCGATCCCGCGATCCTTGGCGCTGGCGCAATATGGCGACATGGATGTTTCGGTGCTGGATGAAAAACCGCCCGGACGCAAACCGGTGCAGACCGCGCTTGTCTCGGCCGCGCGGATGGATGAAATCGTCGCCAAATTGCGCGCCGCTGTCGCGGAAGGGCGGCAGGCCTATTGGGTCTGCCCCTTGGTCGAGGAAAGCGAGGTCGTGGAAATGACCGCCGCCGAAGACCGGTTCAAACGGCTGCGCGCGGCCTTGGGCGAGGGCGTCGTGGGGCTGGTCCATGGCCAGATGCCCGTCGCCGAAAAAGACGCGGCCATGGCGCGCTTTGTGAGCGGCGAAACCCGCGTGCTGGTGGCGACCACGGTGATCGAGGTGGGCGTGAACGTGCCCAATGCCTCGATCATGATGATCGAAGGCGCGGAAAGTTTCGGGCTCGCGCAGCTCCACCAGCTGCGCGGTCGCGTCGGGCGCGGGGCTGCGGCATCCACCTGTCTGCTGATCTATCAACCGCCATTATCGCAAAACGGCCGCAAGCGGCTGGAAATCCTGCGCGAGACCGAGGATGGGTTCCGCATTTCCGAAGAAGACCTGATGATGCGCGGCGCAGGCGATGTGATCGGCACCGCGCAATCGGGCCTGCCCCGGTTCCGCATCGCCGATCTGGAACGGCAGGCCGGGCTGATGGCGGTGGCGCAATCGGATGCGCGCAAGCTGTTGCATGACGATCCCGACCTGCAAATGCCGCGCGGGCAGGCGGCACGCAGCCTGCTATGGCTATTGGAACAGGATCGCGGGATCCGTTTGATTTCAATAGGTTAACCTGCGCGCCCATCCAGCGCTGCAAAATGTTCCCACAATGTTCTTAAAAAACCCTTTACAGGTCCGGTGCGATATGAGAACAAAGTAGCAACAGAACATTAGGGGAACGCTGATATGGCGAAAGACATTAAAACCATTCTGATCCGTTCGCGTCACACGCTGATCGGGGATGCCTTGGGCATTGTTGCCTTGATGGTGCTGTTGTTTGGTGGATTGGCCTTGCCCGGGCCGATCTGACCTGCTGCGCGGCTCTCTGGCCCCGATCATTGCCTGTCCCACCGCGCAATGACACGATCCCGCCTGACATCCGGATTTGCCTCTGCTGATGCCTTGGACCAGAGACCGCAAAACTTGCCGCCGTCATCCTGCCCCGGATGGCGGCGGTTTTTTATGCTTGGGTCTTGGCGGTTTGCAGCGCGTCCAGCGTGGCATCAAAGGCCAGCATGATCGAGGCATGACGGTTCTTGTAATCGCGCGCGGGTTCCAGCACCGCCAGCCCGTCAAAAGGGGCCGCCGGCACCGGCCCCTGCGCTGTCAGCATCGCCTGCAAAGCATCGCGCCCGGCCTGCACCTGCTGTTCGGTCAGCCCAACAATCGCACCGCCAACAACCGCCGCCGCCGCTTGCCCCAAGGCGCAGGCCTTCACATCCTGGCCGTAATCGGTGATCACCCCGTCCTGCACCACGATATCCACCGTCACATTCGACCCGCAAAGCGGCGCACGCTTTTTGGCGCTGGCCGTGGGGGCGGGCAGGCGCGCATTGCGCGGCATATCGGCCGCCAGCGCCAGGATGCGTGCGGAATAAAGCTTGATCATATCGGTTTCGGCTGACATCGCATTTGCCCTTCGGTGCTCTGTTGTCTAATTAGGGCGCTGCACGCCGCTTGCAAAGGGAAACCCGATGGCTTTCGACCCAATGAGCTTGAAATATAACGACGCAGGGCTGATCCCCGCAATCGCCCAAGATGCCGCATCGGGCGAGGTCTTGATGATGGCCTGGATGAATGCGGATGCCGTGGCGCGCACGCTGGACACAGGCCGCGTCACCTATTGGTCGCGCTCGCGCCAGGCCTTTTGGGTCAAGGGCGACACCAGCGGCCATGTGCAGCATTTGGTGGATTTCCGCGTCGATTGCGACCGCGATTGCCTGTTGGTCAGCGTGAACCAGACCGGACCTGCCTGTCATACCGGACGGCGCAGCTGTTTTTACACCGCCGTGCGCGCGGGCGAAGAGGTCGAATTGATGCAGCCTATGGCGCCAATCCCACCATCTGCCTGATCCCTGCGGGGCTGATCCCTTCGGCGCGGAATTTGGCGATGGATTTGGCGTCGTCACGCTTGGCCAGCCTTTTGCCCGCCGCGTCGCGGATCAGGTCGTGATGGTGATAGCGCGGCGTCGGCAGGCCCAGCACGCGCTGCAGAGCCACATGGATCTGCGTCGCCGCAGCCAGATCTGCGCCGCGCACCACATCGGTAATATCCTGCGCCGCATCATCGATGACCACGCTCAGATGATAGGATGTGCCGCTATCCTTGCGCCCGATCACGAAATCGCCCACATCGCGGCGCAGGTCATCAAGCGTCACATCAACGCGCAGCCCGTTGTTCTGAAAAGATATTGCCTGATCCGTGAATGTATCAAGATCAAACCGCAGCACCGCATCGCGCGGCGGGGTCGCTGCTGTGCTGCGCCGCCCCTTGCAGGTGCCGGGATAGATCGGGCCATCGGGGCCGCCTTCTTGCGGCGCGCTTAACGCGGCGTGAATATCGCGCCGCGTGCAGGTGCAAATGTAAAGATGCCCCTTGCGCCACAGATCGTCGATGACGCCGTAATAAAGGCTCATCCTCTGTGATTGCCGCAGGACCGGCCCGTCCCATGTCAGGCCCAGCCAGGCCAGATCATCGGCAATCTGCGCCTCCCATGCGGGGCGGGCGCGGGTCTGGTCGATATCCTCGATCCGCAGCAAAAACTGCCCGCCCGCCGCGCGCGCCATATCATGCGCCAGGATCGCCGAATAAGCGTGCCCCAGATGCAGCGGCCCCGTAGGCGACGGGGCAAAGCGCGTGATCATTCCGCGGCAAGCGCCTGCGGGGTCAGCCAGCCCTGCCAATCCGCCTTGGCGCGGTCGGTATAGGCTTTATAGCGGTCCTTGCGGCCGCGCCGCCCGCCTTTGACACCATCCAGCGGCGGAAACAGCCCGAAATTCACATTCATCGGCTGGAATGTCTTGGCATCGGCCCCGCCGGTGATATGGCTCACCAAAGCGCCCATCGCGGTGGTATCGGGCACCGGCGACAGGCTGCGCCCTTGCAATTCCGCCGCCGCCATCCGCCCCGCCAACAAGCCCATCGCGGCACTTTCAACATAGCCTTCAACACCGGTGATCTGGCCGGCAAAGCGGATATTGGGGCGCGAGCGCAGGCGCATCTGGTCATCCAGCAGCCTGGGCGCATTGATGAATGTATTGCGATGGATGCCGCCCAGACGCGCGAATTCGGCAGTCTCCAGCCCCGGAATCATCGCAAAAACAGTCTTTTGCGCGCCATATTTCATCTTTGTCTGGAAACCCACGATATTGTAAAGCGTGCCCAAGGCATTGTCGCGGCGCAGCTGGACCACGGCATAGGGTTTATTGGCCGGATCATGCGCATTGGTCAGGCCCACGGGTTTCATCGGGCCAAAGCGCAGGGTTTCGCGGCCGCGTTCGGCCATCACCTCGATCGGCAGGCAGCCGTCGAAATAACCCGCCGTTTCGCCTTCCTTGAATTCGGTTTTCTCGGCGGCCAGCAGCGCATCGATGAAATCCTCATATTGCGCCTTGGTCATCGGGCAATTCAGATAGGCGGTCTGTTCTGCAACCGTCTCGCCCTTGTCATAGCGCGATTGCATCCAGGCGACATCCATATTGACCGTGTCGTGATAGACGATGGGCGCGATGGCATCGAAAAACGCCAGCGCCTCGGTCCCGGTCTCGGCGGCAATCGCCGCGGCCAGCGCGCCCGAGGTCAGCGGGCCGGTCGCGATGATCCAATGGCCATCCTCGGGCAGGGTGGTGATTTCATCATAGCTGACGCTGATATTGGGATGCGCCTTTAACGCGGCGGTCACACTTTCGGCAAATGGGTCGCGGTCCACGGCCAAGGCGCCGCCCGCAGGCAGGCGGTGGCGCTGCGCCATTTGCATGATCAGCCCGCCTGCCGCGCGCATTTCCCAATGCAACAGGCCCACGGCATTCTGTTCGTGATCATCCGACCGAAAGGAATTGGAACAGACCATTTCCCCCAGATGGCCGGTGCGATGCGCAAAAGTGCCGACCTTGGGGCGCATTTCATGGATCGTCACCGCGATCCCGGCATTTGCCGCCTGCCAAGCCGCCTCGGACCCGGCCATCCCGCCACCGATAATATGCAAATGCTGTTTCATCGCCATCCTCTTGTCGTGGCTTCTTTTTTCCCCAAATACTCCGGGGTGAGCCCCGGATCCCATCAGGGGCGAGGGGCAGCGCCCCTTACGCCTCGTCCTCGTCTTCGCCCTGATCGGCGATCCAGGCGACGCTGACCACTGTTTCACCCTTGCCTGTGTCAAAGACCTTGACGCCGCCTGCACTGCGCGAGCGGAAGGAAATCCCCTCGACCGGCACGCGGATCGATTGGCCGGTCGATGTCACCAGCATGATCTGATCGGACATATCGACCGGGAAAGAGGTGACCAGCGGGCCGCCGCGCATCGCCTTGTCCATGGCCGCGACGCCCATGCCGCCGCGCCCGCGCACCGGATAATCATGGCTGGACGACAATTTGCCCGAGCCTTTGGCGCTGATCGTCAGGATCAGGTTTTCCGCCGCCGACATTTCGGCATAGCGTTCGGGGCTGATCTGGCCGGGAGTGGCTTCTTCATCCTCGACCTCGGCATCATCGGCCAAGCCCGCCATCGCACGGCGCATTTTCAGATAGGCGGCGCGTTCCTCGGCCTCGGCCTCGAAATGGCGGATGATGCTCATCGACACGACCTTGTCATCGCCCTGCAACCTGATCCCGCGCACACCGGTGCTGTCGCGGCCTTTGAAGACGCGCACATCGGTGGTCGGAAAGCGGATCGCGCGGCCCGAATTGGTGACCAGCATCACGTCATCTTCGGGCGAACAGATCCGCGCATTGACCAAAAGTGTCTTTTCATCAGGCAGTTTCATGGCGATCTTGCCATTCGACTTGACGTTGGTGAAATCCGACAAAGCATTGCGGCGCACATCGCCCGCCGAGGTCGCAAAGACGATCTGCAGATCATCCCATTCCGTTTCCGGCCGGTCCACGGGCATGATGGCGGCGACAGATACGCCCTGCGGGATCGGCAGGATATTGACGATCGCCTTGCCCTTGGCGGTGCGGCTGCCCAGCGGCAGACGCCATGTTTTCAGCTTATAGGCCATGCCATCGGTGGTGAAGAACAACAGCTGCGTATGGGTATTGGCCACGAAAAGGGTGGTGACGACATCCTCTTCCTTGGTGGCCATGGACGACAGGCCCTTGCCGCCACGCCGCTGCGCGCGGAAATCGGCCAAGGCGGTGCGTTTGATATAGCCGCCGGATGTGACGGTCACGACCATGTCTTCTTGCTCGATCAGATCCTCGTCATCCATATCGCCCGACCAATCGACGATCTGGGTGCGGCGCGGCACGGCGAAAAGATCGCGCACCTCGGTCAGCTCGTCGCGGATGATCTGCAAGATACGGTCGCGCGACCCCAGAATTTCCAGATATTCGCGGATCTTGCCCGCCAATTCCTGCAATTCATCGGTCACTTCTTTGACGCCGATCTGGGTCAGGCGTTGCAGGCGCAATTCAAGGATCGCGCGGGCCTGTGCCTCGGACAGGTTATAGGTGCCATCGTCATTGGCGGTATGGGTCGGATCGTCGATCAGCTTGATATATTCAAGGATCGCCGCCGCAGGCCAGCGCCGCGTCATCAGCTTATGGCGCGCAGCGGCGGCATCGGCGGACCCACGGATCGTGGCCACGACCTCGTCGATATTGGTGACCGCGACAGCCAGACCGCAAAGGATATGCGCGCGTTCGCGGGCCTTGCGCAATTCAAACGCCGTGCGCCGGGCGATCACCTCTTCGCGGAAATCGACAAAGGCGGTCAGGAAGGCGCGCAAAGTCAGCTGTTCGGGCTTGCCGCCGTTCAGCGCCAGCATGTTGCAGCCAAAATAGGTTTGCATCGGGGTGAAACGGAACAGCTGGTTCAGCACCACCTCGGCGGTGGCGTCGCGTTTCAGCTCGACCACCACCCGCACACCGTTGCGGTCGCTTTCGTCCTGCACATGGGCGATGCCTTCGATGCGTTTGTCGCGCGCGGCCTCGGCGATGCGGTCGATCATGACCGATTTATTCACCTGATAGGGAATTTCATTGATCACAATGGCATAGCGGTCTTTCCTGATCTCTTCGACGGCGGTTTTCGCGCGCACGATCACCGATCCGCGCCCTTCAAGATAGGCTTTGCGCGCACCAGACCGGCCAAGGATCAACCCGCCGGTGGGGAAATCGGGGCCGGGGATATAATCGATCATTTCCTCGGATGTCATATCGGGGTTGTCGATCAGCGCCAGCGTGGCGTCGATCACCTCGCCCAGATTATGCGGCGGAATATTGGTGGCCATGCCGACAGCGATCCCGCCCGCACCATTGACCAGCATATTGGGAAAACGCGCAGGCAGCACGGTGGGTTCGCGGTCCTTGCCGTCGTAATTGTCTTGAAAATCAACGGTATCCTTGTCGATATCCATCAGCATATAGGCGGCGGGCTTGTCCATCCGGACCTCGGTATAGCGCATGGCGGCGGCGCGGTCGCCATCCATGGACCCGAAATTGCCCTGCCCATCAAGCAACGGCAGCGACATGGAAAAATCCTGCGCCATCCGCACCAAAGCGTCATAGATCGCGCTATCGCCATGGGGGTGGTATTTGCCCATCACATCCCCGACGGACCGCGCGGATTTGCGATAGCTTTTGTCATGGGTATTGCCGGCCTCATACATGCCGTAAAGAATCCGGCGATGCACCGGTTTCAACCCGTCGCGCAGGTCAGGGATCGCGCGCGAGACGATCACGCTCATCGCGTAATCCAGATAGCTGGTTTTCAGCTCATGTTCGATGGTGACGCTTGGCCCGGCATGAGCCATCCGCGTGATCGGCAAATCATCGTTATTTTCAGGGGTTTCTGGGGTATCGCTCACAAAGGCCGCCTGTCTGCTATCTGCTATATCTGGTTCAAGCGACTATAGCAGACACCCGATCTTGGGTGCAATGGCGCAATCCAAAACAGGCCCGAAACCGCGCCTATCCGGCGCGTTTGAGCATGCCGAACAGGTCGCGCGGATCGTCTGGATCGGCGATCAGGTCCAGATCGACGTAATAGGGCGTATCCTTGATGCTTTCATGGACATAGCGCAGGGCGCTGAAATCCTCGATGGCAAAGCCGACACCGTCGAACAGGGTCACTTCGGCGGCGGATTTGCGCCCCTGCGTCTGGCCGGTGATCACCTGCCAAAGCTCTGTCACCGGATGATCGGCGGGCATCTGCTGGATTTCGCCCTCGATCCGGGTCTGGGGCGGATATTCGACAAAGATATTCGCGCGCGCCACGATATCGCGGTGCAATTCGGTCTTGCCGGGGCAATCGCCGCCAATCGCGTTGATATGCACGCCCGCGCCGACCATATTGTCGGTCAGGATCGTCTGCATATCCTTGTCGGCCGTTGCGGTGGTGATGACCTGCGCGCCCTCGACCGCCTGTTCGGGGCTGGTGCATTGCGTCACATGCAGCCCCAAACCATCCAGATTGCGCGCGCATTTGGCACTGGCGGCAGGGTCCAGATCATAAAGCCGCACATGGCTGATCCCGCAGACGGCCTTGACCGCCAGACATTGGAATTCCGATTGCGCGCCATTGCCGATCATCGCCATCGTGGTCGCACCCGGCGCAGCCAGATGCTTGGTCGCCACCGCCGTCATCGCCGCCGTGCGCAAAGCGGTCAGCAGGGTCATTTCACTCATCAGCCGCGGATAGCCCGAATAGACATCGGACAAGACGCCAAAGGCCGTGACCGTCTGAAGCCCTTCGCCCATGTTCTTGGGATGGCCGTTGACATATTTGAACCCATAGAACACCCCGTCAGAGGTCGGCATCAGCTCGATCACGCCGACATCCGAATGCGAACCGACGCGCGGGGTTTTGTCAAACTGGTCCCATTTGGCGAAATCTTCGGTGATATTGCGGGCAAGATCCGCGATAAAGGTCTCGATCCCGATGTGATGGACCAGCCGCATCATGTTATCGACGCTGACAAAAGGCACCAGCGCGCGCGGGGAAGCTTTGAGCATTACTTGTAACTCCGGGTGGGGCGATCAAACACGCGACGGCCCAGAAGCGATGCGGTCAGATCGACCATCAGATTGGCGGTCTTGCCGCGATCGTCCAGAAACGGGTTCAGTTCCACCAGATCAAGCGAGGTGACCAGCCCGGAATCGGATAGCATTTCCATCACCAGATGGCCTTCGCGCACGGTGGCCCCACCCGGCACGGTGGTGCCCACGGCCGGGGCGACGGACGGATCAAGGAAATCGACGTCCAGCGAGACATGCAGCATCCCACCCACCGCCGCCACCCGGTCAAGGAAGGCCTGCAAGGGCGCGCTGATGCCTTCCTCGTCGATCCGGCGCATATCGACCAATTCCACATCGCCGCGCGCCAGGATTTCATGTTCCGCCGCATCGACCGACCGCAGGCCGATCATGCAGATATTGGCAGGGTCCACGCGCACGGGCAGGGGTGGAAAGGCATCAAAGCCGCGCCGCCCGGTGACGTAACCCACGGGCGTGCCGTGCAAATTCCCGCTGTCACTGGTGTCTGGCGTGTGGATATCGCTATGCGCATCCAGCCAAAGCGCGAAAAACGGCCGCCCCGCAGCCTGCGCATGGGCCGCCATGCCTGCCACACTGCCCGCGGCCAGCGCATGATCGCCACCCATGAAGATGGGAAACCCTTGGGGGGCGGCCTTTTGCGCGGCATCCATCAATGTCTGGGTCCAGCCCACGTTTTCGGCCAGCTTGTAAACCAGCGGATTGCGGGGTTCGGCGACCGTCACCTGCGCCGGGGTCAGGTTGCCCCAATCCGCGACGCTATGGCCCAGGGCGGTGATCGCCTCGGCCAGCCCGGCGGTGCGATAGGCATCCGGCCCCATCAAACAGCCCCGGCGGCGTTTGCCACAATCCACGGGCGCACCGATCAATATGCAATGTTTCTGTGTCATGCCAGCAGATTAGCCAAAACACCGCTTGGCGGAACCGTGCAAAAGGTGCAAAACGGTCAGGAATTGATCAAATTGAGCAGTCATCATGGACGAAACGGATAGCGCCATCATCCGCGCCCTGCGCCAGAACGGGCGGGCGACATTATCCGACCTTGCGGCCATTGTCGGCGTCACGCGGACGACCCTGCGCACAAGGCTGGACCGGCTGATCGCGGGGGGCGAAATCGCAGGTTTCACCGTGCTGACCCGGTCTGACGTGCGCCCCGATGCGGTGCGCGGGCTGATGATGCTGGAAATCGCAGGGCGCGCGGCGGAAAAGGTGATGAAACGCCTGACCGCCATGCCAGAGGTGATCGTGGTCCATTCCACCAATGGCACATGGGATCTGATCGCCGAAATCGGCACCAAAAGCCTGGAAGATTTCGATCAGGCGCTGTTTGCCATCCGCCGGATGGACGGGGTCACACGGTCCGAGACGAATCTTTTGCTGTCATCACGGCGCTGATCCAGACCGCCATCAGGCCAAAGGAGGCCAGCGCATTCCAGCTGGCCATCGACAGCGACAGCAATTCCCAGGACACCTGATCGCACATCACCACACGCGGCCCGGCGATGGATAAAAGATCTGCGCCCGACAGACCCTCTAGGCTGCTGACACCGGAACAGGATGACGGGCCTTCCCACCAGCCGCGTTCAACACCGGTGTGAAACACGCCAATCGCGCCGGTCGTGCCCGCCGCCAAAGCCCCCAGCACCGGCAAGCTGCGCCCGCCGAACCGCAGCGCGAGGGCCGCAATCGCGATTGCTGCGAAATGCGGCCAGCGTTGCCACAGGCACATCGCACAGGGCGGATAGCCCAAAGCCTGAAACAGATAGGCCCCCGCCAGCAGGGCGAAAGACCCCGATCCGGCGAGAAAAACCAATAAATTGCGTGTCACATGACCCCCAAAACGGCGAAACCGCCAATCAACAGAATACAGAACAAGACGAACATCAACCCCAGCCGCCGCTCGATGAAATCACGGATTGGTGCGCCGTATTTCCACAGCAAAACCGCCACCAGGAAAAACCGCAGCGCCCGCGCCGCGACAGAGGCCGCGATAAACACCGGCAGCGATAATTGCGTCACACCCGATGCGATGGTGATCACCTTATAGGGAAAGGGCGTCACCCCCGCGACCAGCACGGCCCAGGCGCCATAGCTGTTATAGGTGACGGCAAATTCGGCGAAATAAGCCTCTTTGCCATAGAATTGCAGGATCTGGACGCCGATCGTTTCGTAAAGCGCGAAACCGATATAATAGCCGAACAATCCCCCCAGCACCGAGGCCAGCGTCGCCACCGCCGCGATCACGAAAGCCCGCGACGGGCGCGCGATGATCATCGGGATCATCAGAACATCGGGCGGGATCGGAAAGAAGGACGATTCGACAAAGGCCACCACCGCCAGCGCCCAAAGCGCGTAACGCGTCTGCGCCAACGAAATCGTCCAATCGTAAAGAGCGCGCAGCATCGCATGGCCTTTGTTTGATGGGCTGCTTAGGCCATGCCGCCGCTGTCGCGTCAAGCGATTGCAAATCCGATTGACGCCGCAGGACAGCCGGATTAGGAAACGCGCAGTGCCGATGTGGCGGAATGGTAGACGCAGGGGATTCAAAATCCCCCGGTGGTAACATCGTGTGGGTTCGAGTCCCTCCATCGGCACCAATCGCGTCTCTGACGCGGCCTTCCCCCAAGACCCGCCAGCAACAGATTGCCCGCTGTGGGCCATTTTGATGCCATGTTTGACCGATAGGACGAAAGGCAGCTCGCGGTTGCGGCCAGATCAGGCCGGCGGCCAAAATGGTAGCCAGAATGGCGGCAAAAACGGCGGCCGGAAAGATAGTCTGAGCAGGTGCCAGAACGGCGACCAAGACGGCGACCAAGACGGTGGCCAGACTGCTTGGGCGCGGGGCAATCGGGGCAGGATGTGTTAACCACCGGTTAGGCCCGGTATGGTGTAGTGTAATCGGGCGCATGTTGCGCCACATGGTAAAGAACGTAAATCTGTGGCTGGGTTTTTGACTGCATCTTCTGACCGGGACATCTGCTATGGCCGGTCTGATTTCCTGAACCTGACAGGCCCGCAGGTCCGCCGTATTGATCAGGCATCCGCTGATCTTGATGCCAGCCGCGTGACCTATGGCTGCGGGACGCGGCTTAGCTTTGCGCAGATCGCGGCGATCATTCCCTGTTTCACCCCCGGCACCAGAATTGCCACCCCCAAGGGCGAAAAACTGGCCACCGATCTGAAAATCGGCGACCGGGTCGTGACCCGCGACAATGGGATCCGGCATATCACTTGGGCCGGCCAAAAGACGATGAACATGCAAGACCTGCAAATCAGCGCCAGCATGCGGCCGGTGCTGATCCGGCAGGGCGCGCTGGGGCAGGGGCTGCCGGAACGCGATATGGTGGTGTCACCCAATCACCGCGTGCTGGTGGTGTCTGAAATGGCCAAATTATATTTCGGCGAATCCGAGGTATTGATCGCCGCCAAACATCTGACCCAGATGCCGGGCGTTTCTGCCACCAATCAGCCGCAGGCGACCTATATCCATTTCATGTGCGAAACCCATGAAATCGTCCTGTCGGATGGGGCCTGGACCGAAACATTCCAGCCGGGCGATTATTCCTTGCAAGGGATCGACGCCGATCAGCGCGACGAATTATTCCTGCTGTTCCCCGAATTGGCCACCCGCGAAGGCCTGCGCCGTTACCGTGCCGCGCGCAAAACCCTGCACCAAAGCGAGGCTGGATTGATCACCACCTCTGGCTAAAGCGCGGTGCGCCGCCAGGCGTCCCATTGTTCGGGCGTGTCCAGATCCAGCCTGGCGCGTTGGCCGGGCAGGGGCACCAGACAGGTCTGCCCCTGATGCGCCCGCACGATCCGGTCGGCCCCGCTATCACCCGCCAGATCCGCGAATTGTGGCCGCAAACTGGCGTCGAAAATCACCGGATGGCCGGGCTTGCCCTCTGCCGTGGCGCCGCGCCAGACCAGATGATCAGGCTGCATTTGCCGCGCGGCAAAGACCGAAAGCAGATCCGCCGTGCACAGCGCGACCAGATCGCCCAACAGGATCATAAAGGCCTTTGACGGGGGCAATTGCGCCACCGCATCGCGCATCGTGACGCCCATGCCCTGCGCGGCCTCTGGCACGATCAGTATGGTTGCGGCCAGATCGCGGATTGTTGCGGCGCGCGGATGATCCGCCGCAGGCAGGGCGACATAGACCGGATGGCCCGTGTCCTGCGCCATCAGCACCTGTCGGCGCAGCAAGGGCTGTCCCGCGACCGGCTGCAACAGTTTGTCCTGTCCGCGCATCCGCCGCGACCCGCCTGCGGCCAAGATCAGGATCGGAATCATCCGCGCGGCCCCCGGTGATCGGGGTTGCAACGCGCCTTGATCCGGCGTGCCGGGGGGTGCTGGCCGATGAAGGCGACAGTCATATCATCGGTGACGGCGGCCCGCATGTCGCGGCGGACCTGATGATCCGCCCTTGTGACGCTGATGATCACGAAACTTGCGCTGGTTTTCATCATCCTGCTCCTGCAATTTCGCACATCATGGCAGGGGCAGGCGGGACTGGCGTTCTGTTTGCGACCTTGGCTGGTGCGGCGGCGTTACGGGATGATCCGCGTGTATTTGCTGCCTTCCAGCGTCGCGCCGACCCGCAGCCCCGTCTGGCCAAAGACAACCGCGATCACCGGCGACAAAGATGTCGTCGTTTCGGCGCGCAGCATATCGCTTTGGCTGCTCAGCGCGTAATCGATGCTGGCGCCAGCGGCCCAGCCCGGCGATTGACGAAACTCCATCAGTGCCTCGGGTGTCATGAAAAACAGCACATAGCTGAATTGCTGCGCCCCGATCTGTAGCCCCGCGCTGCCGGTGGTGGTGGAATAATAATCGACGGTCGATGGCCCGACACGCAGCGCGCCGCGCCCGAAAGAGCCGCCAAACCCAAACCCCGCATTGGTGATCAGTGGCATCACCAACAGCCCCGAGGCCCGCGTGGCCAGATCGCGGGTGCCGGGAAATTCGTTATACATCTGTTCCAATGTCGCATCGACGCGCGCGTCGATTGTCGCAGCGGCCCCGCTGCCGACACCGTTGTTACAAGCGGCAAGGCCGCCTGCGGCCATCAGTCCAAGCGTGAAGCCGCGCCGAGAAAAACTGCTCATATCAATCTGCCTTTTGCCCAATCGGGGCGTTCGCCGCCCTTCGCCGCGCAAAGATAGGCGATTGTGACCAAAGTGTCACGCGTTTGCTGCGCCTGCGCGGCTTTTTCGCGCAGGGGTTTGGCGCCGCCTCTGGCCTTATCCGGCGCGGCGCAGCGGGGCCGCGCGGTTTTCGGTCGCATCAAGGCGCGACATCTGGTCGATCAAGGCCCCGACATTGCCCACCAGCGAGGTGTTGGATTGCGCCATCTGATCCACCATGCCCGCATTCTGCTGGGTGACGACATCAAGATGGCCGACGCCAATGTTCAATTCATCAAGCGCGATGGATTGCTGGCGCGCGCTTTCGCTGATCGCGCCCATCGTGTCGCTGATCGTGCCGATGCTCTTGACGATGCTTTTCAGCTCGTCACCGGTGTTATTGACCTGATCGACACCCGCCGAGACCTGTGTCGCACTGCGGCTGATCAGCGATTTGATTTCGCCCGCCGCGTCCTGCGCACGATGGGCAAGGCCGCGCACCTCTGATGCGACAACGGCAAAACCGCGCCCGGCATCGCCTGCGCGCGCGGCCTCGACCCCGGCGTTCAGCGCCAAAAGATTGGTCTGAAAGGCGATATCGTCGATCACGGCGATGATCTTTGAAATCTCGCCCGAGGAATGCGCGATCTGCGACATCGCATCAATCGCGCGCTGCACCACAGCATCGCTTTTGCGCGCGCCGGCGACGGTTTGCGTGGCCAGATCCTCGGCGTCCGTCAGGCTTTTGGTGGAGGATCGCACCGTCGCGGTCAATTCTTCCAGTGCTGCGGCTGTCTGTTCCAGCGTGGCCGCCTGCGCCGTGGTGCGCGTGGATAATTCCGAAGAGGCATTTTCCAGATCGCCGGTGATAGTGCGGACCTGCTGGGCGATCTGCGACACATTGCGCAAGATATCGGCCAGCCGCCCGCTGGCCTGATTATAGGCCGTGCCGATGGCATCCACATCCTCGAGGCCGAAATGCGGCAAGCGATAGGTCAGATTGCCCAGGCTCAGCGCATCCAGCCCTTTGGCGATTTCGACAAAGGCGTCATTGCGTTGGGTCACATCGGTGGCAACCTTGATCACGGTGCTGAACTGGCCTGTCGCATCGCGCACCCCCGCATAGGTCGCCTGGATCCAGATCATCCGCCCGCTTTTGCAGCGGCGCTGATAGCGGTCGGTAAAGGGTTCACCCTGCGCCAACCGGTCCCAGAAATCGCGGTATTCCGCCGAATTGGCATAATCGGGGTCAACGAATATCCGGTGATGTTTGCCCTGAATTTCGGACAGCGGATATTCAAGCGCCTTGCAGAAATTGTCATTGGCAGAAATGATCGTTCCATTGGCGTCAAACCGGATCACGGCCTGCGTCTGGTCGATCATCTTGATCAGAGGATCGGGCGGCAGCACGTCTTTTTTGAAAAATGTGAATGGCAATGGCTTGGCTTTCTGGCATTTCAATCTGCCCTCACCCTTGCATGAACACCTTACCAAATGATTTATTCAGCCCCGCAGCACCCGCGCTGCATCCATGGCGAAATATGTCAGCACCCCGTCGCAACCTGAACGTTTAAAGGCCAAAAGGCTTTCCATCATCACGCGTTCGCCGTCCAGCCAGCCGTTCTGGACCGCAGCCTGTATCATCGCATATTCGCCGCTGACCTGATAGGCATAGGTCGGCACGCCAAAGCTGTCTTTGACCCGCCGGCAGATATCCAGATAGGGCATGCCGGGCTTGACCATGACCATATCGGCCCCTTCGGCCAGATCGCGCGCAACCAGGCGCAGCGCCTCGTCGCTATTGCCGGGGTCCATCTGATAGGTCTTTTTATCGCCGGTCAGGGCGGCCGATGCCCCCACCGCATCGCGGAACGGGCCGTAAAAGGCCGAGGCATATTTGGCCGCATAGCTCAGGATCGTGACATTGGCATGCCCGTCCGCCTCTAGCGCGGCACGGATCGCGCCGATCCGGCCATCCATCATATCCGAGGGGCCAAGGATATCGGCCCCTGCCTCGGCCTGGGCCAGCGCCATTTTCACCAAGGCATCAACAGTGCGGTCATTGACGATCTCGCCATTTTCGACAAAGCCGTCATGGCCGTTGATATTATAAGGGTCGAGCGCGATATCGGTCATCACGGCGATATCGGGGGCGGCATCCTTGATCGCGCGGATCGCCTGATTGGTCAGATTGTTGGCATCCCAGGCCATGGCGCAATCCTCGGTCCGCGCCTCCATCCCGGTATAAGGAAAGATGCAGATCGCGGGGATGCCAAGATTCTGCGCCTCGACCGCGGCCTTGGCGATCCGGTCCACGCTGCGCCGCATCACGCCGGGCATCGAGGCCACGGGGGTTTCCGCATCGCGCCCTTCCATCACGAAGACCGGCCAGATCAGATCATCCACCGTCAGCGTATTCTGCCGCGCCAGCGCGCGCAGGGCCGGGGTCCGGCGCATCCGGCGCAGGCGGGTGACGGGAAAGGCGGGGGTGATCGGGGACATGGGATGGCCTTTGCTGCTAACTGCCTGTTGGTCGCATGGATTTTACAGCATCACAAGTCTGGGCAATCGGCAGAGCCGCCGCTATCCTTGGCCTGACATCTCTTGCCGGATATTGCCTTGACCCTGATCGACATCATCCCCAGCCTGATCGACTTTCGGACTTTTTCCAATATCTGGTATTGGTTGGCGGTCATGATGACCTGGGCCATGACCTGCCATTGGGTGATCGGGGTGCCTTTTGACATGATCGCGCGGGCGCGCAGGCAGGGCGGGCAGGCGGCGCAGGATCTTGCAACGCAGGTCGCGATCAATCTGCGCCGGGTGATGATGATCTCGGGCAATGCGGCGGTCCTGCTGGTCGGGCTGGGCACATTCGTCATCACCGTGACGGCGATGCTGGGTTTCGTCTATGGGCTGGAACTGGCGCAGGGGCTGTTCTGCCTGGCCTTTCCGCTGGTCTTGGTCGCAGCGCTGACATGGCGCAGCTGCCAGCGGCTGGCGCTGGACGAACCAAGCGGCCCTGCCTTGATCCAGGCCCTTGTGCGGCTGCGGTTCTGGATCCAGCTGATCGCGATTGCGGCGCTGTTCTGCACCGCGCTTTTGGGGATCTCGGTGACGCTACAACAGCGCTTTGGCTGAACAGCGGTTGACACGGCCCCGGTGCAGGATATCTCGGCGCAATGTCTGAGCGCACCCATATCACCGTCAGCGGCGCGCCCGAAGGGTTTGACGCGCAATTGATCCTCGCGGAATTGGCCAAGGGCCAGCCCGTTTGCCATGTCGCGCGCGATGACAAAAGGCTGGCGGCGCTGCAATCGGCGCTGGCTTTCTTTGCGCCTGCCGTGCCGGTTTTCGTGTTTCCGGCCTGGGATTGTCTGCCCTATGACCGCGTGTCACCCAATACCGATATTTCCGCCGCGCGGATGGCCACATTGGCCGCCCTTGTCCACGGGATGCCCGGCCAGTTCATCCTGCTGACAACGCTGTCAGCCGCCACCCAGCGCGTGCCTGCGCGCGCCACATTGCGCGAGGCCGCTTTCACCGCCACCGTCGGCAAAAGGCTGGACGAAGCCGCCTTGCGCGCCTTTCTGGTGCGGATGGGATTCACGCAAAGCCCCAATGTGATGGAACCGGGCGATTACGCCGTGCGCGGCGGGATCATCGACATTTTCCCACCCGGCCAATCCGGCCCTGTGCGGCTGGACCTGTTCGGCGATGTGCTGGATGCCGCGCGCCGGTTTGACCCTGCCAGCCAGCGCACCGTTGAAAAACTGACCGAGGTGGAATTGGCGCCCGTGTCCGAGGTGATCCTTGACGAGGCGGCGATCACCCGGTTCCGGCAGAATTACCGGATCGAATTTGGCGCAGCCGGCACCGATGACCCGCTTTACGAGGCGGTAAGCGCGGGGCGCAAACATGCCGGTGTCGAACATTGGCTGGGCTTCTTTCAGGACGATCTGGAAACACTGTTCGATTATCTGCCCCGCGCCACGATCACGCTGGACGACCAGATCGGGCCGCAGCGGATTGCGCGCTGGGACAGCATCGCCGACCAATACGGCACGCGGATGCATGCGCTAACGCAAAAGGGGCGGATGGATTCGGTCTATAAACCGGCCCCGCCGCAGCTGTTATATCTTGACGATGCGGCATGGGCGCGGGCTGTGGCCGACCGCCGTGTGCTGCAATTCTCGCCGCATAAACAGGCGACCGGCCCCGGTGTGATCGACGCAGGCGGGCGCATGGGGCGCAGTTTCGCGCCTGAGCGGCAACAGGAAAACCTAAGCCTTTTCGGCGCTTTGGCCGCCCATATCAAGGCGCGCAGCGCCAATGGCCCGGTGATCATCGCCTCTTATTCCGAAGGCGCGCGCGAAAGGCTGGAAGGCTTGATCGAAGATGAAGGTGTGGGCGAGACGATTGCCATCACCGATTTCTCTCGTGTGGGCAAAACCGGTGTCTATCTGGCGGTCTGGCCCTTGGATCAGGGGTTTGAATCCCCCGGCCTGAGTGTGATTTCCGAACAGGACGTGCTGGGCGATAGGCTGATCCGCCAGACCAAGCGCAAACGCCGCGCCGAAAACTTTCTGTCCGAGGCCAATAGCCTGTCGCCCGGTGATCTGGTGGTCCATGTCGATCACGGCGTCGGGCGCTTCATGGGGATGGAGGTCGTCACCGCCCTGGGGGCGGCGCATGAATGCCTGCTGATCGAATATGCCGAAGAAACAAAGCTTTATCTGCCGGTCGAGAATATCGAACTGCTGTCGAAATACGGCCATGAGGCCGGTTTGCTGGACAAGCTGGGCGGCGGTGCCTGGCAGGCGAAAAAGGCGCGGCTGAAAGAACGCATCCGCCAGATCGCCGAACGGCTGATCCGTGTCGCCGCCGAACGTGCCCTGCGCAAAGCCCCCGTGCTGGAACCGGAATCAGGGCTATGGGATCAATTCCTCGCCCGCTTTCCCTATGCCGAAACCGATGACCAGTTGTCCGCCATCGATGATGTGCTCACTGATCTGGGGTCCGGCCAGCCGATGGATAGGCTGATCTGCGGCGATGTGGGCTTTGGCAAGACCGAGGTGGCGATCCGCGCTGCCTTTGTTGCGGCGATGGCGGGGGTGCAGGTGGCGATCATCGCGCCAACAACCTTGCTGGCGCGGCAACATTACCAAAGCTTTGCCGAAAGGTTCCGTGGCTTTCCCGTGAACGTGCGGCCCTTGTCGCGGTTCGTGTCACCGCGCGATGCGGCGCTGACCCGCGACGGCATCAACAAAGGCAGCGTTGATATCGTCATCGGCACCCATGCGCTGCTGGCCAAGGGGGTGAATTTCCAGAACCTTGGCCTGTTGATCATCGACGAGGAACAAAAATTCGGCGTCCAGCACAAGGAACGGCTGAAACAATTGCGCACCGATGTGCATGTGCTGACCCTGACCGCCACGCCGATTCCGCGCACTTTGCAATTGTCGCTGTCGGGCGTGCGCGATCTGTCGGTGATCGGCACGCCGCCCATCGACCGTCTGGCGATCCGCACCTATGTCAGCGAATTTGATACGATCACCGTGCGCGAGGCGCTTTTGCGCGAACATTATCGCGGCGGGCAAAGTTTCATCGTCGTCCCCCGCATCAGCGATATGGACGAGATGGAGGCGTTTTTGCGCGATGAAGTCCCCGAGGTCAGCTTTATCAGTGCCACGGGCCAGATGGCGGCGGGCGAACTCGACGACCGGATGAATGCCTTTTACGACGGCAAATATGACGTACTACTGGCGACAACCATCGTGGAATCGGGGCTGGATATTCCCACCGCGAATACGATGATCGTCTGGCGCGCGGATATGTTCGGGCTGTCGCAATTGTATCAGATCCGGGGCAGGGTGGGTCGGTCCAAGACCCGCGCCTATGCCTATCTGACCACCAAACCGCGCCAAAAACTGACCGATACTGCGCAGAAACGCCTGCGGGTGCTGGGGTCTATCGACAGTCTGGGGGCAGGGTTTACGCTGGCGTCCCAAGACCTTGATATTCGCGGTGCGGGCAACCTGCTGGGCGAGGAACAATCCGGCCAGATGCGCGAAGTGGGCTATGAGCTGTATCAGCAGATGCTGGAAGACCAGATCACTGCGATCCGGTCAGGCGCTGCCGAAGGCATCATTGATGATGGCCAATGGGCGCCGCAGATCAATCTGGGCGTGCCGGTCTTGATCCCCGAAGATTACGTCCCCGATCTGGATGTGCGCCTGGGGCTTTACCGCCGCCTGTCGAACCTGACCACCAAGGTGGAACTGGAAGGTTTCGCCGCCGAGCTGATCGACCGTTTCGGTGCGCTGCCGCGCGAGGTCAACACGCTGCTATTGGTCGTGCGGATCAAGGCGATGTGCAAAAAGGCCGGTATCAGCCAGCTGGATGCGGGGCCCAAGGGGGCCACGATCCGGTTTCACAATGACAAATTCGCCTCGCCTGCGGGGCTGGTGGATTTCATCAATGACCAGCGCGGACAGGCCAAGGTCAAGGACAACCGCATCGTCGTGCTGCGCGATTGGACCAAGGAACGCGACAAGATCCAGGGTGCGTTCAATATCGCGCGGGACCTGGCGGGAAAGCTTGCCGAAGAAACGAAAAAAGCAGGGTAAGGACCCTGCTTTTTCCGGTCTCCGACGGGGATATTTAGGCTCGGAAGATGGGGTTATGCGTCACCCGGCCGCTTTATCTTGGTTGTCAGCCAGAGGGCGAGTGCCGCCGCCACCAGCGCACCAATCGCCATCGGCATCGGCGTGCCGTCGAACAACAGCGCGATCGGGGCGGCGATCAGGACCGCGCCAATCGTTGAAATCGCCGCAATGATCGAGGCGGCCAGACCCGCGATATGGCCCATATCTTCCATCGCCAGCGCGTTCAGATTGCCGATGGTCAGCCCGGCCTGAAAGAAATTCCCCGTCACCCAGATCACATAGGTGCCAAAGGCCAGCAGATAGGGCCCGTCAATCGCCGTGATCACGATCATCGCGAGTGTCAGCCCGATCTGCACGATCAGCATCGCCTTGATAATCGCGCGCATGCCCAGCCGCATCACCAGACGCGCGTTCAGCAGGCTGGCGCTGGCGGCCAGGATCGCGATGCCGCCAAACCAGTAATGGAAATAAGCGCCTTGCCCGAAAGTGACGTCAAAGACCTGCTGGGTCGAGGACAGCACGATGAACAACATGCCAAAGACCAATGTCTGCACCAGGATCGACAGCCGGGCCGTGCGATGGGCGCACATCTGCGCCGTGGCGGCGTAAAGCGCGCCCAGGCTGAGCGGGCGGCGATTGGCAGGCATCAGCGTCTCGGGCTGCCGGATCACCAGCCACAGCAATATGACCACCGAGAACAGCATGAAAGCCGCAAAGATCGCCCGCCAGCCAAAGCCCAGGATGATGAAATGCCCCAGGCTGGGCGCCAATGCGGGCACCAGGGCGAAAACCGCCATGACAAAGGACATGATCCGCGCCATGTCGCGCCCCTCATAGATGTCGCGCACCAAGGCCACCGCCACCACGCGCGGCCCCGAGGCGCCCAGCCCCATCAGCACCCGCGCCGCCAGCATCATTTCCAGCGATTGCGCCGCCCAGGCCAGCCCGCAGGCGATGACATAGATCATTGCGCCGGCAACCATCACCGGTTTGCGCCCGTAAGCATCCGACAAAGGCCCGGTGAACAGCGTGCCGATCCCCATGCCCAGCACGAAACTGGTGATGATCAGCTGCGCATTATTGAGATTGTCAGGGCTGAGTGCCGCCCCGATCTCGGGCAGGGCGGGCAGCATGGCGTCGATCGAAAAGGCGACAGTGGCCACCACCATGGCCATCAAGGCGATGAATTCGCTTTGGCCCAGCCGTTGCGACGGGGCGTTCATGCCGCGTCACCGATTTGGGCGATGATATCGCCGATCACCTTGACCCAGAGATCGGGCGGCTGCGCCCCCGGCACCGCATGTTGATTGGCCACGACAAAGGTCGGCACGGCGGAAATCCCCATTTCGCGGCTATGCGCATCACGCGCGCGGATATCGGCAATATCCGCGTCAGAGGCCAAAAGCCGCGCGACCAAGGCTGCGTCCATCTCGGCGCTATCGGCGATATCGGCCAGCACCTCGTGGCGCCCGATATCGCGGCCTTCGACGAAATAGGCTTTGAAAAGCAGATCGACGATCAAGGTCTGGCGCGCCTCGATCCCGGCCCAATGGATCAGGCGATGCGCGTCAATCGTATTGGGGGTGATTTGCATCGCCTCGAAATTGATCGCAAGGCCTGCTTTTTCAGCATGCTCCAGCACCGGCGCATAGGCCTTGGCCGCCGCGGCCTTGCCGCCGAATTTTGATTCGAGATAGGTTTTGCGGTCCATCCCGCCTGCCGGCATCTCGGGGTTGAGCTGGAACGGGTGCCATTCAATGGTAAAGGGATGTTCGGGGAATTGCGCCAAGGCCGCGTCCAGATTGGCCTTTCCGATATAGCACCAGGGGCAGATCGGGTCGGAAATGATATCGAGCTTGACCATGCTGGTCCCCCTGATGTCTGTCGGATGAGAATATGTCACAGGCCTATCGGCCGCCGTGGTGAGTTGCAAGATTATGCGCCCCTGCTTAAAGAAAGGCCATGACCGATTTCGACCCCAAGCACCTGATCCGCATCGCGCATGAAAATGGTTCTGCCAGCGTGGCGCAGCCTTTGGACCTGGGCGCGCGGGTGCGCGAATTGCGCAAGGCGCGGGACTGGACGCTGGAACAGGCGGCCCGTCAGGCGGGGCTGGCGCGCTCGACCCTGTCCAAGATCGAGAATGGCCAGATGTCGCCCACCTATGATGCGCTCAAAAAGCTGGCGGTGGGGCTGGATATTTCTGTGCCGCAGCTGTTTACCCCGGCCAGCAAGGGCCAGGTCACCGGGCGCATGGCGGTGACGCGCGGCGGCGAAGAGGCGGTCCAGATCACCACCACCTATGAACATGCGCTGCTGGCCGAAACGCTGAGTGCCAAGAAGATGCTGCCCTACCGCGCCCGTGTGCGCGCCCGCAGCATGGCGGAATTCGACGGCTGGGTGCGTCATGACGGCGAAGAATTTCTGTATGTGCTGACCGGCCAGGTCCAGCTTTATACCGAATTTTACGAGCCGATCGCGCTGAAACGCGGCGACAGCGCCTATTACGATGCCGCGATGGGCCATAATGTCGTGTCGATCAGCCCCGAGGATGCGACGATCCTTTGGGTGACCTCGCTTTGCTGAGTTTTCTGCGCTCCGCGCGGGGAGTATTTTTGGAAAAAAGAAGTTGAAAAAGGCCCGAAGAGGTTGAAAAGGCCCGGTGTGATCCGGGCCTTTGTCTTTTATTCTTCATACCACCAGACATCGGGCTGCCAGCCCGGCCAATCGCCAAAGAGCGGCAGATCCTGCGGGAAATGCAATTGCCGGGCATGGGCGATGCGGCTGATGTTCCATTGATAGATCGGGATCACATAGCGCCCTGCTGTCAGGATCCGGTCAAGCGCCTGGACGGCGGCGACAAAATCATCCTGGCTTTCCGAGGTCAGCAGCCGCGTGATCATCGCATCCACCGCAGCTGATTGCACGCCCATCACATTGCGCCCGCCGGGCTGGTCGGCGGCGGCGCTGCCGAAATAGTTGAATTGTTCATTGCCGGGCGAGAGCGACAGGCCGACCCGGTAATAGGTCATGTCGAAATCATAGCCATCGATGCGTTGTTTATATTGCGCGCCATCGGCCAGGGCCACGCGCGGCGTGATCCCGATCCGCCCCAGCGCCTGCACATAGATATCGATGATCGCCTGGTTTTCGGAACTGCCCTGTTCCAGCAGAATCTCGAAGCTGAAGGGGGTTCCGGCGCTGTCGCGCAAAACGCCGTTCTGCACGGTCCAGCCGGCCTGTTGCATCAGATCAAGCGCTGCCGCCGTGCCCGCGCGGTTACGTTCGGTGCCGTCCCCGACAGGCAGGCTATAGCCTTCCAGCGTGCCGGGGACCAGGTCGGCGGCAAATGGTTCGAGGAATGCCGCAACACGGCCCGTTGCGGGGCCATGGCCCATGCCCAAGGGCGAGTTTGACCAATAGGATGTGATCCGTGGCTGCGCGCCGCCGGTCATGGCCTCGTTGATGAATTCGAAATTGAACGCATGGATCAGCGCCTCGCGCACGCGCCAATCGGCGAATTGCGCGCGGCGCGTGTTCATCACGAAACCGGTCATGCCAGAGGGGCGTTCATGGCCCAGCACCGACAGCACCACATCGCCATTGCGCACGGCGGGGAAATCATATTGCCCGTCCCAGCGCGCCACGTTGAATTCGCGGTTGGTGGTCACTTCGAGCGTTTTGAAAGCCTCGAAAGCGGCGGTTTCATCGCCGAAGAATTCGATCCGGACCTCGTCGAAATTATGCAATCCTTGCTGGAACGGCACATTGACGCCCCAGTAATCGGGGTTGCGCCGCAGCGCGATGAAACGCCCGGCCTCGAAATCGTCGATCACATAGGGGGCAGAGGTGATCGGCACCACATCAAGCGTGCTTTCGGCGAAATCGACGCCGTCCCATTGCGCCTTTTTCAGGATCGGGCGCAGCCCCGCCAGCAGCGCCAATTCACGGTCGGGCTGGTTGAAGGTCAGCCGGACCCTGCGTTCGCCGGTCTGTGCGATATGATCCACGCGCGACCAAAAGCCCAGATAGCGGGGGTGGCCGATCGTGCCCAGGGTTTCGAAGGACCAGATCACGTCTTCGACCGTGACCGGGCTGCCATCGGAAAACCGCGCCTCGGGCCGCAGGGTGAATTCGACCCAGCTGCGGTCGGGATCGGTTTCAACCGATTCGGCCAGCAGCCCGTAGAGCGTGAAAGGTTCGTCCAGTGACCGCGCCATCAGGCTTTCGCCGACGAAATAGCGCAATTGCCAAGAGACAGAGCCTTTGCGGATGAACGGGTTGAGGCTGTCAAAGCCGCCGACCTCGGATGTGACGATGCGCCCGCCTTTGGGGGCAACGGGGTTGGCATAGGGCAGGGACACAAAATCCGGTGGCAAGGCGGGGTCGCCATACATAGCTATGCCATGTTGCGGCTCTGCACAGGCCATGCTGGCCAATGCCATGATCGCCGCCCCCATGCGCCATGCCGCGATCATGCGTCCAAAGTGAAATGCCATTTTCGTGATCTTCCCCTGCCTGATGCCGTGCCCGATGCCGTGCCTGATGCCCGGCTTGCGGCCACCGTAATGGCGGTTTTGTGCATTTTCAAACTTTTAGCTTGGAGCCGCTGGGGGAATTGCTTATATAGAGGGCACTGCTCGATAGGTTTCTTGCCTGTATGAAACCTGCCTCAATAACTTAGCGCCCGCCTTGTGCGGGCGTTTTTTTATGGGCCTTGCCGGAGCGCAGGTGACCTTTGCCCAGCCCCCATGTAGAGTGAGTCGCAATCGCAACCACCGGAGAGCATGCCATGAATCTGCAAGGAAAAACCGCCATCATCACCGGGTCCACCTCGGGGATCGGGTTGGGGATCGCGCGGGCCATGGCCCAGGCGGGGGCGGATGTGGTGCTGAATTCGTTCAGCGACACCGAGGCTGACCATGCCTGCGCCGCTGATATCGCGGCGGCCACCGGGGTCTCGGCGCGCTATATCCAGGCCGATATGTCCAAGGGTGATGAATGTCGGCGCCTGATCACCCAGGCGGGCGGATGTGATATCCTGGTCAATAATGCGGGTATCCAGCATGTCGCCCCGATCCAGGATTTCGACCCTGCCAAATGGGATGCGATCATCGCGATCAACCTGTCCTCGGCCTTTCATACCACTGCCGCGGCGGTGACCGGCATGCGCGCGCGCGGCTGGGGCCGGATCATCAATCTGGCTTCGGCGCATGGGTTGACGGCCTCGCCCTATAAATCGGCCTATGTCGCGGCCAAACACGGGATCGTCGGGCTGACCAAGACGGTGGGGCTGGAAACCGCGCGCGACCCGATCACCTGCAATGCGATCTGCCCCGGCTATGTGCTGACACCGCTGGTCGAGGCACAGATCCCCGATACGATGAAAGAATACGGCATGTCGCGCGAGGAGGTGATCGACAAGGTCATGCTTGCACGCCAGCCGTCCAAGCAATTCGCCACGGTCGAGGAATTGGGCGGCACGGCGGTGTTTTTATGCTCGGATGCCGCCGCCCAGATCACCGGCACGGCGATCAGCGTCGATGGCGGCTGGACCGCGCAATGAAACGCATCAACCTTGCCCTGCAAGGTGGCGGCGCGCATGGAGCCTTTACCTGGGGCGTGCTGGACCGGCTGTTGCAGGACGAGCAGATCGAGATTGCCGCGATTTCCGCCACATCGGCGGGGGCGCTGAATGCGGCGGCGCTGAAATCGGGCTGGGTGCGCGATGGCCGCGCGGGGGCGCGTGAAAACCTGGAATGGCTGTGGGGGCAGGTGGGGGCGGTCACCGATGATCGGTTGACCGATTGGATATCCTCTATGGCCCCCGCCGCGCATGTGCTGGCGCAGGCGATGAAATATTCGCCCGCCTATGCGGCGCTGGATATGACATCGCGGATGATGTCGCCCTATGTTTACGGCCCTTTGCTGCGCAACCCGCTGGAAAAGATCATCACCCAATTCGCCTATGATGCGGTCTGCGGCGATCAGGGGCCGCAGCTGCATATCTGCGCGACCAATGTGCGCAGCGGCAAGATCCGGGTCTTTAGCGGGGATGAGATTTCCAGCGATGTGATCATGGCGTCGGCCTGTTTGCCGACCCTGTTTCAGGCGGTGGAATTCACCGATCCGCGCAGCGGCAGGTCCGAGGCGTTCTGGGATGGCGGCTATAGTGGAAACCCTGCGCTTTATCCCTTGTTTGCCAAGGGTTTGCCGGATGATATTCTGGTGGTGAATATCAATCCTTTATACCGTGCAGAATTGCCCACCGATGTGCAGGCGATCCAGAACCGGATCAATGAGATCAGCTTTAATTCGTCCTTGCTGCGCGAATTGCGCGCCATCGCCTTTGTCAAACGGCTCTTGGCGGATGGGGCGATGAAGCAGGGCAGCATGAAGGATGTGATCGTGCATATGATCGCCGATGACGTGTTGATGAATGAATTGAACGTCGCCACCAAGACGATGCCGCAGCCCGTGGTCCTGGCCCGGCTGAAAGAGGCGGGGCAGGCCGCGGCCGAGGCGTTTCTGACCAATCACAAAGCCGATCTGAATATCCGCAGCACGGTTGATCTTGAGATGATGTTCAACTGATCAGCTTGACCGCCAGCGCCCACATCACCAGCCCGATCAGCACATCAAGCCGCCGCCAGGCCCGCGCCGATTGCATGACAGGCGCCAGCAGCCGCGCGCCGTAACCAAGGCTGAAAAAGAACGTATAGGACGCCAGCACCGCCCCGACACCAAAGGCGGTTTTCAGCGCGGTATCGGTGAATTGTGTCGATACCGCCCCCACCAGCCCCAGCGTGTCCAGATAGACATGCGGGTTCAGCCAGGTAAAGGCCGCCCCCGTCGCCAGCACCCGCCACAGGCTGCCCGATGTGCCTGCGACCTGTAGCGCGTAATCGCCCTGATACGCCGCCCAGAACCGCAAGCCGCCGTAAACGGCCAGAAAAGCCGCGCCACCCCAGGCCATGATCTGCGGAAAGGCCGGATAGAGCGTCACCAGATAGCCAAAACCCAGCACGCCCGCCGTGATCAGCACCGCATCGGATGTGGCGCATAGCAGGCACAGCCAGAACACATGCGCCCGCGCAAGCCCCTGACGCAGCACAAAGGCATTCTGCGCCCCGATCGCCAGGATCAGCGCGAAACCGGTCGCAAAACCGGTGATCCCCGCGGTCAGCAAATTTTCATTCCGCGGCGTCCGCCAGATCGGTCACGGGCTTATTATTGGGATAGACCAGCCCCGCCGAGATCACCAGCTTGGCGGCATCCTCGACGCTCATATCCAATGGGATGATGTCGCGCCTTGGCAGGAACAGCAAGAAACCCGATGTCGGGTTCGGCGTTGTCGGCAGAAAGACGGTGACGATCACCTCGCCTTGCAGCAGCTTGGCGTCGATTTCACCCTTTGCATCGGTCGAGATAAAGGCGATGGCCCAGATCCCCTTGCGCGGATATTCGACCAGACAGGCCTTGTCGAACGAGGTCTCGCGCTGGGAAAACACGGTTTCGGCGATTTGTTTGGCGGCATTATAGATCGACCGCACCACCGGCATCCGGTCGACAAAACGTTCACCGATCCCGATGAAGGACCGCCCGATCAGCCCTTTGCCCAGCCAGCCGACGATGATCGTGAAGATCAGGAAGATCACCACGCCGACGCCGCGCACATTGATGGCGATCTCATCCCCCGGTTCGCGCCCCAACAGCCGGTTCACCAGCGGTTCGGGGTGGTAATAATCCGGCACGAAAGGCCAGACCCAGCTATCGACCCAGCCCACCACCGTCCAGATCAGCCAAAGCGTCAGCCCGATGGGCGCGATGATGATCAGCCCGGCCAGAAAATTCCCGCGCAGCCGCGCGATGACCCCGCGCGACGCACGGCGTTTGGGGTCAAGGTTCAAAGGATCGGCCATGGCGCTATCGGGCTCTCGTTACGCCGACATACCTAAGGACAGCCGCGCCCAGCGGCAAGCCAAAGCGCGGCGGGGCCCCGCTTTATTTCAGCATCGCTTGCGCGATCTCGGATGCCAGCCGCGCATTGTTGCGCACCAGCGCGATATTGGCCGCCAATGACCGGCCGTCGGTCAGCGCGAAAATCCGGTCCAGCAAAAACGGCGTGACCGCCTTGGCGCTGATGTTTTGCGCGGTGGCATCAGCCAGCGCCGTGGCAATGATCGGGGCCAGCGTGGCGGCGGGGATTTCATCGCCTGCGGGGATCGGATTGGTGACCAATTGCCCGCCCGCCAGCCCCATTGCCGCGCGCATCCGGTGGCTGGCGGCGATACTGGCCGCATCATCCATCCGCAAAGGGGCCGCCATATCCGATGTGGCCGACCAGAAAGCGGGGATACTGTCCTGCCCATAGACAATCACCGGCACGCCCAAGGTTTCCAGCACTTCGAATGTCTTGGGCAGATCAAGGATCGCCTTGGCCCCGGCTGCGACCACGGTGACCGGCGTCAGCGCCAGTTCCTGCAGATCGGCGGAAATGTCGAAACTCTGCTCTGCGCCGCGATGCACACCGCCGATGCCGCCGGTGGCAAAAACAGCGATCCCCGCCAGATGCGCCGCGATCATTGTCGCGGCCACCGTCGTGGCGCCGGTGCCGCCGGTGGCAATGCAGGCCGCAAGATCGGCGCGCGACAATTTGGCGACATGCTGCGCCTGACCCAGCGCGTCCAGTTCGGCGGCTTCGAGCCCGATATGCAATCGCCCGTCGATCACGGCGATGGTCGCAGGCACGGCCCCTGCGTCGCGCACATCCTGTTCGACCAGCCGCGCGGTTTGCACATTCTGCGGAAAGGGCATGCCATGGGTGATGATCGTGCTTTCCAGCGCGACAATCGCGCCGCCGGTGTCCAAGGCTTTGGCCACTTCGGCGGAATAGGTCAGCGGGATTGTCATGGGATCTCTCCTGAAACATAGGTGGCGGCGGCCTGACAGGCGCGCGCAAGGGCTGCATCGCGGGCCATGCCCTGCGCCTCTGACGCGATATGGGCGGCCATGAATGTATCGCCCGCGCCGGTCACCCGTGTGACCATGACGGCGGGGGGCGTCTGGGTGATGATATCCGTCCCTGTCGCCTCTGACGCGGAATTACTGCCATCGGTGACCAGCACGCGCCGCGCGCCGCGCGCGATCAGCCCGGCGGCGGCAGCGGCAGAGGAGGCGAATGTGGTCTGGCACAAAAGCCCCGCCTCTTCGAGATTGACGTATAATGTGGCGGATGGATGCCCCAGCAGCGCCAATAGCCGTTCGGCCTTGCCCGGCGAGGCGGGGGCGACGCGCAGATCGGCCTTGCCAAACAGCGCCGAGGTCGCGATCTCGCGCAGCAATTCCGCCGTCAGATTGCCATCCAGCGCCACCGGACCCGCCCAAGGCGCAGCAGGCATGGCCAGCGCGCCATTGGCCAAAGGGCGCAGGATCTTGTCGCCCGCCGCCTCGAGCGAATGGGCATCGGCGATGGCGGCGATCAGGCCATTGGCCCCCTCGATGGCCATATAGACATCGGTGGGCAGATCGTCAGAGCGGTAAAGATGGTCGCAGACCAGCCCCATGCCCTGCGCCGCTGCAATCAGCGCATCGCCTTCGGCATCGCGGCCCACATTGCTAAGCAGCGCAGGCCGCATGCCAAAGCGGCGCAGGGTCATCGCGATATTCATAGCCACGCCGCCCGGCAACCGCGTGATCCGGCCGGGCACGTCGGATCCGACGCGCATATGGCTGGGCGCACGCCCGATCACGTCCCACAGGACCGATCCGATGCAAAGAATATCCGGCTGTTGCGTCATGCCCGGCTTGTGCCGCGCCGGCGCGCAAAGGGCAAGCGCTACTGCGGCACCGCAAAGGTCAGATTGGCCCAAAGCGTTTGCCAGACCGCGCCCGAAGCCTCTTGCAAATTGGCGCTGGCGGGGCGGATCAAGACCGCATCCAGCATATATTCATGCGCAGGCAGCACCGCGATCTGGCCGATCCCCGCCGCATCGGTGCGGATATAGCTGGTCGTGACCGCGCCTTCGGGGGATCTGGCGAAAACCTCGATCTGGGCATCGGCGCGCGGGTCATTGCGATAGAAAAGCTGCACGGTAAAGCCCCCGGCAGGGTCGGCGGTATAGGGGTTGGTCAGCGCGACCAGTTCGGTTTCCAGCCCGACGCGCTGGTCAGCACCTGCGCCCGCGCCCACGCTGACCAAGGATTTGGCATAGCGCGTGTAGGTTTCGGTAAATCCCACATCTGGCAGGCCGCGCGCCTGATGCAGGGCGCGCAGATCGCCCAGATCCTTGTGATCCACGAAGGTCTGGAACTTGTCCCATGTGGCATAATCAAGCGTGGCTGGCGCCGATTGATAGGCCAGAATAGCCAGACCATCGCCGATCGGGTCCATCTGCAAGGCCGGCAAATCGCCGGGTCTGCCGGTGATGCCTGCGGCGGTTTCACCCGAAAACTGCAAGGCATTGACGATGCCGCGCGGCAGGTAAGGCACGGTCACCCCGGCAAAGTCTTCGCCATTGACAAGGTTGGCCTGCAACCTATCGTCCGACGACACTTGATAGGCCAAAGGCGCTATCCAGAATTCATGGGCGGTCGCCGGTGCCGCCAGCAGACAGAAAATGACAGAAAGTGCGCGCATGATCGTTTCCTTATTCCATCTTGCTAGGGTGTTGCGCCTGCGCATATTGTCAAGCGCTCTGCTGTCGCTGCTGCTGGGGCTCAGCGTCGCCAGCGCGCATGAGGTGATCCCCACCATCGCCGATATGCGCGTGGATGGCGACCGGATCGTGTTCGATCTGCGCGCCAATCTGGAAAGCTTCGTGGCCGGTGTGGACCTGTCGGAAACGACCGATACCGATCTGTCGGCCGAGGCGGCGAGCTATGACAGCCTGCGCGCGCTGGACCCCGACGCATTGCAGGCGCGGTTTGACGCGTTCTGGCCGCAGATGGCCGCCGCGATCACACTGCGCGCGGATGATATGGCGCTGGTGCCGGAACTGGACAGCGTCAGGGTGCCGCCTGTCGGCAATCCAGAGCTTTTGCGCAGCTCCGAGCTGCGCTTTAGCGCGGCTTTGCCTGCGGGGGCGACGGCGGTCGATTTCGGCTGGACGCCCGCGCTGGGGGCCATCGTGCTGCGCCAGATGGATGTGCCGGAACCCTATGATGGCTATCTGGACAATGGCGCCACATCCGGCCCCATCGCCTTGGCAGGGGGCGACCGTGCGACCGGCTGGCAGACATTCGTCAATTACATCCCCGTGGGCTTTGACCATATCCTGCCCAAGGGGCTGGATCATATCCTGTTCGTGCTGGGGCTGTTCTTTCTGGCCGCGCGCGCCGGTCCGCTGATCTTGCAGGTCTCGCTGTTCACGCTGGCGCATACGATCACGCTGGCGCTGGCAGCGCTTGGCTATGTCAATATTCCGGGCGAAATCGTGGAACCGCTGATCGCGGCATCAATCGTTTTTGTCGCGGTCGAGAATATCTTTACCAAGCGGGTCAGCCGCTGGCGGCCCTATGTGATCTTTGGCTTCGGGCTGCTGCACGGGCTGGGCTTTGCCTCGGTGCTGGGGGAATTCGGGCTGCCGCAAGAGACATTTGTCGCCGCGCTGATTGGGTTCAACGTGGGGGTCGAGGTCGGCCAGCTGGCGGTGATCGCGGTCATGTTCCTGTTTGTCTGGCAGGCGATCCGCATCGACCGGGGCGCGAATGAGGCAGCACAGGGCTTTGCGCTTTATGGCGTCTTGTTTGCGCTGGCCATCGGACTGATCGCGCTGAACCCACCCATGCTGGTGGCATTGCTGGAAAACCCGGTCTGGGTCTTTGCTGCACCGCTGGCGGCGATCTGTGCGCTATCGGCGCTGTCCATCGCGCTGCGCGACCGGATCGACGCGTACCGGCGGATCGTGACGATCCCGGCCTCGGGGGCGATTGCGGCGGTGGGGGCGTTTTGGGTCGTGGAACGGGTGTTTTTGTGAAAAACAGCGGCCTGCGGCCAAAAACGCGGGCCGCAGCGGTTGCAGGCACTTGCACAGGGCAGGGGGGGCGGCTATAGCCGCGGCACTTAATCCCGCAAGCGGGGGCGGGTGTCTTGGGGAGAAATCCCAAGCCATCCACCGGTTGGGCATCTGCCTGATCCCCTGCTGAGGCTGAAACCGGAAAAGGAAACGACCATGGCTCTTCCAGAGTTCTCTATGCGTCAGCTGCTTGAAGCTGGCGTTCACTTTGGCCACCAGACCGCGCGCTGGAACCCCAAGATGGGTCAATACATCTATGGGTCGCGCAACGGCATCCATATCATGGACCTGACACAGACCGTCCCCATGCTGGACCGCGCGCTGCAGGTTATCCGTGACACTGTCGCCAAGGGGGGCCGCGTGCTGTTTGTCGGCACCAAGCGTCAGGCACAGACACCTGTCATGGAAGCCGCGGAAAAATCCGCACAATTCTATATGAACCACCGCTGGCTGGGCGGCACGCTGACCAATTGGCAGACCGTGTCGCAGTCGATCAGCCGCCTCAAGGCGATTGACGAAGCCTCGGGTAATGGTTTTGCCGGCCTGACCAAGAAAGAACGTCTTGGCATGGAACGCGAGCAGGGCAAATTGCAGGCATCGCTTGGCGGTATCCGCGAAATGGGCGGCGTGCCTGACCTGTTGTTCGTCATCGACGTCAACAAAGAAGCGCTGGCCATCGCCGAAGCCAACAAGCTGGGCATTCCTGTCGTGGCCGTGGTTGACACCAATTGTTCGCCCGCTGGCATTGATTATGTCATCCCCGGCAATGACGACGCGGCGCGTGCCATCGCGCTTTACACCGATCTGGCCGCCCGCGCGGCGCTGGACGGCATGACCGCCCAATTGGGTGCGGCCGGTGTCGATATGGGTGCGATGGAAAACTACGCCGAGGAAACGCTGGCCCAAGAAGCGGCAGATGCCGCTGAATCCGCCAGCGCCTGATCGCGTCACAAAACTTTAGGGCAGGGGCGTTATGCCCCGCCCGACCCATTCCCTTTCAAGGAGAAATAACATGGCAATCACCGCTGCAATGGTGAAAGACCTGCGCGACAGCACAGGCGCAGGCATGATGGACGCCAAGAAGGCGCTGACCGAAACCGATGGCAACATGGAAGCCGCCGTTGACTGGCTGCGCACCAAGGGTCTGGCCAAAGCCGCCAAAAAGGCCGGTCGCACCGCCGCCGAAGGTCTGGTCGCTGTCGCCGTATCCGGTGGCAAGGGCATCGCCGTCGAGGTGAATTCCGAAACCGATTTCGTCGCCAAGAATAGCGATTTCCAGAAAATGGTGCAGGGCATCGCCGATGTCGCGCTGACCGTGGATGACGTGGACGCGCTGAAAGCGGCCGATATGGGCGGCAAGACTGTCGAACAGACTGTCACCGACACCGTCGCCGTGATCGGCGAAAACATGTCCGTGCGCCGTATGGCAACCCTGACCGGTGGTCAGGTTGTGACCTATGTCCACAATGCGGCCGCCCCCGGCATGGGCAATATCGGTGTGCTGGTTGCCATGACCGGCGATAACGAAGCCTTTGGCCGTCAGGTCGCGATGCATATCGCCGCTGCCAATCCATCCGCCTTGTCCGAGGCCGATCTTGACCCCGCAATGGTCGAGAAGGAAAAGCAGGTCCAGATCGATATCGCCCGCGAATCCGGCAAGCCCGAAGCGGTGATCGAAAAGATGATCGTCGGCCGGATGCAGAAATACATGGCCGAAGTCACTTTGCTGAACCAGCAATTCGTGGTGAACCCCGATCTGACCGTCGCTGCCGCCGCCGCCGAGGCCGGTGTCACGATCACCGGTTATATCCGTCTCGAAGTCGGTGAAGGCATCGAAGTCGAGAAAGAGGATTTCGCCGCCGAAGTGGCCAAGCTGAACGGCTAATCCCCTGATCTAATACGACAAAGGCCCGCAGCGATGCGGGCCTTTTGTTATCTGACGCAGGATCACGCAAGATCAGCCATGCGTGCCCAGATAGCCGACCAAAGCCTCTATCGCCAAAGCATAGCCCGCCGCCCCAAAGCCGCAGATCTGCCCGACCGCGACCGGCGCGATATAGGAATGGTGGCGAAAAGCCTCGCGCGCATGAATATTGGACAGGTGCAATTCGACCAATGGCAGCATGATCGAAGAGACCGCATCCATCAGCGCGATCGAGCTATGCGTATAGGCCCCCGCATTCAGGATGATCCCGTCAAAGCGGCCACGTGCGGCATGCAGATGGTCGATCAGCACGCCTTCATGGTTGGATTGGACAAAGTCCATCGTCACATTCAGCGCCGCCGCTTTGGCCGCGCAAAGCGCTTCGATATCTTGCAAGGTGGTGGGGCCGTAAACCTCTGGCTGGCGGGTGCCAAGCAGGTTCAGGTTCGGACCATTCAGGATCAGGATCGCATGTTGCATGACAGGTCTCTAGCATCATTGCCGCAGCCGTCAAAAGAGAAATGCAGCCCCCGGCACCGGCCACCCAATCTAAAGTCGTTAACCAATCCATAACAGTCGCGTCATACGGGTACTGGATCACTGCGCCGTGATCGGCTAGACCACAGCAGGTGACCATCCGCTGACAGAAAGACCCCACAGTGCCGCATGCGAAAGTCATCATCACCACGATGAAGAACGAAGCGCCCTATATCCTGGAATGGGTGGCGCATCATCTGGTGATCGGCTTTGATCATATCGTCGTGCTGACCAATGATTGCACCGATACGACCAATGCGATCCTCAAGCGGCTGGATGTGCTGGGATATGTGACCTTCCGGCCGAACAAGCCCGGGCAGGGCGGGGTGCATCGCACCGCGATCCGGCGGGCGCTGCGGCTGGATGTCGTGCGCAAGGCCGAATGGCTCTATGTCACCGATGCGGATGAATTCCTCAATATCCATTGCGGCGATCATTCCGTGGATGCGCTGATCGCGGCCAGCGGCGGCGATGCGGTCGATGTGATCATGGTGCCTTGGCGGATCTTTTCATTCAACAAACGCGTCATCCTGCGCGACAGCCTGGTAACCCAGCAATTCACCGATGCCGAACCAACCTATGAAGACGGCGGCGCCGGGCGGCGTTTCGTGAAATCCTTGTTCCGCAACAAGGATGTCTATCACCGCGTCGGGCTGCATAATCCGCATGTCCGCGCCGAACATGCCACCGCGCTGACCTGGGCGCTGCCGGGCGGGCTGCAAGCCTCGCAGCTGCAAGGGGGCAACCATGCCCAGCCCCCCTTTGGCGATCAATTTGCCCAGATCAACCATTATGCCGTGCGCTCTGCGCAGGCCTATCTGCTCAAACGGTATCGCGGGCGGGCCAATCACGAAAGCCATGTGCTGGACACCGGCTATTGGGACCGCTGGAACCGGGGCGGCTGCGAGGATAGGACAATTCAGCGCTATGCCGCGCTGACACAGGGCCTGCTGGATGTGTTCAAGGCCGATCCGGTGCTGGCGCGGATGCATCGCAAAGGGTTCCGCTGGCACAAGGCCAAGCTGGTCGAATTGCTGCAAGACGCGGCCTATGCCACGCTTTATGGCAAGATCGCGGCCTCTGATCCGGCGCTTGTGGTGCATAAGGATCGGGCTATCCGCGAATCGCGCGCATTGCTTTCCCAAGATCAGGATCAGACAGATGACGCGCCCCGCGCTTAAAGGTATCGGCACGCTCTGGATCGGTGGGCCGCTCAGCTTTCTGGAACAGATGTGCCTGTTGTCCTTTGTCGCCCAAGGCCACAAGGTCACGCTGTTTCATTACGGCGAGATCGCCAATGTCCCCGCCGAGATAGCGCTGGTCGACGCGCGCGAAATCCATGATCCCGCGATGATCATCTATAACAAGCAATTCGGCACCCCGGTCGTGCAATCCGATATCTTCCGGCTGCATATGCTGCGCCAGACCAATCTGATCTGGGCGGATTCCGATGTCTTGTGTCTTAAACCCTTTGATCTGCCCGGCGCGCATATGTTCGGCTATTTCCGGCGGCGCGAATTATGCAATGCGATCATTGGCTTGCCGCAGGACAGCGCGGGGCTGCGGGCCTATCTGGATTATGTGCAGGATGAATATCCGATCCCGCCCAACCTGTCGCCCGAGGACCGCGACAAGATGCTGGCGCTCAAGGCGCAAGGTCAGATCAAACATGCCTCTGAACAGGCGCATAGCGTCTATGGGCCGGGGGTTTTCACCCATTTCATGCAAGACAGCGGCGAAATTGCCCATGCGACCCCGCCATCGGTGTTTTATCCGCTGCCATTCCGGCAGGCCGGACAGATCAGCGATATCCATGCGCGCGACTTTCGCAAAGCCTATCTCAAAGAGGATACGCTGGGCGTGCATCTGTGGGGGCGGCGGATTCGCTGGTGGGTGCGCGGGCGCGGGATCGCGCGTTACAGCCTGATGGACCGCAGCCTGCGCAGCCTTGGCATCGACCCCAAATCCGCCCCGATCCCCGACCGCAGCGCGGCCTGATCCGCCCGTGGTGCAAGACTGCTTCCATCCGGGCATGAAATGATGTTACCACCGGGATGTTGTTTTGAACCAGTGCCGCAGGATAAGTTGTTATGACCAGTAAAGTGATCGGCGTTTTGCCCGGCAGTCCCGACCAAGACCCGCCGAAAAAGGCCCGCCGGATGTCCAAGGACAATGTCAGGCGCAAATTCCTCGAAAAACTGCCCAAAGGCGGCATTGCCGTTGAAATCGGCGTCTGGCAAGGCGCGTTTTCGCCCACGATCATCGAATTGATCGCGCCGGATAAATTGGTGCTGATCGACCCTTGGGCGCATATCGAGGATGACAGCCATGCCGAGGCTTTTGTCGGCCGCACCGGCAAGACCAAGATGGACAAGATATTTGACGGCGTGGTCAAGCAATTCGCCCCCGAAATCGCGGCGGGGCAGGTGGCGGTGATCCGGGATTTCTCGGTCCCGGCGCTGGCGCAATTCGCGGATCAGACGATTTCCTTTGCCTATGTCGATGGCGATCATTCCTATGAAGGCGTCAGCGCCGATCTGGCGGCATTGTTTCCCAAGATGAAACGCGGCGGGATCATGGCCTTTGACGATTACCACCGGCGCGGCTGGTGGGGCGATGGCGTGATCCGCGCGATCAATGAATTTCTGGGCGCGCATCCGCGTGATCTGCGCATCCGCGCGGTTGTCGGCGCGCAGATCGCGATCGAAGTGCTTGATCCGACCGACGCGCCCGCGTGACGCCAGCATCATGACATCGCCAGCCATGGGTGCCGCTTGCGTCTGATCGTTTCCACCATGAAGGACGAAGGCCCGTTCATCCTTGAATGGGTGGCGCATTATCTGGCGTTGGGCTTTGATCATTTCATCATCGCCAGCAATGATTGTTCAGATGGCACCGAGCGGATCCTGCAACGCTTGCAAGCCATCGGATTGGTGACCCATATCGACAATCCGGGGCCTTGGGATCAAGGGCCGCAGGCCAGCGCCTATCACCGCGCCATGGCCCATCCCAAATTCGCCGAGGCCACATGGGTGCTGGTCTGCGATGCGGATGAATTTCTGGATATCAAATGCGGCGATCACACATTGGACGCGCTTTTTGCGGCCTGTCCGGAGGCGAGTGTCTTTACCTTCATCTGGCAATTATTCGGCCATAACGGCGTGATCCAGTTCCGCGATCAGCCGGTGACAGCGCAATTCACCCGCTGCGCCGCGCCCCAGCAGATCCATCCGATGCAATCGCGCGCGATCAAGACGCTGTTTCGCAACAATGGCCATTACCGCCTGATTTCGACCCATCGGCCCAAAAGCATCCTGCCAAGACATGCGCGACAAAGCTATTGGGTGGACGGCAATGGCGCGCGGCTGACAGGTTTCGAACAGCAGGGCTGGGCCTTTCTGGGCACCGGTCAGGGCTATGGCGACGCGCTGGCGCGGATGAACCATTATGCGGTGCGCAGCATGGAATCCTATATGATGAAACGACTGCGCGGCGATGTGAACACGACCTCTTTTCATGGCAAAATGGAAAGCAGCGGTGAAATCTACTGGCGCTTGCATTGCTGGAATGATGTTGAAAATCATAACCTTGCGCAGCGAAGCGGCATTCTGGCGGCGGTGTTGGCGCGGTTGAAATCGGATGCTGTCCTGCTCCAGCTGCACCAGCAATCCGTCGCCTTTCACCAGGACCGCATCGCCGATCTGCGGGATCGGCCGCAATTCACCGCCTTTGTCACGAAATACGGCGATTATATGGGCGAGCGCAGGCATCTGCTCAAAGACAATGTGCTGACCGATCTTGATCAGGCCTATGACATCTCTACCTTTGACGCCGCCAAGGTTCTGTCGGATTTCCGGATCAGCAGATACCGCGAAATGCGCAAGCGGCGTCTGGTGCGCAAATGGCCCTGGTTTGCCGCCATGGACGCGCTGGAGACATCGACAGATCCCGCGGTTTTCAAACATATCGCCCAGGCTGGCGCGATCCCTGGCCCCCAGGCCGATCTGCCCAAGGCGCTGATCCAGGGCATTGCGGATGCCATCAGCGCCGCGCGCCCCCAAGCCCCCGCAACCCGCCGGTTTCTGGCGCAGGCCAGCACGCCGAAATGCCGGAACTGGCTGTTGATCGGGGGCAGGGACCGCGTCTTGATCGATGCCATTCTGGCCCGCGACGAGGTGGCGACATTGATCGTGGTTGACCCCTGGGGGTTTCGCGAGACCCAATTGGTCAGCGATCACATCATCGCCGATCCCGGCCGTCTGGCGCTGGATCATGCGTTTTTCCAGACCATCGCCATCTATGCTGATGCGCTGAAATCAGGCCGTTTGCGGATTGTGCGGTCCACGGCAGCCTCGGCCTTGAAACTGATCGAGGATCGCTCGCTGGATGTCGTGATGATCGCCGGCACCAAACCCGCAGGCCGCGTCATGCGGCTGATGGACCGCGCGACGCGCAAATTGCGCAAAGGCGGTCGGTTGATGTTCAACGGATATCGTATCCACAGCAATAATGGCCGCGAAATGATTGCTGCCATTCACAAATTCGCCGCCGCATCACCCGGTAACTGGCGCTTTATGGCCGCGCATGGGCCGCATCTGGCGCTGGAACGGCTGCCAAAGCGGTCGCAGGATGATGGCTAAGTTAACATAATACTTATTATGCGCCTTATTGATGCCCGGACAGGGCCGCGCCATCCGCCGCCCTGTCACGCCTCCGAGACATAGGATGTGCGGTCGCCTTTGGGTCGCGCCTCTTCGGGCATGACGCCGGTGACCAGATAGATCACCTGCTCGGCCATATTGGTGGTCAGATCGCCCATCCGTTCGATATTCTTGGCCATGAAATGCAGATGCATGCAGGCCGTGATATTGCGCGGGTCTTCCATCATGAAGGTCAGGAATTCGCGAAACAGCGCATTATACATCTGGTCGACTTCCTGATCGCGCTGGCGCACTTCTTCGGCCAGCGCCACATCGCCGCGCACATAGGCGTCGAGCGTGTCTTTCAACATGCCTTCGACCTCGCGCGCCATGCGGCGCAAAGCGGCGTCCGATCCGCTGACGGGTGGCATTTCGACCAGCACGCTGGTGCGTTTGGCGATATTCTTGGCGTAATCGCCGATCCGTTCCAGCGAAGCAGCCAGCCGCAGCACGGTCAGGATGGCGCGCAGATCCTTGGATACGGGCGCACGCAGCGCGATGGTGCGCGCGGCCTCTTCGTTGATCTGTTCTTCCAGCGCATCGATCACCTTATCGGCCTTGCGCACCACCTCAGCCAATTCGACATCGCGTTCGCCCAGCGACCGGGCCGCATTCATGATCGCATCCTCGACCAGCCCGCCCATCTTGACGATCAGCGTCGTGATTTCTTCGAGATCACGGTCATAGGCAGAGGAGATATGGTCATTCATCGCGGACTCCTGTGGGGAAAGATTCCATCGCTCGCACGGCGGATTGCTCGCTTTTGTGTCAATTGTGTAAATGTTTTATGACACCATTTCCACCGGCAAAAACACCGAGACCCGCGTGCCCTGTCCCAGCTCGCTTTCGATCAGCAGATGGCCCCGGTGCCGGTTGATGATATGTTTGACGATGGCAAGGCCCAGCCCGGTGCCCCCCACCTCGCGCGAGCGGTGCGTATCGACACGGTAGAATCTTTCGGTCAGCCGCGCGATATGATGCGCGGCAATACCGTCGCCCTTGTCGGTGACGCTGATCTGCACCCCCTGCCCGCGCAGCCGCAGATGATTGGTTGGTTCATGCAGCGCGACGATCAGCACCTTGCCGCTGCCGCCGTATTTGATGCCATTCTCGATCAGATTGGCAAAGACCTGCGTCAATTGCCCCGCATCGCCCGGCACGCGTAGCATCTCTTGTGCCAGATCCAGCCGGACCGTGACATCGGCGGCGGCGGCCTGCGGTTCCAGCCCCTTGATGACCGAGGCCAGCAAGCCGCAAAGATCGACCAATTCGCGCGGGCGGACGCGTTCATCCTCTTCCACGCGACTGAGCGAGAGCAGGTCATCGACCAGCCGCGTCATGCGTTCGGCCTCATGCGCCATGATCCCCAGAAACCTTGCGCGCGCCGCCGCGTCATCACGCGCCGCCCCGCCCAGCGTTTCGATGAACCCCAGCAAGGCAGTCAACGGCGTGCGCAATTCATGGCTGACATTGGCCACGAAATCGCGCCGCATCTTGCCGACATCCTCGGCCGCGCTTTGATCGGCAAAAGACAGCACGATATCGCGCCCCGCCGCAACGATATGCACCAGAAACGGCGTGTCCTTGTCCCGTTCGCGCGCCACGAACCGCACCGAGACCGCCCCCCCACAGCCCTGACCCGCGCGATCGCATCGATCACGCCGGGCTGGCGCAGCGCGGTGATATGGTGTTTGCCGGTCAGGTCGCGGCCCAGAATAGCATCCAGCGCGGGGTTGGTGGCACGAATGCGTTCATCCTGGCCAATCACCAGCACGGGCATCGGGATGGCGGCGATCAGCGCCGGGATGGTTTCGGTCAAGACGGGCCCTTTCATCTGTTTGACTGCTGTAGTGCGATCTTGATACCACACAGGCAAGAACAAATCTTGCCGGTGCAATCTGCGCGACAGGCCGGGTCACGATATGCTAGGTTTGTATCAAATACGTTAGATGGTTGAGAGGGCCCAAGGTTTTGCGGCGTCCTCAGGGTAATGGTGTTGATGATGAATGGCGCAGATGCGGCCTGCCTGCAGGGCATAGATATTCTGGTTGTCGGGGATCTGGATCAATGGCAGGCAAGTGGGCGATTGCGCGGGATACCGGCGGGTTGCGCCTATCTGGGGATCGCCCAGCTGACGCCTTTCACGCTGCGCCGCTATGCGCCCGCGCTGGTGCTGTCGCCCTTGGTCTGTGACGGGTTTGATGCGGTGGATGTGGCGCAACGCTTGCAGGCGGCGCGCTATCAGGGCCTTTACCGGGTGATCGCCGATGATTTGCCCGATGCACAGATCATCCGCAATGATATCCGCAACGCCGCCCCCGATCTGAATTTCGATCTGTTGGTGCTGCCGCCTGCCAGCCCCTAAAACGCGCGCAGATCCTGCCGGAACCGTGCCGCGTTTTGCTGATATTGCAGCGCCGAGGCTTGCAGCCGCGCAATAGCCGCCGCATCCAGGCTGCGCACCACCTTGCCCGGTGCGCCCATGACCAATGATCCGTCGGGGATCACCTTGCCTTCGGTCACCAGCGCCCCTGCCCCGATCAGGCAATTGTCCCCGATCACCGCGCCGTTCAACACAACGGCCCCCATGCCGATCAGGCTGTTGGCGCCAATGGTGCAGCCATGCAGCATCGCCTTATGGCCAATGGTACAGCCCGCGCCGATCACCAAAGGATGGCCCATATCGGTATGCAGGACGCAGTTTTCCTGAATATTGCTGCCTGCGCCGACCGTGATCATCTCATTATCGCCGCGCAGCGTGCTGCCGAACCAGATCGATGCCCCCGCCGCCAGCGTGACCCGCCCGATGATATGGCAACCGGGCGCAATCCAGGCATCATCTGCGATCACGGGTTCCAGATCGCCAAGCGCATAAAGGCTCATGTCAATTCTCCGAATTGGGCTTGCAGGCTGCGGACATGATCCACCAGCTGCGGTTGCTGGCTGCGGCGCAGCCGTTCGGCGCTGATGATGGTTTTCAGCGCATTTTCCGTCGCGTCGATATCGGCATTCACCAGCACATAATCATAGCCGTCCCAATGGCTGATTTCATCCCAGCTTTTCTGCATCCGCTTTTCGATCACCTCGGCGCTGTCCTGGCCGCGTGTGACCAGACGGCGGTGCAATTCGGGGATCGAGGGTGGCAGGATGAAGATCGACAGCACATGCGGGCTCAGGCTGGAATTGCTGATCTGCTGCGCGCCCTGCCAATCGATATCGAACAAGACATCGCGGCCGGCTTCAATCGCCGCCTGCACCGGTGCCTTGGGAGAGCCGTAATAATTGCCAAAGACTAGCGCATGTTCCAGCATGTCACCCGCCGCAACCTGGGCCTGGAAATCATCCTTGCTGACAAAGCAATAATCGCGCCCGTCCAGTTCGCCTTCGCGCGGGGGCCGCGTGGTGGCGGATACCGAAAAGCGCAGGCTGTCGTCCCACTGGCGCAAGCGCCCCGCAAGCGTCGATTTGCCCGCACCCGAAGGCGAGGAGAGGATGATCAAAAGGCCGCGGCGCTGCATGGTTTACTCCACATTCTGGATCTGTTCGCGCATCTGGTCGATCACCGCCTTGAGATCAAGGCCGATCGCCGTCAAAGGCGCTGATTGCGCCTTGGCGCATAATGTATTGGCTTCGCGATTGAATTCCTGCGCCAGAAAATCCAGCTTGCGCCCGGCGGGCTGGTCTTGCGCCAGCAGCGCCTGGGCGGCGGCGACATGGGCGCGCAGACGGTCGATTTCCTCGGTCACGTCGGATTTGACCGCGATCAGCGCCAGTTCCTGGGTGATCCGCGCGGGGTCGGTTTCGGGTACACTGTCGGTCACCTTTGCCAAGGCTGCGACCAGTGCCGCGCGTTGCTGGGGTGCGCGGTCTGCGGCGGCCGCTCCGGCCAGATCGGTCAGATCGGCGATCTGTGCCAGCTGCGCGGCAATGACAGGATGCAGCGCAGCACCTTCGGCGGCGCGCATCTGCAGGAAATCCGCCAAAAGCGCGCTGAAATCCTGCGTCAGCGCCGCCACCAGATCGGCGCTGTCATCGCCCGCCACGGCCGCCCCCAGCACGCCGCGTTGCGCCAGCACATCGGCGGCGGTGGGCTGCGCCAGCGTGACCCCCATCGCAAAGGCGCGTTCCTGCACGATATCCAGCGCCTTGAGCACAAAGGCCAGCTGGGTTTCATTCACCGCCAGCGTGTTTGCAGTTTCATCCCGCGTCAGGCGCAGCGCCACATTGATTGATCCGCGCGCGATCATCGGGCTGATCGCGGCCCGGATGGCCCGTTCCAACCGATCCAGCCCATCGGGCAGCCGCAGCCGCAGATCCAGCCCGCGCGCATTGACCCCGCGCATGTCCCAGACCCAGCTGACCGGCCCCAGATCGCCGGTTCGGCTGGCAAAGGCGGTCATGGAACGGATCATTGCGGCACCTCTTGTTGGCCCTGTCCCCTTACGGGAAAACCACCGCTTGGGGCAAGTCTGCTGTCACGGCACATTAACCCGTTAACACTTTGTTAAGTGAATCCATCGGTAACTTGGTCTAGGGTGGCCCTATGTCACGAGTATCCGCCCTTTTGCCGGGCATTTGTTAACAAGGTCGAGGTGTCCATGTCCATTCATCACGACAGTTCCGGTCATGGTCACCACGGCCTGCCCGGGGCTGGTCATCCTGTTCTGCGCAATCTTGAAACCTATTGGCAATCTTTGCGCCATGCGCGCCATATCCCCGCGCGCAACGATATCGCGCCGCATGGGATCGACGCGGCGCTGCCCTATGCGTTCATCCTGCAACGGGTCGCCCCCGGCGTGGCGCGGATGCGCGTGGCCGGGCAGAAGATCCACAACCTGTTATGCATGGATGCGCGCGGCATGCCGATCAGCGTGCTTTTCGCGCCCGACAGCCGCGACCAGCTGCGCGATCTGGTGGAAACCGCCTTTGCCCAGCCCGCCATCGTCGCGGCCAGCCTGATTTCGCCCGCGCAAAGGTTCCGCCCTGCCCTGTCCGCCACGATCCTGTTGCTGCCCTTGCGCGATGAAAAAGACCAGACAAGCCGCATCCTGGGCGCGCTGGTCAGCGATGGCGATAATGATGACAGGCCGCGCCGTTTTGATCTGGCCCCGGGCCGGGCGCTGCGGATCGAGCGGCTGGCAATCACCTTGGCCAGCAGCCAAAAGCTGCCAGATCCGGTCCCGGTGACAGCGCCGGTTTCGGCCCCTGTCACAGCATCAGGGGCGGGCCCAAGCCAAAGGCCGGACGCAGAACGCCCGGCCTTGCGATTGGTCGTCGATAACAGCTGATCAGCTGGCCTTGGCCTGTGCCAGCTTGTTGCGGCGTGCGGATAATTCCTCGGCCACCAGAAACGCCAGTTCCAGCGATTGCGACGCGTTCAGCCGCGGATCGCAGGCGGTGTGATAACGGTCCGACAGATCCTCATCCGTGACCGCGCGCACGCCGCCGGTGCATTCGGTCACATCCGCGCCGGTCATTTCGAAATGCACGCCCCCCGGGATCGTGCCTTCGGCATTATGGACGCCAAAGAATTCCTTGACCTCGCGCAGGACCGATTCAAAGGGCCGGGTCTTATAGCCGGTCGAGGATTTGATCGTATTGCCGTGCATCGCATCACAGGTCCACACGACATTGGCGCCCTCTTCCTGCACCGCGCGCACCAGCCGTGGCAGATGATCGCCCACCTGCCCCGCACCAAAGCGCGCGATCAGCGTCAGCCGGCCGGGTTCATTGCCGGGGTTCAGCGAAGCCATCAGCGCCTTCAGATGGCCGGATGTCATGCTGGGGCCGCATTTCAACCCGATCGGGTTCATCACGCCTTTACAAAATTCAACATGCGCGCCGTCTGGCTGGCGGGTGCGATCCCCGATCCAGATCATGTGGCCAGAGCCGGCCAGCATCTTGCCGGATGTGGAATCAAGGCGGCACAACGCCTCTTCATATTCCAGCAACAAGGCTTCGTGGCTGGTATAGAAATCCACGGTCTGCAATTCGTGGTTGGTGTCGGTGCTTAGCCCGGCGGCCTGCATGAAATCCAGCGTATCGCTGATCCGGCTGGCCATATCGGAATATTTCTTGACCTCATTGGCATCGGTAAAGCCAAGGGTCCATTTGTGAACCTCGTGGACATTGGCGAAACCACCGGTGGAAAAGGCGCGCAGCAGGTTCAGCGTGGCGGCGGCCTGTAAATAGGCCTGCAACATGCGGTCGGGGTCGGGATTGCGCGCCTCTGGCGTGAAATCAAAGCCGTTGATGATATCGCCGCGATAGCTGGGCAGTTCCACACCGTCAAAGGTTTCGGTCGGGGCCGAGCGCGGCTTGGCCATCTGGCCTGCCATGCGGCCAACCTTGACCACCGGCACTTTGGCGCCATAGGTCAGCACCATCGCCATCTGCAACAGCACTTTGAACGTGTCGCGGATACCATTGGCGGAAAATTCCGCAAAGCTTTCGGCGCAATCGCCGCCTTGCAGCAAAAACGCCTCGCCACGGCTGACGGCGGCCAGCTGCTTGGTCAATTTGCGGGCCTCGCCTGCAAAGACCAGCGGCGGATAGCTGGCAAGACGCGCCTCGACAGCCGCGAGTGCGGCGGGGTCGGTATAAGCGGGCATCTGGACCCGTGGCTTTTTGCGCCAATCCGTTTTCTGCCAGTCGGTCATGGTCTTGCTCCATCATCTGCGGTACCGTTGCGCGGTATAGCCTGCACCGCCGTCAAGGCCAATCCGAAACTGCGCCGTCCTTTCAAAATTGCCATTTGCCCCTTGTCGCGGATGTCGAAAACTGATGATGTCCGCCGACACCTGAGCCAGAGTAACAGCCCATGAGCCAAGCGCCGCAAATCATCGACGTCGGACCGACCGGCAAACCCCGTCGCTTCGTCTTCGTGCTGATGGACCAATTCACCATGCTATGCTTTGCCTGCGCGGTCGAAAGCCTGCGCATCGCGAACCGCACGGCGGGCAAAAAGCTTTATGATTGGGTGATTATCGGCGATGGCGGCGATGTGGCCTCTTGTTCGAACGGCTGCGCCTTCAAGCTGGAATCGGATCTGGTCGAGCTGGACCGCGACGATACGATCATGCTGTGCGGCGGGATCAATGTGCAAAAAGCCACCACCAAACGCGTGTTGAACTGGCTGCGCCGCGAGGCACGGCGCGGGGCCACCGTGGGCGGGCTTTGCACGGCGGGGTATACGATGGCCAAGGCCGGGCTGCTGGACGGCAAACGCGCGACGATCCATTGGGAAAATCAGGATAGTTTCATCGAGGAATTCGAAGAGGTCACGCTGACCAAATCGGTCTTTGTGGTGGATGGCAACCGGATCACCACGGCGGGCGGCACCGCCTCTATCGACCTGATGCTGAAACTGATCGCGGATCATCACGGCGAGGAATTGGCCAATGCGGTCGCCGATATCCTGATCTATTCCTCGATCCGCACCGATCAGGACACGCAGCGCCTGTCGATCCCGACCCGGATCGGCGTGCGCCATCCCAAATTGTCCCGCGTGATCCAGCTGATGGAAGGCAATATCGAGGAACCGATCAGCCCGGCGCTGCTGGCCCGCGATGTCGGCATGTCCACGCGCCAGCTGGAACGTCTGTTCCGCCGCTACCTGTCACGCAGCCCGAAACGCTATTACATGGAATTGCGCCTGCAAAAAGCGCGCAACCTGTTGATGCAGACCGATATGACGGTGATCAATGTGGCGCTGGCCTGCGGTTTTGCGTCACCGTCGCATTTTTCCAAATGCTACCGGTCGCATTATGACACGACCCCCTACCGCGAACGCGGCAGCCATGCGGCGCGTCTGTCAGTCTGAAAGGATCGCGGCGGATGGCACAAGGCCTTGCGCAGCAGCTGCCGCTTCGGGTTGCGGGGCTGACCAGCACCGGCGTGGCGGTCTATGGCGGCGGGCTGGGGCATATCGGCTTTTTGCTGGGCGGGTTGGGCATTGCGGGCATCGCGGCCTGGTATCTGTGCCGCCCGCCTGCCCTGCCCGCCCCGCCACCACCTGCCCCGCGCGAACCGGTGCTGCCGCCTGCCCCCGATCACGCCTATCTGGACACCGCCGCAGCGCATGATCTGACCAGCGGGGTGGCCTTTGCCGCGCAGATCAACGCGCTGGCGCCGCGGGCCAAGCTGCCCGTGCTGGGCCAGGCCGATCTGGCGCGGCTGGCGGCGGTGATCGACGCGCGCCAGCGCAAGAAAGCCCTGTTTCGCATGGCCCCGCCGATCGCCGTGATCCGCCAGCCGCGCCAGGGCATCGACATCACCCGCGCCGGGCGCAGCTGGCTGGGCGGGCTGCCGCAATTGGGCGGCGCGCCATGGCCGCGCGGGGCGCAGGATCAGCCGCTCCAGCATCTGGCACAGATCGCGCTGGACGATCTGCCCGCCCATCAGCTGCCGCCCGCGCTGCCGCGCCAGGGCAGCCTGTGTTTCTTTGCCAGCCCAATGCCCGGCGGCGATCTGGCGCATAAAGTGCTGTATATCCCGCCAAAGCGGCAGATGACCCCCGATCACCCCGCCCAAACCGCCGCCGCGCCGGTGCTTGCGCGCTGGCCGGTCGGGTTTCATCCGCTGCCCGCCCATGACAGCGCGGCCGCCATGGCGCTGGCCTTTGCCGATGACAAAGGCGGCGTGCCGGATGTTGATATCCCCTGGCTTTGGGATAGCGCGCAACGGGTGGTCCGCTCGCTGGTGCTGGCCGAAAAGGACATCCCCCGCACCATCGCAGAGGCCCGCACCCGTGTCGCCGATCACGGCGACAGATATGCCCCCGAACTGGATTTTCTGATCCAGAATGAACCCGCCTTCCGGCGCTATGTGCAGGCGGCGGTGCACTGGGTTGCGCAGCACGCGCCTTTCACGCCGATGGCCCCGGATGATGTGGCATTGCTGGAAGCTTTGTTCGGCCAGATCAGCACAAGGCCGCATCGCCAGCCCGGTTTCGCGCTTTTCTACCGCTATTCGCGCGGCCAGATCACGCGATTGCGCGCGGCGCGCAGGGCGACGCTGTTGACGCTGGCCCGCGCGGAGCCGGCGATCTATGACCTGCTGCCCGCAGCCGTCAAAACCGAACTGGACGCCCACCACCGCCTGCCCGCACGGGGCCAGTGGCACCAGATGTTTGGCCGCCCGGCGGACGGATCAGACAGCATCGGCGCGCATGAACATGACCATATGCTGCTGCAATTGCAGGCCGACCCGCTGCTTGACTGGGGCTGGGGCGACAGCGGGGTGATCCGGTTCTGGATCAGCACCGAGGATCTGGCGGCACGGCGCTGGGACGCGGTCGCCGTGACCTTGCAAAGCCCATGAGCCGGGCCTTGTGCCTGCTTTTGCGGCACGGGCCAATTTCCCCCGATCATCCACGTCTTAAGGCCAATTGCCTTTGCGTTCCGGCTTTCCTTTTGGAAACGGCCTGCTAATCTGCGCGCTAGGATAAAAAGTCCGATTAAGGGAGACGACAATGAAAAAATTGATGATGGCCACCACTGCCATGACATTGATCGCTGGCGGCGCTTTTGCGCAGGACGTCAAGATCGGTATCGTTCTGGGCTTCACCGGCCCGCTGGAATCGATCACGCCAGCCATGGCCGCCGGTGCCGAACTTGCCATGGCCGAAGTCACTGAATCCGGCCTGCTGCTGGATGGCGCAACCGTGACATCCGTGCGCGCGGACAGCACCTGTATCGACGCCAGCGCCGCAACCGCCGCGGCCGAACGTGTGGTCACCTCTGACGGTGTGACCGCGATCATGGGGGCCGATTGTTCCGGCGTCACCGGCGCGATCTTGCAAAACGTCGCACGGCCCAATGGGATCGTGATGATCTCGCCTTCTGCCACATCGCCCGGCCTGTCCACCGCCGAGGATGACGGCCTGTTCTTCCGCACAGCACCGTCTGATGCGCGTCAGGGCGTGATCATCACCAATATCCTGCAGGACCGTGGTTTTGATACTGTCGCCGTGACCTATACCAACAACGATTACGGCAAAGGTCTGGCCGATGCGTTCCAGGCCGAATTCGAGGCTGCTGGCGGCACCGTGACCATCTCGGCGGCGCATGAAGACGGCAAGGCCGATTATTCCGCCGAAGTCGGTGCATTGGCCGCTGCTGGCGGTGAAGTGCTGGTTGTCGCCGGTTATGTCGACCAAGGCGGGTCCGGCGTGATCCGTGCCGCGCTCGACACTGGCGCGTTTGATACGTTCTACCTGCCCGATGGCATGGTCGGCTCGGTGCTGAATGACCGTTTCGGCGCGGAATTGAACGGCACTTTCGGCGCCTATCCCGGCACTGACAGCCCGGGTGCTGCGCTCTTTGTCACCATGGCCGAAGGCGCGGGTTTCGATGGCACCAGTGCGTTTGCCCCCGAATCCTATGATGCGGCAGCGCTGATCATGCTGGCGATGGCCAAGGCCGGGTCCAGCAATTCGGCCGATTTCAAGGACCATGTCTTTGACGTCGCCAATGCACCGGGCGAAGTGATCTATCCGGGTGAACTGGCCAAGGCGCTGGAACTGATCGCCGCTGGTCAGGACGTCAATTACGAAGGCGCATCCGCCGTCGAATTGATCGGACCCGGCGAATCCGCTGGCAATTATCAGGAAATCGAATTCGTGGATGGGGTCTATTCCACCATCGGGTTCCGTTGATCTGACCGGATCATGACCTTGACGGCGCGGGGCCAGTCCCCGCGCCGTTTTTTCAAAGCAAGACGGGCGATAACGCCCGCGCGCGGGGAGCTAAAATGATCGTCGTTGAAAATCTGGTGAAAACCTTTGGTGGTTTTCGCGCTGTCGATGGCGCATCCTTGCGCATCGAACAAGGGTCGATCACCGGCCTGATCGGGCCGAATGGTGCCGGAAAAACCACGCTATTCAATGTGATCGCGGGCGTTCTTCAACCTACATCTGGCCGCGTGACCATGCTGGGCGAGGATATTACCGGCCTGCCGCCGCATGAATTGTTTCACAAGGGCCTGCTGCGCACCTTTCAGATCGCGCATGAATTTTCATCTATGACGGTGCGCGAAAACCTGATGATGGTCCCTGCCGGCCAATCGGGCGAAACGCTGTGGAACGCCTGGTTCGGCCGCAAGCGGATCGCCGATGAAGAACGCGCCCTGCGCGCCAAGGCCGATGAGGTCATCGAATTTCTGACCATCGAACATCTGAAAGACGAACGCGCGGGCAACCTGTCGGGCGGGCAGAAAAAGCTGCTGGAACTGGGCCGCACCATGATGGTGGATGCCAAGATCGTCTTTCTGGACGAGGTTGGCGCCGGTGTGAACCGCACCCTTTTGAACACGATTGGCGATGCGATCATCCGGCTGAACAAGGAACGCAATTACACTTTCGTCGTGATCGAACATGACATGGATTTCATCGGACGGCTGTGCGATCCGGTCATCTGCATGGCCGAAGGCCGTGTTTTGGCCGAGGGCACGCTGGCCGAAATCAAGGCCAATGAACAGGTGATCGAGGCCTATCTGGGCACCGGCCTGAAAAATAAAGACAAGGTAGCTGCGTCATGAATATCTGGATGCCCCCTCTGGCGGAGATCGTAACAAAGTGACCGAACCTTTCCTGATTGGCGACACCATGACCGGCGGTTATGGCAAAGGCCCCGATATTCTGCACGGCTGCACCATTGCCGTCGAAAAGGGCGAAATCGCCGTGATCGTCGGCCCCAATGGCGCAGGCAAATCCACCGCGATGAAAGCCGTGTTCGGCATGTTGAACGTCAATAGCGGTGCGGTGCGGCTGGATGGTGAAGACATCACCCATCTGACCCCGCAACAGCGCGTGGTCAAAGGCATGGGTTTTGTGCCGCAGACCTCGAACATCTTCACCTCGATGACGGTCGAGGAAAACCTCGAAATGGGCGCTTTTATCCGGCGCGATGATTTCAGCGATACGATGGCGCAGGTCTATGAGCTGTTCCCGATCCTGAAGGAAAAGCGCCATCAGGCGGCGGGCGAATTATCGGGTGGCCAGCGCCAGCAGGTCGCCGTGGGCCGCGCGCTGATGACCAAGCCCAAGGTGCTGATGCTGGACGAACCCACCGCAGGCGTCAGCCCGATCGTGATGGATGAACTTTTCGACCGTATCATCGAGGTTGCCCGCACCGGTATCCCGATCCTGATGGTGGAACAGAACGCGCGCCAAGCGCTTGAAATCGCAGACAAAGCCTATGTGCTGGTCCAGGGCCGCAACGCCCATACCGGCACCGGCAAACAATTGCTGGCCGATCCCGAAGTCCGCCGCAGCTTTTTGGGGGGATAGGCTATGGATGTCATCAATGCTTTGGTCGTGCTGGCCAATTTCGTGATCGTGCCGGGGCTGGCCTATGGCGCGCAGCTGGCGCTGGGGGCGCTGGGGGTCACGCTGATCTATGGGATCTTGCGGTTTTCCAATTTTGCACATGGCGACACGATGGCCTTTGGCACTGCGATCACGATCATCGGGACCAATGCGCTGATCGCCGCCGGTATCACTTTTGGCCCGCTGCCCACCGCGCTGATCGCCTTGCCGCTGGGGATCGCGGTCACGTGCCTTTTGCTGCTGGGCACCGATTGGGCGGTCTATAAATTCTACCGCAGCAAGAAAGCCGCGCCTGTGATCCTTGTCATCGTCTCGATGGGCGTGATGTTCGTCATGAACGGGGTCGTGCGTTTCATCATCGGGGTTGGCGATATCAATTTCGCCGATGGCGAGCGTTTCGTCGTCACCGCGCGCGGGTTCCGCGAAGCCACTGGCCTGGCCGAGGGGCTGGCGATCCGCACCACGCAGGTGATCACCGTTGTCGTGGCCCTGTTCGCCATGGCGCTGTTGTTCTGGTTCCTCAACAAGACCCGCACCGGCAAATCCATGCGCGCCTTTTCCGATAACGAGGATCTGGCGCTGTTGTTCGGCATCAATCCCGATTGGGTGGTCAAGGTGACATGGATGATCGTCGCGGCCTTGGCCACCACGGCGGGCGTGCTTTACGGATTGGACAAATCCTTCAAGGCATTCACCTATTTCCAGCTGTTGCTGCCGATCTTTGCCGCCGCCATCGTCGGCGGGCTGGGCAGCCCTTTGGGCGCCATTGCCGGGGGCTTTGTCATCGCCTTTAGCGAGGTCACCGTGACCTATGCCTGGCGGCGCGTCGTGGCCTATCTGCTGCCCGAGGATATGGCCCCAGAGGGTCTGTTGCAGCTGATGTCCACCGATTATAAATTTGCCGTCAGCTTTGCGATCCTGATCGTGGTCTTGCTGTTCAAGCCGACCGGCCTGTTCAAAGGGAAATCCGTATGAACCCCGCTATTCGCTCCCCGCTGCTGTTCGGTTTCGTCGCCATCCTGATGATCGGGACCGGCCTTGTGCAGGGCTGGAATTCGGCCTTGCTGATCCTCAATATGGGGCTGATTTCCGCGATCATGGCGCTGGGGGTCAACCTGCAATGGGGCTTTGCCGGGCTGTTCAACATCGGGGTGATGGGGTTCGTGGCCCTTGGGGGTCTGGCTGCCGTGCTGATCTCGACCCCGCCAACGACGGGTGCTTGGGCCGCGGGTGGCCTGAATATCGTGATCGGGCTTTTGCTGGGGGCGGCCACGGTGATCGGGGCGATCCTGGCGCAAAGCCGGATGGCGCCGGGCCGCGTGCGCAACCTGACGACGCTGGCCATTCTGGTGGTCGGTTTCTTTGTTTACCGCGCTGTGTTTGATCCGGGCGTTGATGCGATCGAGGCGATCAACCCATCGGTCAGCGGCAATATCGGGGGGCTGAACCTGCCGGTGCTGCTGTCCTGGCCTGTGGGCGGTCTGCTGGCTGCGGGGGCCGCATGGATCATCGGCAAGACCGCATTGGGGCTGCGGTCGGATTATCTGGCCATTGCCACGCTGGGCATCGCGGAAATCATCATCGCCGTGCTGAAAAACGAAGATTGGCTGTCGCGCGGTGTGAAAAACGTGATCGGTCTTGACCGGCCCGTCCCCTTTGAGATCGAATTGCAGCAAGACCCGGGCTTTGTCGAACGCGCCGTGGGGCTGGGGCTTGATCCGGTGACCGCCTCGGGGATCTATACCAAACTGGCCTATTCGGGGCTGTTTGTCGTGGTGCTGCTGATCCTGCTCTGGATGGCACAGATGGCGCTGAAAAGCCCTTGGGGCCGCATGATGCGCGCGATCCGCGACAATGAAACCGCCGCCCGGGCGATGGGCAAGGATGTCACCGCACGGCATTTGCAGATCTTCATCCTCGGATCCGCGATCTGCGGGATCGCGGGGGCGATGATGACCACGCTGGACGGGCAGCTGACGCCCGGCAGCTATCAGCCTTTGCGCTTTACCTTTCTGGTCTGGGTGATGGTGATCGTCGGCGGTTCGGGCAATAATTTCGGCGCGGTGCTGGGCGGTATCCTGATCTGGTGGCTTTGGGTGCAGGTGGAACCGATGGGGCTTGCCTTGATGCAACTTCTGTCCAGCGGGCTGGAAGATGGCAGCGCCTTGCAGACACGGATGATCGACGCGGCCGCCCATATGCGCCTGTTGACCATGGGGCTGCTGATGCTGATCGTGCTGCGGTTCAGCCCACGCGGGCTGATCCCCGAACGCTGACTTGTTCTTGGCCCCCGCCTTGATAGAAAGGCGGGGGAAATGAATAGGGTATTGCATGTTCACGTTGTTTCGCTGGGCTGTCCGTCTGACCACGGCCATGATCGTGCTGGGGGTCGGCCTGGCCGTGCTGGCCTGGTATTTCGCCACAAGGTCCCTGCCCGATTATAACGCCACGACCGCGGTCGCAGGCATCGCCGCCCCGGTCGAGATCGTGCGCGACAATGCCAATGTGCCGCATATTTTCGGGGCAAGCGATGACGACGTGTTCTTTGGCCTTGGCTATGCCCATGCGCAGGACCGGCTGTGGCAGATGACCATGCTGCGCCGCACGGTGCAGGGGCGGCTATCGGAACTTTACGGCAGCCGCACGCTGGGCATTGATAGCGTGCTGCGGCGCTATGATCTTTATACGGCGGCCACCGCGTCAGTCGCGGCGCAGGATGCGCGCACGCTGGCAGCACTGAATGCCTATGCAGCAGGTGTGAACGCCTGGCTGGACGAGGTGAACACGGGCGCCCTGGGCCGGGGCGCGCCGGAAATGTGGCTGTTCAACCATCCCATTGCCCCCTGGCAGCCCGCCGATTCCATCGCAATCTTGAAATTGATGGCGCTGCAATTGACATCAAGCCTGGAAAACGAGGTTTTGCGCGCAAGGGTCTCGCTGGTGATCAACCAGGACCGGCTGCGCGATATCCTGCCCGATGATCCGGGCAGCGGTGTGGCGGCCCTGCCGTCCTTCGCCGCATTGGTGCCCGGTGTCGCGCCGAACCAGCCCGGCACGCGCATGGCCCATGATCCGCTGATGCCGGTGCCGCAGCGGGCTTTTGCGGGGGCGTCGAACGCCTGGGCCGCCAATGCGACGCGGTCTGCGACGGGATCGACCCTGCTGGCCAATGACCCGCATCTGGGGCTGACCGCACCCAGTATCTGGTTTCTGGCGCGGCTTGACCTTGCGGATGGCGGCGTGATCGGTGGCACAATCCCCGGTGTACCGGTGGTGCTGACAGGGCGCAGCGCCAATCTGGGCTGGGGGCTGACCACGGCCAATGTCGATGATCAGGATGTGTTTCTCGAAGAGGTGAACCCCGCCAATCCCGCCGAATATCGCGGGCTTGATGGCTGGGAAAATTTCCGGACCCGCGATGCGATCATCACCGTCAAAGATGCGCCCGCCGTCACGATCCGCCTGCGCTGGACCCAGAACGGGCCGGTGATGCCGGGGGATCAATTCGATCTGGGCACGATCACCCCCCCCGGCCATGTCACCGCCATCGGCTGGACCGCGCTATCGCCAGCGGATACGTCAATGTCGGCGGCCATGGCGCTGATGCGCGCGCGCAATGTCGATCAGGCGATTGCGGCGGGGCAATTGCATGTCGCACCTGCGCAGAATATCACGCTGGCCGACCGCAACCGCGTGGCGATGCAGACCATCGGTGCCATGCCGATCCGCGATGCGGCGCATCAAAGCCAGGGGCGCTATCCCAGTTTCGGCTATCTGCCGCAAAACCGCTGGCAAGGCATTTTCCCCTATGAAGACAACCCCCGTTTCGTGAACCCCGCAGGCGGGATCGTCGGCAATACCAATAACAAGATGATCGACCGGCCCTTTCCGCGCCATGTATCCTTTGACTGGGGCGACACCCAGCGCGTGATCCGCTGGCGGCGGTTGATGCAGGCGCGCGAGGTTCATACCCGCGACAGTTTCATCGAGGCGCAGCTGGATAGTGTCAGTTTCACCGCGCGCACCTTGCTGACCTTCATGGGGGCCGATCTGTGGTTCACCGGCGATGCCGCCCCTGACGGCACGCCCGAACGCCGCCGCCAGATCGCGCTGGAATTGCTGGCCGCCTGGAATGGCGAGATGAACGAACATCTGCCCGAACCCTTGATCTATGCCGCTTGGGCACGGGCCTTTCAGGCGCGGGTGATCCGGGACGAGCTGGGGCCGCTGGCGGCCGAATTCACCCATCTGGACCCGGTGTTTCTGGAACGGATTTTCCGCGATATCGACGGCGCATCCATCTGGTGCGACGTGATCCAATCCGCCCCGGTCGAGACCTGCGCCGATATCGCGCGCCAAGCGCTGGACGAGGCGCTGATCTGGATCACCGAGACCCAAGGCAAAGCGGTCGAGGCTGTCCGCTGGGGCAATGCCCATGAGGCGATGCATGATCATCCGGTGCTGGGCACGACCCCGATCCTGGGCTGGATCGTCAATATCCGCCAATCCACCAGCGGCGGCGATAATACGCTGATGCGCGGCCGCACCCGTGGCACCGGCCCTGCGCCGTTCCAGAATGTGCATGCGGCGGGTTATCGCGGCGTTTATGATTTCGCCGATCCCGATAGTTCGGTGTTCATTTCCGCCACCGGCCAATCGGGCCATCCGCTGTCGCGCTATTACGACAATCTGGGCGAATTATGGCGGCGCGGTGAATATATCCCTATGTCGCTCGACCCCGATCTGGCCCGTGCGGCGGCTGTGGGTATCACGACATTGGTGCCGGTGGAGAGCGCGGAATAGAACTTTTATGCCTCCGGCGGGGATATTTGGGCTCGGAAGATGATGTTACAGGCGGTTGAACCGTTCCTGTTGCAGCGCGGTCCACAGCACTGTCATCCGGTAACCGTCTTCTGTCTGCTGGTCATCGGTGACGATGCCGGCCTCGAAGAGCCAGGCGCGTTTGCGCCCTTCGGCGAAGGTCAGGGTCAGGACCTGTTCTGCGCGCGGGTCTTTGAGCTTTTCAGGGATCGCGGCCAGCAGGGCGGCCATGCCTTCGCCATTTAGCGCCGAGACCGCGAAAAGATCCTCGGTGCGCGCGGCCTGATTGACGCGGCTTTCATAGGCTTCGCCTTGCAGCAGATCGACCTTGTTCCAGACCTCGATCAGGGGCGCGTTTTCGGCGACGCCCAGTTTTTGCAGGATCGCCATGACATCGCGCGCCTGTTCCTCGGTCTGGTCATGGCTGATATCGCGGATATGCAGGATCAGATCGGCGTCGAGCACTTCTTCCAATGTGGCGCGGAAGGCGGCGACCAATTCGGTCGGCAGATCAGAGATGAACCCCACCGTATCGGACATGATCACCTCGTCGCCCGTGGGCAGGGTGATCTTGCGCATCGTGGGGTCAAGGGTGGCGAAAAGCATATCCTTGGCCAGCACATCCGCGCCGGTCAGCATGTTGAACAAGGTGGATTTGCCCGCATTGGTATAGCCCACCAATGCCACGATCGGGAACGGCACTTTGGCGCGGGATGCGCGGTGCAGCGCGCGGGTTTTACCCACCTTTTCCAGCTGGCGGCGCAGACGCACCAATTGATCGTCGATGGCGCGCCTATCCGCCTCGATCTGGGTTTCGCCGGGGCCACCCACAAAGCCAAGCCCACCGCGCTGGCGTTCAAGATGGGTCCAGGCCCGCACAAGCCGGGTGCGTTGATAGGACAAAGCCGCCATTTCGACCTGCAACACGCCTTCGGAGGTGCGCGCACGGTCGCTGAAGATTTCCAGGATCAGCCCGGTCCGGTCCAGCAGTTTGACCCCCCAATCCTTTTCCAGATTGCGCTGTTGCACGGGCGTGACCGGCCCATCGACCAGCACCAGTTCCACATCGGCCGCCGTCAGCCTGTCCTTGAGTTCTGCAATCTTGCCTTTGCCGAATAATTTGCCCGCATGCAATTTTGGCAGGCGCACGATCTCGGCGCCGACGACATCAAGGTCGGGCAAGGCCGCGGCTAGCGCCACCGCTTCGGCCAGCGCCGGCACCGGGGCGCGGCGGCTGTGATCGGATTTCAGTTCAGGGTGCAGCACCCAGGCCCGCGTGACGGGCTTGTCGTGTTCGAGCAAAGCTATTCTTCGCCTTCATAAAGGCTGATCGGCTGCGCTGGCATGATCGTGGAAATCGCGCTTTTATAGACCAGCTGTGATTGACCATCGCGGCGCAGCAAGACGCAGAAGCTGTCGAACCAGGTGATCACACCCTGCAATTTGACACCATTCACCAGAAAGATCGTGACCGGCACCTTTGTCTTGCGGACATGGTTCAGAAATGCATCTTGCAGGTTTGCTTTATCGGCGGCCATGACGACATCCTTTGTCATTTTTCTTGTTTTTATGGCCGTGCTCCGGCCTTGCGGTCTGGCTGCCAGTATGTCGTGCCGGGCACAGAGTTTCCAGCCCCAAAAATGCAAAGCCCCCCGCGCCTAGCGTTGCCAGATCTCGGGGTTGAAAAGTGCGATGATCGCCAGCGTCTCGAGCCGGCCCAGCACCATGGCCCCGGCCAGCACCATCTTGGCGGCATCGGGCAGATCGGCATAGAAAATGGGCGTTTCGGCGGCAACCACGGCCAGCGGGCCGGTTGTTGACAGGGCCGCAACGGTCAGGACCATGGCAGTTTCAAACGCCACGCCGGTCAGCGATAAAAGCAGCATCACCGCCGCGATGCTGATCGCGAAAAGCATGAAGAACACCCAAGAGATATGCGCGCCCTGTCGCCGGATGCGCCGCGCATCGCGCCCGCCGCCGCCCACCGATGAGGGCGACAGCAACCGTTCCTGTTCGCGTTCCAGATGCCGGAACAGCGCATAGATCCGCAGCAGTTTCACCCCGCCGGCGGTGGTGGCCACCCCGCCCCCGATCAGCGCCAGCCCGATCAGGAACAGCCCCGGCGTGGACAGCCGCGACCAATCTGTCGCCGCGCCCCAATATTGCGATTCAAACCCTGTCGTCGTCAGGAAAGAAGTCACCGAAAACAGCGTCCCCCAAAGCGCGCTGAGCATGTCGGGCAGGTTGAAATCGGCCTGCCCTTCGCTCGCACCGAAGAAATGCCGCAAGAACAGCGCCGCCGTCGCCAGCCCGATCAGCACCAGCGCGGTCTTGAATTCGGGATCATGCCACAGCCGCTGGCGGCGTTCCCCTGCCAGCCCGCGCGAAAAGGTCAGCCGCGACAGGGCAAAGACGAAAAACGCAAAGATCAGCAATTCGCCAAGAAAGCCCGAGGCCGCGAAAGCCAGCCCGCCAATCGGCGTGATCCCCGATGTGGACAGCACCGCCATCGCATGGGCCAGCGCGATATAGGGCCGCTCGCCCAGGATCACCAGCCCGATCCACAGCATCGCGGTCAGCCCGGCATAGACCGGCGTCAGCGCCAACGTATAGCGCACCAGCCGTTCAGACGGGTCAGCGACCGCGCCGATCTGGGTGAAACTGCCGGTGGCCCCGCGCCCGACGGCGGCGGTGGCGCGGACCTCGAAGCCGCCAAGGTTCATCGGGGCAAAGATTGACACAGCCGTGATCCAGACCAGCAGCCCGCCCAGCCAGCCCACCATCGACCGCCACAGATGCTGCGAGGGTGTCAGATCAGCCCCGCCCGGATAGACGCTTGCCCCGGTGGTGGTGAAACTTGACACCATTTCGAACCAGGCATCCAGAAAGCTGGTATTGCCCACCGCCTCGTAGAAGGGCAGCGCGAACATCAAGGGCAGCACCGAAAAGGCGGCCAGCAAGCCGATCAGCTGGCTGCGCGCGATATTGGCGGGGGCATAGCCCGACATGGTCAGCCCGATCAGCAGCGTCAGCACCGAAAACAGGATGAAGCCGTAGAAAAACACCCGCATCGTGGTGAAATCCTCGACCACGGCGGCATGGGCGGCGGGCAGCAGCATGGCGATGGCGCCCAGCCCCATCAGCACCACAAAGAACGGAAGGCGGATGATCCACTGCATCAGAAAAAGTCGATACTGACCTGCAACAGCCGTTCCACCTCTGGGACATCGGCGGTCATGGCGAAAATGGCGATGACATCGCCTTCTTCGATCCTGGTCTCGGCGGTGGGGCGGATCACCTTGCCTTCCTTCATCATGCCGCCGATCAACGTGCCTTCGGGGAAATCGATATCCTTGATCTTCTGGCCCGCGATGGGCGAGGTGCTGAGAACCTGCGCCTCGATCACCTCGGCCTCGGCATCGCCGATGGAATAGACATTGCGCACCCGGCCATGCCTAATATGGCGCAGGATGGAACTGACCGTCGTGGCGCGCGGGTTGATATAGGCGTCGATATCCAGCGGCCCCATCAGCGGCACCAGCGTCGGGTCATTGACCAGACAGATCGCCATGGCACAGCCCATTTCCTTGGCGCGCACAGCGGCCAGCAGGTTGGTTTTATCGTCATCTGTGACCACCAGCACGGCATCGGCATTCATGATCCCGGCCTCGTCCAGCAGCGCGGTATCCAGCCCGTCGCCATGCAGCACAATGGTCCGGTCGAGCGCATCAGCGGCGCGTTCGGCGGCGGTGCGGTCTTTCTCGACCACTTTGACGCGGACCCGTTCAGAACGCGATTCCAGCGCCAGCGCCACGCCAAGCCCGACATTGCCGCCGCCGATAATGACGATCCGTTCCTGTTTCGACTGCGTCTTGCCAAAGATTTCCAGCGTGCGGTTCAAATCCTCGGTATGGGTGAACAGATAGCATTCATCGCCCGCGAAGATCTGATCCCCGGCAGAGGGAACGAACAAGCGCCCCTCGCGGCGGATGCCCACGACAATGGCGCGCAGGGTCGAAAACAGATCCGTCAGCTGGCGCAGCGGCGTGTTGATCACGGGGCAATCATCGGCAATCGTGATCCCCAGCAATTGCGCCCGCCCGTCTAGAAAACTTTCGGTATCAAAGGCGGCAGGGGCGGCAAGGCGCTGCAAGGCGGCCTCGGCCACTTCGCGTTCGGGGGAAATCACCACATCGATGGGCAGATGGTCCTTGCGGTAAAGATCGCCGTAGGCGGGGTCCAGATAGGTCTGCGCGCGCAGCCGCGCGATCTTGCGCTGCACGGCAAAGACCGAATGGGCGACCTGACAGGTGACCATATTGACCTCGTCCGAATAGGTGGCGGCGATCACCATATCGGCATCGCGCGCCCCTGCCCGTTCCAGCACATCGGGATGGCTGGCAAAGCCGGTCACGCCCTGCACATCCAGCGTATCGGTGGCACGGCGCACCAATTCGGGGTTGTTATCCACGACGGTGACGTCGTTTTGTTCGCCCGACAGATGGCGCGCGATCTGCCACCCGACCTGCCCTGCGCCGCAAATGATGACTTTCATGCAAGATCACCGTCGATATAGGCGACACGGCCGCCCGATTTCGATGTGGTCACCACGCCCAGCGATTTAAGCTTGCGATGCAGCGCCGAGCGTTCCATCCCCACGAAAGAGGCCGTGCGGCTGATATTGCCGCCGAACCGGTTGATCTGGGTCAGCAGATATTCGCGTTCGAACAATTCGCGCGCCTCGCGCAGGGGCAGCGTGGCCAGCCCGCCTGCCAGCACGATCCGGCCGGAATCGTCGGTGTTTTCCTCGGTCGAGGGCAATTCGCGCGCGGAGATGTCACCGCGACTTTCACCAAGGATCAGAACACGTTCCATGACGTTCTTCAACTGGCGCACATTGCCCGGCCAATGCATCGTCTGCAACAGCGCGCGCGCATCATCGGCCAATTTGCGCAAAGGCAGCCCTTGGGCCGTGTTGAACAGCGTGATGAAATGTTCCGCCAGCACGGGGATATCCTCGCGCCGTTCTTCCAGCGACGGGACCGCGATGGGCACGACATTCAGGCGGTGATATAATTCCTGCCGGAACACGCCTGCCACGATCGCGGCTGAAAGATCGCGGTTGGTGCTGGAAATCACGCGCAGATCGACCTGCACCTTATCGGTGCCGCCCACGCGCTGGAACCGCTGATCCACCAGAACCCGCAGGATTTTCGACTGCGTGCCCAAGGGCATATCGGCGACTTCGTCAAAATAGATCACCCCGCCATTGGCCTCTTCCAGCAGGCCGGGTTCGATCCCGCGGCCCGCATCCTCGCGGCCGAAAAGCACCTCTTCCATGCGGTCGGGGGCGATGGTGGCGGAACTGACGGTCACGAAAGGCGCATTGGCGCGGGCGGAATTGGCATGGATATAGCGCGCGGCGATTTCCTTGCCCGCACCCGCAGGGCCGGTCAGCATCACGCGGCCATTGGATTTCGTCACCTTGTCCAGCTGCGATTTCAACATCCGAAAAGCCGCACTTTCACCGATCATTTCGGCATGGACACCCTCGCCACGTTTGAGTTCGCTGTTTTCGCGGCGCAGGCGCGCGGTTTCCATCGCGCGGCGAATAACGACCATCAACTGGTCGATATTAAACGGCTTTTCGATGAAATCATACGCCCCCTGCTTGATCGCCGCGACCGCGATCTCGATATTGCCATGCCCCGAGATGATCACGATCGGCACATCGGGATGGTCGCGTTTGACGGTCTTGAGGATATCGATCCCGTCCATGCTGCTGTCTTTGAGCCAGATGTCGAGGATCATCAGCGCCGGCACCTCTGCCGCGATCTGCGCCATGCATTCATCCGACGTGCCCGCCAGCCGCGTGGTGAACCCTTCGTCGCGCAGGATATCGGAAATCAATTCCCGGATATCGCGTTCGTCATCTGTGATCAGGATATCGCCCATATCGTCCTCATGCTGGAATTCTTGCTTTTTCGTTCAATCGCTGCACCGCCGGCAGATGGATCACCGCCTGCGCGCCTGCGTGGCTATTGCCCGCAAAGATCGCGGCATCGGTCAGGATCAGCGTGCCGCCATGTTCTTCGATGATCTTTTTGACAATAGAAAGGCCAAGCCCGGTGCCTTTGTCGCGCGTCGTCACATAGGGTTCAAACAGGCGCGCGCGGTCTTCGGGCAGGCCGATGCCATTGTCGGAAATCGTGATGCTGACGCGGTTGGCCTCTTGCTGCATGGCGACCTTGATCTGCGGCGCGTAATCTGTGGCGCCGTGTTTTTCGATATAGGTTTCCGTGGCTTCGCCTGCGTTCTTGATCAGGTTCAGCAAGGCCTGCGAGATCATCGTCGCATCCATATCGGCCAGCACCGCATCACCTGGCAGATCGCTGGTGATCTTGACCTGCGGCTGGCCTGCGCGTTGCAGGGTGATCGCATCGGCCACCACCTTTTTCAGATCATTGAGCACCAGCACCGGTTCGGGCATCCGCGCGAATTTGGAAAATTCGTCAACAATCCGGCGCAAATCATTGGTTTGGCGCACGATCACATCGGTCATCTGGTCCAGCGCCTCGGCATCGTCACCGACCTGCGCGCGGAATTTGCGCTTGATCCGTTCGGCGGACAGCTGGATCGGGGTCAGCGGGTTCTTGATCTCATGCGCGATGCGGCGGGCGACATCGCCCCAAGCGGCCATGCGCTGCGCACTGACCAGATCGGTCACATCGTCAAAAGCCACCACATAACCTTCAAGCGCGCCACGTTCGGTGCGCCGCGGCGACATGCGCACCAGCAGGCTTTCTTGCTGGCCTTTGCGGATCAGGTTGATCTGGTCCTGCACAGACTCGTTGCCCGATTGGCGGACCTGTTCAAAAAGGGCGGCAAATTCCGGCACGGCGACCGAGAGCGAATGATCCGCGCTGTCGTCATTGACCGACAAAAGCCGCCGCGCCGACGGGTTCACAAAGGCCACGCGCCCATCCGCATCCAGCCCCACAACCCCCGATGTCACAGAGCTGAGCACCGAATCAAACAGCCGCCTGCGCCGTTCGGACATGCGGTTGCTGTTCAACAAAGCCTCGCGCTGGCCATGCAGCTGGCCGGTCATCTGGTTGAAATAATGGCCTAATTGCGAAATCTCGTCATCGCCTTCATCCTCGATCACGCGCACATCCAGATCGCCTGCCCCGACGCGCTGCGACGCCGAGACCAGCCGCCCGATCGGCCGCGACAACCGTTCGGCAAACCACAGCCCGCCCCAGACCGCCCCCAGGATCAGGATCAGCGCAAAGCCCAGATAAAGCAGCCCGAACTGGAACAACATCCGCCCCCGGTCACTGGCCAGCTGTTCATATTGCTGCACCGTTTCGGTGGTTTCATCCAGCAAGGCCAGCACATTGCCATCCACATCGCGGGTGACATAAAGAAACCGGTCGGGAAAGGTTTCCAGCGGGATCAGCGCACGGAATTCGTTATTCTCGGCATCCTCGAAAATCACCAGCCGTTCGGCGCGCGCGCGGGCGAAATCATCGGCGCCGGGGCGTTCGTAATCGAATTCATAAGACCCGACCGCCCGCGCCGCGATGGTCCCGGCACTGTCGATGACAAAAGCCTCGCTTAACCCGCGGTCGATCTGGCCCTGCACCTCGCCCAAGGCCAGCCGCAGATCGCCGTCATCCATGAACAGATCGCGCTGGCGTTCGCGGTTCAGATAGGCGGCCAGCCCCTGCGCATCGCGGGTCAGGTCCTGAATATGTTCATCCTCATAGGCCTGCGCGGTGGTCAGCGAGGTGCGCAGCACATTGCCCACAGGTTCCGAAAACAGCCCGTCCAAGGCCACCGACAGCAACAGCACCGAAAACACCGCGACCAGCACGGTGGGGATCAGCGCAAAGACCGCAAAAACGCTGGTCAGCCGCAGATGCAGCCGCGATCCGGCCGATTTCGCGCGCCGTGCCGCGATCATCCGGGCGACCAGCCGCATCACCAGCGCCATGACGATCAGGATATAGACAAGGTCGATCAGCAGCATCACCTGCAAAGCGCGCGAGGATGTCCCCTGCCCCAACGGCCCGACCACCCAATAGGTCAGCCCCGCCAGCACCGGCGCGCAGAGCAATAGCGTCAGCGTCAGCGCATTTTGCACATGCCGCTGCCGGAACCAGCGGCCCAGTCGCGTGAAATCCGTTCTCAGAAGGGTACGCTGCACGCGTGCCGCCTTTGATTGAGGCGGGGACGCCCCCCGCATGACCGCATTTGCCGTGGTGCCCCGCCTGCTGACGCAGGAAGGCCACGGTTCTGTTGCGCTTTTACATCAATTTGCGGCGGCGTGTCACGCGGATATCAAGGTCTGTGATCTTCTTGCGCAAAGTATTGCGGTTGATCCCCAGCAGATCGGCGCATTTCGCCTGATTGCCGCCGGTGGCATCCAGGGCGATTTCGATCAGCGGTCCTTCGACCTCTTTGAGGATGCGGTTGTAAAGGCCGGGTGGCGGCAGCACCCCGCCATGCAGGTCAAAATAGCGGCGCAGATGCTTGCCCACGCTGGCCGAGAGTTTTTCACCCTCCCCGCCAGAGCGCAAAGGCTCGATCGCGGGCTGGTTGCCCAGCACCATTTCCACCTCGGCGCGCGAAATCTCTTCCTCGGCGGCGGTAAAGACCAGACGGCGCACGGCATTTTCCAGCTGGCGCACATTGCCCGGCCAGCTATAGGCGCGCACCATATCGATGGCGGCTTGGCCAAAGCGGCGGGCGGGCGCGCCTTCGCGTTCGGCGCGGGCCAGAAAATGTTCGGCCAAAAGCGGGATATCATCCACCCTTTCGCGCAAGGATGGCACCGCGACAGTGACGCCGCCCAGACGGTAGAACAGGTCTTCGCGGAAAGACCCCTCTTCCATGCGGGCCATCAGGTCGTTTTGCGATGTGGCCATGATGCGCGGCGCGTTATCGCCCAGACTGTCCAGCATCCGCACGATCCGCGCCTGATCCGCCTCGGTCAGGTCGCTGACCTCGTCAAACAGGATCGTGCCGCCGCGCGCGCGCGACAGGATCGTGGATGGCCCGTCCATCCCATCCAGATCAGCGGGGGCGACAACGATAAACGGCAGGCTGCGCCGGTCCGAAAAATCATGCACGGCGCGCGCGATCAGGGATTTGCCAGTACCGCTTTCGCCGGTGATCAGCACCGGCAGCTGGGTGTTCATCACCCGCGCGACCAAGCGGTAAAGCGCCTGCATGACACCGGTGCGCCCGACCAGCGGCAGATCACCGGCCTGTTCCGAGGCCGCCATATCCGGGGCGCGCGAAATCCCCGCGCGGCGTTTGGTTTCCAGCGCGCGCGCGGCGCGTTTCATCAGATCGGGCAGATCAAAGGGTTTGGGCAGGTAATCATAGGCATCCGCCTCGGCGGCCTGAATGGCGGTCATGATCGTGTTTTGCGCCGAAATCACGATCACCGGCAGACCGGGGCGCAGGGCGGCGATTTTCGGCAGTTGATCCAGCCCGTTGCCATCGGGCATGACGACATCGGAAATCACCAGATCGCCCTTGCCCTCATCCACCCAGCGCATCAGCGTCACCAGCGAGGACGTGGCATGGACCTTGCAGCCCGCCCGCGTCAGGGCCTGTGTCAGGACGGTGCGAATCGTGCGGTCATCATCGGCAACCAGAATTGTCCCGTCCATCAATCTTCTCCTGTTTCAGTCTCTTTGGGCGCAAGCGGCAACGAGATGCGGAAACAGGTGCGCCCCGGCACCGAATCCACCGTGATCCACCCGCCACCATCCCCGATCAGTTTCGACACCAGCGCCAGCCCAAGGCCGGTGCCGTTTTCCTTGCCCGATACGAAAGGTTCAAACACATCGCCCGCGATGGCAGGCGGCAGGCCGGGGCCATCGTCGATAATCTCGATCTGCAGGGGCAGCCGCGATTGGGTGCCATCGGTGCGCCGCACCCGCAAAGAGGTGTCGTAAAACGTATGCAGCCGGATCGCGCCGCCGTCCTTATTGGCCTCGGCTGCGTTTTTCAGCAGGTTCAAAAACACCTGCAACAGCTGATCCGCATCCGCCATGGTGCGCGGCAGAGAGGGATCATAATCCTCGATATAAAGCATATGCGCGCCGAACCCGACCGAGGCCGATTGCCGCGCGCGGTCCAGCACATCATGGATATTCACCGGCTTAAGCAGCGGCGGGCGCAGATTGCCGAATTGTTCGACCTGTTCCAGCAATTTGACGATCCGGCGGCTTTCCTCGACGATCAGATCGGTCAATTCGCGGTCTTCGCTATTCAGCCCCATCGACAAAAGCTGCGCCGCCCCGGTGATCCCCGCCAGCGGGTTCTTGATTTCATGGGCCAGCATTTCGGCCATGCCGATCGCAGATTTCGCCGCCTTGGCCGAGGAATGGTTCTGCGTCACACGGCTGGCAATCTCGCGCGGGCTGATCATCACGATCATCACGTCATCGCTGCCTTGCAGCGGGGTGAATTGCAGATTGCACATCATTGGCGGGTTTTCCCCGCTGCCGACATCGACATCATTCACGAACAGCGACGTGCGGTTCTGGCGCGCGCGGGCGAAAGGCGCCTCTAGCGGGGCGTCGATCATCACCTTTTCCCAGATCCGCTGGCCGATCAGCGACCGTGTGGACAGGTTCAGGAAACTTTCCGCCGCAGGATTGCTTAGGATGATCGTATCCTCGCCGTCCAGCAGCAGCGCCGGCACCGGCAGCGACGACCAAAGTGCGGTATCTTGAATCATGCGGCCACCTGCATCGCCAAAGCATCCGCCAGATCGCGCAGCACCGCGTCGGGGTTGTCATGCGTCAGGATCGCCTTGCGCAGACGAATGGGCGTGCCAGCCGCATCCATATACCAGCCCAGATGTTTGCGCGCGACACGCCGCCCCAGATCCAGCCCGTAGAACGACAGCATCGCGCTGTAATGGCATGCGACCATATCGACCAAGGCTGCGCCCTGCGGCACCACTGGCAAGGCCGTGCCATGCAGCCGCGCCGCGACCTGCGCCAGCACCCAAGGCCGCCCCTGCGCGCCGCGCCCGATCATCACGCCATCGGCCCCCGACAGCGCCAGCGCCTTTTTCGCGGCCTCTGCCCCGGTGATATCGCCATTGGCGATGACGGGGATGCTGACCGCATCCTTGATTTGGCGGATCGCGGCCCAATCGGCAGCGCCTTTGTAGAATTGGCAGCGCGTGCGCCCGTGGATCGTGACCAGCCTGATGCCCGCATCCTGCGCGCGGCGCGCCACATCGGCGGCATTCAGGCAATCATGGTCCCAGCCCAGCCGCGTTTTCAGCGTCACGGGCAGTTTCACCGCTTTCACCACCGCATCGATCAGCCGCAAGGCGTGGTCGGGGTCGCGCAGCAAGGCCGACCCGGAATAGCCATTGGTGACCTTTTTCGCGGGACAGCCCATGTTGATGTCGATCATCGCGGCGCCATTGGCTTCGATCATGCGGGCGGCCTCGGCCATCCAATGCGCCTCGCGGCCCGCGATCTGCACGGCCGTGCCGGCCTGGTCATAGCCCAGTTCCGCCCTTTCGCGCACGCCGGGCTTGGCCTGCACCATTTCCTGGCTGGCGACCATTTCGCTGACGACCCAGCCCGCCCCGAAAGAGGCCACCAATTGCCGGAACGGCAGATCAGTGATCCCCGCCAGCGGCGCAAGGGCGACGGGCGGTTGCAAACGGACCCGGTCAAGAAGGATGGCGGTTGTTTCGGTCAAAAGATACTACATCTGCCTAAAGGGTAAGCGCTGCTGCGTGAGTAAGCCGGAAAGCACCACATCACAACGTCAGACGCATAGGATTATCACGCATTAAAAGCATATGCTTAAAAATTAGTCAAAGCGCCTGACAAAGAGACGAATTGCACCGCAGGGCGCAGCGGCTTACACCAAGCCAAACAACCACGGAACCGCCATGACCACCACCGCCATCATCGTCGCCGCAGGCCGCGGCAGCCGCGCAGGCGGCGACATTCCCAAGCAATGGCAATGCCTTGGCGGGCGCAGCATTGCCGCGCGGGCGATGCAGCCTTTCGCGGATCATCCTGACGTCGCGCATCTGGTGCTGGTGCTGCATCCGGACGATCTGGCCAGCGATATCTGGCGCGACACGCCCGCAGCGCAGGTTGTCGCGGGCGGGGCCACGCGCAAGGCCAGCGTGATGGCGGGGCTGGCCGCGGTGCCTGCGGGGACCAGCCGCGTGTTGATCCATGATGCCGCGCGCCCGCTGGTCAGTGCCGCGATCATCGACCGGGTGCTGGCGGCGCTTGGCACCCATCAAGGGGCTGCCCCGGCGGTGGTGGTGACCGATACGTTATGGCATGGCGCGGGCGATCTGGTGACCGGGGTGCATCCCCGCGACGGGCTCTACCGCGCGCAGACGCCGCAGGGGTTTCAGCTGGCCCCGCTGCTGGCCGCGCATCAGGCGCAGCAGGATGACGCCACCGATGATGTGGCCGTGGCCCGCGCCGCAGGGCTGGACGTGGCCATCGTGGCGGGCGATGAAAGCAATATAAAGATCACGACACCGGATGATTTTGCCCGCGCGGCACGCTTGATGAGGCAAGAGATGGATATCAGATGTGGCAATGGCTATGACGTGCACCGTTTCGGGCCGGGCGATCATGTCTGGCTTTGCGGGGTCAAGGTCCCGCATGGGCGCAGCCTGCAAGGGCATTCGGACGCCGATGTCGGCATGCATGCCGTGACCGATGCGATCTATGGCGCGCTGGGCAAGGGCGATATCGGCCAGCATTTCCCGCCATCCGATCCGCAATGGAAAGGCGCTAAAAGCCATATTTTCCTGCGCCATGCGGTTGGTCTGGCGCAGGATGCAGGCTATCAGATCAGCAATGTCGATTGCACCTTGGTCTGCGAATATCCCAAGATCGGCCCGCATCAAGGCGCGATGAAAGCCGCCCTTGCCGCCATCATGGGGCTGGACGCGGACAGGATCAGCGTCAAAGCCACCACATCCGAACGCTTGGGCTTTACCGGCCGCGAGGAAGGCATCGCCGCGCTGGCAACCGTGACCTTGGTGAAACCATGAGCAGGATCATCGCCACATTCTTTTATATCGGCCATCTGCGCCCTGCCCCCGGCACTTGGGGCTCGCTTGCCGCCCTGCCCGTTGCTTGGGCGCTGGTCATGCTGGCCGGTCCTTGGGCGCTGGTTGCGGGAATCCTGCTGGCCTATGGCCTTGGCCATTGGGCGACGGGGGTGCAAACCGCTGGCAAGGCCGACCACGACCCCTCCGAGATCGTGATCGACGAGGTCGCAGGCCAATGGGTCGCCTTGCTGCCTGTCGTCTTTGGTGCCGCGATGCGCGATGCGGACCTGCTGGCACTCTGGCCCGGCTGGGTCGCGGCCTTTGTGCTGTTCCGGCTGTTTGACATTACCAAATGGGGGCCCATCGGCTGGGCCGACCGGATGCATGGCCCCACGGGCGTGATGCTGGATGATGTGATCGCGGGCTTTTTCGCGGCCATCGGTGTCGTGGCTTTGGCCGCTTTGTTCCATCTGGTGCTGCTGTGACGGCAGCGGCGATCCTGACGGCCGCAAAAGCGCGCGGCATCCTGATCGCCACCGCCGAAAGCTGCACAGGCGGCATGGTCAGTGCGGCGCTGACCGATGTGGCGGGCAGTTCCGCCGTGTTTGACCGCGGCTTCGTGACCTATACCAATGCCGCCAAGATGCAGATGCTGGGTGTGCGGCAAAGCACGCTCGACGCCCATGGCGCGGTGTCCGAAGAGGTGGCAGGCGAAATGGCGCAAGGGGCGCTGGCCCATTCCACTGCGACGCTGGCGGTTGCGATCACCGGCATCGCAGGCCCCGGCGGATCAGAGCATAAACCCGAAGGCCGCGTCTGTTTCGGCCTTGCCATGCGGGATAGCTGCACCACCCAGACGGTCGAATTCGGTCCCTTGGGGCGCGCGCAGGTGCGCAGCGCCGCCCGGGATCACGCCTTGGGATTGCTGCTGGCGGCGCTGGCGCCGTAAAGATCCTGCGCGCGGCGTTCAAAGGCGCGCACGATCCGCTGCATCGCCTCGTTGAAAAACATGCCCGCAGCCCCCTGCAACAACCGGTTGCGGAATTCGAAATCCACAAAGAACGACACTTCGCAGCCGCCGTCCACATCGCGGAAATTCCACTGGCTTTCCATATGTTTGAACGGGCCGTCCAGATAGGCGGTGTCGATCCGCTTGATCTCGGGCCAGAGCGTGACCTTGGAGCCGAAAGTTTCGCGAAAGACTTTGAAGGAAATCACCAGATCGGCCAGCATCACCAGATGATCGCCGTGATCCTTGGTCTCGCGGATGCGGGCGGCCGCCGTCCAGGGCAGGAATTTGGGGTAATTGGCGACATCGCCCACAAGGGCATACATCTGGTCTGCGGAAAACGGCAGCACGCGGGTTTCGGAATGTTGTGGCATGGTCTGGCCCCTCTCGTGCGCGATGTCGGCCAAAACGCGGCCGGTTTCAAGGGCTTTGGTCCAGAAAGCCGCGGCATGGATTGTCGCAGCCGGGGATTTGCGGCACAACGGCGCAGCCAAAGACCGGAGACAGCCATGCCCACCGACCATCCCCCCTATGTCATCGACCAGATGATCAGCGCCAAATCCATCGCGGCGCGGATCGAAAGCCTAGCCCGCGAGATCGCGACCGAATTTGCCGGCACCGACAAGCTGGTGGTCGTGGGGCTGTTGCGCGGCTCTTTCGTCTTTATCGCCGATCTGGTGCGCGAGCTGGATCTGCCGGTCGAGGTCGATTTTCTGGAAGCATCATCTTATGGCGACGGCATGACCAGCAGCCGCGAGGTGCGGATCCTCAAGGATCTGCGCGGCCAGATCGAAGGGCGTGACGTGCTGGTGGTCGAGGATATCGTTGATACCGGCCATACGCTGGCCCATGTCACCAAATTCCTGTTGTCACGCAATCCCGCACGGCTGCGCAGCATCGCGCTGCTGGACAAGCCCGCCCGCCGCGAGGTTGATTTCAAGGCCGATTGGATCGGCTTTGAAATCCCCGATGAATTTGTCGTGGGCTATGGCATCGACTACGGCCAGCGCAACCGCAACCTGCCCTATATCGGCAAGGTCCGGTTCACGCAGTAAGCCGCCCTATCCGCGATGCGCCCCGGACTTGATCTGGGTGCCCGCCCCGGACTTGATCCGGGGCCTCGCGCTATTGAGTATTTTTGGAAAAAAGAAGCCAGGGCGTCAGCCGCGGCCGAGCTTTTTGTTTCGTGCCTCGCGCAGCCGCGCGAAATCATCGCCTGCGTGATAGGACGACCGGGTCAGCGGCGTGGCCGAAACCATCAAGAAGCCTTTGCCATAGGCGGCTTTTTCATAGCCTGCGAATTCTTCGGGCGTCACGAAGCGGTCGACCCGGTGGTGTTTCGGCGTCGGTTGCAGATATTGCCCGATGGTCAGAAAATCGATATCGGCGGCGCGCATATCATCCATCACCTGTTGGACCGATTGCTTGTCTTCGCCCAGCCCCACCATGATCCCCGATTTGGTGAACATCGCAGGGTCCAGTTCCTTGACCCGTTGCAGCAGGCGCAGGCTATGGAAATAGCGCGCGCCGGGCCGCACCTGCGGGTAAAGGCCGGGCACGGTTTCAAGATTGTGGTTGAACACATCGGGGCGTGCCGCGACCACGGTTTCCAGCACGGAGGGATCGCAGCGGATGAAATCGGGGGTCAGGATTTCAATCGTGGTGCCGGGCGATTGGCGGCGGATCGCGCGGATCGTCTGGGCGAAATGTTCCGCCCCGCCATCGGCGATATCGTCGCGGTCCACCGAGGTGATGACCACATGGTTCAGCCCCAGTTTCTTGACCGCATCGGCGACGCGGCCGGGTTCAAAGACATCCAGTGCCTCGGGCGGTTTGCCGGTGGCGATGTTGCAAAAGGTACAGGCCCGCGTGCAGATTTCGCCCATGATCATCATCGTGGCATGGCCCTGTGACCAGCATTCGCCGACATTGGGGCAGCCGGCCTCTTCGCAGACGGTGACCAGCTTATGTTCGCGCATGATGTCGCGGGTGGCTTTATACCCTTCAGAGGTCGGGGCCTTGACCCTGATCCAATCGGGTTTCTTGGGCTGGGGCGCATCCGCGCGGCGCTGTTTTTCCGGGTGACGCTGGGCCGGAATCTTTAGATCGCGTGGGGACATGGTTTCGCTCCGGTAAGTCATGTCTTACAGCTAGCCTTGCCGGGGCGATTTGTCCAATGCCAAGCATGGCCCGCATGGCGGACCTGCGGCCTGCGCATGGGATCAGCCGATCATCGGCCCATAGCGCCCCGCATTCTGCGCATAATGCCGCGCCAACCGGTCCAGCGCGATGCGCAGCACGATCTTGCCAGATCGCGCCGACCAGCCCATGGTCTTTTCGGTCTGTTCCAGCCCTTCAAGCAGGCAACAACAGCGCAGCACCACATCGCCCAGGCCGGGGCCGAGATCGGCAAGCGCGCTGCACACCCTGTCATAAGCGGCCCTGGCCGCCGGGGCCGCATCCGCCTGCAGCACTGGCACTTGCCCCAGCGCGGCCTGATCCCAGCCTGCCCCAGCGCCGGTTGCCAGCTGCGCCAGTTCGAAATCCTCGCGCAGCCGCTCGCCGGTGGCGACAAGCGCGCGCGACAAGAACAGCGCCCCGTCGCGGTCCCGCCGCCGGGCCAGCCCGACCAGCGGGCTTTCGGTGACATGATAGCGCGGTGCCGCTTGCTGTTCACGCCCCAGGCTGACCATGTCCCAGCAGCGATCCCGCGCCGCCGTGGCGCGTTTGTCGTCAAAGCCCCCGGCGCGGTTTTCATCCTGCGCGGTCAAGCGGCGCAATGCGGCGCGCCCGGTATGGGTGATGAAATAGCGCGCGACCCGCGCCTCGGGATCGGAGCAGGCGATCCAGTCTTTCAGCGCCATCGCCTGGGCAATTTCGCGGTCGACCTTGGTCGTGCAAAGCTGGTCGCCGGATTGGTCCTGGCGCACCACCACCGCGGCCGCCATATCGCGCGCCGCCGCCAGCACTGCCCCCGGTTCGCACAGCCGCCGCAGGATGCGCCGTGCCTCATGGTTGATGCGGGTTTGGGTCAGAGGGGCGGCCTGGTCGGGCGCGCCCAGCGGGATATCCAGGGTCATTGGTCCGGCTCCTTTGGGCTGCTGGCGGGGACCGGCGCTGGCCTGCGCCGAGAGGGATTTCAACGCGCCGTCGATCAGCAGGTCATCGCGGCGGATTTCCAGCTTGCGGACCTGGCGCAGCACCGTCGAGGGGTGACAATCCTGCGCCCGCGCAAGCGCGCGGATCGACATCCCGGATTCTGTATGCACCAGGTAATTGCGGACTGCCTCGGGCAGCCAAGCGGGGTAAGTGTCGGACCGTTCTGGCCCCGGCCGTACCGTCATTTTCCTGTTCCTTTCCTGTCCCCATCGCAGCCAGGCAAGACCCGCAGCCTGTCAGAGGCGGCGACTCAACCTGAACATGTGTGGTTACCCAATTGTCAACACAGCTTTGCGTCCGTCAATCATTGTTACGAAAGGATAAATAAATCTGAGGGCAGCGTTCTTAACTTTTGATGAATAGGCAACACCCGTTTGGGTTGTGCCATGCTCTGGGCAGAATCTTACCCGAAAGGCCCAAATATGCTTGATGTCATGACCCTGATCCGCAACCTGCGCCGCCCCAGCCTGCTGGCGCGCGCGGCCCGTTTTGGCGCGGATGATTACCGCCGCGAGACAATGCTGCCACGTTTGTTGAAAACGGAAAAATTGCCGCGCCCGGCGGCGGCAGTGATGGCGCTGCTGGACCTCGAGGCCGCCGTCGAAGACCAGCGCCGCGCGCAGACGGGCGATTATTCGCCCGCCCGCCATGTTGAATTGCTGATCGCGATCACCGGCGAGGCGCGGATGCTCTCGGCCAGCGCGTTGCGCGCGGTTTAGCCGAAAGCATCCGGCATAGAGGCTTTCTTGGCGGCGACATAGGCGCGCAGCCGCGCCTCGATCTCGGGATCAAGGGGGGCTGCTGATAGGTGTCGACCAGTTTCTGCACCCTTGCGCTGGCCAATGCGACCGTATCGCGCGCGCCTTCTTCGTCCCAAGTCTCGAAGGGTTTGTAATCGAACAGATCCGACCGCCAGAAGGCCGCTTTGAAATTGGATTGCGTATGTTCGCAGCCCAGGAAATGCCCGCCGGGGCCGACCTCGGCCAAAGCATCCATCGCCTGCCCGTTTTCGGACATATCCACGCCGCGCGCGAAATGATGCAATGTGCCCAACTGATCGGCATCCATGACGAATTTTTCAAAACTGGCGACCAGACCGCCTTCGAGCCAGCCACAGGCATGCAGCATGAAATTCACGCCCGACAAAAGCCCCATATTCAGGCTGTTGGCGGTTTCATAGGCGGCCTGCGCATCGGGCAGTTTACTGCCGCAGAACGACCCCGCAGAGCGGTATGGCAGGCCCATGCGCCGCGCGAGCTGCCCCGCGCCATAGGTGATCTGGCTGGCCTCTGGCGTCCCGAAGGTCGGCGCGCCGGAATTCATGTCGATCGAGGCCACGAAAGTGCCAAAAACCACCGGCGCGCCGGGGCGGATCAATTGCGAATAGGCGACGCCCGCCATGACCTCGGCCAAGACCTGCGTCAGCGTGCCGGCGACCGAAACGGGTGCCATCGCGCCGCCGACGATAAAGGGGCTGATGATCGAGGCCTGATTATGCCGCGCAAAAACCTCGAGCGCGCCCATCATGATACTGTCAAAAGTCAGCGGCGAGTTGATATTGATCAGCGAGGTCATCACCGTATTGTCGCGCACGAAATCCGCGCCGAACAGGATTTCGCACATCTCGATACTGTCTTGGGCGCGGCTGGGTTCGGTGACAGAGCCCATGAAGGGTTTGTCGCTCAGCACCATATGCGCCAGCAGCATATCCAGATGCCGCTTGTTGACCGGCACATCGGTCGGCTCGCAGACCGTGCCGCCCGAATGATGCAGCCATTTCGACATATAGGCCAGTTTCACGAATTTTTCGAAATCGGCCATGGTCGCATAGCGCCGCCCGCCTGCGGCATCGCGCACGAAAGGCGGGCCGTAAACCGGGGCCAGCACCAGATTCTTGCCGCCGACCACGACATTGCGTTCGGGGTTGCGGGCATGCTGGACATATTCCGATGGCGCGGTGGAACAGAGCTTGCGCGCCAGCCCGCGCGGGATGCGCACGCGTTCGCCGTCAATCTGCGCGCCCGCCGCTTTCCAGCGCGCCAAAGCATCAGGGTTATCAACGAAATTCACGCCGATTTCAGCCAGCACGGTTTCGGCATTCGCCTCGATCACGGTCAAGGCCTCTTCGGTCAAGACCTCGTAATTGGGGATATTGCGCGCGATATATTTCGCGGTTTCGACGCTGACCGCCGTGCGTTCGGCCCGCCGTGCGGCCCCGCCGCCACCGCGCGCGCGACGTGGTGAAGTAACAGCTGCATCCGACATGGCGATTCCTCTTTGGGCAAAGTTCGGGTCTTTCTACCGCCACCTCTGCCGCCGCCCTGCCGTGTTTACGCCCCTTCACAAGCGAAAACGACATCGCCCACGCGCGTCTTGCTCTTGCGCAAGGGCGCGACTGGCTTTACCGACTGCGGCATGGAAAACAGCACATATGAACGCTTGCTGATCATTGATTTCGGCAGCCAGGTGACACAATTGATCGCGCGGCGGCTGCGCGAATTGAATGTCTATTGCGAAATTCACCCGTTCAACAAGGTAACGGATGCATTTCTGGCCGATTTCGCGCCCAAGGCGGTGATCTTTTCGGGCGGCCCGGCCTCGGTTTTTGCCGAAGGCGCGCCGATGCCGCCCAAATCGGTCTTTGATCTGGGCGTGCCGATCCTGGGCATTTGCTATGGCCAGCAGGTCATGATGCATGTGCTGGGCGGCAAGGTGGAACGCGGGCATGGCACCGCCGAATTCGGCCGCGCCTTTGTGACGCCTGTCGAAAAGCTCGACCTGCTCGAAGGCTGGTTTTTGACCGACCGCGAACAGGTCTGGATGAGCCATGGCGACCATGTCTCCGCCATCGCGCCCGGTTTCGCGGTCTATGGCACCTCGCCCAATGCGCCTTTTGCGATCACGGCGGATGTGAACCGGCATTTTTATGCCGTGCAATTCCACCCCGAGGTGCATCACACCCCGAATGGCGCGCGGCTTTATGAAAACTTCGTGCGCATCGCAGGCTTTTCCGGCGATTGGACGATGAGCGCTTACCGCGACCAAGCCATCGCCGCGATCCGCGAACAGGTAGGCGATAAACAGGTGATCTGCGGCCTGTCGGGCGGCGTTGATTCCTCGGTCGCCGCCGTGCTGATCCACGAAGCGATCGGCGACCAGCTGACTTGCGTTTTCGTCGATCACGGGCTGTTGCGTCAGGGCGAGGCCGAAGAGGTCGTCACCATGTTCCGCGACCATTACAACATGCCGCTGATCCATGCCGATGAAAAGGAATTGTTCCTTGGCAAGCTCGAAGGGGTCTCTGACCCTGAAACCAAGCGCAAGATCATCGGCGGGCTGTTCATCGACGTGTTCCAGAAATATGCGAATGGCATCGAAGGTGCGGAATTTCTGGCCCAGGGCACGCTCTATCCCGATGTGATCGAATCGGTGTCGTTTTCGGGCGGGCCATCCGTGACGATCAAAAGCCATCACAATGTCGGCGGCCTGCCCGAGAAAATGGGCCTGAAACTGGTCGAACCCCTGCGCGAATTGTTCAAGGACGAAGTCCGCGCCTTGGGGGCCGAACTTGGCCTGCCGCCCAGTTTCATCGGGCGTCACCCCTTCCCCGGCCCCGGCCTTGCGATCCGCTGCCCCGGCGAGATTACCCGCGAAAAGCTGGACATCCTGCGCAAGGCCGATGCCGTGTTCATCGACCAGATCCGCAAACACGGGCTTTACGATGATATCTGGCAGGCTTTCGTCGCGATCCTGCCGGTGCGCACCGTGGGCGTGATGGGCGACGGGCGCACCTATGATTTCGCCTGTGCCCTGCGCGCGGTCACATCCGTTGACGGGATGACGGCGGATTATTACCCCTTCACCCATGATTTTCTGGGCGAAACCGCGACACGGATCATCAACGAGGTGACGGGGATCAACCGCGTGACCTATGATATCACCAGCAAACCCCCCGGCACGATTGAATGGGAATGATCCCCGCCAGACATTAAACACCAAAGCGGTCGTTCGTTGCATGGATGGCCTGTGATTGCTATCGTTTTACAGCTTAAGAGAGAATCTTCTTAAGCTTTTCAACTTTAGGAATGTGCCAATGTCAGTAAAATTTGTTTTAACTCTCACCACACTCATCGGACTTGCCGCATGTGGCGGCGGTGGCGGCGGCGGTGTTGCTGTGCCAAACAGCCCACAGCCCACGCTGATCCCGCTAGCGGCCGAAGGGTCGTACGACGGTTTGCGCAATACAGAAGCGACCGTGCTGAACCGTTTTTATAACGTGAACGGCAATCAAATCCGAACACGGGTCGCAGAAATGCCAACGCTGGGCAGCGTCACCTATGCCGGCATGGCCGCTTTTCCGACAAGAAACCGCACCACCACCGTTATCACCACCAACAATAATACCACGATCCGCCGGCCTGCTCCACAAATTGCCGCGCGTGCCACGATGGTGGCCGATTTCGCAAACGGCACTGTCAGCGGCACCATCGATCAATTCCGCGATTCCGCGAACACAGCCCTGCCGGGGTCACTGACCTTGAACGCCGCCCCCATCACCGGCAATACCTATGCCCGCACCACCCTGAGTGGTACCTATCCGGTGAATGGCACAGCACAAACGATCACCGGCGTGCAGCATTCAGGACGGTTCCTCGGACCAGACGCAAGCGGGATCGAGGGCACAATCGGATTCTTTGCCCCGCGCGCCGAAGGCGGGGAGCAACTGATCAACGGCACCGTGTTCGTCGGACGCTGACCCACCCAAAACGCCGCCCTGTCTCGGGGCGGCGTTTTGTTTGCATCAATAATGGCAAAGATGACCTCTGGCAGGCTTTCGTCGTGATCCTGCCGGTGCCCACCCTGGCTGTGACGGGCATCTACCGCGTGACCTATGATATCACCAGCAAACCCCCCGGCACGATTGAATGGGAATAGCCTTGCCAGCCGGTCCATCGCCGGTCTAGACCAAAGCGGTCATGCAGCGGCATGGCCGGTTTAGGGTTTTTGTGATGAGTCGCTGGTGTTTTGTTTCTGCCGCGCTGTTTGCGCTGCTACCTGGCTGTATGGGCGGCGCTGCCGTGATCGGCGCCCCGGCCTATCTGAGCCCCGCACCAGCGGGATCGTTTAACGCCTTGGTCAATGTCGAAACGCGGTTCCTGAACAGCTATTACGACCATGATTTCGTCTTGCGACAGACATCCGCCAGCCAGATGCCCCAGAATGGCACGGTCACCTATCAAGGTGCGGCTGCCTTTGCGACAGATGCGCGGGAAACCACGTTCCAAAGCAATGGAAGCGATCTGGTGGTGGCCCGCACGCTGCCAGCGATCACCGGGCGCGCCGTTTTGACGGCCAATTTCACCACCAATCAGGTCAGCGGCCATATCGCGGATTTCCAAGGCGCGGATGGCAGCGCCCTGCCCGGGCACGTCACCTTGCAAGCCGCAGATATCACGGCCAATCGCTATGGCAGCGGCATGGTTGCGGGGTCTTTCGCGGTGGACGGCACGGCCACCACCGTCACGGGCGGTGGCCATGGCGGGCAATTTGTCGGCAGCGATGCGGCGGGGATCTATGGCAATGTCACGCTGATCCTGCCACAGCCAAGCGCTGCGACCACGATCATCACCGGCACGATCACCGTCGAAAAGTGACCGCAATATGGTGCAATCTGGCTTGCGCGGCACAGCCCGCCATGCCGGATGATTGATCCGGTTTTCACCAGATTTGCACGGGCTTCATTGGCAGAGCGCTTAGATTCAGCGCGCCGTTATTGCGCACACGTTTCTCGGCGGCATCGGCCAAAATCAACGCCTCTTGAAGAGCATTTTGCAGCCAGAGTGATGATTGGAGCGTCAACAAACGTCGCGCCAGCCGGTCTTCGTTTTGGGCCAGCAAAATCTCTGCTGTTTTTGTGACATCTCGCAATTCGATTTCAAAAAACCGCTCTGCTCTGCGCCAATGGGCATAAGTTTCACCAAGCAATGGCTCTGGCATTTGAAAGGCCAGATGCATGAGGCGCTTGTAAACTGCGACGGCAGATTGCGTGACTTCGGCACCTTGTGGCACATGGCTGATCGTATCGGCGTTTTGCCCCGCATGGCGCGGGTCCAGAAAACGCGCGCTTTCGCCGGTGGTCAGATAGCGGTGCATGCCATATTCCAGCGGAATCTCGGTCATCCCCATGAAAACAGGCACAAGCGGCGCCGTGACAGCCCCCACTGGCGCATGCCACATGACGCGCAAAGCATCATGGCTGGGATGGACCAGCGGGACGACCTGGCCATAGCCGGCGGTATCCCCGGTCAGGCGTTCTGTCGCAATCGCCCAGATCATATCGTGAAGCCCAATTTTTTCCGGGCGGGCGGCGCGTTGGCGCATGGCGTCCTCGACCCAGGCTACCCCCTCCCAGCGGCCTTTGCCATCGCCATAGACCGCATTCACATCGAATGGCCCTTGCGCGGGATCATACCAGCCCTGATCAATCGCAAAGCTGATAAAATGATCGGGAAACAGAAAATCATCACTCGGGCAATCCGGCACGATCCCGATATAACCCGGCCTGCTGGCGCGGATACTGTCCGGCCCCAGCCTTTCAGCGACCCAGAGCTTGCGCGCGCCACTGAATTCGATCACCACCCAGGCCTCTTCGGGGTCTGCGATGATATGGGAATTGCCGCCATAGCAGGAATAACCATGTTCGGCGATCAGCATCGCGATCAGATCCACGCCTTCACGGGCATTGCGCGCGCGTTCCAGGACCAGCCGCGCCAGATCGGAATAATTCGGCCCGCATTGGTCGGGCGGGGTCATCTCGATCAATTCCTTGCGCGAGCTTGACCAGATATCGCGCACAGCAACCCCGTGTTCATTCAAGCCGCCATTGGTGATCGGGGCCGGGACGCCAAGATAATAGCTGTAGCTGACACGCAGATGCCGCAAGGTCTGTGGCACCTGCGGGATCGTGCTGCGCAAGCCCGGCAGATCCGCATTTGCCGAGACGCCAACCGCGATACTTGCCCCTGCTGGATGTTGCGCGCGCGGCGCGATTTCCAACCAATGGCTGGACGGCTCATCGCCATATCCGGCCAGCCAGGCGTGACCATCTGCGCTGTGATTGCGCCCAACATAAATGCCGTAGCTCATAAGCCCACTTGGATTGGATAATGACAAGACACCGCAGATGTCCCCTTGGTGGTCAGTTGCGGAACACGGCTGCTGCAATCCGCGCGCACAGCCGGGCAGCGCGGGTGAAATTCGCAGCCCCGCGGCCGTGCCGTCAAGGCCGGAGTTTCCCCCTGCAGAACGATGCGCTGGCGCCGCGTTGTCGGGTCTGGTTCGGGATTGGCTGACATCAGCGCCGCCGTATAGGGATGGCGGGGCTTTTCCATGATCTGCGCCACCGGCCCAATTTCAACAATCCGCCCCAGATACATGACCGCGATCCGATCCGCGATATGGCGCAGGATATTCAGATTATGGGTGATGATGACGGTGGTCAGCCCATGTTCGGCCTTGATCCCGTTCAGCAGGTTCAGAATTTCGCCCTGCACCGAGACATCCAGCCCAGCGGTCGGTTCATCCGCCAGCACGATCGCCGGTTGCAATGCAAGCGCCCGCGCGACACCCACGCGCCGCGCCTGACCACCCGAAAGTTGATGCGGATAGCGATCAAGGAAATCTGCGTTCAAACCCGCGCCTTCCAGCAACCTTTGCGCCGTTGCGATGGGGTTCCCGACATCCTGCCGGTGAATGGCGAAGGGTTCCAGCACCAATTCGCGCACCGTTTTGCGCGGGCTGAGTGATCCCACGGGATCTTGGAACATCATCGCCATCTGTCTGCGGACGGCCTGCCAATCGGGTCTTTGATGCAATGCGATGTCGTTGAAACAGATCTCACCCGCCGCCAAGGGCACCAATCCGTTTATCGCGCGCGCCAATGTTGTCTTGCCAGAACCGGATTCGCCCACGATGGCCAGGGTTTCGCCGCGCTGCACATCAAGCGATATCCCGTTCAGCGCCTGGACATTGCGCGCATCGCGCGGGGCCATCATGGCCTTTAGCCCGCGCAAGGATGGAAATGTGACCATCACATCGCGCAGCGTCAGGATCGGGGCGGTCATCGCAACGCCTCTGTCGCGAAATGACAGCGCGCCCAATGCGCGCCATTGATTGCCATCGGTGCGGGTCTTATGCGGCACAGATCTTTGGCCTTGTCGCAGCGGTCGCGGAAAATACAGCCCTCTGGGGGCGCGGTCAGATCCGGCAGATCGCCCTGAATAGCGGGCAAAACCGCGACCTTGGTTTTCATCCGGCCGGGATCGCATTCGATCAGCTTGGCCGTATAGGGATGGCTGGGATGCGCAAAGACTGCGGTCACCGGTCCTTCCTCGACCGCCTCGCCGGCATACATGACCACCACATTGTCGCACAGTTCCGCAATCACCCCCAGATGATGAGAGATAAAAAGGATCGCACAGCCGATATCGCGCTGCAATTCTTTCAGCAAGGCGATGATCTGCACCTCTAGCGTGGCATCCAGCGCCGTGGTCGGTTCATCCGCGATCAGCAATTTGGGGCGCATCAAAACGGCCATCGCGATGGCCACGCGCTGGCGCTGGCCACCAGAAAGCTGATGCGGATAGGCCGCAAGCTTGGCTTTGGGGTCCGGCAGCCCGACACGGGCCAGCGTTTCTGTCGCACAGCGCAGTTTTTCGGCGCGGCTGCGCCTTGCGCGGTATTGGATGTCCAGCATCTGGCGACCGATTGTCAGAACCGGGTTCAGCGATGTCATCGGATCTTGAAAAACCACTGAAATGTCACGGCCGCGCAGGTCCCGCAACCGCCGCCGAGAGGCGCCGACCAGGTCTTCGCCTTCCAGCCGGATCGTACCGGCGGCGATACGGGCGTTTTGCGGCATCAGCTGCAGCAGCGCATTGATCAAGGTGGACTTGCCGCAGCCCGATTCACCGACAATGCCGACAATCTGGCCCGGCGCGACATTCAGCGCGACATCGCGCAAGGCCTGCACCGCGCCTTGCTGGGTGGCGTAATGGACCGTCAGTCCTGCGACATTCAGGGTATCGGTCATCGTGACTTCCTCAATTTGGGATCAAGCTGGTCGCGCAGTGCCTCGCCCAGAAAGGTAAAGCCAAGGGTGACCAGAATGACCGGCAGCCCGCCTGCAACGATGATCCAGGGCGTTGTGCGGATGAAATCAAAACCGTCTTTCAGCGTGGCGCCCCAGCTAGGCGTGCCCGGTGGCACGCCGATGCCCAGAAAGCTCATCCCCGCTTCGATGGTGATGACGACGGGCAAATTCATCGCGGCAAGAATGAAGAATGGCCCCAGAACATTCGGAAGCACATGATGAAAGATGATCCGCGCCGATGATGCGCCCATCGCATGTTCCGCCAGAATGAATTCGGCATTTTTCAGCGTTAATGTCTGCGTGCGCACCACCCGCGCATATTCGGAAAACGACGTGATGACGACGACGATGATCACCGTGGACAGACCTCGCGGCAGCAGCGCCGCCAGCGCAAGCGCCAGAATGATGGTCGGATAGGCGCGCAGCGTGTCGAAAACGAACAGCAGCATATTGTCCAGCCAGCGCGGCCCAAACCCCGCAATCATCCCCAATGTCAGCCCGATCACGCTGGATATGCTGACCGCCACCAGCGCCACATAAAGCGCGATCCGGCTGCCCTGCGCCAAACGAGAGAACGTATCGCGCCCCAGATTATCCGTGCCCAGCCAATAGCGCGACGATGGCGGCGCAAAGCGGTCAGCAAGGTTCATCGCGCTGTAATCATGCGGCGAGATCACATCGGCGCATAGCGCCACCAAGATCAACGCTACGATGATGATCATGGCGAAAACGGCCATCGGTTCGGCCAGCAGCCGCCCCGGCAAGCTATGTCTGAAAGACCCCATCATGTGACCCTTTGCCTGGGGTCAAGTGCGGCATTGACCAGATCCGCGATCAGCGCGCAGGTGACAAAAAAGCCGATGGCGACCAGCATGGCCCCCATCACGACAGGGTAATTGCGCCCTGACACGCTTTCATAGATCAGTGACCCGATACCCGGACGCGAAAACACGATTTCCGCAAAGACCGCGCTGGATAACATGCCGCCAATGCCGACGCCCAGAACCTGCACCGCGGGCAGGATCGCCACGCGCAGCGCATATTGATAAATCACCATGCGGCGCGGCAGACCGAAAGCGCGCGCCGTGCGGATATAGTTTTCGCCCAATGTCTCTAGCATCGCGGCGCGCACGATCCGCGCGATATAGCCCACCCATGCCAGCCCGATGGCAAAAGAGGGCAGCGCCAGATGAAAAAGCCGGCTGCCCAGATCGCCGGACTCGCCCGCACCGATGGTCGGAAACCAGCGCAGGATCACGCCAAATAGCAACAAGGAATAAAGCGCGACAACAAATGACGGCGCCGCAATAAAGCCCACCGACAAGATGCCGCTGATCCTGTCTAGCCAGCTGTTGCGGTTATCTGCCGAAAATGCGCCAAGCATGATACCCAGCGCGGCCGACCAGAAAATCGCGCAAAAGACCAAGGCCATCGTATGCGGCAAAGCGTTGAACACAGCTTCGGCAACGGGGCGGTTGCGGTTGTAATCCGTCCCCATATCGCCGCCAAGAATACGCCCCCAGAAATTGACGATCTGCACCAGAACCGGATCATCCAGCCCCATATTCGCGCGAAACGCGGCGCGTAATTCCGGGGTGGCCCGTGGCCCCAGCAAGATCGTCGTGGGATCGCCCGGCAGGGTGATCATGATCGTGTATAAGGCCGATATGGCCACAAAGATGATGGCCAGCGCCAGTAGAACACGCTGAAAGGCATATTGCAGCATATCGTCCCCTTCCGACAAAACGACATGCCCCGCCTTGGTCACGGCAGGGCATGTTTTCACAGGGTCACGCGCGGCGGAAGAATTGCAACAGCGGCTGACCATCGGGGCGGGTGGCTGGCACAATGCTGTCGGCAAAAAGATTGGCGGTCACGCCATGCGTCAGGAACCGATAGCCGCCCGATTGCTCCATCAGATCCTGCATATGACGATACATCTCGTCACGCCGGGCCGGATCGCCTTCGGACAGCGCCGCGTCATGCAGCTGGTCGAATTCCGCATTGGAAAATTGTTCCCAGTTCCAGTCGCCGATCTGGTCAGACACAAACCATGCGGTGGCATAATAGGGGTCCGGCGTCATCGAAAAGCGCTTGATCGTCAGTTCAAGATCTTTCCAGCGGTCGCCATCGGCAGCGACGCCCAGGCTCCAGAAGGATCCGGATTCGTGGACAGTGATGTTCAGATCAATCCCCGCCTGCGCCATCATGGCCTGCATCACCTGCGCTGTGGTCGTATGGGTGACGTTGTTCAGCACATCGACATTCAGCGCCAGCCGGTCAATGCCTGCCGCATCCAGCAAGGCGCGGGCGCGGGCAAAATCGGCTTGTGGCGGGATCAATGTCGCTGGCCGGTGGCCGATCAGACCGGGGGCAATGATCCCGGTCGACGCCTCGGCCACATCAAAAAAGGCCGCTTGCAGGATCGAGGGCACATCGATGGCATACATGATCGCCTGACGCACCCGGATATCTTCGAATTTCGGATTCTGGATGTTCAGCCCGACCCAATGATAAAACAGCGCCGGATGCACATTCATCTGCGCCCCGATGGGCGGGTTGTCCCGCAGCCGTTGGACAGAGCCAGCCCCGATAGATGTAAAATCCACATCACCGGCATCCTTGGCGATTTCAGCCGCAGATTCATCGACAACAACGATCAGATCGACCCGTTCGAATGCGGCAGGCGCGCCAGAAAAATCGGGGTTGCGTTCCAGAACCCAGCGTTCGCCAAGGCGATGTTCAACGACTCGGTAAGGGCCGCAAACCGCTGGTGGCACCGCTGTAGTGATCTTGCCGCCCGCAGCCTCGACCGCTGCCTTGCAGATCACGGTGCCAGCCAGATACGGCAGCGCGATGGTCCAGATCGGCGCAAAGGGGCGGTCCATATGGATAATGCCCGCATAACGCCCTGTCACCTCGACATGCGAAAACGGGCCCAGATCGGGTTTGATGCGGGAATTATTCGCCTCGACCATATGGCGATCCATCGAGAATTTGACATCCTCGGCCGTGATCTCGCCAAATCCATCCGACCACATCTGCCCTTCTTTGAGGGTGAAGGTAATCGTGGTTGGGCTGGATTGCGTCATGCTTTCCGCCAGATCAAGCTGCCAATCCCATTCCTGACCCGGAACATATTGGATCAACTTGCGGTAGATGCAGCCATATAGCAGTTCTTCGAGAAATCCTGATGCATCCAGCGGATCATAATCATCAGGTTCGAGATAGGTCCGCACATTCAAGCGGCTGCCATCTGCCCAGGCGGCAATCGGGAACATGGCTGCGGCGCTGAGCGCTGCGGCCCCCGCAAAGACCTGTCGGCGTGTCGGGTCCGGTACGAACGAAAAGGTTTTCTGGTTACTCATGATGAACTCTTTCGGTGGTGGAACAGCGCGGTGGGTTGCGCGCATTCTGCGACGATGATGTGCCATCCTGCTGCCCGTGGCTGTTTGCATGCAACTACGCATTCCGCGAAAACTGCTTATGTCTGACGCGCTTGCTGCGTCATCTCGCGTCAGGCGGGCAGCTCTAGCGCGGTCAGCATATGCTGCCCCTCGCCGCCCGCTGCCAGCATCCGCGCCACATGCCGGGGCAGCGCCGGGCATTGTGGGGCGAAAATGCCGGTCTGTTTCATGCTTTTGCGCTTATCGATGGTCTTTCCCAGATATTCGAGAAACACCTGCGCCGCGAAAGGGGATCTGGCGCTGCGGCCCTGCACCCCAAGCGTCATACCTGTCAGGTATGCGGGCACCTCTGCCGCGGCCGGGAACAGGATTGTCTGCGACAGCGACCGCAACGCATTGGCATTATGGTCGATAATGAAGATCCGCCCCCCAAGCATCAGCGCGGTGCCAATATACCGGATGAAATGCGAGCGTCCCAAAAGGCTTTCTTCGGGCTGGATCCGCTCGGACAGGCGGGTGTAATAGACGCCTTTATATTCAACGATGCGCAACAGCGACCGGCGGATCATGCCCGGCCGGCTGGGGGTGTAATAGTAATAAAAGTAATAGCCGCAGTAAGGTTTCAGACTATCTGCCGACCCGACGATCATCCGGTCGATATGGGTCGCCGCCGGCCCGAGCGCACGCAGCAGATGCCGCGCACGCGGGCGCAAGGACACAAGATCGGCAAAGCGGCCATGGGGCAAAAGCAGCTCTTCTTCATCGACGCCGAAATAATCACAAATCCGCCGGGTATTGCGGGCCGAGGGGCGCGATGTCCCGCTCAGATATTTGGTGAATTGTTGCCGGTTGATACCCAGCCCCCGACAGACATCGGCGATGGAGGGGGCATAGCTGCACAGCAGCTTCAGATTGCGCGCAATATTGTCTTGCATATGCAAGTTGTATCTGGCGGCAGCAATTGCGCAAGCTGTATCGCGCCTGTTCGCGTCAGTTGACCGATCCGCCGTTCTGTTTTGCGTCAATCTGCGATCTAGGTTCCATCACGCGGGACAGAAAACTGCCAGTCGCGCGCGACAAGGCAATCCTTGCCTTCATATGCCTGCAGGCATGCGGCGATATGGAAAGACGTCGCATCGCAGGTCATGACCGTGCGCGTCTCGGTGCGGGTCTGCCAATGGGCGCGGCCGATTGTATAGCGCCACCGGGTTTCATGGCGGGCCGTCAGCGGGTCATCGGGATGGATGTCCCAGATTTCGGTGATCACCTTGCCCGATTCAATGCCCGTGCTTTCATGGCGCGTCAGCCCCGCATCCGTGATCAGTTGCAGCCTTTGGGTGCCATCGGGCAAGATCTCTGCCTGGCGGGTATACGCGGCGGCCCGCAAAACATGCGAGCGGCCTTGGCGCATCTGTTCAGGCGGGCCGAATTGCGGGCTGGCTTCGTTGATATCGGGCCGGACAGGAAGCGTCAGGGCACAGCCCGTTGGGTCCAATTGCAGTGACAAGGGCGCGGCAGAGGGCCAGATCATCGGCCAATAGGCCGTTGACAAGGACAGCCGCAGGCAATGTCCCGCCGGTAAGCGATAGGCGATATCATTCAACGAAAACGTCACGTCGACGGGCCTGCCCGGTATCAATGGCGTCACCCTGACATGCCCGTCATCATGGGTCAGGTTCATAACCCCCATGGTGATAAAGGCGACCGACCCATCCGGGCGGAGGTCACAAAGCCGCGCCACGACGAAACCGCTGGTCTGATCCGCTATCAGCCGCAGTTTCAACCGCGCCGCCCCGACAATATCCTTGCCGGTCACAAAGGGGGACGTGTCCAGCGTCAGGCATTGCGCATCATCGGCGCGCTGGTCATCGGCAAGTTCATCAAGGCTGCGCATCCCGGGGCAGAAACGTTGCCCCGCCAGCCCGATGGTCTGCGGGTTCGTGACATAAAGGGGTGCATCGCCCTGTGTCTCGCCAAGCCCGTGTTGTGACAGATAAAATATCTCGGTTCCAATCCGGGGCGATGGCCAGGATTGTTCGGCAATCCAGCGCCCGTTGCGGGCCGGCATGTGACGCGCGGGCGGATCGGATTCCATGACAAACATCCGGTAGGACATGTCGGGCGCGGTGCCTTCGCCTTTCAGCCAATGGTCAAACCATGCTTTCACCTCTGACAGAAACCCGATTGCCGGTTCCGGCCAAGCCACATTGGGATATCGATGCGCCCAAGGGCCATTGATCCCTGCAACGGGTGATGACAGCCCCGCAATCGTGCGCGGCACCGCGTTGGAATAGGCATCTGCCCAGCCGCCCACGGCAAGAATGGCCGCCGTCACCCCGCCATAATCCTCGCAGACAGAGCCGCGCTTCCAATAGGCATCCCGGCGCTGATGGGCCAGCCATGTCTCGATATGCAAAGGCTGGGTCCGCAGCCTGTCCAGCCAGATGTCACGCCATGCTTCGCCCAGGATTTCAGGGTCCGGCGGGCGCGCCGAATAGGCCAGCATCTGCGACGACCAGCCCTTGTTTTCCGTCAGCAGGCAGCCGCCCATGTAATGGATGTCATCGGCATAGCGGTCATCGGTGAAACAGATCGCGACAGCGGCTTTCAGGGCGGGTGGTGCCAGCTGCGCCAGTTGCAGCGCATTAAAGCCGCCCCAGCTGATGCCGATCATGCCGACCGCGCCGTTGCACCAGCTTTGTGCGGCCAGCCATGCGATGACTTGCAGACCATCATCCAGCTCGGCTGCGGAATATTCATCGCTCATATGGCCGTCGGAATCGCCGCTGCCACGAATATCGACGCGCACGCCCACATATCCGTTCTGGGCCAGCCAGCTATGGGTCAGCTCGTCGCGGGGCAAGGTGGCGTCGCGCCGGCGATATGGCAGATATTCCAGCACCGCTGGCGCAGCGTTATGCGCGGCTGTCTTCGGCATCCAGATGCGCGCCGCAAGGCGTGTCCCGTCGCGCATGGTGATCCAGACCGGGTCCAGCACCCGCAGGCCTGCAGGGTCGGTTGATGCGCCAGCGCTTTGTGCCATGGGTCCCCCTTGCATGTCGGCAAAGTAAAAGCCGCCCCAAGGCAAGACGCAATCGCGCAACCACGATCTGGCAGACGCGATGAGACGCGACAACAGGCGCGGTTTTGCAGGCACACTGCTGGATATCACAGCCGTGCCAGCCGCGCGGGAAAGTCTGTGTTCTGTACTGAAATGGTGCACCCGACAGGATTCGAACCTGTGGCCTCTGCCTTCGGAGTGCGTGGGTAAGGCGCATGATCACACTTACCAGATCATACTATAGCCTTGTTTTATAACTTATAATGCTTACTTTCGTGTAATTGCGAGAGGTGAGTAATTTACTATTTTTTACCCCTCGCTGCTGAACTGGTGCTGAACCAGCGCTGAACTACAGGAAGGGGTAAAGGCAGATGCCAAGAATAGCTAAGCGACTGATTGATAGGATCGAGACGCCTGACAAGCGCCACATAATCTGGGACGATAAAATTGCCGGCTTCGGTATCGTGCTGCGACCTACTGGGACACATTCCTATGTGTTCAACTATCGGGACAAGCATGCCTCCATGAGAAACATCACGATTGGCAAGGTGGGCACAATGACGCCCGATGAGGCAAGAAAGCGCGCTGAACTCCTGCGCCGGGATGTGATGGATGGACGATCACCAATTGCAGAAAAGCGGGCCGCGAAACAGGCTATGACGGTCGGGGAATTGCTGGACGCCTACCTGTCGAGCGAACGGTTCAAAAAGAAAGCTACTTCGACGCAGGCCGTTGATCGTGGGCGGATCAAGGGGCACCTTCGCCCTCTGCTAGGCAAGATCGTTCTCGAAGCTCTGACCCCCCGCGACATCGAGAGGGCACATAGCAAAATCGTTGCGGGCAAGACTGCGATGGAAGCGCCCAGCGAAAACAAGCGGGGCCGCATACTGGTGAAGGGCGGCGAAGGCACAGCGCGCATGGCCGTCCGACTGCTGCGCGCGATCTTGTCTTGGGGCAAGGCGGCAAAGGTGCTGCCCGCCAGTGTCACCCCTGATCTGGTTGCCGGGGTCGATATTGGCCGAGACGGCAAGCGCGACCTGATCCTTGACGATCCCGAAGTCTATGCGCGCCTCTGGCGGGTGCTGGACCGTCTGACCGATCCTGACAGTCTGGAAGAAGGTGAGAAGCTTGTCCGCTTCGAAGTCGCTGACGCGATCCGGGTGATCACCCTGACAGGCGCACGCAAGGGCGAGATCATCGGCCTGCGATGGCGGCATGTAGACCTCAAGGGCGGGACGCTCACCCTGCCGCTGGACGCCCACAAGACGGGCCGCAAGACCGGGCAAGAGCGTATCATCGGCCTCCCTGCCCTCGCGTCCGCAATCATCGCCCGTCAGCCTGCCGGTGGTCCGGACGATCTGGTGTTCACCCCTGCGCGTGGCGGCGATCGGCTGGACCTGTCGAAGCCTTGGCGGATCATCCGTGATGCTGCTGGCCTGCCTGCCGGTATCGGCTTGCATGGGCTGCGGCACTCGCTGGCCACTCAGATGGCTATGAACGGCGCTGAGGCGGCTGAGATCATGTCTGCCCTCGGGCACCGGGACATCACCACGTCCCAGAAATATGTCCATTGGGCGCGCGACAAGCGGCAAGCACTGGCCGAGAAGGCTGCGGCTGGTATCACCGCCGCAATCACTGGAAGCGTGGCTGATACCGTCAAGGTGGTGAAGCTGTCCGAGGGTCAGAAGTTATCTAAGACTTCTCAGAAGGATTAATTTTAGTAAACAACCATTCGCGGTGCAACCTTTTCTCTGGCGATACCAGAGAGGATTTCACCAATGACTGACAAACCATACCTGACCCGCGCCGAAGCCGCTGAGTATATCACTAGCATGGGCGCTCAAACCTCGAAGAACACCCTCCAGAAATTCGCAACTGTCGGCGGTGGGCCGGTCTACCGGCGGTTTGGCAACAAGGCGCTTTATACCCGCGCTGATCTCGATAAGTGGATTTCTGCGAAAATGAGCGCCCCGATGCGGTCAACAAGCTCTGCCACTTGATGCTCTCCAGCCGGACGCAAAGCGCCCAGCCCTTCATGAACAGAACCAAGCAGGAACCGTGAGGCAGAACTTCATCACGCAAATGTAATGGAAAAACAATCACTGACCTGTTTTAGCACGCTGAAAGGTTCCGCCATGAGCGAAACACAATTACACCCCGGCTTGCTGGAGGTCTCTCGCCGACTTTGCAATCTGCTGCTGTCAAAGCGGCTTACGGAGACTGAGGCGCTCCATATGTCCTCAGGCATCAAAGGCCTATCCGACGTGTGGCTGGTCTTCTGGGACGATCTCAATGCTCTGGCGAGTCAAGACTTGCCAGAAACCGACTGTCGCCCCGCCGGGACAGAGGTTTTTACATTCCTCAGCGATCGTTCCATGCCCCGAAATTTCAACTTGGCGCTGGGCTATCTGCACCGGCTGTGGGAATACGCCGAGCGTCTAGAAGCCAAGTATAGGCTTTGCGAGGGCGCAGCATGACCTACCGGTTTGAGGACTGGAAATCCGGCGAACCTTTGCCGAAAGGCTGGGACGCTGCTGACGCGGTGCGCGACGGATGGACAAAGAAAGACATCGACGATTGGCTGAGGGCGACGGTGAAACCGTGGAAGCCGAAAAGTGCCACAGAGCTGGCTGCTGGTGGGCGTAAAGGCGCGGCGGCGCAGGATGATGAGCATCTTGGTCAGGATCACGCCTCTGCTGGCCCCTCTGAAGGGCCTGAGCCGGATCAGCACCCGTTTCTTCCTGACGCGCCGATCGGCGGCCAGGACGATGCGGACATCTTGCCTGACACCGGGCGCCGCGGTGTGCCGCGTGACAGCGGTGGACACCCGATCCTCGATCCGCGCGATCCGATGCCCTCGGCCCGGGCACTTCTGGCCGATTGCTACACGGCAAAGGGTTTGCGCGCGATACATCACTATCGCGGCACGTTCTGGCGATGGAATGGGGCCTGCTTCCGTGATGCCGATCGGGACAGTGTGCAGGCGCATGTCTGGAAGTATCTTGATGCCGCGCGGCGGCTGGGAAAAGAAGGGGAGGTGCTGCTGTATCAGCCAAACCGCACGGCTGTCGATAACGTGGTAGAAGCCTTCAAGGCGGTGTGCAACCTGCCAGGGCATGTCGAGGCCCCGACGTGGTTGATTGACGGCAAGAACCGCCCCGATCCGCAGGAACTGCTACCGGTTCGGAATGGCCTGTTGCACCTGCCAAGCGGGCGGCTGTCCAGTCCGACGCCAAGCTTCTTCTGCCTGAACGCCTCGGCGGTCGCGTTTGATCCAGATGCGCCCGAGCCTGTTGAGTGGCTGAAATTCCTCAAGATGATCTGGCCGGACGATGTGCAGGCGATCGAGGCCCTGCAAGACATCTTCGGATACCTCCTGTCACCGGACACCTCGCAACATAAAATCCCACTGATCATCGGCCCAAAGCGATCCGGCAAGGGCACCATCGCCCGCGTGCTGACGGCGCTACTGGGACGGGACAGCGTGACTGCCCCCACTCTGGCAAGCCTTGCCACGAACTTTGGATTGGCCCCGCTGATCGGGAAGTCAGTGGGGATCATAGGGGATGCGCGGCTGAGCAGGAAAGCTGACCAGTCAGCGATCGCTGAGCGCCTGCTCTCGATCTCGGGTGAGGACAGCATCACAATCGACCGGAAGCACCTAACCGCTTGGACGGGGCGGCTGGGGGTTCGGTTCGTTATCATGTCCAATGAACTGCCCCGCCTCTCGGATGCGTCTGGTGCACTGGCCTCCCGCTTTCTTGTGCTGCCCATGAACAATTCATTCTATGGTAAAGAGGACCGGGGATTGGGAAATCGGCTGATGACCGAACTGCCGGGCATTCTGAACTGGTCACAAGCTGGGTATCTCAGGCTGCGCAAGCGCGGATACTTCGTGCCCCCTGACAGCGCGATTCAAGCTGTAGAGGAACTGGAGTCCCTCGGATCACCGATTTCTGCGTTTGTGAAGGAACGCTGCACCGTCGCCCCCGGCCTTCGCTGCGCAGTGGATGACATGTTCGCGGCTTGGCAGTCCTGGTGCGCCAGCAATGGCAGAAAGGAACCGGGCACGGTCCAGAGTTTTGGGCGCGACCTCCGGGCCGCTGTCAATGGGCTTGCCGTGACCCGCCCGGGCGCAGGGGTGATGCGGGTGCGGCACTATGAAGGGATCGACCTTGGCGGGTCAGTGTCATCCGGTTCGCCTGAGGACTGGTGACGACCGCCCTTGTCGGGGTAAGGGTTTGGGCTGGTGCGATGCGCCGGCCCATTTCTTTGGCGGATTACGTCCGTCCGCGATCGTCCGCGACCCGGACCATCCTTACACAATACTCACCTCCCTATTTCACTTCATTTTTCTCAAGTGCGTATTGTTGAAAGGTCGCGGACGTGTGCGGACGTAACTATTTTCAGAGCCTGATAAAAGCTCTCAGTCCTCTGCCGGGCTGCAACCTCAGCTAAAGGATCACCGGCATGGGAGAGATCGTCAAAGCCGAGACAGTACTGATACGAACACAAGAAAAACCGCGACTGGCTTCAAGAGAGAAGCCCATGAACGCGACACCTGCGCCTCATAGAGCCTTACAGGCTGTTAATTACCACTGAGAATTGACCCGACATTGTCACCGAGATCTGACCACCCAGTTATTATGTTCTGCGTATTATGATGTCGTCAATGCTGGTGTCTCCTTTCGTTTCTTTTCGCCGTCTCGGAGCTGGCCTTGAAGCGATAGCTGTCGTTTCCGGTTGCCGGGTCAATTCTCAATGGCAATTAACTATTCTATGCTTTAGATGAAACGAAATAGGCAGAGCTACCTCACGTCCACTCAACCTGATATATCCTTACCTCAGCTCTTTGATTTTGGGCGCTTGTCGATAATCTCATGGCGCGGGGCTGACAGCATAACCCTCAGCAATGCACTGCCCCTGACCATGCCTTTAACGCGCGATAATCCAGTTCGGGGTCACTTGCCGTAATTCTACTGAACAACCGTGTGGGGCCTAAAAGATCAAAGAAAGCAGAAACAAGTATGGCATGTCGTGCGACCGTAATTCATCATAACGCTTGCCCCTTGGCGCAACGCACGCCTTAGGTTTACGTCACCAGCCTGAGTAATGCTGACCTGCCACGGGATATTACCTATCCACTGCGCAGGTCTCACCCTGGCCAGCACGGGTTGCACAAATCGGAACAACGAGAATACGTGGACTTTCTGCGCAAAAGCGGTATGATACTTAAGGCAAGCAGAGGATTAATTGACTTGCATTCTTACTTTGACTTTGTGACGGCCAACATCATTTTCAAAATATGGATCATCTCGCGTTGAACAACAAAATTGCAGGGCTGCGCAACATGCTTTGGCAAATGGAAGTTGAGTTCGGGCTTGAAAAGCTCCCTCAGCCTCAAAAAGACGTGTTCTATGCGGCCTGTCTGACCGCAGATGACAACAAGGTCGTACACAGCGACACCGTCAAACGGCACCCCATGCTCGCACTCATGTCACGGCCAACTTTCTACCGGGCCCTCAAGGAACTTGTCGACAAAGACCTTATGGTAAGAGAAGGGCAGCGCAAAGATGGCCGCTACCTTGTGAAACGCTAGGACGGCTCTGTGCAGTCTTCTGTGATCGAGAGCTGGTTGGTGCCGCTATTTGTTGTGTCACTTTTGTATGTCGGGGCCTTTGCCGTGACATTTTCGGTGCTGATGCCCGTCCAGCGTATGGTGCTGCCGGAGCTGGCGAACAACGCCAGCATCCTTTTCCTCCCGCACGGTGTCCGCGTCCTGACAGCTTGGCTCTTTGGCTGGCGTGCAGTGGTGCTGCTGGCGCCCGGCGGCCTTCTGACGCATGCGTATCTGTATGGCACTGCAGGGTTTTCAAGCGGTTATTTTTTCGCCGCACTTTTTGGAATTTTCTGCGCAACATCGACCTTCTGGATTTTTGCAAAGCTGGGGATGGATTTTCATCAAGAGCAGGCAACGATGATATCATGGCGCGAAATCGTGCTCGCCGGAAGCTTTGCATCTGTCATCAATGTGGCTGGGACATCTTATTTCTACGGCTCCGACATCAGGTCATCGTCTGCATATTTTATCGGTGACCTTGGAGGGCTGCTGGCCTGTATGGTGATATTGATGTTGGGATTTCGATGGATGCGTACGGCACGCACATAACAAGATCTACATCACGCCTCATCCAGCCTGCGCGTTTCGCATGATGGCGGGCAGGACTGGCCAACGCGCTGCAGTTACGCCGCCGCATGACAGGCTGTCGCCGCGCCCGTTTTCCTCAGCTGAGCGCGGCGGTGGGACTGTTGTTAAGTCTTATCGGGAATTTGGTACAGGCGCAGACATGGAAGCAGGCAATATTGCACCTCGCGCACCCAACGCGGGGAGGACGTTCTACTCACATCAAGTCAAAACCACGGGGCTGGCGCACCGCTTACGATTGGTTCAGACGCGCGAACCGCTCCAAATGAGGAGGCCAATCAGACGCGGTCCACCAAGCTATTATAGACGAACCCGGTGGTACCACGCTCCATGCGCGGCTGGATAAATCGTAATGTCTAACGCAATTGGTAGCCCGGGCTCGAGTGTTCGGCGGCAGAGTTGCCAAAGCTAAGATTAGCGGGCGCAGGAAAGGCCTTCAGAAATGCCTCGAGACAAATAGGGAGGCTAGAAGACAGAGTATCCGTACACCAATTGACCCGCACATCATGCGCGTCAGAGGTTCCCGCGATAGCGAACTTTATATCTGACTTTCCAAGCGCGTCTTTGGCGAAGGGCTTGAAATAGGGATCCGCGCTGCCAGACCGACGTATAGGAGAATTGCCAGAATAGTAATCAGAGAGCGGTTTGCCTTTGATCTTAAGATCACCAAAATAGGCCTCAAACCTGCGCGCCCCGGCTATACCGTCGACCTTGGGGCGGACATTCAGCATCACATCGTCGCTGTGCATCGAGAGCTTCAGTTGTAAACGGTAGGGCCGATCGTCGTTCGTTGAAAAGGTCAGGCAGGGATCAGAAGCGCCCTCGACGCTGTAGTGAGCTGGCGTCTCATCTAGTCCTGTCCGCTTGGCCAAGCTCATCGCTTGAGGATAAAGGCCGATACCTGCTAAATTACTCTCAAGGGCAATTTGATAGGGCTCATTGGCCAGCAAATGCAGTCCGGGCTCGATCCGATTGGAAATAATCTTGGCGAAAGGGTCAGATAATACCTGCGTAACGGCGCGCGTCCAGACACGTAGATGCGCTGGGTTATGCATAACTAGCCCTGCGTTTTTTCCGAGGATACGAACCTGGCTCACCAAGGAATTCCCTTGGGTCTTGTTGGAGAGCGCATAGGGTCCGAGCTGGCAAGTGATGAGAAAATACTCTGCAGCAAAGGATTGCAGTTCCGCATAAGGACCTGTCCACTGCCCGAGTTTATGAACGAGCGTGTTGGTTGCGATCTCAGCAAGAGCTGTATTTTTTACAGGAGAGTTGAGCCCAAGACCGGAAACCCATGTGTCTATCATCCGCTCTTTCGAGCTTGAGGCGGGCTTTGCTTTTCCTGGTGTGCGTGCCTTGACGTGATCGACCCAGCGCAGATTGCGGCCCTTGCCCACATAAAAGCAGTTTTCCCAAGACAGCGGCGTCTCGTCGGCGAAGTAGGCGTAAACGTAGTGAGCGGTTTTATCCTTCGGAAAACGCGCTAGAGGCACCTCGGGAGATAGCATAAGAATATCTCGAACGGCCACAAAGCACGCCTCAATGCGCTCCATGCTGTCGCTCCCGACCAAAAGCAATATCTTTTGAGGGTTAATAAACGATGGAGCCGGACTTGCCTCGCAGATCTGCGTGGTGCCATCATCCTGCATTATACCTACAAACACTGCTCACCCTGCCTTTTGTTCAGCAAACTTCTCTGTCTCACACGCTAAAGTCTGGCGGCTTTGTCGCCTGGCGATATACTGCGATCCCGACGCTCCGATCAAAACTCGCAACACGCTTACCAAGCTCCCTTTAACCAGCTAAAGCCTCGCTACAGCTATGCGATAGCTATCCTCAAAACCTCTGTCAGCCAATAGTCTTCGGGAGGTTGGCGTGAGTACAGGCAGCCATTGTCGTCGTAAACTGTGCGGGAACCTCACCGTTCATAAGCTGATTTGCGCAACAAATCAGGGTTTAAGATAAGTTGATCCTTTCTTTGCGTGCGATTGAATAGAGCAGATAGGGGTGCCATAAATGGTCATGCCTTCTTGGAGAAGCAAGTGATGATAAAGGTTGAGAGGGCTTCAGTTGACCGGCAGCGTCCTGCAAAAGACATGCTGCGATTGATACAATTACTCGCTGCAGAAAAAGCGTTTGGTGTGACCTTGGCCGAAATTATGGCCCAGATGGAATGGACAAAACGCACAACGCAACGCTATCTTGCCGCGCTGCAGGACATCGAACCGGATCTCAGCTATCACGTAGATGAAGATACAAATGCAAAACATTGGTACCTACCTTCACCGCGTACACGCATTCCACCAGTTACCGCAGAACAGCTATCGAGTTTAACTGCAATTGCGGCGTTCATGAAGGCACAGGGGCATGCAAGTTATGGGGACATGCTCGAAGAACTTCGTCAGACCCTTCAGGCAGGTCTAGATCGTTCTGCAATGGTGCGCCTAGATCCAGACTTGGAAGTTTTAGACGATAGTGTGAAAATTGTTCACCGGCCCGGTCCAAAGGCATCCTTTGATCCGCTGGTTAGGACCGCCCTTCTGCAGGCAATTACGACTGGTAGTAAAGTGAGTTTTGGGTACACAAATGTTCGAGGTCTCAAATCATCACAAAAGATAGTATCTCCTTATGCGCTGACGGTAGGCCCCAGGACATACCTCATTGCGCATGATGAGTCCGCTTCAGCAACGCGCAATTATGCTCTGTCCGGGATATCAAATCTTAAACTGCTCAGCTCACCGGCAACCGAGCCTGATTTTGATATTAAAGCATATGTATCGCGTTCATTCGGGGCGTTTCATGATGGTATCGCCGAAAAGTGGGTGCTGCGCTTCAGCGCGGGGATGGAATACGAGCTTTCGAACTATCAGTTTCACCCAACCCAGACGATGGAGACTTTGGAAAGCGGGGAAATTGAAATTAGCTTTTACTGCGAGAGCATTCGCGAAGTTGCCTACGAATGCCTACGCTGGACTGAAAGTTTGACTTGGGTTGGACCGGAGCGCCTGCGAGGTTTGCTAACGAGCATATGCAGTGAAGTTGCCGCGGCGTGCCGAGGTGACAACTAGAGCCTGTTGCGGCGCTTGTTCGTGCTAGGCTACTTGCGCAAAATAAGAAAAGTCGAACTCCATGTCATCGATGCTAGGCTCAACCCCTACAAAACTGAAAGCATCCTCAAGTAGGAATGGCTCGAGCATTGAGGCAAAACCATTGATTTTCTGAACACCATTTTCTGCGAAATGGTTTATAATCATCTTTTGAAGCTTTACCGTCGGCTCTCGGTTGCCTTTCAGTTTGATTTCATCAACCTGCCAATGACCGCGATATTTATGGATCGAGACGACAAGATCTTTGTTCCACACATAGAACTGCTTTTCGCCACGCAGCGCGATTGGGACGAAGTTGCCAAGGCAGTTGTTGAATTCCTTTGCGACCTTTTCGAGCTCCAAGCCACACGTGATGTAACGCAAGCGCTCTGTATCGGGTACAATTTGCGGCGGGAAAGGCAGACGGATGTAAATTTCCTTGATCGCTGCTGGAACATTCCTGTTGTTTTTTATGGCTATGAGTAGTTTTTCCTCAACGTCTGGTTTGTCTTGAAATTTGGCTAATTGCATCTCGTTCATCAACCGGACAAAGTCTTTAACGCTTTGTTGATCTTTCAGGCTATTAGCAAAACCCACATTCCGAAGGTCGGCTGGCAGGGCATGAAGATGCCGGATCGTACGCGCTTGCAGTTTTTCAGCCCCTAGCATTTGCCGGCGCAATGTCGGGCCCCCGATCCGCGCAATGTCGTATAGCATCAAATATACTTCGCGGTCCTGCGCTTGTGTGCCAAACCGAGACAGCAGTGCCTCAAAGCTATTGGGTAAGTCGTTGAAGGCAGCTTTTAGAAGTTGGGTAGATTTGGTGTTCAATAGGTCATGACGCAGTTTGACGACCGCTTTCCCCCCCGTTTTGAGGGTATCTTGCATAATTTCTGATGCGATGACGGCATGCCACACTTGGCGTCGGCGATCATTTGTCAACAGATAGATCATTTGCAGGTGGTCGGGAAAGATTTTAGCAACATCGTCATAAAGGTTGCAGGCGATTCTCTTGACAAGTTGCTGATAGTCTTTGGTGATTTGCGCAAACTGCAAAACTTGGATGGCTTGTTGTTTCTTGAGTTCCTCGCTTGCAGGTCCGGCATAATTGATCTGGTTCTTGAACATGTGTGCTCCTTTGTCATCAAATATAGACAATAACACACAGGGGTGACACTTTTGGTCACCGCCAAACCATGCCGGAGTTACCGATTGCGCACTACCGCTGCATGATTGGTTGGCTATCATTTGGCTTCCCTATCATGTCTCAAATCATATATGATCGGAAGTAAGTTATTTGAAATCTGGTGTCACAATGAACCTAAGCATGACTGAAGTTCTGTGCGATACTTCATTGTTTGAGGATCATTTTTGTTCTCCAACGACCGTCAAAAACCTGCGAGGGGTGCCCACGCAGGTCTTGCAGAAAGTCATGCTGGAACTTCATCAACATACAGCGTGCAATGTATTTGCGTCACCTCGGACTTGGACGCCTGCTGGAAGTGAGCAATGCATTGTTGTGGCGGGGTCACTTGGGATTGACGGAAGAACAAGGGGAAACCGGATTGGTCTTTGCGTCGATCGTCAGCCCGATGACAAAGATGATCCTGGCGCCATTTACCTGTGGACGAACACCGCATTGGTGAATGAAATAACTGCAGATGGCTTGGTGAGCCATAACTTTGCAAAGATGTGGGTTAACTGGCGATCCTTGGGCGAGACGAGGCCGGAAAAGTATCTACGCTTGTCGGTGCCTGTTGCCCAAAAAAACAACAGCGGATGGAATGTGAGTTTTGATAGTGATATTGGCGAGCTTATCGCATTCCTCACCGCACTCAGGGGTCGATACGAACCAAAGCCCGCCACATCAAAAGCATTGTCGTCAACTCTGAAGCTGTTTGGCCATTCAGACGGGGCAATAACACCTGCGATCATCGATGCGTATCGACATCCTGACGAAGATGCCCCCGACACTGACGCCGAGTTCGACCAGCCCAAGCCCAAGAGCGTCGTCAGAAACCTTGGCCGCAGCAAGCAAGCACTTCTCAAGAGCCCCCAACCATCCGATGCATACACAGGCAATGCCCGCGAAGTCATCATTCGCAGATTTGAGGCGCACTCGCTTTTTTCGGCACAACCAACGATGCCACCAGCGCCGTCAGTACCATTCATGGATACTGCTTTTCGTTGCCTGAACCTTGATCCTGAACCTTTCCAAGCCGCGGGCCTATATGGGATCTTTTTTAAAGTTACCGCCGCGCAAACGCCCAGCCTGATTTATGTTGGCCTTTACCGGAATGGTAAGGTTGGGTCGGGCCCTGTTTTCGGGGGAAATGTCCTGAGGGATCGGTGGGTGAAACATATTGCAACATGCTCGATGCGCGGGGCAAATGTTGGTATTGGGAAAAGAACGGCCCAGACGATGCGCTTGGACCCCAATCACGACTTTGCCGCCCTTGGCGAGCCGAACGTCGCGGAGCTGATCGTCAAGGACACTGGCTGTAACGCAGGTGAAAACCGCGCACTATTTGCCAAAGGGCAATGGTCCGTTCTACGTGACGCAACGGGCAAGGATATTCTTCCCCTTTTCAGCTTCTCCTATGTGAGGTTAAGCGCCTTTCATGGCGTTGAAGGTGATGACGGCATTAGAAGGCGCGTCAGCGCAGCCGAGGATCGGGTGAAGAAGGAACTTGCACCGATCTGCAACGGAGAGACTTTGCTCGGGCAGCACAAAACACACGTCACGCCGGAACAATTTGAGACATCTGCAACTTTAGCATTGTCCGCGTAAGGTAAAAATTCGGCGCCTCCGATGTCAGCTTTGGTCCATATCTGCAAGTCTAGTTGACCTGCAATCGAGATAGGATTGCGCTGATATTTGAAGGGCGATCACATGTCATATGGGAGCGCCAGCGCTTACAGCAATTAGGCTTGTCGTCAGGGCAAACAGACCCGACAAAATCCCAAATGCTGCTGGATACTGCGCAAGCATCAAGGGAAAGCGGACGGTCCCAAAATGACTGTCAATGCATTCAGTAGCGCGCCACCGCTATGCGGATGACCGCGAGCCGGCCCCAAACTGCACGAAAGAAGCAGGATTGGTCTACCCGCTGCGCTGAAAACTTCACCTTTGGACTATGGTTAAGCGGCATCCTGGGACGATCCATGCTGTTCCAGCAGCTTGCGCGATCGTTAACGCTGCTGGGGGCCCAAAACACTTTTCAAGCGGGCATTTTCAGGTCAGCTTAACGTCATCCGGCAGCCCACTTGTGAAATATCGGGTAGCCGAAGGAAGCTATCTCAATACTTACAATACTAATATCCTGAAAGTCGTTCCGTAACAATTTGTACTAGATCTTTTAACAACAATATATAATCGGTTTGGCCATCTACCTGGACTTTGTCATCCAGTTCTTTCGCCATGATATTTAACGCATCGTTTACTTCAATCTCACATTCGAAAGCCTTATTTTCAAAATCAGCAGTCATGTTATCTATTTCATCAGTGAAATCTACTTCGCCAGATGTAAGATTTTGGAATGTCATATTTTCATGGATGTGTTTTTCGATCTCTGCAAGAAAGTTAGCGTCAGACATTGGTCTCGTGTCCTTATATTTTTTAAACTATCTAATATTCCCAAAGTGGGGTACATTCTGACATCAAGATCGCCTGAATCGACCTTCTGGACAAGCCTTTTTTGCTCTTCAAGGTATATGCGGTCGCATATGTTATCACGGTTAGCTGATCCTGCGAACCCGTATCACTTTGGCTGAGTGGTAATGTTTGACAGCCTTGGGAACCCACCTGTCGTGCCGCTCTAAAAAAGCGCCGCTGCCGAGCAAATGCATTGTGACGGCACAATCGGAGCAGTACACTTTGAGCATCCTGAGGGATCGCAGCTGACGTTCAGAGAATAAAACTACTGTTCATCTGGCAAGATTGGATTATTTAGACGTTTGCGACACCCTGCTTGCGCAATGTCGACTTATGGTTCCAGCTCTAACATAAGTGTCGCGTCACAATGCGAAAGCAATCAAGCTTATCGAGGAGTTCAAGCCTGCCCAATATAACGCACCCCGCGCACACAGATATCCTTTTTACAGGGTTGAAGCTCGGCGACCGCCATGGTGGGCCAACCCGCATGGCAGAAATTCTATTTGCAAGCCTCTCGGAAACACAGACCTTCGATCCCGACGACATCACTGCTCGCTATCTTGCTTGGTGGAAAGAAGATGCCTTTGATACCGGGCCAACATTCGCAGAGGTCTTTAAACGAATTGAATGTGGACTGGATCGAGAGAAGGCAGTCCATGAGGCTGATATTGCGCAAGACGGCCATACCGCGGGCTGTAACCCGGCGCATCGAATAGCCCCACTCGCCTTGTTTCCCTTTATTATGACAGCCGACATAGGAAGGTTTGCACGGCAAGAGGCAATGATTACTCACTACCATCCGCTTGCAGGTGATATGTCCGCCCTGATGGCTTTGATTTGTCGTCTTGCAATAGACGGATATTCTTGGGACGAAGTGAAAAGAATATCAAAAAAAATAGAGCCAAGTGCTTGGGCTGCCGTCGATAACGCAAATATTTCCGCTGGAGGTTTTGCACCAGATGTGATGCGGACTGCATTGCATTTTCGTAAGCGTTCTCAGGAGAGCACTGTCGGTTCAGCTTGACGGCTTGAAGTTCCACGGGAGCAGATCATCGAGGCGGCTTTGCGGGTGGCCATTAGCGATCGCTGTGAGGGTTGCTTTGAGATAGGCGAAGGGCTCGACGTCGTTGATCTTGCAGGTCTCGATCAGTGAGGCGATGCGACCCCAAGCGATGCCACCTTCGTCATGACCGGCGAAGAGCGCGTTCTTGCGATTGAGAGCAATGGGGCGGATCAGGTTTTCGACGCGGTTGTTGTCAATCTCGACGCGGCCATCGGCCAAGAAGGTCTGCAGCCCATCCCAGTGATTATGGATGTAAGTCAGCTTTTCACCCAACCGGGATTTAGCGGAGATCTTGCGGCGTTGGGCCTGCAGCCAATCGCCGAAGGCCGCGACCAGTGGAGCACTGCGGGTCTGGCGGGCCGACAATCGCTGGCTGGGAGAGATGCCACGGATATCGGCTTCGACAGCATAGATCTCGGCGATGCGGCGCAGGCCCTCGGCGGCGATCTGTGATCCATCGCGGTCGAAGACTTCCTTCAGCTTGCGGCGCGCGTGCGCCCAGCAATGGGCCACCTGAATGGGATCGCCGCCCTTGCGGGTCGGCTTGGTCAGCCGGTTGTAGCCCTGGTATCCGTCGATCTGCAGGATGCCGTCAAAACCTATCAGGAATGTTTCGGCATTCTCGCCCGCCCGACCGGGTGCATAGAAGTAGACCACACCGGGCGGGTCCTCACCGCCCCATGGCCGGTCATCGCGGGCAAGAGCCCAGAGATAGCCGGTTTTGGTCCTTCCGCGACCCGGATCCAGCACCGGGGCGGTGGTTTCGTCCATGAACAGCTTGTCTGATCGTTTCAGGTGTTCACCCAGCCGGTCGACGACGGGCTTGAGGTGGAATGCCGCCTTACCCACCCAATCGGCCAGCACAGCGCGGTGCAGATCGAGGCCTGCCCGCGCCAGGATCTGGCTCTGGCGATACAACGGCAGATGGTCGGCATATTTGCTGACCAGCACATGGGCGAGCGTCGCTTCTGTCGGCAACCCGCCCATGATTAGGTGGCAGGGCGCCGGTGCCTGGGTCACGCCGTTTGTGCAGGTCCGGCAGGCATATTTCGGGCGCACGGTGACAATCACACGCAACTGCGCTGGCACGATATCCAGCCGCTCGCTGCGGTCTTCACCGATCTTGTGCATGACGCCACAGCCACAAGGGCAGATCAGGCTGGCGGGTTCGATAATCTCTTCGATGCGCGGCAATGTGGCCGGTAGATTGCCGATGGTCCGCTTTGGCCCGGGCCTGGTTGCCGTCTTGCTATCTGCCTTGGCGGCAAGATGTTCCTTCTGCACCTCGACCTCGGCCAACGCGATGGACAGATCCTCAAACGCCAGCTGCCGTTCATCCTCGGTCAGCTTTTCCGACCGCTTCCCATGCAGGGCATGGTTCAACTCGGCAATCAGATGCTGTTGGCGTTGGGTAATATCCTGAAGTGCGGCGATCGTTTCCATCAAGGTCGCAACCACCGCGCGCTGCGCGGCAGGGATGGTGGAAAGGTCAATGACAGGCGTATCAATCATAGCCCGAGACTACGATTAAACCCCAGTAAAATCACGCAAAAACATATGGTTGATTCATTCTGCCGCAGCAGGTGGGCGCATCTCCAGCGCCTTGACCTTACGCCAGTCCAGACCGGCAAACAGGGCCTCAAACTGGGCGTGGTTCAGCGCCATCACCCCGTCTTTGATCGCAGGCCAGGTGAAGGTCATGTCTTCCAACCGCTTGTAGGCCATCACCAATCCGGTGCCATCCCAATACAAAAGCTTCAGCCGATCCGCCCGGCGCGACCGGAACACAAACACCGTGCCGGTGAACGGATCCTTACGCAGCACCGACGACACGATTGCCGCCAGACCATCATGACCTTTCCTGAAGTCCACAGGTTGCGTCGAGACCAGAACCCGCACGCGGTTTGACGGGAACATCATGGCCGCGCCCCGATTGCCCGCACGATCTCGGCAATCCGGTCAGAACTGGTGGTGCCATCGACCCGGATTGTCACACGACCTATCGCAATCTCGATGGGTTTACAGGACAACCCGTCAGGCTTTGTGAGCTGCCCGGCGACAGCCGGCACATCCGCACCGCCGCCACCATCCGACACGACGATCGGTGCAAAACAGAAGCTGTCATCTTCAACCGCAGGCAAAACCAACCGGCCGTCACGTGCCCGACTACGCCATTCCGATAAATGGTTCGCCCGCAGCCCATACCGCGCCGCAACTTCATTCACGCTCACACCTGGCTGCAAGCTCTCAGCAACGATCCGCGCCTTTATCTCTTCCGGCCAGCGTCGCTGTCCGTTGGTCCTTATGTCCACCCCGTAATCCCGGAGAAACTCCAACGTAGTCGCCATCGCGAAACTCCTGCACTGATCTCCATCGCACATGGAATCGCAGGTCAGACAATCTGTTGGAAGGTGAGGGCCAGCGACCGCTTACGCATTTTCTGGATGGCCAAGACAGCATTCAGCGGGCGATCGATTTCGCCGGTCAGGCGAACTATGCACCTGTTTTGGTAGGTACAATTGATTGCCTGCGACAGTCTTCTGTCGCAGCCTCGCTGGGCAGGTAGGACAGGTCAAGGGCAAGCCCTTGAAGGCGCTTTTCGAAATTTCCTGCGCCATAACCGCAAGCATGATCTCTCAGGCAAAGTCGTGCTGCTAAAGTATGAACTACGTGGATCTCATACCTTCTTCATTTCATTAGCCGGTCAATAAACTGATAAATACGCACCATCGCTAGAGTATCGAGCTTGCAGTACTCTAGCAGGGATTGGCGCATTTTATTTTTCTCTGCAGATTCCGTAAGAGCGATCATCTTTCCCCACGCCTCCATGGCTTCGCCACCGTCTTTGACCTTCAAATTTTGATAAGACAGCTCAGGGATCAAGACAGGAAGCACTTTTTTAATCGACGTCGATCCATCAAAACCGACATCAACGTATCCGGTCTTGAAGATGTCCATAAGGTCGACAGTCCTATCAACAACGTCGAGCAAGAAGTCTTTGGCATGGGGTAACTGCTTGCCCATGTTTTTGTTCTGAGTGTTCTCAAAGCCCTTATTCCAAGCGAAAACAGAGCCGGTGGGCTGAATTGCATCACGCAGAGCCTTTACGAGATCATCGGGCTTCATAGGGCGATCTGCAAGGTATTCTGAATGTTCCAGCCGACCATCCTCCTGAAGAACATGTAGTGAAAACTGGAAAGGAAGCTGTTCTTGAGGCCCATATCCGTCGATAATGGGCACAGCAGACAAAAACGTCTCATAATCCAAAAAATGCAGTGGATACTTCAGCTGAGCAAAGAAGGCGCGAATTTCCACCTTATCAACAAACGGGTTGCCCTCGTTGTGCGCTTTGACAATTAAAGACTGCTGCGTCGAGACCTCATTAGGACAAATGGAAGCGAGGTCGAACCGCCCTTCGTCAACGAACGCAGCGAGTTTTTCCCCGAAGAGCCTCGGAAGCGAGTATATCGAAGGCTTTGGTATTGATGGATTGAAATAGTCAAAACTATCGCAATGATTTGCCCTGCTCAGGTAGCGACAGCTGCAGGAGTTTTCGTCGATTGTTTCACGCCGAAGAAAGCCAAGGGCGGTGTTGATCTCGGCTTGCGTTTCATGGAGCAGCGCCTTCACGCGGACCGTTTCATCTGCAAAGGTTAACAACCCGTTTAGATCAATATCGCCGCTTCGAACGTAGCCTTTGTTCAGATGAACAATCCAGACTTTTCCAACGCGTTCTCCGGCGCGCTGAGCAGTCACAACCTGAAAAGCTGCGTCCTTGAGGTGACTGTGTGAGCTGTCGTCTTTGACACTCGTTGAGGATTTAATTTCAAAGATGTCTACACTTCCATCGGGATTGGATTTGACAATATCACAGCGGGCGTACAATCCATCACTCGTCAGGAAGTCTCGCTGAAAATTATAGGCCCCAGCGTCTGAGTACTGTGAAACAGCCTTCTTGGCATACGCCTCAACTTCGTAACCCTCATCTGCAAGCTTCACTAAAAAGCTTGAGGAACTGCCCGCAGGATAAACGTCCGGTCGATTATGTTTGAGCCACAATGACTTGGGACAATTCTGATACTGAATAAAATCGCTTTTGGTAAGAATAAAGTTCGCCTTAACCATTCAAATCCTCAAATCTGTCTCATGGGTGCTGACATCATACGAGCATGAAACGCATTTGGCACAGCAAGGCCTCATACAAAGGCCGGATCAGTGTGCACTTTAGTTGCTTCATATTGGGCGCAAAGGCTGGCGACGATGCCAGCTGCATCACACTAGAAAATGACGCCCATATCCATCTTTGTTCAAATTACCGTCGGTGACGGCCTTTGACATCACGGCCGGCATCGCGCCGACGTTTACATTTTCCATGTTCTCCTTAACCCAATCGGCAACCTCCCTTGCGGTAAGGCCCTGTGGATTTGCTTCTAGTGCCTTTCGATATGCCTTTATAAGGGTGCCCGGTGCTTGGCGCGTTCCTCTGTTTTTAAGGCCTCGTGTCCCTTCGCCAAGGTCAGTGATGAGTTTGTCGCGAAACTTCACAAGTTCGGATTGAATTTGGTTTAAATAAGCGAGCTGGTTATTGACATCGGTAAGCTGTTGCCGGATCCCATCACGTGCCGCCGACAATTCTGCCAACTGCTTTTTTTGTTGCTCGCGCAATCTTTGCATTTGGGCTGCGAGTGTTTCGTCAAACTCCATTTGATCTGGCTCCTGTTTGTATAATAGAAGATGGTACACGAAATTTAATCACGCGCGAAGCTTTAGACGCGCTCGTATCTAATGATATGCACACAACATCATCGCAGTAGCTTCTCAAACTCGACGAAAGCACAAGCGGGTGGACGCAATTAACTGGCTTCGCGCTTGAGGCTTCGGGCGTCCACCGCAACGCGCGTGGCGCGGCCCATCAGATCGATCAGCAAATACACCCGTTCGGCTGCCGGCGTTGCCTCGACCTGGGCCACAAACTCGGCAAAAGGACCGTCGAGAATTTTGACCCAGTCGCCCTGATCAAATTGCGGCGCGGGCGTGATGTCGGGGGGCGCGAACCGTATCCGCAGCGCCGCGATCAGCCCTGCGGGGACGATCGCGGGCCCCTGCCCCAGCGTGATAAGCTTGGTGATGCCGCGCGTGCTGTTGACGGCCCTGACGCCGCCTGAGGCCGCGCTTGGCTGCACAAAGACATACCCTGGGAAAGCCGGCACATCGCGGGTCACGAATTTGGCGCCGCGGCGTTCCGTGCGCAGCTCTGTCGGCGCGAAATGCACGACCGACTGGCGCTCCAGATTGCGCAAGGCCATCAGAAGGCCATTCGGCCGCAATTGCGCAATGTGCCAGCTGGCAGTGTCGTCTTGGTACGTCACGGGCTTGCTTTCATTTTCTTGCAGGCGGTCTGCGCCGATACTGTATTCTAATTTGGAACTTATATCGGTCGCAAATTCGCTGCAATGCCAGATAACCCGTGCGCGGCAAACAGGCGCGCTGCAGCAACAACTGAAGACATGTGGAACATTATTCCCGGCCTCCTCCCGAAATCATGGGGACCTGAAAACCTGCTATGAAAAAATGGTTGTCAGTGGCCTCCCCGATTTTCAACCTATACTTGTGCTTGGGTTCGTTTCGGTGAATTGTGCTTTTGACCCGTAGCCTCCCTTGGTGCTGGCTCCGATTTGGTGGCCAGCCATGCCGCGAGCGCGCGACCGCGGGCCGCTTTGGCTTCGCTGACGTAGCGCATCAGCAGCCGTTGCGTGCGGGCGGGGTTCGGCGCGCGCTGCTTTTTTTGCTGGCGGATGCAGCCCTCAAGCACGGCGATACAGCGCAGCGCAGCGCATCGCGTCTGCGGCTTTTCTCCGACGACCCGATATCGTTGAGCCAGAAGGTTGTGGCCACCTCTATCGCGTCCGCGTCCCCGAATCCTTGGGGGTTGGTACCGTTGGCCAACGCCTCAAACGCGGTCAGCGCGTTTTGCGCCGCCACGAGGCGGGCTTCGGCCTGCGCCAGGACAAGGGCCTTTTGCGTGGCCTCATCGGGCGCCACGAGATCGCCCAGCGACAGGTGCGGCCGATCGAGAATGACCGACAAATATGCCCCGGCGAGGGCTTGGTCCGGCTTGCCCGTCGCGCCGTGACGGCGCGCATTCATAGCGCTCACCGCCCTGCCCTCCGCAGTCTTAAGGCCGGTGCTTGAGGCGGCATTGGCGCGATTGCGCGCGGTGACACTCTTGCGCGTCACTGGCCTATCACCTCCGCGTCGGGAATATCATGATCTGCGCGCCGGTGCTCCAGCGGTCGCACGGATTGGAGCGCGTCGTAGTCGCGCCGCACCTCACGCCTGCGGCGCTCGAGTTCAGGGATTTTTGCGTCGTGCTTGGCCAAGGCTCCGCTCGTGCTGGCGTAGGCAGCACTCATCAGGGTGACAGTCGAAATGCCGAGGGCCGACACATCGGCTTCCAGCTCAGCCAATGCGGCGGGGTCGCTCGTCATGCAGCGATCGTCGAGGGCTCTCTTAAATGCGTCTGCCGCATCCTTGCTCGGGAGGTGGGGTTCCTCCCAATCGTTCTTGTAGCCGCCGGCATCAATGAATGCGCGCCAATCGGCGTCCAGCGCCGCATCGTGGATGACCTTGTAGTGCGCCTCGACGGCTCTCTTGATCCGGAAGCGGAGGTCTTCGCGCATCTCTGCATTGTGCATCCTGCGCCTCTGGACCAATTCCCACTCGATCGCGATAAGGTTCTCAGCGACGACGCATTCGTAGGGAGTGACGGGGATCAGGGACGCGATCAGGCCCTCTCGAAACGCGTCAAAGCTGCCCGGCACTTCGCCAAGGACGGCGGGGCGCGCAGACAGCAGCTCGGCAAAGCTCTGGATGCCAAAGCGGGCGGGGTCGGGAAGTTTTGGTTGTTTTGGCATGGTACAGCGCCGCTCGCATTCATTTGCGCCCGCATCCCGCGCGCATCGCGTGGTTATGGTGAGCAGTGGAAGACCTCTCCTGCCCGCCATAATATTTAAGATGACTGCAGAGTCCAAACGAAAGAAAACCCCGAACGGGGTTTTTGCGAGGGCCAGTGACGACCGGATCAGAGCGCTGATGAAAGCTTGCTACCTGCGCAGTGTGTCTACGCGGATCCCCGGCCTGTCGTCGGGCGTGCCGACGAATTCGATGCCGTGGGCTTGGAAAACGTTCCTCAAAAGCTGAAGATGGCCCTTGCTCGCTTTTGGTACGCCACTTGTAGCCTCATATCGCTTCAACGAGGAAATGCTGACACCACTTAGGTTTGAAAGCGCACTGATCGAAAGACCCATAACTGCTCGAGCCGCTCTTAGTTGATCTGAGGTTAAGTTTTCGTCTTGCAATTTGAGCTCTTTTGGTTCAAAAAAAGTAAATGACACAAGTCCACAACAGAGACTGGAAAGCTGAGTTTCGTCGCCTTGAGGGCGCCTTTTCTCCGCATACACTGAGGGCATACTACACCGACATTGGCGCCTTCGTCGACTGGTGTGAAAAACTGGAATTAGATTGGCTGCCCACAACGTCGGAGATACTGTGCCGACACCTAAATTGGATGGCGCAGAGAGGGCTGAAGTTCACAACCATCCGCCGCCGGCTTTATGCCGTCCGTCGCCTCAATATGATCATGGATGCACCGGAGTTGACGCGCGATTTGGGCGTCGACTTGACTGTGCGCCGCATCAGGCGCGCGCAGCCCAACAGACCCGGACAAGCGCGTGGCCTGACGGGAGATGTACTCAAAATAATGATTGATGCGCAGCCTGACAATCCGTGGGGCCTCAGAAACAAGGCCATATTGTCATTGGGCTACGACTTGCTTGCGCGCCGATCCGAAATCACGGCGCTGCGAACCGATGACGTAACATGGCGGCCCGACGGGACGCTCGAAGTCATCGTGCGCAGGTCAAAGGCCGACCCGTTCGGGATGGGCCGGTTGGCGTTCACGTCACAACGCTCGGCCGAACTGGTTGGGGAGTGGCTGGCCTGGCGCGGGCCGGACATCGGACCGCTGTTTTGCGGGATCTACCGAGGGGTTGCGATCGACCGAGCGCTATCAGGCGCCAGCATAAAACTCGTCGTCAAGAACGCGGCAAGAGCCGTGGGTTACCACGAGACTATCGTGGGCGAGTTCAGCGCCCATTCCCTGCGCGTGGGTGCGGCGCAGGATCTGCTCAAAAAGGGACATGATACCGCCGCGATTATGCGGGCAGGCGGGTGGTCAAGTGTCACAGTGTTGGGGCGGTACTTGGCGAAAGCGGAGCATAATGTGTGGGCTTAGCCGCATTAGAAGGCGGTGACAGGCACTTTGTGATACGCGACAGGTCCAATGCGCCCCACGCTCGAAGGCGAGATGCCCATGGCTTCGGCCATCAGCGCGCGGCTCCACTGCCTGGCATTGGGTGGGGTTTCCTGTACCGTCCTCGCGATCACCTTCAGCCTTGTTTCCATGGGCAGCGGCGGCACCCGCAAGGGCCGCGTTTTGTCGCGCTTGAGACCGGCCAGGCCTTCATTGAGATACCCCTGCTGCCAGCGCCAGACTGTCGGCTTCGACATGCCCGTCCGCCGCATGATCTCGGTCGTGCCCTGACCGTCCGCGGTCGCAAGTACGATGCCCGCCCGCCAGGCGAGCTTGCGCGGCGTGTTGCGATTACTCAGCAAAGCGTGAAGCTCAGCGCGGTCGGCGGGGCCAAGGTAAAGGCAGATGTCGGAACGTCTCATCTGCCGATCATGCCACGGCAGAGCAAGATTGGGAAGCCTATGTCAGGTGTGGAACACTAGTATTCCCCGCCTGACATAAGATTCCCAAGGCCGCCGCATCGTGGCATGATCGGCGGATGAGACGAACCGACATCTGCCTTTACCTTGGCCCCGCCGACCGCGCTGAGCTTCAAGCCCTGCTGACCAACCGCAACACGCCGCGCAAGCTTGTCTGGCGGGCAGATATCGTGCTGGCGACAGCGGACGGTCGGGGCACCGTTGCGATCATGCGGCGGACGGGCATGTCGAAGCCGACGGTCTGGCGCTGGCAGGAGCGGTATCTCGATGAGGGCGTGCCGGGGCTCAAGCGCGACAAGACGCGTCCCTCGCGCGTGCCGCCGCTTCCCAGGGAGGTCCGGTTGAAGGTGATCGCGAAGACCGTGCAGGAGACGCCGCCCAATGCCACGCACTGGAGCCGCACGACGATGGCCGAGGCGGTGGGCATATCGCCGTCGAGCGTCGGGCGGATATGGGCGGATGCCGGGCTGAAGCCGCATATCGTGAAGGGGTTCAAGATCTCGAACGACCCTATGTTCGAGGAGAAGGTCACCGACATCGTTGGGCTCTACCTCAACCCGCCGGATCGGGCTGTTGTGCTCTGCGTCGATGAGAAGTCCCAGATCCAGGCGCTCGATCGGACGCAGCCGGGCCTGCCCCTCAAGAAGGGACGCGCGTCGACGATGACCCATGATTACAAGCGCCATGGCACCACCACGCTCTTCGCCGCGCTGGACGTCAAGTCGGGCTTGGTCATCGGCGACTGCATGCCCCGCCACCGCGCCAAGGAGTTCCTGATCTTCCTCCGCCGGATCGACCGGGCCGTGAAGAAACCGCGCGACATCCATCTGGTTCTCGACAACTACGCCACCCACAAGACGCCCGAGGTGCAGGCCTGGCTGGAGAAGCATCCCCGGTTCAAGCTGCACTTCACACCCACCAGCGCGTCCTGGCTGAACCTCGTCGAGCGCTTCTTCGCCGAGATCACGGCAAAGCGCATTCGCCGCGGCAGCTACTCCAGCGTCGACGATCTCGAAGGCGCAATCTACGACTACCTGCTCCAGCACAACGCCAAGCCGAAGCCCTTCGTCTGGAGCAAAACCGCCAAGGGCATCCTCACCCGAGAGCGCCGCGCACTCGACGCGCTCGACCAAATCAGGGGAAATCGGTAGCAAATGTCGGACTCAGAACACTAGCTAAATTATTTTTGTTACTTTTTTTCTTTCTAATCGTAACAAGAAAACTGTCGCAAGATACGGCAGCAGGACAACGAACAGCAATCCGGGCGGATTAGCGACGTTAAGCGGCCTAGAGTCGGTTATTCCCATCCCAAGATAAACAATAAGAAATGAAATTAATATTATATTTCGAGATGCAAAAGCCCCTCCAAGCGCGAGGCCTACTATAATTAGATAAAGGGTTCCACCAATCACTCCCATATCAAAAAACATTGTAAGATAAGAGTTGTGAAGCGATTCTATATCACCAGCCACATAAACCTCGAAGAAGTTAGACGCATAGTACCGACCAGAGTCAAATCCATGGCCTAAAAATGGGCGATCTTGGAAAACGTGAAAAGCTTCAGCCCATAGGGCCGTACGCCCTGATAGGCCGCTCCCAACACCACGAGTGCTAGATTCAAATTGAAAGACAGCACGAACAAAGTCAAGATTCGATATAATGAGAATCACTAATGCCGAAAGCGCAATTGTTATTGAAGAAATTATTAATAATTTTGTGTTTGTGTTTGATTTGCCACCCATCAATCTAACTGGTAAAAATACTACAAATGAGAAGATTGCCCAAGAAAGGGCAGCGCGGGTTTGGAACTCAAACGCGAGAAGGTACAAAAAGAACGCTGAGATAATAAGTTTGAAAAGTAATCTAATTTTCGAAAAAAAGACGAATGGGAGAGATGTTGCAACAACAAATCCCCATAAGTTTGGATGCAAGTTACCTGAAAGCCTAGCGAATATTCGATCATTATCATATAGAACATAAACCAGCACGAGAGCGAGTCCAATAGCGTATGCAGGTAAAGCTCTCTCAATAATATAATGATCAAGGCGCGCGGCGAAAAGCAAGCCAATAATCAAATATCCCATAATTGCAAACATTCGCAAGAAACTACTGATACCAATTACTTCTAGGGAAATTAAATTTGAAAAAATCAACATAAAAAATAACAACCCAAATAGAACCAAAACAGACATTGGCACCAAATTTGTCTTTTGATAAGTTGTTACAATAAATGACAGAACTACAAAAACAATAAGCGACGATATTTGAATAATTTCCGGGCTGCCTTCATAAAGCACTTGGAGCAGCATCATAAATGCCATGAACGCCCCAATTATAGCGGGGCGCCTATCGGGTGAATAGCTTGCCCTGCGATTTTGGATGCCAAATGATCTAATCATCCCCAAAAAAACCTTTCCAGCATGATCACATCCCCCTCGTAATAGCCCAGAGCAGAACGACGAGCGGCAGGACCGAAGTCTTCAACTCGAAACCGGGGATGGGCAGCGCGTAGGTGCGATAGCTGTTGATCATGCCTATGGGCAGATAGATCATCAGCAACGCCAAGGCTTGTGCAGCAGGAAAGGCCGCCACCCCAAGCCATCCGAACAATCCAACCGCCAGCCCTAGGAACACAAGCGCCGTCAACCCATTGGCCCAATGCACAAGTATATGGTTAGTCGAAGAGTAAAGTTGCAGATGCATCGCCCCCATCCGCTCCAGATAACCGGCCAGCCCTATAAGAAGCCATAATTGCAGCGGCACCTGCAGCCCTCTCCCCTGCATCTGCGCCAGCAACGGCAGTGCCAGCGCCACCCCGAGCACCATCGCCATGTGCAGCAGATAGCTTTGACGCATACTGCGCTCGGCAATCGCCTGTTGTGCCCCCCTCTCACCCGAGACTTGCAGCCGCGCCAGAACCGGCACCTTGGTAAAGAAGGGTACCTGCGCGAACTGCCCAAGCGGGCGGATCAGCGACATCGCGAACAGAAACGCAGCAACCTGCGCAGGCTCCCCGATCGTGGCATAATACAGCCCCGCCCCTTGGGTGGTTCCCAGATACACAAAGGTGCCGACCCCTGTCCGCCAGACACTGGGCCAGAGCTGGACAATGATATCACGGTCGGGCCGCCAGCACCGCACGAAGCCCAGTCGCGCAGACTGGTCACGGCGGCACAGCCATATGTTCCACAGGATATTGGCGGCCAGCGGCACTTGATAGGCCAGCGCCAGTCCGAGTAGCCCCGCGCCGGTCCAGATGGCGGTACACGCACTAATGAAGGCTACAAACCAGAAAGCGGCCTCCCACCAGCGAACAAGTGTGATGCGCTCGACCCCGTACAGATAGGACAAGTGCAGCCCTCCATAGGCGCGCAAGCCCGCACCGACCGCAAACACAGCCAATGCGGGCCTAGCCAGATGTTGGGGCCCCAGATAGCGGACAATGTCACCGGCGCTCCAGGCTCCTACAATCAAAGTCATCAAAGCCGTGAGTAGCGCCATGCCAGCATAGAGAACCGCCCCTGTGTTCCAAGTTCCCGAAAGAAGCACATGATTAGGCGATAGTCCTGCTTGCATCGGCGGTCCCACGTCAATCCGCAACCGATCCGCCCCGCCCATCGCATAGGAAAAACTGCGCACAAAAGATGCCGTAAGGCTGGATTCAAACAGCAATTGCAGACCTTGCAACGTGATCAACACCAGCCATATCGCCAAGAATGCAGGCTCTGCGCGCAGCGCGATAAAGACAGGTAACAGAATAAGCGGTAGCGCGCGAAATGTGAACGCGGCCCATGTGGCAATGGCTGGTCGCGCGGCAAGCCGCCGTATCATGGGCGTTTCTGAATAAAAATATGAAACTTCGCCGACAACGAGCGCGGCATCAACCAGCCCCAAAACTGGATCAGCCGGAACAGGACAGCATTATTCCCGTGATAGCCGGGAACTCCATTAAAGCCATATGTGCAGTTCTTCCACTCGGATTTGTCGAAATAGTGACCCAGCGCCGCCATCGTGTTCATACCGTATACGGTGGGAAACACATCCTCGGCCTTTCGGTTCGGCTGCAGTTTCTTTAGGAAAGCCACGTGCAGCGCGTTGGGCACAAGTCGCGCTCCGATCCCAATATAGCCCCACTTCGCAGGGGTGCGGGCGCACAGCCACCCCCCGGGTTTAAGCACGCGCGCAATCTCGCGCACGAATTCGGCCGGCGCGGCAACATGCTCTAGCACATGGTCGCACAGAATGATGTCAATACTCTGGTCCGGTATCGGCTAAACACCAAATGGATCGATAACATGAGCTTCGTCCACATCCGGGTTTGACAGAACTGCAGCATCGATATCGACAGCGATCACACGCTTGATCCGTCCACGTAGAGTTTGCAACTTTCGTCGGAATGGCGATGCGTCCATTAACACGGCGCGACCACGTCCCGCCCCAAGGTTGAGTAACGTTGTATTTGGCTGCATGAGAGCGTCTAACCGAGTATAGAAAGCAACGGTACAGTCACAATGCGCGAAATAGCCGGCTCCGAATTCGGGGTACATGTGGTTTTCGATGTGCAGTATTGCAGGAACGTCATTTTTTTCTCGGCTCATGGCATAGTCCATCTGGGTGCAGCGCCATATGCGCAAGGAAACAGCGTTAAAAGCGGAGGCGCAAAAGCGTCTCGGCATCTTCCACGGACATCTTCTCAAACACGTTCAGCTTGCCGCCAACGGTCGCGTCGTAGACCTTGCGCCCATCCGCTTCGAATGCATGGCGGGCAAGGGTATAGTCAATCTCAGACTGATCCAGGTCCGGCGTGCCCCAATAGGTACCAGATTTGAAATAGTTGGGATCAAAGTGGTTGGTGTCGGGCCCTTCGCGCTTCTGATAGGTAGCTTCGGGCCCGGTAAACTTGAAACTATGGTCTACGCCGAAAATGATAACCGGGTCCGCGCCCATCCAATAGGCCATCTGCAGTGCGATATAGGTGACTGTCGCGGAACTGCCAAACCCCGCAACGGCATCTTTAGAAAATGCATTCGTCAATGTTGTGTTGAAGAAGTTCACCTTTCGCCGGGTGTCACGCCGCAGATACCACCGCGCCTTCCAACCGACGAATATCGGGATGCTACTTGCAGCGAATATGTCCTGATGCTGAATCGCCACAAGATTGTTAACACAAACAACTAAATCGGGCCGCCAATTGGTCCGTGGGTAGATAAGGTCGATTTTATTCATGCCGATAGAAGGGACCCCTGCAAAACACTCAAGTGGCGTTTGGTTCAGGCTAGGGCCATTTCCGACGACCAGCATAGGCTTGCCCTTGTGTCGGTCACGCAACGCGTCAAGTGGTTCTTGACGGCCCGTCATCTTGAACGTGACACTATCAAACGCGTAGCGCGCGGGCTGGGTCATTCGAACAACAGATCGGCTGAGTGGGATCATCTACACATGTCCTTTGAGTTTACAAGATGTGATGAACAAACTTGATAAAGTAGCCTGACGTTGATCGAATTACCCTCTGGCAAACTCGGGGCGTTTCATGACCTGTGCCTCGGCAAGCTATTTTAATTCATCAATCATGCCCAGCATCGGTGAACAAGTTACCAGAACAGATTTCATGATTTCAGCACCGTTTCTGCGTTACGCAGTTGGACGATCGCCTCGGCAAAAGACCAGTCTTCCAACGTGTCTATATCAGTGACTTCCAGTTTGTCCATCAAATGCATGGCCGGTTTCTTGCCGATCCGCGCCTTGGTGCATGCAAAACTTTCACGAGAGAAAATATAGAGGTTCGAATTTTCCTCAAACCACGGCTCCAGATCCTGTGTTTGGATCAGATTATCGGGATCATGGTTCACAGCGCTAGCATCGGCACGATAGAAACGGCTTTGTATCTTGTTAACAGTAAACAGAGAGTCACATGTTCCCGCATTCAGTCCATTATAGTAGGCATTGATCGCTTCCTGAATTGTAGGGGCAGACAGCATCGGGTTGGTTGCGTGTGTCATCAGGTAAGTGTCTGCCTCGATCGCGGCAACATCATCTGCCAGAATCAAATTCATTGACACCGAGTCGCCACAAAGTTCGGGCGCGCGGTCTCGGATGCGGATACGTGGGCTGTCGGTTAGGCCATGTTCAGCGAGTATATCGCGAGCATCTGTATTGATGATGACCTCTGCAATTTCGTCAATTTCGAGCAGAGTGTCGAGTATCCATCTAAAAAGGGGTTTGCCATAAAGCGGCCGAAAGTTTTTTCCGGGCACGCGTTGGCTGTTAGCTTTTATTGGGAGAAGTGCGACGCACCGGCCTGAGGGATTCATCCTGTTCTGCCTTATCTTGTAAATGTGGATAGAAAAATTTTTCCTTCGCTTTACGCGAAAGACAACGATGTTCAGTATTGCCCTTGAACGAACCGAGGTACTGGTTCCAACGATAGCGCAGCATATTTATCTTGGAGGTGGAGGTCACGCCATTCAGTCGCGCCGCGCGCCAGTCGCAATATGTGCTTACAATGACGCAGCGTATGACATCCAGCCAAGACAAATGCACTTCCGGCATAATTATTCGAAGTGCTAGGGCCTCACGCTCAAACCGGTGCCGGATCTGCGTCCAGCTTTCATTGTGGTGATGGAATACGACCGCATCAGCGACATATCCCACTTGCATCCCTTGCGCGACAAGCCGTTTTGCAAGTTCCATGTCTTCCAGCCCGGTCAGTTCCTCGTCGAACGGGAATTTTTGCCATGTACTGCGCAACAGAGCTGAGTTTGCATTGTTGCAAAAAAAACCCTCTTGCGGAATGGCTGATCGGTCTGGAAAATACTTAGAGAAAATAAGGCGTTCACTGAAATTGCTCTCGTCGTCACCAATTTGACGACCATAGCTATAAGACACCGAACTATCTAAAAGGGGTCTGCAAAGGTTTTGCAGCCAATAAGAATTCGCTGGAACACAATGTCCAGATATGAACACCAATATCTCTCCATTTGCATATTTGCACCCAAGGTTGAGAGATCTTCCGAATGAGAAATCCTCTTTTTGTATCGTTGTGACACGCACTCCATGAGACCGTGCGATATCTAAAGTATTGTCGGTAGAACCTGAGTCAATCACTACAGTTTCAAGTTCGAAACCTTGGCAGTTCTGTTGTTCAATCATGACCAGCAGGTCATCTAAGTGCCGGCCCTCATTCAGAGATCTGATTACAATGCTAACGAGCATAAACTTCAGTTTTGTTTTTATATTTCATTAACATTTGAAAGCTACGCCAAACGCGTTAGTTGGTATGTATCTTCTTCGATATGTACACTAATTATTAGGCTATTGAGTGCAGCATGGATGATTTGGCTGATGACACCTACACATATGTTTGAATAACCCAATTTTTTGTAAATTTGAGAAAATTTGAGGGTACTCAATCCTTCAAAAATTTTCTTATAATAAAGTATCATGTATCATATTTTTATATCAATTAATTTGAAACATGATTTCTTTTGAAAAGAAAATCCCCCTGGATTGTTCTCCCTTGGTAAAGAACGGAGCGATCACAGGTTACAGATACAAGTTTCCACCCACGTATCGATAGCCATGCAATTATTTCATCGGCCAAGGCCTGCCCTGAGTATAACTCAATGAACGATGCCTCACAGTAGATCCAATCAAAACTGTCCAGTAAACGCTCACTACCCTTCAAGACCTCGCCTTCGAAACCCTGGACATCAATCTTCAGAAGTGCTGGCGACACGATATCTTCCTCGCATAGTACATCCTGAAGTGGTAGCACACAAACAGCCTTCTGAGAAACCACATGAGAACCGGGAAAGATCCGTGACTGAGCATCAGGGGCTAGCAAAGATGAGCTGTCAGATTTAGCTGTCACGTTAATTAACTGATTAGTTGCTTGACTTCCAATCGCGTGACGATAAAGCTGAACGCCTGATTCATGTCCTAATACATCTAGATAAGTGTCGGCAGCCTTATTTAGCGGCTCGAATGCGTGGATATGTGCGTTTGGATGAACGATTTTGCACAGTAGAGAAAATTGCCCAACATTTGCCCCAACATCGACGAGACATTTTATGTTGTTTAAACCTTGCAGTATTTCAAAATGTTCGAAGCTCGGTGCAACACCATGCTTGAGTGCCATCCGCGAAAGTGGATAGCGCAAGGAACGCAACGCCTTCCGAATTTGACGGAGCCTGCGACTAAATTTAGTCATGGTTCATGACCGCTCGTCGCCATTAACAACGTCAATTAACGATACGCGTGCATAAATATCTTCATGCCGCTCAATGTCGTCTTCACCTAAGTAGGCACCAGTCTGGACCTCAATGAGCACCATCTGCACCTTTCCTGGGTTTTCCAGGCGGTGTTTTGCCCCGAGGGGAATATAGACAGACTGGTTCTCGGTCAGGAGCTGCACCTCGCCTCCAATGGTCACTTTTGCGGTGCCCTTTACAACAATCCAGTGTTCAGAACGGTGCAAGTGACTTTGCAAGCTCAAAGCAGCGCCTGCCTTGACGTGGATGCGCTTGACTTGGAAGCGGTCACCGATCGCGAGGCTCTCAAACCATCCCCAAGGTCGGTGGTCGGTTGGGAAACTGACCGCCTGCGTAACTTCGCGGCTCTTCAATGCAGCGACGGCCTCCTTTACCCGCTGTGCCGACGCCTTGGGCGCGACAAGAACGGCATCTGACGTTGCCACGACAATCAAATCGCTCAGGTCAATGCCGACGACCTCCACACGGGGGCTGTCCGACCGAAGCAGTGACCCATCGCAATCAATCGCCGTGGCATTTGAGGATATGACGTTGCCAGCCCCATCGGGCCTGCCCTGCTGCAACACGGCATCCCAGCTGCCCAAGTCCGACCAGCCCGAGGCGTATGGCATGGCCACAATATTGTCGGCGGGTTCCATGATGGCATAGTCAATGGAGATGTCCGTGGCCTTTGACCACGCCTCTTCGCACAGCCGCGTAAAGCCAAGGTCGACGCGAGCGCTCGAGACAGCATCACCGACCTGGGTGATCAGGTCGGTGCAGTGCTGTCGTGCAGCAGCAATAATCGTCTCCGTCGTGAACAAGAACACCCCGGAATTCCAAAGCACGTTGCTAGAAGCCAGTAGTTGGGCCGCACGTTTCGCGTCTGGCTTCTCAATGAACCGGGCGATTTTTTGTGGCTCACCCGGCGCAGCCTTCGCGGACAAATCAAGCTCAATATAGCCATATGCCGTCTCGGGGCGGTCGGGCGTGATGCCAAAGGTGACAATGTCGCCTGCCAAGGCCATTGGGATTGCGGCCTGAACTGCTGAACGAAATGCATCTGCGTCGACAAAGACATGGTCAGTGGGCGCCACCAACATGAGGGCACCGGGCTCAAGCCCCTCTAAGTACAGGGCCGCAGACAGGATTGCGGGGGCCGTGTTGCGGGCGTCGGGCTCAATGAGGATGGCGCGTGGGGCAATTTGGCAGCCCGCAAGTTGCTCCGTGACGATAAAGCGAAAGTCGTCGCCCGTTACCACGACAGGTGGCGCAAAGCCTAGCCCTGTAAGGCGCTTTGCTGCCTGCTGGAAGAGGCTTTCATCACCAATTATTTTGGTGAACTGCTTTGGAAAGCTCTTGCGCGAGACGGGCCAGAGCCGTGTCCCGGATCCACCGCACAGCAGGATTGGGTGAATATCAGGCACTAACCGCATTCCATGATCCCAAACTCATCATTATTTTCTCGCGCTCTCGGCATTCTCAAGATACCAGCGATAGGTTTGCGCGATGCCATCACGAAGGCTGATGCCCGCGCTCCAGCCGATACGCGACAGCCTGCTTACGTCCATGAGCTTGCGTATCGTTCCATCGGGCCTGCTTGGGTCTGTCAATATTTGCCCGTGATACCCTGTAATCTCGGCCACCAAGTGGGCGAGTTCGAGGATCGATATATCTTCGCCCGTGCCGACATTGATTTGGCTCAGCATAGGCGCGGTATTGGCAGCGTAGATCTCTTGCGGTAGGTCGAGGACAAAGAGGCTGGCCGCGGCCATGTCATCCACGTGCAAAAACTCGCGCCTTGCTATGCCGCTGCCCCAGATCGTCACGCTGTCCTGCCCCGACTGAGCGGCCTCGTGCATGCGCCGGATCATGGCTGGCAGGACATGGCTATGCGAGGGATGGAAGTTGTCACCTGGCCCGAAGAGGTTCGTCGGCATGACTGAGCGGTAATCGGTTCCATACTGCCGGTTGTAGCTTTCGCAGAGCTTGATCCCCGCAATCTTGGCAACGGCATAAGGCTCGTTCGTGGGCTCGAGCCGACCGGTCAAGAGCGCATCTTCAGACATGGGCTGGCTTGCCTCGCGTGGATAGATACAAGACGATCCCAGAAAGAGCAGGCGCTTCACCCCAGCCGCAAAGGCTTGGTGAATGACATTGGCTTCGATCATCAGGTTTTCATAGATGAAGTCGGCAGGGTAAGCATTGTTGGCGGCGATCCCGCCAACCTTGGCGGCGGCCATGATCACAACATCGGGGCGCTCGGTGTGCATGAAGTCACGCACCGCCGCTTGTTCGGTCAGGTCCAAGGCGGCTCGGTCGCGGAACAGGATATCCAGCGGCTCTTCGCCATCGCTCTGGGTTGTGAGTCGCCGCAAGATCGCGCCGCCCACCATGCCGTTGTGACCCGCTAAAAATATTCTTAACCTCTTACGCATTGTCTGCTCACATTAGATCGTTGGCGTGAGGATATTTGCTATTCTTCCTGTACCAATTTATTGTTTCAATAAGACCGAGATCTAGCGAAACGGATGGGTTGTACCCAAGCATACGCATTTTGCTGATATCTGGACACCGACGCGATGTTGCGCCTACTGCGGAATCACTTGCAATTATATCTAAATCAATCTCTAAAATTCTTCCTATTGCTTCAGCAAGCTTTTTGATGGAAATTTCATCCTCTGCTCCAATGTGGTATATTTCACGATTACCGCCGAGCTCATACATTTTGATTATACCATCAACAACGTCACTAACATATGCAAACGCGCGTGTTTCGTTTCCACTGCCTTGAATGAGAAATTTTTTGCGACCATCGCTATAACCTTGTCGATCAAGCGCTCGGAGGATAAATTGAGGTATTACATGCTTCCAGCCCATATCTGGCCCATAGACGTTGTGCGGGCGAAAGACTTGAACCTTTCTGAAGTGGTCTCGACCGTAATTAAATGCAATAAGCTCTGAAATTATTTTTGAACCGCCATAAGAATATCGTGGATTTAAGCTGTCAGGTAAAGTAAGAGCAATAGTCTCTGGTGTGGGAATAATTAAAGGTTCTTGATATACTTCAGCAGTAGATGCCACTACTAAATCGGGAACGCCGGCGCGCTGGCACGCGCTCACAACTGATAAAATCCCTCTAACGCCAACATCCAAAACTAGATCAGGATGCCTGTAAAAATTTTCTGTTCCGTTAATCGCAGCAAGGTGCATCACGACCTCGCAACCATGTATCGCTGCAGTGACCCTATCTTCATCTCTAATATCACAGTCTATTAATTGCACTTCATTATAAACGTCAATTAGCCGCCGTCCGTCTCCACGCGCCATGTTATCAATTACAATTACTGACCATCCAATCTCCACGAGCCTTCGCACCAGATAAGACCCAATAAATCCGCCACCTCCCGTTATTGCAACTGTTTTAAGCATTCTCATTCCTCCACAAGCTGCCAAGAGCTAGATACCTATTACTAAATGCTCTATCAATTGAATTCGAATGATGGTTCCAATAGTCATAGATAATTCCATTGGGCTGCATTAATTGAAAGATCGCATTTGGAGGTATAGATCTGAATTTTGGGTGGTTGTTTGCAATAACAACAAGCGAACTACCCCTAACCGCATCCCAGATGTTATCGCATACGAGATCATTGGAAAAATAGTCCCTAAGCGTTATTACGTCAATTATAGGATCAAAGATCATAAAGTTTGCCCTCGGAAAAAGTGATCGCAACTCTTCTAATATTTTTGTTGACATAGATCCACGGAGGTCGTCAGTTTCTGGAACACCCTTAAAGGCCATTCCCAAGATTGCTATTTTCAACTGCCCTTCGATACCGCGATTCATTAATTCTTTCTTAATTGTTTTTGCTGTTTCACTTGGCAGCCGCTCATTCACCAACCGCGATGCGCGCGTAATTTCCAGATCAATATCTTTCGTTTCCGCACTTTCAAGGAGTATATGAGGATCCTTTTCCAGACATGGGCCACCAACAGGCCCAGGGAGCGGAACATTTGTCCGTGAATAACCTAGCTTTCCCGCCGAAATGATTTCAAATGCATTTAGATTAAATGCATCACACAGGCGCGCTACCTCATTAGAGAAAGCAAACTGAACGTCTCTATAGGTGTTATCAATTAATTTTATGGCTTCTGCAGCCTCAGGTCCTTGTACTTGGATGACTGAGGACGTCAGTTTGTGGAATATCTTGGCGGCACTCAATCGCGTGCATTCGCTGTCGGCGCCCACAATTTGTGGCAGCTCATGCAGTTCTTTCATTGCGTTGCCTTCTAATGTTCGCTCAGGGCACATTGCAATTTCAAATTTTTTCCCAGATTCGTTTAAGATTGGTGAGACTACATTGCGTGTTGTTCCAATTTTAACAGTAGACCGGAGTATAATCAGTGCTTCATCAGGCATCGCATCAGCAACTTGCCTTGTTGCCGCCTCAATCATATCCAAACGGGCAATTCCATTCTGATTGAGGGGTGTGCCGACAGTAATGATGTAAGTGCCGCAGGGCTTATGATCTTTAAGGTCCTGTACCGCGAAAAAATTTTGCGAATTTATAACTTGTGAGAGCAGAGCGCTAAGGCCCGTTTCGGCAAAGTGTGGCGTTCCATCGTTTGTTAAATTAACAATTGCTTGATTTTTCTCAATGCCGATAACTTGGTAACCGACCTTAGCGAGTGCAACTGCTAGAGTTAAACCAACATAACCAAGTCCGATTACACATACTTTTTCAGAGCGATGCATTTTAATTAATTCCGTTACTTCAGACATAGGCTTTAGCTTGAGGTTGGATCTTTCAACTCCAAAAGTTGTGCTTCGAATTCCTTGAGGATCACTGATGGGTTCCATCGCGTTCTCACAAGCTTGCCACCTCTTTGACCCATCGCGAGCCTGCGCACGGGGTCGTCGACCAGCTCACAAATGGCCAGTGCCAATGCCGATGCATCTCCGGGCGCTGTGATGACGCCAGCATCGCCGATCTCGTCCGCCAAGGCCGTTCCCGGATTTGCCGTGGCGACAACCGGCCGGCCTGATGCCAACATGTTCTTCAGCTTAGACGGTAAGACCAGGTCGGCCGCGCCCGCGATTTGTGGTAGCAAATGAAGGTCGGCAGCGCGCAAGAGAGCACCCAAGCGTTCCTTGGGCTGAAGTGGTGCAAACCTCACGTTGGGTAGATCTTTGCAGGCCTGATGCAGCGAGCTGCGCATCGGACCATCGCCGCAGATGAGCATTGTAATATCACCGCGGTGGGACAATCGCCTCGCTACTTCTGAGAGTATTTCAAGGCCCTGCTTATTCGCGAGATTGCCAGAGTAGAGCACGACATGAGGTGTTGTGATACCGAGCGTCGCCCGCATTTTGGCATCAACGGGTCCCGGCGAGATCAAATCGAGGTCCGCCCAGTTGCGCAATTCACGAACGCGGTCTTGCGCGACACCTTTTTGTGGTAGTTTGGCGAGCATTGGCGCTGAAATCGTGCTGACCCGGTTAAACCGTTTCAAGACAAACTGTTCAAATGCGAGCGCCAAGCGGCCAAGGCGTCCGCCAGGTTTAAGGAGCCCGGTTGCAAGTGCGGCCTCGACTTCAAAGTCTTGGATATGAAGCCACGTCTTGGCCCCACTCACGCGCGCGGCGATCAAGCCGGTAAGCGCCGAAAGGAGCGAGGGAGCCACCACGATGACAACATCGGGCCGCGCTCTCGATAGGGCGGATGCGAGTGCTGGGGCAAGTGACGTCAGCGCAAAGCTGGCGTGGTGGAGAATGCGGCGCAGGCCAGTTGGGCGGCCCGGTACGTAGAGCGGGCAGTGAATGACGCTCAGGCTAGGATGGGCTTGATCTAATGCCGATCTGACATATCGCAGCCGAGGCCATCCCTTCCGGAAGCACCACTCTGGATAGTATGGATGAGCGGAAACCACGCTTACGTTGTGGCCCCGCCTTGCTAAAAATTGGGCCATTCCTGTCGTGTAGACACCTGTGGAAATAATCTCCGGCGCGAAGTTGATGCCGATGATGAGAATATTCAGGCCATCAGGCTCGCATGTCTGTGCGGCAGCGTTCAAGAGCTCCTCACCGCCCCGTCATCTTAAACGGCACAAGGGCCGTCCGGAGCAGCAGCGTCCGATCCACGGCCGCAGCGCATTCTGCGGCGTAGTCTGCATCATAATTCGCGCGCGCGACAAAGCGCTTGTCTCGCTCACGGTCGAGCTGCCATGGCCCGGTCACGCCCGGCCGCAGGTGATAGTATACAGCAGAGCGCGGGCATGCGTCATACATGTCTTTCTGGGATGGAATGAATGGCCGCGGGCCCACAAACGACATATCGCCCCGCAGAATGTTCACAATCTGCGGCAACTCGTCGAGCTTTGTGCGGCGCAGGATGTGGCCGAGTTTCGTGACGCGGGGGTCGGGGTCGAGGCGCTGGTTTAGCTCCCACTCAAGCGCGATGGCGGGGTCGGATGCGCAGAGTTCCTCGAGGTATACCTCGGCGTCGACGCGCATGCTCCGGAACTTGTACATCCGGAATACTTTGCCGTCCTTGCCGACGCGGTCTTGCATAAATATAACCTGCCCCCTGTGGGCCATGCCCAGAGCAATCAGCGCCATCACCGGCAGGAGGATCGGCAGCAAGACCAGAGCTAGCGCCACATCCATCACCCGCTTGCCGTATCGCGTGTAGAACGTATCACGGATTGTCACGATCGCGCACGGCTCCGCCAGCTCTATGACGTCCTGCCGCTTGGGTCCACCGTCCACGCCTCAGGCTCCCACGCCCGATTGCGACAAGCTCTCAGCCATCAGCGCCCGAAACTCACCCCCGAACTCCGGATGGCTTGACGCGGCCGCAACAATCGCGCCCAAATATCCCAAATGCGTGCCGCAGTCGTGGCGCGTACCGTCAAGCGGCAGGGCACCCACGCGCCCGCCGCGTGCCAAGATGTCAATCGCATCGGCAAGTTGGATTTCACCGCCGTGGCCCGGGCCGAGTGCAGCGAGGATGTCAAAAATCTCGGGGTGGAACACGTAGCGCCCGATGGATGCCAGCGTTGACGGCGCCTGACCGGGATCAGGCTTTTCAACAAGGCCCGCAATGCTCTCATCATCCGCACCCCGAATGGCAATGCCGTATTTGTGCACCTCAGTCGGCGGCACGTCTTGCAGCAAAACCTGCGATCGGCCGCTGGCGGCGTAGGCCAAACTGAGCGCCGCTGTGGGGTTGGCCGCTCGCGGGTCGGGCATGATGAAGTCATCCGCCAGCAGCACCGCAAATGGCTCGTCCCCGAGGGCTGGACGCGCGCAGAGCACCGCGTGGCCGAGACCCAGCGGGATGCGTTGGCGGATATAGACGGCGTGGACGTGGGCCGGCAGCGTGTCGCGCACGGCGGCGGCCAGATCAAACTTGCCCGCCTTTTCCAGTGCGCGCTCCAATTCGGGTGCCGCGTCGAAATGATCCGCAATCGCGCGCTTGGTGCGCCCCGTCACGAAGACGAACTTTGTGATACCCGCAGCCAGCGCCTCTTCGACAGCGTACTGGATGATTGGGCGATCTATGATCGGCAGCAGTTCCTTTGGCATGGCCTTGGTCGCGGGTAAAAACCGCGTGCCAAGTCCAGCCACCGGAAACACGGCCGTGGTCACTTTAAGCGCATTGCTCAATTGAGATCGCTTTCGAGAATTTCGAGAAGAATGGCGTGCACCAGAATTGCGTGGCCGGCCCCGTCGGGGTCGGGATCAATGCCCAGAAAATCGCCATTGCCGTGCGCCAGCGGCGGCACCGCATATTCAAAGCTGTGTGTGGTCGGGGCGGGTGTCAGGATAAAAGACTGCCATCCGGAATTGCCGAGATCATTTGTGGAATAGGCCAGTGCCGCGCGCGCGCCCTCGGGGCCCGACAGCGTAACGGATACGCGCACGGTCTGTGCCGCGGCGTCGGCCTCAAAATCCTCATCGAGCCGAATAAAGGCGCCGCCCGTTGTCCCCGTCGAGTAGAGCCCGGGCACGTGGCCGGAGATGCGCACAGCGCCGCCCTCATCCGTAATCTCGTGGCCGTGGTACGACCGAAATGCCATCGGGCGCGCGCCTGCGCCGTAAGTCACCGCCCCGACGGCCAGCGTTTCGACCGCTATTTCATCCGGGCCAACCACCGCGGTGTCAGTAACATCCGCGACTTCATCCGCAGCGGGGGCGGCCGCGATCTGCGGCACGTCCGGCACATTCACGGGCTCCGCCATCACCGCCTCGAGGATTTCCTGCACGGTCGTGTCAGGCTCTGCGATCACCTGATCCCCGAAGAATGCAGCAAGGCTCGCGTCAGCGCCCTGCAGTGCCGCGTCATCCAGATCGCCGCCCAGCGTCAGCGAAAAGCTGTCCAAGGGCTCCACCGCGTCGATGGTAGGCCGCGCGACCAAACGCAGCGGCTCACTGGGGCGCGCGGCAATTGCGTCACCGCCAGCACTTTCAGTGGCTTCGCCCAAGATCCGCGCGCCCTCAGGCAGCGCAATGACGACACCCGCCCTCAGCAGATCACAATTCTCGAGCGTGCCGTGATTGATGCGGCACAAATCATCCCAACTGACAGGCACACCCGCGATCTGGCGGGCGATTGAGGCAAGGGTGTCGCCCTGCCGGACGACGTATGTTTCCTGCGCAGCAGCGCCACTGGCCATGAGTGCAAAACCAGTGGCTGTAATGAAAAACGAGCGTGTGGCAGTCTTTACCGTGTCAAATTCCCGATAAATCACAACACTGCCCCGCCTGAGCCCCGTCCTTTGAAATCAATCACCCGACAGAGCGGAAAATCCCCGGCACGCCCGCCCGGCCCCTGGATGGTGGCGCCGCACAACGGCTACCGCACGGCGCCTCGCTTGAGGCTACCCTGGGTCACGCATTGCCGGAGACCAAACGGCCGTCCCTACCTCTTCATGCGTTAACCAATAAGTGTCAAGTTGAAACCAACTATGCTGCGGCAATGCAGCACAGCTGGACCTGCCCCGCGCAACGGCTGTCTTGCGCAACCCGTGTGGAACTTTCTCGCAACGCACTGACGGAGGTTGCAGCGAGAGCCCGTATTTGTTGTCATTTTGACAGAAGCAGAGACGTTTTTGTGAGTGTTTTGATCAGCCGCCGTCGCAAGCATGGCGCAGTTGGCTGTTGCGCCTGTGATGACACCCCCCCTCGCCTTGCCGCATCAGGGCGCTGTCGCTTGCCTGAACGGGACCGCAGGCGCCATCGCCAGACTGCGGCACTCTGCACCTGATTGGTTTCGTTTTAAAACTTGCGGATTGCACAAAGTGTTTCAATCAGATAGTATCAAAACAATACTTTTTTGATTCACATTCAAGCGCATCCCGGAGGCCTTATGATCAAGCAACTCACTATGGCGACAGCCCTCGTCACAATCCTTGCAAGCGCAGGCTTTGCCCAGACGGCGGTCGAGTCGGCACAGTTCGAGGCCGCCATTGCATCCGCCGAGGCCGCATGTGCCAGCGGCGGCAGCAATTGCGCTGCCCTGATGGAAGTGGCCATCACCGCAATTGCCGCAGCGCCCGTCCCCGCCGCAACGCGGATCCAGCTCGTTGCCAGCGCCGCTGCACGTGTCACACAATCGCTGCCCGCCAGTATGGCGTCAAATGTCGTAGCAGAGATCACAGCCGCCGCTGGACGGCAGGCAACTGACGCCGCCAACAGCATCGTTGCAAGCGCGCCGCCAGCCGAGCGCACAGCCGCCCTCGCCGCTGTACCTGCCGCGGTCGCACAGGTCTCGACAGCCGCGACAAACAAGGCGGCAGAGCGGCCCGAGGTTGCAGCGCAAATCGCCTCTGGCGTGATCGAGCAGATCGCACGTGCACCGATGACTTCGGCAGCGCGGATTGAAGCCGTGTCGCGTGCCGCAGCGCAGGTAACTGATGGTCTGCCGACAACCGCCTCATCCGCGATTGTCGCGGCGTCAGTCTCGGTCGTGCTTGAGGCGGCCGCCACAACAACGCGCACGATTGCGGCCGCCGCGCCAGCGAATGAAGCCGCCGCAGTGCAGGCGGCCGTGACAGCCGGGAGCACTGCCATAGCATCTGCGGCCGCGGGCCAAGCCGCGCGGCGTCCCGATATCGCTGGCACCATTGCGAGCGTGGTCGAGGCGACACGGACCGCACCTGGCACCACCACAAATGTGCCAGAAATCGTATCTGTGCAGGTCCCTGAAGCAAGCCCGACCTGACCTGTGAAGCGTCGCGCAGCCCTGCGCTTCAGCGCGGCTCGTGATAGCACAAATACGCAAAGGGTCCGTTACGCACGGGCCCTTTTTGCATGCGATTGTGTCGGTCGTCTGTGAAACAACGCGCCAGTGCAGTGGGTCGCGCATGGCTCAATCACTGCGCCGCCAGGATGTGACGGGGCAGTGAGCATACCATGAGGTATCGCTGACCTACTGCGCATTATCTGGCTGCATCATGCAAAAGCAGCGCGTGACCCCGTCTTGCGTGGCCTTATCTGACACAAGACATCAGAGCGGCAAACGCGCATCATCCCAGCTATTTTCAGCAAAGCTCGCGTGAAGGGGGACGTTAACGCAGCGCGTTCGCTGTCAAACGATCAAAAATCCGAAATGACCCCATCAAAAAGACCAAAACAAGAAATAAACCGCTGATATCCCCGATGACATAGGCCGAAAAGATCATCGGGCTCGGTGCCGAGAATTGCAGCAAAGAAAGCCCTGCAGCATTGCCAATCGATCCAAGGACACCTGCAACCATGATTTGCTGCCAGGAGAACCGCGCCGATGACACCCATAGTCTTTCAAAGAAATGCCGCGCCATTGCAACACCAATAAAGCAGCTAAGCAACGATATCGCCGTTCCTGCAATGTGATATCCGTTTAGTCCAGAACCAAACACCATGAGCATCCACATCAAAAACGCCCCTGGCAAAAGGTAGATGAGCCCCATCCAGCCACAAAAGTAGAAAGTCAGGATCCGCACACCATGTGGCAAGAATACCAAGCTGACCACCGCTGGCAGCTCTGGAAACACTGCTTTCTGCACAGGTGATATCAATAGATTCATCACAATGAATGACCCTATGTAAGCTGTGGTGACAACGACCATTGCTTGCATAGAAAACCGCATTAGAAATCCCCATTACTCATGTGGAAAATTTGTGAAATGACTTTTTATCACCGTTTTATTTAATATCACCACAATATCAGATAGAAGGCATCAAAAATCTATATGAGTCTTTCAGTCTTTTTTTATGCGCAGTCTGCGCCCTTACGTCCGGCTGCTGTATCCGGAATAATAGCCGCCATAATAATAGGCTTTCTTGCCTCTTCTCTCCATTGAAAGAACGGGCAGGACATGGACGCCCTGATGCATGTCGCCACGAATGCGTTCTGCCGCACGCCTGACATCGCGCTGATTGGTTGCGGCATAGCGCACCATCATCACAACCAAATCGGCATAGGGTGTGAGGTAAAGCGTGTCGACCACGGGTAGAACGGGCGCCGTATCGATGACAATCGCATCGAATTCTTTTCTCAGCTTATAAAGAAACTGCACGGTGCGGGTCGAGGAAACCAGCGTATCTGTCGGCAAGTCAGACCGCCCGCCTCCGACCAGAATATCAAGACCTGTCTCCGGCTCGTGGAAATGACATCGCGCCAGATCGGCATCTGTCGCGCGCCCCGATAGCGCATCAAGAAGCGCAGTCGACGCAGGCGCGCCAATCCGGTGCGCGATGGACGGCTTGCGCAGGTCAAAATCCACCAGAAGGGTTTTTGTGCCGGACAGGGCCAGCGTGCGCGCAAAGGCGATCGCGGCTGTTGTCTTGCCTTCTTCCGGCACAGCCGAAGTGAACAAGTAGATGCGTCCACCTTCGCCAGGACGCGTGAGCCGCGCGGCCTGTCTGCGGACCTGTCGCAAGCTTTCCGAAAAACCCGACATCGGCGCCTGCCAGATTTGTGATGTCACATCGCCTTCTTCCGGCGTCGAAATGGCAGGCACCGGCAGCGCCACTGGCGCATTCAAAAGATCGCGCAGCTGATCCTCTGACGTCACACCGCCAATCAGGAATTCGTTGATAAAGGCCAGACCGACGCCCACGCCGAACGCCGCCACGATGGCAAGCGCAAGGATCAGCTGGCTGTTGGGAAAAGACGCCTTGGACGGCATCACAGCGCTTGACGCCATCACCGCATCGGAAATCTGCACATCGGCCAGGGTTTCCAACTGCCGCAGACGCCGCAGCAGGTTTTCATAATCAATCCGTGCCGTCGCACTTTCTTGTTGCAGCCGGTAAAACATCGACAGATCGGCAGATGGCAAGTCAGAGGCCAGAGCCGCCTCGCGCAATTCGGCACGCGCGCGCTCTGCGACCTGTGTCAGGTCCGAGATACCCGCCAGAGACGCGTCTCTGTCGCGCGCCGCCATCTCGCGCAGGCGGTTGTCGACATTTGCCAGTTCGGCCCTCAACGCCTCTGCATCGATCCCGCTTGCACTCGGGTTTGTCTCCAGCTGGCGTTGCAAGGCTTCGCGCTGTGCGGCCAGTTCAAGAACGGCTGCGGACAGCAGGTCGCTTTGATCCGCCTGAATGCCACGTCCTTCAACGATGGCGCGCAGCGCCGCGGATTGCTGCCGCAACCCGTCCAGCTGCCCCTGCGCAAGCGAGAAACGATCCCTGACCCCGATCAGGTCTTCGCGGTCGCTATTCTCGACAAAATCGTTAACCACATTTTCGAGGAACCGGTCCGCCTCGGTCTGCAACCGTTCCAGTTCTGCTTGCGCACTATCGATACGGGGCGCCAGAATATCGCGTGAGGCAAGGATCTGGCGGATTTTGTTTTCAACCTGCCGCGTGGTGTAGATCGAGACAAGAAGGTTGGCCAATTCTGCCGCCCTTTCAGGGTCCTCAGATGTGACCGATACCTCGACAAGATAGGTCAAGCCGCGCCTGCGGACCTGAACGGCATCGCCCACACGCCGCAGGATATCTGTCACGGCAGCGCCGGCCTCTCTTGTTGTGTCGGTCTCGATCCCGAGCCAGGCCATGACCTGCGCGCTGCGCGACACTGTCACACCAAACTCCGGATCGGACACCAGATTTGCCTCTGCGATCAAGGCCAACAGAACATCGCTTGATTTCAGGATCGCGACCTCGCCTTCGACCTGCGCGGAAATGGCCGCGCTATTGTTCTGGGATGAAACATCTTCAGACAGAACACCGCGATTTGGCTCGATCGAGACCAGCGCGGTTGCCGTATATTTGGGCGTGACAGCAAATAGATAGATCACAGCCAGCACGATGATGCTGGCAACAGACATAACAATCACGCGGTACTGACGGCGCAGAACGCCGATGAATGCGCTGATGTCGATTTGATCATCAGCGCGCGGGATGTCTTGATGTGTCATTGTCTGCTCGTCCTATCAGGTTTGTAGACTTCAAAAAATTCGGTGGTGGCGTCGCTTGTGCGGGGTATCACGCGCAGCGCTGTCAGACGGTCCGTGGCATAGGCGCCCGTATCGATGCAGCTGGTCTGACCAATCGTGCGGACCTGATCGGCAGCGAAATGCCCAAAGACCAGACGGCCTGCACATTGGGACAGCGCCGTCACATCGCCGGCCGCACCCCAGGTCAAGTCTGCAGCGGTCTGGGCCTCATCGGTTTTGGTGGGATCGAGCCCGGCATGGGTAAAGCGCCAGTCACCCGATCGCACGGCCCGTGGCGCGCGCCTGAGGGCGTCAAGATGCGGGCGCGGGATGCTGGCGCGTAAATGTTGCAGCACTTTGCTGCGCGGCATCCGCATGATGTCGGATTTGGTCAGGTAAATGCCATAGGAGTTCAGCGTCTCGCCGCCGCCATGATCCAGCCAAGCAAGGTTTGCCTCTGGTCGGTCGACAAAAGCGAGAAACATTTCCTCGTGATTGCCAAGAAGGGTCAAGCGACGCACGCCTTTGGGCGCAGGCGCGGTCAGGTGATCAAGCACATGGGCGCTGTGCGGGCCACGGTCGATCAGATCGCCAAGGTAAAGCAGCACCACGTCGCCATAGCTGCGTTGTGTCCAATCCTGCGCCAGCACGGCCTCCATCGCCGCTAGCAGATCGCGCCGCCCATGCACGTCACCAATGGCGTAAATCGCCTCTGGCGGCGGCACATCATGCCAAAACGATGGCGCTGTCGGCGCGGGGCGACGTTTGAAAAAAGACATAATGCCCTTCATCCCTTGGCCCCACGCGACAAGCCCGATGAATTGGGCGCCAGACCAAGGACGATCACGGCCACGAATAAATAGGCGTTCGCGGGCATCTCGAGTGAGAAGTCGAGCAGCGAATGAAGGCCCACAATCACGACCGCGGCAAGGGCAGCATCCGACAGATGTGACACCGGTGTCACGATCTTTGACAGGCTCCGGCGCAGCAGGGCCAGCGCGACAAGCCCAGCCAAGACAATCGGCAAACTGCCCAGAACAATGCCCAGCTCTGACCACAGGGCAAGATAGGTGTTATGGGCAAGGTGCCAATCACGGTCGGGGCTCACGGGCAGGCGTTGATAGGCACGGAATGCCTCGCCAAAATTGTCGAGCCCGACACCAAGCAACGGATTTGCGCGGATCATATCGAGAATGTTCAGGTAAAGATCGATCCGCACGCTCGCATTGTCCGCAGTGCTGCCAAGGCGTTCTGCGACAGCGCCACCATAAAGCAATGCGACCATGATGAGACTAAGCCCGCCAAGAAGCACCAGAGCGAGCGCCACTACACCGACCAGACCTGTGCGTCCGACAATACGCCGCAGGCGCAAGATCACCACGAGGCTCGCGCCAACAAGTGCTACGAACAGCCCCATGCGGGACGCTGTTGCAAAAATGGCCGCAAGACAAAGCAGCGCCACGGTCGCCAGAACAAGCGATCGCATTCTGCCCTCGAGTGGGCTTGCGCGATGTCCGCTGCGGTGCTGCCGGCCCACGCCCGTGTCGTCCGCAAGCGCGCTGGCCAAGGTCAGGCACATCCCCATCGCAAGGAATGTTGCAAAGGAATTGCGGTTCACAAAAGGACCGGTGGCAACGCCGTCATACGCGGGCCTCGTGAAAAAGAGCCATTCCGTGCGATCAATGGTGATCAACCCGTAAACCGCGTAAAACAGAAACCCGACCACCAAAATCGTCGCATAATCCAGCGCGCGCTGGCCACGCGTCAGCGCCTGCAACAGTGTCCAGCCCAGGGCGGCATAGGATAATTGCCGGATCAGCCCATAGATAGCATCGGTGTCGGACGCCGCCCCGCCAACAAGCAAGACATGCAGACATAGCCCTGTCAAAAACACCAGATAAAGCGGGGCCAATCCCGGCGCACCATGGGTCAGAAAACGGATGTGTCGGTTTGACCGTACCAAGCTATATGTGACGATTGCGGCGGCAAAAAACAGGACGCTTGCAAACATCAGCCACCAATGCGGACGAAATCCCCCAACCGCCATCGGCGCGATCACAACGACCGCCAAACAGATCGCGGCCGCAACCCGCACAGCCCATTGCGTCCGTATCCCAGAGTTCGCCTTATCCACGAATTTCTCTCCGCAGGGCGTTCAGGAACCTTTGTCGGTCGAGGGCAGGCAATGCGTCGGCGATCCGGTCGACAATGGGGCGCAGTTCTGCCATCTGCACGTAAAGCGAGGCGGCAATTGTCACACCACGGCCAGAGCCGATCAGAACAGGCAGCTCCCCTTCCAGCAGGCCGCCATTTTGCGTCAGCTGTTCTGGTGAAAAGGCGAGTAGTCCGATCCGGATACGGTAGAGGATCATGGCCAGATCGGTTGGCGCCAGCGCCAAAGAGTGCCGGAGCATCTGGTCCACAGCAGCAAGATCACCCGCGGCCAGTTGCTCGACCGCCAAAACGGCATGTATCTCCGCCAGTTCCAGCCCCGATGCCTGCGCATGATGCGCCTGGATCGCACAATTGTCGGTAATTGCCTGTCTGACTTCTGCGGCTTGAAAGGACAATCCCTGCGAAGAAAGAAGAAACAGACAGCTCGACAGCAACCGGCGTTGGTGACGGCTTCCCGAGGATATCGGCAACGCAACAGGAGGATCCGTCCAGAATAGGATAGAGGACGCCCTCTCGTCGGGACCGACAAAGGCTGCCGAAAGCTCACGTGATGCAAGGCCGGCACTCACGGCGCCGAGCGTCACCAGAATAACCATGGCTGCGATGGAAATAATTGCCGTAAATAGTTTCATTAAGGCACTGTAAACTTTATTATATTCATGATTAAAGCTTTTTATAATGGCTCTTGAGTGAGACTGATCTAACTTTTACTACCAAAATGCAACTGATTGTCGACCTGAAGCGACAAAATGTGGGAGCAGCCAGATGGAGCCGGTAGCGGGAATTGGGGCAGGCTTTGCGCAAGCGATACTTGGTCTCGCAGACTTGCTGAAAGGAACCTCCGCCCCGGGCATGGTTGCGCTTACTCTTTTTGTGGCGACAGGTGGGATGATGCTGATAGCCCATATCCGGTTTTTGCGGGCCTGCTCCTATCCCAAAGACCTTACCCTCGTGCTGAAAACAAAGCAGCGTTCCATCACGCGCGCACTGGTGACGGGCCTTCATATACCACTGCCAAAGCGAAATTACGGGCCAGTCTCCGCACGTCAGATGCGGGTTTGGACAGCTTTTTGCGACGAATTGTTGTACACATCAGATGCATCAGGGCGCGCAGCCAGCCCCATCGATCCAGCATTCGCGCTGTCGCGCGAGGCGCTTGGTCTGCGCCTTGGCATCTGGCGCATTGTGCCAGCGACACTGGTCGGCATTGGCCTGGTTTTGACCTTTCTTGGCCTGATCGCCGCATTGCGAGAGGCGGGCGTTTCCATCACCGCATCGGGAACTGATCCCGATATGGTCAAACAGGCACTGTCCGACCTTTTAACGATCGCGAGCGCGAAATTCATCATGTCGCTCGCAGGGCTCACCGGGTCGATTGTGTTCGGCGTTTTCCTGAAGTTCTGGGAGGTGCGGCTCGAAACAATCGCCACCGCGCTCTCTGACGAGGTGCGAAGCCGGTTGGATGTCGTGACACCAGAACGCGCCTTGCAGCAGCTGCTTGCGTCGTCCCACCGCCTGGAGGGGCTGCTCAAGGCTGCGAAGCTCTAATGTTTCAGCGCCGCGTCATCAATGATCACGACGAGGAAGAGAGCATCTTCATCTCGATGACGGATTTGACCGTTTCGATGATGCTTTTACTTGTCATCCTGCTTGGCTTTTTTGCGTCTCAATTCCGTGACGCAAACCTTCTCGAACAAGCCGAGCAACGATCCGAGGAAGTGCGCGCCCTGCAAGTGGTTGCGGCGCAAACAGAGCGCGACATGCGCGCTTTGACGCAATTCGTGACAACGCTGGAAGCCGCGTTGCTGACATCTCAAGCAGAAGGCATTGCCTTGAAAGAAGACCTGCGGACAGCGGCACTTGCCAGCGCAGAACAGGCAGAGCTGTTTTCTGCACAGCTGGGGGCAAAGCAAGCTGAGAACGTAGCGCTGCGATCCGAGAGTGCGGCGTTGGAGCAGAGAGCCGCTAGTCTTGAGGCTGAGCGTGATCGCGCGACGGCCGCACTTGAACAAGCGACAGCAGCGTTTGAAGAAGGCTTGACGATTGCCCTCTCAGATGCGGCAGAACTTGAGGCCAGATTGCAAAGAGCTGAGGCTCTGCTTGCCGCAGAACGCGCGCGGGCTTTTGCGCTTGAAGATGATCTTGAAAGTGCCACCGAGGCTTTGTCTGCGCAGCAGACAGACAGTCTCGCTTCGCAAGAGCAGCGCCTTGCGAATGCGGCGCTTGAAAGGCAGGTGATCGCACAGACAGCGAAGGTTGTGGCATTGCAGTCAGAACTGCAGTCATTGGAGACCTTGCTAAGCGCCGTCATGCAAAGCACGACGTCACTTTTGGGCAATAGAGCGCCAAAGCGACCGACAGCACTGGCTCCTTAACAAAGCGGCGCCACGCTTCAATCCCACCTGTCGTGCGTCCGATCAAGACAGTGCAGTCCGAGCTCGCGGCTGGCGTAAAGACATGTCGCGGGTCACCGGACATATCGTATGTTGCATCAAAGGACTCAAAGGCTCGATTCGGCCCCGGTCAATCAAATTTGTCCCATTATGGAACATTATGTGGCGCATATCGTTAGTTATATCTAAGGTTTAAAGCATCGCGCCGCCCACCATGAGACCCAAAATGGAAAATTTGAACATTACGGTGCTTCTCTATATAGTTCGAGAACTAGGGACCATGTGGCGGAAGTTATGACAAACGGCTTGATGCGCTTAGCGGATCTGAGACAGCTTCTATTGGATATGGAGCGTGATTTTGGGCTCGATGACCTGCCGGAGCAAGAGACCCGCCTGCTCTATGCCATGGCTATGCAGACCCGCGAGAAATCAGAGGTTTCGTTGGTTGAACTGCAGGAGCATCCTTTGACGGCTGACATATCGCGCAGTACCTTTTTCCGTGCACTCAAGCATCTTGCACAGCGTGGTTACATCGAGAAAACCGGCCTTGAAAAACGCGCAGGCTACAAGCTTTTGAAGTAGCGGCCCTTCTTGTAACGAGCTCGGCGATAGGCGACACGGGATGCCTCGCGACCATGTGAAAGCGTGCAGAGGCGGCTCCGCGCTATTAACGCAAGACTATCACAATTGCTCCGGGAGACCTGCCGCCCTCCACCATGGCCCCCCTCTTGCAGGCCTTCCGTGACGCGCTGGGCCGGGCTTTCAGACCTCGCGCCTGTGTGCCGCGATCTATGCTAACGATCCTGGCGACGGGCCGAGATAGATGATGCTGCATGCGCAACTTCACAGCAAAATTGACATTGGGCGACAGTCATGATGCGCAAGATGGCGGTTGCGGGTCACACCATGCGCCATAAGGACGATCCACCAAAACACAGCGTCACTTTTCCGCATCATGCTGAACCTGTGCTGAACCAAATAGCGACCACAAATAACACCCGACACAAAAAGCGGCCAATAGTCTGATTTTTTGTGGTTATATGGCGCACCCGACAGGATTCGAACCTGTGGCCTCTGCCTTCGGAGGGCAGCGCTCTATCCAGCTGAGCTACGGGTGCAATAGGCGTTCTATAGCGGCCCCGCTGCGGGGTCGCAATGCAAAAACATCAGCTGAACAGATCGTGGCACAGTTCCAGCGCGTCGATCAGCACATCGACTTCTTCGACCGTGTTATAGACCCCGAATGACGCGCGGCAGGTCGCGGGCACGCCGATATGATCCATCAGCGGCATCGCGCAATGCGAGCCTGCGCGCACGGCCACGCCTTTCTTGTCCAGCACGGTGGAAATGTCATGCGCATGCGCCGCCCCGTCCAATGTGAACGAAAAGATCGCGCCCTTGGTGTCCGACGTGCCCTGCACCTGCACCCAATTCAGCCCGTCCAGCCGGTCGCGGGCATAATTGCGCAAAAGCCGTTCATGTTCGGCGATATTGGCCATGCCCAGCCCGGTCATGTAATCCAGCGCCACCCCCAGCCCGATCATCTGCACGATGCCGGGTGTGCCGGCCTCGAACATCATCGGGGGATCGTTCCAGGTCACCGCATCGCGCGATACATCGCGGATCATGTCACCGCCGCCCAGAAAGGGGCGCATTTCGGCCATCCGTTCCTTGCGCACATAGATCGCGCCCGACCCCGAAGGACCATAAAGCTTATGCCCGGTGATCGCATAGAAATCGCAGCCCAAAGCCTGCACATCGACGGGCATATGCACGGCGGCCTGTGATCCATCCACCAGCACCGGCACGCCTTTGGCCTGCGCGGCCGCCGTGATCTTGGCGATATCCACCACCGTGCCCAAAACATTGGACATATGGGTGATCGCGACCAGCTTGGTTTTCGGGCCGATGGCGTCGATCACCTTTTGCGGGTCCAGATCGCCGCGTGTATCGACATCGACCCATTTGATCACCACGCCTTGGCGTTCGCGCAGGAAATGCCACGGCACGATATTGGCGTGATGTTCCATGATCGACAGCACGATTTCATCGCCTGCCTCCATCCGCGGCATGGCCCAGCCATAGGCGACCATATTGATCCCCTCGGTGGTGCCGGAATTCATGATGATCTCATCCTCGGACCCGGCATTGAGGAACCGTGCGATCGTGCCGCGCACGGCCTCGTATTTCTCGGTGGCGAGGTTGGACAGGTAATGCAGGCCCCGATGCACATTGGCATATTCATGGGCATAGGCCTGTGTGACCGCGTCTATCACCACCTGCGGTTTCTGCGCCGAGGCACCATTATCAAGATAAACCAATGGCTTGCCATTGACCTGCCGCGACAGGATGGGAAAATCGGCGCGTATTTTCGCGACATCTAGGGTCATATTTGACCTCCGGTTGGGGCGACGCCCAGGACTGTCAGAACGATCCCCGCGATCAGCGCAGTCCCGATCACGGCGAAAAGCAAGGTGCCAAAGGCTTTGCCCAGGCTGTCAAAGCGATGCATCACATTGACGAAATTCACCAGGCAGCGCAGCAGGATCGCCAGCGACACAAGCCCAAAGATAGAGGCGATCTGCGGGCTGATCACCACCAGCAGGACCTGCACGGCCTCGAGCGCGACACTGATTGACTGGAACATGACGATCACGGTCAGGCTGTCTTCGACACTGCCCTGCCCGCCCATCATCCGGCCGATATGATAGATCGTATAGACCAGCAGGAACAGAAAGATCGTGATGATCATCGCATAGCGGAACGGTGTCAGCACCATGCCCGGCTGCATCATCACCGGCATCGGCGAGGCGGCCTGCAACAGCGCCAGCATCAGCACATTCAGCACCGCCACCAGCGCCAGCGCGGTCCATAGATTGCCCAGCCCCAGCCGCCAATCCAGCACCTGCCTTGCGGCACCCGCAGGGTCGGTGATCGCCCCCCACAGGGCGCGCGTCGCAGATTGCATCGTGATATTCATGGTCTGCTTTCTGCTTCACGCATTGATTGCACCCAGATCACCGCAAAAGCGGCCAGCCAGAATGCGCCGACGATATTGGTTTCCAGCCCCGGCCCGATAAAGCCGCGCGTCATGCCATGCAACAGGATCGCGGGCGTGGTCGCCAGCATGGTCCAGAACAGGGCGATCCGCGCGCCATACATCGTGCCTTTGCCACCCAATAGCTTTGCCACAAGATGTGTGGCCCCGCCCAGAAAATACAAGAACAGCGGCCAGACCATCAACCAGGCCACGAATTCATAGGCCATCAGACGGTCCAATGCGGGCACCTCTGCACCGGGCGGCAGGTCAAACCCCGCCGCCATGCGCGACAGGCGCGGCCATTGCGCGACAAAGATCACGAAACAGGCGATCATCAGATAGGCAATCGCGCGATCCTCGCGCCGTCCTTGATCCAATATGCTGCGCATCACCGCACGCGGCGCGCGCCATGTCCGCACGATGTCGCTGGTGACCGGCATCAGGCCCGCCGTGCCAGCCAGCCTTCCAGCCGGGTCTGCAATTCCGCGGCCAGCGCCTGATCCTCGATTTCGGCCAAGGCTTCGGCCAGAAAGGACAGGGTCAGCAGGTTGCGCGCGACTTCCATCGGCACCCCGCGCGACCGCAGATAGAACAGCGCGGTTTCGTCAATGGCCCCGGTGGTGGACCCATGCGAACAGGCGACATCATCGGCATAGATTTCCAGTTCCGGCTTGGCCAGAAACTGGCTGTCATCATCCAGCAGCAAAGATTGGCTGATCTGGTAGCCATCGGTCTTTTGCGCGCCCTGTTTGACAAGGATCTTGCCCTGAAACACGCCCACGGCCCCGTTGCGCAACACTTTCTTGAACACCTGTCGGCTTTCACCGCGTAGCGCGTCATGGGTCACGAAAACCGTGTCATCATGGTGGAAATCATCCCCATCCCCGACACAAGCCCCCGCAACATGCGCCACCGCATCATCGCCCCGGATATCGATCACGCATTCATTGCGCGTCAGCACGCCGTTAAAGGTCAGCGTGAAGGATTTGAACACGGATTCCGCCGCCAGCTGCGCGAAACAATGCGTCACCGCACGGCGTTCATGGTCGTTGCCCTGCGCGCGGATATGATGAAACTGGCCCGCTGCGGCGATATCAACCTCCAGGCAGGTGGACAGGCGCGCGGCACCGGGGCCGGTTTCCAGCAAGGTCAGGCTGGCGCCCGCCTCGACCCGGATCACATGATGCAATGTCGCGTCGGATGTTTCCGATTGGTGCAGATAGACCAGATGCACCGGTTTGTGCACCGCGCCGGTCGCGCGGATCACGACACCATCGCTGGCAATCGCGGTATTCAGCGCGGCGAGCGGGCGGTCCACCGGCTGCTGGCCGCGGCTTTCCAGCGTGCCGTAAAGATCCTTGGCCCAATGGATATCGCGCTGCGTGACATCGGCCAGACGGTGGATCTCCACCCCCTCGCCCGCCAGATCGCTGGACGCAGCGGCATCAAAGACGCCATCCACAAAGACCAGCGTGATCCGGTCCACATCCGCAAAAAGCGGCGCTTCGCCATTGTCGAACAAGGCCGCAGGCGGCGTTTGTGCCGCGATCAAGGCGGCCGGGTCGGTATAGCGCCAATATTCATCCCGCCGCGTCGGCAGGCCCATGGCACTGACCCGCGCCAGCGCATCGCTGCGCGCCGCATTGGCCCAAGTCGCCCCCGCTGGCAGATTGATCCCCGCCAGCCGCGCCAAGGTCACATCCTGTTTCAGCTGCGCCAAAGCCATCAGGCCACCCCTGCCAGAATATCGGCATAGCCGTTGTTTTCGACCTCAAGCGCCAGTTCCGGCCCACCCGATTGGATGATCCGGCCATCGGCCATGATATGCACGACATCGGGTTTGATATGGTCCAGCAGGCGCTGGTAATGGGTGATCACCAGGAATGACCGCCCTTCAGAGCGCAGCGCGTTCACGCCATCCGCGACCAGTTTCATCGCATCGACATCAAGCCCGGAATCGGTTTCGTCCAGAATGCACATTTTCGGTTCCAGCATGGCCATCTGCAGGATTTCATTGCGCTTTTTCTCGCCGCCAGAAAATCCGACATTCACCGGGCGTTTCAGCATCTCGGCGTCGATCTTCAGATTCTTGGCCTTGGCGCGCACGACTTTAAGAAAATCACCCGCGCTCAATTCCTCCTCGCCACGCGCCTTGCGCTGCGCATTCACAGCCGTGCGCAAAAAGGTCATATTGCCGACGCCGGGAATTTCGACCGGATATTGAAAGGCCAGAAACAGGCCAGCGGCGGCGCGCTCTTCTGGTTCCATCTCCAGCAGATCGACATCTTCAAGCATGGCCGACCCGCCGGTGACGCTATAGCCATCCTTGCCGGACAGAACATAGGACAGGGTGGATTTGCCCGACCCGTTCGGCCCCATGATCGCATGGACAGTGCCCGGCGCGATCGACAGATCGACACCTTTCAGGATCTGCTTGTCTTCTTCTTCCAGCTTGACCTTCAGGCCCTTGATTTCCAACATTGTTCTTTCCTTTATTCCAGCGGCCTCAGCCGACCGATCCTTCAAGCGAAATCGCCACCAGCGCCTGCGCTTCCATCGCAAATTCCATCGGCAGGGCCTGCAACACTTCCTTGCAGAACCCGTTGACCACCAAAGCGACGGCCTCTTCCTCATCCATGCCGCGCGACCGGCAATAGAACAGCTGGTCATCATCCACCTTGGATGTCGTCGCCTCATGTTCGACGCGCGATGAATTATTCTTGACCTCGATATAAGGCACGGTATGCGCGCCGCATTTATCGCCGATCAACAGGCTGTCGCATTGGGTGTAATTGCGGCTGTTCTTGGCGCGCGGATGCATGGACACAAGGCCGCGATAGGTGTTCTGGGCGCGGCCCGCGCTGATCCCCTTGGACACGATCCGCGACTTGGTGTTCTTGCCCAGATGGACCATCTTGGTGCCGGTATCGGCCTGCTGCATGTTGTTGGCGATGGCGATGGAATAGAATTCCCCCTGGCTGTCGTCACCACGCAGGATGCAGCTGGGGTATTTCCAGGTCACGGCGGAGCCGGTCTCGACCTGGGTCCACATCACCTTGGCGCGATCCCCCCGGCAATCGGCGCGCTTGGTGACGAAATTGTAAATCCCGCCCTTGCCGTTCTCATCGCCGGGATACCAGTTTTGCACGGTGGAATATTTCACCTCTGCATCTTCCTCGATGATGATCTCGACCACGGCGGCATGCAATTGCGCGACATCGCGTTTGGGGGCGGTGCAGCCTTCGAGATAGGACACATAGCTACCCTTATCGGCGATGATCAGCGTGCGTTCGAACTGGCCGGTATTTTCGGCATTGATCCGGAAATAGGTGGACAATTCCATCGGACAGCGCACGCCGGGCGGCACATAGACAAACGACCCATCCGAAAAGACCGCCGAATTCAGCGTCGCATAATAATTATCCGATTGCGGCACGACCGAGCCAAGGTATTTCTTGACCAGCTCGGGGTGATCGCGGATCGCCTCGGAGATCGAGCAAAAGATCACGCCGGCCTTTTTCAGCTCTGCCTGAAAGGTGGTGCCGACGGACACACTGTCAAACACCGCATCCACGGCAACCTTGCGGCCTTCGGCGGGCATATCCTCGGCGCCTTCGACACCGGCCAAGATCGCCTGTTCTTTCAGCGGGATACCCAGCTTGGCATAGGTCGCCAGCAGCTTGGGATCGACCTCATCCAGCGATTTGGGCTTGACCGCCATGCTTTTGGGGCGGGCGTAATAATAGATATCCTGGAAATCGATCTTGGGATAATCCACCATCGCCCAGGTCGGCTCGGTCATTTTTTCCCAGCGGGTAAAGGCCTGCAAACGCCATTCGGTCATCCATGCGGGCTCTTCGTTCTTGGCCGAAATCAGGCGCACGATATCGGGGGTTACGCCTTTGGGGGCGTAATCCATCTCGATCTCGGTTTCCCAGCCGTATTTGTAATTCCCCGACAGGGCCGTGACCGCATCGACCGTGTCCTGATCGACGCCTTCTTTCACTTCGATCTTGTCCAAAGCTGTCATGTTCTTCCCCTTATGCCGCGCGCAGACGTGCGCGTTTTTCTGTCCAGGCCTGCGCGAAACGCAATACCTGATCTTGTGTTGTCTCCAGCCCGAGCGAGACCCGCAGCGCAGAGGCAGCAGCATCATCATCCAGACCCAGCGCGCGTAACACGCGGCTTTGCTTTACCTTGCCCGACGAACAGGCCGATCCCGCCGAAACGGCGAAACCCGCCAGATCCATCGCCATGACCTGCGTTTCGCCTTTCCAACCGGCTGTCACGAAACAGCTGGTATTGGGCAGACGTGGCAGGTCTTTCCCGACAAAAATAGTGTTCTTTCCGGCAGCCTCAATGGCCATTTCTAGAATATTTCTAAACTGGGCAATTTGTTCCCACCGCCCCGCCGCCAGATCGGCCTGTGCTGCGGCGGCCGCCGCCCCCATACCGGCGATCCCGATCACATTCTCGGTGCCCGACCGGCGGCCCATCTCTTGGCCGCCGCCTTTGATCTGGGCATGCAGCTCATGGCCGCGCGGGATGATCAAAGCGCCCACCCCTTTGGGTCCGCCAAATTTATGCGCCGACAAGATCACCATCTGCACCCCGGCCCAATCATAGGCAAAAGGCACCCGGCCAAAGCCTTGGGTAATATCGGACAGGGCCAGCCCTGCGGGCAGATCCTGCAAGATGCCGGTCTCGGAATTGGCCAGCTGTAGCGCGCTGCGCGCCGGATCATCCAGCTGCACGCGGCCCGCCACCACCGGCAGCACCGGATCAACCCAGGCATGGACCGCATCATGCTCGACCGGCGCCGCCTGCAACCCACGGCCCGCCAGCGCCAGCGCCGCAGCCTCTGTGGCGCCCGAGGTAAAGACGACATCAGCCGTCCCCGCGCCCACCGCTGCGGCGATCTGGGCACGGGCCTGTTCCACGATCGCCTTGGCGGCACGGCCCTCGGCATGGACACTGGACGGATTGCCCACAATATCCATCGCCGCCAGCATCGCCGCGCGCGCCTCGGGGCGCAGCGGCATTGTGGCATTATGATCCAGATAGATCCGCATCACATCTTCCGAGCCCAAATATCCCGGGGGAGCCCCGGATCACATCCGGGGCGGGGGCTGGCCCCCGAACTGCGCTCACTCCTCATCGACGATCTCGAACAAGGCGGGCACAGCCGGGCATGGCGCCAGCGAATTGCTGACCACATCCGACAATCGCGCCTGGTGCAAGAACACATAGACATGCGCGCTCAACCCTTCCCAGAGCCGGTTGGTCAGCGATTGCGCGCGGCTGCCCGAAGCCCCCCCGAGGCCCCCGCCCCCTTATGCATCGCCGAGACCGTTTCATCCACCGCCCCCAGGATCTCGACCACGCGAATATCCGAGGCCGGACGCGACAACCGATACCCGCCGCCCGGACCACGCACGGAATCAACCAGCCCCGCACGGCGCAGCTTGACGAATAATTGCTCCAGATAGGGCAAGGAAATATCCTGCCGCTTGGAAATCTCGGTCAGATTGACCAGCGCATCCGCGGGCTGCAAGGCCAGATCAGCCAGCGCCACCATCGCGTAACGGCCCTTTGTGCTTAACTTCATGCGGCCCACCCTGTCCAATCCAGCAAATACATTGACGGCGCACGGCTGCGTCATTACTTCACCGTTAGCCAGACATGGATCATACCATAGTTTAGAATCCTTCTAAGGTGACTGATAGTTTTCGTCAAGATTGCTGTCGCCACCCAACCAGCGACGGAACACCGCCATGCCCGAAGTCATTTTCCCCGGACCCGAAGGGCGCCTCGAAGGGCGCTACCATCCGCAAAAGGACCGGGACGCCCCGATTGCCATCGTGCTGCACCCGCATCCGCAATTCGGCGGCACGATGAATAACCGGGTGGTCTATAACCTGCATTATGCGTTCTATAATCTGGGCTTTACCGTGTTGCGGTTCAATTTCCGCGGCGTCGGGCGCAGCCAGGGCGAATATGACCAGGGCGTGGGCGAATTATCCGATGCGGCCTCGGCGCTCGATTACCTGCAATCCATGAATAATAACGCCAAACATTGCTGGGTCGCGGGCTTTTCCTTTGGGGCCTGGATCGGGATGCAATTGCTGATGCGGCGGCCCGAAATCACCGGTTTCATCTCGGTCAGCCCGCCGGCGAATATGTATGATTTCAGCTTCCTGGCCCCCTGCCCGGCCTCTGGGCTGGTGATCAACGGCAGCGGCGACCGCGTGGCCCCGCCGCAGGACACGGTCAATCTGGTCAACAAGCTGCATGAACAAAAAGGCATCACCATCACCCATGACGAGGTCGCGGGTGCCGGGCATTTCTTCGAGGATCCGCATATGGACCCGATGATCGACACGGTGAAAACCTATGTCCGGCGGCGGCTGACAGAAAACACGCGCTAGATCATGGCCCGCGCCACAGCCCATCAGATTGCACCAGTAGATATGGTGCCATCATGACCGACCGGATCGCGGCGCAATTGCGCTTTCTGACAGAGGCTTGCAAGCTCAAATCGGTGCAGCGCGCAACCACGCTCTGCGACGGGTCACGGCGCGAAAACAGCGGCGAGCATAGCTGGCATATCGCGCTTTATGCCTGGGTGCTGGGCGATCAGGCGCAGGCGGATGTCGATATCGACCGCGTGATCCGGATGTTGCTGATCCACGACCTGGTGGAAATCGACGCCGGCGACACACCGATCCACGCCGCACAAGACGCCGCCGCCCAGGCCAAGATCGAACAGATGGCCGCAACGCGGATCTTTGGCCTGCTGCCGCCAGATCAGGCGCAAAGCTTCCGCGCGCTCTGGGATGAATTCGAAGCCGCCGAAACCGCCGATGCAATCTTTGCCAAATCCATCGACCGGGTGCAGCCGGTCATCGCCAATCTCGAAACCGACGGCGGCACTTGGCCTGCCTATCACGTCACCGCCGCCCAACTCGAAGCCCGCGTCGGCACCAAGGTCGCGCGCGGCGCACCGGCGCTTTGGGCCGCGCTGAAACAGCGGATCGACGCCTGGTTCGCCGCAAGACCCCCCTCTTTCGAGTAAAAATATCCCGGGGTCCGGGGCTGGCCCCGGTCCGGCCGCGCAACAATTCGCCAAGGCCCCTATACAAACAGGGCCAGCAGGCGTAGGGCGCGTGCTTTAGACATGCCGAGAAAGCACCCGATTGATGACGACGATGATCCCGACCCTTGCTGCCGCCCTCTCCGCCCAAGGCTATACCGACCTCACACCCGTGCAGGTGGCCGTGACAGAGGCAGCGCTTGCCGATCAGGATCTGCTGGTCTCGGCACAGACCGGATCGGGCAAGACCGTGGGCTTCGGGCTGGCCATCGGGCCAAGCATCCTGCCCGAGGACGGCCTGTTCGGCCCCGCCGGGCGGCCTGTCGCCTTGGTCATCGCGCCGACACGCGAATTGGCCCTGCAGGTCAAACGCGAATTGCAATGGCTTTACGCAGGCACTGGTGCGACACTTGCCTCTTGCGTCGGCGGCATGGATTTCCGCGATGAAAAGCGCAGCCTGGAACGCGGCGCACAGATCGTCGTGGCCACGCCGGGGCGGTTGCGCGACCATATCATGCGCAGCACGATTGACCTGTCCGATATCAAGGCCGTCGTGCTGGATGAAGCCGATGAAATGCTTGATCTGGGCTTTCGCGAAGACCTCGAATTCATCCTCGACCAGGCCCCGCCCAGCCGCCGCACGCTGATGTTCTCGGCCACCGTGCCTGCGGCCATCGCGAAACTGGCGCAATCTTATCAAAAAGACGCCGTGCGCGTGGCCACCGCAACCAAGGAAAGCCAGCATTCGGATATCGAATACCGCGCCCTGACCGTCGCCAACCACGATATCGACGCGGCGATCATCAATGTGCTGCGGTTCTATGACGCCCCCAATGCGATTGTTTTCGCCAATACCCGCGCCATGGTCACGCGGCTGACCACACGTCTGGCCAATCGCGGCTTTGCCACGGTCGCGCTGTCAGGCGAGCTAAGCCAATCTGAACGCACCCATGCGCTGCAAGCGATGCGCGACGGGCGCGCGCGGGTCTGTGTGGCCACCGATGTGGCGGCGCGCGGGATCGATCTGCCCAATCTGGAACTGGTGATCCACGCCGAATTGCCGACCAATGCCGAAACCCTGCTGCACCGTTCGGGACGCACCGGCCGCGCCGGTCGCAAGGGCATTTCCGCGATGATCGTGCCTGCGAAAATGAAACGCCGCGCGCAGAACCTGCTGACCTGGGGCAAGCTGCAAGCCACTTGGGCGCTGCCCCCCACCGCCGATGAGGTCACCGCCCGCGACGAAGACCGGCTGCTGAATGACCCGGTCTGGTCCGAAAGCTTTACCGACAGCGAACAGGATTTCGCCGCGCGGCTGCTGGCGCAACATGCGCCCGAAAAGATCGCCGCGGCCTATCTGCGGCTTTACGCAGGCAAGCAATCCGCGCCCGAGGAATTGTCCGATTACAAAGACGGCCCCGCCACGGCGGACCGGGCGGACAAGGACCGCGCGCCGCGCGATCACAAATCCTTTGGCCCGTCCCGCTGGTTCCGCGTCGATGTGGGCCGCGAAGGCAAAGCCGAGGCGCGCTGGCTGCTCCCGATGATCTGCAAGGCCGGTGGCATCACCAAGACCGAAATCGGCGCGATCCGCATCCAGCCCAATGAAACTTTCGTCGAAATCTCGGAACCTGCCGTCGCCGGTTTCCTGGCCGCCATTGGCCCCGATATGGTGCTGGAAAATCAGGCGAAACTGACCAAGATGGATGGCGCACCGCAGATCGGTGAACGCGGCCCGCGCGCCACCAAGCGCGATTACGACAGCCCCAAACCCAAACGCCACGCGCCGCGCGGTCAGGATGCGCCACCGCCGTCGGCGCAGGCCGATGTGGCCCCGATCCAGCCGATCCCCGGTGCCGCCGATGATGATCAGGCCCGCAAACCGCGCCACAAACCCGGCCAGAAACCCGAACGCCGCGATCACGGCGATGCGCTGGTGCCTTACGGCGCCAAGCCTGCCTATAAGGGCAAATCGGACAAACCGCCCTATAAGGGCAAATCGGATAAACCGCCCTACAAAGGCAAATCCGAGGGTAAACCACCCTATAAGGGCAAATCCGAGGACAAGCCCGCATGGAAGGGCAAGACCGAGGGCAAACCCGCCTATAAAGGCAAATCCGAGGATAAAAAACCCGGTGGCTTCGCGCGTCCGGGCAAACCCTCTTTTGCCAAGTCCGGCGACAAGCCGCGCCCTTCGGCCAGCGATACATCCAAGCGCTTCACCCCGCCCGGCGGCGCTGGCAAACCGCGCAAACCGGCGGGCAAAGGCGGTGCCGCAGCCCCGAAACGCGGCAAGCCCTGACGTCACAAAATTGTCACGTCCGCACGGCGGCGGATCAGGCGGGCTGGTGCGACATACCGATCCGCCTGTAAAAGCAGGTATCGGCAGCAATTAAGGACCATGAAGATGGCCAGTTCCCAACCCGCCCAGACACAACAGCCCGCACAGATGGGCCAGATGTCGCAGGCCCCGTCACAGGCTTCATCGCAGATGACAGCCCAGATACCGGCAGCCCCGCGCAAACCGATCTTTACGGATTTCGCCAGCATCTAGCACCGCGATATCGCGCTGGATTTCGCGGCCCCGCGCGGTAAGATCGCGCCATGACCGCGCTTGAAACCATTCGCAATATCGGCCCCGCTTTTGGCGCATCATTGCGCCGCGCGGGGATCATGGATGCCCAAAGCCTGCGGGAAATCGGCGCGGATGCGGCCTATGCGCGGCTGCTGGAAAACGGCGAACGGGCGCATTTCATTCCCTATTATGTGCTGCATATGGCGCTGCAAGGCAGGCCCTGGAATGATTGCAAAGGCGCTGAAAAAGACGCGTTACGCGCCAAGTTTGACGCGCTCAAAGCGCGCCATTGCGACAGCGATCATGCAGAGATGGAAAAGATCCTGAACCGGATCGGCGTATTGCCGGCAAAAATAAAATCCTGAGATGCTCTATTCTTTTTGCACGATTTGATCCCGATCAAGAAAAGCCCTGCGCCAATCCGCTAATCTTGTGCTGACGTTATCCGCAGTCTTGTCCGCTGCATCAGCTCAGAGGCGAAAATGCATTCTATTCCCCTTGCCGCGACGGCTGCGATTGCCACGACATTTGCCGGAATTGCCCTGGCGGATGATGATTTGCGCGCGCAGGAATTACGCGAAGATGCGCAATATATGTTTGAACCAATCCCGCTATCGATGCCCGATATGCCAAACAATATCCTCAGCACGGACCGGATCGCCCTTGGCACCATGCTGTTTTTCGATCCGCGCATGTCCCGTTCGGGCGTGTTTTCCTGCCATTCATGCCATAATGTCGGCATCGGCGGGGCGGACGGGCTAGAGGTGTCCATCGGCCATGGCTGGCAAAAAGGCCCGCGCAATTCGCCGACCGTCTTTAATGCGGTCTTTAATATCGCGCAATTCTGGGATGGCCGCGCCGCCGATTTGGCCGAACAGGCCGAAGGCCCGGTGCAGGCCGGGGTCGAGATGAACAATACCCCCGACCGCGTGCTGGATACGCTGGCATCGATGCAAGGCTATGTCGATGCTTTTGCCACCGCCTTTCCGGGCGAGGACGATCCGATCACATTCCGCAATTTCGCGCTCGCCATCGAGGCATTCGAGGCCACGCTGACCACCCCCAATTCGCGTTTTGACCAATATCTGATGGGGGCCGATACGCTGGACGATCAGGAATTGCGCGGCCTGTCGGCATTCATGGATCAAGGCTGCGCCTCTTGCCATGCGGGGGTCAATATGGGCGGGCAGGAATATTACCCTTTCGGGCTGGTCGAACGCCCCGGCGCGGATGTGCTGCCCGCGGGCGATCGTGGCCGCTTTGCCGTGACGGCGACTGTGGCAGATGATTATGTGTTCCGCGCGGCCCCTTTGCGCAACATCGCGCTGACCGCGCCCTATTTCCATTCCGGCGTGGTCTGGTCACTGGAAGAGGCGGTCGCCGTCATGGGTGTATCCCAATTGGGCGCAGAGCTTGACGAAGCCGAAATCGCCGATATCGCGGCCTTCCTGCGGACCTTGACCGGGGAAATCCCGCAGGTCACGCATCCTGTCTTGCCGGTGCGCAGCGCGACGACACCCTTGCCCGAAGACATGTAACACGCTGCACAAACAAAAGGGCCGCCCCAATCAGGCGGCCCGTAGGGTGCGCTTCAGCGCACCGCGGCATGAAGGCGCGCCAAAGCGCCCCCCACCTGTTATCCGACGAGTTCGAGACCCGAGAAGAAGAAAGCGATTTCTTCGGCAGCGGTTTCAGGCGCATCCGACCCATGGACCGAGTTTTCGCCGATCGACAGCGCAAATTCCTTGCGGATCGTGCCGGGCGCGGCATCGGCGGGGTTGGTGGCCCCCATGACTTCGCGGTTTTTCGCAATCGCGTCTTCGCCTTCCAGCACCTGCACGACGATGGGTTCGGAAATCATGAATTCGCACAGCTCGCCAAAGAACGGCCGGTCCTTGTGGACGCCGTAGAACTGCTGCGCCTGCGCCAAGGTCAGGTGAATACGCTTGGATGCGACAATGCGCAGCCCGGCCTCTTCGAATTTGGCGACAATCGCGCCGGTCAGGTTGCGCTTGGTCGCATCGGGTTTGATAATCGAGAATGTGCGCTGGATCGCCATTTTTCAGGGTCTTTCATGGTTTGGGTTGAACTGCCCGCCCCCTAGCATGGGCATCAGGGCATGAAAAGGGCCGCATCCCCCGCGATAGATCATTTCCCCCGATTGACCCGGCCCCTGGGATCAGGCAAGGCAGCTGCATGTTGAAAATCTCCGATCTTACCTATTCCGTCGAAGGCCGCACCCTGGTCGAAAACGCGACTGTCACCATTCCCACCGGCCATAAGGTCGGGCTTGTGGGCCGCAACGGCTCTGGCAAGACCACCTTGTTCCGCATCATCCGCGGCGAAATGGTGCTGGATACCGGCAGCGTGACGATCCCGCGCGGCTGGAAGATCGGCGGCGTGTCCCAAGAGGTGCCGGGCAACGAGGTGTCCTTGATCGACACCGTGCTGCGCGCCGATCAGGAACGCGAGGCGCTGCTGGCCGAGGCTGAAACCGCCACCGACCCCGGCCGCATCGCCGAGGTGCAGACCCGGCTGGCCGATATCGACGCCTGGTCCGCCGAGGCCCGCGCCGCCACGATCCTCAAAGGTCTGGGGTTCACCCATGAAGAACAGCAAATGCCTTGTTCGGCCTTTTCGGGCGGTTGGCGGATGCGGGTGGCGCTGGCGGCCGTGCTATTCAGCGAACCTGATCTGCTTTTGCTGGACGAGCCGACAAACTATCTCGACCTCGAAGGCGCGCTCTGGCTCGAGGCGTATCTGGTCAAATATCCCCATACCGTGCTGATCGTCAGCCATGACCGCGAATTGTTGAACCGTTCCGTCGGCGGCATCCTGCATCTGGAAGACAAGGGGCTGATCTATTACACCGGCACCTATGACATGTTCGCCAAACAGCGCGCCGAAAAACGTGCGCTGATGGCCTCCGCCGCCAAGAAACAGGATGCCAAACGCGCGCATCTGCAAGCTTTCGTGGACCGGTTCAAGGCCAAGGCCTCCAAGGCCAAACAGGCCCAATCCCGCGTCAAGATGCTGGAAAAGATGGAAACCATCCGCGCGCCCGAAGATGCGGCGCGCACCGTGTTCACCTTTCCCGAACCCGAAGAATTGTCGCCCCCGATCATCGCCACCGAAGGTGCCGCCGTGGGATACGGCAACCACATCGTGCTGCATGATCTGAACCTGCGCATCGATCAGGACGACCGGATCGCCCTGCTGGGCCGCAACGGCGAAGGCAAATCGACGCTGTCGAAAATGCTCTCGGGGCGTCTCGATGTCGCGCGCGGCAAGATGATCACATCCAACAAGCTGCGCATCGGGTTTTTCGCCCAGCATCAGGTCGATGAACTTTACGTCGATGAAACGCCTTTGCAGCATCTGATGCGCGAACGCGCCAGCGAAGGCCAGGCCCGGTTGCGCGCGCGTCTGGCGGGGTTCGGCCTTGGCGCTGATCAGGCCGAAACCGAGGTCGGGCGCCTATCAGGCGGGCAAAAGGCGCGTCTGTCGCTGCTGCTGGCCACCCTGCCCGCGCCACATCTGCTGATCCTGGACGAGCCGACAAACCACCTTGATATCGAAAGCCGCGAAGCTTTGGTCGAGGCGCTGACCGCCTATTCGGGTGCGGTGATCCTTGTCAGCCACGATATGCATCTGCTGTCGATGGTCGCCGACCGGCTCTGGCTGGTCAAGGATGGCCATGTCACATCCTATGACGATGATCTGGAGGCCTATCGCCGCCTGCTGCTGACGCCGGACAAACCGGCCGAAAAGGACAAGCCCAAGGTCAAAACCGCGCCCAAACCCACGCGCGACGAAATCCTCGCCCTGCGCGCCGAGGTGCGCAAAAACGAAGACCGCGTCACCAAGATCAATGATATGCGCGACAAGCTGGCCAAGAAACTGGCCGATCCGATGCTCTATGAAGACGGCAAGGCAGGCGAGCTGGCCACCTGGAACAAGAAATACGCCGAAATCATGGACGGTCTGAACCGGGCCGAGACGATGTGGATGGCCAGCCTCGAAAAGCTTGAAAAAGCGCAAAACGCATGACCGAGCTGCCCGCCCTCATCGCCGCCTTCACGACGATGTTCATCATCATGGACCCGCCCGGCCTGGTGCCGGTCTTTATCGCCCTGACCCAAGGCATGAGCCCCCAACAACGCCGCGCCATTGCGCTGCGCGCCTGTCTGGTCGCGGGCCTGCTGATGATCCTGTTCTTGTTCGTGGGCGAGGCCGTGCTGGGCTTTATCGGTATTTCCATGGATGCCTTCCGCATCGCGGGCGGGATCTTGCTGTTTTTGACCGCGCTTGACATGCTGTTCCAGCGCCGCCAGGCGCGGCGCGCGGATAATGCCGCCGAAGGCCAGGCCGAACATCAAGATGACCCTTCGGTCTTTCCGCTGGCGATGCCGCTGATCATGGGGCCGGGGGCGATCACGACGATCATCCTGCTGGCGGGCAATGCAACCTCTGCCGTCGATTTCGGCGCGATTGCAGCCGTGCTGATGGCGGTGCTGCTGATCACCTTCCTGGCCTTTCTCGCGGCGCCCACGATCGAACGCGGCTTGGGCAAAACCGGGTTGAACATCGTCACGCGGCTGCTGGGCATGTTGCTGGCCGCGCTGGCGGTGCAATTCGTGCTTGATGGGCTGCGCGGCTTTGGCATCGGCGGCTGAGGCCCTATATAGGTCAGCATGACCACCGATCAGATCATGCAATTGACCTATCTTGTGCTGCTGGGCGCCGCAATCGGCGGCTCTGCCATCGTGGCGGGGCGTAACAACCTGGGCCGCATGGCGCAGCAGGCTGCGATCTGGGCGCTGATTTTCATCGGCGTGATCGGAGCTTACGGGCTTTGGGGCGATATCAGCCAGAATCTGAACCCGCGCCAGGCCACGATGGCCGACGGCCGCATCGTGATGCCGCGCGGCCAGGGCGGGCATTACCTGGTCGAGATCGCGGTCAACGGCACGCCGGTGCGCTTTGTTGTCGACACCGGCGCAAGCCAGGTAGTGCTGTCACAAAGCGACGCGCGCCGCATCGGCCTCGCCCCCGAAACGCTGCGCTATTCGGGCATGGCCGCGACCGCCAATGGCATGGTCCGCACCGCCCCCGTGACCTTGGACAGCATGACATTGGGCGGCGTGACAGACGGCCCGATCCAAGCCGTCGTCAACGGCGGCGAGATGGAGGAAAGCCTGCTGGGCATGACCTATCTGGGACTTTACCAGCGGATCGAGATTGCCAATGGCACAATGGTGCTGACAAGGTGATCTGGCCGCCAGCGCGCCCCGCGCCACAATGACCTGCCGATCCTGACGCGCGCTTTGGGCTAAAAAACTTTTCGGCCTCCGGCGGGGATATTTGGGCTCGGAAGATGGATGATGGTCCGCATCTTCTTTTTTCCAAAAATACTCAGCCTGCACCGGACTTGATCCGGGGGGGTGATCCCGGATCAAGTCCGGGAGAGGGGCAGCGCCCCTTTTCAGTCAGCGCTGCGTGCGTCACGTTCCGCTTTCTTGACCCAGCGCCCCTGCTCTTGCGCCCAATATTGCGCGGCGATCCCTGCATCGGTCAGGGTTTTCCACTGCAGTCTTGCCGCGGCCTTGGCGCTGTCATCGCTGTCGAACAGAATGCAGGCGCGCGCCAGCTGCCGCGCCTCCTCGGCGGTCACGGCGGCACCGCCCACGGCCATGACGCAGGCGAAACCCTCTGCCGGTCCATCGCCCAGCAGGATCGGCTGCGCGGCATCATGCGGCCCGCCGGCCAGCCCATGCGGCAGAAACCCCTCGACCGGGCCATGCCATAACGCCTCGTCGAGCTGCGCCAAAAGCGCGGCGTCGGTGCCGCGCACCAGCACCCGCCAGCCCTGCGCGCGCGCCTTGTCCAACAGCATGGGCAAGGTCACCTCGAGCGGCGCGCCTTGCAATTCATAGAAAAATACAGCGCCCATCTAATCCTCGTAATGATCCGCGATCAGCCGGTTCAGCGCCATCACGCCCCAGCCCGTCGCCCCCGCAGGGGCCAGCGCGGTTTCGGATGTCACATGCGCCACACCGGCGATATCCAGATGGCACCAGGGCATGTCGTCTTTGACAAAGCGTTGCAGGAATTGCGCCGCCGTGATCGCCCCGGCATTGCGCCCGCCCACGTTTTTCATATCCGCGATCCGGGATTTGATCAGCGCGTCATAGGGTTTGGCCAAGGGCATCCGCCAAGCGCCTTCGCCTTCGGCCTCGGCCGCTTGCAAGAACTGGCTGCAGAGCTTGTCATTATTGGAAAACAGCCCCGCCTTTTCATGCCCCAGCGCGACCAGGATCGCGCCGGTCAGCGTGGCCAGATCGATCATCCCGCTGGGGGTGAACCGGTCCTGCGTATACCATAGCAAATCGGCCAGCACCAAACGCCCCTCGGCATCGGTGTTGATGATCTCGACACTCTCGCCTTTCATCGAGCGCACCACATCGCCCGGCCGTGTCGCCGCACCAGAGGGCATATTCTCGACCAGCCCCACGACGCCCACGACATTGGCGCGGGCCTGGCGCAAAGCCAGCGTGCGCATGACACCGGCCACAACGCCTGCGCCGCCCATATCCATCGTCATTTCTTCCATGCCGGCGGCGGGTTTGATGCTGATCCCGCCGGTATCGAACACCACCCCCTTGCCGACCAGGGCGAAAGGCGCATCCCCTGCCTTGCCGCCGTTCCAGGACATCACCACCACCTTGGACGGGCTGTCGGACCCCTGCCCCACCGCCAGCAATGTGCGCATCCCGAGCCGGACCAGATCCGGCTCCTCCAGGATCTCGACCTGCAGCCCAAGTTCCTGCATCGCGGCCAGCCTTGCGGCGAAATCATCGGTGGTCAGCACATTGGCCGGTTCATTGGTCAGATCGCGGGTGAAAAACACGCCTTCGGCCAAAGCCGCCATCGGCGCTGCGATCTTGGCCAGGGCTTGGGGATCGGCCACCATGAAACAGATCTTGCCGGGGGTGGCTTTGTCGCCGGTCTTATGGGTGTCGAAATCATAGCCGCGCAGGGCCAGCCCCAGCGCGATATCACCCGCGCGCGGCGATGTGCCTGCCAGCACATGCAGATCCTGGCCGTTTTGCGCCTTGGCCAGCTCTGCGCCCGCCTTGCGCGCCTCGGCCTGGTTGGGGCGGCGCGGCAGTTTGACCACGCAAAGCGTCTCTGCCGCCAGCCCGGCGGGATAGCTGATCACCGCCAGATCGCCCGCTGCCATCTTGGCGAATCTCTCGCTGGCGACCAGCCTTTCCAGCGCCTTGCGGGTCAGGCTGTTCAGCTTGCGTCCGGCCGGATCCATACGCCCTTCCATATCCACGAAAACGGCAATCTTGCCCGTCAAAGTGGCGATCTGGTCAAGCGCTGTTTCGGCAAAGCGGATTTCTGCGGGGGTTGGCATGGTCTCTCCTGTCGGGTCAGTGGTCCTGAGCGATACCTAGCCCGCAGGCCCGCCGAAGGCCAGTTAGCTGTTCAACCCGGCCCCGGCTTAGGCTAGTTTGCCGCAAGGGCGGAACAAGAGGACCCAGCATTTGGCACGATTTGACAGATATATGCTGTCCCAGCTGATCATGCTGTGCGGATTTTTCGGTCTTGTGCTGGTGCTGGTCTATTCGATCAACCGGGCGGTCTTGTTGTTTGACCAATTGATCGCGGATGGCCAATCGGCGGGGGTATTCATCGAATTCACCGCGCTGACGCTGCCTGCGGTGATCCGGCTGGCGCTGCCTTTGGCGGCTTTTGCCGCCGCGATCTATGTCACCAACCGGATGACCAATGACAGCGAATTGGTGGTCGTGCAGGCGACCGGCTATTCCTTGTTCCGCATTGCGCGGCCGGTGGTCTATTTCGGGCTGATCGTGGCGCTCTTGATGTCTTTGCTGATGCATGTGCTGGTGCCGCGCAGTGCCGCGCAGCTGGCGCTGCGCCAGGCCGAGATTGCGCGCAATGCCACCGCGCGCCTGCTGACCCCCGGCACGTTTACAGAGCCGATCGCCGGCGTCACCTTTTACATCCGCGACCTTGGCCCCGAGGGCGAATTATACGATGTCTTTCTGTCCGATAATCGCGGCCCCGAGGATCACGTCACCTATACCGCGTCACGCGCCTTTCTGGTGCGCGAGGCAGAGCAAACCCAGCTGGTCATGATCGACGGCATGGTCCAGACCCTGCGTCTGGCCGACCAGCGGCTGTTCACCACGCGCTTTGCCGATCTTTCCTATAATGTCGGCGCTTTGCTGACCCCAGCGACAACGGGCGGACGGCGGGCGGCGCATCTGTCGACATGGGCGCTGTTGCATCCGACGCCCGCACTTGTTGCCGAAACCGGCAGTTCGGCGGCGCGGATGATCGCCGATGGCCATGACCGGTTCAGCCAATCGCTGCTGGGCATGGTGGCGGCGCTGATCGGCTTTGCCACGCTGATGGTCGGCAGCTACAGCCGCTTTGGCGTCTGGCGTCAGATCGTCGCGGCCATTGCGCTGATCGTGGTGGTCAAGGCGCTGGAAACCGCCGGGCTGAATGCCGCGCGGGCGGATGCGCGGCTGTGGTTCATGACCTATCTGCCCGGTGTTGGCGGGCTGGTGATCGTCTGGGCCTTGCTGTTCTGGGCCAGCAGGCCCTATCTGTTCAAGCGCCGTCCGACCGCGCAGGAAGGGCCAGCATGATCCTGCACCGCTATTTCGCGCGCCGGTTCCTGATGACCTTTCTGGGGGTCTTGGTGGTATTCTTGCTGATCATGACCTTTCTTGATCTGGTCGAGCAATCGCGCCGCTATGCCAGTGCCGAGGCCGGTCTGCGCGATCTGCTGGCGCTGACGCTGCTGAATATTCCGCGCGCGATTTATGAAATCCTGCCATTGATCATGATCCTGGCGGCTATTGCGCTGTTTTTGGGGCTGGCGCGCTCATCGGAATTGGTGGTGACACGGGCGGCGGGGCGCTCGGCGCTGCGCGCCATGGCCGCCCCGCTGACCGTTGGCCTGTTGATCGGGGTCGTGGCGGTGGCGGTGCTGAACCCGATCGTGGCGGCGACATCGAAGGAATACGAGGCCCGCGGCGGCGCTTTGCGCGGCAATGCCTCGGTCTTGGCGATCGGATCATCGGGGCTGTGGCTGCGCCAGGGGGCCAGCGACGGGCAGACGGTGATCCGCGCGGCGGGGGCCAATCTGGATGGCACGGTGCTGACGGATGTGACCTTTTTGACCTTCACGCCCGATGTCGGGCCTGCGCGGCGGGTCAATGCGGCCTCTGCGATCTTGACCGATGGTGCCTGGGTTTTGGCGGATGCCAAGGTCTGGACCTTCGGCGGCACCCTGACCCCCGAGGCGGGCGCGACCACCCAGGCCAGCCTGCGTATCCCCTCGACGCTGACACCCGACCAGATCCGCGACAGTTTCGGCACGCCCTCGTCGATCCCGATCTGGCAATTGCCCGCCTTTATCGACCGGCTGCGCGATGCGGGTTTTTCCGCGCAGCGGCATCTGGTCTGGCTGCATAGTGAAATCGCGCAGCCGGTGTTCTTGATGGCGATGGTGATGATCGGGGCCAGTTTCACGATCCGCCACCAGCGCGGCACCCGCACCGGGCTGGCGGTGATGACGGCGATTGTCGTGGCTTTCGTGATCTATTTCATCCGCAATTTCGCCCAGGTGCTGGGCGAGAACGGCCAATTGCCCGCCGCCCTGGCCGCTTGGGCGCCGCCGCTTGCGGCGATGGCGCTGTCGCTGGGGATCTTGCTGCATAACGAGGACGGCTGATGCGCTGGCTTGCCCTGATCTTGATGCTGCTGCTGCCGCGGCTGGCGGGCGCGCAGAATGTCGCCACGCTGGTCGCGGATGATGTGACGCTGACCGCCGATGACCAGCTGATCGCCAGCGGCAATGTCGTGGCGTTTTTCGAGGGCACCCAGCTGCGCGCCAGCCAGATCATCTATGACCGCGCCGCCGACCAGCTGCAGATCACCGGCCCGATCATCGTGCAGGACCCGGCTGGCAATCTGGTCACCGCCGCCAGCGGCACGCTGGATCCACGGCTGGAAAACGGCATCCTGCTGGGCGCGCGCATCGTGCTGGACCAGCAATTGCAACTGGCCGCCAACCAGATCGACCAGCGCGACGGGCGGTATCTGCAACTTTATCGCAGCACGGCCTCATCCTGTCAGGTCTGCGGCAACCGCGCGCCCCTGTGGGAAATCCGCGCTGAAAAGGTGACGCATCACACGTTGGAACAGCAGCTTTATTTCGAGAATGCGACCTTTCTGATCCGCGGATTGCCGCTGTTCTGGCTGCCCGCGATGCGGCTGCCCGATCCGACGCTGGACCGTGCCACGGGCTTTTTGATCCCGCGCCAGCGCAGCACCAGCCAATTGGGCACCGGGATCAAGCTGCCCTATTTCATCACGCTGGGTGATCATGCCGATATGACGCTATCGCCCTATGTCTCGGCGCAGACCCGGACGCTGGAACTGGAATTGCGCCGCGCCTTTGCCACCGGGTCGCTGTCGCTGCGCGGCGCGGTCAGTGACGACACGCTGCAAGATGACCTGCGATCCTATCTGTTCGCCAATGGCAGCTTTGCCCTGCCCGCCAATTACCGTCTGGCCTTTAAGATCGAGACCGTGTCCGACAAGGCCTATCTGCTGGATTACGATTATGACGACAAGGACCGGCTGGAAAGCGACCTGAGCCTGCTGCGCGTCACCAATACCACCCTGACAGAGGCACGGCTGAGCTATTTCCAGACCCTGCGCGAGGTGGAAACCAATGCCTCTCTGCCGCCGATCATCGGCGAGGCGCGCCACGAGGCCCGGATCCAGCCGGGCTTTGGCGGCACGCTGATCTATGCGACCAGCATTGATACCGCCTATCGCCCCGATCGCACCGATGGCAGCGCCGGGCGCGATGTTACCCGCGCGGGCGGGCGGGCCGAATGGCGGCGCGACTGGATCTTGCCGGGCGGGATCGTGGCCACGGCACAGACCGGCCTGCGCGGCGATCTTTACGGCGTGCGCGACGATAGCAGCTATCCGGACAGCGATCTGCGGCTGGTGCCCAGCGGCATGGCGACGCTGCGCTGGCCGCTGGCCCGGCAGGGGGCGGCCAATCACCTGATCGAGCCGACCCTGACGCTCAGCTGGGCCGATGTGCATGGCGCAGCCCCCCCCAACGAGGACAGCGCCCGCAGCGAATTTGACCCCGCCAACCTGTTCGACCGCAGCCGCTTTACCGGGCAGGATGCGGTGGAAACCGGCACCCAGCTGGCCGCCGGGCTGACATGGACACGGGCCGGACCGGGGGGGGCTGCCTCTTCGCTGACATTCGGGCGGGTGTTTCGTGACAGCGCGCAGCCCGATTTCACGCCATCCTCCGGGCTGGACGGGACGGAATCGGATTGGCTGGTCTCGGGGCAATATACAACGCCGGGCGGCTTTGTGATCGAATGGCGCGGGCTTTTCGATGATGATATCGAAACCACCCGCACCGACGGGCGCGCACGCTGGAGCAATGAAAGGCTCAATCTTGGGGCGACCTATATCTGGCAGGGGCGCGATGCGGCGGAAAACCGGTTAGACACGATTTCGGAATGGACGCTGGATGCGGGGTTCCAACTGACCGATACGCTGCGGATGGCGGCGGATGCCCGCTATAACGTGGCCGCCGACCGGCCGGTGCAGGCGGGCTTGGGTTTCACCTGGCAAAACGAATGTGTGACCCTCGCGGTTTCCGCCTCGCGCCGGTACACGGCATCCAGTAGTGTTGATCCGACCACCACTTTTGGGCTAGTCGGATCATTGGCAGGGTTTTCCACCGGCCGGTCCGCCAAAGGCCCCGCCGCCCAATGCCGGCAATGACAAGAAAGAGAACCGCATGCGTGTAATTTCGACTTGGACAGCCGTTCTGGCGCTGGCGCTGGGCCTTGGTCAACCGGCGGCGGCGCAAAACCAATTCGCCCCCGCGATCACCGTGAATGAACGCGTCATCACGCAATATGAGCTCAGCCAGCGGATCCGCCTGCTCGAAGTGTTCGGCACAAGGGGCGATATCGCGCAGGCCGCGCGTGACGCGCTGATCTCGGACCGGCTCAAGCAGCAGGAAATCGACCGCGTCGGCCTGCGCGTCCCGCCCGAGGCGATCACCGCGGCGCTGGATGAATTCGCAGGCCGCGCCGATATGGATCTGGCGCAATTCAACGCGATGCTGGCCGAAAACGGCGTCGATGCCGCGACGCTGCGCGATTTTGTCAGCATCGGCGTGACATGGCGCGATTATGTCCGCGCAAGGTTCAACCGCGAAGTGACCGTCACCGATGCCGATATCGCCCGCGCACAGGGCCAGCTGGGCCGCGCGCGCAGCGAGATGGAGGTTTTGTTGAACGAGATCATCATCGCCGCCCCCCCCGAAATGGCCGAACGCGCCGCCCAAGCCGCAGAACAGATCGCCCAGATGCGCGATTTTGCCGATTTCGAGGCTGCCGCGCGTCAGGTATCCGCGCTGCCATCGCGCGATCAGGGCGGCCAGCTCGATTGGCTGCCGATCTCGAATTATCCGCCGCAATTGCAGGGGCTGATCCTTGATCTTGAAATCGGCGAGGTCACCGCCCCGATCATGATCCCCAACGGGATCGCCTTGTTCCAGATGCGTGGTCGGCGCGAAGCCGTGCAGCCTGCACCGCCGCCCGCCAGCATTGATTATGCCGCCTATTACATCGCCGGTGGCCGCAGTGACGCGGCACTGCGCATCGCGGATGACGTGGCCAATCGCGTCGATACCTGCGACGATCTTTACGGGATCGCGCGCAACCAGCCCGCCGAGGTGCTGGACCGCCGCGCCCTGCCCCCCGCCGAAATCCCGCAGGATATCGCGCTGGAACTGGCCCGGCTTGATCCGCATGAAGTATCCACCAACCTGACACGCGACAATGGCCAGGTGCTGGTCTTCTTGATGCTGTGCCAGCGCGTGGCACCCGATCTGGCCGCCGCCGATCCCGAGACCCTGCGCAACCAGATCCGCGGACAGCGCCTGACCACGCTGGCCGATGCGCTGGTCGAGGATCTGCGCGCGCAGGCGGTGATCGTCACCCGATGAAACCGATTGCTGTCAGCTGCGGCGAACCGGCCGGGATCGGGCCGGAAGTCGCGGCCAAGGCCTGGGCTGTCCTGCGCCATGATCTGCCGATGGTCTGGATCGGTGATCCCGCGCATCTGCCAAAAGGCACGCCTGTGCGCATCGTGGATGATCTGCGCGATATCACGCCCGATGCCATGGCGGTGCTGGCGCGTGATTTCGGCAGCCCCGCGGTCGCAGGCCAGCCCGACCCCGCCCATGCCCAAGGCGTGATTGACGCGATTGCCACCGGCGTTGATCTGCTGCGCGACGGTCAGGCCAGCGCGCTTTGCACAGCGCCGATCCATAAGGCCGCGCTGATCGCGGGCGCGGATTTTGCCTATCCGGGCCATACCGAATATCTGGCCGCGCTGGCCGGAATGGACCGCGTGGTGATGATGCTGGCCTGCGAGGGCCTGCGCGTCGTGCCCGCCACGATCCATATCCCGCTGGCCGATGTGCCCGCCGCGCTGACAGCCGCGCTTTTGACCGATACGATCCTGATCACCCATGCCGCCCTGCGCCGCAATTTTGGCATCGCCGCACCGCGTATCGCCGTGGCGGGGTTGAACCCGCATGCGGGCGAGGATGGCAAGATGGGTCTGCAAGAGGTCGAGATGATCACCCCCGTGCTCGAGGCTTTGCGCGCCGAAGGGTTGCAGATTTCCGGCCCCCATTCCGCCGATACGATGTTTCACGCCGCCGCCCGCGCGCGCTATGACGTGGCGATCTGCATGTATCACGACCAGGCCCTGATCCCGATCAAGACCATTGATTTTGCAGGCGGCGTCAATGTCACGCTGGGCCTGCCGTTTATCCGGACCTCGCCCGATCATGGCACGGCTTTTGATATTGCGGGCCTTGGCGTGGCGGACCCTGCATCAATGATCGCGGCCTTGCGGCAAGCCGCGCGGATGGCGCAAAACTTTGAGGCCTCCGGCGGGGATATTTGGGCTCGGAAGATGGCATGAGCGGGATTGATGATCTGCCACCGCTGCGCGCGGTGATTGCGCGCCATGATCTGGCACCAAAGAAATCATTGGGGCAGAATTTTCTGCTGGATCTGAACCTGACCGCCCGGATTGCGCGGCTGGCGGGGGATCTGGCGGGGGCGGATGTGCTGGAAATCGGCCCCGGCCCCGGCGGCTTGACGCGCGGCTTACTGGCCTCGGGCGCGCGCCGCGTGCTGGCGATCGAGAAAGACCCCCGTTGCCTGCCGGCCCTGGCCGAGATTGCCGCCGCCTATCCGGGCCGGTTGCAGGTGATCGAAGGCGATGCGCTGGCGGTTGATCCGCTGGAATATCTGCAAGCCCCGATCAAGGTGGCGGCCAATCTGCCCTATAATGTCGGCACTGAATTGCTGGTCCGCTGGCTGACGCCGCAGGTCTGGCCGCCGTTCTGGGACAGCCTGACCTTGATGTTCCAGCGCGAGGTGGCCGAACGGATCGTGGCCCAGCCCGGTGGCAAGGCTTACGGGCGGCTGGCGCTGTTGGCGCAATGGCGCAGCGATGCCAAGATTGTCATGAACCTGCCGCCCGAGGTCTTTACCCCGCCGCCCAAGGTGCATTCGGCGGTGGTCCATCTGACCGCCCTGCCCGCGCCGCGCTATGCGGCGGACCCTGCTGTCTTGAACATGGTGGTGGCCGCGGCCTTTAACCAGCGCCGCAAGATGCTGCGCTCGGCGCTGAAATCGATCAGCCCGGCGATCGAGGATCATTTGCGGGCGGTCGGCATCGCCCCCACAGAGCGCGCCGAACAGGTCGGGCTAGAGGCGTTTTGTGCGCTGGCGCGCAGCCTGAAAGCCGCGCGCTAGGGTCTATTCGGCGGCTTCGGGCGAGCTGTCGCGCGGATCGGGGCGCGGTTTACGCGGGGCACGGGGTTTGCGCGCGCGCTGCTGGGGTTTTTCCTCGGGGGTTTCGACCAGGCCGGTATCGCTGTTTTGTGGCCCCGTGTCATCGGCCGACCGTGGATCGGGGCGTGGATCGGGGCGGGGATCAGGGCGGGGATCGGGCCGCTGCTCGGCACTGGGCTGGTCGCTGCCCGCCTGATCCTGCGCCTGCATCCGGTCATTGCGTTCCTTGTCGCGTTCGGCCTGCCGTTCGCGGTTCTGCGCTTCGAGTTCTTCGCGGCGCTGATCGACCTCGCGCTGGGCTTCGGCCAGCAGGCGGGTGTAATGTTCGGCATGCTGGGCAAAGTTTTCCGCATTCACCCGGTCGCCGGACAGCTGCGCGTCGCGGTGCAGCTGGTTGTATTTTTCAATGATCTGCTGGGGCGTGCCGCGCACTTTGCCATCCGGACCGGAGCTTTCGAAAACCCGGTTGATGATATTGCCGCCCGAAGGACGAGGCGTGCGGTTCTTGTTCCGCGACCGTGACTTGGATGATCTCATTGATATGCTTTCGAGCCTTTGGCTGACCTTGCGCTGGCGCTGTATCGCGCAGCGGCGCGTCTTTGATGTGGTGGCCTTGGAATGTTTTGGCAACTGATCGGAGAGAGATGAAAACTCTCGTACCCATCCGATATATCGCAATAAGCATGGCACGGCGGGCATGACAAGTCAAAATTGCCCCCGCCTGCCAGATTAGCGGGCCAGCGCCGCGATCAGGACGCAGCTGCACCCCATTGCCCCGCGATCCCGCGGTCGCGCCCGTCCAGATCGGGGATCACGCGCAGATCACGCAGCCCGGCCGCCGTGAAAATGGCGCTGACCGCCGCCGCCTGTGTCGCGCCGATTTCCACGATCAATCGCCCCCCCGGCACCAGATGTGCCGCCGCGCCCGCCGCGATGATCCGGTAGCACGACAGCCCGTCGGCAGCGTCGGTCAGGGCCAGATGCGGCTCGAACAGCCGCACTTCGGGTTGCAGGGCGGCCATTTCATCCGCCGCGATATAGGGCGGGTTGGCGATGATCAGATCGAATCTGCCGCTGACGGCGGCGAACCAATCCGAGCGGGCCAATGTCGCGCGCGCGTCAAGCCCAAGGGCGCGCCGGTTGCGCGCCGCCACGCCAAGCGCTGCCGCAGAGATATCAACGCCCAGCCCTGTCGCCTGCGGCCGCGCGGCCAGCAGCGACAACAGGATGCAGCCCGATCCGGTGCCAAGATCAAGCACAGAGGCAAAAGGCCATTCCAGCGCCGCCGCCACGATGGATTCGGTATCAGGGCGCGGGTCCAGCACATCGGGCGTCACGATGAACCGGTGGTCATAAAAATCGCGGTAGCCCAGCAGATGCGACAGCGGCGCGCGCGCGGCCCGGCGCGTCACCAGCGCGGCAAAGCCTGCCCTGTCGCCCGTGACATGCGCCCAGATCAGCCGCGCCTCGTGGCCGGGGTCCGCGACCCCGGCTGCCGCCAGCGCGGCGCGGCCTTGATCAAGGACCGCCTGATCTGCCGCCGTCATGTCCCAGAACCGCCCGCCTGCAAAAAAGCCGCTCACGCGCCCATCTCGGCCAGCAGGGCGGCCTGGGCCTCGGCCTGCAGCGCGTCGATGATCGCATCCAGATCGCCCGCCATCACCTGCCCCAAAGCATAAAGCGTCAGGTTGATCCGGTGATCGGTCAGCCGGCCTTGGGGGAAATTATAGGTACGGATCCGTTCGGATCTGTCGCCCGAGCCCACCTGCGCCTTGCGATCGGCGGATCGTTCGCCGTCAATGCGCTGGCGTTCCAGATCAAAGAGCCGCGTTTTCAAGACCTGCATCGCGATCTCGCGGTTGCGGTGCTGCGATTTCTCGGCGCTGACCACGATCAACCCGGTGGGGATATGCAGGATGCGCACGGCGGAATCGGTGGTATTGACATGCTGGCCGCCCGATCCGCTGGCGCGCATCGTATCAATGCGCAGATCACCCGGGTTGATCTGGATATCGACATCCTGCGCCTCTGGCAGCACGGCGACGGTGGCGGCCGATGTATGGATACGCCCGCCGCTTTCGGTTTCGGGCACGCGCTGGACCCGGTGCACGCCGCTTTCATATTTCAGCCGCGCAAAGACACCTTCGCCCGCCACCCGTGCGACGACCTCTTTGATGCCGCCCAGCTCGGTCAGGCTTTGTTCGAGGATCTCAAAGCGCCAGCCCTGATTTTCGGCATAGCGTTGATACATCCGCAGCAGATCGCCCGCGAATAAAGACGCCTCATCCCCCCCCGTGCCGGGCCGGATTTCCAGCAAGGCAGGGCGCGCATCGGCGGCATCTTTGGGCAAAAGCGCCAATTGCACGGCATGTTCCGACGCGGCCAGCGCGGCCTTCAGCTCTGGCAATTCCTCTTCGGCCAGCGCGCGCATCTCGGGGTCTTGCACCAGGGCCTGGGTATCGGCGATCTGTGCCAATAGGTCTTTATAGGCGGTGACAGTCTCGACCACGGGGCGCAATTCGGCATATTCGCGCCCCAGGGCTGCGATATCGCCACCATGGGCGGCATCGGACATCTTGGCCTCCAGAAACCGGAAACGGTCGATGATCTGTTCGATTTTATCAGCGGCTATCATGACGCCCCGATTGGCCGATCAGGGGGGCGCGGTCAAGGGGCCAAGCTGGTCCAGCCAATCCAGCACCCGCGCCCGGTTGACCCCCATATCCGACTGGCCAAAGCGTAAACGGGCATGGATCACCAGCAGATCGCCCTGCACGGCAATGGTCGTATGATCGGGAAAGCCCCAGATCAATGACCGCGTCTGATAGGTCACCATCCGTTCCGCGATGCTGCCCGCAATGGGGCGGGTGCGCGGCGTGGCGCGCGCGATAGCGTCCAGCCGGGTCAAAACCTCTTCTTGTGCGGCGGTGATCTGGCGCACGGCCTTGAACCCGCCGGGTTCCTGCACATCCCCCGCTGTCGTCACCGGATCGAGCTGGTGCCAGCGCGCAACATCGGTCGGGGCAAGGCGGACATAGGTCATGGCACCGATCACCAGCGCCAGCACAAGGACAATCACCCGGATCATGATCTCGATCATCGGTAAGGCACCCCCGGCAGGATAGACAGCATCTCGAACATCAGGTTCGCCCCGGTCAGCGCGGTATTGCCCGACGGATCATAGGGCGGCGACACTTCGACCAGATCGCAGCCCACGATATTCAGCCCGCGCAAGCCCCGGATCAGCTCCATCGCCTGGGCCGTGGTCAGCCCGCCGATTTCGGGCGTGCCGGTGCCGGGCGCATAGGCGGGGTCCAGAGAATCGATATCATAGCTGATGTAACAAGGCTGATCACCGATCTTTGCCTTGATCGCAGCGGCCAGCGGGGTCAGCGATTTATGCCACAATTCTGGGGCCAGATATTGGTTGAACCCCCAGCCTGCGGCTTCGGTGAAATCATCCGCCGTGTAACCGGTGCCGCGCAGCCCGATCTGGAACACTTTATCGGCGGTGATCAGCCCTTCCTCATAGGCGCGGCGAAAGACGGTGCCATGGGTCTCGCGCTCGCCGAACATCTCGTCATTGACATCGGCATGGGCATCGACATGGACCAGCGCCACAGGGCCATGTTTGGCCGCGATCGCCCGCAGCACCGGCAGGGTCAGTGTATGATCGCCGCCCAGGGTCATCGGGATAAAATCATGCTTGAGGTGTGCTGCGTAAGTCTCTGTAATGATGCGGATCGTGTCACTGAGATTGAAAGTATTGATCGCCACATCGCCCAGATCGGCGCATTGCAAAGCATCAAAAGGCGCGGCCCCCGTCTGGATATTATAAGGCCGGATCATCGCGGATTGTTCGCGCAGCTGTTTCGGGCCCATCCGCGTGCCGGACCGCCAACTGGTGCCGATATCCATCGGGATACCGATGAACCCGACATCCAGCCCCGCCGCAGACTCCAGCTGCGGCAGGCGCATGAAACTCTGCGGCCCCGAAAACCGGGCCAGATCATTGCCGCTGATCGGTTGATTTTTCATCCCTTTTTCCTTTTATTCCAAAGCGCCAGACAGCAAAGCTCCATCGCGACATGGGCACCGGCAATGGCGGTGGCGCCGGTGGTATCATAGGGCGGCGAGACTTCGACAATATCGCCGCCCACCATATTGATCCCCGCCAGATCGCGCAGCAGCGCCGCCGCCTGCCAACTGGCCAGCCCGCCCCAGACCGGCGTGCCGGTGCCCGGCGCAAAGGCCGGGTCCAGCGCATCGATGTCAAAGGTCACATAGGTCGGATGATCACCGACGATCCCGCGCATTTCGGCCACGACATCGGCGACACCGCGCGCGTGGCAGGATCGCGCATCAATATACCGCATCCCCAGATAATCGTCGCATTGCGTGCGAATGCCGATCTGCACCGATCGCGCAGGATCGACCAGCCCCAGCTTGACCGCCTTATACATGAAAGTGCCGTGATCAATCCGCGCCATATCCTCATCAGGCCAAAGATCGGAATGCGCATCAAACTGAATGACCGACAAAGGCCCGTATTTCGCCGCATAGGCGCGCAGGATCGGCAAAGTGATGAAATGATCACCGCCCAAAGTGATACTCGCCGCCCCTGCGGCCAGGATCCGCGCGATATGCGCCTCGACCAGCGCCGGCACGCCTGCCACCGATGCATAATCAAAAGCCATATCGCCATAATCGACGATGGAAAATTCCGACAAAGGGTCAAACCCGTCCCAGCCATAAGGCGGATCATAGGGCTGCAGGCAAGATGCCTCGCGGATCGCACGCGGCCCGAACCGCGCGCCGGGCCGATGCGTCACCGCCTGATCGAACGGAATGCCCGTGACCGCCAGATCGACGCCGCTCAGCTCCTTGCTATAAGCGCGGCGCAGAAAGGACACCGCGCCGCCAAAGGCATTCTCGAAGGCCAGCCCGCGCCTGTCTTGCCGTGTAAAGGCCAGATCGACCTGCGCTTTCGCATCTTCCAACGCCATTCTTCACACCTTCTTTTTTCCAAAAATACTCCCGCCGGAGGCATCAAAGTTATGGCGCTACCGGCAAGGCCCGCTCGACGATACGGGCAAAGAACGAGGCACCCACAGGGGCCACGGCATCATCGAAATCATAGGCGGGATGATGCAGCCCTGCGGTATCGCCATTGCCGACAAACAGATAGGCCCCGGGGCGCTGGTTCAGCATATAGGCAAAATCCTCGGCCCCCATTTCAGGCGCGGCGTCATCCACCACATCGGCGGATATTTCGCGCGCGACCGCGGCGGCAAAGGCGGTCTTGTCCGCGTCATTCACCGTCGCGGGATAGCCGATCTCGTAATCCAGCGTCGCCGTGACGCCGTAAGCGGCGGCCTGCCCCGCCACGATCCCGGCCAGACGGTCCTTGACCATCGCCTGCACGGCGGGATCAAATGTGCGCACCGTGCCATTGATATAGCCGGTATCGGGGATCACATTATCCACCGTGCCGGTGTGGATCTGCGTGACCGAAACGACCAGCTGGTCAAAGGCAAAATGGTTGCGGCTGACAATGGTCTGGATCGCGCTGACAATGCCGACACAGGCGACCACGGGATCGGCGGTGTCATGCGGCATGGCCCCATGCCCGCCGCGCCCTTGGACATGGATGTGAAATGTATCCACCGCCGCCATGATCGGGCCGGGGGTGGTATAAAACGCGCCCACCGCCGTGCCGGGGGCATTGTGCAGGGCGTAAACCTCGGCCACGTCAAAACGGTCAAGGATACCTGCGTTCACCATCACCTCGGCCCCGCCGCCCGCTTCCTCGGCGGGCTGAAAGATCAGCGCGACACGGCCCGCGAAATTGCGCGTCTCGGCCAGATATTTCGCAGCCCCCAGCAACATCGTCGTGTGTCCGTCATGGCCGCAGGCATGCATCGCGCCTGCCACGGTGGATGCGTAATCCAGCCCTGTCACCTCTTCCATCGGCAGCGCATCCATATCGGCGCGCAGCCCGATGGTGCGCCCCGCCCCCTGCCCGTTGATGATGGCGACGATGCCGCTGGTGGCGATGCTTTCATGAATTTCATCGACCCCGAATTCCCGCAGCTTTGCCGCGACAAAGGCCGCTGTCTGGTGGCAATCGAATTGCAATTCGGGATGCGCATGCAGATGACGGCGCCAGCCGGTCATTTCTGCGGTGAAATCGGCGATGCGGTTGATGACGGGCATGGGATGGCGCTTTCTGTGGCGGGGCAATAGGGTCAGTTGAACCCAAGTTGAAGGTGGCTGCAATGGCGGAAGATGCCCTGATCCATGACCCTGACGGCGGGATGCCGCGTCTTTTGGAAATCATGCGCCGGTTGCGCGACCCCGATAAAGGCTGTCCGTGGGATATCGTGCAGGATTTCGACACGATCGCGCCCTATACGATCGAAGAAGCCTATGAGGTCGCCGATGCCATCGCCCGCGCCGATTGGCCCGACCTCGAAGGCGAATTAGGCGATCTGTTGCTGCAAACTGTCTATCACGCGCAAATCGGGGCCGAGGCCGGGCATTTCACCTTCGAGAGCGTGGTGCGCAATATCGCCGACAAGATGGTCGCGCGCCATCCGCATGTCTTTGGCGATGATAACCGCGACAAATCCCCCGCCCAGCAGGTCGCCGATTGGGAAAAGATCAAGGCCGCCGAACGCGCAGGCAAGGCGCAGGGCGGCGTGCTGGACGGTGTCGCCCTGGGCCTGCCTGCGCTGATGCGCGCGGTCAAATTGCAAAAACGCGCAGCCCGGGTGGGATTCGACTGGCCCGACACATCCCATGTGCTGGATAAGATCATCGAAGAGGCCGCCGAGCTGGTCGCCGCCCGCGACAGGCTGACACAGGTCGAGATTGCCGATGAGATGGGCGATCTGCTGTTCGTGCTGGCCAATCTGGCGCGCCATCTGGGGGTCGACCCCGAGGCGGCCCTGCGCGGCACGAATGAAAAATTCACCTGCCGTTTCAAAGGGATAGAAAAAGCTTTGGCCGCGCGCGGCAAATCCCCCGCCGACAGCAATCTGGCGGAAATGGATGCGCTTTGGAATGCGCAAAAGGCGCTGGAAAGAGCGCCGGAAAAGTCCGAGTAAATTATTCAGGTATTGACCAAAGTAAAAGACTCGGATTTACAGGCGCCAGTTCAACCAAGGAGGCTTTCCATGAACCTGCGCAACATCCTTTTGGCCAGCACCTGTGCCGCCATTGCCGGCCCTGCCATTGCCGATGTGAATATCTACACCACCCGTGAACCCGGCCTGATCCAGCCGGTCATGGATGCATTCACCGCCGAAACCGGCATTCCCGTGAACCTGTCCTATATCAATGATGGCCTGGTCGAACGTCTGACCGCCGAGGGCGCCCGTTCGCCCGCTGACCTGGTGATGACGGTCGATATCGCCAATCTGAAACAGATCGTGGATGCCGGTGTGGTGCAGGCGGTGGAAAGCGACGTTCTGAACGCGGCGATCCCTGCCGAGCTGCGCTCGGATGAAAATCTGTGGTTCGGCCTGACCACCCGCGCGCGGATCATCTATGCCTCCAAAGAGCGGGTGGCCGATGGCGAAGTCACCACCTACGAGGACCTGGCCAGTGACAAATGGGAAGGCCGGATCTGCACACGTTCGGGCATGCATAATTACAACCTTGCGCTGCTCTCGGCCGTGATCGCGCATCATGGCGAAGACGGCGCGCGCGACTGGGCCGCAGGTATCCGCGAGAACCTGGCGCGCAAGCCCGAAGGCAACGATCGCGCGCAGGTCCGCGCGATCTGGGCCGGTGAATGCGACATCAGCTTTGGCAATACCTATTACATGGGCGGCATGCTGGCCGATCCGGAACAGCAGGCATGGGCCGATTCCGTGCGCATCGTTTTTCCGACCTTTGAAGATGGCGGCACCCATGTGAACGTCTCCGGCATGGCCATGACGCAATCCGCGCCGAACCGTGACGAAGCCGTGCAGCTGATGGAATTCCTTGTCTCGCCAGAAGCGCAGGCGATCTATGCGGAAACCAATCACGAATATCCAGTGCTGGAAGGCGCGGCGCGGTCCGAACTGGTCGCCAGCTGGGGTGAATTCACGCCAGATACGGTCGATCTGAACGAACTGGCTGCGAACCGTCCGGTATCCGTGCGGATCACCGAAGAAGTGAATTTCGACGGCTGAATCGCGAAAGCTGGGGGGCTGTCGGCCCCCCAGACCCCCCCGAGGATATTTGGGCTCGGAAGATGGGGTTGGCATTTCTCTTGGGCGTGGGCAATCTGCGCGGCAACAGGAGGAATGCATGGATATCTCAACAGCAGTGGCGATTGTGACCGGCGGCGCATCCGGTCTGGGGGCGGCGACGGCGCAGGCCTTTGTGGCCGCAGGCGCGCAGGTGACGATCTTTGATCGCGATCCGGCCGGGGCGGGATTTGCCAAGCAGATCGGCGCGGCATTCGCGCAGGTCGATGTCACCGATGAAGACAGCATTGCCGCAGGGCTGGACCAGGTCAGCGGGCTGAATGTCGCGGTCAATTGCGCAGGCATCGCCACGGCAGAAAAGACGCTGGGCCGCGATGGCCCGCACCGGCAGGCCAGTTTTGCGCGCACAATCGATATCAACCTTTGTGGTACGTTCAATGTCGCGCGCCTGGCCGCCGCGCGGATGGCGCAGGGCGGTGTGATCATCAACACGGCATCGGTCGCCGCTTTTGACGGGCAAAAGGGTCAGGCGGCCTATGCGGCGTCAAAGGCCGGTATCGCCGGTCTGTCCTTGCCGATGGCGCGCGATCTGGGGCGCAACGGGATCCGTGTCATGGCCATCGCGCCGGGGATTTTTCGCACGCCGATGCTGATCTCGCTGGGCGAAGAGGTCATGGCGGGGCTGGCGCGCGATGTGGTCTATCCCGCACGGCTGGGTGATCCGGCGGAATTTGCCGCTTTGGCGCGGTTCATCGTGGAATGTGATTACCTTAACGGCACCACGATCCGGCTGGATGGTGCTTTGCGGATGCCCTGATCAGCCCGCGGCTTTTTCTTCCAAGATCAGCCATTCATCCTCGGCATCCGACAGCTGCATCTGCCGCGCGATCAGCGCATCGGTGGCCTTGGCGAATTTCACCGGATTTTCGGTGAAAAGCGCCGGATCGGCGAGCAATTCTTCGAGCTTGCCGATTTCCGCGCTCAGCGTGGCGATCAGCCCGGGCAGCGCGTCAAGCCTGTGCTTTTCCGTAAAGGACAGCCCGCCGCTGGATTTTTTCTCGGCGGGTTTGTCCTTTTTGGACAATGGTTTGGTCGCCGTTGCTGATTCGGTGAAATCGCCACCGCGCTGGTCGCGGTAATCCGACCAGCCGCCCGGATAGACCACGGCCTGCCCGTTGCCTTCCATCGCGATCGTGGTCGTCGCCACCCGGTCCAGAAAATCGCGGTCATGGCTGACCAGCAGCACCGTGCTGTCGTAATCGCCCAGGATATCCTGCAACAGATCCAGCGTTTCGATATCCAGATCATTGGTCGGCTCGTCCAGCACCAAAAGATTGCTTTCGCGCGCCATCAGCCGCGCCAGCAACAGCCGCGCCTTTTCGCCGCCTGACAGCGACCGGACAGGGGCGCGGGCCTGTGCCTCGTCAAAGAGGAATTCCTTGAGATATCCCACCACATGTTTCGGCGTGCCGCGCACCATGATCTGGTCGGATTTGCCCGAAACCCCCAATTCGGGGTCCGAGGCCAGATTTTCCCACAGCGTCATATCAGGGTTCAGCGCGGCGCGGGTCTGATCAAAGACCGCGATATCAAGTTTCGTGCCGAGTTTGACCTGCCCCGCGTCAGGCGCGACCTGCCCCAGCAACATCTTGATCAGCGTGGTTTTGCCCACGCCATTCGGCCCGACAAAGGCGATCCGGTCGCCGCGCTGCACGGTCAGATCCAGCCCCTGCACGATGTTTTTGCCGTCGAATGCCTTGCTCAGACCGAAACATTCCACGACCTTGCGCCCCGAGCTGGACCCGCCGTCAAAGGCCATCGCCGCCGTGCCCTGCCGGCGGATCTGGCCGGCCTTTTCGGCGCGCAGGTCTTGCAATGCGCGCAGACGCCCCTGGTTCCGGGTGCGGCGGGCGGAAATGCCTTCGACGGCCCATCGCGCCTCGGCCTTGATCTTGCGGTTGAGTTTATGGCGCTGCTGGTCTTCTTCTTCCCAGATCTTGTCGCGCCATTCCTCGAAAGCATCAAACCCCTGTTCAGCGCGGCGCACCGCACCCCGGTCGATCCACAAAGTCGCCCGCGTCAAGGCGCGCAGGAAGGCGCGGTCATGGCTGATCAGCACAAAGGCCGCGCGGGTCTGTTTGAGTTCGTTTTCGAGCCAGGCGATGGCCTCGATATCCAGATGGTTGGTCGGCTCATCCAGCAGCATCAATTCAGGCGCTTCGGCCATCAGCTTGGCCAGTGCCGCGCGGCGCCGTTCACCGCCCGATGCCGTGGCCACAGCACCGGCAGGATCGAATTTCAGCCCTTCGGCGACCATATCGACCTTGTAGGATTCCACGGGCGGCAGGCTAGAGGCGGCATAATCGCCCAAAGTGGCAAAGCCCTTCATCTCGGGGTCTTGTTCCATATAGCCGACCTGCACGCCGGGGGATGCGACGCGCGTGCCGCTGTCAGGCAGCACAAGGCCTGCCATGACCTTCATCAAGGTGGATTTGCCCGATCCGTTGCGCCCCACCAGCGCCACACGGTCGCCCGGCTGGATCACCAGCGACAGGTCGGCAAAAACAGGATCGCCGCCAAAGGTCAGGGCGATATCGGAAATCTGAAGAAGGGGTGCGCGTGCCATGCCCGCCTGCTATTGCGTGGCTTGCGCCAGTGCAAGGGGTTTCAGCGCGCCCCCGCCACGGCGCGCAAGGCCCGTGCGCGTGCCGGTGGGATGGCGGCGATATCAAGGCAGGTAAAGACATGCAGCGTGTTCATCTGCCGGTCCACCACCGCGTGATCGCTGACCCAGCCGCCCATCGCCAGATAGGACCGCAGCAAGGACGGCATGGGCGCGGACCCGTCACCCTGGCCCTGCAGCGCCACCACCTCGGCTGCCTTGACGCCGGGGCGCAAATGCGCGGGGCCTTGATGCTGGGCGGCCAGCCGCGCCAGGGCCAGCCCATAGCGCGCAGGATCAATGCCCGCGAAACTGGTGCAGCCGAACAGGATCTGCACCCCCGCGTCATCGACGATCTGCGCCAGCGCGCCCCAGGCGACGCGCACGACATCCGCGTCCAGCACATCGGCGGCGATGCAGAACCGCCCCATTTCCATCAGCGGGCCGGATAAGCCCGCCAGACCCGACAGATCATAAAACTGCGCCGCATAGCTTTGCGCGATATCGCCGCCCTGCCCGATCAGCATGATCCGCGCCACAGCGACCAGCCGGCCTGTGCGATCCGCGATCATCAGATGCTGGCAGCGCGCGTCAAAACGATCCGCATCCCGCCCGGCCCGGCCGAAAAAGCAGCGGTGCCGCAGCTGCTGACAGGCGGCCAGATCGGCGGGGCTTGCCGCCAGACGCGCGTGATAGCCTGCGATCTCGAATGCGATTGTCATGGCCTGCCTTGGCGATAGGGGTCTTGCGCCCTACCTTATGCACAATGGCTGAAAAAGGAATATGACATGGATAAAATCATCAAATCCGATGCCGAATGGCGCGACCAGCTGTCTGATCTGGCGTTCAAAGTGACGCGCAAACATGGCACCGAACGCGCAGGCACGCATGAGGATTTTCCCAAGACCCCCGGCACCTATCTTTGCGTCTGCTGCGGCGCGCCTTTGTTCGACCAAGGCGCCAAATTCGAAAGCGGCACCGGCTGGCCGTCTTTCTATGAACCGATCGCGCCCGAACAGGTCGGGGAATCGGTGGATCGCGGGTTTTTCATGACACGCACAGAGGTCCATTGCGCCCGTTGTGACGCGCATCTGGGCCATGTCTTTCCCGATGGGCCTGCCCCCACGGGGCTGCGCTATTGCATGAACGGGGTCGCGCTGACCTTTGAACCGGCGGATTAGAAATCGTCATCCGCGCCCAGCAATGTGCCCGCATCCAGCCGCCCGAAAGACCCAAGCAGCTGTTCCAGCACGCCCAGATCCCCGATCCCGTCATCGGTGACGCGGCGGTCCAGCGTGACCACGCGCCCGTCCTCGAGCGTATAGCGGCTGACGTTGCGCAACCGGTCGGCGCTGTCAAAGCGCAGGGCAATCACAGTGCGGTCCACCTCTTGCGGGGCAAAGGGGCCGATCCGGTCGAATTGGCTGGCGACGTAATAAAGCGTATCATCGCGCAGGGCGCCGTCCGATGTGGGCGGGCCAAAGAGCGTCATCACCTCGTCGCGCGTGGTCTGGCCGACCGCAAGCTGCGCCAATTCGCGCGCATCAGGGGCGAAACCGTGGAACCTTGTCATCGGGGTGCAGGCCGTCAGCGCCACGACAGCCAGCACAAAAACCGGAGCCCGCAGGCTGGCGCGCAGTTTGGTCATGGTCATGTCAGGCCCCTTGCTTTGGCATCTGATGCCTTTTATTCCCCCTACATCACCACCCGCCCCTGTTCAAGAATCGAAAGCACCCTTGCCCCAGATGCCTCAATCACTCTTGCGTTTGGCCGATCTGGCCGCCGCGCGCGGAACCAGCTTTGTGCTGGAACCCGATGCCGCCGAACGCGCCTCTCTCGCGGATACTTTGGGGATCGTCAGCATCAAAAAGCTGCGCTTTGCAGGCAAGCTGTCCCCGCAAGGCCGCAAGGATTGGCATCTGAGCGCCCAGCTGGGGGCGACGGTCGTGCAGGATTGCGTGGTCACGCTGGACCCTGTCACGACCCGCATCGACGAGGATGTGACCCGCCAATATCTGGCTGATCTGCCCGAACCGACCGGCACCGAGGTCGAAATGCCCGAGGATGACACCACCGAACCGCTGCCCGACAGCATCGACCTTTACGCCGTGCTGGCCGAGGCTTTGGCGCTGGCGCTGCCGCTTTATCCGCGCGCCACGGGGGCGGAACTGGGACAAAGCGTCTATACCGAAAAAGGCGTCGCCCCCCTGACCGATGAAGCGGCCCGCCCTTTCGCTGGGCTGGGTGCCTTGCGTGACAGGCTCAAGGACAACGACGGCTAAAGCGCCCCTCTTTCAACATCTTTTTCGTAAAAATATCCCCGCCGGAGGCATCAACTGTGGCGCAGCCACAGGCAGACCCCGGCAGATCAGGCAAAAAAGGGTTGCGCCGGACGTTTATCGCGGTATTTAAGCGACCTCTTTCATACAGCGTCTCGACAGGGCTGCCAGATTGGCGTAGGACCCCCGACAGATGCACAAATCAGGGCCGCGCGCCCGTCTATCATAGGGTTCCGTCATGGCCGTCCAGCAGAATAAAGTTTCCAAATCCCGCCGCAACAACCGGCGCGCGCACGACTCGCTTGTCGCTGCAAACCCCAACGAATGCGATAATTGCGGTGAAATGAAGCGTCCGCATCATGTCTGCCCATCCTGCGGCCATTACGCGACACGCGAAGTCGTCGCCAGCACGACCGAGGTCGATCTGGACGAAGACGCAGCATAAGCTGTAACGCAGGCACAACAGCATGATACAGCGCCAGACGGGACCAGTCTCGACATCGGCCAATGTGCTTTCTGTTGATGCTATGGGTGGCGACAAAGGGCCTGCAACCGTGGTTGCGGGCCTTTCAAAGTTTCTGGCCGCCACACCTGATGCCCATGCCCTGCTGCATGGCCCCAAGGCCGAGCTTGATCCTTTGGTCGCCGCGCATCATCTGGCCGGTCGCGTGACCGTGCATGATGCATCCGATGTCGTAAAAATGTCGGACAAGCCCAGCCATGTGCTGCGGCATGGCAAGAAAACCTCGATGTGGTCGGCGATTGACGCGGTGCGCGACGGTCAGGCTGCGGTCTGCGTATCTTGCGGCAATACCGGCGGGCTGATGGCTTTGTCGATGCTGCGCCTGCGCAAGGCCGAAGGCGTGAACCGCCCCGCGATTGCCTGTCTTTGGCCCTCGCGCAACCCTGCGGGGTTCAATGTCATGCTGGATGCCGGGGCCGATATCCGCGCCGATCAGGATGATCTGCTGACCTATGCGCTGATGGGGGCGTCATATGCGCGCAACGGGCTGGATATCGCCCGCCCCCGCGTCGGGCTGCTGAATGTCGGCACCGAGGAACATAAGGGCCGCGCCGAATTGAAGGTCGCGCATGAGCTGATCGCGCGTGCCGCCGAGAAGGGCGAGTTTGATTATATCGGATTCGTCGAAGGCGGCGATCTGCCCTCGAACAAGGTCGATGTCATCGTCACCGACGGATTCACCGGCAATGTCGCGCTGAAAACCGGCGAAGGCACCGCCTCTTTGGTGGGCGAATTGCTGCGTGGCGCGATGATGGGCAATCCTTTGTCGATGCTGGGCGCGCTGCTGGCGCGCGGATCCTTGCGCCGCCTGCGCAAAAGGATCGATCCGCGCCGGGTGAATGGCGGTGTCTTTCTGGGGCTGAACCAGACCGTGATCAAAAGCCATGGCTCGGCTGATGCGACAGGTGTCGCCGCGGCGCTGCATCTGGCCTACCGGCTGGCGCAGACCGGTTTTTCGGACAAGCTGGCCGCGCGGGTTGCATCCGCCGCCACACTTGCCCAAGATCAGGGCCAAGATAATGCCGCCGAGACAGGCAGCAACAAAACGGGCGATTAACACGATGACACGGCGCGCAGTGGTCAGGGGCATCGGGCATTACCTGCCCGACAGGATCGTTCCCAACAGCGAATTCGAAAAGACGCTGGACACATCGGATGAATGGATCAAGACCCGGTCCGGCATCGAACGGCGTCATTTCGCAGCCGAAGGCCAGACCACATCCGACCTTGCGATCCGTGCCGCCAAAGCCGCGCTGGCCATGGCCGCGATCGACCCCAATGAGATTGACGCCATCGTCGTGGCGACATCGACCTCTGACCTGACCTTTCCCTCGACCGCGACGATGGTGCAGAATGCCATTGGCAATACCACGGGCTATGCCTTTGATATCCAAGCGGTTTGCGCCGGTTTCGTCTATGCGATGTCAACCGCGAATGCGCTGATCATCTCGGGGCAGGCCAATCATGTCATGGTGATCGGCGCGGAAACCTTCAGCAAGCTGATGGATTGGACCGACCGGGCGACCTGTGTCTTGTTCGGCGATGGGGCCGGCGCGCTGATCCTGTCGGCCGAAGACGGCGATGGCAGCACTGCTGATCGCGGCATCCTGTCGGTCGATCTGAATTCGGACGGGCGGTACAAGGATATGCTTTATGTCGATGGCGGGGTCTCGACCCGGACCACCGGCGTGCTGCGCATGGAAGGCCGCGAGCTGTTCCGCCATGCCGTCGAAAAGCTGGCCCAGACCGCCGATACCGCCCTGCATAAGGTCGGGCTGACCGCCGATGACGTGACCTGGGTCGTGCCGCATCAGGCCAATATCCGCATCATCCAGGCCACCGCCAAGAAACTGGGTGTGGGCATGGACCGCGTGGTCGTGACCGTGCAGGACCATGGCAATACATCCGCCGCCTCGATCCCGCTGGCGCTGTCGGTCGGCGTGGCCAATGGCCAGATCAAGCGCGGCGATCTGGTCGTGACCGAGGCGATTGGCGGCGGTCTGGCCTGGGGGTCGGTGGTGCTGCGCTGGTAGCCGGGTCATGTCTTGCAAAGCCCTGTTGCAAGCCCTTGTTATTGACTCTGAAATTGGCCCGCGCCAATGTGATGCGAAATCGCGGGGATATGGTGCATGACGGATAAGACTTTGACACGGATGGATCTGGCCGATGCGGTCCATAACGAAGTGGGCCTGTCGCGCAACGACAGCGCCGATCTGGTGGAAAGCGTGCTGACGCATATTTCCGATTCGCTGGTGGCGGGCGATACGGTCAAGATTTCGTCCTTCGGCACTTTTGCGGTGCGTGACAAAGCCGCCCGTATCGGCCGCAACCCCAAGACCGGCGAAGAAGTCCCGATCCATCCGCGCCGCGTGCTGACCTTTCGGCCCTCGCATCTGATGAAAGATCGCGTCGCCACCGGGAACAAGACCTGAGCCATGGCCAAAGCCCGCGAAGCCTTTCGCACGATTTCCGAAGTCGCGGAATGGCTGGATACCCCGACCCATGTGCTGCGCTTTTGGGAAACCAAATTCAGCCAGATCCGCCCCGTCAAAGGGGCCGGTGGCCGGCGCTATTACCGGCCCAGCGATATGGATCTTTTGGGCGGGATCAAGCAATTGCTGCATGAAGACGGGCTGACCATCAAAGGCACCCAGAAATTGCTGCGCGACAAGGGCGCCAAATATGTGGCCACGCTGGGCCAAAGCGTGACGCCAGAGACCGCCGAAGAGGTTGCGCCTGCACGCGCGCCCGAGAGCGTGGCAGCGCCAGAGACACATCCAGAGATTGCAGCAGCGCCCGCAGCCCCGGCGCCAGTCGTGGCCCCGGCCCCAGTCATGGCCCCGGCCCCGGCCGCCCCCCCGGCGCAGACAGCGCTGGCCTTTGATGATGCGCCGCAACCGCCGCGCCATCCGGTCTTTGCGGCCCCGCCACAAGAGCTGCCCGATCTGCCCGGCCGCCTGATCGGACGCGCACCGCTGCACCCCGGCGCCTTGCAGGCGCAAGCCGCCCGGATCGCGCCGCTGCTGGCCCGGCTGGAGGGTCTGCGCGCCCGGATGCACCGCGCCTGACAGCGCTGTCGCGCCGAAAAACTTTTTGCCTCCGGCGGGGATATTTAGGCTCGGAAGATGATGCTTTTCGGGCTTGTCCCTGCGCCAGATTCCAGTATGAACACGCCTAGTCGGGCTATAGCGCAGCCTGGTAGCGCGTCCGTCTGGGGGACGGAAGGTCGCAGGTTCGAGTCCTGCTAGCCCGACCAATACAGCGTTTCAGGACAGGCCTGGAACATGATCTGTTGCTTTTCGCGGTTTTGCGCAGCGAAACGTGACACAGGTCTTTGCTGAAACGCTGATCATCGCCCGCTTGCCTTTCTGTGCAGCGGGCGTTTTGATATCCGCAAAGGGGCGAGAGATGCAAAACGGCGTTCTGGCAGACCATCAGATCCGCGCGCTGATTGCGCGGGGCGCGATCCATGCGTCAGCGCCGATTGCGGCGGGTCAGATCCAGCCCGCCTCGCTTGATCTGCGGCTGGGGTCCACGGCCTACCGCGTGCGCGCCTCGTTTCTGGCCGGCCGCGCCCGGACGGTGACCGAACGGCTGGCGGATTTCCAGATGCATGCCATTGATCTGACCGGCGGGGCGGTGCTGGAAAAAGGCTGCGTCTATGTGGTGCCCTTGATGGAAAGCCTGTCCTTGCCTGCGGGAATGACGGGGGCGGCCTCGGCGAAATCATCCATCGGGCGGCTGGATCTGCTGACGCGGATCATCACCGATCATGGTGTCGAATTTGACCGCGTGCCTGCGGGATATAAGGGGCCGCTTTTTGTCGAGATTTGCCCGCGGTCCTTTTCGGTCGTGGCCCAGCCCGGCCAGATGCTGAACCAGATCATTTTCCGCCAGGGCAAGACCATCATGTCCGATGAAGAGCTGCGCGCGCTGCATGCCGTCACGCCTATCGTGTCGGGTGATCCGGTGATTTCGGAAGGCTTGGGCTTTTCCGTCGATCTGCGCCCCGCGGCGGGCAATCTGGTCGGGTATCGCGCCAAGCCACATACCGGCGTGATCGATCTGGCCAAGCTGAACCATTATGACCCGGCCGAATTCTGGGAAAAGGTGCATACCGATAGCGGCTGGATCATCCTTGATCCGGGTGCCTTTTACATCCTTGTCAGCCGCGAGGCGATTGTCATCCCGCCGATGCAGGCGGCCGAAATGGCCCCCTATCTGGCGATGGTGGGCGAATTTCGCGTGCATTACGCGGGGTTTTTCGACCCCGGTTTCGGCTATGCCGCCGCAGGTGGCACCGGATCACGCGGCGTGCTGGAAGTCCGCTGCCACGAGGCGCCTTTCGTGCTCGAACATGGGCAGGTCGTGGGCCGGTTGGTTTATGAACATATGGCCGCCCTGCCCGAGGCTTTATACGGACAGGCGATCCAGTCCAATTACCAAGGACAGGGGTTGAAACTGTCCAAACATTTCAAAGCTAGCGCATGAGGCGGCGCAGCAGGCGCATCCCCTGTTGCAATTTCTTGCCCTGACCGGCACCGGGCGCGGGTTTGCCCGCCTGTCCGCCGCCTTTGGACAGCTTCTGCATCCCTTTGCCGATCCCGCGGTTCATCACCTGCCGAAGGATCATCGTGACCACACGGTTCATATTCATCGTTACAGCCTTTCACACCAAACAGGCGCGAGGATAGCGCCGAACCCTCAATCTTCAAACAATTCGGATTGATCTTGATCGCCGCTGTCTTCGCCCGCATCCTCGGGCGCGGCCGTGCCGGGGGGGGGCCGGTTTTCCAACAGGCCAGCGGCGCGCAATTCCTTGAGCCCGGGCAGGTCGCGGGCGTTTTCCAGACCGAAATGATCCAGAAACACCTGCGTGACGACAAAGGTGACCGGCCGCCCCGGTGTCATCTTGCGCCGGCCAAAGCGGATCCATTCCATTTCTATCAGCTGGTCGATGGTGCCGCGGCTGACGCTGACGCCGCGAATTTCCTCGATCTCGGCGCGGGTCACGGGCTGGTGATAGGCGACGATGGCCAGCGTTTCGATCGCCGCGCGCGATAATTTGCGGGTTTCGACGATTTCCTTTTGCATCAGGAACCCCAGATCGGGGGCCGTGCGGATCGCCCAGGCATCGCCGATGCGCACCAGGTTGACGCCGCGCCCTTCATAGCGTTTGCGCAAATAAGCCAGCGCCTCGGCGGGGTCGCAGCCATGCGGCATCCGCCCGATCAATTCTTGCAGCGTGACCGGATCGGCGGTGGCAAAGAGGATCGCCTCGACCATGCGTTCCTGTTCGCCCATCGGGGGCGCGTCAAACAGGCTGTCATTTTGCGGTTTAGCCATTGCGCGGTTCTTTCTTGCGTATCTGGATCGGAGCGAATGTATCGCCTTGGCGGATTTCGATCTTGCCTTCTTTGGCCAGTTCCAGCGAGGCGGCGAAAGTCGCCGCTGTCGTGGACCGTCTGCGTTGCGGATCGGCATTCCAACCATCGGGCAGATAGCTGGAAATATCGGTCCAGTCACCGGCAAAGCCGATCAGATGGCGCATCCGTTCCAGCGCCTGTTCCATCGTCATCACATGCTGCCGGTCCAGCACGAAGGGCCGGAAATCATCGCGGGTGCGGATCCGCGCATAGCCTTGCATCAGGTCCAGCAGCGTCGCGGTATAGCTGATGCGGCGCACGCGCTGCACATCTTCGGTGATGCCACGGGCAAAGAAATCGCGCCCCAGCTGGTCACGCGCCATCAATTGCGCCGCCGCTTCGCGCATGGCGGCCAGACGTTCCAGCTGGAACGCCAGATGGGCGGCGAGTTCCTCGCCCGATGGTCCCGCCTCGCGCGGGTCAGGCGGCAGCAAGAGCCGCGATTTGAGAAAGGCAAGCCAGGCCGCCATCACCAGATAATCGGCGGCCAGTTCCAGCCGCAGCGCCTTGGCCTGTTCGACAAAGGCCAGATATTGCTGTGCCAGCGCCAGAATGGAAATCTGGCGCAGGTCGACCTTTTGGGTGCGCGACAGCGTCAGCAGCAGATCGAGCGGCCCTTCAAACGCGCCGACATCGACGATCAGCGCCTCGGCGGCGACGCGGGCGCTGATACGGTCGGTATCTTGTTCAAATTCATCGGGCTGCATCGGGCCTCACGCTATCAGCGTGTCAAATTCGGCCTCCAGCGCGGCAATGTCAATCTTTTGCGGATCACCCCGCAGCGCAAGCGCATGATCGGCGCGCCGCTGCGCTGTGGCTGACAGCGCACCGGCGGCGGCGGCGACCTGCGCCATTTCATCCGCATCCCCGTTGCAATGCAGGATCAGATCGCAGCCAGCGGCGATGGCGGCCTTGCTGCGGTCGGTCACCGAACCTGCCAGCGCCTGCATCGACAGATCATCGGTCATCAGCAGCCCGTCAAACCCGATCTGGTCGCGGATCACCTGCATCATCACCGGCGATGTCGTCGCGGGCCGGTCGGGGTCAAGCGCTGTGAAAACGATATGCGCGCTCATCCCCAAGGGCAGATCGCGCAGCGCCGTGAAAGGCGCGAAATCATGGGCGGTCAGATCATCGACGCTGGCACTGACACGCGGCAAGGCCAGATGGCTATCGGCCTGCGCGCGCCCGTGACCGGGGATATGTTTCAGGACCGGCAGCACGCCGCCCGCCAGCAAGCCATCGGCGCAGGCCCGCGCGGCGGCGATCACACTTGGCACATCGCGCCCGTAAAGGCGGTTTTGCAGGAAAGGATGGGTCGCATCCTCGGCTACATCGGCCAGAGGCGCGCAATTGACGTCGATGCCCACGGACAGCAGATCATGGGCGATCAGCCGGTAGCGCAGCCATTGTGCGCGCAAAGGATCGCGCGCGCGCGCCATCTGGTCCAGCGCGGGCAGATAGTCGCGCCAATGCGGGCTGCGCATCCGTTGCACGCGCCCGCCTTCTTGGTCGATCAGGATCGGGGCATCGCGGCCCACAGCAGCGCGCAGATCGCCGGTCAGGCGGCGCAGCTGGTCGGGGCTGTCGATATTGCGCGCGAAAAGGATGAACCCCCAAGGGTCGGCGTCACGGAAAAACCCGCGTTCCCATGGCGTGATATCCAGCGCGGCTGGCCCGAAAATCGCCGCTGTCTGCGTCACTTAATTGACCACGACCGCGATACATTCGGCCCCTTCGGCCTGCAGCGCAGCACAGAACCGGCGGGCATCGTCGCGGTCGGCAAAGCCGCTGGCGCGCAACCGGTACCAGGTGCCGCTGCTTTGGGTGCTGACCTGCACGACGCGTTCGCGCCCGGCCATCAGCGGACCAAAGCGCCCAGCCAGCCGCGCCCATTCTTCGGCGGCCAGCGCGGGCGATGAAAACGCGCCCAACTGCACCAGATCAGTGCCGGTGGCGAAACTGGCGGTGCTGACAGGCACCTCTGAAAGCGTCGCCGCAACAGGCGCGGACGGGCTGGCCGCCGCCGCCCCTGCCGCAGCCGTGCGCAAAGAGGCAGGCCGCAGCACCGGACGCAGCGACAAGGCGACACCGGGCACAGAGACAGGCACCCGGCCTGCCACGGTGGTTTCTGCGGGGGCGGCATCCTCGGCGGTGATCTGGGTGACCATGGCCAGCACATCCTCGACCGTGGCGCCCATATTCTGGGCGGGCACGGCAAGCGCGGCGGCATCGGGCAACAGGGCGACGGGTTGCATCGTTTCTTCGCCCACATCATCGACGCTGGCCATCGGCACAGCCTCGAGGTCTTCGCGGGCAAGACCGGGCATGCGCGGGGCCAGCACAAGGCGGTCCTCGGGGGCTGCGGCCTCGCCCATGGCGACCAATTCATTGACGGACAGGCCGACATGACGCGCGATATCACCGCCCGGATCATCGGGCAGCACGCGCATATCGCCTTCAATCGCGCGGACCACGGGGATGCCCGTCACGTCACGCATGATCAATTGATATCCCCAATATCCGATCCCGAAAATCAGCGACAAAGAGACCAGCGCCCCGGTCGCATTCGTCCAAGATTGCGCGGGACCATTGCCCGACCGCGGGGGAAACCCCTGCTCGTATGTTGCCATCACTGCCTCACTGCCCGCGCCGTTTACGGCTTGTCGGGTCGTCTGCTCTGCCTTTGGCCGGCGGGCTGCGTTAGCGCATTTCCTCTGCCGGTTTGACGCCAAGAATACCCAAACCGTGCGAAATAACAATCGCAACAGCCCGGATCAGCGCAATTTTCGCTTGTGTTGTATCAGAATCACCCATTTGCAGGAAGCGCAGGCTGGTATCGTCATTGCCCCGGTTCCACAAAGCGTGGAAATCCGACGCCAGATCATAAAGATAAAAGGCGATCCTATGGGGTTCATGACCCTTGGCCGCGATTTCCACCAGACGCGGCCATTCCGCGATCTTGCGCGCGACCGCCAGTTCGGCATCATGGGTCAAACCCGCCAGATCGACCGCGGCCAGCGTGGCATCATCAACGGCAATCCCGGCATCTTGCGCCTTGCGCAGCACCGAATTGACCCGCGCATGGGCATATTGGACGTAAAAGACAGGGTTATCCTTGGATTGTTCCAACACCTTGGCAAAGTCGAAATCCAGCGGCGCGTCATTCTTGCGCGTCAGCATGTGGAAACGGGTCACGTCGGGGCCGACCTCGTCCACCACATCGCGCAGGGTGATAAAGGTCCCTGCCCGTTTCGACATTTTGAAAGGCGCGCCGTTTTGATATAATTTTACCAGCTGCGTCAGCTTGATATCCAGCGGCACCTTGCCATCCGATAGCGCGGCCACAGCCGCTTTCATCCGTTTGACATAGCCGCCGTGATCAGCACCGAAGACATCGATCAGCGCATCATAGCCGCGCTGTACCTTGTCGTAATGATAGGCGATATCGGGCGCGAAATAGGTCCAGGCGCCATCCGATTTCTGCACCGGCCGATCCACGTCATCGCCATGCGCGGTGGATCTGAACAGGGTCTGTTCGCGCGGTTCCCAATCTTCGGGCGTCTTGCCCTTGGGCGGTTCCAGCACGCCTTGATAGATCAGCCCCTTGGCTTTCAATTCCGCAATCGCTTTTTCGATCAAGCCGCTGCCATAGAGTGACTTTTCCGAATAGAAATGATCCATCGTGATGTTCAGCTGCGCCAGATCCTCGCGGATCAGATCCATCATCGCATTGGTGGCGAATGCGCGCACATCTTCTAGCCAGAATTGTTCGCCCTTGTCGATATAGGCATCGCCGACCTTGTCCTTCAGCGCCTCACCCACGGGGATCAGGTAATCGCCGGGATAGGTGCCTTCGGGCCAATCCACCGATAGATCATGCGCTTCGAGATAGCGCATATAGACCGATCGCGCCAAAACATCGACCTGCGCGCCACCGTCGTTGATGTAATATTCGCGGGTCACGTCATAGCCTGCGTAATCCAACAGGCTGGCCAGCGCGTCACCAAAGACCGCGCCGCGCGTATGGCCCACATGCAGCGGGCCGGTGGGGTTGGCGGAGACATATTCAACCATCATCCGCTGCCCCTGCCCCAGATTGGACCGGCCGAACGCGGTATCTGACAGCGCTGCCTTGACGATCCCATGCCAGGCGGCGGGGACCAGACGCATGTTCAGGAAACCGGGGCCTGCGACATCGGCGCTGGCAATCAGCGGATCGGCGGCCAGTTTCACCGCCAGCGCATCTGCAATCGCGCGCGGGTTCAGGCCTGCGGGCTTGGCCAGCACCATCGCCGCATTCGTCGCCATATCGCCATGGGCCGCATCGCGCGGCGGCTCGACCGCGACGGCATCCAGCGCCAGCCCCTGCGGCAGCGCGCCCTCGGCAACCATCTGGTCAAGACAGGCCAGCACACGGCCCCGCATATCAGCGAAAAGGTTCATTTTATCGGTCCATTTTTGATCCGGCAGGTGTATCACCCCCGCCGCCCGCGTCAATTCCCGTCGATCACGCCGGGGGGGATGGTTTCGCCGCCGATCAGGCGCTTATGTTCCTGAATGGCGAAACGGTCGGTCATGCCCGCGATGTAATCCGCGACGATCCGCGCCAGCGCGGTCCGGTCTGCCGCATCGGCCACATCCTTGCGCCATTGTTTGGGCAATTCGCCGGGATTATCCATGAAAAAGGGGAAAAGTTCATTGACCATCTTGGTGACCACCACCCGCATGTCCACCACCGCAGGCGCGCGATACATCCGTTCGAACAGGAATTGCCGGATCACTTTCAGATCGGTCCAAAGGGCGGGCGAAAACTGGATCACCATACGCCCGGCATGGCGGATATCATGCACCGTTGCGGGGTTCAGATCGGCCAGATTGCGGCGGCTGACGGCGATCACATCCTCGACCAGCACGCCGAAAAAGCGGCGCAACGCCTCGTGCCGGCGGCGGTAATAGTTCAGGCCGGGATATTTCGCATCGACCCGCGCGAAACATTCGCGCAGGATCGGCAGGGCGGCCAGATCATCGGTGCTGAACAGTTCCGCGCGAAGTCCGTCATGCAAGTCATGGTTATTATAGGCAATATCATCGGATAATGCGGCGACCTGCGCCTCGGCGCTGGCATGGGTATGCAGTTCCAGATCATGGCGCGCATTATAAGCGGCCAGCGCATAGGGGATCGCGCCTGTCACCGGCCCGTTATGCTTGGCGATCCCTTCAAGCGTTTCCCATGTCAGGTTCAGCCCGTCCCATTCGGCATAATGCCGTTCCAGATCGGTGACGATCCGCAAGGCCTGCGCATTATGGTCAAACCCGCCATAGGGCTGCATCAGCGCATCCAGCGCCTCTTCGCCGGTATGGCCGAAGGGCGTATGGCCAAGGTCATGGGCCAAGGCGACCGCCTCGGTCAGTTCGACATTCAGCCCCAAGGTGGCAGCGATGGTGCGCGCGACCTGTGCCACCTCGATCGAATGGGTCAGGCGGGTGCGGAAATAATCGCCTTCATGTTCGATAAAAACCTGCGTTTTATGCTTGAGCCGCCGGAAGGCAGAGGCATGGATGATCCGGTCGCGATCCCGCTGAAAGGGGGAACGAAAGGTGCTTTCTTCCTCGGGGAAAAGCCTGCCGCGCGGGTTGGCCGGATCGGTCGCATAGGGCGCTGTCATTTGTTTGCCTGTTGTCGGGTTTGCCTGACTTGCCTATATGTCAAAGATGAACAATCCGAAAGGTGATGCAATGCTCACGCTTCCTCCCAAGGTCACGCCGCGCGCTTTTGAACGGCTGGCGGAAATCGGCGCTGCCGCGCAAGGCAAGGCCCTGCGTATCGCGGTCGAAGGCGGCGGCTGTTCGGGGTTTCAATATGAAATCGATCTGGATGATCCCAAGGACGATGATCTGATCCTGTCGGACAAGGGCGAAACCGTGGTGATCGATTCCATATCCCTGCCCTTCCTGACCGATGCGGTGATCGATTTTTCCGAAGAATTGATCGGCGCGCGCTTTGTGATCAATAATCCCAATGCCTCGTCATCCTGCGGCTGCGGCACATCGTTTGCCATGTGATGAAAATCGCGACTTACAACATCAATGGCGTCAAGGCGCGGATCGAAACCCTGTGCGATTGGCTGGATGACAGCGCGCCTGATGTGGCGATCTTGCAGGAAATCAAATCGGTCGATGAGGGTTTCCCCCGCGATCTGATCGAGGATCGTGGCTATCATGTACAAACCCATGGGCAAAAGGGGTTTAACGGCGTGGCGATCCTGTCGAAACTGCCGCTGGAGGATGTGACCCGCGGCCTGCCCGGCGATGATGCCGACGCACAGGCCCGCTGGATCGAGGCGACGGTGGTGGGCGATGTCGCTGTCCGCATTTGCGGGCTATACCTGCCCAATGGCAATCCCGCACCGGGGCCGAAATTCGACTATAAGCTGGCATGGATGGAAAGGTTGCTTGCGCGTGCCCGCGATCTGCTGGCCGATGAGATGCCCGCGCTGATGGCGGGCGACTATAATATCATCCCCCAAGCCATGGATGCCGCAAGGCCAGAGGTCTGGCGCGAGGATGCCTTGTTCCGCCCTGAAAGCCGCGCCGCCTATCGCCGTGTGCTGAACCTTGGCTTTACCGAGGCGTTTCGCAGCCGCGAACCGGGCGCGGGCCATTATTCGTTCTGGGATTATCAGGCCGGCGCTTGGGAAAAGAATAATGGCATCCGCATTGATCATTTCCTGCTGACCCCGCAATGCGCGGATTTGCTGGCGGGGGCCTGGATTGAAAAAGACCTGCGCGCCCGCGACAAACCGTCCGATCATGTGCCGGTCTGGGTGGAACTGCGCCCCTGACGGGGCTTGTGGCGCGTCGCGCGAGGATATTTTTACTCGGAAGATGCCGGGTCGAAATTGTAAAGCCAGCCCAGCCGGTTGATGAAAGCATCGGGGGCGATTTTCCCGAGCGTTTTCAGCCCCAGATGCGCCACGCGCCGTTGCAGCCCCGACAGGTGGTAATTGCGCGCATTGGCATTGGCGGCGGCGATGGCGCGGCTGACCCTTGGGCGGCGCGCCTCTTGGTAGGTGGTTAAGGCAGCGGCCAGATCGGGCTGTGCATCGGTGATGCGGGCGAGCGTCGCGGCATCCTCGATGGCGAGATTGGCGCCTTGCGCCAGAAATGGCAGCGTCGGATGGGCGGCGTCGCCAAGGAGTGCGATCCGCCCATTGTGCCAATGATCCGCCACCGGATGCCGGAACAACCCCCATAGATGGCAGGTCTGCACCCGCGCCAGCAGGTCGCGCAGCACAGGCGCGCAATCGGCGAAAGCCGCGCGCAGATTGGCGGAATCATCGGCATGGTGCCAGCCTTCGGCGGCCCAAGCGGCGCGTTCCTGCACAGCAACGATGTTCAGACGGTTTTCTGGCAGAGGATAGGTCACCACATGCCGCCCCGGCGCCATCCAGATTTGCGCCACGCGCGGCGCATCGGTCGCGGGGATGATCGCGCGCCAGGCGACCTGGCCGGTGAAGAATGGGCATTCTGTCTGGTTCAGCAGCGGGCGAGTCACCGCATGCAGCCCATCTGCGCCGATGGTCAGATCTGCGCCCGCCATTCCCGTGGCGCCCAAATCATTGATCTGCGCATCCAGATTGATCTGCACGCCTGCATCCGCGCAGGCCCGGGCCAGCAGCCCGATCAGATCGGCGCGGTGCAAAAACCGGTAAGGCGGGGTTTGGCGCGTCAGGTCGAATTGTGTGACGGCGCGCCCGCGCAGCGCATCCATCGGCTGGACGCCAGCCGCGCGCAGGCCAATCTGGTCGAGCCGGTCCGACAGGCCCAATGCGTCAAGCGCGCGCGCCCCATTGGGGGTGATTTGCAGGCCTGCGCCGACCTCTGCGATGGCGGGGGCTTGTTCGTGGATTCTGACCTGCGCGCCTTGGCGCGCAAAGGCCAGCGCCGCTGTCAGCCCGCCGATCCCACCGCCGATAATGGCGATATGGCGTCCGGCATTGGCCGCCATATCAATCGTCGCGATGGACTTTTTCACGCCGCTCGTGGCGTTCTTGCGCTTCGAGGCTCATCGTGGCGATGGGCCGCGCATCCAGCCGCTTGAGCGAGATCGGCTCGCCGGTGATTTCGCAATAGCCATATTCACCCTCGTCGATGCGGCGCAGGGCGGCGTCGATCTTGCTGACCAGCTTGCGCTGGCGGTCGCGGGTGCGCAATTCGATGGACCTGTCGGTTTCCTCGGAGGCGCGGTCGGCCACATCGGGGATATTGCGGGTCTGGTCCTTCATCCCCGCCACGGTGTCGCGGCTGTCTTCGAGGATTTCGGCCTTCCAATCGAGCAGCTTGCGCCGGAAATATTCGGTCTGTCGTTCGTTCATGAAAGGTTCGTCATCGGCCGGACGATAATCGTTCGAAAGAAACACTTCGGCTTTCATCGCATTTTCCTTGTCTGGCGATCGGGTGACGCAACCACAGGCGATGCTGTCGCGGTCCCAATTCAAGCGCCGTGTATCCCTTTGGCCCAGCCATGTCACCCCCTGAATTGATCTGCGGGGCGGCTGTTGCCCATCGTCGCAGACCTGCTAACTTGCGCCAAATCAAAGGGCACAGATCATGCAGTTCACAGGCACCGACAGCTATATCGCAACCGAGGATCTGAAGATGGCGGTCAATGCTGCCGTCACCTTGGAACGCCCGCTGCTGGTCAAGGGCGAGCCGGGCACCGGCAAGACCGAACTTGCCCGTCAGGTCAGCGCCGCATTGGGCCTGCCGATGATCGAATGGCATATCAAATCCACCACCAAGGCGCAGCAGGGTCTTTATGAATATGACGCTGTCAGCCGGCTGCGCGACAGCCAGCTGGGTGATCCGCGCGTCGATGACGTGGCCAATTACATCAAACGTGGCAAGCTGTGGCAGGCTTTTGCGGCACCCGGCCGCGTGGTGCTGTTGATCGACGAGGTGGATAAGGCCGATATCGAGTTTCCCAACGATCTGTTGCAGGAACTCGACCGGATGGAATTCCATGTCTATGAAACCGGCGAGACCGTGCGCGCGATCCATCGCCCCATCGTCATCATCACATCGAATAATGAAAAGGAATTGCCCGATGCCTTTTTGCGCCGGTGCTTTTTCCATTACATCCGCTTTCCCGATATCGACACATTGCGCCAGATCGTGGCGGTGCATCATCCCGGCATCAAACAGGCGTTGCTGACCACCGCGCTGACCCAGTTTTACGAGATCCGCGAGACGCCGGGGCTGAAGAAGAAACCTTCGACCTCCGAGGTGCTGGATTGGCTCAAACTGCTGCTGGCCGAGGATCTGACGCCCGAGGATCTGCGCCGTGACGGGGCCGATGCGCTGCCGCGCCTGCATGGGGCATTGTTGAAAAATGAACAGGATCTGCATCTGTTCGAACGGCTGGCCTTTATGGCGCGCGCCAAAAGGTGACCGCGCCGCGCGCCGGTGTGACGGGCCGGAGATATCTGGCGCTGCTTGGGCTGGTGCTGTTGGCGGCCTGTGCGCCACAAACCCAGACCCAGATCATGCCGCGTCCCGATGGGATGGTCCCGATCCAGCTTGATTTTCCGCCGATGCGCCGCTTTGCCGCGCCCAGCCCGCGCGCGCCAAGCCGCCCCAATGCGCAGATCGCGCGCGATTTTGCCGATCTGAGCTTTCAGCTGGAAAGCGGCCGGCCGATCCCGGTTTTTACCCGCTTTGAAGGCCCGATCACCGTGGCGTTCAATGGGGCTGCCCCCGCGGCTCTGGCCGCTGATCTGACCGCGCTGCTGGCGCGGTTGCGCGCCGAGGCGGGGATCGACATCCGCCAGATACAGGGCGGCGATGCGGCGATCAGGATCGAGCTGGTCCCGCCCCGCCAGCTGCAAAGAGCCGCCCCCGGTGCGGCCTGTTTCGTGGTGCCACGGGTGCGCGATTGGGCCGAATTGCGCCGCAACCGCCAAAGCCCGCTGATTGACTGGACCACCTTGCAGATCCGCGAACAGGCTGCCGTTTTCATCCCCCAAGACGCCACCCCGCAGGAAATGCGCGATTGCCTGCATGAAGAACTGGCACAGGCTTTGGGGCCGTTGAATGACCTCTATCATCTGCCTGATTCGGTGTTCAACGATGATAATATGCATGCCGTGCTGACCGGTTTTGACATGTTGATCCTGCGGCTGACCTATGCGCCCGAATTGCGCAGCGGCATGACCCAGGCCGAGGTGATGGCGCTTGTGCCGGGTCTTTTGGCGCGCATGAACCCCGCGGGCGCGGCGGGGCGCGGACCGGTCACCGCCCCCACCACCCGCGATTGGACCGGCGCGGTCATCACCGCTTTGGGCGGGACCGCCACGCCTGCGCTGCGCCGCCAGGCCGCCGCGCGCGCGGTCGCGATCGGACAGGCGCGGGGCTGGACCGGCACGCGGCAGGGATTCGCGCAATATGTCTTTGGCCGGTTGCAGATCGGCACCGATCCGGGATTGGCTTTGGGCGCGTTCAATGCGGCCGCTTTTGCCTATGGGGATGATCCCGATCTGCGCATCCATGCCGCCCATGTGGCGGCACAACAGGCCGCCTTTGCCTTGATTGCCCGCGATCCCGAGACGATATTGGCCCTGACCGCCCCTGCCATCACAGCCGCCCGCGACCATGAAAATGCCGCCTTGCTCAGTATCTTGATGATGTTCCGCGCCGAGGCATTGGATCTGCAAGGCCAGCCCGAGGCCGCCATGGCGCTGCGGCTGGACAGTCTGGGATGGGGGTTATACGGATTTGGCGACAGGGATGCGGTGATTTCGCGGCTCAATGAAATCGCAAGCCTGCCGCGCCTGCCAAGCTGAACCCTCTGGCGAAGACCACAGGCTGAACCGATAGAAAGGTGTCACGATGATCTATCCACTTTCCGGGCTGCTGATCGGCGCCGCCATCGGCGCATGGCGCGCGCGGGCGAATGGCGGCAAAGGGCTTGATATGCTGCAATGGGGCGCGGGCTTTGGCATCGCGCTGGGGCTGATCGGCCTGTTCGTGCTGATCTTTATCGAACGCAGCCTGCGCTAGCGCGATGTTCCTGCCCTTCTTCGACAATCTGCGCAAAGCCGGGGTGCCGGTCTCTTTGCGCGAATTCCTGTCGTTTCTGGAAGGGATGCAGGCGGGGCTGGCGACCTATGATGTGGACGCATTCTATTTCCTGGCCCGCACCGTGATGGTCAAGGATGAACGCCATCTGGACCGCTTTGACCGCGCCTTTTCCACGACTTTCGCGGGGCTAGAGGCGATCCCCGCCGAGGCCGTGCTGAACGCCGTCGATATCCCCGCCGCTTGGCTAGAAAAACTGGCCGAAAAGCACCTCAGCGCGGCTGAAAAGGCCGAGATCGCGGCGCTGGGCGGGTTTGATGCCTTGATGGAGACGCTCAAACAGCGGCTGGCCGAACAGAAAGCCCGCCATCAGGGCGGCAGCAAATGGATCGGCACGGCGGGCACATCGCCTTTTGGGGCTTATGGCTATAATCCCGAAGGGGTGCGTATCGGGCAGGATCAAAGCCGCCACCAGCGCGCGGTCAAGGTCTGGGACAAGCGCGAATTCCGCAATCTCGATGACAGCCTTGCGCTGGGGACGCGCAATATCAAGGTCGCGCTGAAACGCTTGCGCCGCTGGGCGCGCGATGGCGCGGCGGAAGAGCTGGACCTGGGCGGCACGATCCGCGCCACAGCCGATCATGGCTATCTGGATGTGAAAACCCGGCCCGAACGGCGCAATGCGGTCAAGGTCTTGTTATTCCTTGATATCGGCGGATCAATGGACCCGCATATCAAGGTGGTGGAGGAATTGTTCAGCGCCGCGAAATCGGAATTCAAACATTTCGAGCATTTCTATTTTCATAATTGCCTTTACGAAGGTGTCTGGAAGGACAACCGCCGCCGCTGGGATGCGCAGATCCCGACATGGGAGGTGCTGCATCGCTATGGTGCTGATTACAAATGCATCTTCGTGGGCGATGCCAGCATGTCACCCTATGAGATCGCCTATCCGGGCGGCGCCAATGAACATATGAACGCCGAGGCCGGTGCCGTCTGGCTGGCCCGCGCGCGCGACCAGTGGCGCGATACGCTCTGGATCAATCCGGTAGCCCAACAGCATTGGCCCTATACCCAGTCGATCGGCATGATCCGCGAGATTTTTGGCGCAGAGCGCATGGTGCCGATGACGCTTGACGGGATCAACCGGGGCATGAAGATGCTGGTGGGGTAAAAACTTTTGGCGCGCCGCGCGGGAGTATTTTTGGAAAAAAGAAGCTGCGGCGCGACAGCGCGTGCCATTGGCAATCCGTAGCGCGCGCCCCATATCGAGGCTATGATGAAATTCTTACCGATCATCCTTGCGCTGGTTTACGGCTATGCGATGTTCCGCTTTTCGGCCTGGCGCACGGCCCGCGAGCTGGATGACAAATCGACCGAGCTGGCCGATCCGATCCTCAAGGTGCTGATGGACCGTATGGCCGCAGCGCTGGGGATCGAGCGCATCCGCGTGCATATCTACGAGATCCCGCAGGTCAACGGGCTGGCCGCGCCGGACGGGCGGATTTTCATCACGCGCGGATTTTTCAACAAATACCGCGCCGGTGAGGTCACATCCGAAGAGATGGCCAGCGTGATCGCCCATGAGATGGGCCATGTCGCCTTGGGCCATTCGCGCCGCCGGATGATCGATTTTTCCAGCCAGAATGCCATGCGCACGGCGCTGGCGATGATCTTTAACCGGTTTTTGCCCGGCATCGGCCCCTGGATTGCCGGTGCGCTGATCAGCCTTGTCGCCGCGCGGCTGTCGCGCGATGATGAATTCGAGGCGGATGCCTATGCCTCGGCTTTGCTGGTCAAGGCCGGGATCGGCACCGGGCCGCAGAAATCCTTGTTCACCAAGCTAGAAAAGCTGACCGGCGCGCATGGGGCTGCGACCCCTGCCTGGATGCTGAGCCATCCCAAGACCCCACAGCGCATTGCCGCGATCGAGGCGCGCGAAGCCAGCTGGCAGGCGCCCTAGCGCGCCACAAGCGCCTTGGCCAGCCGCGGCAGCCGTGCCTTTTTGAGCAAGGCGCGCAGGGTCCAGTCCTGCCCGGACAGCCGCCGCGCCTCGGCCAGGACCTTGTCGGCGACCTTTTGCACAGGCTCTGCCGCATCGCGCCACAGATCCAGCAGGAAATTGTCAGGGTCGAGCCTTTGCAGACCTTCTTCGTCAAGGATGTTGCGCGGAAAATCCTTGGCGTTCATCGTCAGGATCGCATCGCAGGACCCCGCCACCGCCGCCGCCAGCACATGGATATCGCCGCTATCAGGCAGCCAGAACCGCCGTTCGATGCCCGCATCATGGCGGATCAGCGCATCGGGGAAGCTGGCGCCAAGGGCCGCGATTTCGCCGCGCGCCCAGACCTCTTGGGCGGGGCCAAGCTTGGCTGCCGCGCGCGCCCATTCCTCTAGCACACGCGGTGACCAGCGCGGCGCGAACAGCCCCTGCCCCGCGCAGCCCAGCACCATTTCGCGCATCACCGTGGGGTAAAGCACGCAGGCGTCGATCATCACCCTCATAGGCGGAAGAACACGGCCTTGAGATAGCCGCTTTCGGCCAGATGCGGCATCAGCGGATGGTCCGGTCCCGCAAAGCCCGTGTGGATGATCTGCCCGCGCCGCCCGGCCCGCCCGATCCCGCGCGCGGATGCGTTGCGGAATTTGGTCAGATCCACCGCATGCGAACAAGAGCACAGGCCCAGATAGCCATCCGGTGCCACCAAAGGGGCGGCCAGCCGCGCAACACGTTCATAAGCGCGCAAACCGGCCTCGAGCGCGGCCTTGCCCGGCGCAAAGGCGGGCGGGTCGCAGATGACAACGTCAAATTGCGCGCCTTCCTCGGCCAGTGCTGTCAGCACGTCGAAAGCATCGCCTTTGCGGGTGCTGAACCTGTCGGCCACGCCCATGGCATCGGCCCCCTGTTCGGCCAGATCCAGCGCCGGGGCAGAGCCATCCACCGCCAGCACCGAGGCCGCCCCCTGCGCCAGGGCCGCCAGCCCGAAGCCGCCGACATGGGCGAAGACATCCAGCACCCGCGCGCCCGGCGCCAAAGCGGCGGCAAAGGCGTGATTCGGCCGCTGGTCAAAGAACAGGCCGGTTTTCTGCCCGCCCATGATATCGGCCATGTAAATGGCCCCGTTCATCGGCACTGGCACCGGGGCTGTCGGGGCTTTGCCTGCGATGATATCCATCCGCTCTGCCAGGCCTTCCAGCGCGCGGGTCCGCCCGGTGCCATTCATCACGACAGTGCTGACGCCGGTCACATCCTGCAAGGCCGCAACCAGCGGCGCGATCAGCAGATCGGCCCAGGCCGCATTGGGCTGCACCACGGCGATATCGCCGAAACGGTCGATGATCACGCCGGGCAGCCCGTCAGCCTCGGCATGGATCAGCCGGTAGAAAGGATCGGGGTAAAGCCGCGCCCGATGCGCCAGCGCGCGGCTGATTTTACCCGCGAACCAGGCCTGATCAATCACCGCCGCGGGATCTTGATCCAGCATCCGGCAGATGATCTTGGAGCCCGGATTGACCGCCACCACCCCCATCGGCACGCGATTGGCATCCTCCAGCAGCGCGATACTGCCTGCGGCCAAGCCCCGCGTGCGCCGGTCGGTCACCAATTCATTGGCGTAAACCCAGGGAAAGCCGTGGCGGATTGCCCGCGCCTCGGCCTTGGGAATGAGCCGCACTGTCGCGCGGTCGGATGTGTCTTGTTGTACCATCCGCAGTCACTAGCGAACGGGGCCTTGCCTGAAAAGCCCCGATCGCGGCGTTCAGCGCAATTGTTCGGCCAAAGTCTTGGCCAGGAAATCGGTGACGCGGATCTTTTGGGTGACGCCCTGCCCATCGATCTCGGCATTGATATTGCCGCCCCATGCTTCGAGATTGGCGATCACGCGCCGGGTCGGCTCGATCACCGCATCCGTGGCCGCATCACGCACCGTCAGGTCAAAGACGATGTGATGCACACCGCCCGTCGTGAATTCCGCCCGCCGGGTCACGCCGTGAAACCGGATCAGCGTGACATCGACCACCACCTTCTTGGTATCGGGCGTGATATCGCTCCGGTCGGCCTGCACCCGCGCTGCGGCCTCTTGAAAGATCGCCGCGATCTGCGCGATCCGGTCACCCTGCACATCGCCATGCCAGACGATATCGGCATGCGGATAAATGAAATTATCCTCGGATATGGTCAGATCGGCCATCGCGGCGAAATTCAGCCCAGTCAGCTGGTAATCGCGCAAAATATCAGGACGGGGATCGCTTTGCCCGGTTCCACCGGGCGCACAGGCGGCCAAGGCACCAAGCAAGGCCATGACACTCAAGAATTTTTGAAACATGATTACTCTTTCATCTGAACACGGTCGCAACGATGTGATGATACGAAAAACCCGGTGCCAATGCAATCTGAAGATATCCCGCCATGCCAAAACGGCCGCAGCGGGGGTCCCGCCCTTGTTAGCGCTAACACGATCTGCTAGAGAGACGCCAGCAAACAGCCGAGGACCAAGATGCCGCTTCACCCGACTATCGCCGCCGTGACCGACCGTATCCGCGCCCGTTCCGAAGGGCCGCGCCGCCGCTATATGGACACGATGGCGCGCGCCGCCGCCGAAGGGCCGCGCCGGGCGCATCTGACCTGTGGCAACCAGGCCCATGCCTATGCGGCGATGGGCGCGGACAAGGATGCGTTGACCGCCAGCAGCGCGGGCAATATCGGGATCATCACCGCTTATAACGACATGTTGTCCGCGCATCAGCCGTTCGAGACCTATCCCGACAAGATCCGCGCCGCCGCCCGTGCCGCCGGTGGCACAGCGCAGGTCGCAGGCGGCGTGCCCGCGATGTGCGACGGCGTGACCCAGGGCCAGACCGGCATGGAATTGTCGCTGTTTTCGCGCGATGTGATCGCGCTGGCCGCTGCTGTGGGCCTGTCGCACAACGTGTTCGATTCCGCGATCTATCTGGGTGTCTGCGACAAGATCGTCCCGGGCCTGGTGATGGCCGCGGCGACCTTTGGCTATATTCCGGGCATTTTCGTGCCTGCGGGGCCGATGGTCTCGGGCCTGCCCAATGATGAAAAGGCCAAGGTGCGCCAGCAATTCGCCGCAGGCAAGGTCGGGCGCGAGGCGCTGATGGCCGCCGAAATGGCCAGCTATCACGGGCCGGGCACCTGCACTTTCTATGGCACGGCCAATACCAACCAGATGCTGATGGAATTCATGGGCCTGCATATGCCGGGCGCCTCTTTCGTCAATCCGGGCACGCCTTTGCGCGAGGCGCTGACAATGGCTGCCACCGAACGTGCGCTGGCAATCAGCGCGCTGGGCAATGCCTATACGCCGGTCTGCGACGTGCTGGATGAACGGGCCTTCGTGAACGGGCTGGTGGGGCTGATGGCGACCGGCGGCTCCACCAATCTGGTGATCCACCTGCCCGCCATGGCGCGCGCGGCGGGGGTGATCCTCGATCTGCAGGATTTCAGCGATATTTCCTCCGTGACCCCGCTGATGGCCAAGGTCTATCCCAACGGGCTGGCGGATGTGAACCATTTCCACGCCGCAGGCGGGCTGGCCTATATGATCGGGCAATTGCTGGATGCAGGGCTGCTGCATGATGACACGACCACAGTGGCCGGCAAAGGTCTGGAGCATTACACGCGCGAACCCAAATTGTCCGGCAGCGCGGTGACCTATGCGGCAGGGCCGAAAACATCCGCCAATGAAAAAATCCTGCGCCCGGCCGCCGACCCGTTCCAAGCCTCTGGCGGGCTGATCCAGCTGCAAGGCAACCTCGGGCGCGGCGTGATCAAGACCTCTGCCGTCGCAGAGGAACGCCACATCATCCAAGCCCCCGCACGGATCTTTCACACGCAGGATGCGGTAAAGGATGCGTTCAAGGCCGGTGAATTTACCAGCGACACGGTGATCGTCGTGCGCTTTCAAGGGCCGAAATCGAACGGCATGCCCGAATTGCACAGCCTGACACCGGTGCTGGCGGTGCTGCAGGATCGCGGGCTCAAGGTCGCTCTTGTCACCGATGGGCGCATGTCGGGGGCGTCGGGCAAGGTGCCATCGGCGATCCATGTCTCGCCCGAGGCCGCGGACGGCGGGCCGATCAGCCTGATCCGCGACGGCGATGTGATCCGGCTTGACGCCACCACCGGCACGATAGAGGTTCTGGGCGTCGATCTGGCCACCCGCAGCCCCGCCGCCGCCGATCTGACCGGCAATGGCACCGGCGTCGGGCGCGAATTATTCGACATCTTCCGCCGCAGCGTGGGACCATCCGCCGATGGCGCGGGGGTCGTCGTCTAAGGCCCCGCTTCTTTTTTCCAAAAATACTCCCGCCGGAGGCAGCGCTGCCCCCCCCGGCCCTCACTGACAGAAAGACCGGATATGACACCTCAGGATGCTTCCGCCGCCGCGTTGAAAATCTGCCTTCTCGCCCCCGTGATCCCGGTTCTGGTGATCAAGGATGCCAGCAGCGCCGCCGATCTTGCGCGCGCGCTGGTCGCAGGCGGTCTGCCCGCGCTCGAAGTCACCTTGCGCACGCCCGCAGCGCTCGACGTGATCCGCGAAATGGCCACCGTAGCAGGCGGACATGTGGGGGCTGGCACGCTGCTGACACCCAAGGATGTGGAAAATGCCAAGGCCGCCGGGGCCACCTTTGGGGTCGCGCCGGGTGCGACCGACCGGCTGCTGGATGCCTGCGAGGCCAATGACCTGCCGCTTTTGCCCGGTGCCGCCACCGCCTCCGAGGCGATGCGCCTGCTGGAACGCGGCTATTCTGTGCAGAAATTCTTCCCCGCCGAGGCCAATGGCGGCGCCGCCGCGCTCAAGGCGATTGGCGCGCCGATCCCCCAGGTCAAATTCTGCCCCACCGGCGGCGTGACCTTGCAAAACGCGCCCACCTATCTGGCGCTGTCCAATACGCTCTGCGTCGGCGGATCCTGGGTCGCCCCGGCAGATCTGGTGCAAGCGGGCGATTGGGCGGCGATCACGGCGCTTGCGGCGCAGGCGGCGGCCCTGCCCCGCGGATAAGCGCGCGGTTTCATCTTGCGTTAGGAATTGTCGCCTATGCTCTGCTGACCGAGGGAATAGGGACATTACATGCGGGATCGGTGGTCTGTCGCCTGGCGCATCAACGGCGGCTTTGTGGTGTTGGCGCTGGTCATCGCGGGGCTGTCGGCGGGGGCCGTTCTGGCGGTGGACAGGTTGCGCGATACGCTGGCCACCACGGCCGCGATCACGGCCCAGCACCGCGCGACCACAGGGTTCATCGGCCAGATGCGCGCGGTTGATCTGGCCGCGCGGGCCTATGGCACAACCGGCGCAGACAGCATGGCGCAGGCGGTGACCGACCAGATTGCCGTTTTGCGCGATGATCGGGCCTTGCCCGCGGCCTTTGCCCCCGGCAGCGCCGCGCGCGCGGAAATCGACATATTGCTGCGGCTGGCGCAGGATTATGGCAGCACCTTTCAACAGATCGCCGATCTGCGCGCCGCCGCCACCCGCCCCGGCAGCGCCCTGCACGACCAGGCGCAAGATATGCAAACCGCCCTGCGCCGGGTCACCAATAATGTCGCCGTCTCGGGCCTGCCCGATCTGGTGCAGGCGGCCCAGCGGGCCGCGCAGGCCTTTGCCACAGCCAGGCTGCATCTGGACAGCTATCTTGCCACGCGCAGCGGCGATGACGGGCGCGCAGCACGGGCCGCGCTTGCTGATTTTGACAGGGCGATGACGCCACTGACGCAGGCGGGCGGCGGCGCCTATGCCCAGGCCCAGATCGCCCGGATCGCGGGGGCTGTCCCCGCGCTGATCACGGATTTCGACGCTTATGCCGCGCGCGTGACGCAGGCTGATCAGCTGGAAAACACGCTGCTGGTCCCGCTGGGGCAGGATCTGTTGGACCGGCTTGACGCGCTGCTGGGACAGATCGCGCGCCAAGACCAGGCGCAAGGCGATGCGCGCGACCGGCTGCTGGGGGATCTGCGCCAGGCCAGCGTGATGCTGGGGCTTGGCGCGGCGATCATCGCGCTGCTGGCCGGGCAGCTGATCGCCCGCGCGATCACAAGAAGGATCACCCACCTGGGCGATGCCGCTGCCAGGCTGGCCGCCGGTGACACCGCGCAACCGATCAATGGCGGCGATGCCGATCACGCCTTGGGGCTTCTGGCGCGCGCTTTGGCCACGATCCGCGATGCCCAGATCGCGCAGGGCTTTGCCGCGCAGGCGCAACAGGCCCAGCAGCATGACCAGCAGCAGGTGATCGACCAGCTGCACCGCCAGCTGACCCGTCTGGCGGCAGGCGATCTGACCGCGCAGATCGATCAGCCCTTTGCCCCCGCGCATGAACCGCTGCGCCAGGCTTTCAACAGCGCCACCGATGCGCTGCGCGCCGCGATGGGGCAGATCACCGCCACCGCCGGGCTGATCGCGGCCAATGCGGGACAGCTGACAGCGGCCCAGGGGGCCTTATCCGCGCGCAGCGAAACCCAGGCCGCCACGCTGGACCAGACGACCGCGGCGCTGGACCAGCTGAGCGCCAGCCTGCAGGCGGCCACCGCAGATCGGCGCGCCGTGGACAGCAAAGCCGCCGCCGCCCATGCCAAGGCCAGCACCAATAGCGCGGTTGTCGCCCAGGCGGTGGCGGCCATGGCGGAAATCGGCGATTCGTCACAACAGATGTCGCAGGTCACCGGCGTGATCGAGGATATCGCCTTTCAGACCAATCTGCTGGCGCTGAATGCCGGGGTCGAGGCCGCGCGCGCGGGCGAGGAAGGCCGCGGTTTTGCCGTGGTCGCCGCCGAAGTGCGCAATCTGGCCCAGCGATCCGCAGAGGCGGCCCGCCAGATCAATGCGCTGATCGCGCGCAGCGGCAAAGAGGTCGCCCGCGGGTCAGAGCTGGTCGGCACGGCGGGCAATGCGCTGCGCGATATCATCGCCGAGGTCGGTGATATTGCCGCTGCGACCACGCGGATCAGCGCCAGCACCCAGGCCCAGACCACGGCCCTGGCGCAGATCACGACCGGCATGACCCAGCTGGACCAGCTGACCCGGCAGGCTGCGACCATGGCGCAGCAGACAGACAGCTCTGGCGCGCGGCTGGATCAGGCGGCCAGTTTGCTGACCAGCCTGACGGGCCGCTTTGCCACCGGCCCCGCCCTGGCCCCGCTGCTGCCCGAAACCGCGATCAAACCGCTCGAGGCCGCAATCGCGCGCACCCACCCCGCCCCACAGCATCTGCCATTCAAGACATCGCAGCGCAAACCCCCACCGCCTGCGGCCCCCGGCCCGCCGCGCAAGCACTAGCCGCGCGATCCGCCCCGATGCGCAAGCCTAAATCACGCCGCATAGGCCGCCGAGGCGGGGCGCAGCGCATGGTCCGGCACGCGGATCATCGGATGCGCGGGGGCAGCGGCATGGCGTGTCATCCCCACAGCATCTGGCGTTCAAGACATCCCAGCGCAAACCCGCGCGGCCTGCGGCACCCGGCCCGCCGCGCGATCTAGCCGCGCGATCTAGCCCCCGGCACGCAAACGTGCATCGCGCCCGCCGCGTCGGCGGGGCGGGGCGGTGGCGCGCAGGGATTGTTCCAGCACGCGGGTCATCGGATGGTCGGGCGGGGCATCGGCATGGCGCACCAATAGCGCGCGCACTGCGGCCCCGACATCCTGCCCATCCGGTAGGCCCAGCACCCAATCCAGAAAAATTGTGCGACATTCAGCCCCGGTGATGCCGTCGATGCGGAATGCTTCGCGGATCAGGGCCTTGGTGTCATGCAGATCACCCTTCATCCGGTTCCTTCCAGGCGGCGGCTGATGATCGCATCCGCGGCCTTGTGCAAACGGGTCATCCGCGCCAATAGCGCATCCAGCCCCGGTGTATCCGTGTCGCGCAGGATCATCCGGCGCGCCCCTTCGCCCAGATCATTCGGGTCAAGCCCGCCCCCTGTCAAGAGCCTGACCGCCGCCTGCAATTGCCACAAGAGCCGCGCCGCATCACACAGCGCCTGCGCATCCGCCGCATCCAGCCAGCCCGCCGTCACCCCCGCGTCCAATTGCGCCGCCAGATCCCGCGCCGGGCTGCCCGCGATCAGCGCCGCTGTCTGCGCGCAAAGCTCGATATCCTGCAACCGGCCCGGCCCGGTCTTGGCGTCCCATGCCTCGCCGGGGCCTTTGGCCTGGGCCAGCCGGGCGCGCATCTCGGCCACATCGGCGACGACAGCCGCCCCCTGCCCTTTGCGCCGCAGCAAATCGCGGCGGAAAGTTTCGATCGCCGCGCGAAGATCAGGCTCTCCGGTGATCGGGCGGGCGCGGGTCAAGGCCAGATGTTCCCAGGTCCAGGCCTCTTTGTTCTGGTAATCGATGAAGGACTCCAGCGATGTGGCCACCGGCCCCTGCCGCCCCGAGGGACGCAGCCGCATATCGACCTCATACAAGCGCCCCGCCGACATTGGCGCGGCCAGCGCGGTGATCAGCGCCTGCGTCAGCCGCGCGAAATAGGCCCGCGTCGCCAGCGGGCGCGGCCCGTCAGAGCTTTCGACCCCGGCCGGATCATAGATCACGATCAGATCCAGATCGGACCCCGCATTCAACCGCGCCGCCCCCAGCGAGCCCATGGCGACAACCGCCCCGCCCCGCCCCGGCGGGGCCCCGTGTTTGCGCGCGAATTCCGCCACGATCACGGGCCAGAGCGCGGCAATCACCGCCTCGGCCAGATCGGCATATTGCGTGCCGCTGGTGGTGGCACCGATCAAGCCGCGCAGATGATGCACCCCGATGCGGAAATGCCATTCGCGCGCCCAGGTCCGCGCCGCGATCAGCTGGCTTTCGTAATCGGCATGACCCGCCAGCACGGTGCCCAATTGATCGCGCAGCGCGGCCATGCCGGGCCAGGGATCAAAGAAGGCACCGCCGATCACCGCATCCAGCACGGCCGCATTGCGCGACAGATATTGCGCGAGTGCCGGGGCTGTCGCCGCGATATCGACGATCAGCTGGGTCAGCTGGGGGTTGGCCTCGAACAGCGAAAACAGCTGCACCCCTGCGGGCAGCCCCGCCAGAAAGCCATCGAATTGGGCCAAAGCCTCGTCCGGGCGGGCGGCCTCTTGCAGGCTGGCCATGATCTGGGGGATCAGCCGGTCAAAGATTTCGGTCGCGCGGGGCGATCGCAGCGCGGGATAGCCTTGCCAGCGCGCCACGACATCCTGCCCCCAGGTGATCTGGGCCTTGGGTTTCGCATCTGGCGCGAAAAAGCCTTCGGTCAGCACATGCACATCGGCCAGCCGCCGGGTCAGGTCATCGCGCAATTCCGCGACATCGCGCCCCATGAAGGCCGCCAGCCGGTCGAACCCCGCCGCATCCTGCGGCAGATGATGGGTCTGCGCATCGGCGAACATCTGCACGCGATGTTCAACCTCGCGGTGGTGGCGGTAATGATCCAGCAATGTCGCGGCCACATCCGCCCCGATCCAGCCCGCCCCGGCCAGCGCATGCAGGCCTTCGCCGGTGCCGCGCAGCCGCAAAGACGCATCGCGCCCGCCTGCGATCAATTGGCGGGTCTGGGTGAAAAATTCAATCTCGCGGATACCGCCGCGCCCCAGTTTCATATCATGGCCAGCCAGCGTGACCGGCCCGCCCAACCCCTTGTGATCGCGGATTTTCAGCCGCATGTCATGGGCATCCTGAATCGCCGCGAAATCCAGATGTTTGCGCCAGACAAAGGGACGCAAAGTTTGCAGAAACCGCGCCCCCGCCGCTTGATCGCCCGCACAGACCCGCGCCTTGATATAGGCGGCGCGTTCCCATGTCCGCCCCACGCTTTCGTAATAGCGCTCTGCCGCTTCCATCGACAGGCAGACCGGCATGACCGAGGCATCGGGGCGCAGCCGCAGATCGGTGCGAAAGACATAGCCGCCGTCTTTGACCTCGGACAGGATGGCGGTCATCCGGCGGGTCACGCGGATAAAGGCGGTGCGCGCCTCGAACACGTCATCGGGGGCGAAACGGCTGTCGTCGAACAGGCAGATCAGGTCGATGTCAGAGGAATAATTCAGCTCATGCGCGCCCATCTTGCCCATGGCCAGCACGACCATGCCTGCCGCATCCTGTGGCGGGCCATCGGGCAGCTTGCCGCGCGCGACCTCGGCGGCGACCAGCCGGGCGATACAGGCCGCAACGGCGGCATCGGCAAAGCGTGTCAGCGTCAAGGTCACGGTTTCCAGCGGCCAGACACCGCCCAGATCGGCCAGGGCCGCGACCAGCGCGATGCGCCGTTTCATCTGCCGCAGATGGATCGGCAGCGCCTCGAGCGAGATTGTTTCCAGCTCTGCCAGCAGAATCTCTACCGCGGCTTCGGGATCTTCCAATGCGGCGGGCAGCCAGTCTTTTTCACGCGTCATCAGCCCCGCCAGATAGGGGCTGCAACCGGCGGTTCCGGCCAGCAACTTGGCGATTTCGGGCGCAAAGCTGGGCAATTGCGCCAGCACATCCGCCCCAAGGGCGGCGTCATAGGGGCGTGGATAGCGGGTGATGCGACGGGCGATGCTCATGGCCGCACATTGGGTGCAACTGCGGGGCTGGTCAATCGCCAACACCCCGCTAATCTGCGCGAAAAAGGGAGCATTTCAGATGAGCAAAAGCCTGACCCGCGTGATCCGCGCATTGGCCGAACAGGGGGTGCAGATCACCCCGCTGGAAATGGGCGAACAGACCCGCACAGCACAGCAGGCCGCCGAAGCGGCAGGCTGCGCGCTGGACCAGATCGCCAAATCGGTGATCTTTGCAGGCCAGGACAGCGGCCGCGCGATTCTGTTCATCACGGCGGGCGGCCATCAGGTCGAGAACGCCAAGGCCAGCCATGTCGCGGGCGAGCCTTTGGCCAAGGCCGATGCCGGTTTGATCCGCGCGCAGACCGGCTTTGCCATCGGGGGTGTCGCGCCGATCGGGCATCTGTCGCCTGTGCGGGCCTTTTTCGACCCGCGCCTGCTGGATTTCACGGAAATCTGGGCCGCTGCTGGCACGCCGCGCCATATCTTTCCCATCGCGCCGCAGCAATTATTGCAGATATATGGCGCGCAACTGGCTGATTTCATTGCCTGATCCGCAATGATGTAAAAAACCTTTACATGCCCCCTTGCAAAGGGCGGGACCGCTGCCAATATGCGAGATGTGAAGCCTGTTCACATCAACCTGCGACCTTGAAGGAGAGCATGATGACCACCAACACCGCCTTGACCTATGACACCAGCCCCGGTTTTTTTGCCCGCGCCGAGGCTTGGCTTGATGCGCGCGGCAAAGCAGCCTGGATCGCGGCGATGGTGCTGGGCTTTATTGTGTTCTGGCCCGTGGGTCTGGCGCTTCTGGCCTATATGATCTGGGGCAAGGGCATGTTTGCCGGGTCCTGCCGCAAGACCGCCCGGTCCCCGATCCACATGACACAATCCAGCGGCAATATGGCTTTTGACGCCTATCGCAACGAAACCATCCGCCGTCTGGAAGACGAACAGCAGAAATTCCAGGCCTTTCTCAAGCGGCTGCGCGATGCCAAGGACAAGGCCGAATTCGATGCCTTCATGGATGAACGTGACCGCAAGGCTGCCGCGAAAACCGATATCACCCCGGATGCGCCGCAGGCCTGACACCGGCCCCGCGATCCTTTGCACACGGCCCGCCAACGCGGGCCGTCTGGCCAATACGGCGCGCATTGGTGCTGCGACCGACAGGGGGCTTGGCGCAGCGGGTGCGGGTTGTTAAGCTTCGCGAAACCATACGGGTTCACCCATGCGCCATACGCTTCCCATCGCGCCGCAATTTTATGTGACGGCGCCGCAGCCCTGCCCCTATCTTGCGGGCCGGATGGAACGAAAGCTGTTCACCGCCCTGCAGGGTGAAAACGCGACGAAACTGAATGATGCGCTGTCCAAACAGGGGTTTCGCCGGTCGCAAAACGTGCTCTACCGGCCGTCCTGCGCGGAATGTTCGGCCTGTATGTCGGCGCGGATCAATGTCGCAGCCTTCACCCCGTCGCGCAGCCAGCGCCGCGTTGATGCGCGCGCGCGCCATCTGCACCGCCGCGCGACATCGCCTTGGGCGACCGAAGAACAATATGACCTGTTCCGCGCCTATCTGGATGATCGCCATGCCACCGGCGGGATGGCGGATATGGATATGTTCGAATTCGCCGCGATGATCGAGGAAACGCCGATCCGCTCGCGCGTCATCGAATATACCGATCCGCAGGGTTTGCAGGCGGTTTGCCTGACCGATATCCTCGATGACGGGCTGTCGATGGTCTATTCCTTCTTTGATCCCGCCCGCGAACGGCTGTCGCTGGGGACCTATATCATCCTTGATCACATCCGCATCGCGCAGGAAATGAACCTGCCCTATGTCTATCTTGGCTATTGGGTGCCGGGTAGCCCCAAGATGGGCTATAAGGCGAAATTCGCGGGGCTAGAGCTGTTTCACGGCGGCGTCTGGTCGCCGCTAACCGCGCCTGACAGTTTTGACACCGCGGTGCATCCGCTCTCAAGCGAACCCATCGCCGAGCAGGTCGCCAAGATCAACCTGCCCGACGGGCGCAGCTAACCGCAGCGTTCAGCCCAGCAGGTTGGGCAGGATCGTCACCACCCAGGGAAAGAAGGCCAGCAACAGCAAGGCCCCGATCTGGATGCCGATAAAGGGCAACACGCCTTTGTAGATCTGCCCCGTGGTGATCGATTTGGGCGCCACCCCGCGCAGATAGAAGAGCGCGAAACCGAAAGGCGGCGTCAGGAAAGAGGTTTGCAGGTTCACCGCGATCATGATCGTCACCCATTTGGGATCAAAGGTGCCGCCATAGATCACCGGCCCGACGATGGGGATCACGATATAGATGATTTCCAGGAAATCCAGCACGAACCCCAGGATGAACAAGACCAGCATGACCAGCAGGAAGACCTGCCATTCATTGTCGAAAGACCGCAGGAATTGCTGGATATAATGTTCCCCCCCGAAAGAGATCAGCACAAGATTCAACAATTGCGATCCGATCAGGATGGCAAAGACCATGGCCGTGACCTTGGCGGTTTCGCGCACGACAGGTGCCAGAACGCCCCCCGCCAGCAGCACCCAACAGGACCATAAAAGCCCGAATATCGCGTAAAGAAAGGCCGCGAAAGCCACGATAAACCCGATCCGGTCCTCAAGCGGCACACTCTCGCGGCCCATGCGCATGTCGAAATTATAGCCCACCAGCAGCATCACGATGATCGCCCCCGCGCTTAGCAGCACGATGCGCGGTGACAGGCCCTGATCCTTGCGCTTGCGATAGGCCGCCAGCAGGATCGCGCCTCCCGCCCCCAGCGCGGCAGCCGGTGTCGGGTTGGTGATGCCCCCGATGATCGACCCCAAGACCGCCACGATCAGCACCAGCGGCGGAAAGATCACCCGCAGGATATCATTCTGCCCCATATAGCCAAAGCCGACCCGCAGCCCGCGATAGGCAATCAGCAGCGGCAGCGCGATCAGCAGCGTGGTCACCCCCGGCGAGGTCAGCGGCGAGATCAGCATGATATCGACCAGCAGTAACAGCCCGATCCCCCCTGCCCCGATCAGCAGCGGCCGGTGATCGGCCCGTGGCGCAACCCCGCGGGCCAAGGCCAGCGCCAGCCCCATGATCACGGCCCCGATGGCGATGCCACTGCCGATGGGCGGCGCGTCGACCGCGCGCGCGGCCACCAGCGCGGCGCGTTCCTCGGGCGATAGCTGGCGCGCTTGGGTCACGCCACCGGCGGCATCGATCTGGGCCTGTTCGGCGACCGCGTTATCCCAGGCCTCTTGGCCATGCAGCGCGATCATGCTTTGCGCGCAGTCCGGGCTGACGCGGGTGCGCAAGGATGCCGATTGACCCGCTTGCGTGAAACTGCCCACCAGCACCGATTGGCTGCCCACCAGGCCTGTCTGGTTCAGCCCGATCGCCAGACCGATGATCGCCACCGGCACGGCCAGCAGCCAGGTCAGCTTGTCATTGCGGCTGCCAGTGGTGCGGCCATTGCCGGCGCTGAATTGCACGGCGGGGGCCTTGCTAGGGTTCAGCAAGGCAAAGACAAAGGCATAGACCGCGTAAAGCGTGGCCAGCATGATGCCGGGCAGCAAGGCCGCCTGGAACAGCGCGCCCACCGAAACGACCGCCGGTTCGCCCAGAAAGGTCAGCGCATCATTGCACCCCGCCAGCTGCGCGCGCTGTTCTTGTGCGGTGGCATAAAGATCGCCCGCCAGCGTGCCCAAAAGCACGATCACGATGGACGGCGGAATAATCTGCCCCAAAGTGCCCGAGGCTGCGATGACGCCCGTGGCCAGCTGCGGCGAATAGCCATTTTTCAACATGGTGGGCAATGCCAGCAGCCCCATGGTCACGACCGTCGCCCCCACGATCCCGGTCGAGGCCGCCAGAAACGCCCCCACGATCACGATGGACACCGCCAGCCCCCCCGGCAGCGGGCCGAACACCCGCGCCATCGTGGTCAGCAATTCATCGGCAATGCGCGAGCGTTCCAGCACGATGCCCATCATCACGAACATCAAGACCGCCAGCATGATCTCGATGGAATTGCCCGCCAGCACCTTTTCATTGATTCGGTTGACCATGAAGCCGATATTGCGGTCCAGCGCGGTTTCCCAGCCCTGCGGGAACAAGGGCGCCTCGTAGCGGGGCAGATCGGGATAGCGGAACACTGAAATCGTATCGGGGCGCACGCCCTCGGCGATCAAGGCGCGATAGGCGTCAGAGCGCATATCCACACCGGCATGGATCGACAGGCCCGCGCTGTCGAATGCGGCAATGATCGCAAAAGAGATCACCGCCGCGCCGCTGATCGCAAAGGCCACCGGAAAGCCCGAAAGGATGCCTGCGAAAAGCGTCAGGAAAAGAATGATGATCCCGATCTCGATGCCATCTAAGCCGAAAAGCATGATCAACCCGCCTTGTTAATGTATTTTGGCGACAAGTTCGGCGGTCTGGTCGCCCGGCTTGTCCTTGTCGAGATATCTGCCTTCGCTGGCCGGGCCTTCTTTCCATTCCAGAAAGGCCCGGTAAAACACCGCGACCGCCTGCAACATGACCATGAAGGTGAAGATCAGCAGCAGGATCTTGAACAGGAAATAGGCGTCAAACCCATTGGCGGATGTGCTGATCGTCTCGATATTCCACTGAAAGGCCTGCGACCGCGTCATCAGCCGGTCCAAACTATCCGAGGCCGAGGCATTGGGCAGCACCAGATGCCGCCACATGAAAAACCAGCCGTAAATCCAGATCACGATGGATGCGGGCAGCATGAAGACCAGCGCACCGAACATATCCACACAGCGCTTGGCGCGAAACCGCATCGGCGCATAGAACAGATCGACCCGCACATGCCCGCCCTGCACGAATGTATAGGTGGCGCACATGGTGATGACGATGGCGTTATAAAGCTTGAGCTCGTCCGACCACCAGCTGACCGGCCGTTCAAAGGTGACCCCGAACCCTATGCTGATGTCAGAGACCGCGAAAATGCCTTGCAGAAAGATGATCATGATCTGTTGCAGCACCATCACCAGCCCCGCCCAGGCCGCGACCCGCCCGACGCCATTGGCGAAACCTTCCAGCGCGCGCACACAGCGCCACATGAAAGCGTTGAACAGCATCCCCGCCGCGGTCACGGCGGCAAAGATCACCAGCACCGCAAAGAACAATTCCACCGAGGCCCCGTAATAGATGAACCGCGCCAGCGCCTCTTTGGCGGCGGGATCCATCGGGCCGTTGATCTGCGGCACCCAGGCCAGCCAGAGACCGGGATTCAGCAGCGCGAAACCGATATGATAGACGGCGGCGATCAGCTGCGCCGCCAGCCAGCCAAAGGCGTTGCCGCCCCATGCATCGACCAATTCCATATGCTCTCTCCGTTCGTGCTTGCGGCGCTATAAAGAAGGCCCGCTGCACCGCTGCGGGCCTTCTTTGGGCCTGTGGCACCCTGGTGCCGGCCCCGGCCTTAGCCTTTCAGGCGGTTGCGCTGTGCCAGATAGGCGCCTTCGGAGATGCTCGACCATTGCGCCGAGCTGCGCATCGAGGCGAAATAGCTTTCATGGCATTTCGCATAGATCGGATCGCCCATCGCTTCGGCGACGACTTCGTCGGCGGCGGTGCTGAACGCGTCCCAGATCGGATCTGCGAATTCCAGCACCTGCACGCCGCCCGCTTGCAGCCGCGACAGCGCCGCCGCATTGCGCGCCATGAACAGCGACATGGTCCAGATGCTGCTGGCGCGGCTGGCGTTTTCGACAATGGATTGCTGCGCCGGTGTCAGGCTTTCATAGACATCAAGGTTCAGCACCAGGTTCAGGTTCGGCCCCGGCTCGTGAAAACCGGCGGTATAATAGAATTTGGTGATTTCCTGGAAACCGGCGGTTTCATCGGCCCATGGCCCGATCCATTCGGTCCCGTCAATCGCCCCCGAGGCCAGCGCCTGATAGACTTCGGCCCCCGGCAGGTTCTGCACCGAGGCGCCCAGCTTGCCCAGCACCTGGCCACCCTGCCCCGGCATCCGGAACCGCAGGCCCTGGAAATCCTCTGGCCCGTTCATTTCCTTGGCAAACCAGCCCCCCGATTGCGGGCCGGTATTGCCCGCCGAAAACGCCTTGAGCCCGAAGATCGCATATAATTCATCCGCCAGCGCATGGCCGCCGTCATGGTCGATCCAATTGGCATATTCCATGAAGGTCATGCCAAAGGGGATCTGCGAAAAGAACGAAAACGCCGGATGCTGGCCAAGGAAATAATAATCCACACCATGATACATATCGGCCTGACCGGCGGCGACGGCGTCGAAGACCTCGAAGGCACCGACCAATTCGCCTGCGGCCTTGAGATCGACATTCAGCTGGCCATCGGACATGGCGGTGATCATATCGGCGCAATATTGCGCGCTGTCATGCACCCCGGCCAGACCGCGCCCCCAGGTTGTTACCAGCGTCAAGCTGCGGTTGCCCTGCGCATAGGCCGGCGCGGCCAATGCGGTCGCCGCAGCGGCAGAGCCGCCAAGCGCAGAATTCTTCAAGAAAGACCGACGGTCCATGAAATCTCCTCCCAGATGATAATGGCGGGATCATGCCAAAGGATGATCGCGGCCAGACGTTAACAACCGCAAGGATATCGCGCGATACGTGCAGGCGCTATCCGCAGAACTACTTAGGCAAAACATTTTGCACAATTGCTGATTGCATTTGTCACGGGCCGGGTTTGGCCATAACGCTAGGCGCATGTTCACGCCGTTTCCCCTGCTGCCCGGCGCGCTGAGCTATGGGCAAAAACTGTTCCTGCTGGCGACGCTGCCGCTGATCCTGGCGGTGTTCCTGATCTGGCTGGTCGTCTCGGCGCAGTTCAACCAGCTGGCCGAAAGCGAATTGAAAGCGCTGGAACAACGGCTGATCGCTACAAAGCGGGCGGAATTGACCAATTATGTCGCGATTGCCATGGCCGCGGTTTCTGGCGCCACCGGCAGCGCCAGCCCTGATGATGCGGCCGCCAAGCTGGCGGTCAGCCGTGTCCTGGCCGCGATGCTTTATGGGCAAGAGGGATATTTCTTTGTCTTTGATTATGACGGCACCAATCTGGTGGCCCCGCGCCAGACCTTTTTGATCAACCGCAACTGGGCCGGCATGACCGACCGCAACGGCGTGCCGATCACCGACACGCTGATCCGCCTTGCGCGGTCTGGCGGCGGGTTTCACAGCTTTGACTGGCCCAAACCCTCGACCGGCGTGCATGGCCGGATGGAGGTCTATGTGCGCGGCTATCAAAGCTGGCGTTGGGCGATTGGCACGGGCGTGTTCATCGACGATATTCTGGACACCGCCGCCGCCGCCCGGACCGAGGTTGAAAGCCGCATCAAGCGCACGTCCTTCTATGTCGCGGGGATCGCCAGCCTGGCCGTGCTGGGGGTCTTTCTGAGCGGGATTTCCCTGACCCTGCGCCAAAGGCGCTTGGCCGATAGCCGGTTGCAGCAGCTGACCCAGCGCATCATCGACACCCAAGAGGAAGAACGCGGGCGCGTCGCGCGCGAATTGCATGACGGGATCAGCCAGATGCTGGTGGGGGTGCGCTATGCGCTGGAACTGACCCGCCGCAAATTGGGGCCGGGCAGCGGCGACAGCCTGAACAAGGGGATCGCCCAGCTTGGCTCTGCCATCCAAGAGGTGCGGCGCATCAGCCGCGACCTGCGGCCGGGCATTCTGGATGATTTGGGGCTGGGGGCGGCTTTGCGCGCGCTGACCGATGAATTCAGCGCGCGCAGCGGCGTGCAGGTCGCGCTGGAAACCGTGGTCTTTCGCAACCGGCTGGATGATGATGCGCGCATCGCTTTATACCGGATCGCGCAGGAAGCGCTGACCAATATCGAACGCCACGCCATGGCCGATAAGGTGACGATTTGCCTGCGCGGCACCCGCCAAGGCGCAGAGCTGCGGATCACCGACAACGGGCGCGGCATGATCTGGCCGCCCCCCGCCCATGGCGGCAGCGGGCTGGGCCTGCGCAATATGCAAGAACGCGCGCAGCATCTGGGCGGGTCCTTGGTGGTCCGCTCGGGGCTGGGCAAAGGCACCAGTATCGAGGCCCGCGTGCCCTTGACCCATCTGCTGGGCCCCGACAGCAAAACCACAAAGGACAGGCCGGTATGATCAAGGTCGTGATTGTCGATGACCATCCGATGGTGGCCGAGGGGATTCAATCAATCCTCGAAACCTATCCCGATATCGCGGTGCTGGCGACGCTGAACGACGGGCAAACGGCGGTGGACCGCGTGGTCGGGCTGGACCCCGATGTGATCTTGCTGGATGTCAATATGCCCGGCCTGTCGGGGCTGCATGCCGCCGAGATGATCCTTGATCTGCGCCCGCGCACAAAGGTCGTGATCCTGTCGATGCATGACAGCCCCGAATATATCCGTGCCGCGCTGAGCCACGGGGCGCGGGGGTATATCCTCAAGGATGTGCCGACCGAACAGATCCGCACCGCCATCGACGTGGTCATGGCCGGAGAGCAATATCTTTGCACCGGCGCAAAGGTCGCGCTGAACGCGCATCCGCGCGGCGGGCGCGAACCCTTGACCGGGCGCGAACAGACGATCCTGCTGGCGCTGGCGCAGGGCAAATCGAACAAGGATGTGGCTTTGGCGCTGGATATCTCGGTGCGCACGGTCGAAACCCATCGCAATAATATCAAGCGCAAGCTGGGCATCAGCTCGACCGCGGGGCTGACGCGCTATGCGCTGGAAAACGGGGTGCTGCAAGGCACCGGGCGTTAAACGGCCGCCCCGGTCGTCTGGGGCGGCCTGACTGTCCCCCGGGAGAAAAGGATCAGTTTTCGATAGCGGCCTGAATGCCCGCGCGCACGATCGAGAACCATTCCCCGGTCAGGCGCAATTGTTCCAGCCCCGCATTCAGCGCCGGCAGGGCGGCATTGGCCTCGGCATTGGATTTGGCCACAAAGACATGCAGCGTCGCGGTCGCGGTCAGCGCATCCAGCGACACCACCCTTTCGGCCATGCCAAGCGTGCGCGCGTCATCCTCGGCGGGCAGCGCGTCATAGGTCACGATATCGACATCGCCCGCATCCAGCTGGCGCCAGCACTCCAGCTGGGTGACGCGGACCATGGTGACCTGCGGTTCGGTCAGACCTTCGGCTTCCATGTCAAAGGTGAACCAGGCATCCGGCCGGCAAATCCGCGCGCCCAGCAGATCGGCATGATCGGTCGCGCCGTCATAGGGGCTGCCCGCCAGCGTGTAATAGCCCACCAGCGCGTCATAGAACGGGTCGGAATGGTTGAAATCGGTGCAGCGATAGGCATTGGGCGGCGACAAGATCTCGACCCGGTCACAATCGGGCTTGAACCAGGGAAAGGCCATATCGACCGCGCCCGAGGGCAACAGATTGTCCAGCTGCGCATTCCAGTCATTCACGAAGAAGAAATTGACCTCTTGATCGGGATTGCCCAGTGCAAAGGCGCGCAGCACCAATTGGGTGAACATGCCGCCACCGGGCAGGTCCTTGTCGGTGAAAGGCGCATAACCGCTGGCCGTGATCACGCGCAGCGGCCGGGTCGCGGTGACCGGCGGCGGCGGCGCAACCGCGGGGGCCGCCACCGCCGCACCGGGCAATGACCCATCCGCGCAGGGAATGGTGATCACCTGCCCGATCTCGACCAGATTGGGCGAGCGTAAGATATCGGTATTGGCATTGAACAGCACCTGGAAACCACCCTCGACCCCGGCGATGCGGGCCACCTGGCTGAGCGTATCGCCGCGCACGATCGTGTAACGGCTGCACAGATCCTGCGCCTGTGCCGGCTGGCTGGCGCCCAGCACCAGACCCGTGGCTGTCGCCAGCATGATGGCCAGTGCCGCAGCGCCCCCGCCTGTCACGCCTGTCATGCTGCCTGTCCTGCTGGCCATGGAATATCCCTTCCTGTTGTCGGTTTCCTGCGCCTCGACTATCCCGCACAAAAAGGCGAAATGTTGACCAAAACAGCGCAAAGACGGGTCAGCCCCCTGCGCAGAGGCGCTTTGCGGTCAAATGCGGCCCAAACGCGGCCCAAACGCGGGCCAAACGCGGGCCAAACACGGGCCAAACACGGGCCAGACCAAGGCGGATCGTTTCAGCGGCTCACGCTTTCGTGGCGCTTGCAGGGTTGTTTTTCGGTGCCCAAGGCTGATCTAAGACATCCGACACATTCATGAGGACCATAGCGTGACCGATCAGCCCGCCTATACACCGCCCAAAGTCTGGACCTGGGATGCCGAAAACGGCGGCCAATTCGCCAGCATCAACCGGCCCATCGCCGGGGCCACCCATGACAAGGACCTGCCACGCGGCAAACATGCGCTGCAGCTTTATTCGCTGGCGACGCCCAATGGCGTCAAAGTGACTTTGCTGCTAGAGGAATTGCTGGCCGCAGGTCACACGGGCGCCGAATATGACGCCTGGCTGATCGATATCGCCAAGGGCGACCAATTCGGCAGCGGTTTCGTGGATGTGAACCCCAATTCCAAGATCCCTGCCCTGTTCGACCATGACACCGGGCTGCGCATCTTCGAAAGCGGCGCGATCCTTTTGTATCTGGCGGAAAAATTCGGGGCCTTCCTGCCCAAGGATATCGCGGGCCGGACGGAAACGCTGAACTGGCTGTTCTGGCTGCAAGGCGCAGCCCCCTATCTGGGCGGCGGCTTTGGGCATTTCTACGCCTATGCGCCGGAAAAATTCGAATATCCGATCAATCGTTTCGCCATGGAAGCCAAGCGCCAGCTGGATGTGCTGGACCGGCAATTGGCGGATAAATCCTATATCATCGGGGATGAATATACGATCGCGGATATGGCGATTGCGCCTTGGTATGGGCGGTTGGTCACGGGCGGGGCCTATGGCGATGCGGCGACCTTCCTTGATACGGCCTCTTACAAGAACGTGAACCGCTGGGCCGATGCGATCCTTGCGCGCCCGGCCTTTATCCGCGGCCAAAAGGTCAACCGGTCCTGGGGCGAGCCGCATGAGCAATTGCCCGAACGCCATAGCGCGGCTGATTTCGACAGCTAGACAGATCGCCGCAATCGCGCCGGGGCGGGAATGAATTTCGATCCCGCCCTTGCACCCGGCGCTGATCTGCCCCATCTCCACCCCGAGCGTGGAGATGTCATGTTAACCTATCTTATTCTGATTGGCGGACTTTTGGGGCTGTTTCTGGGCGGCGATTGGCTGGTCAAAGGGGCCAGCGGTCTGGCCTTGCGCTTTGGCGTCGCCCCGATGATCGTGGGCGCGGTGGTGGTGGGCTTTGGCACATCGACGCCGGAATTGCTGGTCTCGCTGAATGCGGCCCTTGGCGGGCAACCCGGCATCGCCATCGGAAATGTCATCGGGTCCAATATCGCCAATATCCTGCTGGTGCTGGGCACGGCGGCGGTGATCGGGCCTTTGGTGCTGACTTTCGCGGAATTCCGCAAAGACCTGCTGTGGATGGCGGGGGCGGTGCTGATCCTGCCCTATGCCTTCTGGTCGGGCGAGGTCAGCCTTGTCGAAGGGCTGGTGCTGGTCGGCGCGCTGGCGGTCTATCTGGTCATCAGCCTCAAAGGATCGCGGGGCGAGGTTGAAGACATCGACGCGCCCGCCAATCTCTGGGCCAATATCGGGCTGACATTGCTGGGCTTGGGTGCGGTCGTCCTGGGGGCGCATTACCTGGTGCAAAGCGCCAGCATCATCGCGCGCGACTTTGGCATATCCGAGGCGATGATCGGGCTGAGCATCGTCGCCATCGGCACCTCGCTGCCGGAATTGGCCACCACGGTCATGGCGGCGATCCGCGGCGAACGCGATATCGCGCTGGGCAATATCGTGGGATCGAACATTTTCAACATTCTGGCCATTCTGGGCATCACGGCGGTGGTGACACCGGTGCCGGTGGATGCGCGCTTTATGGCGGTCGATACGCCGGTGGTGATCGCGATCACGCTGGCGCTGCTGGCGCTGGTCTATTTCGTCGGCCGGATGAACCGGCTGGTCGGGGGCGCAATGCTGGCCGGCTATGTCGCTTATATCGCGCTGACCGGCGGGCTCTGAAACAAAGTTGCGAAAAAATGCCCTTGGGCGACATTTTCTCCAGCGCGGTGGTTGACCGCCCCGCGCTGGCGCACTAGAACCCCAGACAGCAAAGGAAACCCGATGAACGTCATCGTACGAATTGTGGAACAGCTGCGCATGGGCCGGTGACGGTAAATCCATAACGATCCCATGCGCCCCCGACACATTCGGGGGTTTTTTTATGCCGAGAACGTAACAAACCGGATAGGACGCGAGTAAGATGAGCAAAACCATGACGGGCGCAAAAATGGTGGTCCAGGCCTTGATCGATCAGGGTGTGGACGTCGTCTTTGGCTATCCCGGTGGGGCCGTCCTGCCGATCTATGACGAATTGTTCCAGCAGGAAAAGATCAAACATGTGCTGGTGCGCCATGAACAAGGCGCGGTCCATGCCGCCGAAGGCTATGCGCGCGCAACCGGCAAACCCGGCGTGGCGCTGGTGACATCCGGCCCCGGTGCGACCAATGCGGTGACCGGCCTGACCGATGCGCTGATGGACTCTATCCCGATCATCGTGCTGACCGGCCAGGTGCCGACCTTCATGATCGGATCGGACGCGTTTCAAGAGGCTGACACGGTCGGCATCACCCGCCCCTGCACCAAACATAACTGGCTGGTCAAGGATACCGAAAAGCTGTCCGCGACCCTGCATGAGGCGTTTCATATCGCGCTGTCCGGTCGGCCCGGCCCGGTGCTGATCGACATCCCCAAAGATGTGCAATTCGCCACCGGCACCTATACCGAGGCGCGGCAGGTCGAAACCCATTATAACCCCCAGGTCAAAGGCGATCTGGCAATGATCACCGAATTGGCCAAGGCGATGGAAACCGCCAAACGCCCCGTGTTCTATACCGGCGGCGGCGTGATCAATTCCGGCCCCGCGGCCAGCCAATTGCTGCGCGAATTGGTGGCGGCGACCGGTTTCCCGATCACCTCGACGCTGATGGGGCTTGGCGCCTATCCGGCCTCTGGCGATAATTGGCTGGGGATGCTGGGGATGCATGGCCTTTACGAGGCCAATATGGCGATGCACGACTGCGACCTGATGATCAATATCGGCGCGCGGTTCGACGACCGGATCACCGGGCGGATCGACGCGTTCAGCCCGCGCTCGAAAAAGGCGCATATCGATATCGACGCCTCCTCGATCAACAAGGTGGTGCATGCCGATTTCCCGATCCTGGGCGATGTGGCCCATGTGCTCGAAGATCTGCTGAATGTCTGGAAAGCCCGTGGGCGCAAGACCAATGCCGAGGGCCTGTCCAAATGGTGGGACCAGATCAAGGAATGGCGCGCCGTCGATTGCCTGAAATTCGAACAGAAGGGCAAGGTGATCAAGCCGCAATATGCGCTGCAACGGCTCGAAGCACTGACCCAGAAACACGACCGCTATATCTGCACCGAAGTGGGCCAGCACCAGATGTGGGCCGCGCAATATCTGGGGTTCGAAGACCCCAACCGCTGGATGACCTCGGGCGGGCTTGGCACGATGGGTTACGGCTTCCCCGCCTCGATCGGCGTGCAGATGGCGCATCCGGACGCTTTGGTGATCAATGTCGCGGGCGAGGCATCCTGGCTGATGAACATGCAAGAATTGGGCACGGCGATGCAATACCGCCTGCCGGTCAAGCAATTCATCCTCAATAACGAACGGCTGGGCATGGTGCGGCAATGGCAGGAATTGCTGCATGGCGAGCGTTATTCCTCCAGCTGGTCGGAATCGCTGCCCGATTTCGTGAAACTGGCCGAGGCTTTCGGCGCCAAGGGCATCCTGTGCAGCGATCCCGACACGCTGGATGATGCGATCATGGAAATGCTGACCCATAAAGGGCCGGTCCTGTTCGATTGCCTGGTGGAAAAGCATGAAAACTGCTTCCCGATGATCCCCTCGGGCAAGCCGCATAATGAAATGCTGCTGGGCGATGCATCCACCAAGGATGCGATCCAGGCCGGCGGCGCGGTGCTGGTGTAACAGCTTTCAATTCAAGGATAAGGGACAGATCATGTCACCGCTGAAAATCAAAAAAGGCTCGACCAGCCATTCCGCCTATGACCTGCGGCCCAGCTATTCCGACACGGTGGAACGGCATACTTTGGCCGTGCTGGTCGAAAACGAACCCGGCGTGCTGGCGCGGGTCATCGGGCTCTTTGCCGGGCGCGGCTATAATATCGAAAGCCTGACCGTGGCCGAGGTGGACCATCAGGGCCACCGCAGCCGCATCACCATCGTCACCACCGGCACGCCGCAGATCATCATCCAGATCAAGGCTCAGCTCGGCCGGATCATCGATGTGCATAAGGTCAATGACCTGACCGTCGAAGGCCCAAGCGTGGAACGCGAATTGGGGCTGTTCAAAGTCGCAGGCAAAGGCGACCAAAGGGTCGAGGCTTTGCGCCTTGCCGATATCTTCCGCGCCAATGTGGTGGATAGCACGCTGGAATCCTTCGTGTTCGAAATCACCGGCACGCCCGAAAAGATCGACGCTTTCGCCGATCTGATGCGCCCGCTGGGCCTGCAAGAGGTGGCCCGCACCGGTGTCGCCGCCTTGTCGCGGGGCGCTGTCTGATCCGCCGCGCTGCGCGCGACTGACGCCTCCGGCGGGAGTATTTATAGAAAAAAGAAGCTGCGGATCAGCGCCTCTTGCGACTTCTTTTTTCCAAAAATACTCCCGCGCGGCGCGCTGCGAACATCCCGCCAGGGATGTGACGCCCTTTAGCGCGGCAAGATGCCCGCCGCTTCGCCAGCGGCGATTTCCGCACTGTCCAGCAAGCCATCGCCATTGCGGTCAAGGGCTGCGAAACTCTCTTGCGTGATATCGGGCGCGGCGGCCTGGATTTCGGGAAAGCTGTATTGCCCGTCGCCATTGATATCAATCGCCGTCGATTGCGCGAAAGCGGGCAGGCCCAACAGCAGGGCAGCGGGGAAAAGCGGGGATATCTTCATTTATCGTCTCCGGCAGCTTTGGTGCTATGGCCTATCTGGGCATTTTGCGCCGCGAATACCAGTCTTGGCCGATCACATCTGCGCGGCCTCTTGTTCTTGGGGCGCGCAGAGGACAAGTTGGGCCAGGACAAGCAAGGAATGCCGCATGACACCGCGCAAGATCATCATCGACACAGACCCCGGACAGGATGATGCCGTGGCCATCCTGCTGGCCCTCGCCTCGCCCGAGATCGCGGTTCTGGGGATCACCGCCGTTGCGGGCAATGTGCCGCTGGCGCTGACCGAGAAGAACGCGCGGATCGTTTGCGAATTGGCCGGGCGGCCCGATATCAAGGTCTTTGCCGGCTGCGATGCCCCTTTGGCGCGGGCTTTGGTCACGGCCGAACATGTGCATGGCAAGACCGGTCTGGACGGCCCGCAGATGGCGGACCCGACCATGCCCTTGCAGGACCAGCATGCCGTCGATTTCATCATCGAGACCTTGCGTGCAGAGCCTGCGGGCAGCGTCACGCTGGTCCCTGTCGGCCCCTTGACCAATATCGCCACGGCATTCCAGCGCGCGCCCGATATCATTCCGCGCGTGCAGGAGATCGTGCTGATGGGCGGCGCTTATTTCGAGGTGGGCAACATCACGCCTGCCGCCGAATTCAATATCTATGTCGATCCCGAAGCCGCCAAGATCGTGTTCGATGCGGGCGTGCCTTTGGTGGTCATGCCGCTTGATGTCACCCATAAGGCGCTGACCACCAAGGCGCGGATCGCGGCCTTTCGCGCCATGGGCAGCAAGGTCGGCGATATGGTCGCGGCCTGGACCGATTTCTTCGAGCGGTTCGACATGGAAAAATACGGATCCGAAGGCGCGCCCTTGCATGACCCCTGCACCGTGGCCTATCTGATCGACCCCAGCCTGTTCAGCGGCCGTTTGATCAATGTCGAGATCGAGACAGGGTCGGATCTGACCCTTGGCATGACGGTGGCCGATTGGTGGGGCGTCACCGACCGCCCGAAAAACGCGCTGTTCATCGGCGATATTGATGCCGAAAGATTCTATGCCTTGCTGGCCGAAAGACTTGCCCGCCTATGAAGATCGCCTTTGACAACAGCTATGCCGCCCTGCCCGCGCAGATGTTCACGCCGCAGCTGCCGACGCCTGTGGCCGCGCCCGCGATCTTTGCGCGTAATGACGCATTGGCGGCACTGCTGGGGATCGATCTGCAGGCGCCGGATGCGGCACAGGTATTCGCGGGCAATCACATCCCCGCAGGGGCCAGCCCGATTGCGACCGTCTATGCCGGGCATCAGTTTGGCCATTGGAACCCGCAGCTGGGCGATGGCCGCGCCATCCTGCTGGGCGAGGTTCTGGGCCGCGACGGCATCCGCCGCGATATCCAGCTCAAAGGCGCGGGACCCACCCCCTATTCGCGATCAGGCGATGGCCGTGCCTGGCTGGGTCCGGTGATGCGCGAATATCTGCTGTCAGAGGCGATGGCAGCGCTCGGCGTGCCCACCACCCGCGCGCTGGCCGCTGTCACCACCGGCGAGGATGTCTACCGCGAGACACGCTTGCCCGGCGCTGTCATCACGCGTGTGGCACAAAGCCATATCCGTGTCGGCACCTTTCAGTTCTTCGCCGCGCGCAAGGATATCGCCGCCCTGCGCGCCCTGACCGATCATGTCATCGCGCGCCATTACCCGCAGGCGGATGGGCCTGCGGCGCTGCTGGATGCGGTGATCGCGCGCTATGCCCGCCTGATCGCGCGCTGGATGGGGCTGGGGTTTATCCACGGGGTGATGAATACCGATAATGTCAGCATCGCGGGCGAGACGATTGATTATGGCCCCTGCGCCTTTATCGATGATTTCGACCATGGCGCGGTCTTTAGTGCCATCGACCAGCATGGCCGCTATGCCTATGGCAACCAGCCGCAGATCGGGGCCTGGAACATGGCGCAATTTGCCACCGCGCTGATCCCGCTGATGCCCGACCGCGACCGCGCGGTGCAGGATTTCACCGCCGCCGTGCATGGTTTTGCGCCGATCTATGCGCAGGCCTGGTTGCAGGAATTTGCGGCCAAGCTGGGGATTGCCGATCCCACGCCAGAGGATGCAGCCCTGGTCACCGATCTGTTGAACCTGATGGCGCAGGATGGCGCGGATTTCACCGCGACCTTTGCGGCGCTATCGGATGATCAGGGGCGCGATCAGTTCATGGATCGCGCGGGCTTTGACGCTTGGGCCGCGCGCTGGCGGGCGCGGCAGGCGGGTGATGCCGCGCAGATGATGGCGCAGGCCAATCCGCGGGTGATCGCGCGCAACCACCAGGTCGAGGCCGTGATCAGCGCAGGCGTTGCCGACGATTTCGCGCCATTCGAGGCGCTGCTGGCGGCGGTGACCCAGCCTTACCAGGACCATGCCGTCTTTTCACGGCCACCCAAAAGCTATGAACGGGTCACGCGGACGTTTTGCGGGACATGAGGGGGGGAGGCCCCGGATCAGGTCCGGGGCGTCTGGCACCACGCCCCGGACTTGATCCGGGGCCTCGGCGTTGTTTACTCGGTCACCCGCACGGCAGCCATCACATCAGGCTGGCCGATCACCGCGCCATTGGCACCGGTGCCGCGTTTGATCGCATCGACGATCTCCATGCCGGCGGTGACTTCACCCACGACCGTATATTGGCCATTCAGGAAATAGCCCGGCTCGAACATGATAAAAAACTGGCTATTGGCCGAATTGGGGTTCTGCGACCGGGCCATGCCGACAACACCGCGTTCAAACGGCAGATCGGAAAACTCGGCGGGAATATTGCCCAGATCGGACCCGCCCATGCCCGCGCGCGACAAATCGCTGCCCAGCACGCCGTTTTCCACATCGCCCGTCTGGGCCATGAACCCGTCGATCACCCGGTGAAAGACCACATTGTCATAACCACCCTGCGCCGCGATCGCGGTGATCTGGGCGGTGTGCAGCGGGGCCACATCCTCGAACAGATCGATCGTGATGGTGCCATTCGCCTCGCCCGCGATGTCGATTTCCAGACCGGCACCAAAGGCGGGACCGGCCAGCAAGGCCAGTGCGATCAAAGGCTTATACATCGGCAGCCACCTTGACGCTGATCATGCGGTCAGGGTTCATCGGGGGCTCGCCACGGGTGATCGCATCGACATGATCCATGCCCGAAATGACCTGGCCGTAAACGGTATATTGCCCGTTCAGGAAATCATTATCCTTGAAATTGATGAAAAACTGGCTGTTGGCGCTGTCGGGGTTGGACGAGCGTGCCGCACCGATAGACCCGCGCGCATGGGGGATCTTGGAAAATTCAGCCTTCAGATCAGGCATATCCGACCCGCCTGTGCCCGCGCGGCGGATGTTGAAATCCTTTTCCATATTGCCATTGGCCACATCGCCCGTCTGCGCCATGAACCCGTCGATCACGCGGTGGAAACAGACATTGTCATAGGCCCCGGCGCGGGCCAGTTCCTTCATCCGCGCGACATGGCCGGGGGCGACATCGGGCAAAAGCTGGATGATCACATCACCATCCTTGAGCGTCATGATGATGGTGTTTTCGGGGTCTTTGATCTCGGGCATTCGGAGGCTCCTTCATGAATGATTGGGCTTGGACATATGGCGGATGCGTGCAAATGCCAAGGTGGCGTGGTTGACGCGGGCACGTCATTGCCGCAACAAAGCGCCAAGCAACCCCAAAGGAATGGTAAGATGGGCTGGAAAACACTCGACGACATGGATTTCGCAGGCAAGCGCGCGCTGGTGCGTGTGGATATCAATGTGCCGGTGGAAAATAATGTCGTGACCGATACCAGCCGGATCGAACGGATCATCCCCACCGTGGATGATATCCATGCCATGGGCGGCAAGGTCATCTTGCTGGCGCATTTCGACCGGCCCAAGGGCCGCGTGGTGCCGGAAATGTCGCTGGAACATATCGCAGGCACGGTGGCCGATGTGCTGGGGCTGACCGTGACTTTCGTCAGTTCCAATTATGCCGAGGCCGTGGATGAGATGGAAGATGAAGAGGTTCTGCTTTTGGAAAACCTGCGCTTTCATCCCGGCGAGGAAAGCAATGATGCCGCCTTTGCCGCGCGGCTGGCCAGCCTTGGGGATATCTATGTCAATGACGCCTTTTCCGCCGCCCACCGCGCCCATGCCAGCACCGAGGCCATTGCCCATCTGCTGCCGTCCTGCGCGGGCCGCTTGATGGAAGAAGAATTGGGCGCGCTGGACGCCGCCCTTGGCAATCCGGCCCGCCCTGTCGTGGCCGTCGTTGGTGGCGCAAAAGTATCCACCAAGCTGGACCTTTTGGGCAATCTGGTGGGCCGCGTCGATCATCTGGTGATCGGCGGCGGCATGGCCAATACCTTCCTTGCCGCCCAAGGCATCAATGTCGGCAAATCGCTTTGCGAACATGATCTGGCCGAGACCGCCCGCGATATTCTGGCCAAGGCGCAGGCCGCAGGCTGCGAGATCATCCTGCCGCGCGACATCGTTGTGGCGCGGGAATTCAAGGCGGGTGCGGCAAGCGAAACCCTGCCCCCTGACGCCTGCCCCGATGATGCGATGATCCTCGACGCCGGCCCCGCAACGGTCGCCTATATCGCCGAGGTGCTGGAGCGCGCCAAAACGCTGGTCTGGAACGGCCCGCTGGGGGCCTTCGAGATCGCACCTTTCGACGCGGCCACCAATGCCGCCGCCGCCAAGGCCGCGGCCCTGTCCAAGGCGGGGGCGCTGATTTCCGTGGCAGGCGGCGGTGATACGGTCGCCGCGCTGAACCAGGCAGGCGTGGCCGATGATTTCACCTATATCTCGGGCGCGGGCGGGGCCTTTCTGGAATGGATGGAAGGCAAGATTCTGCCCGGCGTCGCCGCCCTCGGCTAGATCGGGGCGATCCCCGACAATCCGGCATAGATCCGCCCGCCCGCCGCAGGTTTGCGATAACTTCGCCACCGTTCGCGCTAACATATTTGCAACCTGCGGCGCGGCGTCCTAACCCTTGCGTAATTTCCGCTGCCAAAAGGGCCAAGCTCATGAAAACCACCCGCAACGTCCAGAAAATCCTCGGCCATTACGAAGGCGAAACCCCCGGCGTCAAAGCCAATCTCGCCCGGATGCTGATGACCGGCAAGCTGGGCGGCACCGGCAAGATGATCATCCTGCCCGTCGATCAGGGGTTCGAACACGGGCCTGCGCGCAGCTTTGCGCCCAATCCGGCCGCCTATGATCCGCAATATCATTACCAGCTGGCGATTGATGCCGGGCTGAATGCCTTTGCCGCACCTTTGGGCATGATCGAGGCTGGGGCCGATACTTTCGCAGGACAGATCCCCACGATCCTCAAGGTCAATTCCGCCAATGCGCTGATCCCCGAGGCCGCGCCCAAAACCCAGGCCATCACCGCATCGGTCGATGACGCGCTGCGGCTGGGCTGTTCAGCCATCGGTTTCACGATCTATCCGGGGTCTTCGGCCGCGCTGGACATGTTCGGTGATATCGCCGAAATGCGCCGCGAAGCCGCCGCCAAAGGCATCGCCACGGTGATCTGGTCCTATCCGCGCGGCGAGGCGCTGGACAAGGACGGCGAAACCGCCATCGATATCGCCGCCTATGCCGCCCAGATCGCGGCGCTGCTGGGGGCGCATATCATCAAGATCAAACTGTCCACCGATCATCTGTCGCTGCCCGAGGCAAAGAAAGTCTATCAAGACAAGGGCATCGACATCGCCACCCAGGCCGCGCGCGTGCGCCATTGCATGCAATCCGCCTTCAACGGGCGGCGGATCACCGTGTTTTCGGGCGGTGCCGCCAAAGGCGCTGACGCGGTCTATGATGATGCGCGCGCGATCCGTGACGGGGGCGGCAATGGCTCGATCATCGGGCGCAATTCCTTCCAGCGCGACCGCGCCGATGCGCTGGCCATGCTGGCGCGGCTGGTCGAAATCTATCGCGGACGTGACTAGAAACAGCGCATTTTAGGGATTCCCTTTGCGAATCGAATATGCGATTCTTTCTGCAGTCGCCCGCCAGAGGCGACAGCAGAGGATCGCAGATGTTCAGACGCAACCGGCCAGCCATTGGGGCGACGCTCTATTTTCTCGGGATGATCGTGCTGGGTCTCTATTTCACCTTTGCCGCCGTGCAAGGCGACAATGGCCTGTTCAAACGCGTCGAAGTGCGCGCCGAAGCCGCCGCCCTGCGCCTGGAACTGGCCAGCCTGCAGGCCGAGGTCGCGCGGATGGAAAACCTGACCACGCGGCTGTCGGATAATTTCCTTGATCTCGACCTGCTCGATGAACAGGCCCGCTCTCTGCTGGGCCTGATCCGCGCCGATGAAATCGTGATCCGCTGATCCCATCTTCAGAGAATAAATATCCTCGCCGAAGGCCCGGCGCAGCCGGCCCGCCAGCCTTGCACCAAGCGCAAAGCTGCCACCCTGCCGCCGCGTCATATTCACGGTGGCAATCCGGTTCCGGATGCGATAAGAAATAGTTTAATACTAAACTATATGCCAAAACGCTGGAGGAATGCTCATGCCGCCAAAACAGGCCGCCGCGAAATCCAATGTCTCAGCCGACGAATTGCTGGGCCATTACCGTGAAATGCTGCTGATCCGGCGGTTCGAGGAAAAAGCAGGCCAGCTTTACGGCATGGGCCTGATCGGCGGCTTCTGCCACCTTTACATCGGACAAGAAGCCGTCGTCGTCGGACTGGAAGCCGCCGCCGACGAGGGCGACAAACGCGTCACATCCTACCGCGACCATGGCCATATGCTGGCCTGCGGCATGGACCCCAAGGGGATCATGGCCGAATTGACCGGGCGCGAGGGCGGCTTTTCCAAGGGCAAGGGCGGATCCATGCATATGTTCTCGAAAGAGAAACATTTCTACGGCGGCCATGGCATCGTCGGCGCGCAGGTGCCTTTGGGCGCGGGTCTGGCCTTTTCGGATAAATACAAAGGCAATGACCGCGTGACCTTTGCCTATTTCGGCGACGGGGCCGCCAATCAGGGCCAGGTCTATGAAACCTATAACATGGCGCAATTGTGGGACCTGCCGGTGATCTTCGTGATCGAAAACAACGGCTATGCGATGGGCACCTCGGTCGTGCGGTCCACCAAATCGCCCAGCCTGTGGGAACGCGGCGCCGCCTATGGCATCAAGGGCGAAGAAGTCGATGGCATGAATGTGCTGGCTGTCAAAGAAGCAGGCGAAAGGGCCGTCGCCCACTGCCGTGCGGGCAAAGGGCCATATATTCTAGAGGTCAAGACCTATCGCTACCGCGGCCATTCGATGTCGGACCCCGCCAAATACCGCACCCGCGACGAGGTGCAGAAAATGCGCGATGAACGCGATCCGATCGAACAGGTCCGCGACATGCTGCTGACCGGCAAACATGCGACCGATGATGACCTCAAGGCCATCGACAAGGAAATCAAGGCCATCGTGAATGACGCCGCCGAGTTTTCCAAGGAAAGCCCCGAGCCGCATCTCGACGAGCTTTGGACCGATATCTACGCCACAGAAATCCCGCAGGAGGCTTGAGACATGGCAACCGAAATTCTGATGCCCGCCCTGTCGCCCACGATGGAAGAAGGCACTTTGGCGAAATGGCTGGTCAAGGAAGGCGACAAAGTCGCCTCGGGTGACATCTTGGCCGAGATCGAAACCGACAAGGCCACGATGGAATTCGAGGCCGTGGATGAAGGGATCATCGGCAAGATCATCGTCGCCGAAGGCACCGAAGGCGTGAAGGTCAATGATGTGATCGCCGTGCTGGTCGAGGAAGGTGAAAGCGCCGATGATATCCCGGATCAAGCCCCGGCCTCCGAACACACCCCGGCCGAAGAGCCGGGGCCTCGCGCCGACAAGGACGCCCCCGCCAAATCCCCCGCCACCGCCAAACCCGCAGCCCCCGCTGCGGATGCCACCCCCGATTGGCCCGACGATGTCGCAGTCAAGCCCACCACCGTGCGCGAAGCCTTGCGCGACGCCATGGCCGAGGAAATGCGCCGCGACCCCGACGTGTTCCTGATGGGCGAGGAAGTCGCCGAATATCAGGGCGCCTATAAGATCAGCCAAGGTCTGTTGGATGAATTCGGCGCCAAACGCGTGATCGACACGCCGATCACCGAACATGGTTTTGCCGGGATCGCGACAGGTGCGGCCTTTGGCGGGCTGAAACCCATCGTCGAATTCATGACATTCAACTTCGCCATGCAGGCCATTGATCATATTATCAATTCCGCCGCCAAGACGCTTTACATGTCGGGCGGCCAGATGGGCGCGCCCATGGTCTTCCGTGGTCCCAATGGGGCCGCCGCCCGCGTGGGTGCGCAGCATTCCCAGGATTACGCCGCCTGGTATATGCAGATCCCCGGTCTGAAGGTCGTGATGCCCTATTCGGCCGCTGATGCCAAAGGCCTGATGAAATCCGCGATCCGCGACCCCAACCCCGTGATCTTTCTGGAAAATGAAATCCTTTACGGCAAAAGCTTTGATGTGCCTGTTATGGATGATTTCACCATTCCCTTCGGCAAGGCCAAGATCGAACGCAGCGGCGATGATGTCACGATCGTCAGTTTCGGGATCGGCATGACCTATGCGCTGCAAGCCGCCGAAAAGCTGGCCGAGGACGGGATCAATGCCGAGGTGATCAACCTGCGCAGCCTGCGCCCGATGGATACCGAGACGATCCTTGCCTCTGTGCGCAAGACCAACCGCTGTGTCACCGTCGAAGAAGGCTGGCCGCAGGGCAGCGTCGGGGGCTATATCAGCTCTGTCATCATGCAGCAGGCATTCGACTATCTGGATGCGCCGGTGATCAATTGCACCGGCAAGGATGTGCCGATGCCCTATGCTGCGAACCTCGAAAAACACGCTTTGCTGACCGTCGATGAAGTTGTCGATGCCTGCAAGCAAGTGACCTACCGCTAAGGAGACGATGCGATGCCCACAGAAATTCTGATGCCCGCCCTGTCGCCGACGATGGAGGAAGGCACGCTGGCCAAATGGCATGTCAAGGAAGGCGACAAGGTCTCCTCGGGCGATATCCTCGCCGAGATCGAGACCGATAAGGCCACGATGGAATTCGAGGCCGTGGATGAAGGGGTGATGGGCAAGATCATGATCGCCGAAGGCACCGAAGGCGTCAAAGTCAACGATGTGATCGCGGTCTTGCTGGAGGATGGCGAGTCTGCCGATGATATCGAGGCCCCGGCTCAAGCCCGGGATGCGGCCCCCGCAAAAGAGAACACCCCGGCCCCCGCGCACACCCCGGCCCCCGCGCCCGCCCCGGCCCCCGCGCCGGGGCCTCAGGCAGCAACACCCGCCGCCCCCACCCCCACCAAAGACACCACCCGCGTCTTCGCCTCGCCCCTCGCCCGCCGCATCGCGGCGGACAAAGGCCTCGATCTGGCAAATGTGACCGGCTCTGGCCCGCATGGCCGGATCGTCAAAGCCGATGTCGAATCCGCCAAAGCCGGGGCCACACCCGCCGCGGCAGCCGCGCCAAAGGCCGATGCCCCCAAAGCCGCCGCCATGGCCAGCGGTCCCAGCACCGAGGCTGTCATCAAGATGTATGACGGCCGCCCCTTCGAGGAGGTCAAGCTTGACGGGATGCGCAAGACCATCGCCGCCCGCCTGACCGAAGCGAAACAATCGGTGCCGCATTTCTATCTGCGCCGCGATATCAATCTTGATGCGCTGATGGCCTTGCGTGGCCAGATCAACGCCCAGCTTGACGGGCGCGGCGTGAAACTGTCGGTCAATGATTTCATCATCAAGGCCTGCGCGCTCGCGCTGCAACAAGTGCCCGAGGCCAATGCCGTCTGGGCGGGCGACCGGACGCTGAAATTCAGCAAATCCGATGTGGCCGTGGCTGTCGCCATCGAAGGCGGGCTGTTCACGCCGGTGCTGCGCGATGCAGAGATGAAATCGCTCTCGGCGCTGTCATCCGAGATGAAAGACCTCGCCAGCCGCGCGCGTGACCGCAAGCTGGCGCCGCAGGAATACCAGGGCGGCAGTTTCGCGATTTCCAACCTTGGCATGTTCGGCGTCGATAATTTTGACGCGATCATCAACCCGCCCCATGCCGCCATCCTGGCCGTTGGCGCAGGCGTCAAAAAGCCCATCGTGGGCAAGGACGGGGCCTTGGCGGTCGCTACGATCATGTCTGTCACGCTCTCGGTGGATCACCGCGTGATCGACGGGGCCCTGGGCGCGATCCTGCTGCAGGCGATCAAGGATAATCTGGAAAACCCGCTGACGATGCTGGCCTGACCGGCCAGCGCTGGCCCAAGATTTTTCGTCCGAAAAATCTTGGGCTGAAGAAAAATTCTTCGGACGAAGAATTTTGGGGCGCGCCAGTTAGTGGTCGTGATCGAACAGGTGATCCATCGTCACCGAGGGCTGGGCGCAGCCCGCCTCGCCCACGATCCGTGCGGGGACACCGGCCACGGTTTTCATCGGCGGCACATCATCCAGCACGACAGAGCCTGCCGCGATCCGGCTGCAATGGCCGACCTTGATATTGCCCAGAACCTTGGCCCCTGCCCCGATCAGCACACCATTGCCGATCTTGGGATGGCGGTCGTCATCTTCCTTGCCGGTGCCGCCCAAAGTGACCGAATGCAGCATCGAGACATTGTCACCGACAACGGCGGTTTCCCCGATCACCACCGAATGGGCATGATCGATCATGATGCCTTTGCCCATCCGTGCGGCGGGGTGGATATCGACGCCAAAAACCTCGCTGACCCGCATCTGGATGAAATAGGCCAGGTCGCGCCGCCCTTGGGTCCACAGGTAATGGCCCAGCCGATACGCCTGCACCGCCTGAAAGCCCTTGAAAAACAGCAAAGGCTGGATCAGCCGGTGGCAGGCCGGATCGCGGTCATAGATCGCCACCAGATCGGCGCGCGCGGCCAGCGCCAGCGCCGGTTCCGCGGCATAGGCGGCATTGGCGGTTTCGCGCAAAATCTGTTCGGACATTTCCGCCGAGGCCAATTTCAGCGAAATCCGATAGCCAAGCGCTGCGGCGAAAGTCGCATGATGCAGCACGCCGGCATGGACCATCCCGCCGATCAACGGCTCAGAGATGATCGCATCCTCGGCCTCTTGGCGGATGCGGTGCCAGACGGGGTCAAGCTCGGTCAGGGCGGGTTTGGGCTGGCGCATGGCATCGGTCCTTTGTGCAAGGTCTTCTTTGTAGCCCAGATAGGGGGGCTGCGCCAATATCAAAGCTGTCATCGCCCAGATCACAAATCGTGATGGCCACAAAGGCCAAAGATTGCAGGTAATCGCGCGTCAGCACGGGTGGGCGCGGCGCGATGGGCAGGCGCGCCAACGCCGACATCAGCGTGCCGGTGCCGTGGACAGGATGCGCGCTGCCGGTGATCGCATGATGCGCGGCAGCCTGCCCTGCGGCCTGCAGCACCCGGCCCAGCGCGGCACCGCGCTCTGCGGCGGGCAGCAGCAGCATGGCCCGCGCCGCCAGTTCCAGATCGGCCAGCTGCAACCCCCTCATCCGATGATCCGCGCGGTAAAGGGGCCGGGGCCGAAACGGTCCGACACTTGCGCCACTTCGATACGGTAAGCCGCCCCGCCATGATCAGCCGCGATCAGGCTTGCGGGGTAATGCCACAGCGGCGCGTCCAGACTGACGCTGCGCCGGATGATCCCGTCACGGATCACGCGCAGCTGATAGGCCTCGACCGCCTCGCCCAAGGGCACCTCGCCCGCGCCCCAAAGATCGCCGTCGATCCGGCTGCAGCGGATCCATGACAGATGCAGCCCATCCACAGCCTGACGCGCGCGCAGATGCGCCACCGGATAGGGGCGCAGCCCGTTGCCCTTGAAAGCCGCCACATCATAGCGAAAACTGGGATCACCCAAAGGCCGCTTGGCTGGCCCATAGCGGAAATGCCTGTCCTGCCCGCGCGCCGAGGATGGCAGCACCAGCTGATCGACACGCGTATCCAGCACCACGATGCGCGCCCCCGCTGGCCACAGGTCCGGCATGATCCCGCGGCTGCCGGCCTGGCCACGCAACAGGCCCTGCAGCCGGAAGGCATGATCGCCCAAAGGCGTGGCATCGCGGAATTGCAGCACTTCCCAGGCGTCGGGCGATCCATCGCCGATGGCCAGCAGATTGGCCCCCGCCAGCACCGCCTGCGCCGTGGCACTGCCCAGCGCACCCTGCATCAGCCGCAGATCAAACCCCGCCTGCCGGTCCCAGAGCCCTGCCCGCCCGCGCGCCAAAGGCGTCAGCGTCTCGCCCATGCCGGCCGGGTCGCGGATGATGTCCTGCAAAGCGTAATCGCTGTCCTGTGCGGCGCTGTAAACAGCGACAGAGCCGGGCCAGGGTGCGCCCGCGATGGCCAGATGCGGCGCATGGGGGATTTCATCGCCGCGCAACAGCGGCAGATCAAGAAACAGCAATTCCACCGGCACGGGCGCGGCAAAGGGTTGCAGCACGGCGGGCTGATCCTCGGACCGGCCGGGCTGGTAGGTGCTGGCGCTGATCCGCGTGGCTTCGATCACTTGCAGGCCGGATTCCTCGATCCGGTCGATACGGTAATCCCCCGCATGATCCGGCAGCGCGAGGCTGACTACATCGCCCGCCCCCAGCGCGCGCGAGGGCGGCAGCGCGAAACGGATGCTGTCGCGCGCGACGCGGGCCTCTTGCAGCCAGCGGGTGGCGATATCGCGGCCTTCGGCGCGGGTCAGCGCCAAGGGCAATTCGTGATGCGCCACGGCCAGGCTGGTGGCATCGGCATGGGCGGCATCGGCGGCGGCGGGGGCGTAATCGCCATCGGCATCCAGATGCAGCACCTGCACCCGCTGCGCGGTTTCAGAGGCAGGCGCGCGGGTCAGCGCAAAAGCCTGATCCTGTTCGGGATCAAGCGCCAGATCGGCCATTCCCAGCTGCGCGCTGATCCGCGCCCTACGATTGCGAAAGACCAGCAGGCCGCCGGTTTCGACCGCGTCAAACCCATAGGCCAGCATCAAGGGCTGCAAGGCGGCCCGGCCAGTGCCGATCCGGTCGATCACATAGCCGCGCACAACCCCGAACAGCCGCGACACATCATAGGCCGCGATCCCCGCCGCATCACAGATTGCCGCAACAACCGCCGCCAGCGGCAGGTTGGTGGCCCGCCCGTTCAACCAATGGCCGCGCGCATAATTGCCCGCATCCGCCCAAAGCCCGCGATTGGCCGGAAAGAACGGATAGGGCCGCGCATCCCATGCCCAGACATGCATCCGGCCTGTATCGACCATCGGCCCGCCATAGACGGACGAGACGGGATTATTGGCAGGGTCGGCATAATGCTGCGTCATCGCGCGCAGATATTGCATCTGCATCAGATCATCGCGCTGGCCGTTGGAATAATGCGGCAGACCGGATTCCGATGATTTGGCATCCAGAAACTTGTTTGGCTGGTTCGCGCCCTTGTCGATGGCGGCACAGCCATATTCGGTAAACCAGACCGGTTTGGACTGCGGCACCCATGCGGTGGGGGTGGCACTGCGCACACCCCCCAGGCGGTCATGATGCGGCTGGCCCCACCAGTTCACCAGATCTTTATAGCGCCAGATCCACGGCTCGCCCAGACCATCGGTGATGGGTTCACGGCGTTGGGCATCGCGGGCCTCTGGTGTGGGATAGAACCAGTCATAGCCTTCCCCCCCCGCGATATTGCCACGCAGATAGGCCAGATCATGGATCGCGCCTGCAGCGGCATCGGCATGGCTGTCGCCATCGCGCCAATCGGCCAGCGGCATGTAATTGTCGATCCCGATGAAATCCACATTCGGATCAGCCCAGAGCGGGTCGAGGTGAAAGATCTTGTCCTGCGTCCCTGCGGGCTGATATCCGTGATATTCCGACCAATCGGCGGCATAGCTGATCTTGCAATCCGGCCCCAGAATGGCGCGCACATCAGCGGCCAGCGCGCGCAAGGCCGCCACGGCGGGAAAACTGCCATCCGCCCCGCGCACCTGCGTCAGCCCGCGCATTTCCGACCCGATGCAAAAGGCATCGACCCCGCCCGCCGCCGCACACAGATGCGCATAATGCAAAATGAACCGCCGGTAGCCGCCATTGGCGGGGCCGGTGTAATCGACCCGCGTGCCTTGGACGCTGAAATGCGCAGGTTGCGCTGCGCCCATGAAGGCCGCGACCTCTGCCTGCGCTGTCGCGGTGCCGTTGCCCGCCGCCGTAATCCGCCCGCGCCAGGGCAAGGCGGGCTGGCCAATCTCGCCGGTCCACGGGTCGGGCAAGGTATTACCCGCCAGCTGTTCCATCAGGATGAACGGATAAAACACCGTGGCAATGCCGCGCGCGCGCTGGTCCACGATCGCCTGCACCACGGATGCATCCGCAGGCGTGCCGCCATAGACCGGCGCGCCTGCGTCAAAGGCCACGCGCGCCGCTGCCGTGCGCGTCAGGCCCGACACGCGCCATGGCATCGCCTGTGCATCGACATCCTTCTGTTCGACCTTGGGCAGCAGGCTGCAATCGCCACAGCGCAGATCATCGCCAAACCAGGACACCACCAGTACCAGGGATTTGCAGGCGGGCAGATCGCCTTGCAGCGCCTCCATCGCATGGATGTAATCACTCTGGCCCGACGGCGCATTCATATTCACCGCCACCTGTGCGCCATAGCGGGGCGACAGATACACAGGCCGCGTCGCCAGCCCGTATTCGCCCGTTCCCGGGATCAGCGCCACGCCTTGCAGCGCATCGGCCAGCCCGCCCTCCGGCCCGCGCTCCGGCCCACCCTGAGACCCGCTGTCAAGTTCTGCGCGGATCACCTCGAAGGTCAGCTGCGGGATGCGGTTGCCATAGGCGCCCAGGTCCAGATCCTCGCAAAGCACATAGGCCGTGCCACGATAGGCCGGCACATGGCCCGCGCCCTCGATCGCCTCCATCAGCGGGTCGGGCTGTTGATCGGCGCTGCCGGTATAGATGCGCAGGTTCAGATCCTCTGGCGCGATTTCCACCCCATCGGCCCAGATCCGCCCGACCCGGCTGATCGGCCCCTGGCACAAAGCCACGGCAAAGCTGACACGGTAGCTATAGGTGGTGGTCCTTGGCGCGGATGGCGCGCCTTTGCCGCCGCCGGTCGTGGTGCTGGATTGGGTGAAATGGCTGGCCCAGATCACCTGCCCGCCCACCCGCATACGGCCGTAAACCTGCGCGATATCGCTGCCCTCGGCAGCCCCTGTCAGGCGGAACCGGTCGATGCGGCCGGTCTCTACCGCCAGGCTGCCCGCGCCCATCAGGCGTTGGTCGATCCGCGCGCCTATCATCGCCCCCGCAGCACGTCCCGCGACCGCCATCGACAGGCCCATCACGGTGCCGCCGATGGACCCACCCAGCGCCAGACCCGCCGCCGAAAGAAGAATCGTTGCCATATCAGGTGATCCTTTGTGCAAAAAGAAACCGCGCCGCGATCCGGCGCGCCCAAGGCGTGCTCAGCGGGCTTTCAACCACGCCATGCCCGCTATAGGCATGGATAAAGGCCGGGGCCGCCCCCGTGGCCGAGACCAGCCCCAGATGTTTGGCCACCCCGCCTGCGCGCATCCGAAACAGCAGCACATCGCCCGCGGCCAGCGGACCGGTCGCAAGGGGCATATGGCGCAAGGCGGCCTGCCACAGATATTCCTGTCCCTGCGGTTCGGACCAATCGGGGCTGTAGGCCGGAACCTGTTCCGGCTCTGCCCCGTGCAATTCACGCCAAAGCCCGCGCAAAAGCCCCAGACAATCGCAGCCGATCCCGCGCGCGGCGCCTTGATGCAGATAGGGCGTGCCGATCCAGCGCCGCGCGGCCAGTACCACGGGGGGCGTCATGGGTTGCGCCGGCTTTGGCCGGTCAGATTGCTGTCGCTGCGCGGCACGGCGACCAGCCAATCATCGCCCGGAATATCGGGAAAGCCTTGAAAATTCGCCAGATTGGCAAATTTCACGCGGCAGGTCAGCGCGGCCTTGTCGCAGCCAGCGGTCAGGCGCAGCAGATCATCACCCCCCACGCCCGCACGGATCGGGTCCCACAGCGTAATCTCGCGCACGCCCTCCAACAGCCGGTCGGATTTCACCACCGCCGACAGGCCAGCGGCAGCACCGGTCATGACCCGCAGCTGGCCCGCTTCGAACCAGCCATCATTGAACATGGCCTGCCCGGCAAAACGGAACACGCGGTTATCCTGCACCGCGACAGGCCTTGCGCTGAACTGATAGGCCGGATCATCCAGCGCAAAGCGGCAGCGCGCATCGCCCAGCACGGCGGAACATTGCGTCAGATAGCTGCGCCCCTGCGGCTGGTTCAGCGGCTCTGTCTGCCCGCGCAATTCGGCCTGAAACCCGCCCTTGGCGCGGGTGATCTCGCCCAAGGTCCCTGCGAATTGCAGCGCGCGCGCGGCCACCGCATCCCAGCGCACAAGCCAGATGCGCAGCCCGGCCCCGTCATAGCGGCCTGCGGTGATATCGGCCTCGGATATCGCATCCGAGGACAAAGCCCCCAAAGCATCGGTATTATTCACCGACAGCCCCGTGGTGCTGGACAAGGCCCGCGCCGACAGCCCCGATTCCGGTGCAAAGCGGATACCCTCAAAGGTCAGCGGCAGATCGTGGTCGGTGAAGCCCAAGGTCACACCGTCAAGGCGCGTCACCGCCCAGCAATGGCAGGTCTGCGTCGCCCCGCCCGCCAGATGATCGGCCAGCGCGGTCATATCCGCACCTCGATCACCGGCACATCGGGGGCCTCGCCCGCCTGAAAGCGCGACATCGACGTGCGGATCGTATCGGTGGCAAAGCGCACCGGCACGTCAAATTCAAAGCCTGCCCTGATTTGCGCGCCGATATCGGGCGGATCGGTAAAGGTGACGATGCCCGTCGTGACATCGACGCTGTAATCCACGCCCGCCACCATCGGATCGCCCCCGCGACTGACGCGGATCGAGCCTGCGACGGGTTTGGTGATCGGGCGGATATAGCTGGTCTCGCCCGACCGATAGGTCTTGGACAGCTGAAATTGCGTCGTGATCTCGTCGCCCAAGCCGATCAACTGGTCCGGCCCCGCAATATCCTGCGACGGCAGGCAGGATTTGTAATCGGACCAATCTTTCCAGCGAAAGCCGATCAACTGGCCCTGACGCGCCTCGAAAAACGCGATCAGGGTGGCCAGATCATCCAGCGCGCTCAGCCCCAGCCCCGCGTCATAGCGCCTGCGCGCATGCGCCCAGGGGGTGTTGCGTTCCTCATATCCATTGGCAAGGGTGACCACCTCGGTGCGCCGTTCCGGCCCGCCACTGGCGCCGAATGACAGGTTGGCGGGAAATCTGATCTCGTGAAACATCGTTTTGGTCCTTAGCTGTTGCGCTGGCCGCGCTGCATGGCGCGCGCCATCTGCTGGGCGATCTGCGACTGGCTGCGCTGAAAGCCCTGCACATCGGGGGTGGTGATATGCATGGTGACGCTGACCGCGCCGCCTGCGCCGCCGCGCACACCCAGCCGCCCGTCGGGGCCGCGCGCCAAGGGCATGATCGCCTCTGGCCCCGCCTCGCCCATCAATCCGGTGCCGCCGCGCATCGGGAAAGTCGTGGGGCTGGACACGATGCCACCCTTGGCGAAAGGCATGACGCGGCCTTGCGAAAAGGGCGCGCCATCGGCGAAGGGCATCAGGCCGGACACAAGGCTGTTCAGCCCGCCCGCCAACATGCCGCCGAAATGGTCGGTCACCGGTTTCAGCGCGGCGGTATAGACCGTGCCCGACATCGACCGGCCCAGCCCGGCAAAGACATCCGACAGGCTTTTGCCATCCAGCACCAGCCCATCGAGCGCGCGGCGCAGCCCCTGCGAAAACCCCCGTTCCAGATGGCCCAGATCGCGGGTCGTGTCATGGAGCGCGCTTTGCGTGCCGCGCAATTGCGCCTCAAAGGCGGCTGTGACGGCCGCGGTATCGCCCAGGCTGCGTTCCAGCGCGGAAATATCGCTGTCAAAAGCATCCAGCCGGTCAAGATCGGTCATTTTCATCCCCTTTCGGATCATCGGGAAAGGCGCGCGCCAGCGCATCAAGCCCCGCGCGCGTCATCGGCGCTGGTCCCGCCTGCGCGCCCAGCATCAGGTGCAATTCCGCAGGCGTCAGCGCCCAAAAGGCGGCAGGCGACAGGCGCAAATTGCAAAGCCCCGCGCGCATCAACCCCGGCCAATCCAGCGGCGTCATTGCGGCACCGTGAAAGCCCGCGCCAGCAGCGTTGCGGCCAGTTGCGCGGCCCCCATCGGCCCGCCCGGAAAATCCACCGCCAGCAGATCATCCGCCTGCCCGCGCCAGCCACCCCCGCGCAAGCCCGCCACGATCACCGCCATGACATCGCGGCTGGAAAAGGCGCAGGTTTCGAACCGTGCGACCAGATCGACCAAAGATCCGGCCTGCAGGCTGGTTTCCAGTTCGGCCAGCGCACCCAGCGTCAGCTTGGCCTCGATCACGCTGTCACCGATGATGACGGCCACTTCACCCGCGAAAGGATTGGCCATCAGATCAGCGCCACGAATTGCAAAGCCCCCGCCGAGGCCAGCGCGATTTCATAGCTGGCCTCGCCGTTATGGCTGCCGGCGTACTCAATGCCGGTGATCTGGAACGCGCCTTGCAACGTGCCGAAACCGGGGATGATGACCTGAAAATCCGGCATCAACCCGCCAAAGAAAATCTGGCGCGCGCGTTCATCGGTATCGTCATCCTTGAACACGCCCGCGCCGGAAATCGCGGCGGTTTTCACACCCGCACCGCCCAGCAATTCGCGCCAGCCACCGCTGCTGTCCAGGCTGGTGACATCCACCGTTTCCGCATTCAGGCTGATCCGCGTCGCGCGCAGGCCCGCCAGGGTTTCAAACTGGCCATCGCCGGTCATGTCGATCTTGATCAGCAGGTCTTTTCCGTTCTGGGCCACCATTGGGGCTCTCCTTTATGATCGGGGGTTAGTCGTCATCGGCCACGCGGGCGCGAAAGGTCAGGGTGATCTGGCGCATATTGCCGCTGCTGGTGCGCAGCGCCTTGGCCTTGGTAAACCGCAGGCTGACCAGCGTGCCGCGCGACAAGGCCAGCGGCAGATCCAGCAGCGCATCGCAAACGGCACCGGCAGCGGCCTTGGCGCTGGCGAAACCGGCGGCCTCGCTCAGCACATCGATGTTCAGCGCGTGATCGGCGCCATTGCCGGTCTTGTCGGACGCATCGCGCACATCCTCGGTGCCCAGCACCACATAAAGCGGCGGCAAAGGCCCTGCGGGGACCGCATCATAGATCGCGGCCCCCACCAGCCCCGCCAGCGCCGCATCAGCGGCAAGGCGCGTATAGACCGCCGTTTGCAGGGCGGCTGCGACAGCATAGGTCATGTGGCGATCTCCTCATGCGCGGTGCAAGCGAGGTAAAGCCCCTTGGCATCGGCCTCGGTCACGGCGGCAATCGCAAAGAGCCGCGCGCCCTGGCGAAAGCGCTGTCCGGGCTGCGGGCGCGAGGGCGCGCCATCGGGGGCGGCGCGCAGGATGATCTGGTAAGGCACGCGGGACAGGCTGGCCGACAGCGCCGCAGCCTCGCGCCCGGTGCCGGGTTTGATCGCGGCCCAGACCCGGCCAAGCGCCTGCCAGTCGCTGGTGAACCCACCCGCACCATCGGGGGTCTGCACACGGTGTTCCAGCACCAGCGCGCGGGTCATCTGCGGAATGCTCATGCCCGCCCCCCCAATCGCAGCACGCGGTAAGGATCAATCAGCGCCGTGACCCCCGCAGGCACCCGGCCATGCGCGCCGCCCAGATCATGGCGGGCATCGTAATGATGCGCCGCCAGCATCAGGCTGGCCTGCGCCAGATCGGCGGGCAGGTCCGACCATTCCGGCCCGAACCCTGCCAGCAGCCCGATCCGCACCGCGCCATGCGGCGGCACAGCGGGCAACAGCCCGGCCCTGGCGACCAGCGCGGGGTGCGGCCCATCCGCGACCAGCGCCCATGCGGCCGGATCGGTCGGCGTTTCGCGGCCATCCTGCGCCACTTGGGTCACATGCGTGATGGCAGCGACGGGGGCTGCGGGCAGCAGCTGGCGCCGCGGATCGCGCCAGGCGCGCAGGGTCCAGCTGAAATCACGTTCCAACAGGATCTTGCCGATGCGCGCCTCGATCGTGGCCATGGCAGCACGCAGATGGCGCGACAGCAGCCCGTCCTGATCGGCATCATCGGCAAAGCCCGTGGCAAGGCGCAGATATTCTTTCAACTGCGCCACCGGCAAGACCGCGTCTGACACCGGGGTTTCTTCGACTAACATCATGGGTTTGCTCCGAAATTCATATGGCACTTCTGTCCCGGACACAGACCCGCCCCGCCATGCTCGACGGAAGGGGGGGCTGCTAGACATGGCAGGACAGGCCTGCATCCGGGGGCCGGGCCACGCGCAAAGGATCGCGCGCGCCCTATCGGGTCAGGCTTAGCTGACCGCGAATTTCAGCAGCTTGATCGCGGCGAAATCGCTGACCGCACCGCCCACGCGCTTGGTGGCATAAAACAGCACATGCGGCTTGGCCGAGAACGGATCGCGCAGCACGCGCAGATCGGGACGTTCGGCCACGGTATAGCCCGCCCCGAAATCACCAAAGGCAATCGCGGCAGACCCGGGAGCGATATCGGGCATATCCTCGGCGACCAGCACCGGATAGCCCATCAGCCGCGCAGGTTCCCCCGCGGCCAGACCGTCCGACCACAAGAACCGGCCGTCATTGTCTTTGAGCTTGCGGATCGTGCCGGCGGTCTTGGAATTCATCACGAATGTCGCATTGGCGCGGTAGACCGCCCCCAAAGCATAGACCAGATCCACAATCGGATCGCCCGATTGGATGCCGCCCGCAACGCCCGTAGAGACGAAACCGATATTGCCCCATTCCCAGATCTCGTTTTCGACCTGCGGATAGGTCAGCATGCCCTTGGGCTTGTCCAGACCATCGCCATTGATAAAGGCCCCCGCCTCGGAGCGGGCGAATTTATCCGCGATCCGGCCTGCCAGCCAGCCTTCGATATCAAAGGCGCTGTCATCCAGCAGACGCTGCGACGCCTTGGGCAAGGCCGAAAGTTCATGCAGCGCAATGCTGATCCGGTCGATCTGCGGCGTGGTGGTTTCGGTCAGAGTGCCGGTTTCCGTGGCCCAGCCCGCGCCCATTTCGCTGTGATCGACCAGCACATCATAGGATGTGGCATCCACCGTCACAACGCTGGCCACAGCCCGCAAGGACGCGGTCGAGGACAAAGTCCCCTTGATCGTCTCGGCGGTCTGCGGGTCCACCAGATAGCCCCCATCGGCCGCCATGGCCGAGGACATCGCCTTGCCGTCCAGATCCAGCCCGCGCAGGGCATCATCATCGCCCGAGCGCAGATAGGCGGCAAAGGCTTTCTGATGCGGCGCCTCGGGCGTGGCCCCTGTGGCCAGCGCACTGCGGGCATTCATCATGGTCTTGCGATCCAGCTTGTTCATGCGGTCATCCTGTCTTTGAAGTTTGGCCTGCAGGCCGTTGGTAAAAGTGGTGAAATCAGCCAGAAATCCGGCGATGGCATCGGTCAGTTCCGGCGCGGACAGATCATCTGCGATCCGGGCCTTGGGCACGGGTGTGGGCACGGGTGTGGTCATGGGGTTTTCCTTTGACATGCGGGGTTAAAGCGGGGGCAGCAGGCGGCGCGCCTGCGCAAAGGCGCGCGCAAGACGGTGCAGATCATCTGTGTTGCGGGCCTCGGCCTTGGCGGTGACACGGGCCTCGGGCAGCATCGGAAAGGTGACCAGCGACACTTCCCACAGATCCAGTTCCGACAGGCGGCGCGCGCCGCTGGCATCTTTATGGGCGCGCAGGGTGCGATAGCCGATGGACAGCCCGTCAATCGCCCCTGCGGCGATCAGGCTCGCGGCCTCGCGGGCGCGGGCGACATCGGTCAGCAGACGGCCCTTGACCCAAAGGCCGCGCGCATCCTCGACCACCTCGTCCCAGATGCCGATGGGCTGGGCCGGATCATGCTGCCAGAGCATCTTGATCCGGCGGCCCTTGGCCAGGCTGATGCGATAAGCGCCCGGCTCGACGATATCGCCGCCCTGGTCGGATTTGCCGAACAAGGAGGCATAGCCGCTGATCACCTGCCCGTCGGTGAATGTCACATGCTGGGGGCCGGTGCAGAATTTATGTTCCAGAATCATGATATGCCTTTGCTCAATGCTTTGACGATCTCCAGGACCAGCAGCGCCGCGCCAGTGCAGACCGCGATCCAGATGTGCCACGCCAGCCGCGCGACGGTGCTTTCGATCCGGCCCAGGCGCAGATCGACCTGCGCGAACCAGAAATCCGATGCCGGCGGCGGCGGCGCGCGGCGCTGGCCGCGCAGGGTAATCACCTTGTCATCCATGCTGGCCGACCTCCTGCGCGGGCAGGCCCAACAGGCGGCGCCTTTCCGCATCACTGAGGAACGCAGCCGCCCCGACCCGCGCCCACAGGCTGTCGCGCTCATGCGACAGCGCGGCGATCTGGTCGCTGTCAGGGCGGATCTCGATGCGCTGGCCGGAAAAATCCGACAGCCAGTCCGCGATGACCGATGCCACGCGGGTCGCCAAAGGCAGCACCGTCAGGCGGTAAAAGGCGCGGTTGGCCTCTTGGTAATTGGCATAGGTCGCGTCACCGGGAATCCCCAGCAGCATCGGCGGCACACCAAAGGCGATGGCAATCTCGCGCGCGGCGGCCTCCTTGGTTTTCTGGAATTCCATATCCGAGGGCGAAAACCCCATCGGTTTCCAATCCAGCCCGCCTTCCAGCAGCATCGGCCGGCCCGCATTGCGCGCGCCCTGGTGCTGGCTTTCCATCTCGCTGACAAGGCGGTCATATTGATCGCTGGTCAACGCGGATTGACCATCCGCGCCGCGATAGACAATCGCACCCGAAGGCCGTGCCGCATTGTCGAGCAAGGCCTTGGACCAGCGTGAGGCGGCATTATGCACATCAATCGCAGCGGCACAGGCCTGGAGCGCGGAAAACCCGTAATGATCATCCTGCGGATGAAAGCTTTTGACATGGCAGATCGCAGAATGATCCTCGGCAACGGCAAAGCGGTGCTTGCGGCCATCGACATTATATTCATAGGCCATGGGCCAGCCATCGGGTCCGGGCACCACCGCCATCCGGTCCGAGCGCAGCACATGGATTTCAGCGGGCAGCGCATCGCCCGCCACCGCCTCCAGATAGCCATTGCCGGTCAGCAGCAGCTGGCCAAACAGGGCCTCCAGCAATTCGGCGCGGCCCTGGGCGGCATTGGGGCGCGCCAGCAGCGCCTGCACCGGGTGGTGGTCATAGCGATGGTCATCATCCTGCACGAGTAGCGGGATCGCGGCGGCGGCCTCTGCTATCAGGCGCACGGCGCGAAAGCCGACCGGATTGCCCAGAAACCCGGTCCGCGTCAGCGAAACCACATCGCGCGGCGACCAGGCGACGCGGCCCGCCCCCTGCAGCGCGACCACGCGCCCGGTGGCCGACGTTTTGACCTGGGCTGGCGCGGGGGGTTTGCGGTTCAGGAAATCAAACATCTTTTCTCCTCGAAACGATCATTGCGACGTTGCAAGAAGCCTAGCGCAGCAGGTTGAGGATGCGGTTACAGCAGCGTACGGTGGGGGTTGCGGCGCTGCGCCAAAAAACTTTTGGGCCTCCGGCGGGGATATTTGGGCTCGGAAGATGGGCAAGGGTGCGCCTTGCCCCTGCCTTCTTTTTTCCAAAAATACTCCCGCGCGGCGCGCCCGAGCCGCCCCAGGGCGGCGATGGTCACAGCCCCCTGATCTGGGGGTTGCGCCAGTTTTGGGCCGGGCCGATCATCAGATCATGCAGCGCCCAGACCAAAGCATCGACCCGGTCGGGCGAGCCGCGCCCTTCATAGCCCGCGCTGGTCATCTGGCACATCTGGTCTTCCAGATCGCCAAGCCCGCGCAGATGCCGCACGCGGCCTTGTTCATAAAGCGCCGCGACAGGTTCGGCGCGGGCCACTTTGCCGCGGCTGGCATGGACCGTGCGCAATGGCACCAGCGGGTCGATCTGGCGGATCACGGCGGCGACCATATCGCCGCCCTGGTTGACCTCGGCCACCAGCCTGTCGGCCTGATGGCGCGCCATGACGGCAATGGCGGCGCGCGCCCATTGATCGGGGCTGGCGCCTTGCAGGCTTGCATCTTCGAGCACATAGCCGCGCCAGTCCTGCACTGGCCCCTGCATCACCACGCCCGCGACGATGATCCCGCAGGCATCCGATCCGGCATGGGCCGTGGTGGGCGGGTCGAGCGCGACGACGATCCGCGTCAGCGGCGGTGCGATGTCGCGCTGACAGGCCGCCAGCGCACCCATCTGCCATAATGCGCCCTGCACATCATCAAGCATCACCCCGTCCAATTCCTGCCGCCCCAATGCCGTGCCGGCATATTCCGCCGCCATCTCGGCCAGGAAACCCTCGGCCAGATTGGCGCGGTTGGCGCTGGTGGGCGCATGGGTGACCACGGTGCCGGGCCGGTCCAGCACTTTGCGCAACAAGGCCTGCCGGCGCGGTGTCGTCGTCACGCAGACCCGTGGCGCATCGCCCAGCCGCAGCCCGAATTGCAGCATATCCCATGTCGCCGCCGCCTTGCGCCATTTGGCCAATTCATCCACCCAGGCGGCGTCGAATTGCGGGCCGCGCAGGGCCTCGGGGTCTTGGGCGGAAAACAGCGCCGCCTGCGCGCCATTGGGCCAGACCAGCATCTGGCGGGTCGCGATCCATTTTGGCCGCTGGCCGGGCGGGCAGACCGCCATGATCCCGCTATCGCCAAAGACCATCACTTCGCGCGCCTGGTGATAGGTTTCGCCGATCACCGCGATCCGGCGCGCCGGCCCTGTCGCCATGCTGCGCACCCATTCCGCCCCGGCGCGGGTCTTGCCCGCCCCGCGCCCGCCCAGGATCACCCAATTGCGCCAATCGCCCGGCGGCGGCAACTGATGGGGCATCGCCCAGAAGGCAAACAGATAGGGCAGCGCCTGCAATTCGGCGTCACTCAGGCTGGCCAGAAACGCCCGTTGCACCGAGACTGGCGCGGAGGCGATCAAGCCTGCGCCCAAGGTCATCGCGGATGCTGTCGAGCTGGTCGATATCGCCGGGGTTTGCGTTTTGGGCAGCATTGAAAGCCTCCTCGGCGGTCAGCACCTTCAGATGCGCCGCGATCAATTGATCCATACGGGTGATAAGAATGCGCGGCGTATCCTCGGCCAGATCGTCAGCGATCCGCAGGCTGTGATCCAGCACGCCGCGGATGCGCGCAAAAAGCGTGGTGATTTCCGTCACCCGCGCCTGCGCATCGATCTGCGCCTGTCTTTCTGTCTTGGCTTGCCTGCCGGGGCCAGATTGGTGATCGGATTGGTGATCAGGGTCGTGGTCGTGTCGTGCCGTCATGATGATGTGACCTGTTGGGAGCCTTCCGCAGGTCGAGTGGCGGACCATCCCGTCACGCCATCTAGCCTGCCGACCCTATCCCAAAATGGCCCAAAAAGCAACAAAGGGCCGCCCGGCACCCGTGCGACCCCTTGTCAATTTGTTCATCTTTTCAGGTGATTACTGGTTGGACTGGCGTTCCGCCTCGATCCGGCGCCAGACGGCCACGGCGCGGTTGTGATCGGCCAGATTGGTGGTGAACGTATGCCCGCCCGTGCCATCTGCGACGAAAAAGATATAGGCAGTCTGATCAGGGTTCACCGCCGCCGCGATACTGGCCTGCCCCGGATTGGCAATCGGCGTCGCTGGCAGCCCGTCGATCACATAGGTGTTCCAGGGGTTATCGGCGCGCAATTCGCTTTGCCGGATGCCGCGCCCCAGCACGCCCTGCCCGCGCGTGACGCCATAGATCACGGTGGGGTCGGTTTGCAGGCGCATCCCCTGGCGCAGCCGGTTGATAAAGACGCTGGCGACCTGCCTGCGTTCATCGACCTCGCTGGTTTCCTTTTCGATGATACTGGCCAGAATCAGCATATCCTCGGGGCTGGCCAGCGGCAGGTCGTCTTGCCGATTGGCCCAGGCCTCGGCGATGATCGCCTCTTGCCGCGCGATCATCTGCGCCAGAATCGCAGAGACCGGCGTGCCGGGGGTGAATTCATAGCTGGCCGGCGCCAGCATGCCTTCGGGCGGGGTTTCGGTCACATCCGCATCCAGCGCGCTGATCGCTTGCAGCGCATTCAGCACCTGCCAGCTGGTCACGCCTTCGGCCAGCACCACGCGCAAACGCGTATCATCCTGCGCGCGGACCTCGCTATAGATGGCGGGTTCTTCCTCGGTCAGCGGGTCAAAGCTGGCGCGTTCGACATAGCGGTTGGTTGCGGGGTCAAGTTCGCGCACCACGCCTTGCAGCTGGTTCACGCCGATCCTGTAGATCACCTCGGTGCCGCAGCTATTGGCCCCGCCGCGGGTGATGATCTCCATGATTTGCGCCATCGAGGCGGCCTCGGGCACCAGAAAGCTGCCTGCTTTCAACAGGCCCGATGTTGCGCTGTAATCGGCCCCGATGCGCAGGATCGTGCCACTGCTGACCGCGCCCTGCGCCACCAGCGATTCTGTCACCCGCGACATCGACGCGCCGCTGGGCACCTGGAAACAGATCGCTTGCGCCAAGGGGCCGGGATCGCGGTATTGTTTCATGCCCCAGCCGATCACCCCTGCCAACAAGAACAGGGCCACGGTCAAAAAGGTCAGGAAATTGGCCGCGATATGCCGCCACATCAGGCGATTTTCCCAAAGATCACGCTGGCATTGGTGCCGCCAAAGCCAAAGGAATTGGACAGGGCCACATCGATCCGGCGTGCGCGCTTGGCATTGGCGCACAGGTCCACGGTGGTTTCCACATCGGGGTTATCAAGGTTGATCGTCGGCGGTGCCACCTGATCGCGGATCGCGAGGATGGAAAACACGGCCTCGATCGCGCCAGCGGCCCCCAACAAATGCCCCGTGGCGGATTTGGTTGATGACATGGTCAGTTTCGCCGCCGCCTGCGGCCCGACAAGCCGTTCCACCGCGCCCAATTCGATCGTATCGGCCATGGTCGATGTGCCATGCGCATTGACGTAATCAATCTGCGCGGGGTCGATGCCCGCATTGCGGCAGGCGGCGCGCATCGCGCGTTCGGCGCCTTCATGGTCGGGGGGCGGGGCTGTGATGTGATGGGCATCGCCCGACAGGCCATAGCCCAGCACCTCGGCGTAAATCTTGGCGCCGCGCGCCTTGGCATGTTCATATTCTTCCAGCACGACAATCCCCGCGCCTTCGCCCATGACAAACCCGTCACGGTCGCGATCCCAGGGGCGGCTGGCCTTGGTCGGATCGTCATTATGGGCGGTGGACAGGGCCTTGCAGGCATTGAAACCGGCAATGCCCAATTCGCAAATCGCGGCCTCTGCGCCGCCTGCGATCATCACATCGGCATCGCCGAACATGATCAGACGCGACGCATCGCCGATGGCATGCGCGCCGGTGGAACAGGCGGTCACTGGCGCATGGTTCGGGCCACGAAAGCCGTAACGGATCGAGACCTGCCCCGAGATCAGATTGATCAACGCACCCGGCACAAAGAAAGGCGACACCCGGCGCGGGCCTTTTTCAGCCATCATCACGGCCGTGTCGGCGATGGAATTCAGCCCGCCGATGCCAGAGCCGATCATCACCCCGGTGCGGTCCAGATCGGCGCGGTCGGTGGGCTGCCAGCCTGCATCCTCGATCGCTTGCTGGGCGGCGGCCATGCCGAACAGGATAAAGGTATCGACCTTGCGCTGTTCTTTGGGTTCCATATAGGCATCGGGGTTGAAAGTCCCGTCACTGCCATCGCCCAAGGGCACTTCGCAGGCATATTGCGTGGTCAGCTTGCTGGGATCAAAACCGGTGATCCGGCCCGCCCCCGATTGCCCGGCCAGCAGGCGATCCCATGTCTTTTCGACCCCGTCAGCCAGCGGCGTGACCAATCCTAACCCAGTTACAACGACACGGCGCATCTGATGTCCTCACCTCTTGGTGTGTTTTGAACGTGATAGCCCAGCCCGCCAGCAAGGGGCAAGTGCAGCAATGATCACGCGGGCGCAAAGCTGCGCGCCAAAGCAAAACGGCGCCCCGAAGGACGCCGCCCGCAACCCCGTAGGGCCGCGTTTTACTGCGCGCTGGAAATGAATTTCACGGCGTCGCCAAAGGTCTGGATGGTTTCGGCGGCATCATCGGGGATCTCGATCCCGAATTCCTCTTCGAAAGCCATGACCAATTCCACGGTATCAAGGCTGTCTGCACCCAGATCATCAATGAAGGACGCAGTCTCCGTCACTTTGTCTTCTTCAACACCAAGATGTTCTACAACGATCTTGCGTACGCGGTCTGCGACATCGCTCATGTCAATTCCTCATGTCTTTCTGGGCAGGTGCCCGTTTTCAGATTCCCTTGCGGGATTTAGCAAAGCGGAGGTTCACCGCATCTTCAAGCTGCGAGGCTCATAGCAGAGAATTCCGTCTTAGCAAACGGATTCCCCGCCAGCCGGTGTCAAAGCATGGCCATCCCGCCATTCACATGCAAGGTGCTGCCGGTGACATAGGCAGCCTCGTTGCTGGCCAGATACAGCACGGCGGCGGCGATCTCTTGGGCCTCGCCCATGCGGCCTGCGGGCACCTGCGTCAGGATCGCGGCTTTCTGATCATCATTCAGCTTGTCGGTCATGGCGGTGGTGATGAAACCGGGGGCCACGCAATTGACGGTGATGCCGCGGCTGGCGACCTCATAGGCGATGGATTTCGACATGCCGACCATCCCCGCTTTGCTGGCTGCATAATTCGCCTGCCCCGGATTGCCGGTCGCCCCCACGATGGAAGAGATATTCACGATCCGCCCCCAGCGCGCCTTCATCATGCCGCGAATGACGCCTTTGCACAGGCGCATGGTGGATGTCAGGTTGACCTCCAGCACGGATGACCATTCCTCGTCGGACATGCGCATGAACAGGTTGTCGCGGGTGATGCCGGCATTGTTCACCAGAATATCGACGGACCCCAACAGATCAGCGGCCTCTTTGGGCAGCGCATTCACGGCATCGGCATCCGACAGGTTGCAAGGCAGCACATGGGCGCGCGGGCCAAGCGATGCGGCCAGCGTTTCCAGCGGCGCGACCCGCGTGCCGGACAGCGCGACGGTGGCACCCGCCTCGTAAAGCGCCTTGGCGATCGCGCCGCCAATGCCCCCGGACGCCCCGGTGATCAGCGCATTTTTTCCAGTCAAATCAAACATCTGTATTCCTTTATTCCTGCAAGGAAGCCGCCATGGCCACCACGTCTTCGGGGGTTCCGACAGCGCTGGCCGTCAGGTCGCGGTTGATCCGCTTGACCATGCCGGACAGCGCCTTGCCCGCGCCGATTTCATAGATATCGGTCACACCCTGCGCGGCCATGAAGGCGACACTTTCGCGCCAGCGCACCGATCCGGTGACCTGCGCGACCAGCAATCTGCGGATCTCGGCAGGGTCGGTGACGACATCGGCCAGCACATTGGCCACCAGCCCCACGACCGGCGGATTGATCGCCACAGAGTCCAGCGCCTTGGCCATCACATCGGCGGCCGGGGCCATCAGGCTGCAATGAAAAGGTGCCGAAACCGGCAACAGGATCGCGCGTTTGGCCCCCTTGGCCTTGGCGATATCCAGCGCGCGTTCCACGGCGGCCTTATGGCCAGACACAACCACCTGCCCCGGATCATTGTCATTGGCAGCCTCGCAGATCTCGCCCTGGGCGGCGTCTTCGGCGACGGCGCGGGCCTGGTCGAAATCCAGCCCCAACAGGGCCGCCATCGCGCCGACACCCACCGGCACGGCATCCTGCATGGCGCGGCCACGGATGCGCAGCAGGCGGGCGGTATCGGCAATGGTCAGGGCGCGCGCAGCAGCAAGGGCGGCATATTCGCCCAGCGAATGGCCCGCCACGAAACGGGCGGCGGTGATATCGACGCCTTCGACCTCCAGCGCGCGGATCGTGGCCAGCGACGTGGCCATCAGGGCAGGCTGCGCATTCTGCGTCAGGGTCAGCGTGTCGATATCGCCCTCCCAGATCAGCGCGGACAGCTTTTCGCCCAAAGCCTCGTCAACCTCGTCGAACACGGCCTGTGCCGCGGGATAGGCGCTGGCAAGTGCGCGCCCCATCCCGATTGTCTGCGCCCCCTGGCCGGGAAAAACGAATGCCCGCATCTAGAGCTTCTCCTTCAAATTGTCTGGTCAGGCGGGTTTACCCTGCGCAACCGGACACGGCAAGCAAACTGGGACCCGCGCAGATTTGCACAAAGGCTCTGCATGACAGCGCCTATGCGGGACCGGGGCGGGCTGCTATCTGCAAACCATGCAAAGAGGTTGATCCATGTCCGTTTCCAATACTGCCCGTAGCTATGGCACCGTTACCAAAACCTTTCACTGGCTGACCGCCGGGCTGATCCTGGCCATCGCGCCCTTGGGGATCATCGCCGAACGGCTGCCCTATGAAAATGACGCGGAACTGGCGCTGAAGGCGCAGCTTTTCTCGGTGCATAAGACGCTGGGGGTGATCCTGTTTGCGGTGGCGCTGGCGCGAATCCTCTGGGCGCTGAGCCAGACCAAGCCCGGCGATCTGAACCCGCATCACAAGCTGCAATCAGCGCTGGCCGCCATGGTGCATTGGACGCTTTACATCAGCCTGGTCGCCGTGCCGCTGACCGGCTGGGTGCATCACGCCGCCACCAGCGGTTTCGCCCCGATCTTGCTGCCCATCGGGCAAGACCTGCCCCTGGTGCCCAAATCAGCCGCGCTGGCCGATATCATGGCCAGCCTGCATTGGCTCTTTGCCAATATCATGATTGTCGCGATCTTGCTGCATGTCGCAGGCGCGCTGAAACATCATCTGATCGACAAGGATGCCACGCTGCGGCGGATGTGGTTCGGCAAGGCCGATGCCCCGCTGATGCCCGCGCATCAAGGCAGCCTTGCCGCCCCTGTCAGCGCCGCCTTGGTCTTTGCGCTGGCCACGGGGGGGGCCGCCGCAGCGGGGCTGTTCAGCGCCGAACAGGCCCAGACGCGCCCGACGCTGGCGGCTGTCGCCTCTGACTGGACGGTGACAGCGGGCACGATCGGGATCAGCGTGACCCAGCTTGGTAGCCCCGTTGCGGGCAGTTTCACCGATTGGACCGCCGCGATCAGTTTCGATCCCGCCGCCACAGGTATCGCGGGCGAGGTTACGACGACGATCTCTATTGCCTCGCTGACGCTGGGGTCGGTGACATCCCAAGCCATGGGGGCCGATTTCTTTGACAGCGCCACCTATCCGACCGCGACATTCACGGGCACGATCCTGCAAGATGACGCAGGCTATAGCGCCGATGGGATGCTGACGATCAAAGGCGCCAGCCTGCCGGTCAGCTTTCCCTTCGATCTGACAATTGCGGGCGATACCGCCGAGATGTCCGGCACCCTGACGCTGGACCGGCGCGATTTCGGCATCGGCGCGTCGATGGCGGATGAAAGCAGCCTGGGCTTTGCGGTGGACGTGACATTGGCGGTCAGCGCAACCCAATAGCGCGCGACCAAAGACAAAGCTTTGCGCCGGTGCGGCGGGGGTAACCCCGCCTTACGCCCGCCGCGCAAGATCCGGACCCGTAGGGCGGGGTTCACCCCGCCGCCCCCCAGCCGCGCAGCCCCGCCAGCATGGCCTGCGCAATTTTCTGCTTGAGCGCGAAACCGCTTACCCCCTATCATCCGCAGGGACCCAAGCCATGCCCGCCGGAGGATCCCATGCGCCGCGCTGCCATCTTGTTTTCCGTGTTTTTGACAGGCTCTGCCTGCGCCGAATTGCAAAACACGCAATATGATTATGCCTTTATATCGCAGGCGCGTAGCTTTGCCTCGGCCGCCGAATTTCCGGGCCAGGTCTATCTTTTGGACATGTCAGGCGACGGGCCGGCCCTGACCGAGCTGAACCTTGATCTGCAGATCGACGATTCGCTTTATGCCAGCCAAGGGTCGGCAAATCTGTCGTCATCGCGGGTTTTGGGGGCCTCGGCAGATCTTGTCCGGCGCGGCGTGGTGCAAGCCTCTGGCAGCCTAGCCTTTGACGCCTCGATCACGGCCACCAATACGCAGGTGCGGCGGATCACGGCCCCGCAGGCGGCAAGATTGCTGTCCGACGCCTATCGCACCGCCGCCGCCGGGCCGCATGCAGGGGAGGATCTGCCGCTTTATGCGCGCCAGGTCATCGACAACCCCGACATCTATTATGCCTTTGTCACCGGCTATATGGAAACCGATGCTTTGGTCTTGCAGCATGGCACACCGCAAGACGGCGATAATGGCGTCACGCTCTCGATCAATGGGGTCGAGTTTTCAAACGTGAATATTGGCAATCGCAACGTCTATAGCTGCAGCAAATCGGGTGAAGAGCGCGCCATCTGCGCCATCGCGGTCGAGCTGCTGGACGCCCGGCTGGTCGATGTCGACGGAGAGCTGTTTTTCCGCGCCTTCCCTGCCCCATTCGCGCCGCTGGCAATCGCGCAGGCCTTTCGCATGCGCAGCTAGCGCAGAGACGAAAAACCGCGCCGGATTGCCCCGGCGCGGTGTCTTGCAGCGCTGATGATCGCGCGACGGCGCTTATTCGGCTGCCATCGCCTCGATCGAGATCATCACTTCGACTTCATCGCTGACGAAAGGCGCGAAATTGCCAACGTTGAAATCGGACCGCAGCAGCGTGGTGGTCGCGTCGAAACCGGCCCAGGCCTTGTTTTCCATCGGATGCATGCCGGCCTGGTTCAGCGTGGCGTCCAGCACGACGCTTTTGGTCACGCCGTTCAGCGTCAGATCACCGGTGATCAGGGCGGTATTGTCGCCTGTGACCTCGATCGCGGTCGAGGTAAAGCTGACCATTTCATCATCGGCCGCGTCAAAGAAATCCGCGCTCATGAAATGGTTGAAACGGCCTTCCCAGCCGGTCAGCATTGTGCGCACGGGGAAAGACACATTGACCGAGGATGCGGCGGGATCTGCCTGGTCAAAGTCGATTTCGCCCTCAAAGCCCGAGAACATGCCATAGGTTGTCGAAAACCCCAGATGGTCATAGCTAAAGACGATCTGGCTGTGGCTGGCGTCCAGGACATAGGTTTCGGCGACGACGGGCGCGGCCAACAGCGTGGCCAGGGCGGCGGTCGAAAGGATCTTTTTCATGGGGCAACTCCAATGTTTGTGCAGGCCCCATAAGCCTGTTGAGGCCGCGAAACACAATTGCGCAATTCCGAACAGACAATGTTCGGCGACACGCCGCGCATCGCTCTGCGCGCAGGCGATTTTGCCCAAATCGCGGCGCTGCGGCAAAACCGGCGGCCAAGGCTTGCATTGCCGCCCAAGCTGCGTATAAGGCCCCATCCTTCTGCGAATATGATGAACTGCGCAGGCTCTCGTGGATGGGGTGCAGAAGGGTCACTGCCCCATGCTTTGAAATGCGCCGAGAAAAGAACTGGAGTATGCATGCCGCTGTATGAGCATGTGATGATTGCGCGTCAGGACTTGTCCAACACGCAAGCCGAAGCCCTGATCGAACATTTCGGGACCGTTCTTGCCGACAATGGCGGCAAGATGCTGGAAAACGAATATTGGGGCGTCAAGACGATGGCCTATAAGATCAACAAGAACCGCAAGGGCCATTATGCCCTGCTGCGCACCGATGCGCCCGCACCTGCGATCCAGGAAATGGAACGCCTGATGCGCCTGCACGAAGACGTCATGCGTGTGCTGACCATCAAGGTCGATGCCCATGAAGACGGCCCTTCGGTCCAGATGCAAAAGCGTGAAGAGCGCGGCGACCGGGGTGACCGCCCTGACCGTGGCGGCGAACGCCGCGAACGTCGTTGATCAGTAAAGGATAGCAATCATGGCAACCAAACCATTCTTCCGCCGTCGCAAGTCCGATCCGTTCGAAGGCAATGACGCGCCCAAGATCGACTATAAGGACACACGCACCCTGCAGCGCTATATCTCTGAGCGCGGCAAGATCGTCCCCGCCCGTATCACCGCTGTCGGAGCCAAGAACCAGCGCGCGCTCGCCCGTGCGATCAAGCGTGCCCGGTTCCTTGCCCTGCTGCCATACGCTGTAAAGTAAGGACATATCATGGATATCATTCTTCTCGAACGCGTGGCAAAACTCGGTCAGATGGGCGAAGTTGTGTCCGTCAAGGACGGCTATGCCCGCAACTTCCTGCTGCCACAGGGCAAAGCCCTGCGCGTGAACGCGGCCAATATGGCCCGTTTCGAGGCTGAAAAGGCCCAGATGGAAGCCCGCAACCTCGAAACCAAGAAAGAGGCCCAGGCACTGGCCGAAAAGCTGGATGGTCAGCGTTTCGTGATCATCCGCTCTGCCTCGGATGGTGGCGCGCTTTACGGGTCGGTCACGCCCCGCGATGCCGCCGAAGCCGCGACAAAGGCCGGTTTCAGCATCAACAAAGGTCAGATCGTTCTGACCGGTGCGATCAAGGATCTTGGCCTGCATGACGTGCTGGTCAACCTGCACCCCGAAGTCGATGCCACGATCACGCTGAACGTCGCACGCTCTGCCGAAGAGGCCCAGCTTCAGGAAGCCGGCAAATCCATCGCCGAACTGGCCGCCGAAGAAGAGGCCGCCGCAGAGTTCGAGATCCAGGAATTGTTCGACGATATCGGCGGCGCTGCCGACGAATTCGGCGACGACGACCGCGGCTAAACCGCGACTTTACAGAATGAAAAAGGGCCGCGGCACATGCCAGCGGCCCTTTTTGTTTGGGCGGCCCTGCCCGTTCAGCGGTCGAAGGTTTCCAGCTGCAAGACCGCGTCGCAATAAGACCCGTCATAGGTGCCGATCCAGATGTCGATCCGCCCGTCCGCGGGCTGCGTCAGGGTGATCAGCGGATCAAGATTGCCGTTATCGTCGTCGTCATAATACCACGTCGCCGTCGCGGTATTGATCAACAGTGCCGCATCGCATCGGCTGACAACGCTGATGACAAGTCGGTAAGGCTGCATCCCCGATAGCGCGAACGAGAAATCCGGAGAGGCCGGGAAATACCCCGCCCCCACATCCGTGCTAGGCCGGATTTGCGGGCAATCGCCCAGTGCATGCTGGCCGCCCGCGCCGACCTCGAACTGCCTCGGCGCATAAAGCTCCTTGCCCGTCGCCTGAAAGGATTGCTGCGGCGCAATCGTAAAATCGGGACATGCGACCGCCGCTGTCCCTGCGGCCGAACTCAGGACCACCGCGAATAGAAACCGTCTTAGCATACTGGCGACCCTCGCTTTGCATGTCATCACACATCCGTGATGCTGCCGCCTGAAAACGGAAATTATGGGTCCGCTTTGCGGTCGCTTTATGGCAGCAGCACCCGTGAGCCAACAAAAAAGGGCTAAGGCAGAGCGCATCTTGACATTGCGCCACACCAAGACGCAGACGAGCGTCTTCGGTGCGCAATCTCCGCTTCGAGCCCAAAGCATCTCCTAGATCGAAGCTTTGGCCCACCGCGTGATCACTTCGTTGCGGTCGTTTTCGTTGCGGCATCGCCACTTTTGCGGTCCATCTGCGCTACCGAAAACGTCTGAGATGTAAGTGCGGAACTTCGATCTATTCTTGAGACTGCGAATGGCGAATTTGTATTGCTGCCACGGCCAATCAATGTTGCCGGGTGGAAGTTCTGATCTGGTCTTGCCACGATGTTTCCACGGGCGGGTAGCAAGCCGCCACGCCCTGACATGTTCTGGAGGGTCCAGCCAAACCAAAACGTCAGCCTTCTCAACAGCTTGAGCCAAAAGACTTGGGCCGCCTTCAAGTATCCACGCCTCTTTTTCAAGCGCTTCCGCCAGAGCAGCATCTATCTCAGCGCGTGGGCGTTGACGCCAGTCCTTCTGGAGCTTGATCGCATCGAAAGAGATCACAGGAACTTCTGGTCGGGCCAAAGCTAACTTTGCAGCGAAGTGGCTTTTCCCGACACCGTTTGATCCAGTGATGATTACCTTTTTCAATCCAGCCTCTTCAATAACGCTCTACCGCGCAGGATAGCGATTGTTGTTGGGATATCCAATGGCAACAAAGTCCGCATAACCGACAACCACATCTACGCCCACCCCAACAAAAAAGGGCGCCCGCAGGCGCCCTTTTCCGTCACGACATGCTGTCGCGCTTATTCTTCTTCCAGCTTTTCGACCGCTTTTTGCAGATCGTCCTTGCTGACTTCTTTTTCCGTCACGGTCGCGGCGGCAAGGATATGGTCGACAACCTTGTCCTCGAACATCGGGGCCTGCAATTGCTGGCGGAATTGTGCGTTCTGCTGCACGAATTCAAAGAACTGGCGTTCCTGGCCGGGATATTGGCGGGCCTGGTTCATGATGGCTTGGGTCATTTCCTGATCGGTGACCTTCACCTCGGCCTTCTGGCCGATATCGGCCAGCAACAGGCCCAGTTTCACGCGGCGTTCGGCCAAGGATTTATGCTCTTCGGTGGGCGTGATCTCGGGGTGATCATGGCCCTGCACCTCGGGGTTTTCCTCGTGCCACAGTTGATGCGCGATCTGGTTGGCTTCGGCCTCGACCAAAGCGGCGGGCAGATCAAAGCTGACGACGCCATCAAGCTGATCCAGCAAGGCGCGTTTGGCCAGCGCGCGCGAGGCACCGCTATATTCAGCCTCCAGCCGGTCGGCGATCTGGGTCTTGAGCGTGGCCAGATCCTCGGCGCCGAATTTCGTGGCCAGCTCGTCATTGATCTCGGGCGTTTTGGGCGCGCGGACTTCTTTGATCGTGCAGGTAAAGACGGCTGTCTTGCCGGCCAGATGATCGGCCTGATATTCCGCGGGGAAGGTCACCTCGACATCCTTGACCTCGCCGGCCTTGACCTTCAGCAACCCGTCTTCAAAGCCGGGGATAAAGGAATTGGACCCCAGCACCAGCGGGTAATCTTCGGCGGAACCGCCTTCAAAGGCTTCGCCATCAACCTTGCCCACGAAATCCAGAACGACCTGATCGTCCTTTTTCGCTTGGGTTTTCTTGGCTTCATAGGACACGGCCTGCGGCGATGCGGCCAGATTGTCCAGCGCTTCCTGCACGGCGGCATCATCGGCCTTTACGACCATGCGGTCGATCGTGATCTTGGCGAAATCCACGGCAGGGATCTCGGGCAGCTTTTCATAGGACACATCGACCTGCACATCATCGCCGGGCGTCCAATCGGGGTTCGACATCTTCATCTCGGGCTGGGCTGCGGGCCGGTCGCCTGTCGCATCCAGATGCGCGCGCACAGCAGAATCGATGCTGTCCTGCATGGCTTCGCCCATCAGACGCTCGCCATATTGCTTGCGCAGCAGCGCCATCGGGACCTTGCCCTTGCGAAAGCCTTTCATCTCGATGGTTGGCTGCGCTTCTTTGAGCTTTTCTTCAACCTTCGCGTCCAGTTCCGCCGCGGTGACGGTGATGGCATAGCCGCGCTTGAGGCCTTCGTTCAGGGTCTCGGTGACCTGCATTTGCTGTCCTTTTTTACCTATCTTGGTGCGGGTGGAGGGACTTGAACCCCCACGCCTTGCGGCGCCAGAACCTAAATCTGGTGCGTCTACCAATTTCGCCACACCCGCATGATCAAAAGGGGCAGGTTTTCGGGCCTGCCCCATGTTGGGCGCTGTCTAGCAAAGCTGGTGACGGGATGCGAGAGGAAAATAACCGCCTAAAGCCCCAGTTTGCGAAAGATGGCGGGCAGCTGTTCGGGCAAATCCTCGGCAATCAGACCGGGGCCGAAATGCAAGGCGGATTCGGCATGCAGCCATGCTGCGGTGACAGCGGCCTGCGACGGGGCAAATCCCCGCGCCAAGAGCCCGGTGATGATCCCCGCCAGCACATCGCCCGCCCCCGCCGTCGCCAGCCAGGGCGCGCGGCGCGCGTAAACCGCCCCGTGCAGGGTGCAGCCGCCCAAAGGATCGGCAATCACCGTATCAGGGCCCTTGCGCAACAGGATGCAGCCCGCCCGCTGGGCGGCGGCGCGCACAGCTGCGACGCGGGACAGCCCGGCCTCGGCCAGATCCGGAAACAGCCGCGCGAATTCGCCGTCATGCGGGGTCAGCAGGCACTGGCCATGCAAGGCCGCAAACAGCGCCTTGTCGCGCGCCAAAAGCGTCAGCGCATCGGCATCCAGCACCAGCCTTGCAGGGCCAGATTCTGGGCCGGATTCTGGGCCAGATTCCTGCGCAGGCCCGGGACGGGTGGCGGCAAGGGCCAGGCCCAGCATCGCCGCCGCCCGCGCATCAAGCCCAAAGCCCGGACCAAGACAAAGCGCAGTGATCCGCTTGTCCTGCAACACGGCACGCAGCGCCGCGGCATCGGCGACCTCGCGCAGCATGATCGCATCAAGCTGCGCCGCATTTTCCGCAATCGCATCAGGCGGGCAGGCAATAGTCACAGCCCCCGCCCCGACCCGCAGCGCGGCACGCGCCGCCAGGCGGGCGGCGCCACCCTGCCCGCTGCCCCCCGCCAGCACCAGCGCATGGCCATGCGTATATTTATGACCCTGCCCCTTGGCGCAGGCGCGGATCAGATCGGGCGGCAGCGCATCAACCAAGGTCACAGCCGGCACCGGACCCGCGCGCAGCACCGCATCACGATAAGGCGCAAGCCCGATATCGGCCACCACCAGACATCCGCAATATTCCGGCCCCTCGGCCAGGTAATGGCCCAGCTTGGGGCTGTCGAAAGTCACCGTCAGCGCAGCCCGCGGTACCTGTCCCAGCGCCAGACCGCGATCTGCCGACAAACCCGATGGCAGATCGACCGCCACCAGACGCGGCAGCGCCATCTCGGCCAGACAGGCAAGGATTGCAGCCAATTCCCCCGCCACTGGCCGCGACAACCCGGTGCCAAAAACCGCATCAACACAAAGATCCGCCCCCGCAGAACGCTGCAAGGCCGCCACATCCAGCGGCTGCACCGGCCCCATTGCACGCCAAAGCAATTCTTGCGCCCGCGCATCGGGCGCCTCGGCTCCGATCCCGGCTCCGGCCCCCGCCCCACGCCCAGCCCATGCCAGCACATCCACATGCCAGCCCGCCGCATGCAGTATCTGGGCCACGACATACCCGTCACCGCCATTATTGCCTGCACCGCAAAGCACCAGCGCCCGCCGCCCCATCTTTCGAGTGGAAATATCCCGGGGGTCCGGGGGCTGGCCCCCGGCTGCCGCCAGCTCTGGCCATTGCGCCATGACCGCGTCAACAACAGCGCGCCCCGCCCGCAGCATCAAGGCGGATCCGGTCACCGCGCCCTGCGCGATCGCGGCCTGTTCGATGGCGGTCATTTGGGCGGCTGTCAGCAAATAAGTCAAAAGATTGGCCCCTAAGTTTTCATTTCGCACACTATTTAGTCATCCCGCACAATCCATAATCACCAGCCTCTGTTTCCGGCGGCGCATCCGCATCAGGACTTTGCCACGAATTGTCCCCGTGCAACAGAAATGGTCTCACCGCTGTGACTGAAATCCAAGGAGTCGCATGCCATGAAAAAGATCGAGGCGATCATCAAGCCGTTCAAGCTGGACGAGGTGAAAGAAGCGCTGCAAGACATGGGCGTGCAGGGTCTGTCGGTGGTCGAGGTCAAAGGCTTCGGGCGTCAGAAAGGCCATACCGAACTCTATCGCGGTGCTGAATATGTCGTCGATTTCCTGCCCAAGGTAAAGATCGAGGTTGTGCTGCCCGACGATCAGGTTGATGGCGCAATCGAGGCGATCATTGCCGCCGCCAAAACCGACAAGATCGGCGATGGCAAGATTTTCGTTTCCTCCGTCGAACAGGCCATCCGGATCAGGACTGGCGAATCCGGCGACGAAGCCCTTTAACACCGCTTTCCGCCGCCCGGTCGGGCGTTCGCCAAGCAAAACCCGAGATACTACAGAAAGGTGCCCAAGAATGGACAAGAAAGCTGTTCTCAAACTGATCAAGGATGAAGAGGTCGATTACGTCGATATCCGCTTCACCGACCCGCGCGGCAAGTTGCAACACGTCACCGTGGTTGCCGATCTTGTCGACGAAGACTTCCTTGACGAAGGCTTCATGTTCGACGGCTCGTCCATCGCAGGCTGGAAATCCATCGACCAATCCGACATGAAACTGATGCCCGACGCCTCCAGCGCCTATGTCGATCCGTTCTATGCCGAAAAGACGATCTGCATCCATTGCAACGTGGTCGAACCCGATACGATGGAACCCTATGACCGCGACCCGCGCGGCACCGCCGTCAAGGCCGAGGAATATCTGAAATCCTCTGGCATCGGCGATTCCGCCTTTTTCGGGCCAGAGGCCGAATTCTTTGTCTTCGACGATGTGCGTTTCAGCGTGTCGATGAACAAAGTGTCCTATCAGGTCGATGCGCTGGACGGCGCATGGAACACTGACACCGAATATGAAATGGGCAATACCGGCCATCGTCCGGGCATCAAGGGCGGCTATTTCCCGGTCAACCCGATTGATGATGCACAGGAAATGCGGTCCGAAATGCTGTCCACGATGAAGCGGATGGGCATGAAAGTGGACAAGCACCACCACGAGGTCGCCTCTTGCCAGCACGAGCTGGGCCTGATTTTCGGCACGCTGACCCATCAGGCCGATGAGATCCAGAAATACAAATATGTGATCCACAACGTGGCGCAGGCTTACGGCAAATCGGCGACCTTCATGCCGAAACCCATCGCTGGCGACAATGGCACCGGGATGCATGTGAACATGTCGATCTGGAAAGACGGCAAGCCTTTGTTCGCAGGCGACAAATATGCCGATCTGTCGCAAGAGGCGCTGTATTTCATCGGTGGCATCCTGAAACATGCCAAGGCGCTGAACGCGATCACCAACCCGACCACGAACAGCTATAAGCGTCTGATCCCCGGCTTCGAAGCCCCCGTGCTGCGCGCCTATTCCGCCCGCAACCGGTCTGGCTGTGTGCGTATTCCATGGGCCGAATCGCCCAAGGCAAAACGCGTCGAGGCCCGTTTCCCCGATCCGGCCGCCAACCCTTATCTGGCCTTTGCAGCATTGCTGATGGCCGGGCTTGACGGGATCAAGAACAAGATCGACCCCGGCCCCTCCTCGGACAAGGATCTTTACGATCTGCCCCCCGAAGAGCTGGCATCGATCCCGACCGTCTGCGGCTCGCTGCGCGAGGCGCTGGAATCGCTGGAAGCCGATCATGAATTCCTGCTGGCCGGTGACGTGTTCACCAAATCCCAGCTTGAAGGCTATATGGCGCTGAAGTGGGAAGAGGTTTACGCCTACGAACACACACCGCATCCGATCGAGTTCAAGATGTATTACAGCTGCTGATCGCAGGCTGATTGCAAAGAAACCCCGCCTGAGAGATCAGGTGGGGTTTTTTATTGGGTGGGGCAAGCGTGCATGGCGGCGACCTGCGGGCAATCAAAGGCCGGATGTTAAGCCATGCCAAACCTGTCCCCCTTAGGTCCATTGCCCCGGATCGGTTGTGTCTGTTCCGCCGGTCAGCTAGCCATGCGCAAGCAGCGACGACGCGTCAATTTGAAATGGATGTGGTGATCATGACCGTTCTTGTGCAAGTCATAAATCTGGACAGATCACCCGAAAGACTGCGTGCAATCGGGGCTGATCTTGCGCTGGCGGGTTTGGAATGGACGCGCCTGCCTGCGATTGAGCCTGATAAAGACTACGCGACGACACTGCCCAGCTACCAGCGCGCCCGCGCCCATTATCTTTTCGGGCGCGATCTGACCCGTGGCGAAGTGGGCTGTTTTGCAAGTCATCTCATGGCGCTGCGCGCATTGGTGAACAGCGGGTATGAAACTGGCCTGATCCTCGAAGATGACGCGCAACCTGATCAAGACATGGGCCAGACCATGACCGATATCGCCACCGCATTGGCCAGCACGTCACCCAATTGGGCCTGTGTCAATCTAAGCTATACAACCCGCCTGCGACGTCGTGCGATCGCATCCGTTGCCAGCAACACTTTGTACAGAGCCTATCAATTTCCTTTGCTGACATCCGCCCTGCTGTGGCGCAGAGATCATGCAAAATCATTTGTCGATTGGTGCGACGACACCGGCATTTATGCGCCCTGCGACAATCAGCTCCGCGATTGGATCGCGCTTGGAAACATTGGCATTTCATGTGAATATCCGCCGGTAGGCTTGCGTGCATTTGCCTCGACAATCGCAGACCGGCCTGCCGCGTCATCCTCCCGCACCGGTAGGTTTGGGGGCAGCAAATTATCTGTGCATGAACTGCGGCAAAAGCTGCCTTTGTATTGGCGCAGCGGGATTGCCTATCTGACCAGGGCGTGAAACCACCCTGTCCCTGCCTTTGCGGGCCTGCGATGCGATGATGGCAGCGCGGCTGGTCAGGGCGGCGAAAGACTTTTGTCAAAAGTCTTTCTCTACACAACAAAAATATTCGTCGAATATTTTTGTCCCGCCCCCGTGGCATGAAAAAGGCGCGCAAGAACATTGCGCGCCTTGATCTTGTCGCGGTGTTGCGCGTTTATTTGCGCGCGTCGCCGATCAGCTTCCACAGGCCGGGCACCAGCAAGGCGGCCAGACCCAGTTTCAGCGCATCGCCCAGCAGGAACGGTGTCAGGCCCCAGGCCAGGATCGGTGCGTCCAATCCGTAAAGCACTGTCAGCCAGGCCAGGCCGGGCACATAGATCAGCACATTGCCCGCCAGCATCGCCAGCGCCATCAGCACGACCGACCGGTCCCAGCCCGCGCGTGCCGCATAGCCCAGTGCCAGCGTCGCCAGCACATAGCCGACCAGATAGCCGCCGGTGCTGCCCATCATATAGCTGATGCCGTTCAGGTCAGCGGTCGAGCTTTGGAACACGTCAAAGCCCAGCATCCCCACGATCATCCAGCCGAGAATCGTCGCCAGCCCCAGACGCGGGCCATAGGCCGCACCGATGGTCAGCACGGCGAATGTGCCCATGCTGATCGCGACGGGGCTGCCGGGAACCGGCACTTTGATCTTGGCCATGACCGCCAGCAGGACGATGCCGAAAACGACCATCAGCGCCTGTTTGACGCGCAGCGCGCTGCCTTCGCTTGGGCCGAAAACCTCGGTCATGACGGATTTATTGAGTGCGAGGGCCATGTGCCGCTCTCCCCTGTTTGTGATTACCTGCGTGATTTATTGCCGATGCCGCGTCGCAGCGCAAGCAAAGCCTGTAGGGTGCGCTTCAGCGCACCCCCCCGCGATACTCTGTAACGGACGTATAATCCTTGCGCGGCCCCGTCACATCCCATGTCGCGCGCCAATCCGGCCAGCGGGTAAAATCGTAAACAACGGTATAATGATCGTCTCCGCAGGGATGATCCGTCCCCGCCACCTGCCCCGCTGGCGCAAAGCTGTGAAAATCGCGCCCGTCGGCGAACCGGACGATGACCAGCCCGCCCTCAAAATCCCATAGATAGCGGCGCACCGCCTGCATCACCGGCGCCGCGCCAATCCGCATCTGCCCGCTTTCGGTATAGATCAGCCCTGCCTCACCCACGGGCTGCAACTCCGCGACACCGGTGAAATCGCCCTGCATTGCCCCAAGCCGGTCGTCGATCCGGCGCAGAACCTGCCAGCGCCCTGCAAAATCATCCCGTCCCAACACCGTATCTGTCCCGTTCTTGGCTTGAGGCTTGGCCCCGTCCCTCTTATGACGCAAAGGCAACCCGCTGCCCAGACCAACGAAAAGGTGCCCGCCATGATCCCACGTTATTCCCGCCCCGACATGACCGCCATCTGGGAGCCTGCCACCAAGTTCCGCATCTGGTACGAGATCGAGGCCCATGCCTGCGACGCCCAGGCCGCCATCGGCGTGATCCCCGCGGAAAATGCCGCCGCCGTCTGGAAAGCCAAGGATGCCACATTCGATGTCGCCCGCATTGATGAAATCGAGGCTGTCACCAAACATGACGTCATCGCCTTTCTGACCCATCTGGCGGAAATCATCGGCCAGGATACCGCGCGTTTCGTGCATCAGGGGATGACATCATCGGATGTGCTGGACACGACTTTCAACATCCAGCTGGTGCGCGCCACGGACCTGCTGCTGGCAGGCATGGACCGGCTGCTGGCCGCGCTGAAAACCCGCGCGCTGGAACATAAAGACACGGTGCGCATCGGGCGCAGCCACGGCATCCATGCCGAACCCACGACAATGGGTCTGACCTTTGCGCGTTTCTATGCCGAAATGGACCGGGGCCGCGCGCGGCTGGTCAATGCGCGCGCTGAAATCGCGACCGGTGCGATTTCGGGCGCTGTCGGCACTTTCGCCAATATCGACCCCTCGGTCGAGGACCATGTCTGCGCCCAGCTTGGCCTGACGCCAGAGCCGATCAGCACCCAGGTCATCCCGCGCGACCGGCATGCGATGTTTTTTGCCACCCTTGGCGTCATCGCCTCCAGCATCGAAAATATCGCGATTGAAATCCGCCATATGCAGCGCACCGAAGTGCTGGAGGCCGAGGAGTTTTTCTCTGCTGGCCAAAAAGGCAGTTCCGCCATGCCGCATAAACGCAACCCCGTGCTGACCGAAAACCTGACCGGGCTGGCGCGGCTGGTGCGGATGTCGGTGATCCCGGCGATGGAAAACGTGGCGCTTTGGCATGAACGCGATATCAGCCATTCGTCCGTGGAACGCGCCATCGGGCCGGATACGACGATCACGCTGGATTTCGCGCTGCACCGCCTGGCCGGGGTCGTGGAAAAGCTGGTGATCTATCCGGCCAATATGATGGCCAATATGAACAAATTCCGCGGTCTGGTCATGTCACAGCGCGTGCTGCTGGCGCTGACCCAGGCGGGCGTGAACCGCGAGGATGCCTACCGCCTTGTGCAGCGCAATGCGATGCGGGTCTGGGAACAGGGCGCGGATTTCAAAACCGAACTGCTGGCCGATAAAGAGGTGCTGGCCGCGCTGACGCCTGCCGAGATCGAAGAGAAATTCGACCTTGGCTATCATCTCAAACATGTCGATACGATCTTTGCCCGCGTCTTTGGCGCGCAATAACGCATCAGCGCGCGCCGCTTACAGCTGCGGGGTCGCAGGCTTGCGCGGGATTGCAGGCATGCGCATCGCCACATAGCGGCGCGCATCATGCAGGTTGATATAGGATTCCCCCATGATCCGGGCGGGAAACCCCAGCTGGCGCAGGGTCCGCGCAAAAACCGGCGGGCAAAGCGCGATGATTTCACTGGCGCCATGGGCGCGGGCCTGCGCCACCACACCGTCCAGCACCAGTGACAGGCACCGGGCGCGGTCGGCCTGGGTGGTGACCGTGTCGGAAATCACGACGCGGGTCGCCTCCCAGACCATGGGGGTGACCTCTGCGCGTGGCAGGATATCGGCGGGGATCCCGATCAATTTGCCATCAACCGCATCGCGCAACATATAGGTATGCGTGCCCCATTGCGCCGTGGTCGCCATCGCCCGCATGCCGCCGATGACCTTGCCCGCTTGCAGGACCAGTGAATAATAGGCCTTGGGATTGTCATATTGGTCCATTTCGACCTGATCATCATGCGGGATATCCCAGCCCAGCTGATCGACGAAAAACCGTTTGCGCAGCGCCAGGAATTCGAAAAAAGCCGGACCATGGCGGTGCAGATCCAAAAGATTGAAGGTGATATTGTCCATATCCGTCCCCTGAGCATGAAATCGACAGCCACGATCCGCGACAACCGAAGGTATCGTGACGGTGCCTCAAATTACGCTTTAATTGTAATTGATAAATCGAAAACTTGGGGAAAGCGGCTAAATCAGCCCATATTGGCTGGCCAAGGCGGCGGCCTGCGGGCCGGTTTTTGCGCCCAGCTTCAGCTTGGCGTTTTTCAGCCGCTGTTTGACGGCGCCTTCGGTGACCTTGAGGTGAAAGGCGATTTCTTTCAACCGCTGGCCTTCCTTGATCATGCGTAATGCCTCGATCTCGGCCTTGGTCAGATTCGTGGGCGGCGCGGTTTCGGTATGGCGCCGGGTCAGATAGACCTGCAGCAATTTCGCCTCTAGCGCGGTGAACTCGCGGTCAGACCGGGCAAAAGACGCGAAAGAGCGTTGCTGATCCTTGCTGCTGTCAAAGACCGAAACGGTCAGGCCATAGCGCATCCCAAAGGACCGCGCCTGCGCCAGAACACGTTTGGGATCATCCAGTTCAATCTCGCTCCAGCGGATGCTGCCGACATTGCCATAGGCCCATCGGATCGTCGGATCATAAAGCATAAACCGCTGTTTTGTATAATGATCCACCCAATCATCGGACAGCGCATTGGTTTCTTCCACCGGAAAGGCAAAGCCGATGCGCAGGGCGATGTAATAGCCCGCCGGGGCAAGCTGCCCGATCTCGGCCTGGCCGATCAATACAGACATCCGCCCCCCTCGCGTGCCCTGCCGATAAGAAAACTCTTGTTGCTGCGCATTGCATCACACTAGACTGGTCATCGTGCATACTGCACAGTCAAAAATAACAAAATATAAAAATACTACAAACTGACATGGCAACCGTAAAGCGAGCGTTCCGTGCCTATTAGACAATTACAGATTACCAATATTTTGGAACGTTTCAATGGCTTTGTTGCACAAACCCGCTTGGGGACGTGTTTCCCCTGACCCCGGACGGATTTAGCCTACGGCGACCGTACGCGGTATGCCAAGAGCTGTGAAGCCGTTTAGGATCGCGGCACGGATCTGGATCTCTGCAACCTGGCGATCGAAGTCCCGCGCCGAGAGGCGCTGACCGAGTAGCTTTACACAATGCATTTTTGTCTCAACGCGGCTCCGGCGGTGATATCCAGTCAGGTTTCGCCACAAAGCACGACCCAGATACTTTGAGGATCGCACTGCTTCGTTACGCGCTTTCGCTCCTGCTGTGTCAGGTTTCCACATCTTGGCGTTCTTGCGCGGGGGTATGACGGCGTGCGCATTGCGTGCCGCAATCGCATCATGGCATTTGCGTGTATCATATGCTCCGTCCGCCGTGACGCTGCCAAGCTCCTGATCAGGTGGGATCTGGCTGAGCAAGTCTGGCAGCATCGGGGCGTCCCCAATGCTGCTACTCGTCACCTCGATCGCGCGGATCTCCAGCGTTTCCTCATCGACCCCAATGTGGATCTTGCGCCACAAGCGGCGCTTTGGACCGCCATGCTTGCGGGCATTCCACTCTCCTTCGCCTTCAGCCTTAATGCCTGTGCTGTCGACAAGCAGGTGAAGTGGTCCTGCTGATCCCTTGTAAGGGATGGCGACGGACAACGTCTTCTGACGCCGACACAGGGTACTGAAGTCCGGCACCGACCAGTCCAGCTCAACCCGTTTCAGCAAGCTCTCCACAAACCCGGTCGTCTGCCGCAAGGGCAAGCCGAATAGTACCTTGAGGGTCAAACAGGCTTGGATGGCTGCATCGCTGTAGGTTTTCTGACGCCCACGGCGTCCAGAGGCCTCTGCTTCCCATGACATCTCTGGATCAAACCAGATCGACAGCGATCCCCGCTGCTTAAGTGAATGATTGTACTCTGCCCAGTTCCGGGTCTTGTACGTAGTCGGTGTCCAGCTGCTCATCGCAACCCGCTACCACGCTGGATTCACACAGTGAATCCCCTCATGATGGGATTTGTGCAACAAAGCCCGTTTCAATAGTCTCGTTCCAGATGGATATGCAATTGGTCTTAATATCGCGTATACGACACCGCGTTTCATGTTTCAGACTTATCCCAAAGTCTGGCTGGATTATTATTCACGCAATGGGCTGCTGATGTTGGACCCCATGGTTTCATGGGGTTTTGAACATGCAGGCACGGCGCGCTGGTCGGAATTGGATGATCCCGCCGGTGTCATGAAAAAGGCCGCTGAATTCGGGCTGACCCATGGCGCGGTGGTTGTCGCTTTATCCGATAGTGACCGCAGCATTTGCGGTTTTGCCAAAGCCTCTGGCGAATTCACCGATTCCGAAATCGCCGAATTGGCCGAGAATGTCACCACCTTGCACAACCTGACCGCCGATCTGTTGCGGCTGGAACCCGAAACGGTGGAACAGCTGCGCAAAATGTCGATCATGGTCACCCATCCCGACTCCTGACCCGAATCCTGACCCGGTCAGTAGCAAAGTCTTTACCCATCACCGCTAGGGTGCGGGCATGAGCTTTATGTCCGATATCCATACCGCCGCGGCGCTGACACGCCGGCGCAAGGCCGCGATCGTGGTGCAGATGCTGATCGCCGATGGCGGCAGCATGCCGCTGGCCGATCTGCCCGAACATCTGCAGGAATTGCTGACCGGCGAAATGGCCAGTTTGCGGCGGCTGGACCGGGTCACGATGGATGCGGTGGCCGATGAATTCGCATCCGAACTGGACGCCATGGGGATGGCCGCCCCCGGCAGCCGCGACAATGCCATCGCGGCGCTGGCCGATCATCTTAGCCCGACATTGGCCAGCCGCTTGCAGGCGCAGATGGACAGCTTGCGCAATGGCGATCATTGGCCGCTGGTGGCCGATCTGGCGGTGCCGGTGCTGGCGCGGATCATGCAATCGGAAAGCATCGAAATCTGCGCCGTGGCCCTGTCGAAACTGCCCGTGACCAAGGCGGCCGAGGTGCTGGCAAAAACCCCCGGCGACCGGGCGCGCCGGATCACCTATGCGATGTCGATGACCGGGGATGTGACCCCCGATGTGGTGCGCCGCATCGGCTATGCGCTGGCGCAGGATTATGGCCAGACCCCCGCCACCGCCTTTGACAAGGCCCCGGTGCAGCGGCTGGGCGCGATCCTCAATTCCGCGACCACCGACACGCGCGAAGACATGCTCGAAGGGCTGGGCGCAAAAGATCCGGTCTTTGCCAGCGATGTGCGCAAGGCGATCTTTACCTTCAAGGATATCGCGCCACGGATCAAGGAAACCGATATTCCCACCTGTATCCGCGCGGTGGATGCGCCGGTCTTGTCCACGGCGATTGCCGCGGCTCTGGCCGGTGATGCCGCCGTCGTGGCCTCGGCGGAATATGTGCTGGCCAATCTGTCGCAGCGCATGGCCGCCCAGATCCGCGAAGATGCCGCCGAACGCGGCCCGATCAAAAAGGCCGAAGCAGAGGCTGCGATGGCCGCGATCACCACCGCCGTGCGCGAATTGGCCGATGGCGGGCTGATCGTGATGCGCGACCCCGACGCCGAGGAATGATCCGGTAAGGTGGGTCATGACCCACCCTCCCCCGCCCCCGACAGCCAGATCGCTTTATCGCGTGGACAGCGCGGCGCGATCCGCTTAATCCTTAAGCATGACAGAGGATGAATGCATCATTGATCGCCGCGGGCCTGATCTTTGCGGTCCTGCGCCGCTTGGGTGCAGACAGCGGCCACAGGCTGCTGCCCGCTCTGGCCCCCGCTGTGCCGCCCGCTCTGCTGATACCTGCCATGGCTAGGCGCGCTGCAAGATGCACCATGCAGGCTGCCATGGCGGCTGCATGGCCCAGCCCACCGCCCAGCCCCCCGGCGATCCGTGCCACGGGGGCCGCAGCTGCCCCATGCGCCTGCCAGCGGCCCCTGAGCGCGCGCGCCCCTGCCCCGGCAGCGCTGTCTTTGTGACCATGATGCCCGACCAGATCACCGGCAGCCTGGCCGACCGTGCCGCTGACATTGCCCTGCGCGGCCTGATCGGCAGCGCGCGCCGCCTGCCCTATGGCGCGCGTGTCCGGCTGATGGGGGCGGCGCTGGCGCGCGGGATCGCGCCGCTGGCTGGCTATCGTCGCAGGGCCGAGACCCATCTGGCGCTGATCTATCCCGCGATGCCCCCAGCCGAGCGTCGCCGCCTCGCGCATGCCTGTTGCGACAATTTCGGCCGCACCCTGATCGAGAATTATTCCTGGCGCGATTTCGCGGCGCATCTGTCAGACACGCGGCCCAGCGGCCCCGGCGTCGCAGCGCTGGCACAGGCCGCCGCCGACAAACGCCCGGTGATCTTTGCCACCGGCCATTTCGGCAATCACGAGGCCCCGCGCCAGGTGCTGACCCGGCTGGGCTATGATATCGGCGGGCTTTATCGGCCGATGCAGAACGCCTTTTTCAATGCGCATTATGCGCGCACGATGACATCCTGGGGCGGGCCGGTCTTTGCACAGGGCCGTCAGGGCACGATGGGATTCGTGCGCCACCTGCGCGGCGGGGGCATGGGGACCTTGCTGTTCGATGTCGCCGCCAACGGCCCCGCGATCCCGTTTCTGGGCCAGCCTGCGCATACCGCCACATCCATCGCCGATATCGCGCGGCGCACCGATGCGCTGGTCATCCCCTATTACGGTCTGCGCCAGCCTGACGGGCTGTCCTTTGCGATCGTGCTGGATGCGCCAATCGAGACCGGCCCGCCGCTGGCCATGATGCGGGCGCTGACCGCGTCACTGGAACGCCAGATCGCGGCCAACCCGGCGCAATGGTTCTGGGTGCACCGGCGCTGGAAGCCGCGCGCCGCTGCCTAGCGCAGCCGCGCCGCCCCCATGATCGGGCCATAACCGGCCTGCTGGATGATGGCGACCACGGCCTCGGGGCCTGCGGCCTGCACCTGCAACGCCAAGGGCGTCGCCCCGTCCCATTGCCCCAGCACCACCCAGGATGTGACGATATTGGCGTAATCCACCGTATTGCCCGCATTTTCACCATTGCGGATCGCCACTGTCTGCAGCGGCATATAGCGGATCATCTGCACGTCATAGATCCCCGGCACGCCCGGCCCCGCGTCAAGCGTGACCATCTCTCCTGCCCGGGCCAGACGCAGATCGAACGGATAGGGCTGGCTGGCATGGGCCTGCACTGCATCCATCACCTGCATCGGCCGCGATCCGACGATATGGTCGGTCCCGCCCACGATCATCTGCGGCGTATAGATCATCTTGGCCTCGGCCGCGCGGGCATAGGCCTGTTGGCGCGCGGTATGTTCAGGCTTGCCGAACAGATCGACCCAGCCCAGGTAATCCCAGTAATCCACATGCAGCGCCAGCGCGATCACATCGTCACGCGGGGCCAATTCGCGCAGGATGTCATCGGCGGGCGGGCAGGATGAACAGCCCTGCGAGGTGTAAAGCTCGACCACCACCAGCGCCCCGTCCTGCGTGCCCTCCTGAGAGACCCCCTGCGTTGCCCCCTGTGTTGCCAAGACCGCACAGGTCCCAAGAGCTGCTAAAAACTGGCGCATGTTCCATCCCGCTTGTGGCTGCCAAAGGGGTTTAGGCAAAAACGGGCCGAAATGCCAATCAACCAATTGCGACCGTCCGGCCTGCAATGTTTCACTTTGGACCCCAGAGAACCCCAGAGAACCCCGGAAAAACCGCTTATTGTGTGCAATGGTATACAATTTTTCGCCACACCCCCTTGATCGGCCATCGCGCATGGGGCAAAAGCGCCTCAATAGCCTTGCTTTGCATAAGCCATGAAAGGGATAGCCATGACCGTCACCGTAGGCCTAGATACAGCCAAGACCCGCAAGATTCTGAACGTCGGGGATCAATCCGTCGCCTATTATTCGATCCCCGCGGCACAGGCCGCTGGCTTGGGCGATTTCTCCAAGCTGCCCGCCGCGCTCAAGGTGGTGCTGGAAAACCTGCTGCGGTTCGAGGACGGGGGTTTCTCGGTCTCTGTCGATGATATCAAGGCGTTTTCCGACTGGGCCAAGATGGGCGGCAAGAACCCGCGCGAAATCGCCTATCGCCCGGCCCGCGTGTTGATGCAGGATTTCACCGGCGTGCCCGCCGTGGTCGACCTTGCCGCGATGCGCGACGGGATCAAGGCCCTGGGCGGCGATGCCCAGCAGATCAACCCGCTGAACCCTGTCGATCTGGTCATCGACCATTCGGTGATGATCGACGAATTCGGCAATCCGCGCGCGTTCCAGATGAATGTGGACCGCGAATATGAACGCAACATGGAACGGTATCAGTTCCTGAAATGGGGCCAAAAGGCGTTCCAGAACTTCCGCGTCGTCCCGCCGGGCACCGGCATCTGCCATCAGGTGAACCTTGAATATCTGGCGCAGACGGTCTGGACCGATACCGACCAGAACGGCGAAATGGTGGCCTATCCTGACACGCTGGTCGGCACCGACAGCCACACCACCATGGTCAACGGCCTGGCCGTGCTGGGCTGGGGCGTCGGCGGGATCGAGGCAGAGGCCGCGATGCTGGGCCAGCCTGTATCCATGCTGATCCCCGAAGTTGTCGGATTCGAGCTGACAGGTGCCATGACCGAAGGCACCACCGGCACCGATCTGGTGCTGAAAGTCGTGGAAATGCTGCGCCAATTGGGCGTTGTCGGCAAATTCGTCGAATTCTACGGCGCGGGTCTTGATAACCTGCCCTTGGCCGACCGTGCGACCATCGCGAACATGGCGCCCGAATATGGCGCGACCTGCGGTTTCTTCCCGATCGACAATGAAACCCTACGCTATCTGCGCAACACCGGCCGTGACGAAGACCGCATCGCGCTGGTCGAAGCCTATGCCAAGGAAAACGGGTTCTGGCGTGGCGCGGATTACGCACCCGTGTATACCGAAACCCTGTCGCTCGACATGGGCACCGTTGTGCCTGCGATTTCAGGCCCCAAACGCCCGCAGGACCACATCAATCTGGATGTCGCCGGCAAGGCATTCGGCGATTACGTCAAAGGCGTGCGCGGCGGCGTGACAGCCACCGCCAAGGAAGAAGTCCGCTGGGAAGGTGAAGGCGGCCAGCCAGAGCCCGTCAACATCCCCGGCGACGAAGGCCATCACAGCCGTGGCTATGTCAAAACAGCCGACGGCAGCTATCAGCTGCATGACGGGTCCATCGTGATCGCCTCGATCACCTCCTGCACCAACACATCGAACCCCTATGTGATGATCGGCGCCGGTCTGGTGGCGCGCAAGGCCCGCGCGCTGGGGCTGAACCGCAAACCTTGGGTGAAAACCTCGCTTGCGCCCGGATCGCAGGTCGTCTCTGAATATCTGGAGGCCGCGGGCCTGCAAGAAGATCTGGACGCCATCGGGTTCAACCTTGTGGGCTATGGCTGCACCACCTGTATCGGCAATTCGGGTCCGCTGGACCCTGCGATCAGCAAGGCGATCAATGATTACGACCTGATCGCCACATCGGTCTTGTCGGGCAACCGCAACTTCGAAGGGCGCATTTCGCCCGATGTGCGCGCGAATTATCTGGCCTCGCCGCCGCTGGTGGTGGCCTATGCGCTGGTCGGCGATATGAATGTGAATATCGCCACCGATGTGATCGGGCAGGACAAGGACGGCAATGACGTCTATCTGCGCGATATCTGGCCGACGTCGGCCGAGATCAATGCGCTGGTCGAACGCACCGTGACCCGCGAGGCCTTTATCAAGAAATACGCCGATGTGTTCAAAGGCGATGAGAAATGGCAGGCGGTGGAAACCACCGATAGCGAAACCTATGATTGGCCCGCCGCATCGACCTATGTGCAAAACCCGCCCTATTTCCGTGGCATGTCCAAGGATGCAGGCACGATCCAGAACGTGCATGACGCCAAAGTGCTGGCGGTTCTGGGCGATATGGTCACGACCGACCATATTTCGCCGGCTGGTTCGTTCAAGGACACCACCCCCGCCGGTCAATATCTGATCGCGCGGCAGGTGCCGGTGCGCGAATTCAACTCTTACGGGTCGCGGCGCGGCAACCACGAGGTGATGATGCGCGGCACTTTCGCCAATATCCGCATCAAGAACGAGATGCTGGACGGCGTCGAAGGCGGCTATACCAAAGGCCCCGATGGCGCGCAGACATCCATTTTTGACGCGGCGATGGCGCATCAGGAAAACGGCACGCCTTTGGTGATCTTTGCGGGCGAACAATATGGGGCCGGGTCCAGCCGTGACTGGGCCGCGAAAGGGACTGCGCTTTTGGGCGTCAAGGCCGTGATCGCCGAAAGCTTTGAACGCATCCACCGGTCCAACCTTGTCGGGATGGGCGTGGTGCCGTTCGAATTCACCGGCGGCGAGACCCGCAAGACTTTGGGCCTGACCGGCGGGGAAACCGTCACGATCACCGGCCTGGATGCGGTGAAACCCTTGCAGGACATGGTCGCGCAGATCAGGATGGCGGATGGCACGGTGAAAGAGATCACCGTCAAATGCCGGATCGATACCGCGGTCGAGATTGAATATATCGAAAATGGCGGCGTGTTGCATTATGTGCTGCGCAACCTTGCCAAAGCGGCATAAACGCAAAAGCCCCGGTGGAAACACCGGGGCTTTTTTTTGGGGTTTTGATGGGTGCGCAAGATGGGTGCGCAAGATGCGCACCCATCAATTTTGCCACCGTAGGGTGCGCATTCTGCGCACCCGGTTCACCCACCCATCGCCTTCGCCAATTCCGGCAGGAACCTTTGTTCGTAATCGGACCCAACCAGCGGGCCGATGAACCGGAACAAAACCGTCCCGTCGCCATCCACGATAAAGGTCTCGGGCGGCGCGGTGACCCCCCAATCAATCGCGGACCGGCCGCGCAGATCGAACCCCGTGGCAAAGAACGGATCGTCGTAATCCAACAGATAGCCAGAGGCCTGCGGCTGCTGGTCGCGGAAATTGATCCCCGCGATGCGGTAGCCCTGATCCTGCAAGGCCAGCAGGTTGGGATGTTCGGCGCGACAGGGCGGGCACCAGCTGGCCCAGAAATTGACAATCGTCACCTCGCCCCCGCGCAGATCGGCATCGGTCAGCTGCGTGGTGCCCTGCACCGCCTCGATTGGCACCGGAGGCGCCTGCCGGCCAACAAAGGTCGAGGGCAATTCATCGGGATTGTCGCGCAGGATCCCCGCAAGAAACAAGCCCGCAAAAGCCGCAAAGACCACCGGCGGCAAGATCATCAGGACCGAGACTTTAGCCATTCTTTTCCACCTCGTCCAAGGCGGCGCGCATCCGTGCATAGCGCCGCCAGCTGACCCCGACGATCGCCAGCAGCAGCACGATACTGCCCAGATAGGCGGCCGTCACCTCGACAGCATAGCTTCCCAGATCAGGCATCTTGCCCCCTTGCCTGCAACGCCTTGATCCGGCGCGCGCGAATTTCGGTGCGGGTGCGCATCAGCACAAGGGCTAGAAACAACAGCACGAATCCCGCGATACAGATCAACAGCGGGTAATAAAACACATCCGCCACGTTCTTTTCCGCATCCAGCGACAAGGACGCCCCCTGATGCAGCCCCTGATTCCAGAAAAACACCGCATAGCGCGACAGGATCGCAAAGATCGACCCCACGATACACAGGATCGCCGTCAGATCGGCGGCGGTATCGGGATCCTCGATCGCTTCCCAAAGCGCGATATAGCCCAGGTAGAACAAGAACAGGATCAGGAATGATGTCAGCCGCGGATCCCAGGCCCACCATGTCCCCCACATCGGCTGTCCCCAGACCGCCCCGGTCCAGAGTGCTATCAGCGTCATCACCACGCCCACGGGCGCTGCGGCACGCGCGGCCAGCGCACTGACATGATGCCGCCGCACCACCCAGATCAGGCTGGCGACCAGCATCATGATCCAGGCGTTGATCGCCATCAGCGCCGATGGGACATGCAGATAGATGATCTTGACCGTCGATCCCTGGCGGAAATCATCGGGGGTGAAAAAGAACCCCCAGACCAGCCCCACGACCAGACAGACCCCCGCCAGACCAAAGGTCCAGGGCAGCACGGGTCTTGTCCAGCTCATAAAAAGCCTTGGATTGGCATATTCCCACATCGACATGGCGATTATCTATCCTTCTGAAACATCTGTCTCAATCCCCGATCACCGCAGATTGATGCGTAACACGGCCGCAGTGGCAAAGGGCAGGATCGCGAAACAGCCCGCCGTGATGCCGCCTTGCAGGATCAGCGCGCCGCTGGCATCCAGCCCTGCCGCGCCGCGCCGCACCGCCTCGGCCCCAAAGATCAGCGTCGGCACATAAAGCGGCAGCACCAGCAGCGACAACAGCAGCCCGCCACGGCGCAAGCCGACCGTCAGCGCCGCGCCAAAGGTGCCGATCATCGACAGCGCCGGCGTGCCGATCAACAAAGACAGCAGCAGATAGCCATAAGCCTCGGGTTGCATCAGCAACAAAAAGCCGAAAAACGGCGCGGCAATCGTCAGCGGCAGGCCGGTCGTGATCCAATGGGCGCTGGCCTTGACCAGCCCTGCGGCCTCTAGCGGCAAGGGCGATGTGGCCAGCAGCGCCAGCGATCCATCCTCATGATCCAGCGCGAAAATCCGGTCCAGTGACAGCAGCGCCGCCAGCAGCGCCCCGATCCACAAAATACCGGGCGCGATGGGGCGCAAAACCGCGCGTTCGGGGCCGACACCGAACGGCACCAGCACCACGACGATCAGGAAAAACGCAAGGCCAAGGCCAAACCCGCCCCCTGCCCGCAGCGCCAGCCGCAGGTCGCGCTTCAGCAGGGCGATCATAAAAACGCCTCATCCGTGCCGCCGCCGGTGCCGGGGGCGGATTTGAACGGGGTCAGGTCCAGCACGGGCGCATCCAGCCCCAGATCAATATGCGTGGCGATCACCGCGATCCCGCCCTGGCCCAGATGGTCGTCTTGCAGCCAGCGGGCGAACATCGCCACCGATCCTGTGTCCAGCGACACGGTCGGTTCATCCAGAAACAGGATCTTGCGCCCGATCACCGCCAGCCGCGCCAGCCCCAGCCGCCGCTTTTGCCCCGCCGAAAGCGTGCCACCCTGCCGGTGTCGAAAGGGTGCCAGATCAAAGCGGTCCAGCACGGCCAGATCCAGCGGCAGCCCGTAAACCTCGGCCCAGAAGGCCAGGTTTTCGGTGACGGTCAGCGCGGTCTTGATCCCATCGGCATGGCTGGCATAGGCGGCCGATTCCTCTGGCATCTGCACAAACCCGCTGATCGGCGGTTGCAGCCCGGCCAATGTGCGCAGCAAGGTGGTTTTGCCAATGCCGTTCGGCCCGCGCAAGACCAGCGCCTGCCCTGCGGCCAGATCAAAGCTGACATTGCTCAGGACTGCCGCCCCGCCGCGCGCGCAGCCCAAATCGGCGACATGCAACATTCAGACGGGAATCAGGGCAACCGCGACGCGGCGCCCCTCGGACAAAAGCACGTTATAGGTCCGGCAGGCGGCAGGCGAGGCCATGCTTTCAACGCCGATCCCCACCTGTTCCAGCGTGGTACGAAAATCAGCCGGCAGATGCGCGATTTCCGCACCGGTGCCGACAAAGACCACATCGACATCGGCCATCCGGTCGATGATCGCGCCCGTATCGGTGAACCCGCCCCAAGGCGACACGCCGGTCGGGAACACCAGCACCGGCCCCTGCACGACCTTGCCGCCAATGCGGAAAAAGCCGGGGCCATAGCCGTCAATCGGGACGGAATCGTTATATCTGATCTCGTTCAGGCGCATCGGTTTTCCGCCTCAGGTATCAATATGGCCGTATTTGGTGCCCGCTGCGGGGTCTTTCTTGGACCAATCGCGTTTGACGCCCAGCATCAGCACGATGTTCTTGGCGACGTAAAGCGATGAATAGGTCCCCACGATGATGCCCCAGGCAATCGCAAAGACAAAGCCCCGGATCACATCGCCGCCCAAGACCAGCAAGGCGATCAGCGCGATCAGCGTGGTCCCCGATGTCATGATCGTGCGGCTGAGCGTTTCATTGGCCGACAGGTTCAGCACCTCGACCAAGGGCTTGGCCTTGTATTTGCGCAGGTTTTCGCGGGCGCGGTCAAAGACCACCACCGTGTCATTGATCGAATAGCCCACGATGGTCAGCAGCGCCGCGATGATCGCCAGATCGAACCTGATCTGGAACAGCGCGAAAATCCCGATCGTCAGCACCACATCATGGACCAGCGCGGCCACCGCACCCACCGCGAATTGCCATTCGAACCGCAGCCAGATGTAGATCACAATCGCCGTCAACGCGCCCAGCACCGCCATCACCGCCGTGCGGATCAATTCGCCCGATACTTTTGGCCCGACACTTTCGACCGAAGGAAAGCTGATATCGGGGGCAATACCGCGCAGGGCATCCTGGATCTGCGCAATCGTCTGCGGCGAGATGCTTTCGTCGCCATCCTGCGCCTGAATCCGGATCATGGCGACATTCTGGTCATCGTCAAAGGTCGGATCAAAGACCTGCGTGATACTGACATCGCCCAATTCCAGCGGGGTCAGCGCCTCGCGGTAGGCGGCGACATCGACCGCTTGCGCAGAATCCGTGCGGATCGACGTGCCGCCGCGGAAATCGATCCCGAAATTCAGCCCATAGACCAAAAAGACCACCAGCGACAGCGCCACCATCAGCGCCGAGGCCCCGAATGTCACCCAGGCATAGCGGAAAAAGTTGATATTCGTCTGTTCAGGAACCAGCCGCAAACGCATGGGATCACACCTCGATTGTCTTGGGTCGGCGGTAGGCAAACCAGATGGAAATCAGCGACCGGGTGACGAAAATCGCGGTAAAGACCGAGGTGATGATCCCCAGCCCCAGCGTGATCGCGAAACCGCGCACCGGGCCGGACCCCAGCGTGAACAGGATCACCGCCACCATGAACGTGGTGAAATTGCTGTCGGTGATCGCCGATAATGCGCGTTCATAGCCCAGCTCGATGGCGCGGGCGGGGCCTTTGGCGGTTTTCATCTCTTCGCGGATCCGCTCGAAGACCAGCACATTGGCATCCACCGCCATGCCCACCGTCAGCACGATCCCCGCGATGCCGGGCAGGGTCAGCGTGGCCCCGACCAGCGACAAGATGCCAAAGATCAGGCCCAGGTTGATCGCCAGCGCGATATTGGCAAACCAGCCGAACAGCCCATAGCTTAGCCCCATGAAGATGACGACCAGCAGCCCGCCGACCATCGCGGCCAGACGGCCTGCATCAATGGAATCCTGCCCCAATTCGGGGCCGATGGTGCGTTCTTCCAGAAAGGTCAGTTCCGCAGGCAAGGCCCCCGCACGCAGCAGGACGGCCAGATTGGTGGCCTCTTCGGTGGTGAAATTGCCGGTGATGATGCCCGACCCGCCCGGAATATGGCTTTGGATCGTGGGGGCAGAGATCACCTCATTGTCCAGCACGATCGCAAAGGGCGATCCGATATTGGCCAAAGTGTAATCGCCGAAAATCCGCGCCGCCGATGTGTTGAACCGAAAGCCCACCGCGGGCCGGCTGTTCTGGTCGAAATCCAGCTGCGCATTTTCCAGCTGCTCGCCGGTGACGACAGGGCGGCGTTCAAGGATATAGAACAGCCCCGGTTCATCCAGCGATGGCACAAGGAAATTGCCGGTGCCGGGGGATTCGTTGGCATTGCTGGTGCGCGCCACGACAGGGTTGAATGTCAGCTGCGCGGTGGTGCCCAGCAGATCCTTGATTTCCTGTGCAGACCCGACACCGGGCACCTGCACCAGCACGCGTTCGGCGCCTTGGCGCTGGATCGTGGGTTCGCGGGTGCCGACCTCGTCGATGCGGCGGCGGATGATTTCCAGCGTTTGCAGCATCGTGCGTTCGTTCATGGCGGACATTTCCGCCTCGCTGATGGTGATGGTCAGCAAGGTGCCGTTGATGCGCACATCAATATTAGACGCCGCAGCCCCGGTGAAAGACGTCACCGGACGGCCCAGCCCGCGCACCAGTTCAAAGGCGCGATTGGCCCCTGCGGCATCGGAAATCCGCACCCGCAATTCATTGGCCGGGCCTTCCTCGCGCGTCACGAAGCCCACGACATTGCGTTCCGCCGCCAGCACGTCACGCACCTGCGGCCAGAACCCTTCGAGGAAAGCGGCATGCACATCCTGCACCGCAACCTCGACCAGCAGATGCGCGCCGCCGCGCAGATCCAGCCCCAGATTGACCAGATTGGACGGCAGGAATGACGGCCAGAGACCGGCATCCTGTTCCAGCGCGGCATTGCTTTGCCCCGATGCGATCAGCGCGCGCGCGTCATTCGACTGCTCGACGCGGCTATAAAACCCGTTTGGCAGCGCCAGCATCAGACCAACCACGACGGTCAGCCAGATCATGATCTGCTTGGGATAAGAGATAGACAGCATCTGGCGGCCTTTTCGGCATTGTTAGGTTTTGGTCGGCTCGGTCTTGTTCATCACCGAGACGATGGTCGGCTTCATGACGCGGACGATCACGCCAGAGGCGATCTCGACATCGACCTCGCCCACCTCGTCCTTGACCTTGGCGATCTTGCCCACGACACCGCCCTGGGTGACAACCTGATCGCCACGGCGCAGCGCGGCCAGCATGGCGGTATGTTCTTTTACCCGCTTTTGCTGAGGCCGGATCAGCAGGAAATACATGATCCCGAAGATCAACAGCAACATAATCAGATCGGCAGCTCTCATTTTCCATCCCTTGTGTTGGTGCGGGCCGTCCGGCCCGTTGGTCGCCAGAACCTAAAAGCTGCAAGGGTGATTTGCAACAAGCTCCGTCGTTGACTGGCATATGGGGCAAGGGGGCGCAGGATGCAATCGGGCAGGCCCGCGCCAAGGGCACTTTTGCACGGCTGCGGCGGCCAGAACGATGCGGCCCACTTTCCTCTGGCGGCAAACTGCGGCATATGTCGCGGCAAACGCCCAGCCCAAGGACCGATCCTATGCATGATATCCGCACCATCCGCGACACCCCCGCTGCGTTCGATGCGGCCTTGTCCCGGCGCGGGCTGGCCCCTGTGGCGGCGCAGATCCTTGCGCTGGACGAGGCACGGCGCAAGCTGATCCTGGCCGCTGAAACCGCGCAGGCCGAGGCGAATAAGGCGTCCAAGGATGTGGGCGCGGCCAAGGCGCGCGGCGATGATGCGGAATTTGAACGTTTGCGCGCGCTGATCGCCGATAGCAAGGCACAGATCGCCGCCATGAATGACGAGGCCAAGGCGAAAGATCAGGCGCTGACCGATCTGCTGGCCACGCTGCCCAACCTGCCCGACCCATCCGTCCCCGATGGCAAGGACGAGGCCGATAATGTCGAAATCCACCGCCATGGTGCGCCGCGCGATTTCGCCTTTGCCCCGGTCGAACATTACGAGATCGCGGGCATCAAGACGGGCATGGATTTCGAGACAGCGGCGAAACTGTCGGGCAGCCGTTTCGTGCTGCTTTCGGGCGCTGTGGCCCGGCTGCACCGCGCGCTGGCGCAATTCATGCTGGATCTGCATGTCGAGGAACATGGCCTGACCGAAACCATCACCCCCGTCATGGTCCGCGAAGACATGATGTATGGCACAGGCCAGCTGCCCAAATTCGGCGAGGACAGCTATCAGACCACCAATGGCTGGTGGCTGATCCCCACCGCCGAGGTCACGCTGACCAATATCGTCAATGGCGAAACGGTCGACGAATCCACCCTGCCCCGCCGCCATGTCGCCCATACATTGTGTTTCCGGTCCGAGGCCGGATCGGCAGGCCGCGACACATCGGGCATGCTGCGCCAGCACCAGTTCGAAAAGGTCGAGATGGTCAGCATCACGGCCCCGGATCAAAGCGCCGCCGAACACGACCGCATGACGCGCTGCGCGCAGACCGTGCTGGAACGGCTGGGCCTGCCTTACCGCACGGTCGTGCTCTGCGCCGGTGATATGGGCGCGGGGGCCACCAAGACCCATGATATCGAGGTCTGGCTGCCCGGCCAGAACACCTACCGCGAGATCAGTTCGGTGTCGGTCTGCGGCGATTATCAGGCGCGCCGCATGAATGCGCGGTTCCGCCCTGCGGCTGGCGGCAAGCCTGCCTTTGTCCATACGCTGAACGGATCGGGTCTGGCGGTGGGCCGCACGCTGATCGCGGTGGTGGAAAACGGCCAGCAAGCGGATGGGTCCGTCGATCTGCCCGCCGCGCTGCATCCCTATCTGGGCGGCAAGACGCGGATCACGGCAGAAGGGGTGCTGGGGTGATTGGCAGGGATGGGTGCAAGCACCCATCCTACGGGCATCGTGCCGGTTTATATCCCGCCTGAACACATCGCGGTTCGCTATATCTGGTGATCAGCCTGCGGTTGTCCTAGCTTGGGCTGCAGATCACATCGCGGCCATGCCCCGTCCATTGCGTCCAACCTGCGAGACATCCTGACATGAAACACATCCGCGCCTATCTGACCCTGCTTTTCACCGTGACCTTTGTCACCTCGCCCTTGTTCACCAGCCCGTTCAGCGGCTTTCGCGCCGATCAGCTGCCGATTCCCCAGATCGACCCGCCGATCCAGCCTGCGGGCTATGCTTTCGCGATCTGGGGGCTGATCTATGGCTGGCTGGTGGTCTCGGCGTTTTATGGCCTGTTGAAACGGCCTGCCGCGCGGGCCTGGGACCGGGTCCGCCTGCCTTTGCTGATCAGCCTGGCGCTGGGCACGCCCTGGCTGGCGGTGGCCAATATCAGCCCGGTCTGGGCGACGGCGCTGATCTTTGCCATGGCAGTGCCTGCGATCTGGGCCGTGCTGGTGGCTCCGCGGACCGACCGCTATTGGCTGCGCGCGCCGGTGTCGATCTATGCGGGCTGGCTGACGGCGGCGTCTTTCGTGTCGCTGGGCAGCACGGCGGCAGGCTATGGCGTGCTGATGGGCGCGCTGGGCTGGGCCTATGTCGGGATCATCGCAGCGCTGGGCGTCGCGGCTCTGACCCAATGGCGCAGCCGCGCGCCGGGATATGGGCTGACCATGATCTGGGCGCTCTTTGCGATCATCATCGCCAATGGCACTGATCAGCTGAGCGTCAGCCTGCTGGCCGCAGCCGGGATCACGGTGATGACGATCCTGACCATCACCACCACCGGCCGCCCTATTTCTTAAGATGCTTTGACAGGCGCGACGGCTGCGAGGATTTCTTGTCCTTATAGGGATTCTTGTCGCCCTGATCGCGCAAATACAGCCGGATCGGCGTGCCCGGCATATCAAAATCGGCCCGCAACCCGTTGACCAGATAGCGTTTATAGCTTTCAGGCATCAGGTCGGGATGCGATGTCATCACCACAAAGGCCGGTGGACGGGTTTTCACCTGCGTGGCATAGCGCATCTTGATCCGCTTGCCGCCGGGCGCGGGCGGCGGGTGCTGTTCCAGCATCCCCGTCAGCCAGCGGTTCAGCTGCGCGGTAGTGACACGGCGGTTCCAGACGTCATGGGCGCGCATGATCGCCTGTTGCAACTTGTCCAGCCCCTTGCCGGTCTTGGCCGAGACGGTGACCAGCGGCGCACCGCGCAATTGCGGCAGCAGGCGTTCGAAACTCTCGCGCAATTCGCGCAATTTATCCTGCTTGTCGTCTTCGGTATCCCATTTATTGACCGCGATCACCACGGCGCGGCCTTCGCGTTCGGCCAGATCGGCGATGCGCAGATCCTGCTGTTCGAACGGGATTTCCACGTCAAGCAAGACGACAACGACTTCGGCGAATTTCACGGCGCGCAACCCGTCGGAGACCGACAGTTTTTCCAGCTTTTCATGGATCTTGGCTTTGCGGCGCATCCCCGCCGTGTCGAAAATCCGCATCGGCACGCCGATTCCATCCGGCCCCGCCCAGACCTGTTTGACGGAAATGGCATCACGCGTGATCCCGGCCTCTGGCCCGGTCAACAGGCGTTCTTCGCCGATGATCTTGTTGATCAGGGTGGATTTGCCGGCATTGGGGCGGCCCACAACGGCAATCTGCAAGGGTTTGGCGATGGTCGGCACGCGCGGCGCATCTTCGTCGTCCTCGCCCACGTCAACATCGGTCTCGGGCGCGTCCAATGCGGCGCGTTCCTCGAATGCATCCGAAATCGGGCGCAGCACATCCATCAGCTCGCCCATACCCTCGCCATGTTCGGCGGAAATGCGGATCGGCTCGCCCAGACCCAGGGCATAGGCTTCGAGGATGGTGGCATCGGCGGCGCGGCCTTCGCCCTTGTTGGCGGCCAGAATGACATTGGCGTTTTTCTTGCGCAGGATATCGGCAAAGACCTGATCGGCGGGCAGAACCCCTGCCCGCGCGTCGATCATGAACAGGCAGACATCGGCCATTTCCACGGCACGTTCGGTCAGGCGGCGCATCCGGCCTTGCAGGCTGTCGTCGGTGGCTTCTTCCAGACCGGCGCTGTCGATCACGGTGAACCGCAGATCGGCCAGCCGCCCTTCGCCTTCGCGCAGGTCGCGGGTGACGCCGGGCTGGTCATCGACCAAGGCCAGTTTCTTGCCGACAAGTCGGTTGAACAAGGTGGATTTGCCCACATTGGGACGGCCCACGATGGCAAGGGTAAAGGTCATATGCGGCTCCAGACGGGTCTAAACCCGTCCGCTACACCATCCGCGCGTCAACGGAAAGCGTGCAGTTGCCCTGTCTGGGTGATGACGTAAAGGGTTTGACCCGCCACAACCGGCGCAGAGGCCGCCCCGCCGGGCAAGGCGATGGTGCCAATCAGCGCGCCAGAGACCGGGTCAAACTGCCGGATCAGCCCGTCGGATGACGCCACGATCAACCGCCCACCCGCAAGGACAGGGCCGAAATGCGCGATCACGCTGCGCTGGCGGCGGCTGTTGTCGCTGGCAAGGCCCGGCAAGGCGACACGCCAGACAGGCGCACCGCTGGCCGCGTCAAGCCGGACCAGCTCGCTGATGTCATTGACCATGAAGACCGACCCGCCTGCGGGCCAGATCTGGCCGACAGCGCCTTCGCCTGCGGTCCAGATACGGCTGCCGTCGCGCAGATCAAAGGCGACGCTGCGCCCGCCAAAGCTGGCGGCATAGACCCGCCCTGCATCAATCACCGGCGCGCCCGCGATATCGCTGACCAGCGTCACGGCCCGGCCCAGCCGGTCACCCGCGACAACATTGGTCCAGCGCGGCAAGCCGCCCTGCGGATAGGTGGCCAGAATTTCACCTGATGAAAACGGGATCACCACGATATCGCCGCTGACCGCGACAGGCGCGCTGCCCGCAAAGGCCGTCAGCGAAGGTGTCCCGCTTTGCTGCCAGCGGGTCAGGCCGGTTGCGGCATCCAGCGCCCAGGCGGTGCTGTCGCGGGCCACGACATAGACCAGTTCGCCGTTGAAACTTGCCGGGGCATTGACCGGCGCATTAAGGTTCTTGGTCCAGAGCGTGCCGCCCGTCGCCGGGTCCAGCGCAGTGATTTCACCAAAACCGGTGGTCACATAGACCCGCCCGCCACCAAAGGACACTGCCCCGCCCGATGCCTCGCCCGCGTTGAACCGCGCAGGTGTCAGATCGCGCTGCCACAAGGTCTGGCCGCTGGTCGTGGTCGCGGTGACGGTGGCACCGGCATCGACGGTATAGACCACGCCGCCTGCCACAACGGGGGCGCCGGTGATCCGCGCGCGGCGGCTGTCACCGGCCCCGATCTGGGCGACAAAGGCAGGCTGCAAATCCGCCCCGATTGCGGGATGCGCAGGGCGGGCGGCGGATTGTGTCCAATCGGCATTGATCCGCGCCTGCGGCAGCGCCAAGGGCAGGCTCTGGTTCACCACCGCCACGCTGTCGCGGATGTCGAACCGTTCACCGGGCAGGATGATCTGCTCTTCACCACAGGCCGCCAGAACCGACAAAAGCAAAGCGGCACCAATGAAGGGTCGTAGGGTCATGATCGGTCCAATCCGTTTGTTCGGCCAGTCATTCTGCCGGTTATTGCGGCAAAACAGCGGCGGTCGCGTCTTCACCCAAGGCAATCAGCAAGGTCTGGACCCGGTCCGACAGGCCACGGGTCACGGCGGCATCTTCGGCAATCTGGCGCAAGAGCGCAACAGCGCCGGGCTGATCGCCGTTTTCCAGCGTCAAATAGGCCATCTGTTCCAGCGCCAGCAGGCGAAAGGGCTGACCCGGCTGCGCCAAAGGCGCAAGAGCCGCCATCCGCGCGGCATGATCCCCGACCGGCAGCATCGCCGATTTGATCGCCGCAAGGTCGCGGTAAAGCGGCGCGATCTCTGGCGCGGCCAGCAGGCTATCCAAAGTCGCGGCAGCGGCGACACTCTCGCCTGCTTCTTGCTGGGTCGCGGCGGTCAACAAGGTGGTGATCACGGCGGCATTGCCCTGCGCGCTGACCCCTGCCAGCGCGTTGGCGCGCGCGGTTTCGTCATTTTCGGCCAGCGCCGCCAGCAAAGCATCGCCCGCCGCCTGCGCTGCGGCGCGGTCCTGGGCCTGGCGGTATTCGTTCCAGGCCGTGCCCCCGACGATCCCCAGCACGATCAGCACCGCGATCCAGCCATAGCGGCGCAGATAGCCGAACAGCTTGTCACGGCGCATTTCCTCGGTGACTTCGTCGATAAAGCTGTCTGGATTGCTCATCCCGGCCCCCTTTTGCGCCATGCGCGGCATCATCACTGCGGGGTTCATATCGTGAAGGCTGGCCGCTGGACAAGAGCAGAGCGCAGATTGCACCCCCTAGCGGCCAAATTCCCGCTTGCCCAAAGGTCATCTCTGGCATAACCTGAACTCAATGGTTCAGTTTAAAAGCTGATCCGGCAGCGTGCGTGGCGCGTATTTTATGTGGGGCATCAATCCATGCCTTTATGTGTTTTGAGAAAGGCCGCAAATGCGCTTGATGTCCCTGCTTTCAGCTTTGGCCGTCACGGCCTGCCTTTACCTGATCATCTTTGAACGCGACAGGTTGCTGGTTTTCGCAGGGGCCAATGCCGAAACGCCCCCCGCCGCCCTGACAGCCGATGCGCCCGCGCCACAAGGGATCAGCGTCGTCGCCCGGCGCCAGCAGGCGCAGGCCATTGACAGCGCGGTGCTGCTGCGCGGCCAGACGGCGGCCGCGCGCGAAGTGACGGTGGCGGCGGAAACCTCTGGTCTGGTGATATCCGAGCCTTTGCCCAAGGGCAGTTTCGTCAATGCGGGTGACAGGCTATGCACGTTGGACCCCGGCACGCGGCAGGCCAATCTGGCCGAGGCCCGCGCCCGCCTGTCCGAGGCGCAAAGCCGCGTCCCCGAGGCCGAGGCCGGCGTCATCGAAGCCGAAGCGCGGCTGCGCGAGGCCGAAATCAACCTGAACGCCGCGCGCGCGCTGTCGCAGGACGGCTTTGCCTCTGAAACCCGCGTGGTCGGCGCGCAGGCCACGATGGAATCGGCCATCGCGGGCGTGCAGCGGGCGCGCACGGCGGTGTCATCGGCGCTGGCCGGGATCGAATCGGCGCAAGCATCCGTTGCCAGCGCCGAACGCGAGATTACCCGCCTGACCATCACCGCGCCTTTCGCGGGCCTGCTGGAAACCGATACCGCAGAGCTGGGCGCGCTGATGCAGCCCGGCGCGCCCTGTGCGACGATCATCCAGCTGGACCCGATCAGGCTGGTGGGTTTCGCCCCCGAGGCCGATGTCGCCCGGATCAAGGTCGGTGCCGCCGCAGGCGGGCGGCTGGCGGGCCAGCAAGAGGTCGCGGGCGCGGTCACATTCCTGTCGCGCAGCGCTGATCCGGTGACCCGCAGCTTTCGCGTCGAAGTGACCGTGCCGAACCCTGATCTGGCCATCAGCGACGGGCTAAGCGCCGAAATCATCGTCGCCGCCGCAGGCCAATCGGCCCATCTGGTCGCGCAATCCACGCTGACGCTGAATGATGCAGGCACTTTGGGCGTGCGCATCGTCGGCCCCGATATGACCGCGCAATTCCTGCCCGTGACCCTGCTGCGCGACACGGCCCAAGGCGTCTGGGTCGCGGGTCTGCCCGATGTCGTCGATCTGATCACGATCGGCCAGGAATTCGTGATCGACGGCGTGCCGATCGTGCCCAGCTATCAAGAGGTGAGCCAGCAAGAGACCGGCCAGCAGGAGACCGGCCAATGATCGGCATCGTCGATCTGGCCGCGTCGCGCGCGCGCATGGTGCTGGCCTTTATCGCGCTGTCGCTGATCGCGGGCGGTGCCGCCTATGTCAGCCTGCCCAAAGAGGGCGAGCCGGATATCGAAATCCCCGCGATCTTTGTCTCGGTCCCCTTCCCCGGCATTTCCGCCGCCGATAGCGAGACCCTGCTGGTGCGCCCGATGGAAACCGAATTGTCCGATCTGGACGGGCTGCAAACCATGACCGCCACCGCCGCCGAAGGCTTTGCCGGTATGGCGCTGGAATTCGAATTCGGCTGGGACAAGACCAAGATTCTGGCCGATATCCGCTCTGCCATGAATAATGCGCAGGCCAGTTTCCCCGCAGGTGCCGACCAATATTCGATCACGGAAATCAACTTTTCCGAATTTCCCATCATCGTCGTCAACCTGACCGGTGATGTCCCCGAACGCACGCTGCTGCGCACCGCCAAAAGCCTGCAAGACCGGATCGAAGGCATCGATGGCGTGCTCGAGGCCGGATTGGCCGGTCAGCGCGATGAGATGCTCGAGGTGCTGATCGACCCGCTGCGGCTCGAGACCTATAATGTCACCGCGGGCGAATTGATCGGCGTTGTGACCAATAACAACATGCTGATCGCCGCGGGTGAAGTGGACACAGCCCAGGGCACATTCGCGGTCAAGATCCCCTCGTCCTTTGACAGCGCGCAGGATGTCTATGCGCTGCCGGTCAAGACCAATGGCGACAGTATCGTCACCTTGGGCGATCTGGCCACGATCCGCCTGACATTCGAGGACCGGGTCGGCACGGCGCGGTTCAACGGGGTCAATACCGTGGCCTTGCAGGTGGTCAAACGCAAAGGGTTCAACCTGATCGACACTGTGGCGCTTGTGCGCGCGGCGGTGGCGGCGGAACGCGCCAGCTGGTCGCCCGAATTGCGCGCGGCGATCACCGTGGGCACATCCAATGACCAATCGCGCAGCGTGGCCTCGATGGTCAGCCAGCTCGAAGGCTCGGTGCTGACCGCCATCGCGCTGGTGATGATCGTGGTGCTGGCCTCGCTTGGGACCCGTCCGGCGCTGTTGGTGGGGTTCGCGATCCCGACCTCTTTCTTGTTATGTTTCGCGCTGCTGGCGATGATGGATATCACGATTTCCAATATCGTGATGTTCGGGCTGATCCTGGCCGTGGGCATGTTGGTGGACGGGGCCATTGTCGTTGTCGAATATGCCGATAAGCGCATCCAGGAAGGCACAGGCCCGATGTCGGCCTATACAGAGGCCGCCAAGCGGATGTTCTGGCCGATCATTTCCTCGACCGCGACCACGCTTTGCGCGTTTTTGCCGATGCTGTTCTGGCCCGGGGTCTCGGGGCAATTCATGGGGATGTTGCCGGTCACGCTGATCTTTGTGCTTTGCGCCTCCTTGGTGGTGGCCTTGGTCTATCTGCCGGTCATGGGCGGCGTCACCGGCCGGATGAGCCGGGCTTTCGGCCGGTCTTCGGATGCTTTGCGCGCGCGGCTGCCTTGGGCGGGCTGTGCGGCCTTGGTGCTGCCTGCGATCATGGTCGTGTTCACCGGCGCGATGCTGGTGCTGAACCCCGGCTATCTGTCCGGTGCGGCCGTCCAGACGACAGGCTTTGTCGCCTCGCTGCCCGGAATACTGCTGTTTCTGGGGGGCGCGGTCCTGCTGTCGATCACCGTGGGGGCCGCGCGCATCACCCGGCCCGCCAAACGGATCACGGCGGGATATCAGCGGTCCGGCTTTGGGCGGTTCATGCATTTTATCGTCGGCAATCCGGTCATGCCGCTGGTCACGATTGGCCTGGTGATCTTTACCGTCATGTCGATTTTCAGCTATTACGGGTCCAATAACAACGGCTTTGAATTCTTTGTGGAATCCGAGCCCGAACAGGCCATCGTCTATGTCCGCGCGCGCGGCAACCTGTCCCTGGCCGAGAAAGACGCGCTGGTCCGCCAGGCCGAAGACATCGTGCTGGCCCATCCCGGTGTGATCAGCGCCTTTGCCTTTGCCGGTGACGGCGGGCTGAACACCGATGCCGCCGGCGGCAGCACCCCGCGCGACACGATCGGGCAGGTCCAGCTGGAAACCATTCCCTGGGAAGACCGCGCCGGGATTGCCGCATTGGACGGCGATCTGGTGCTGGCGCAATTGCAGGACCAATTGCAGGCGATCCCCGGCATCCAGACCGAGATCCTGGCCCAGGCGCGCGGCCCGGCCTCGGGCAAGCCGGTGCATCTGCGGCTGAAAGGTGATCATTGGGAGGATCTGATCAGCGCCGCCCAGATCGCGCGCGACCGCTTTGCCCAGACCCAAGGGCTGATCAGTCTCGAGGATACCCTGCCCCTGCCCGGCATTGATTGGCAGATCGACGTCGATGTGGCGACCGCAGGCCGGTTCGGCGCGGATGTGGCCAGCGTCGGCGCGATGGTGCAGCTGGTGACGCGCGGCATCCTGCTTGATACGATGCGCGTTGACAGTTCGGACGAGGAAATCGAGATCCGCGTCCGCCTGCCCGAACAGGACCGCGTGCTGTCCACGCTCGACAGCTTGCGCGTGCGCACCGATGACGGGCTGGTGCCTTTGTCGAATTTCATCACCCGCACCCCGGTGCAGCAATTGGCCCAGATCGACCGGATCGACCAGCAACGCTATTTCGATGTCAAGGCGGGGGTGGCCAGCGGGCTGACCAGCCTTATGGCGGAGGGCACGCCCATCGGGGTGGCCCGGCTTGACCGCGACCAGACCGGCATGGCGCGCTATGGCGATCTGCGCCTGCAGGAGGACACAGATCCCGCGCGCTTTGCCCAATTGGTGGCGGGTGGCGCGATCACGGAAACCCCGCTTAATCCCAATGAACGCATCGCGCTGTTGACCGACTGGCTGGCCGAAAACCCGCTGCCTGCGGGTGTGACCTGGGAATGGACCGGCGATCAGGAAGAACAGGCCGAATCGGGGGCCTTTTTGATGACCGCCTTTGCCGGTGCGCTGGGGCTGATGTTCATCATCTTATTGGCGCAATTCAACAGTATCTATAATTCGGTGCTGGTGCTGCTGGCCGTGGTCATGTCCACCGCAGGGTCATTGGTGGGGATGCTGGTCATGGATCAGGCCTTTTCGATCATCATGACTGGCACCGGGATCGTCGCACTTGCGGGGATCGTGGTGAACAACAATATCATCCTGATCGACACCTATCAGGATTATAGCCGCTATATGCCACGGACCGAGGCGATCACCCGCACCGCCGAAGACCGCATCCGCCCCGTTTTGCTGACCACGATCACGACGATGGCGGGGCTGGCGCCGATGATGTTCGGCCTGTCGCTCGATTTCATGCAGGGCGGCTATACGATCGACAGCCCGACGGCGCTGTGGTGGAAACAATTGGCCACGGCGGTGGTCTTTGGCCTTGGCATCGCGACGGTGCTGACGCTGGTCTTTACCCCCTCGATGCTGGCGCTGCGGGTCTGGTTCGTGACCTATGTGCAATGGGCGGCACAGCTGCTGGCGAAGCTTTCGATGGGCCGCAGCAGCCGCGCCGCCCGCGACTGGGCGCTGGCAAGGCAGGCCGCAAGGGTCAAGGCGCCCGAGGTGATCTGGGTCGAGGATGACGCCCCGGCAGCAGGCGTGAACACAAAGCTGGCGGCAGAGTGAGCAATGGCCGGGGTGCGCAAGATGCGCACCCTACGGTGCAATTATGGCTGCGTAGGGTGCGCATCCTGCGCACCTACAATTGCACCCACGTTTGCCCCACCCGTGGTCAAACCACCTCTTCCTCCACCTGCCTATTCCACAGATGCGCATAACGCCCGCCCTGCGCCAAGAGCGCGTCATGGCGGCCTTCTTCGACGATCACGCCATCCTCTAGCACCACGATCAGATCGGCATCGGCAATCGTGGACAGCCGATGCGCGATGGTGATCACCGTGCGGCCCTGGCCCATCGCCTTCAGCTCGGCCTGGATTTCCATCTCGGTCTCGGTATCAAGCGCACTTGTCGCCTCGTCCAGCAAAAGGATCGGCGGGTTCTTCAGCAAGGTGCGCGCGATGCCAACCCGCTGTTTTTCACCCCCCGATAGTTTCAGACCACGTTCGCCCACGGTGGTCTGATAGCCATCAGGCAGGCTGATGATGAAATCATGGATCTTGGCGGCTTTGGCGGCGGCGATGATATCCGCCTCGCCCGCATCGGGGCGGCCATAGGCGATGTTGTAATGCACCGTGTCATTGAACAGCACCGTATCCTGCGGCACCACGCCGATCTGGGCATGCAGGCTGTCTTGGGTCACATCGCGCAGGTCTTGCCCATCGATCAGCAAGGCCCCGCCCGTCACATCATAGAACCGGAACAAGAGCCGCCCGATGGTCGATTTGCCCGACCCCGAAGAGCCGACGATCGCCACCGTCTGGCCCGGCGCGACATCCAGATTGATGCCTTTCAAGATCCCGCGCGCCGCATCATAGCCAAAGGTCACATCGCGCAGGGTGACGCGCCCGCCGCTGACGACCAAAGGCTTGGCGTGGGGCGCATCCGTCACCTCGGCGGGTTGGCCCAGCAGATCGAACATATCGCCCATATCGATCAAGGCCTGCCGGATTTCGCGGTAGACCGTGCCCAGAAAGTTCAACGGCATGGTGATCTGGATCATATAGGCATTGACCATGACGAAATCGCCCACCGTCAGATCGCCACGTTCAACGCCAATGGCGGCCATGACCATGACGATCACCAGCCCGCCGGTGATCAGCACCGATTGGCCGAAATTCAGGAAAGCCAGCGAATAATTGGTGCGGATCGCCGCCCCTTCATATTGGGCCATGGCGCGGTCATAGCGGTCAGCTTCCCAGCGCTCGGCACCGAAATATTTGACCGTTTCGAAATTCAGCAGGGAATCAATCGCCTTTTGATTGGCGTCGGTGTCCTGATCATTCATTTCCTTGCGGATTTTCACGCGCCATTCGGTGACGGTAAAGGTGAACCAGACATAAAGTGCGATGGTCCCCACGACGACGGCCAGATACCAGACGTCGAATAAAAAGAACAAGACGATGGAAATCATCGCCAGTTCCAGCATCAGCGGCCCCATCGAGAACAGCAAAAACCGCAGCAGGAAATCCACGCCCTTGACGCCGCGTTCAATCACCCGCGACAGCCCGCCGGTCTTGCGGGTGATGTGATAGCGCAGCGACAGGCGGTGAATATGGGTAAAGGTTTCCAGCGCCAGCTGGCGCAAGGCGCGCTGGCCGACGCGGGTAAAGATCACGTCGCGCAATTGCTGAAAGCCCACATTCATCAGCCGCGCGAAACCATAGGCCAGCGTCAGCCCCACAGCCCCCAGCCCCAGCACCGTGGCCGCCGTCGCCCCGTCAGGGGCCAGCGCATCCACAGCCTGTTTATACAAGATCGGCGTGCCGACCGCGATCACCTTGGCCAAAAGCAGCACCAGCATCGCGCCCACAACGCGGCGTTTGACCCAGCCCTGCCCCTGCGGCCACAGATAGGGCATCACGCGCTTGATGACGGACCAGCCCTGCAGGCGGGCATTGCCGAGGTTGGCGTCGGAATGGGTGGTCGGGCGCATCGGTCTCTCCGGGGGTGTTGCCCGTTACTAGGGCGCTGCCCGATGATTGACCAGAGCCAGCTGGCTATTGCGCCCGGTCGGGAATCCGAAACACCTGTCCGGGATAGATCAGGTCGGGGTCGCGGATCAGATCGCTATTGGCCTCGAAGACCTGCACATAAAGGATGCCCGCGCCCAAAGTTTCCTCGGCAATCGCCCAAAGCGTCGATCCGGGCTGGACCGTGCGGGTCGCGACCTCGAACCCGTCCTGCGCGGTCTCTTCGGCCATGACAGCGGCAACGCTGGCGGGTTCTTCGCGCTGGAAGGGTGTTTCCATCCGCGATACGACAATGCCATCGGGATCAACCTCGTCAATGCGCAGCGTATAAACGCCGGTTGCCACAGGCGGCAGGATGATCCGCCAGTCGCCGCCCGCCGTCACCGGTGCTGCGGCCACGGATTCATTATCAAGATAGATCTGCACCTCGCCATCGCCGGTGGCGCGGCCTGTCAATTCCACCGCGCCGCTGGGATCATAGGTGATCGCATCCAGCGCCACATTGGGTTCAGGCAGGACGGCCGCCCCCTGAGCGACGCGCACGCCATCAACGCCGGTTTCCAGCACCACGGGCGCAGCGGCGGGTGCGGGGGTGATCCCGGCTGTTTCGGTAGCGGGCAGATCGGCTGCGGCGGCCGGGTCAACCGGGGCCTCTGCGGGGGCCTCTGCGGGTGCCTCTGCCAGCATCTCAGGCGCGGCCGGGGGCGCAATCGGCGCAACCATATAGCTGGTCTGCGATGGCACCGCCGCCCCGTCGGGATCAGCCAGCAGCGACAGGCGGCGCGGCTGATCCGCCGGATCCGCAATGGCCAGCATCACGAAACTGCCCGTGGCATCCGCCGTGGCCCGCGCAATGGCACCGCCCCCCAGGATCAGATCGACAACCTGATCGGGGGCCGCACGGCCCGCCACGATGATGGATCCGTCAGGGTCCAGCCGGAACGTATCGAATGACGGCACGACGGGGGTGACCTCTTCTTGGGCAATCTCTTCTGGCGCGGTTTCTGCGGGGGCAGCAACAGCCTCTGACACAGCTACTGGCACCGGCGCGGCGGCCTCTGGCGCGGGCAGCAGATACACCACCAGCGCCCCCAGCGCAGCCGCGGGCAAAGCCCCCAGCACCCAAGCACCCACCTGCGATTTTTTCTGTCCGTCCACGCCTGATACCCCATCCCCATTTGACCGGCGAAAATCCGCCCACAGCATTGAGACAATGTAGCAACCCCGCTATGAGCGGTCAAAGCCAAGCTGCATCAAAGGGGTAGCAATGTCCGATTTTCCAATGTCAGTGTGTGTTTATTGCGGCTCTCGGGATGGCAGAGACCCTGCCTTTGCCCAATCCGCCACCGAAACCGGACAGATGCTGGCGCGCAACAATTGGCGGCTGGTTTATGGCGCGGGCGATGTCGGGCTGATGGGCCGGGTCGCCAAAGCGGTGCAACAGGCGGGCGGGCGCACCTTCGGGGTGATCCCCACGCATCTGCTGGCGCTTGAGGTCGGCAAGCGCGATCTGGACAGTTTCGTCGTGACCGAGACGATGCATGAACGCAAAAAGGTCATGTTCATGAATGCCGATGCGGTGGTGGTGTTGCCCGGCGGGGCGGGCAGCCTCGATGAATTCTTCGAGGTGCTGACATGGCGGCAGCTGGGGCTGCACCAAAAACCGATCATCCTGCTGAATATCGCGGGCTTTTGGGACCCGCTGCTGGCGCTGCTGCGCCATGTCGTGGGCCAAGGCTTTGCGGGCGATGATATCTTGTCCTTCGTGACCAGCGCCGCCGATGTCGCCGCGCTGGAAAAAGCCTTGCAGGACGCGCTATAGCGCCGCCATCAGGGCATGATAGCGCGACAATGAAATGTTGGACCCGCAGGCGATGATCCCGACGCGCCGCCCGGCCAGATCATCGCGCAACGGGCCGATGATCGCCGCCAGTGACGCAGCACAGGCCGGTTCTGCCGTGATCCGCAGGATGGACTGGTAAATCTCCATCGCCGCCAGCATCTGGGCATCGGCGATCCGCACGATGCGGTCGACATGGGCCTGCGCCAGCCCGAATGTATAAGGCAGCGCCATGGGCGCCCCCAGGCTATCGGCAATCGTGGCCACCTGGTCCAGCGTGACCGGCGCACCCTGCACCAAAGACCGCGACAGGCTATCGGCCCCCTCAGGCTCGACCCCGATCACCTGGGCGTCAGGGCGCAAATGCTTGATCGCACAGGCCATGCCCGCAATCAGCCCGCCGCCGCCAATGGGCACGACGAATGTGTCCAGATCAGGGGCCTGCGCCAGATATTCGCGCGCGCAGACCGCCGCCCCCAGAACCATATGCGCGGCCTCGAACGGATGCATCAAGGCGCGGCCCTGCGCGGCTGCGGCATTCATCGCGGCAAAGGCCGCGGCCATATCATCATGCAAGGACACAAACGCGCCCAAAGCCTCGCAGCCCGCGATACGCGCAGGATCAGTCGCGCGCGGCATGCAGATCAGCGCGCCCACCCCCGCCGCACGCGCGGCCCAGGCCACCGCCAGCGCATGATTGCCGCCACTGGCCGCCACAACGCCCGCCGCGCGCTGCGCCGGGTCCAGCGCCGCAATCCCCAGATAGGCGCCGCGCGCCTTGAAGGATCCGGCCTGCTGGAACAATTCCAGCTTGACCGTTACACCCGCGCAATCCGGCAAGACCCCGTCCCAGCGCGCCGATACCAGCGGCAAAACCGGTGTTTCAATCAACGCATCGCGCAAAACAGCCGCCGCCGCAGTGATCGCCGCCAGGTCAGGACCCATGATACATTCCCCAAAGAAAAAACCCGCAGGACATGTCCCACGGGCCTTTGATCTTGTCTATGCTCAGAAGCGGTTACATCCGGCTGGCGACATTTTCCCAATTGACCAGATTATCAAGGAAGTTGGTCAGATAGGCCGGGCGCTTGTTACGGAAATCGATGTAATAGGAATGTTCCCACACATCACACCCCAGCAAGGCTGTCTGGCCGAAACACAAAGGGTTCACGCCGTTTTCGGTCTTGGTGATCGCCAGCGCGCCATCGGCTTTTTTCACCAACCAGGCCCAGCCGGACCCGAACTGGCCCGCACCGGCGGCGCTGAACTCGGATTTGAACGCATCGACAGAGCCAAAGCTTTCCACCAGCGCCTTTTCCAGCTCTGACGGCATCTTGCTGGCAGCGGGGGTCATCATTTCCCAGAATTGGTTGTGATTCCACAACTGGCTGATGTTGTTGAAAATCCCGCTCTGCGCGACGGCCGCGGAATCATAGGTGCCCACAATGATTTCTTCCAGCGATTTGCCGGCCCATGGGGTGCCTTCAATCGCCTTGTTGCCATTGGTCACATAGGCATTGTGGTGGATGTCATGATGGAATTCGAGCGTTTCGGCAGACATCCCCTTGGATGCCAGCGCATCATGGGCATAGGGCAGATCAGGAAGCGAGAATGACATTGCGTGTCCTCTTTGTTGTTCAGCATTGCGTTACCCTTTAGGTGGCCCGCAGCTGCGCAAAGGTCAAGGGCAGGCCCCGATTTGCCCCATCTTCCGAGCCTAAATATCCCCGCCGGAGGCCCCGTGCGCCCCGCGCGCGGGATCTGGCGATCACAATGCGCCGACAGGGCCAGCCTTGGCCGAAGCCACCAGCAATTCATGGGCATAATCCGCAACCGAGCGGAAACAGATAACCGTAAAATGATCGGGCTGCGTCATCCAAAAGGCGGCAGCGACCTGCCCCAGATGGCTGCGGCGCAAATCACCGGGGCCAAATCGGGCCGGGTGCAGATCGGCGGGCGTCAGCTTGGCCAGCACCTCGCGCGCGAAACCACCCTCGACATGGATCAACGCACGCGCGTCCGATACGTTCTCGGCCAGGTAATGCTGGCCCGCCAGGGCGGCATCAATCTGCGCCAGCGCCTCTGTGACCTCTTCATAGGGCAGTAGCAGCAAGATTTCATCCGGCGACATCCAGCCCAGGCCAACCGCACCTGTGGCGCTGATTTTGCCTTTGGCTGGAAAGGATTGGCCGGTGATCTTCTTGCAGATCGCGCGCAGCTTGGTATTCGACAGATCGCCGCGCAGGGTGATCATGCCACACAGACCCGCCTCGCGGATCGTGACCTCGCCGGATGTTGTGCGGCCTTGCAAGGCGCTGATGGCGTCAGACATTCTGCTTTGCCCCTTCCTTGTCATAAAACACCGGATCAACGATCCGGGCGGCGACGGTCTTGGCGTCATCCACGGTGTTGAAACTGATCACCTCGCCCATCCGGTCGGGGCCGCGATGCACCAGACCCATGGCGATCCCGCGCCCCAGCGTCGGCGAATGATAGGTCGAGGTCACACGCCCTTGGGTGTTGCGCTGGCCATTGGCATTGGTGCCATCGGCAATCGCATAGGCCCCGTCGGGCAGGACCGATCCGTCCAGCGTTTCCAGCCCCACAAGCCGCCAGCGATCCGGATTATCCATGAAACTGCGCGCATGGGCGCGTTTGCCAAGATAGTCGTCTTTCTTCTTGGACAAGGCCCAATGCAGGTTCAGATCCTGCGGAATGACGGTGCCATCGGTTTCATCACCGATCATGATAAAGCCCTTTTCGGCGCGCATGATATGCAGCGCCTCGGTGCCATAAGGCATGATCCCGAATGCCTCACCGGCCGCGATCAGCGTCTCCCAAAAGGCGCGGCCCTGCCCCGCTGGCACGGCGATTTCGTAAGACAGCTCGCCCGAGAATGAAATCCGGAACACCCGCGCATCAAACCCGCCGATCTGGCCTGCCTGCCATTGCATGAACGGCAGCGCGGACAGATCCATCCCGCCCAGCTTGTCCAGCAGCAGCTTGGCCTTTGGCCCGACCACGGCGACCTGCGCCCATTGTTCGGTGACATTGGCGACATAGACCTGCCAATCCCACCATTCGCATTGCAGCCAATCTTCCATCCAGGCGTGGATCCGGTCGGCCCCGCCGGTGGTGGTGTGGCACAGCCAGCTATCCTCGGACAGGCGCGCGACAACGCCATCATCCATCAAGAACCCGTTTTCCGAACACATCAGCCCGTAACGGCATTTGCCCACAGGCAGGTTGGACATCATATTGGTGTAAAGCATGTCCAGAAATTTGCCTGCATCCGGCCCTTTGACCACCAATTTGCCAAGGGTCGAGGCATCGAGCAGCCCGATATTGCTGCGCGCATTGGTGACTTCGCGGTTCACGGCATCATGGACCTTTTCGCCGGCACGCAGATAGGCGAAAGGCCGGCGCCATTGGCCCACGGGTTCATTATCGGCGCCATTGGCATTGTGCCAATCCGACATCGGGGTCTTGCGCAAAGGCTGGAACACTTCGTCGCGCGCAGCCCCTGCAATCGCCGCCATGGAAATCGGCGTATAGGGCGGACGAAAGGTCGTAGTGCCGACATTGGGGATCGCCGCGTTCAAAGCATCAGAAAGCACCGCCAATCCGTTGATATTGCTTAGCTTTCCCTGATCGGTTGCCATGCCCAGCGTGGTATAGCGCTTGGCATGTTCGACGGATTCAAACCCTTCTTGCGCGGCCAGCTGCACATCGGTGACTTTCACGTCATTCTGGAAATCCAGCCATGTTTTGGACCGCAACGCATAGCTGGCCCCCTGCGGCATCATCCAGACCGGGGCGATCGGGCCTTGGTCAGCATCGGTGGCGACGGGGGCCGCGGCCAAGCGTTTCTTATGCCCGCATGCCGCCGCAGCCGTCTTGCCCGCGGCGATCCCGTCAGCCAGCACATCGGCGCTGCGCAGATGGCCATTGGCGACACCGGCGGCGATCACGAAACCCGCGCCATCAGCACCGGTTGGCGGGCGCGCCGTGTCAGGGCGGAACATCGCTTGGGCATCGTCCCAGACCAGCTTGCCGCCGCAATGCGACCACAGATGCACGACCGGCGACCAGCCGCCCGACATCGCCACGCAATCGCAGGCGATTTCTTCCAGCACAGCGCCTTCACCGGCCTGCGCACAAAGGGCGACACCGGTGACACGCTTGCCGCCTTTGACCTTTGCGATGCCTTTGCCATCGGCCACACGGATGCCCAAGTTGCGCGCCTGGTCGATCAGTGGCCCTGCGGGGGCGGTGCGCGCATCGACAATGACCGGCACTTCCAGCCCTGCCTCTTTCAAGGCGATGGCGGTGCGGTAAGCATCATCGTTATTGGTCACAACCACGGTGCGATCCCCGATAGAGACGCCGAAATTCACCGCGTAATCGCGCACGGCCCCCGCCAGCACCACGCCGGGCAGATCATTGCCCGCAAAAGACAGCGGCCGCTCGATCGCCCCCGTGGCGGTCACGATCCGCGCGGCGCGAATACGCCACAGCCGGTGGCGCGGACCGTCCTGATCGGGCACGTGATCTTTCAGCCGTTCATAGGCCAGCGTATAACCATGGTCATAAACGCCCGCCCCCATGCAGCGCGCACGGATCGTGACATTTTCCATCTTGCCAAGCAGTTGCAGCGTGAAATTCACCCAATCGGCCGCATCCATCCCGTCGATCTGCACGCCGTCCACGACAGCGCGGCCACCCCAATCGGCGGTCTGTTCGATCAGCAGAACCTGCGCGCCGGACTGCCCCGCCGCCAGCGCCGCTGCCAGCCCCGCGATCCCGCCGCCGACCACCAGCACATCCACATGCATGTTGAAATGCTCATAGATATCCTGATCGCGATCCTTGGGCGCGCGGCCCAGACCGGCGGATTTGCGGATGAATGGTTCATAGACATGTTTCCAGAACGGGCGCGGGAACATGAACATCTTGTAATAAAAACCCGCCGGCAGAAAGCGCGACAGATGCGTGTTGATCGCGCCCACGTCGAATTCAAGGCTGGGCCAATGGTTCTGGCTGGTCGCCGTCAGCCCGTCGAACAATTCTGTCGTGGTGATGCGCTGGTTCGGCTCGAACCGCGCGCCTTGGCCCAGATTGACCAGCCCGTTGGGTTCCTCGGCCCCTGCCGCGACCACGCCGCGCGGGCGGTGATATTTGAATGACCGACCCACCAGCATCTGGTCATTGGCCAGCAGCGCCGAGGCCAGCGTATCGCCTGCAAAACCGCGCAGGTTTTTGCCGTTGAAGGTGAAAGAGACCGGCTTACTCCGGTCGATCAGACGGCCATGCCCCGAAAGACGCGTGCTCATGCGAAATCTCCCCATGTCCAGCCGGGACGTTTGGCCGTGATCTTGTCGCAGATGTCCTGCGGCGGTTTGGTGGTTTGGGCCGGATAGGTGCCAAAGACCTCAAGCGTGGCAGTGCAGCGCGCGGCCAGAAACCATTTGCCGCAGCCATAGGCATGCCGCCAGCGTTCGAAATGCACGCCTTTGGGGTTTTCGCGCATGAACATGTAATCCTCGAACTGGTCATCGGATGATCCGGGGCCAAAGCGTTTGAGATGCGCCTGCCCGCCCGGTTGCAGATCGGTTTCATCGGCCTGAACCCCGCAATAGGGGCAGTGAAGGGTCAGCATGGGGCAACCTCTGGTCTGCACGGCAAAAAGGCGGACGCATCGCTGCGCCCGCCTGTCGCGGTGATCATCGAAATGGAATTATTGCGGAGCGGCAGGGACAGGCTGCGGATCAGTGACCGCAGGGTCAAGCATCGGCTGTCGCGGCGCGGCCGGATCGACGCCCATGCCAGTGCCCATACCTGTGCCAGTGCCCATACCTGTTCCCGTGCCCATACCTGTGCCCGTACCAGTGCCGGTAACAGGATCGACGACTGTGCCTGTATCCGTGCCGGTATTGGTGACAGGCGCGGTTGTGGTGCCGCGCGAGAACAGCGCCAAAAGCACGACCAGCACAAGAATGCCAAGCGCGACACCGATCCAGATGCGCGCGCCTGATTGCCGGTTGGGAGGGGTAGCCATGATGAAAACTCCTTTGTCTGCGATGTCATCAGACATCCAAACGCAGGACGGCCGGGATGTGTTGCAGCAGGCGCATCCGCTCGGCTGATTGCCGCCAAGCGGCGCTGAAGACCGGTCACAGCACGCATCAATGCGCCACCCCCGCGGCGACGCTTTCGTCGATGAACTTGCCTTCGCGGAACCGGAACATCGAAAATTCCTCGGTCAGCGGCGATTGGCCCTTGGCGATCAATTCCGCCATGGCCCAGCCTGATCCGGGGATGGCCTTGAACCCGCCAGTGCCCCAGCCGCAATTGACAAAGACGCCATCGACCGGCGTTTTCGACAAGATGGGCGAGCGGTCGCCCGTCACATCCACGATCCCGCCCCATTGGCGCAGCATTTTCAGCCGCGCGATCATCGGGAAGGTTTCCACCAGGGCGCGGACGGTTTCCTCGATATGATGAAAGCTGCCGCGCTGGGTGTAATTGTTATATCCGTCGGTGCCGCCGCCGATCACCATCTCGCCCTTGTCGGATTGGGACATATAGCCATGCACGGTATTGGCCATGACCACGACATCCATACAAGGCTTGATCGGCTCTGACACCAGCGCCTGCAAAGCCACCGATTCAATCGGCAGCCGGAACCCCGCCATCTGCGCCATCACACCGGAATGGCCCGCAACGACCAGCCCCAGCTTGTCGCAATCAATCGCGCCCTTGGTGGTATCGACGCCGATCACGCGCGCCCCGTCACGGCGAATGGCCGTGACCTCGCATTGCTGGATGACATGCATGCCCATATCCGAACAGGCCCGCGCATAGCCCCAGGCGACCGCATCATGGCGCGCCGTGCCACCGCGCGCCTGCCACAAGCCGCCCAGCACAGGATAGCGCGGCCCGTCGATATTCATGATCGGGCACAGCTCTTTGACCTTGTCGGGACCGATCCATTCGGTTTTCACGCCTTGCAGCGCATTGGCATGGGCGGTGCGTTTATAGCCGCGCACCTCGTGCTGGGTCTGGGCCAGCATGATCACGCCCCGCGGGCTGAACATCACGTTGTAATTCAGGTCCTGCGACATCGTCTCATAGAGGCTGCGGGATTTTTCATAGATCGCAGCCGAAGGGTCTTGCAGGTAGTTCGAGCGGATGATCGTCGTGTTGCGGCCGGTATTGCCGCCGCCCAGCCAGCCTTTTTCCAGGATCGCGACATTGGTGATGCCGAAATTCTTGCCCAGGTAATAGGCCGTGGCCAACCCATGCCCGCCCGCACCGACGATGATCACGTCATATTTGGCACGCGGCGCGGGATTGGCCCAGGCACGGGACCAGCCTGTGTGCTGGCGGAACGCTTCTCGCGCAATGGCAAAGGCGGAATATCGTTTCATCGGCGCGCGATTCCCTGTCTGATATCTGCCCCTGTCTGGACCTTTCGGGGCGTGGAAAGGATACTGCCAGCGGCGTCTGGACCGCGATTTACGACATGGCCGCGCCACAGTGAAGGGCCATGGCGTCGCAGGCCCTTTTCACCTTGGCCCATGGCGGTTATGTCGGGGCCAACAACCGCGAGAGAGCTTATGACATTCTGGATAATTGTCGGCGTGATGACATTGGCTGTTGCCGGTCTGATGGCCATCCCGCTGCTGCGCACCCCCGATGTGCAAGCTGACAACCCCGATGTCGCGATCTACCGCGCGCAATTGGCCGAGATCGACCGCGATCTGGAACGCGGCCTGCTGGACCCCGCCGAGGCCGACCGCTCGCGCACCGAAATCGCGCGGCGCCTGCTGGCGGCCAGCAAGATGGATCAAGGCATGCTGCGCAGCGACAGCCGGCAGGGGCTGGTGGCGATCAGCGTGCTGGCGGTGGTCGCGGCGGTGACATTCGCGACCTATCTGCAGCTTGGCGCGCCGGGCTATGGCGATGTGCCGTTGCAGGCACGGCTGGCCGCGTCAGAACAGATGCGCGCCAACCGGCCTGCGCAGGCCTTTCTGGAACAGCTTGCACCGCCCCCGCCCGCCGTCACCCTGCCCGAGGATTACCGCGCCGCCATCGACCGCCTGCGCGAGATCGCCCCGACCCGGCCCGATGATCTCGAAGCCTGGTCGCGGCTGGCCTTTCACGAGGTCGAATTGCGCAATTATGCCGGTGCCGCGCGGGCGCAGGACCAAGTGGTCAGCATTCTGGGCGATGCGGCCGGACCGGCCGATCTGACCCGGCTGCTGGATCTGCGGGTGGTGGCGGCCGGTGGGCTGGTCTCGCCCGAGGCCGAACAGGTGATCCGCGCGATCCTGGCGCTGGATGATACCAACCTGGCCGCGCGCTATTATCTGGGGCTGCTTTATGACCAGACCGACCGGCCCGACCTGGCCTATCGGCTCTGGCGCGATCTTGCCGAAAACGGCAATCCCGCCAGTTTCCACGCCGCCTCTGCCCGCCAGATGATCGAGGATGCGGCCTTTCGCGCCGGGATCGATTATACCCTGCCCGCCCTGCGCGGCCCTTCCGCCGAGGATATCGCCGCAGCCCAGGACATGAGCCCAGAAGACCGCCAAGCGATGATCGGCGGCATGGTCGAGGGGCTGGCCGACCGGCTGGCCAATGACGGCGGCACTGCGACCGATTGGGCGCGGCTGATTGCGGCCTATGGCGTGCTGGGCGATACCGACAACGCCCGCGCGATCTGGGTCGAGGCGGCGGATGTCTTTGGCGCCAATGCCGAGGCCATGGCGATCCTGACACCGGCCGCGCGCGACGCAGGCCTGCTGGAATGATCCTTGACGCGCCCGAGGATTTTGCCGCGGCCCTGCCCGCCCATGGCGCGCTTGCGGGGCTGGACCTTGGCACGGTGACGATCGGGGTGGCGGTATCCGACCTGATGCGCAGCGTGGCCAGCCCGCTGGAAACCATCAAGCGCAAGAAATTCACGCTCGATGCGGCGCGGCTCTTTGAGATCACGACCCACCGGATGATCGTCGGGCTGGTGCTGGGCCTGCCGCGGAACATGGACGGGTCCGAAGGGCCGCGCTGTCAGGCGACCCGCGCCTTTGCGCGCAATCTCGAAAAGCTGACGCCGCTGCCGATTACATTCTGGGATGAACGCTTGTCCACGGTGGCCGCCGAACGGGCCATGCTCGCGGCGGATATGTCCCGAAAACGTCGCGCAGAGCGGATCGACAATGTCGCGGCAAGCTATATTCTGCAAGGCATGCTGGACCGGCTGCGACATCTGGAGGCGCGCGCGTGACCATCCCCGAACCGACCGACCACATCTGGAAACGGGCCGAAATCGACAGCCCCTGTATCAAGATCTGCGTGATCCAGCCCGAAACGCGGCTGTGCACGGGCTGTCTGCGCACGATCGACGAGATCAGCGCCTGGTCACGGATGACCCCCGAGGCACGGGCGCAGGTGATGGCAGAATTGCCCGCCCGCAAAGGGCTGGTCGCCAAACGGCGCGGCGGGCGTGCGGGACGGGTGAAGTGAGGGGGCTGTCGACAGGCAGCAAGCCTTTGTCATGTCGGGGATCATTGCGGGCGATATAGGGGCCGATATGCCCAAATTCATCCAGATAAGCGATATACGTCAAACAGATACCTTTAAACACGAAAACCCGCGCTTTCGCGCGGATCACGCTGCCGCGCAGGGCGCGTAAGGTGGATCAAGATCCACCCTACCCCCGCGGAAAGACAAAACACCGGTCCCGCCGGATCATGATCCACAGCGGCGTGCCCACCTTTGGCAAAAATACCGATGGGACAGCGGCGCGCAGGATGGACCCGTCAAAATCCATGCGAAATTCCACCAGGCTCGACGCGCCGATGAACCGCGCGCGCTGCACCACGCCGCGCGCGGGGGTGCCGTCTTGGGGGGTCGGGTTCGGGCCGCGACCGGCGCGGTCAAAATCAATCTTCAGATGCTGGGGGCGGATCACGATATCGACCTCGGTCCCGTCCGGCACGCCGGGGGCGAGGAACTGACCAAAGGGCGTATCGGTCAGCGCGCCCTGGACTTTGCCCTTGATCACGTTGATATCGCTGAAAAAACCCGCCGCCTGCAAATCCTTGGGCGCGTTATAGATATTATAGGGCGAGCCGCGCTGCACCACGCGCCCGTCGCGCATCAAGGCGATTTCATCGGCCATGCGCAGCGCCTCGTTGGGTTCATGCGTGACCAGCAAGACGGCGGTGCCTTCGCTTTTCAAAATCTCCAGCGTCTCATCGCGGATATCATCGCGCAGGCGGTCATCGAGGCCGGAAAACGGCTCGTCCATCAGCATGATGCGCGGCTGCGGTGCCAAAGCGCGGGCCAGAGCGACGCGCTGCTGTTCGCCGCCCGACAATTGATGCGGGTAATCATGCAGATAGCGCAGCATCCCGACCTTTTGCAAAAGCGCCGTGACCCGCCCGTCATCGCGCCGGCCGCGCAGCCCAAAGCCCACATTCTGCGCCACGGTCAAATGCGGAAACAGCGCGAAATCCTGAAACATCAACCCGATGGACCGGCCTTCGGGGGGGACGCGGTCGACCGTGTCACAGATCAGCTGGCCATCGACATGGATCGTGCCGCTGTCTTGCATATCCACGCCCGCGATGATCCGCAAAGTGGTGGATTTGCCGCAGCCCGATGGCCCCAAGAGGCAGGTCACCTGCCCCGGCATCACCGTCAGGCTGACATCATCGACGACGCGCCGCCCGGCAAAAGTCTTGACCAGATGGCGAACGGCAAGGCGGGGCAATGTCATGCAGGCAATCTCTGATCAAAACAATAGGGTTTTGTGGACCTAACAACCCCGCCCCGCCGGTGCAAGTGGCTCAGATCGTCGCGTTGATCGCCCCGCCATCCAGCACGATGTTCTGGCCGACGATGAATCCGGCATGTTGCGAACATAAAAAGGCACACATCGCGCCGAATTCGGCGGCGGTGCCATAGCGGCGGGCGGGGATCGTCGCCTCGCGCTGCGCCTTGGCGGTGGCCATATCGATGCCCTGCGCCTTGCTGACACCGGTATCAAGGCTGATCGCGCGGTCGGTTGCATGGATGCCGGGCAACATGTTGTTGATCGTCACCCCGTGCTGCGCCACCTGCCGCGCGGTGCCTGCGACATAGCCGGTCAAGCCCGCGCGCGCGGCATTGGACAGGCCCAGCTGCGCAATCGGTGCCTTGACCGACCCCGAGGTGATATTGACCACCCGGCCCCAGCCTTTGGCGATCATGCCGGGCAGAACGGCCTTCATCAGCGCGATGGGGGCCAGCATATTGGCATCGAGTGCCTTGATGAAATCGTCGCGTTCCCAATCCGACCACAGCCCCGGTGGTGGCCCGCCCGCATTGGTCACCAGAATATCGACATCGCCCGCCGCCGCCAGCAGACGCGCGCGGCCATCCTCGGTCGCCACATCGGCGGCGATTGTCGTGACCTGCACGCCGAAACGGGCGCGGATATCGGCGGCTGTCGCCTCTAGCGCCTCTGCGCCGCGCGCGTTCAGCACAAGGTTGACCCCCGCGCCGGCCAAAGCCTCGGCACAGCCGCGCCCCAGCCCCTTTGACGATGCGCAGACCAATGCCGTCTTGCCCGAAATATCCAGATCCATCATCATTCCCCCTCTTTGCGCCCCTGACCTAGCATCCTCGCCCGCCATGGGCAATTTGATCTTACCCCCGCCGGGCGCGCGGTGTAGAGATCGGACATGCCAAGCCATCTGATCACGATCGAGGTGTTTCGCGCCGAGGATGTGACCGTCGTTGACGGTGTGCTGCAAGGAGAGCCGCTGGGCTTTGCCGATGAATTGGTGCTGGACGATCTTTATGCGCTGGCCCCGCAAGCCGCAATGCTGGCGCTGGATCTGATCGCCGAACCGGCCGGGCTGCGGCGCAAGACCGGCGCGCGCAATGCCGTGCATCTGGATTGCTGCCTGACGCTGATGGCCCCCGATGGCACCACCCATGATGCGCTGGTGCTGGTCGAGGAAAACGCAGGGCTGGCCGTCGGTATCTATCTGATGGCGCTGGGCGATATCATGCCGGATTGCGCTTACCGGCTGGTCGGGATCGCGCGCGAAACCGCGACCCGCCGCTTTGCCGAGGCGGCGGCGGGGTCTTTCGCGCGCGGCACAAGGATCACCATGGGCGATGGAACGATGCAGCCGGTCGAAACGCTTTCGCCCGGCGATCTGGTGCTGACGCGGGATGCGGGCAAACAACCGCTGCGCCATGTGACACAGGCCACGATGCGCGCAACCGGGCGCTTTGCGCCGGTGATCATCACCCAAGGGGCCTTGCATAACGAGGCCGATCTGGTGCTGCGCCCGGATCACCGGATTTTCATCTATCAGCGCAGCGATCTGTTGGGCACGGGCCATGCCGAGGTCTTGATCCGCGCGCGCCAGCTGGTCGATGGCGTGACCGTTTTGCGCAAACGCGGCGGCTATGTCGATTATTTCCAGCTGGTGCTGGATGATCACCATATCATCTATGCCGAAGGGATCGCCGCCGAATCGCATTTGGTGGATGCCAATACAAAACACGCCATGCCCGCAGGCGCAAAGCTGCACCGCCACCGCCCGCATCTGGATTACGAGGTCCGCGACAGCCTGATCGACCCCGCGACAGCGGCCGATCTGCTGCGGCGCGCCTCGACCTGCTAGGGGCTGCGTTCGGCGGCGAAACGACCGTCGAAAACAGCGATCTCATCGCCCTGTCGCACAGACCCCCGCGCGATCACGCCTGCGACACCGCTGCCTTGCGCCCCGTGAAAATCGCCCGACATTTCGGCGCTGACCAGATGGGTGATGGCGTTTTGGGTCAGGGTGCCCGACAGATCGGCGGTGAATTGGTAATCGCGCGCGGCGGCGGCATCGGGGTAAAGCCTGCCATTGCTGATCAGCAGATCACCTGTCGCTTCCCCCGCCGCCCCTTGCAGATTACCGATACGACCGGTCACCGGATCGGACGCCGCCGCGAAACTGACCCTCAGATCCAGATCCCCGTGATAAAGCGCCGCCGCCGCCCCGCCCAAGGGCAGGTTCAGCTGCACAAGGCCGCTATAAGACAGATCACCCGTCGGCGGCAGGCTGGCAAAAGCCGTGATCCCCGGCGTGGTCACGCGGTCCTGCAAGGCCGCAAAAGCATCGGCAGGCACAAGCGCATTGCCCGCCGCACCGCCCCCACCACCGGAACAGGCCGCCAGACAAAAGATCAGACCAGATACCAAACACAGACCGCGTAACATGCCGCTTTGTCGCGGAACTTGGTTAACAAACCGTTACGATCACGGCATCGCGGGTCACGGCGCCACAGGTTCGGGCGCGGTCGGTTCCGCCACCAGCACCAGCGTGCCGCTGCGGATCACACCATTTTGCACCAGCAAAGGGTCTAGATCGGCAGCGGACAGGCCGGTGATCGGATCGCCCAGAAACAGGCCGGTCAGCTGGCCCGAGACCGCCAGCTGCTGGCCACCACCGGTCAAGGCCCCGGCATAGGACAGGTCCAGATCGCGGGCGACCGGCGCATCGCTGATCGTGATCTCGCCGCCAAAATCCTGCACGCCGCTGCCCGGCACGGTGCCGAAAAACCGGTCCATCCTGCCGCTGCTGCGCGCAGTGCCGAAATCGACATCCAGCTGCGCATCCCCGATCAGCACCAGCTGTTGCGCGCCTTCCACGCGCAGGGTGGCGAAACCGGCAAATTGCACGCCGCCCGCCACCGGCAGCGCGCCCGCGGTGGGGGCCATGCCCATGGCCCCAGCCTCTGGATCGCCCAGCACCCTGATGCGTTGGGATTCATAGATATCCAGCCGCGCCAATCGCGGGTCAATGCCGCTGCCCGGATTATCGCCCCCGCCCCCGCCGCCACCGCCACAGCCCGACAGGATCACGCAGATCGTCCACCATCCTGCCCTGAAACCCATTGCGCCGCCTTTCCGCACCATCCTAGCGCGCAATCGTTTATCTTGCGTCAAGACAGGCCGACACATTGCCCTTTCGCAGCGAAACGCCTAAAGCGTGACGCCATGACAAACCGCCCCGCCTTGCCGCCTGAAATCGCCCGCCGTCGCACCTTTGCGATCATCTCGCATCCCGATGCGGGCAAGACGACGCTGACCGAAAAATTCCTGCTTTATGGTGGCGCGATCCAGATGGCCGGACAGGTCCGCGCCAAGGGCGAGGCGCGGCGCACGCGGTCCGATTTCATGCAGATGGAAAAGGATCGTGGCATTTCGGTCTCGGCCTCGGCCATGTCATTCGATTTTGGCAAATACCGCTTTAACCTTGTCGATACGCCGGGCCATTCGGACTTTTCCGAAGACACCTATCGCACGCTGACGGCCGTTGACGCCGCCGTGATGGTGATTGACGGGGCCAAGGGCGTCGAAAGCCAGACCCGCAAATTATTCGAGGTCTGCCGCTTGCGCGACCTGCCGATCTTGACGTTTTGCAACAAGATGGACCGCGAAAGCCGCGATACTTTCGATATTATTGACGAAATTCAGGAAAATCTGGCCATCGACGTGACCCCTGCGTCATGGCCCATCGGGGTGGGCCGCGATTTCATCGGCTGTTATGATATCCTGCGCGACCGGCTGGAATTGATGGACCGCGCCGACCGCAACAAGGTCGCTGACAGTATCCAGATCAACGGGCTGGATGATCCCAAACTGGCGCAGCATGTGCCTGCCGACCTCTTGGCCAAATTTCGCGAAGAGATCGAGATGGCCAAGGCATTGCTGCCCGCGCTTGACCCTGACAGCGTGCTGAACGGGTCGATGACGCCGATCTGGTTCGGCTCTGCGATGAATTCTTTCGGGGTCAAGGAATTGATGGAAGGTCTGGCAAGCTATGGGCCGGAACCGCAGGTCCAATCGGCCCAGCCCCGCAATGTCGCCCCAGAAGAGACGACCGTCGCCGGTTTCGTCTTCAAGGTGCAGGCCAATATGGACCCCAAACACCGCGACCGCGTGGCCTTTGTGCGGCTGGCCTCGGGGCATTTCGAACGCGGTATGAAACTGACCCATGTGCGCAGCAAGAAACAGATGGCGATCACCAATCCGGTGCTGTTTCTGGCCGCCGACCGCGAATTGGCCGAAGAGGCCTGGGCCGGCGATATCATCGGCATCCCCAACCACGGCCAGTTGCGTATCGGCGACACATTGACCGAGGGCGAGGCGATCCGCGTCACCGGCATCCCGTCATTCGCACCCGAATTGCTGCAGACCTGCCGCGCGGGTGATCCGATGAAAGCCAAGCATCTGGAAAAAGCCCTGATGCAATTCGCCGAAGAAGGTGCCGCCAAAGTGTTCAAACCGACGTTCGGGTCGGGGTTCATCGTCGGCGTCGTGGGGGCCTTGCAATTCGAGGTGCTGGCCAGCCGGATCGAGCTGGAATACGGCCTGCCCGTGCGGTTCGAAAGCTCGCAATTCACCTCTGCCCGCTGGGTCGCGGGGGACAAAATGGCGGTGGATGCCTTTGTCGCGGCCAATAAACAGCATATCGCAACCGATAACGACGGCGACACCGTGTTCCTGACCCGCCTGCAATGGGACATCGACCGCGTCGGCCGCGATTATCCCGCCATCACCCTGACCGCGACCAAGGAAATGATGGTCTGAACGGCGGCGGCGTTAACGCGATCTTTACGATACCGCGCTGACATGCGGCATGATGTGGCGCGCGTTGATCTTATGTTTTCTGCTCGGCGCCTGCACCGCGCCACAGGCGGTCGTCAGTTTCCATGACGATTGGACCGGGATCAACATGATCACCACCCGGGAACAAGAGATTTTCCGCGATCGCCAAGGGGTCATGCTCGTGCGGCCCGCGATCACCTCGCGCGGGGGACAATACGCTTTTGGCATCGTGACCCGCATATATCGGCGCGTGCCGAACGGACCAATCATTGAAAAAATTGAAAGCAATGGCACGCCGCTGCGCTATAAAAGGACGGACCGGCTGCTGACGCAATGCACCGACGCCTGCCGTCGCACGGAAATTGGGGTCATTCACCTGACCGAGGCAGAGTTTCGGAACGCAGCCAGATCGGGCCTGCCGCTGCGGGTCTTTGGCAGGCGCGGGCGCTACGCGGGCTTTGTGCCGCCAGAGCCGTTGCAAAGGCTTTTGGCGCAAAGTGATGCAGCCAAGGCGCTTGCCACGCCATGATCCCCGACCTTGACGATCAGCCGCATTTCCCTAAGCTGCGCTGCAAGGCCAGATCGCGCCTTGGTTGTGCATGATAAAGAATAAGCGATTGGTCATGATATCCCCCAAGATCTTAGGCCCGCTGGTCGCCTGCCTGTGCTGCAAGGCGCACAAAGGATGATCGACAGGCCCGCCACCCGCTGTCCTGCGCTTTGCACAAACGGGATGTGACAGCATGAAACCCGCAACATCGGCCACGCTGATCACCTGCCTGCGCGACGAGGGGCCATTTTTGATCGAATGGCTGGCCTATCACCGGGCCATCGGGTTTGACCGTTTCATCATCGGTGCGAATGATTGCACCGATGGGTCGCATGAGATGCTGACGCGTCTGGCCGCGATGGGCGAGGTGATCTATCTGCCCTTTTCGCGCGACCCCGCAGGCAAAGGGCCGCAATATCAATTCGCTGATCTGTTGGCGGCCACAGGCCAGATCAAGGATGGCGACTGGCTGGCATGGCTGGATCTGGATGAATTCCTGCTGGTCCATCGCGGGGATGGCAGCGTGCAAAGGCTGATCCACGATCTGGGCAAGGCGGACGGGATCCGGATCAATTGGCGGTATTTTGGCGTGCCGCCCGGCGTGGCTTGGCCCGGACGGCAAATCCACCCCGCGCTGTGCCGCTGCGCGCCCGCAGATTTTACGCGAGAGGTGGGGCTGGATCACCGGACGTTCAAATCCCTTTACAGGCATCGTGATGGTCTTGCCTTCTTTGCGCATGGGCCGATTTACACTGCCGCATCTCTTGAACGGCAACCTGACTGGCGCGACGGCAAGGGCAAAACCCAACGTCGCCGCGCATGGCCGCGCAAACGCTTGAAAATCCCGGCGGGTGTGGAATTGGTCACGACAAGCCTGATCCAGCATGATTGGGCGCAGATCAACCATTACGCCACGCGCCATCCGGCATTCGCGCAGATGCGCCGCCAGCGCGGCCGTGGCAGCGCCTTTGTCCCCACAGACCCGACCGATCCCTTTTATCAGGATTTCGCCGCCCGCCATTCCGACGCTTATTTCGCCACCTACAACCAGCACAGCGACCATGACCCACGGATCCTGCGGCACCTGCCGGCCATTGATGCACAGATGGGGCGGCTTCTGGCGGATCAGACGCTGCGGCACTGGCATGACCATGCGCTGCGCCAGCTGCCGCCAGAAGCGTTGGCCAAAGCGCTGGCCAAAGCGCTGGCCGCGCCTTTGCCTTGACGATCAGCCGTATTTCCGATACCCGCCCCACAAGGGCTTGATCGGCCCATGACGCCGGGACGCCGGAAATTCGCGTCCTTTCATTTCTTGCGGACCGATCCGCAACCACAGGACGCATATGACAAAATTCTCCGATTTGAACCTTGACCCCAAGGTTCTTCAGGCGGTGGCCGAAACCGGCTATGACACCCCGACGCCCATTCAGGCCGGCGCAATCGCCCCCGCGCTCGAAGGGCGCGACGTGCTGGGGATCGCCCAGACCGGCACCGGCAAGACCGCGGCCTTTACCCTGCCGATGATCACGCTGTTGGGCCGTGGCCGCGCGCGCGCACGGATGCCGCGGTCCTTGGTGCTGGCCCCGACCCGCGAATTGGCGGCACAGGTGGCCGAAAACTTTGACACCTATGCCAAATATACGAAATTGACCAAGGCGCTGCTGATCGGCGGCACCTCTTTCAAGGATCAGGACAAGCTGATCGACAAAGGCGTCGATGTGCTGATCGCGACCCCCGGTCGCCTGCTGGACCATCTCGAACGCGGCAAGCTGATCCTGACGGATGTCAAGATCATGGTGGTGGACGAAGCCGACCGCATGCTCGACATGGGGTTCATCCCCGATATCGAGGAAATCTTCAAACGCACGCCTTTCACCCGCCAGACGCTGTTTTTCAGCGCCACGATGGCCCCCGAGATCGAACGGATCACCAACACCTTCCTGTCGAACCCCGCCAAGGTCGAAGTCGCCCGCGCCGCCACCACCAATGTGAATATCAAGCAAGGCGTCGTGATGTTCCGCGCCAGCGCCAAGCCGCGCGAGGCGACCGAGAAACGCGCCCTGTTGCGCGCGCTGATCAGTGCCGAGGGTGACGCCTGTTCCAATGCGATCATCTTTTGCAACCGCAAGGCCGATGTCGATGTCGTGGCCAAATCGCTGAATAAATACGGCTATGACGCGGCCCCGATCCATGGCGATCTGGACCAAAGCCACCGCACGCGGACGCTGGAATCCTTTCGCGACAACAAGCTGCGCTTTCTTGTGGCCTCTGACGTGGCCGCGCGCGGGCTTGATATTCCTGCCGTGACCCATGTGTTCAACTTCGACGTGCCCAGCCATGCCGAGGATTACGTCCACCGGATCGGGCGCACTGGGCGCGCGGGCCGGTCGGGCGTGGCGATCATGATCTGTTCGGGCCGCGATGAAAAGAACCTCGAAGATGTCGAACGGCTGGTGCAAAATCCGATCCCGCGTCTGGATAATCCGCTGGGCGTGACCGCCCCCCAGCCCGCAGAAGAGGCCAGCACCACCGACGCGGCCCCCAAGCGCAGCCGCAGCCGCAGCCGCCGTGGTGCGGCCAAGGACATGCCCGCCGCCAACACCCCGGCCCCGGTCGCGGAACAAGACGTGCAAAGCCCCGAAGCTGTGGCCACTGCACCAACGCCCGCGACACAGAAGGCCGCCGAGAAGGCCCCAGATCAAGTTGCTGATAAAGCCGCTGATAAAGCCGCGCCGCGCCCGGCCCGCCAGCCGCGCGAGACAGCCAAGCCCGCGCGCGACGATCAGCCAGCGCGCCCGCGCTATCAGGACCGCCGCGACAATGGCCCGCGCATCATCGGCATGGGCGATGATACGCCCAGCTTTATCGCGAAAAGCTTTGAAGAACGCGCCAAAGGCTAGGGCTCATCGGGCGGAAACCCGACCGAGGCAATGCAAAAGGCCCCTGCGCATGCAGGGGCCTTTTGCATAGGGCGGGCTTCAGCCCGCCCCCCCCTGAATTCACGCCAGCCGGCTGATGATCACGGTGACTTCGGGCTTTTTGCCGATCTCGCCCTGTGCGGATTTGCGCGCGATCATCTTGATCTCTTTTTCCAGCTTGTCATCATCGGCCAATGTCTTGGCATGGGCGCGCCCGATGAATTGGGCCAGATCCTCTTCGACGACATCGACCAGCGGCACAGCGTTGCGCCCTACCTCTGGCAGGCCCATGATCTCGACCCAGGGATCGCCCAGCATATCGCCCTCTTCATCGATGATCAGCGTCACGATCATATGGCCGTTCAGCGCCATGCGGATCCGGTCCCGCACCACGCCATCCAGCGCGCCGACCTGCACCGACCCGTCCAGATAGGTGCGGCCGGTCTCGATATATTCGGCGACCTTGGGGCGGTTGCCCGACAGATCAAGCATCATGCCATTGACCGCGACAATGCCGGTCATGCCGCTGGCCTCGGCCAATTTGGCATGTTCGCGCAGATGGCGGTGTTCGCCATGCATCGGGATCAGCACCTGCGCCTTGATGATCTGATGCATCCGCACCAAATCGGGGCGGTTGGCATGGCCGGACACATGATATTTGCCGCCCGCATCATCCACGACATCGACGCCCAATTCGGACAGCTGGTTCATGATCTTGATCACGCCGCGTTCATTGCCCGGAATGGTTTTCGAGGAAAACAGGAACGTATCGCCTTCCTTCAGCTTCATCCCCAGATAGGACCCCTGCGCCAGCTGCGCCGAGGCCGCACGCCGTTCGCCTTGCGATCCGGTGACCAGCAGCATCAGGTTCTGGCGCGGCACCGACAGCGCATCCTCGACCGAGATGACGGCGGGGAAATCAATCAGCAGCCCTTCTTTTTGGGCGGCATCCACCATCGCGCGCATCGCGCGCCCCAGCAGCACGACCGACCGGCCCGCGGCCTTGGCGGCCGTGGCCAGCGTCTGCAACCGCGCCACGTTGGACGCGAAAGTCGTCGCCACCACCATGCCGGTTGCGGCCTGCATCATCTCGGTGATCGCGGGGGCCAGCGTGCTTTCGGACCGGCCCTCGTTTTCGGAAAAGACATTGGTGCTGTCACAGATCAGCGCCTTGACGCCGGGCTTGGCCACCTCTTCCCAGAGCGCGGCATTCCACGGATCGCCCACCACGGGGTTTTCGTCGATCTTGAAATCGCCGGTATGCACCAGCCGCCCATCCGGCGTGTCGATCAGCAGACCGGCACTTTCGGGGATCGAATGGCTGATCGGCAGATAGGACACTTTGAACGGCCCACAGCTGATGACATGCGGATAGGGGTCCACGACCTTGACCACATTGGGTGAGCCACCATGTTCTTCGAGTTTGCGCCGCGCGATATTGGCGGTGAAAGGGCGCGCATAGACCGGTGCGCCCAGCTGCTGCCAGCAATGGCCGACAGCGCCGACATGGTCTTCATGCGCATGGGTGATGAAAATCCCGTCGATCTGGTTGCGCCGCGCGATCAGCCACGAAATATCGGGCAGGATCAAATCCACCCCCGGCGTGCCATCCATATCGGGAAAGGTGACGCCCAGATCGACCACGATCAACCGCTCTTTGCCGGCAGGCCCATAGCCATAGACATAGGCGTTCATGCCGATTTCACCGGCACCCCCAAGGGGCAAATAGATCAGGCGGTTGGCGGTCTTGGCGTTGCTCATGCAATTTCCTTGTTATGGCGGTGGATGACGGTCAGGCCGTGCATCGTCAAATCATCTTCGAACGCGTCAAACAGGGTCTCGGTCTGCTGAAACAGGGCCGCGAGGCCACCTGTTGCGATCACCGACATGTCACTGCCGCGTTCTGCTTTTATCCTTGCGCATATCTCACGGACCAGACCGATGTAACCCCAAAAGACGCCCGATTGCATGCAGGCGACAGTGTTGGTGCCGACCACGGATTGCGGCTTGGTGATATCGACATGCGGCAGGGCGGCGGCGGCATTATGCAACGCCTCTAGGCTGAGGTTCACCCCCGGCGCGATCACCCCGCCGACATAGGCGCCATCGGTTTCGACCACATCAAAAGTGGTCGCAGTGCCGAAATCCACCACGATCAGATTGCCGCCATGCCGGTGATAGGCCCCTGCGGTATTGACCAGACGGTCCGGCCCGACCTGGGTGCCGATATCGACGCGCGGCGGCACCGGCAGCGCGCAATCGGGCTTGCCCACCACCAGCGGGCGGCAGTTGAAATAGCGATCCGCCAGAACCCGCAGATTGAACACCACCCGCGGCACGGTGGAACTGATGATCACCGCATCGATGCTGACATCGACATTCTGCAACCGCATCAACGTGGTCAGCCAGACGTAATATTGATCTGCCGTGCGCTGCCATTCGGTGCTGGTGCGCCATGTGGCCAGAAATGTATCGCCGTCCCAGATCGCAAAGACGGTATTGGTATTGCCGCAATCAATCGCCAAAAGCATGGCCTTCCCCCCCCTAGAAATAGATATCCGCCGCCGCGATCACGCATCGGCCCGTGCCCGTGATCAGCACCAGATTGCCATCATCGTCGATCGTGTCAAAGGTGCCGGTGATCTCGTCGCGCATGGTGCGGGCGGTGATGATTTCGCCCAAACGCGCGGCATGGGCCAGCCAATCGGCCCTGATCTGGGCAAAGCCCATCTGGGCCAGCCGCTGTTCCTGGGCGGCATAGGCCGTGGCCAGCGTGGTCAGGAAATCCAGCGGATCGACCTGCCAGCCGCCCATCTGTGTCAGGCTGACCGGGGCAAAGGCCGCATCGGTCACACCCTCTGGCGCATGGCGCAGGTTCACGCCCAGGCCGATGGACAGCCAATCGATCCGCCCCCCCTGCCCGCTGCTTTCCAGCAGGATGCCCGCCACCTTGCCCCCCGACAACAGCACATCATTGGGCCATTTCAGCGCCAGCTGTTGCGCAGGCACATAGATCGACAAGGCCGCAAACAGCGCATTGGCCGCCAGAAAGGACCGGCGCGCGGCCGCGGCGGGGCTGGCGTCAGGTTTGAAGATCAGCGTCGCATTCAGATTGCCCGCAGGCGCCTGCCAGACGCGGCCGCGCCGCCCGCGCGCGGCGGTCTGGGTCTGCGCGATGATCCATGTCGGCCTGTCGATCTGTGGCGCGCGGCGCGCGGCCTCGGCCATGGTGCTGTCCACGCGGTCAAGCATGATCCGGTCATAGCCTGCGGGCCAAGGCCCGTGGCTGCTGGCGTCAGTTGACAAGCGTCGCAGCCGCCGCAGCCGCCATCGGGTTCAACCCGAAGAGGTTGACACCCGGCACCCAAGCCAGCCCCACGATCACCGCCGCAACCACCGCTGTCAGCCACAAGACCGGCGGCATCCGCCCGTCCAGCGCCTGCGTATCTTCGCCGAAATACATGTAATAGACGATGCGCAGGTAATAAAACGCGCTGATCACCGAGGCGATCACACCCGCCACCGCCAGCCAGGCCAAACCGCCTTCATAGGCGGCCAGCAGCACGGCATATTTGCCAAAGAACCCCAGCATCGGCGGCACGCCTGCAAGGCTGAACATCATCACCAGCATCACCAGCGCCATCAGCGGCTGGCGCTTGGCATGGGATTTCAGCGCCGTGACATCGGTGACGGGCCGTCCATCCTTTTCCATCGACAGGATCAGGGCAAAGGTGCCGATATTCATCGTCACATAGATCACCATATAGATCAGCATCGCCTGCACGCCGCCAACGGTGCCCGCAGCCAGCCCCATCAGCGCGAAACCCATATGCGAGATCGAGGAATAGGCCATCAGCCGCTTGATATTATTCTGCCCGATAGCCGCAATCGCCCCCAGAAACATCGAGACCAGCGCAAGGAAGGCCACGATCTGCTGCCAATCCCCGACGATCCCGCCAAAAGCGTCATGCACCACGCGGGCAAACAGCACGACCGCTGCCACCTTGGGCGCTGTCGCCATAAAGGCGGTGATCGGGGTTGGCGCGCCTTCGTAAACATCGGGCGTCCACATGTGGAACGGTGCGGCCGAGACTTTGAACGCGAAACCCGCGATCAAAAAGACCATGCCGAACAACAGCCCCAGCGATGCCCCACCTTCGGCCGCCGCGATGATGCCCGCGAAAAGCGTCGTGCCAGCAAAGCCATAGGTCAGCGAGGCGCCATAAAGCAGCAGACCCGATGACAGCGCGCCCAGCACGAAATATTTCAGACCGGCCTCGGTCGATTTGGCGCTGTCGCGACGCAGCGATGCGATGACATACATCGCCAGCGATTGCAGTTCCAACCCCATGTAAAGCGCCATCAGATCGCCCGCGCTGACCATGACCATCATGCCCACGACGGCCAGCGTGATCAGCACCGGATATTCAAAGCGCAACAGCCCGCGCCGCAGCATATAGCCTTCGCTGATCAGCAGCACGACAGCGGCCGAGATCAGGATGGTGATCTTGGCGAAACGGGCGAAACCGTCATCGACGAACATGCCGCCAAAGGCGATATGCGTGCCCTGCCCGTTCACCCCGATGGCGATGGCGACCAGCACGAACAGGCCCGCCGTCATCCATGTCAGCAAGGATGCGGCCCCGTCCTTGGTCGTATAGACCGCCCCCAGCAGGGCCGCCATCGCATAGACCGACAGCACGACCTCGGGCATCAGGATCTGGATATCAGCGCCAATCATGGTCAGCTTCCCTCATTCGCAGCGACTTGGCTGGCAGCGTCAAAAGCCGCCAAGGCCGCGTCATAATTGTCAATCAGCGCCGCAACGCTTGGCCCGATCATATCCAGCACCAGCGCGGGATAGACCCCCAACAGCAGCGTCATCACCACCAGCGGCGCAAAGATCATGCGTTCGCGCCCTGTCATATCGGTGATGGAACGCAGGCTTTCCTTGATCAGATCGCCCAGCACCACGCGGCGATAAAGCCACAGCGCATAGGCGGCCGAAAAGATCACGCCCGATGTCGCCACCAGCGCCACCCAGGTATTGACCTGGAACACGCCAAGCAGCGTCAGGAATTCACCCACGAACCCAGATGTGCCGGGCAGGCCCACATTGGCCATGGTGAAGAACAGGAAAATCAGCGCATAGGCGGGCATCCGGTTCACCAGACCGCCATAGGCATCAATCTCGCGCGTATGCATCCGATCATAGATCACACCGACACAGAGAAACAGCGCGCCAGAGATGAAACCGTGGCTGATCATCTGGAAAATCGCCCCGTCCAGACCCTGCTGGTTAAAGGTGAAAATCCCCATGGTCACGAACCCCATATGGGCGACGGATGAATAGGCGATCAGCTTTTTCATATCGGCCTGCACCAGCGCCACCAAGGATGTATAGACAATCGCAATGGCCGACAGCCACAGCACCAGCGGGGCCATGACCTCTGACCCGACGGGGAACATCGGCAGGCTGAAGCGCAGGAAACCGTAACCGCCCATTTTCAGCAGGATCGCCGCCAGCACGACAGACCCGGCCGTCGGCGCCTGCACATGGGCGTCAGGCAACCAGGTATGGACCGGCCACATCGGCATCTTGACCGCGAAACTGGCGAAGAACGCCAGCCACAGCAGCGTCTGCATCCCGCCCAGGATCTGCACGCCCAGCAGGCTGAACGTCTCGGTGCCGAATGTATGGGTCATCAGTACCGGGATATCAGTGGTCCCCGCTTCGCTGAACATCGCCACCATGGCGACCAGCATCAGCACAGAGCCAAGGAAGGTATAAAGGAAGAATTTGAAGGACGCGTAGATCCTATCCTTGCCGCCCCAGATGCCGATGATCAGGAACATCGGGATCAGACCGGCCTCGAAGAACAGGTAGAACAGCACCAGATCCAGCGCCAGGAACACGCCCAGCATCAGCGTTTCCAGGATCAGGAAGGCGATCATATATTCCTTCACCCGTGTGGTGACGGTCCAGCAGGACGCGATCACCAGCGGCATCAGGAAGGTCGTCAGCATCACGAACAGGATCGAAATCCCGTCCACGCCCATCTTGTATTGCAGCCCCATGATCCAATCGGCGGTTTCCACCATCTGGAAATCGGTGTTGTTGGGGTCGAAATTCGTCAGGATGAACAAAGAACAGATAAAGGTGACGATTGTCGTGACCAGCGCCACCCATTTGGCATTGCGCTGGGCCGCCGCATCATCGCCGCGCAGCCCAAGTGCCAGAATGACCGCGCCCAGCACGGGCAGAAAGGTCGTCAGCGTCAGGATATTGCCCATCAGTTCCACCCTCCGCTGAGGGTGACAATGGTCAGCAGCACCGTGATCCCCAGCACCATGGCGAAAGCATAGGTGAACAGATAGCCCGATTGCGCCCGCCCCGCGAGCCGGGTGAAGAACGGGATGATCCCCATGGCGATGCCATTGATCCCGCCGTCAATCGTTTTGGTATCGCCCTGTTTCCACAAGAAGCGGCCAAGCGCCAGCGCGGGCCTTACAAAGATGACCTGATACAATTCGTCAAAATACCATTTGTTGAGCAGGAAGTTATAAAGCGGGGCCTGTTGCCGCGCCAGCTGTGCGGGCCATTCGGGCCGCCGGATATACATCTGCCAAGCCAAAGCCAGCCCGCCCAGCATTGCAAAGAACGGGGCCAGACGGACCCATGTGGCAACCTCATGCGCATCATTGAGCACATGATTGCCCTCGCGCGCATGGATCGCACCCTCGCCCGGCGCGCCGACCAGGTTGTAATGCGGATAGGCATGCGGATCAGCGCTTTCCTCGGCGGCATAGGGCACGCCGAAAAAGGCCCCGACCTTGGCATTCGAGCCAAAGAAACCGCCATACCAGACCATGCCGCTGAAGATCGCCCCAATGGCCAGCACATAAAGCGGCACCAGCATGCTGCGGGGCGCGTCATGCGCATGGTCATGCGTATGTTTATCGCCGCGCGGCGTGCCGAAAAAGGTCAGGAACATCAGCCGCCAGCTGTAGAAACTGGTCATTGCCGCGGCCATCACCAGCATCCAGAACGCATAGCCGCCCGCGGTGCCGGCATAGGCGCTCTCGATAATCGCATCCTTGGACACGAAACCGGCAAAGCCGATGGGAAAGCCCACATAAAGCAGCGGAATCCCCACGCCGGTGATCGCCAAAGTGCCGACCATCATCATCCAGAAAGTCTGCGGGATCTTGTGCCGCAGCCCGCCATAATTGCGCATATCCTGTTCATGATGCATCGCATGAATGACCGACCCGGCCCCAAGAAACAGCATCGCCTTGAAAAACGCATGGGTCAGCAGGTGGAACATCGCGACCGAATAGACGCCAAGGCCTGCGGCGACAAACATATAGCCCAGCTGCGAACAGGTCGAATAGGCGATGACGCGTTTGATGTCATTCTGCACCAGACCCACGGTCGCGGCAAAAAACGCGGTCGTGGCACCCAGGAAAACAACGAAAGACATCGCCTCGGGCGCATATTCCATCAACGGCGACATGCGGCAGACAAGGAACACCCCCGCCGTGACCATGGTCGCGGCATGGATCAGCGCGGAGACAGGCGTCGGCCCTTCCATCGCATCGGGCAGCCAGGTGTGCAGGAACAATTGCGCCGATTTGCCCATCGCGCCGATGAACAGCAAGAAAGCGATCAGATTGGCGGCATTCCAATCCCGCCACAGAAAGGTGATCGTGGTGTCGGCAATCGTTGGCACGGCGGCGAAAATATCGTCAAACTTGATACTGTCAGCCAGCAGATACAGCCCGAAAATCCCCAACAGAAAGCCGAAATCCCCCACCCGGTTGACCACGAAAGCCTTGATCGCGGCGGCATTGGCGCTGGGTTTGCGGTAATAGAACCCGATCAGCAGGTAAGACGCGACGCCCACACCTTCCCAGCCGAAAAACAGCTGCAACAGATTGTCCGCCGTCACCAGCATCAGCATCGCAAAGGTGAAGAACGACAGATAGGCAAAGAACCGTGGGCGATAGCTTTCGTGTTCTTTGAAATTCTCGTCATGGGCCATGTAGCCGAAGGAATACAGATGCACGAGCGCCGATACCGTCGTGATCACGACCAGCATGATCGCGGTCAGCCGGTCCATGCGGATCGCCCAATCCGATGTCAGCGTGCCACTGTCGATCCAGCGCAGGATCGACACGCTATAGCGGCCATTGTCATGCAGCGACGGATCGAAGGTCAGGAACAGGACCCAGGACAGGATCGCGGCCAGAAACAACAGGCTGGTGGCGGTCCATTGGGCGGTGGTTTCGCCAATGATCTTCCAGCCAAAGCCGCAAAGGATCGCACCGACCAGCGGGGCAAAAAGAATGATACTTTCCATCTGGTCAGCCCTTCATCACGTTGACGTCTTCAACGTCGATGGTCCCGCGGTTGCGGAAGAAACACACAAGGATCGCAAGCCCGATCGCAGCCTCGGCGGCCGCAACGGTCAGCACGAAAAGCGTAAAGACCTGCCCCACCAGATCACCCAGAAAGCTGGAAAAGGCGACAAGGTTGATATTCACCGCCAGCAGCATCAATTCGATGCTCATCAGCAGGATGATCACATTCTTGCGGTTCAGAAACAGCCCGAAAATGCCGATGATGAACAGCGCCGCCGCCACCGTCAGATAATGTTCAAGTCCGATCATGCCGTCACCTTTGCCGCAGCGTCAGGGACAAGAAATTTTGACAAAATTTCTTGTCGCGCCAAAATTTTTCGCGAAAAATTTTTCATCACAGCCCCTGTCCCGGCTTGACGTCGCGCAATTCCATCGCCTTGGCGGGATCGCGGTACATCTGGTTCAGCACATTCTGGCGCTTGATATCGACGCGGTGGCGCAGGGTCAGCACGATCGCCCCGATCATCGCCACCAGCAGGATCAGCCCCGACAGCTGGAACAGCAGGAAATACTGGTCATAAAGCAGCATCCCCAAGGCGCGGGTATTATCCAAATCGCCCGCAGGGGCGGCGATCCGGCCTTCGACGCCTTCGGAAAAGCCCCAGACCCCCAGCGCCATCGCCAGCTGCATCAGGATCACAACGCCGATCAGCAGCGCCAAGGGCAGGTATTTCGTCATTTCCGCCTTCAACCCGGCGAAATCCACATCCAGCATCATCACCACAAAGAGGAACAGCACCGCGACCGCGCCGACATAGACGATGATCATCAGCATGGCGACGAATTCCGCCCCCAGCGTCACGAACAGCCCCGCCGATGATAGAAACGCCAGGATCAGCCACAGCACCGAATGCACCGGATTGCGGCTGATCACGGTGAACAGCCCGCCGGTGACGGTGCTGATCGCGAAAAGGTAAAAGGTGAAGGCGAACACACTCATGCGTCATCGTCCTTTTGCAAGACTTCATTGGCCAGTTCCATGGCCTTGGTCATCGCCGGCACGCCCGCGAACATGCCCATCTGCGCGATGGCTTCGGCGATTTCCTGTTTGGTGGCCCCGGCCTCGACCAGATGGCGCACGGTCAGGCGGATCTGCGCCTCGGCCTGCGCGCCCAGCACGATCAGCCCCGCCAGCGTCAGCAACAGCCGCGTCTTGGCGTCCAATCCATCGGGGTTGATACCTTTGCCAAAGAACATCTCCATCGCGTCCTTGGGCATGGTGGGCCAGAGATTTTCAAAGCCTTTGGGGGTAAAGGCCTCCATGTCGAAATTCATCGACTTGGCCCAATCCTGGCTCATCTTCATCATCGCTTCAAAAGGGTTCTGATCGCTCATCTGTAGGGCGCGTCCAAGGCGAGGTTGCGCGCGATCTCTGATTCCCAGCGGTCGCCATTTTCCAAAAGCTTGGCCTTGTCGTAATACAATTCTTCACGGGTTTCCGTGCTGAATTCGAAATTCGGCCCTTCGACGATGGCATCCACGGGGCAGGCCTCTTGGCAGAAACCGCAATAGATGCATTTGGTCATATCGATGTCATAGCGCGTCGTGCGGCGCGATCCGTCATCGCGCGGTTCAGCGTCGATGGTGATCGCCTGCGCGGGGCAGACAGCCTCGCAGAGCTTGCAGGCGATGCAGCGTTCTTCACCATTGGGATAGCGGCGCAGCGCATGTTCCCCGCGAAAGCGCGGCGATAGCGGGCCTTTTTCATGCGGATAGTTCAGCGTCGCCTTGGGCGCGAAAAAGTATTTCATCCCCAGCTTGAAGCCGACCCAGAAATCCTGCAGCAGGAAATACTTGGCCGCGCGGGTGTAATCCATATTGGTCTTGGACATATCTTAGCCTCCGATCGTCCAGCGGGCCCAAAAGCCCCCCAGCACTTCGTATTTCGCCAGAAACGACACCAGCACCACCCAGCCCAGCGACAAGGGCAGGAACACTTTCCAACCGATCCGCATCAACTGGTCATAGCGGTAACGCGGGGTGATCGCCTTGACCATGGCAAAGGCGAAGAACACCAGCATCATCTTGCCCACCATCCACAGGATGCCATCGGGCAGGCCGGGGATCGGTGACAGCCAGCCGCCAAGGAACAACAATGTGACCAGCGCGCACATCAGCACCACGGCCATCAATTCGCCGATCATGAACAAAAGGAACGGGGTGGATGAATATTCGACCTGATAACCTGCCACCAGTTCGGATTCAGCCTCTGGCAAATCGAACGGCGGGCGGTTGGTTTCGGCTAGCGCCGAAATGAAGAACAAAAACAGCATCGGGAAATGCGCGATCAGATACCAGTTGAACAGCCCCGCATTGCCGCGCTGCGCATTCACGATATCGGTCAGGTTCATTGATCCGGTGGAAATGATCACGCCAATGATGATCAGGCCGATCGACACCTCATAGGAAATCATCTGTGCCGCAGACCGCAACGACCCAAGGAACGGATATTTGGAGTTGGACGCCCAACCACCCATGATGATGCCGTAGACACCCAAGGACGAGATCGCGAGGATATAGAAAATCGCGATATTGATATCGGCCAGCACCCAGCCATCGTTGAACGGGATCACCGCCCAGGAAATCACCGCCACGACGAAGGTGATCATCGGGGCGAGGAAAAACACGAACTTATCCGCCCCCGCAGGGACCACGATTTCCTTGACGATATATTTCAGGAAATCCGCAAAGGATTGCAGCAACCCGAACGGCCCCACGATATTCGGCCCCCGCCGCATCTGGACCGCGGCCCAGACCTTGCGGTCGGCATACATCAGGAACGCCAGCGCCAAAAGCAGCGGGATCAGCACCAGCAGCGATTGCCCAAGGATCAGCAGGACAATCCCAAGGTTGGTATTGGTGAAGAATTCGACCATGGTGTCGTCCTTATTCACACATAAATGTGGGTTCGCGGAAGCCATCCACAATCCAGTCGTCACCAGATCTCGTTGCAGTGAGTGTGTACAGACATGACTGTGAATACGGTGTGTAGGTTGTGGTATTTGTCGTAATTGTTGCCCAACCACCAGACCCGTAAATATTGGACGTTGTTGGCGTAGTCATCGGTATTACACCGGAGGTGTTCATTTGCCATTGAAACGCTCTTCGATCCGGCCCCAGATCAAAAACATTTGTGGGCCTGCCGTAATCAAGCATCGGCTCCGTGATTGACTTACCAACATAGCTTTCAAGGATCGCTGAAGCGCATCCCGCAAGTATCACAAGAGCTCCAAGAACGAAATTTTTCATCACGAGCTCCTTATTCCGCAGCCAGCGGTGTGGTTTTGCGTGCCTTGGCATTGGCGCTGAGTTCGGCCATCAGGCTGGACGCACGCGCAATCGGGTTGGTCAGATAGAAATCACTGACAGCCAGCACAAAATCGGCCTTGCCGGGTTTGGCAATCGGCAGTGGTTGCCAATCGTTTTCGGCAACCTCGTCGATATTTGCCAGATGCGGATGCGCCGCAACCAACGCCTGCCGCAATTGCGCGATGCTGTCATAGGGCAGTGTCGCCCCCAGTTCGGCGGACAAGGCCCGAAGGATCGCCCAGTTTTCCTTGGCATCGCCCGGTGGGAAACTGGCGCGCAGCGCAAGCTGTGGGCGCCCTTCGGTGTTGACGAACAATCCGCCTTCTTCGGTATAGGCGGCGGCGGGCAGAATGATATCGGCGCGATGCGCACCACGGTCGCCATGGCTGCCCTGATAGATCACGAAAGCGCCCGGTTTGATCTCAACCTCATCGGCACCCATGTTATAGATGACCTCGGCCCCATCCAATGCAGCGTCCATGCCACCATCCGTGACAGCGCCCACATCCATCGCACCGACACGCCCAGCGGCGGTGTGCAGCACAAGGAAACGCGATTTGGTCTTGTCGGCCAGCGCCATCGCTTGGGATAGCACCGCCTCACCATCAGCTTCGCGCAGCGCACCCATGCCGATGATGACGAGGCTGTCGTGATCCGCGACCTTGGCCTTGGCGGCCGCATCGATCAGCGCCTGACGGTCACTGCCAAGATGGGTCACATCATAGGTCAGATCGACATGCGGCCCGATCAGCCCGACATTGGCACCGCGCGCCCAGGCCTTGCGAATCCGCGCATTCAGCACGGGGGCTTCATTGCGCGGATCGGTGCCGATCAGATGGATCATCTGCGCGCTGTCGATATCTTCAATCGCCGCCGTGCCGACATAGGCCGACCGGTTGCCAATGGGCAGTTTCGCGCCATCGGTGCGGCATTCGACGCGTCCGCCCTGCCCTTCGATCAGCTGTTTGAGGGCAAAGGCGGCCTCGACCGGGGCCAGATCACCGACCAGGCCTGCAACCTTCTTGCCCTTCATCGCGGCGGCGGCGGCGGCCAATGCTTCGGGCCAGGTGGCTTTGCGCAGCTTGCCAGCCTCGCGGATATAGGGCGTGTCCAGACGCTGCTTGCGCAGGCCGTCCCAGACGAAACGGGTCTTGTCGGAAATCCATTCCTCGTTCACGCCATCATGGTTGCGCGGCAGGAAACGCATGACTTCGCGGCCCTTGGTATCGACGCGGATATTGGACCCCAGCGCATCCATCACGTCGATGGATTCGGTCTTGGTCAATTCCCAAGGCCGCGCGGTAAAGGAATAAGGCTTGGAGACCAGCGCCCCGACAGGACACAGATCAATGATATTGCCCTGCAAATTGCTGTCGAGCGTTTCGCCCAGATAGCTGGTGATCTCTGCATCCTCGCCCCGGCCGGTCTGGCCCATCTGGGAAATGCCCGCGACCTCGGTGGTGAAACGCACGCAGCGGGTGCAGGAAATGCAGCGCGTCATATGGGTTTCGACCAGCGGGCCAAGGTTCAGATCCTCGGTCGCGCGCTTGGGTTCGCGGTAGCGCGAAAAATCCACGCCATAAGCCATCGCCTGATCCTGCAGATCGCATTCGCCGCCCTGGTCGCAGATCGGGCAATCCAGCGGGTGGTTGATCAGCAGGAATTCCATCACGCCTTCGCGGGCCTTTTTGACCATCGGGCTGTTGGTTTTCACCACGGGGGGCTGGCCTTCGGGGCCGGGGCGCAAATCCTTGACCTGCATCGCGCAGGATGCGGCGGGTTTCGGCGGGCCGCCCACCACCTCGACCAGACACATGCGGCAATTGCCCGCGATGGTCAGACGTTCGTGATAGCAAAAGCGCGGGATTTCGATACCCGCGATTTCACAGGCCTGGATCAGGGTCATTGCCCCGTCGACCTCGACCTCGGTTCCATCGATGATGACTTTGCGCAGATCAGACATGGCGTGCCTTCTTGTTCCCGTCGCGCCATGTGCCGCATTAGGGGTAGGCGCGTTCAGGGCGTTCTAACCCGCAAGCGACCACGACGCCAGTGCGATCGGTAAAAAAGACGCCAATTTGTGATCCATGTCGATCCGTTAGCGTAGAAGCCAGCCAACCCTTGTATTTGCGGCGATTTGGGCCTGCCCGACACGGCAGTAACTGGCCGGATCGGCCACAACAGCCCCCAAAGCGGCCAGCTGCGCGCGCGCGATATCTTCGAGCCGCTGCTTTTCTGCGCGGTCGTCGATATAGGCGTCGATTTCGGCCTCGCTATAGCCCAGGTTGCGCGCCGTATTGCGCAAAGATTGCAGATAGGTCAGGCCACGCAATGTCCGGGCGCGGATATTGTCGCATTTTTGAGCAATCTCATAGGCCATGCCGACATAGATGATGCCGTCGCGCACCCTGGGTTCATCGCGCAGCTGCGCTTGCGCCGATAGCGACCCTGCCAGACCGATCGTGGCCAGCAACACCACCATGATCGCGATTGTTGTTCTTGTCATCTTGTGCCTCTTTTGCGGATGCTCGGGGCGGCATCCTTGCATCCCAGATTGCGACGACAGGCTGGTTATACAATATCACCCGCGCCAGAGCGGGGATTTTCCGCCCATCGCCGCCATCATCGCAGCAAAAAACCCCGCGCCAAGGCCGGCAATTTTTCAAAAGCGTCACAAATTGTCAGCAGATCGTCAGAGAGGCACCAGCAGCGCGCCAAGCGCCGAGCCTTGCAGGATTTCCGCATCAGCGGCGGGGCAAAGATCCGCGCCCTGCAAGGTGACCCCGTGTTTGGCCATGAAACTGCGCTGGCTGACATCAGTTTCGACGGTGATCGCGCTGCGCTGTGCATGGGCCGATAATGACCCGTGCCCCAAAGCATTGCGCCGTTCGTTCATCAGGGAATCAAGTTCCGCATCATAGCGGTAGCGCGCGCAATTCTGCGCCACCTGCGCGGCAAGCGTCAGCGTTGCGTAATATGCGGGCGTTGGCATGATCAGCAGGCGCTGCACGGAAGGATCAGCCAGATCACGCGCGGGGCCCTTGCCTGTTGCACAGGCGGCCAGTGCCAGCGCGCAAACCAGCGCCCCGCTGCGGATCATCATTCCGCGGCCAGCCCCGCAAGGCGTTTATGCTTGATCCGGTCTTCGATCTCGTCGCGGAAATTCTTGATCAGCCCCTGGATCGGCCAGGCGGCCGCATCGCCCAGGGCGCAGATCGTATGACCCTCGACCTGTTTGGTCACATCCAGCAGCATGTCGATTTCCTCGACGCTTGCATTGCCTTCGACCAGCCGCGCCATCACCCGCATCATCCAGCCGGTGCCTTCGCGGCAGGGCGTGCATTGGCCGCAGCTTTCGTGTTTGTAGAATTTCGACAGCCGCCAGATCGCCTTGATCATATCGGTGGAATTATCCATCACGATCACGGCTGCGGTGCCAAGGGATGATCCTTTTTCCTTCAAAGCATCAAAATCCATGATCGCATCGCGCATGTTTTCACCGCGCACACAGGGCACGGAGGACCCGCCGGGGATCACCGCCTTGAGGTTATCCCAGCCGCCACGGATGCCGCCGCAATGCTTGTCGATCAATTCCTCGAAGGGAATCGACATTTCTTCTTCAACCACACAGGGGTTGTTCACATGGCCCGAGATCGCGAACAGCTTGGTGCCCGCATTATTGGGCCGGCCAAAGCCGCTGAACCAGGCGCCGCCACGGCGCAGGATCGTCGGCACCACGGCGATGGATTCGACGTTGTTCACCGTCGTCGGGCAGCCATAAAGCCCGGCACCTGCGGGAAACGGCGGTTTCATCCGCGGCATGCCCTTTTTGCCTTCGAGGCTTTCCAGCAGCGCGGTTTCTTCACCGCAGATATAGGCCCCCGCCCCATGGGTCAGGTAGATGTCGAAATCCCAGCCCGATTTGGCGGCGTTCTTGCCGACCAGACCGGCGGCATAAGCCTCGTCAATGGCGGCCTGCAAAGCCTCTTTTTCGCGGATATATTCGCCGCGGATATAGATATAGCAGGCATGGGCATTCATCGCGAAAGACGCGATCAGGCAGCCTTCGACCAGCGTATGCGGATCGTGGCGCATGATTTCGCGGTCTTTGCAGGTGCCCGGTTCGGATTCGTCGGCATTGACCACCAGATAGGCCGGGCGACCATCGCTTTCCTTGGGCATAAAGGACCATTTCAGACCGGTGGGGAACCCTGCCCCGCCGCGCCCGCGCAGACCAGAGGCTTTCATCTCGGTGATGATCCAGTCGCGGCCTTTCTTGATGATATCAGCCGTGCCATCCCAATGACCGCGCGCCTGCGCGCCTTTCAGACTGCGGTCATGCATCCCGTAAAGGTTGGTGAAAATCCGGTCTTGATCCTTGAGCATCAGTTCTCGCCCTTGTCATTCCGGCGCATACGCCAGAGTTGAAACGTCTTCCACAGCGCAAAGCCGAAACCGGCCAGCGCTGCAAGGTCAAATATGAAACGGGTCCGGTTGGACCAGCCATATTCGGACCCGATCATCGTGACCAGCGCCCACAAGCCACCAACGGCGGCGACCGTCAACGCGACGCGTTGTCCGGCCTTTGCCTGTGCTGTGTCGCCGTGCCGGGCCATGCTGTCCTATGCGCCTTCGGCCAATGCCTTGGCCTGCGCGACCCAGCCATCACGGCTGGCGCGGCCTTTGAACCCTTGCAGATTGGCATCCATCCAGGCCAGTTCCTGCGGCCCCCAGGCTGCGATCTGGTCAAAATGAAAGATCCCCATGCCATGCAGGGTCTGTTCCAGCTTGGGGCCAACACCGCTAAGTTGCTTGAGATTGTCAGGCTGGCCATTCCTTGCGGCAGCCAGCATCTCGGGCTTTTTGCCCTCGGCGGGGGATGCGACAGGTGCTGCGGGTGTGGCAGGTGCAACCGCTGCAGCAGGTGCCGCAGGTGCAACCGGTGTGGCCGGAGCAGCGGGTGCCGCCGCCGCGTCATTGCGCGCCGGACGCCAGCCAAGCGCCAGCGCCAGTCCCGCGCCGCCCGCCACGATAACGGCCACGAAAACCGCGCCATTCAGGCCCAGATCAAAGAGGATATAGGCCACGCCAAGCGCAATCACGAAGACAAGGCCCGCAATCGCGGCAATCCCCATCCAGATCGGTGCAGTATTGTTCATCTTTTCAAATCTCCTCTCAGCTGGTCGGCCATGCGATCGCGCATCGGGTTGGTCCGGTTTTGCGTCACATGATCACGGCATGGCCCCGCCTGCAACTTTTACCCTCAAATGGCGGCTTTGCGTCAATATTTTGTGCTGAATGCCGCTGAATGCCCCGGCTTGCCCGCCCAAAACGCCTAGGTCTTGGGCTTTTTCGGGGCGCGTGTGGCGCGCGGCTTCGGTGCCACGGCCTTTTCCTCGGCTCCGGCGGGTTCGGGGTTGGATTTCGACACCGGCCGGCCCTTGGAGGCGGCGCGGGCTTCTTGTTTGGTCACGCCGCTGGAATCAGGGGGCACATCGGCCGAAGGTTTGGGGTCTTTGCGCGGCTTGGCGGCGGCGGGTTTCTTGGGCTTTGGCGGCTGTTGGATCCAGGGCGTCAGCAAGGGCACCTCGGTGCCATCGATCCGCTTGACCGTGTCGCCGATATCGACGGCGGCCTGCGCGCTGGCGTTATATTGCGCCTTGCCAGAGGTGAAATCCTTCAGCGTGGTCAGCCCGCTTTTGGGTTCCGCCGCGAAACGGCCATTCTGCGGCCCCGGCGTCGGCACCCGGCCTGCGGCCAATTCGTCGATGATTTCGCCCAGCCGTTCGGCGGTCAGGTCTTCATAATAATCCTTGCCGATCTGGGCCATCGGCGCATTGGCGCAAGACCCCAGGCATTCGACCTCTTCCCAGGAAAACTTGCCATCCGCCGACAGCACATGCGCCTTGGGGGCGATCTTGTCCTTGCAGACAGCGATCAGGTCTTCGGCGCCGCAGATCATGCAGGACAGCGTGCCACAGACCTGGATATGGGCGACCGCGCCCACCGGCTGCAATTGGAACATGAAATAGAATGACGCGACTTCAAGCGCGCGCATATAGGCCATATCCAGCATCTGCGCGACATATTCGATGGCGGGCCGTGTCAGCCAGCCTTCTTGTTCCTGCGCGCGCCACAGCAGCGGAATGATCGCCGAGGCCTGACGCCCTTCGGGGAATTTTTTCATCTGCGCCTCGGCCCAAGCCAGATTGGCATCGGTAAAGGCAAAGGTCGCGGGCTGGTCGTGGTAAAGGCGGCGTAGCATCAGGTCATCCCGGTCATCATGACAGCGCCGGTTCGCGGCGCAAACAAAGCGGCGGAACGGATCCCGCCAAGGTTCAGCCCAGTCATTAGCACACGCACGCTTGCGAGCAAGCCGATTGACATCACAAACAGGCCCCCGTCGTCAGGCGGAAGGACCGGCCATCGGCCCCGATCTCGCCGCGGCCCTCGGCGCGCAATTCGGTCATGATCCGGGCCATATCCTGTTGCGACAGGGTCGCGCTGGCCAGCACAAGCTGGGTATTGGCGCTGGTCAATTCGCAGCCATTGGCCGTGACAGAGGCGATGAACCGATCCTTGGAAGACCCCGGATTGACCGCAGGCGGCGGGGTTTGCGGCGCGATTGTCGTGGTCGGGTAAGGTGCCGGTGTCATCATCGGATAGGCACATGCGGATAATGCGACAAAGGCGATCAAGGGCAGCTGGCGGATCATAATGTCTCTTTCTGGTCAGGGGTCGCGGCAGGCGAGGCCCGGAATCATTGGGCCATCACCGCCGTATCGCGACCGGCCACTTCGGTCAGCCCATAGCTTAATATTGCGACGGATAAAGCAATCCCCGCCACGCCACCAAAGATGATACCGGCAACAGGCCGCCGAAACCAGCGCGACACGGCCGCCGACAGGAAGAACCCCACCGCGACCGCCGCCCCAAGAACGACCTGGTCCATGGTCATCTGTCGATTTCCCCGAACACGACATCCATCGTCCCGATAATCGCCGCCACATCGGCCAGCTGATGGCCCGAGGCCAGATAATCCATCGCCTGCAGATGCAGATAGCCCGGCGCGCGCAGCTTGGCGCGATAAGGCTTGTTGGTGCCATCGGCCACCAGATAGACGCCGAATTCGCCCTTGGGCGCCTCGACCGCGGCGTAAACCTCGCCTGCGGGGACGTGGAAGCCTTCGGTATAAAGCTTGAAATGATGGATCAAGGCTTCCATCGAGGTTTTCATCTCGCCACGCGTCGGCGGGGTCATCTTGCCGCGCGCCATGACATCGCCCTTTTCCACGCGCAGTTTTTCGCAGGCCTGGCGGATGATATGGGTGGATTGGCGCATTTCCTCCATCCGGCACAGATAGCGGTCGTAACAATCGCCATTCTTGCCGACAGGCACCTGGAAGTCGAATTCGTCATAGCATTCATAAGGCTGCGCGCGGCGCAGATCCCAGGCCAGACCCGACCCGCGCACCATCACACCGCTGAAACCCCAATCCTGGATATCCTGTTCGGTGACCACGCCGATATCGCAATTGCGCTGTTTGAAGATCCGGTTCTCGGTCAGCAGGCTGTCGATATCGTCAAGCACTTTGGGGAAAGTCACGGCCCAGGCGTCGATATCCTCGACCAAGGCATCGGGCAGGTCCTGATGCACACCGCCGGGGCGGAAATAGGCCGCATGCAGCCGCGCCCCGCAGGCGCGTTCGTAAAAGACCATCAGCTTTTCGCGTTCCTCGAACCCCCACAGCGGCGGGGTCAGTGCGCCGACATCCATCGCCTGGGTGGTCACGTTCAGCAGATGCGACAGGATGCGCCCGATTTCGGAATAAAGCACGCGGATCAGCTGCGCGCGGCGCGGCACCAATGTGCCGGTCAGCCGTTCAATCGCCAGGCACCAGGCATGTTCCTGGTTCATCGGGGCGACATAATCCAGCCGGTCGAAATAGGGCAGGTTTTGCAGATAGGTCCGGCTTTCCATCAGCTTTTCGGTGCCACGGTGCAGCAGGCCGATATGCGGATCGCAACGTTCGACGATCTCGCCGTCCAGTTCCAGCACCAGCCGCAACACGCCATGCGCTGCAGGGTGCTGCGGGCCAAAGTTGATGTTGAAATTGCGGATCTTCTGTTCGCCGGTCAGCGCGTCGGATGACCCGTCGTCATAGGCGCTTGGCCTGATATCACCGTCCATCATGCTGTCATCCTTACACAATTGTCCTGCCAGTTCTGCGGCAAGGGGCCGACATTGCGTGCGACCCAATCATATTGTTCAAAAACCAGTTTCTGCGCCCGCGGGCGTAGTTTTTCAAGCATCAACACCGGCCTGCCGTCATGCACGGCCTGGGCGGGCACATCAACCGGCGCGATCCCCAGAAAGGCGCAGACCCGCGCCAGCCCTTCGGGCGTCAGCAGGGTTTCGGCAAAGGCCACCATCAGCCTGTCCGCCGGCACGACGCGGCGCAGCTTTTCGATCACGCCCGCATAATCGCCGCGTGCAAGGATATGCGTTTCCTGCCCCCGGTTCAACATGCGGAACAGGATGTTATTGGCCTTCTTTTCATAGATCTCGTGGCTTTGGCGCTGCCGATGCGCCTGCATGCGGATATGCGACCAAAGCCGGTCGAGCGGGTCGCGGATCAGATAGATCACCTTGGTCAGAGGCGATGCCGTGACCATCCGTTCCAGCTGCGCATCTGGCAAAGTCGCGTAATTGGGGGTCATATCGGCATAAAGCCGCGCTGTGCCGCGCCCTTGCGTCAACCAGTCCAGATAGGCCACATCATCGCGCCGGTCCCCCGCCAGCACCGCGATCAGCCCGGTCATATCGGCGATCCGGCGGTCCAGATTGCGGATCTGCCAGCCCCGATCCGCCGCCACAGCCTCGGCCCTGGCGGCGCGCAGCTCTTGCAGGCGCAGATCGAAAGCGGCCAATTGCTTGGCACGATCCGCGGCGGCGAATGTGTCCCAATAATGCGCCTCTTTCACGGCGGGCAGCGCGCAATCGGGATGATCATGCAGCAGCCGGTAAAACCACGAGGTCCCCGCCTTGGTCGCGCCGACGCAATAGAGAATGGCCGGGTCCGGCACTAGCCCTTCGCCTCTGGCTTGGTCTTTTCATCGCCGGGCAGGACGTATTTCGCGCCTTCCCAAGGCGACATGAAATCGAATTGCCGGTATTCCTGCACAAGGCTGACCGGTTCATAGACGACGCGTTTCTGCACCTCGTCATAGCGGACCTCGGTATAGCCGGTGGTCGGGAAATCCTTGCGCAACGGATGCCCACGAAAACCGTAATCCGTCAGGATGCGGCGCAGGTCGGGATGGCCCGAAAACAGGATGCCGAACATGTCAAAAACTTCACGCTCGAACCAGTTGGCAGAAGGATGCACAGCGATGATCGAGGGCATCATATCCTCTTCACGGGCCTGCACCCGCACGCGGATACGCTGGTTTTGATACATGCTCAGGAAATGATAGATGACATCAAAGCGCTTGGCGCGGCTGGGGTAATCCACCGCCGTGATATCGACCAGCGACGAGAACAGGCAATTGGCATCACTCTTGAGGAATTCGACAAAACTGACCAGTGACGATGGCGCGACCGTCACGGTCAATTCACCATGGGCGACATCCCAGGACTGCACGCAATCGGTGCGCTTAAGGTCCAGATGCGCGCCCAATTCTTGCAAGGCTTCGGTCATGTCTTGTTCCTTCAGCGCGTGATGGTGCCGGTGCGGCGCATTTTGCGCTGCAATTGCAGGATGCCGTAAAGCAGCGCCTCGGCGGTGGGGGGGCAGCCGGGGACATAGATATCCACGGGCACGATCCGGTCACAGCCGCGCACCACCGAATAGCTGTAATGATAATAGCCGCCGCCATTCGCACAGGACCCCATAGAGATCACATAGCGCGGTTCAGGCATCTGGTCGTAGACCTTGCGCAAGGCCGGCGCCATCTTATTGGTCAGCGTGCCGGCGACGATCATCAGATCCGACTGGCGCGGGGATGCGCGCGGTGCGGTGCCGAACCGTTCCAGATCATAGCGCGGCATTGAGGTATGCATCATTTCAACCGCGCAACAGGCCAGCCCGAAGGTCATCCAATGCAGGCTGCCGGTGCGCGCCCAATTGATGATATCGGCGGTGCTGGTCACAAGGAAGCCCTTGTCCTGCAATTCCGCATTCAGCAATTGCGCGCCATGTTCCTTGTCGGCCCCGACGGCCGTGCCGGTCATCACTCCCATTCCAGCGCCCCTTTCTTCCATTCATAGGCAAAGCCGATGGTCAGCACGCCCAGGAAAATCATCATCGACCAAAAGGCCGTCATGCTGATGTCCCCAAAGGCCACGGCCCAGGGGAACAGGAACGCCACTTCCAGATCGAAGATGATGAACAGGATCGAGACCAGATAGAACCGCACGTCGAATTTCATCCGCGCATCATCGAAAGCATTGAACCCGCATTCATAGGCCGAGACTTTTTCAGGGTCCGGGTTGCGCACGGCCACGATGGCCGCCGCCAGGATCAGGATCAGGCCAAGCGCGATGGCCAGCCCCAGGAAAATCATGATCGGCAGATAATTGGACAGGATATCAGGCAAGATGCGTTCCTTTCAAAAAGCCGCGCAGCCCGGCGCGCCCTTTGGTGGCTTGCCTCCACATACCGCCGCACCCTGCAAGGGTCAACCGAATGCGGTGTCGCAACCGCGTGACAAGACCCATTTTCCCCGCGTCAGCCCAGCCCCGGCCAATGCGGCGGGCGCTTGTCGAAAAAGGCGGCGATCCCCTCGGCCGCCTCGGGGCCATCCCAACAGGCCAACAGCGCCGCGACGGATTGCGCGATCACGCTGTCGTCGATCACTGGCCCCAAGGACCGGGCATAGCGCTTGGCCGCCGCAACCGCCGCTGGTCCGCAAGACAGATAGGGGGTGATTTCGGCGTCAACCGCCTCGTCCAGCGCGGCAGGCGGCACAGCGCGCGCCAACAGATCCAGCGCCACGGCCTCTGACGCGTCAAAGACCCGCCCCGACATGAAAACGCGGCGCGCCTTGGCCTCGCCCATCCGGGCCAGCACATAGGGGCCGATGGTCGCAGGGATAAGCCCCAGCCGTGTCTCGGTCAGGCCAAAGCGCGCGCCCTGCACGCCAATCGCCACGTCACAGATACAGGCCAGCCCGATGCCGCCGCCAAAAGCATTGCCCTGGATACGCCCGATCACCGGCTGCGGCAGCTGGTTCAGCGCGCCCAACATCCGCGCCAGCGAAAAAGCGGCCGCGCGCCGCGTCTGGCGATCCGCCGCCATCTGGTCGCGCATCCAACCCAGATCGCCACCGGCGCAAAATGTCGGCCCCTCCGCCGCCAGCACGACAACACGGATGCGGCTATCGGCGGCGATAGTTGCGGCGGCCTGCGTCAGCGCGTCGATCATCGCCTGCGACAGCGCATTATGCTTGTCTGCGCGCGCCAGCGTCAGCCGCGCCACCCCGCGCCCATCCACCACCAGATCAATCATCGCATCCCCCTTGCCAATATTGCGGCCTCGGCAATGACCGCGGGGTCAATACCGGTCTCAAACCCCGCGCCCTGCAACAGCGCCAGCACCTTTTCAGTCGCCACATTGCCCGGCGCGCCCGGCGCATAGGGGCAACCGCCAAGCCCGCCCACAGCCGAATCAAAGGCGCGCAGACCTTTGTCCAGCGCGGTCTCGATATTCGCCAGCGCCTGCCCGCCGGTGTCATGGAAATGGCCAGCCAGCTGATCGGCCGGGACAACCTGCAAGATCGCATCCAGCATCGCCGCAACCCGCGCGGGCGTGGCTTTGCCAATCGTATCGCCCAGCGACAAAGGCATCGGCGCCAGCGCGCGCAACAGGGCGGCCACCTTGGCCACCGCCTCGGGTGCTATCGGCCCGTCAAAGGGGCAATCGGTCACGCAGGAAATATAGCCGCGCAACGCCACCCCCGCCGCCTGCGCCGCCGCCACGACCGGGCGCAGCTGTGCAATCGACTCCGCGACCGTGCAATTGAGATTGCTGCGCGAAAACCCCTCGGAGGCGGCAACGAAGACCGCCACCTCATAACAGACCCCCGGCACACGGGCCGCCATGAACCTTTCCCAGCCGCGCAGATTGGGCACCAGCACGCCATAGCGCAGCCCCGGCACAGCTGCGATCTGCGCCATGACCTGCGGCGTGTCGGCCATCTGCGGCACCCATTTGGGGCTGACAAAACTGCCGATCTCGATATCGCGCAGGCCGGACCGGCCCAGAAGGTCGATCAAGGCCACTTTGGCGGCCACCGGAATGACGCGCTTTTCATTCTGCAACCCGTCACGCGGGCCGACGTCATGCAGCCTTACAAATGGCACGGCCTCCTCCTCATCTTCCGAGCCCAAATATCCCGGGGTCGGGGGCAGCGCCCCCTGCCTCAGATCGGGGCAAGGGCCACCATCAGATCGCCTGCCGCGACCTGATCGCCGGAGGCGACGGACACATCGGCCACCAGGCCATCGCGCGGCGCGCGCAGCACATGTTCCATCTTCATCGCCTCCAGCACCAGCATCCGGTCGCCCTGCGCAACCTTGTCGCCTTGCTGCACCGCAACCGCGCGCACCAGCCCCGGCATCGGGGCCAGCACCACATCGCCCCCGGCCGTGACAGAGCCGCGATCAAGCGGATCGACAATGCGAAAAGTCACCGTCTGCGCGCCAAAGACGCTGACCTGCCGCAGCCCGTGGCGCAGCGCCCGCAGGCCCCAATCGCCCCCCTGCCGGTGCAAATTTATCTGCACCCCGGCCACATCGGCGCTAACATGATCGGGGCCAAGCATCTGCAAGATCACCCGATGCACCACCTCGCCCTGCGCCAGCAGGACCTGCCGCGCCAGCGGCTGCCATAGGGTGAACCCCACCAGCGGGCCCGCCGGAATATCAGCGGCAACCAGCGCCGCCACGGCGATCACCTGCGCATCCGGCACAGGCAGAGCGCAGAGCCTGCCCTGCCCGCGCGCGATCAGACCGGTATCGACCTCGCCCGCAATAAAATCCGCATCCCGCGCCAAAAGCCGCAGGAAATCAAGGTTCGTCACCGTGCCGGCCACTTCGGTCGCATCCAGCGCCGCCTGAAGCTTGCGCAAGGCGCTGGCGCGGTCGGGGCCATGGAGCGTGATCTTGGCGATCATCGGATCATACCAGGGCGAAATCTCGGATCCTGCCACCACGCCGCTGTCGATACGCGCGCCATGCGGAAAGGCCAGGTGATCCAGCCTGCCGGTGGCGGGCAAAAACCCTGCCGGCACATCCTCGGCATAAAGCCGGGCCTCGAAAGCATGGCCCGTGATCGCCAGCTGGTCCTGCCGCAAAGGCAAAGCCTCTCCCGCCGCGACACGCAGCTGCCATGCCACCAGATCGACGCCGGTGATCGCCTCGGTCACCGGATGTTCGACTTGCAAGCGGGTGTTCATTTCCATGAACCAGAACCCATCCGCGCGCAGCCCGCCCGCGCCATCGACGATGAATTCCACCGTGCCCGCACCGGCATAGCCGATGGCCTTGGCCGCTGTCACCGCCGCCTGCCCCATGGCCGCGCGCAATTCAGCGGTCATGCCGGGGGCGGGCGCTTCCTCGATCACCTTCTGGTGGCGGCGTTGTAGCGAACAATCCCTCTCGAACAGATGCACGGCATCGGTGCCATCCCCGAACACCTGCACCTCGATATGGCGCGGGGTGGTGATATATTTCTCGATCAGCACGGCGGGATTGCCAAAGGCATTGCGCGCCTCGGCCTGGGCCGATGCCAGATGTTCGGCAAAATCGGCAGGGTTTTCGACCAACCGCATCCCCTTGCCGCCGCCGCCCGCCACCGCCTTGATCAGCACCGGATAGCCGATCTTTGCGGCCTCGGACGCCAGTTGCGCGGCATCCTGATCCGCGCCGTGATAGCCCGGCACCACCGGCACACCGGCCTTGACCATCAGCGCCTTGGCGGCGTCTTTCAGCCCCATGGCGCGGATCGCAGCCGCATTTGGCCCGATGAACACCAGCCCCGCCTGCGTCACCTGATCCACGAAATCGGGGTTTTCCGACAAAAATCCGTAACCCGGATGGATCGCCTGCGCGCCCGTATCCAAGGCGGCCTGAATGATCAGATCACCGCGCAAATAACTGTCGGCGACAGGCGCAGGGCCAAGCCTGACCGCCTGATCCGCCTGCTGCACATGCAAGGCACCGGCATCGGCATCCGAATAGACCGCGACACTGCGCACACCCATCGCGCGGGCGGTGCGGATGATCCGGCAGGCAATCTCGCCCCTGTTGGCAATGAGGATCTTGGTGAACATCACATCCGGAACACGCCGAAGCGTGTCTCCTCTATGGGCGCATTGCAGGCGGCGGCGAGTGACAGCGCCAGCACCTCGCGGGATTTGCGCGGGTCGATGATACCGTCGTCCCAAAGCCGGGCGCTGGCATAAAGCGGGTGTGACTGCTGCGTGAACATATCGATCGTCGGCTGTTTGAAGGCGGCTTCCTCCTCGGCTGACCATTCGCCGCCGCTGCGTTCAATCGCATCGCGTTTCACCGTCGCCAGCACACCTGCGGCCTGTTCGCCGCCCATCACCGAAATCCGCGACGTGGGCCATGACCACATGAAATGCGGGCTGTAAGCCCTTCCGCCCATGCCATAATTCCCCGCACCAAAGGATCCGCCCACGACCATCGTGATCTTGGGGACTTTCGTTGTGGCCACCGCTGTCACCATCTTGGCGCCATGCCGCGCGATGCCTTCGTTTTCATATTTCTGGCCCACCATGAAACCGGTGATATTCTGCAAGAACACCAAGGGGATACGGCGTTGGCTGCAGAGTTCCACGAAATGCGCGCCTTTCTGGGCGCTTTCCGAAAACAGCACCCCGTTATTGGCGATGATCCCGCAGGGCCAGCCGTCGATATGGGCAAAGCCGGTGACCAAGGTTTCGCCAAAGCGCGCCTTGAATTCGTCAAAGCGTGATCCGTCCACGATGCGGCGGATCACCTCGCGGATATCGTAGGGCGTGCGCAGATCGGCGGGGATCACGTCAAACAGGCTCGCCGGGTCCAGCGCCGGAGGTTCGGCAGGCAAGCGTTTGACGTTGCAGGCATTTCGTACCGCGCAGGATGCCACTGCCTGCCGCGCCAGCGCCAGCGCATGGGCATCATCCTCGGCCAGATAATCGGCGACACCAGATAGGCGGGTATGCACATCGCCGCCGCCCAAAGCCTCGGCTGTCACCACCTCGCCGGTTGCGGCCTTGACCAGGGGTGGCCCCGCCAGAAAGATCGTGCCTTGATCCTTCACAATGATCGAGACATCGGCCATCGCTGGCACATAGGCCCCACCGGCGGTGCAGGACCCCATCACCACGGCGATCTGCGGGATGCCAAGCGCCGACATCTGCGCTTGGTTATAAAAGATGCGTCCGAAATGGTCGCGGTCGGGGAAAACCTCGTCCTGATTGGGCAGGTTCGCGCCGCCGCTATCGACCAGATAGACACATGGCAGGCGGCAGGCTTGGGCGATTTCCTGCGCGCGCAAATGTTTCTTGACGGTCATCGGGTAATAGGTGCCGCCCTTCACGGTGGCGTCGTTGCACACGACCATGACCTGCACACCGCCCACCAGCCCCACGCCCGCGATCACGCCCGCGCAGGGGGCGGCCCCGTCATAAAGCCCATGCGCCGCTGTCGCCCCGATTTCCAGAAAGGGCGATCCGGGATCAAGCAGCCCGGCCACCCGGTCACGCGGCAGCATCTTGCCCCGCGCGATATGGCGGTCGCGCGCAACCTGCCCGCCACCAAGGGCGGCAGCGGCGGCCGCGTCGCGGACCTGTGCAAGGGCCGCTTCATGCAAGGCGCGGTCGGTCATGTGGCGGGTCCTTGAGGTGGGGGCAGCGCCTCTCCGCGCGGGCCGACGTAGAACGTCGTGGTCAGCCCGCTGGGGTTGGCGCAATTGATGACCATGCGAATGGCCGGATCGGGATGAATGGTGGCGGCGCAATCGGTCGGCGCAGCCCCGTCACCGGCCATGGCGACATAGGTGGCGGCATAGCGGGTGATGATCTCGGTCTCGCCGGGGACCTGCCCCATGCGATAGCCGATGATCCCTGCCACCACGACCAGCCCCGCAACGGGGATGAAGAACATCCAGCGCATCATGGCAGGCTATGGTAATCGCGCAGGACAAAGCTTTGCGCGGCGGTCATCTGCAACAGGCAATCTGCCGCTGCGATCCGGCGCATGGAACCCGCCCCCCAAAGACCATGTTGCATGGCGCAATTGGCATCACGAAAGGCGATCCATGCGCGTTGCGCCGCCTGCACCTGATCGGCACGCTGGGCATATTCGGGGAAAAGCGTGGCATCATCGGCATCCATCGCGCGGGCAAAGTCGCGGGCGGCGGCATATTCCGTATTCAGCAGCACATCCCAAGCACCGGCTTCGCCTGCCAGACAATCCGAGATGCCCATCGTCGTATCGCCTTGGGGTTCCTCGGCCATGCAAAGCGATGCAGCCTCGCCGATACAGGCCTGCGTGCCGCTGTCCAGACAGCGGGCGACCATGGGCGCGTAAAGCCAATCGTCCTGCGCGATTGCTGCACAGGGCAGCAGCAGCGCAATGGCCGCGATCTTCATCCCATGGCCCCCATCAATTCGCGGCCCACCAGCATGCGGCGGATTTCCGACGTGCCGGCGCCGATCTCCATCAGCTTGGCGTCGCGGAACAGGCGTGCTGTGGGCGCATCGGCCAGAAACCCTGCCCCGCCCATCGCCTGCACGGCCTGATGGGCCTGCTTCATCGCCTCTTCAGAGGCATAAAGACAGCAGGCCGCCGCATCCTGACGGGTGACCGTGCCGCTGTCGCAGGCTTTTGCCACCGCATAGACATAGGCGCGCGCGGAATTCATCGCCGTATACATATCGGCAATCTTGCCCTGCATCAGTTGGAAATTGCCGATGGGCTGGCCGAATTGTTTGCGGCTGGCCAGATAGGGCATGATTTCATCCAGACAGGCGGCCATGATCCCCAGCCCGATCCCCGCCAGCACGACGCGTTCGTAATCAAGGCCGGACATCAGGACCGCGACGCCGCGCCCTTCCTCGCCCAGCACATTGTCAAACGGGACCGCGACATCGTCAAAGATCAGCTCGGCGGTATTGGACCCGCGCATCCCCAGCTTGTCGAAATGGGGCGAGGTGCTGAAGCCTTTCATGTCCTTTTCGATCAGAAAGGCGGTGATGCCTTTGGACCCCGCGTCAGGATCGGTCTTGGCATAGACCACCAGCGTATCGGCGTCAGGGCCATTGGTGATCCAGTATTTATTGCCGTTCAGGCGGTAATGATCATTGCGCTTTTCGGCGCGCAGCGACATCGACACCACGTCGGACCCGGCGCCTGCCTCTGACATGGCCAAAGCACCGACATGATCGCCCGAAATCAGGCGCGGCAGGTATTTCGCTTTTTGCGCCTCTGTTCCGTTCAGCTTGATCTGGTTGACGCAAAGGTTGGAATGCGCGCCATAAGACAGGCTGACCGAGGCGCTGGCGCGCGCGATTTCCTCGATCGCGACGGTATGGGCCAGATAGGACATGCCCGCGCCGCCATAGGATTCGTCCACCGTGACGCCCAGCAACCCCAGATCGCCCATTTCGCGCCAAAGGGCGGCGGGAAACAGGTTGTCACGGTCGATTTGCGCGGCCATCGGTTTGACACGGGCCTGCGCCCAATCATGGACCATGTCGCGCAGGGCGTTCACATCCTCGCCCAGATCGAATGTCATGGAGGCGTGAAACATTGGCCTGCTCCTGCGGTTAATTGAACGCTTGTTCAGTTGTAGCCATGGCAGACCCGCCCTGTCGAGTCATTTCTGCACATATAAAAGGCGCTATCCGATCAGCCGTGCCACAACACCGGGCAGGTCCGCGAAATCGTCAATGATCGCGTCGGCCTGCAACGCCAGCACCGTTTCTCTGCCCTGCCCGAAGCTGACCAGCACCGATGGCACGCCCGCATTGCGCGCCGTGTCGCGATCGGTGACCGTATCGCCCACCAGCAAGGATCGCGCGGGGTCGCCACCTGCGCGCAAAACCGCCTCGATATGATGCGCGGGGTCAGGTTTGCGCACTTTGAGCGTATCGGCCCCGATCAGCGATGCGAAATGGTCGCGCACGCCCAGACTGCGCATCAGCGCCTCGGCCAGGGCGGCGGGTTTATTGGTGGCGATGCCGACGGCGTAACCGCTGGATTTCAGGGCCATCACCGCCTCCATCGCGCCGGGATACAGCACAGTATGGATGTCGATGGCCTGGGTATAAGCCTCTAGCAGCAGGGGATATTGGCGATCCACCTCGTCTTCGTCGATGCCTTGCAGCCGCGAAAACCCCAGCCGCAGCATGGCCCGCCCACCGCAAAGGGCGGTCGCGGCATCGGTCGCGGGGTCAAGCATGTCACCCAGTCCCAGATCGCGGAAACAGGTATTGGCGGCGGCGATCAGGTCGCCGCTGGTATCGGCAAGCGTGCCGTCGAGGTCGAAAATCACACTGCGCATGGGCGGCCTTTCGTGCTGCGGTGCCGCCATCTGTAACGCGCTGTAAACTGATGTGAAGCCCCTGCCCTTGTGATAATCGAAAAGGCCAGTAGAACGCAGGCAACAATGAATGGGGCAAAGATGGCAAACGCAGTGATTATTCTTGGCGCGGGGCTTGGCACGCGGATGAATTCGGACCTGCCCAAGGTGCTGCACCCGATCGCGGGCGCGCCGATGCTGGTGCATGCGATGCAGGCCGCGATGGTGCTGGACCCCCTGCGCTGCGTGGTTGTGGCGGGGTATGAGGCCGCACAGGTCGAAAAGGCCGCGTTGGCCCATGATCCCGATGTGACGGTCGTGGTGCAGGGTGAACAGCTGGGCACGGGCCATGCGGTGGCGCAGGCGCAGGCAGCGCTGGCGGATTTCGACGGCGATGCGCTGGTGCTTTATGGCGACACGCCCTTCATCCGCCCCGATACGCTGGAAGCGATGATCGAGGCGCGCCAGAGTCATGACATCGTCGTGCTGGGCTTCGAGGCGGAAGAGCCGGGGCGCTATGGCCGCTTGATCGTGAAAGATGGCCAGCTGGACCGGATCGTCGAATACAAAGACGCGAGTGAGGATGAACGCGCCGTGACCCTGTGCAATTCGGGTGTCATCGCCGCCGATTGTGCCACGCTGTTCGATCTGGTCGCCGCTATCGGCAATGACAATGCGGCGGGCGAATATTACCTGACCGATATCATCGCCATCGCGCGGGCGCGCGGATTGACCGCTACCGTGGTCGAATGCGCCGAGGCGGAAACGCTTGGCATCAATTCGCGGTTTGAACTCGCACAGGCAGAGGCCGTTTTCCAAAACGCAGCCCGGATGACAGCGCTTGACGATGGCGTCACGCTCGTGGCCCCCGAAACCGTCTATTTCGCCTATGACACCGTGATCGGGCGTGATGCGGTGATTGAACCCAATGTGGTCTTTGGCCCCGGTGTAACGGTCGAATCCGGTGCCATGATCCGCGCCTTTTCGCATCTCGAAGGGTGCCATGTATCGCGCGGGGCCATCGTCGGCCCCTATGCCCGCCTGCGCCCCGGTGCGGAACTGGCCGAAAACACCCGCATCGGCAATTTCGTCGAGGTCAAGAATGCCGTGATTGCCGAAGGGGCCAAGGTCAACCACCTATCCTATATCGGCGATGCCGAGATCGGGCCGCGCAGCAATATCGGCGCGGGCACGATCACCTGCAATTATGACGGGGTCTCCAAGCATCAGACCAGCATTGGCGCGGATGTCTTCATCGGATCGAACACAATGCTCGTTGCCCCCGTCAATGTGGGCGACGCGGCGATGACCGCCAGCGGATCGGTCATCACCCGCGATGTGCCGCCGGGCGATCTGGCGGTGGCACGCGCGCGGCAGGACAATAAGGCAGGATTTGCCCTGCGGCTGTTCGAAAAGCTGCGCGCGCAAAAGACGAAGGGTCAGTAAGATGTGCGGTATTGTTGGCGTTCTGGGCAATCATGAAGCCGCCCCCCTGCTGGTCGAGGCGCTGAAGCGGCTGGAATATCGCGGCTATGACAGCGCGGGCATCGCCACAATCAACGGCGCAACGCTGGACCGCCGCCGGGCCGTGGGCAAGCTGGTGAACTTGTCCGATCTGCTGGTCCATGACCCGCTGGCGGGCAAGGCGGGCATCGGCCATACCCGCTGGGCCACCCATGGCGCGCCGAACGCAGGCAATGCGCATCCGCATAAATCGGGCGCTGTCGCGGTCGTGCATAACGGGATCATCGAGAATTTCCGCGAACTCCGCGCCGATCTGGCCGCCCATGGCATCGCGCATGAAACCGATACCGATACCGAAACCGTGGCCTTGCTGGCCAATCATTATATCAGCGAGGGTCTGTCGCCCGCCGATGCCGCCAAGGCCACCATCGCGCGGCTGCACGGGGCCTATGCTTTGTGTTTCCTGTTCGAAGGCCATGACGATCTGCTGATCGCCGCGCGCAAAGGATCGCCGCTTGCCATCGGGCATGGTGATGGCGAGATGTTCGTGGGATCAGATGCCATTGCGCTGGCACCGATGACCGACCGGATCACCTATCTCGAAGAAGGCGATTTTGCCATCGTCACGCGCGCCAGCCTGGAAATCCGCGATGCGGCGGGCAAGCTTGCCAATCGTGACCTGCGCCAGATCCATATCGACGCGGCACAGGTGGACAAGGGCGGCTATAAGCATTTCATGGCCAAGGAAATCGCCGAACAGCCACAAGTGCTGCAAGGCGCGTTGAACCATTACATCAACGCCGATGCGACCGCCATGACCCTGCCCCAAGGCTTGGATTTCACCGCCGTGAACCGGCTGACCATGGTCGCCTGCGGCACGGCCTTTTACGCCTGTATGGTGGCGAAATATTGGTTCGAGCAGCTGGCGGGCCTGCCGGTCGAGGTCGATGTCGCCTCCGAATTCCGCTATCGCGAACCGCCGGTGACGGATGGCACCATGGCGATCTTTGTCAGCCAATCGGGGGAAACGGCGGATACGCTTGCCGCGCTGCGCTATATGGCGGGCAAGGCGATGCAAATCGTCTCGGTCGTCAATGTCCCCGAAAGCAGCATCGCGCGCGAAAGCGATGTCGCGCTGCCGATCCTTGCGGGGGTGGAAATCGGCGTCGCCTCGACCAAGGCGTTCACCTGCCAGCTGACGACGCTGGCCACGCTGGTGCTGCATGCCGCGCGTCAGCGGGGCCGGATCGACGATGCCGCCCTTGCGGATAAACTGGCCGCTTTGCGTGCCTTGCCGGGGTTGATGAATACCGCGCTTGGGATCGAGGATCGCACCGTCGCACTGTCCCGCGATCTGGCCGAGGCGCGCGATATCCTGTTTCTGGGGCGCGGGGCGATGTATCCGCTTGCGCTGGAAGGCGCGTTAAAACTGAAAGAAATCAGTTATATACATGCCGAAGCTTATGCATCGGGAGAGTTGAAACACGGCCCCATCGCGCTGGTCGATCCGCATGTGCCGGTGATCGTCATGGCGCCGCGCGACAGCCTGTTCGAAAAGACCGTGTCGAATATGCAAGAAGTCATGGCGCGCGGCGGCAAGGTCTTGTTGATCACCGACAGCCAAGGCGCGGCAGAGGCAGGCGACGGCGTCTGGCAGGTGCTGTTGATGCCCAGCATCGACCCTTTCCTTGCGCCGATCCTTTATGCGCTGCCTGCGCAGCTGCTGGCCTATCACACGGCCATCGCCAAGGGGACGGATGTGGACCAACCGCGCAACCTTGCGAAATCGGTGACAGTGGAATGACAAAGACTGATCTTGGAACAGGCGCAAAGACGGGCATGACAGTGGACGACGCATTGGCCGCCCTTGGCAGTGACCCTGACAAAGCCGCCGAAATGGCGCGGCATCACAAGGTGGGCCGCGCCTATCTGGGCGTGACCACTCCCGCGATCGAGGCTGTCGCCAAAACCTGGCGCGAGACACTGGATCTGGATGCGCGGCTGGCGCTGGCGGCTGACTTATGGGCCAGCGATGTGCATGAAGGCCGGATCGCGGCGGCGAGACTGCTCACGCAAGCGCGGATCAGGCCCGATGACAGCGCCGCATGGGACATGATCACCGCGTGGGTGCCTGCATGTGACGGGGCGGCGATTGCCGAACAGGTCGCCATCGCGGGCCAGAAACGGCTGGTGGCAGAGCCTGCCCGGTTTGATGCGCTGGCCGATTGGGTCACAGCGGATCATCTATGGACACGCGCCGCGGTGCTGGCCTTTACCCTGCCCTGGACCAAGCAGAACAACCCCAAACCCGCCGATCTGGCGCTGCGCGACAGGGCGCTGGATTGGGCGGGCAGATTGGCCGGTGATCCGCATAAGGTGATCCAGACCGCGCTGGTGGATTGGCTGGCCAGCCTTGCCAAACATGACCCCGCCATCGCGCAGGCCTTTGTTGACCGGTACGGGGCGGCGATGAAACCCTATGCGCTGAAATCCGCACGCCACAGGCTGGGCTGATCAGGTGTCGCCCCGCCACCTGCGCAAAGCGCCGGATCACGCTTGCGCAAGGCGTCGCCCATCTTTAGCGTGGCGCGCATGATGACACCATTGATCGACCCATTCGCCCGCGCCATTTCTTATCTGCGGGTTTCTGTGACGGACCGCTGCGATTTTCGCTGCGTCTATTGCATGTCCGAGAACATGACCTTTTTGCCCAAAAAGGACCTGCTGACGCTGGAAGAGCTGGACCGGCTCTGTTCGGCCTTTGTGCGGCTGGGTGTGAAAAAGCTGCGCATCACCGGTGGTGAACCGCTGGTCCGGCGCGATATCTTGACATTTTTCAACGCCATGGGCCGGCATCTAGACAGCGGTGCGTTGCAGGAACTGACGCTGACCACCAATGGCAGCCAGCTGGAAAAATACGCCACAGACCTTTATGCCGCCGGTGTGCGGCGGATCAATGTCTCGCTCGATACGCTGGACGAGGCGAAATTCGCGCAGATCACCCGCTGGGGGAAATTGCCCCAGGTCCTGCGCGGGATCGACGCGGCCCAGGCGGCGGGGCTGCGGGTCAAGATCAACACCGTGGCGCTGAAAGGCTTTAACGAGGACGAACTTTTCACCCTGACCGATTGGTGCGCCAGCCGCGACATGGACCTGACCTTTATCGAGGTCATGCCGATGGGCGATATCGGCAATGAGGACCGGATCGGCCAATATTGGTCGCTGAACGATCTGCGCGCGCGGCTGGCGGAACGCGGCACGCTGACCGATCTGCCCGACCGCACCGGCGGCCCTGCCCGTTACCTGCGCGTGGATGCCACCGGCCAGAAGATCGGGCTGATCACGCCGCTGAGCCATAATTTCTGCGAAAGCTGCAACCGTGTGCGGATCACCTGCACCGGCGAGATCTATACCTGTCTGGGCCAGGAAGGCCATTCCGACCTGCGCGCGCCGCTGCGCGGATCAGAGGCGGATCTGGATCTCGAAAATGCGATCAGGGCCGCGATCGCGCTGAAACCCAAGGGCCATGATTTCGATTATTCGCGCCAAAAGGTCGATGGCCAGGTCAGCCGCCATATGAGCCATACCGGCGGCTGACCCACAGGCCGCCCAGATCAGACCGCCCAGATCAGGCCGCAGTGATCAGACGGGTGGCGATGGCTGCGGTTTGGTGGCGATGAAATCGATCAGCGCGGCAGGGCCGACATGGCCACTGCCCGCCTGCTGGTCGCGTTCATAGGCGGCGCAACGCGCGATATGCCAGCCTGCAAAGGCCGTGCGCAGCATATCCTCGGTATACATGTTTTCCACGAAGGGCGGCCCACCCGTGCCGCGCCCGACCTGTTCGGGGCGGTAGCCATGCAGCACCAGCCGCCCGCCGGGGCGCAGGGCGCGGGCCATATCGGCGAATTGACGCGCGCGCAGATCGGGATCGGCGAATTGGATAAAGATCCCGGCGATCATGTCGAAAGGCTGCGACCAATCCCAATCATCCCAGCCCGCAACATGGGTCTGCACCGCGACACCGGCCTGCTGCGCCAGCGCTTGCGCGCGCGACACGGCGGTGGGCGACAGATCAAAAGCGGTCACATCCATCCCCAGCTTGGCCAGATGCACCGCATTGCGCCCCTCGCCATCGGCCACGCACAGCACGCGCTGTCCGGGCAGGGCCAGCCAGGGATTATCCGCCAGCACCGCCGCAGGGGCAGTGCCGAACAGGTAATCATCGCTGGCGCTGTAACGGTCTTCCCACATCAGGCGGCGGGCATGCGTTGTTCGACGATCCCCGCCCACCAGGAACAACCGGCCGGGATGACATCATCGTTGAAATTATATTCCGGATGGTGGACCGAGGCCCCGTCCCCATTGCCGACAAGGATATAAGCGCCGGGGCGTTCTTCGAGCATGAAGGCGAAATCCTCGCCGCCCATGATCAAGGGGGCTTCGGCGCAATCGCCCGCGACCGACCGCGCGACCTCGGCTGCGAAATCAGTCTGTTCGGCATGATTGACCATGCAAGGATAGCCCCGGTAATAGGTCACCTCGGCCACAGCACCAAAGGCGCCTGCCGTGCCGGTGCTGATCGCGCGCAGCCGCGCCTCGGCCAGATCGCGCATCTCTTTGGACATGGTGCGCACAGTGCCTTTCATATGCACGCGCTGTGCGATGACATTGAACGCCTTGGAAGAGGATTCAATCGCCGTGACCGAGACCACGACCTGATCGACAGGGTCGGCATTGCGGCTGGCGATGGATTGCAGCGCGGTGATGACATGGGCCGCAACCAGCGTGCTGTCCACGGTTTCCTGCGGCTTGGCGGCATGGCCACCCTTGCCTTCGATCACGATCTCGAACTGGTCGGTGGCGGCGAAAAACGCGCCCGGCCGGATCGCAAAGCTGCCCGCCGGACGGCCCGGCCAGTTGTGCATGCCGTAAACTTCGTCGATCTGCCAGCGGTCCATCATGCCATCGGCGCACATCTCGCGGCCGCCGCCGCCGCCTTCTTCGGCGGGCTGGAAGATCACGACGACCGTGCCGTCGAAATTGCGCGTCTCGGCCAGATATTGCGCCGCCCCCAGCAGCATCGCCGTATGGCCGTCATGGCCGCAAGCATGCATCGCGCCGGGGGTTTTCGACGCATAGGGCAGCCCTGTCGCCTCATGGATCGGCAGCGCATCCATATCGGCGCGCAGGCCGATCACCTTGCCCGATGTCGCCGCCTTGCCCTTGATCACGCCGACAACGCCGGTGCGCCCGATGCCGGTGACGACCTCGTCACAGCCAAAGGCGCGCAGCTTTTCCGCGACCAGCGCCGCGGTGCGGTGGGTCTCGAACAGGATTTCGGGGTTTTCATGCAGATCACGCCGCCATGCGGTGATTTCGGGCAGCAATTCGGCAAACCGGTTCTTGACGGGCATTATCTTCTCCACATGTGTGTCGGCCAGCAGCGCGGCGCGCGGGGGGCGGAATGGCAGCCACTGCCAGCGCAGTCGGCAGCGCCATCTTTCCCCGATTTGCGCCCATGTGCAACGTCGCCCATGCGGTCGCCAATGACAATCTGTCACAAGGCGGGCTGTCACAAGGCGGGATCAGGGCTTCGTGATCGGGGGATGATTGACATAGCTGATAAAAATAATCAGTTATTGTCCGACATCCAAGAGTATCGCGCCATGGCCAAAACCCCATCCCCCTGTATCGACGTCTGCAAATTCCGGCGTGAAGGCCATTGCATCGGCTGTTCGATGACCAAGGCGCAGAAATCCATGTTCAAGGCGCTGAAAAAGCCCGCCCAGAAATCGGCCTTTGTGACCATGCTGATGGCGCAGCAGGCGGTCATGGGCAAATATAGCCATTGGCGGCGCGCCTACGAAAAAAAATGCGCCAAGAAAGGCGCATCTTTTCCCGCAGAGGCCGGTTGATCACGCCAGATGCGCGCGCAGCATCCAGGCAAATTTTTCATGGGTCTGACCGCGCGCGATGCACAGATCCTCGGTCAAGGCATCGCCATGTTCGGCGGCCAGTTCGCCCGCAGCGGCCAGCGTGGCGGCCAGCGTTTCCTCGGCCTGTTGCAGCGTCTTGATCATCATGCGGTCATCGGCCTCACCTTCGAATTCGGCGACCTTGGACCGTTTGATCATGCCGGCCAGCGTGCCTTCGGCATGGCTGTCCAGCGCCCTGATCCGTTCGGCCAGATCGTCCTGACCGGTGAAATGATCCTCATAGATGGTCTGGAACAAAGCATGCAAAGAGCCAAAGGCCATGCCTGTCACGTTCCAGTGGAAATTCTGCGCCAGCATTGTGGTCACCGCGGTTTCGGCAACGCATTGGTTCAGCGCATCGGCGATGGCGGCTTGGGCGGTTGGGCTTAGGTCTGTGGCAGTCTGTGTCATATCAATTCTCCTTTGACGTGTAACCTATGCATTCCGCCCGACAATTCAACCGGACGGCTGCGACATATGGGCGGCTTTGCAGACAAGAAAATGCAGCGCCGAGGCTTTTTCCCGCGACATCCGGCTGAGCAGCGCAAAGCGGTAACGCGCCGCATCGCCCTGACGCACGGCATCGAACAGGTTTTCCAGCCAGATTTCGTCAAAGGACTTTTCGGCGGCCATGGGTTCATGGAACCGCAGGCGTCGCCCCAGCGCCTTGGGCAGGGCAGATAGCAGGTCTTGCATCGGATCGCCCGTGGTCACACCGCTGAGCCGGGCCTTGCGGCCTGCTTTGCGCAGGGCCTGCGGCACCGGGGCTGGGGCTGGGGCTGGGGGCGTCTGGATACGGGCGGCGGATGCGGACATGAATGACCTCCTATTCCCGACAAATATAGTAAGTCAAATCGCATTTGGCAAGCCGGACCCGCGCGCCCGCCTGCCCCCAAATGCAAAAGGCCCGCCGTGATGGCGGGCCTTTTCCTGTCTGGCGGCAAGATCACTCGATCTTGGGCAGCAATTCATCCAGCGACTTTTTCGCATCGCCATAAAACATCCGCGTGTTTTCTTTGTAGAACAGCGGGTTCTCGATCCCGGAATAGCCGGTGCCCTGCCCGCGCTTGGACACGAAAACCTGCTTGGCCTTCCAGCATTCCAGCACCGGCATACCGGCGATGGGGCTGTTGGGGTCGTCTTGGGCTGCGGGGTTCACGATATCGTTGGACCCGATCACGATGGCCACATCGGTGGTGGGGAAATCCTCGTTGATCTCGTCCATTTCCATGACGATATCATAAGGCACCTTCGCCTCGGCCAGCAGCACGTTCATATGGCCCGGCAGACGGCCTGCCACGGGGTGAATGGCAAAACGCACATTCTTACCCTTGGCGCGCAGCTTGCGGGTCAGTTCGGCCACGGTCGCTTGCGCCTGCGCCACCGCCATGCCGTAGCCGGGGATGATGATGATGCTATCAGCCTCGTTCAAAGCCGCCGCGACACCGTCGCTGTCGATGGCGATCTGTTCACCCTCGACCGCCATCTGTTCACCGGCAGGGCCGCCAAAACCGCCCAGGATCACCGACACGAAGCTGCGGTTCATCGCCTTGCACATGATATAGGACAGGATCGCGCCAGAAGACCCGACCAGCGCGCCGACCACGATCAGCAGGTCATTGCCAAGGCTGAACCCGATGGCCGCCGCAGCCCAGCCTGAATAGCTGTTCAGCATCGACACGACGACAGGCATATCCGCCCCGCCGATCCCCATGATCAGATGATAGCCGATGAAAAGCGCCGCCAGCGTCATGATGAACAGCGGCACAAAGCCCCCGGTGCTGAAATACCAGATCAGGCAAAGCACCGAAATTGCGGCAGCCGCCGCATTCAGCATATGCCCGCCCGGCAGTTTCGCAGCGGCGGTATTCACCTTGCCCGCCAGCTTGCCATAGGCGATGACCGATCCGGTAAAGGTGATCGCACCGATGAAGATGCCCAAGAACAGCTCGACCCGCAGGATATTGATCTCGACCGGCGTCTTATAGGCCAGCAGGGCGGCGAAACCGTCAAGGCTGGCGCGGGCGATGGCATCCATCTGCGCCACGCGGCCCAGTTCGAAATGCGCGATGAACCCGACCAGAACGGCGGCCAGACCCACAAGGCTGTGCATCGCCGCGACCAGTTCGGGCATCTGCGTCATCTGCACTTTGGTCGCCAGTTGATAGCCGATGATCCCGCCCGAGCCGATCAGCACCAGCGACAGCAGCCAAAGCCCGGCCCCCGGACCAACCAGCGTGGCGCAGACGGCCAGTGCCATCCCCGCCATGCCATACCAGACCGCGCGTTTCGCGCTTTCCTGTCCCGACAGACCGCCAAGCGACAGGATAAAGAGAATTGCCGCGACGACGTAAGCCGCTGTTGTGAAACCGTATTCCATGTCTCTTGACCCCTTTACGACTTCTGGAACATGGCAAGCATGCGCCGTGTCACCAGAAAGCCGCCGAAAATATTGATGCCGGTCATGAATACCGCCAATGCGGCCAGCCCCACGACAAGCCATGACCCCGACCCGATCTGCGTCAGCGCCCCCAGAATGATGATGCTCGAAATCGCATTGGTCACCGCCATCAGCGGCGTATGCAGGCTATGCGCCACGCCCCAGATGACCTGAAAGCCCACGAAAACCGCCAGCACGAAAACGATGAAATGCTGCATGAAACTGGCAGGCGCCACCAGACCGACGCCCAAAAGCAGCACCGCACCAACCGTCAGCAAGGTCACCTGATTGCGGGTCTGCGCCTTGAAATCTGCGGTTTCCTTGGCGCGCTTTTCCTCGGCGGTCAATTCCTTGGGCTGGTTCTTTTTGGCAACCTGCGCGATGGCATTGATCTTGGGCGGCGGCGGCGGGAATGTGACCGCCCCCTGATGGGTCGCCGTCGCCCCGCGGATCACGTCATCTTCCATATTATGGACCGGCTGGCCATCCTTGGCGGGGGTCAGATCGGTCATCATATGGCGGATATTGGTGGCATAAAGCGTCGAGGCCTGCGCCGCCATCCGGCTGGGGAAATCGGTATAGCCGATGATCGTCACGCCATTATCGGTGACGATCTTTTCATCCTTGACCGTCAGCTTGCAATTGCCGCCGCGTTCAGCGGCAAGGTCGATGATCACCGATCCGGGCTTCATCGCGGCGACCATATCGGGGGTCCACAGTTCCGGCGCATCGCGGCCAGGGATCAGCGCCGTGGTGATGACGATATCCATCTCGGGCGCGATCTCGCGGAATTTGGCCAGCTGGGCCGCCGCGAATTCGGGGCTGGAAACCGAGGCATAGCCTCCGGTTTTGGCGCCATCCTGCTGTTCTTCCTCGAAATCAAGGAAGACGAATTGCGCCCCCATCGATTCGACCTGTTCGGCAACCTCGGGGCGCACGTCAAACGCATAGGTGATCGCACCCAGCGATGTGGCGGTCCCGATCGCGGCCAGACCGGCAACCCCGGCCCCCACGACCAGCACCTTGGCGGGCGGCACTTTGCCAGCGGCGGTGATCTGGCCGGTGAAGAAGCGCCCGAAATTATTGCCCGCCTCGATCACCGCGCGGTAACCCGCGATATTGGCCATCGAGGACAGCGCATCCATCTTTTGCGCGCGGCTGATGCGCGGCACCATATCCATGGCGATCACGGTGGCGCCCTTGGCGTTGGCGGCCTCCATCAGATCCTTGTTCTGCGCCGGATAGAAGAAGGAAATCAGCGTCTGCCCCTCGCGCAGGCGCTTGACCTCGGCCTCTTCGGGGGGGCGGACCTTGGCGATGATATCGGCGGCCTTGTAAAGGGCGGCCGCGGTCTTGACGACCTCGACACCGGCCTCTTTATAGGCCTGATCCGTGAAACCCGCCGCCACGCCCGCGCCGGTTTCGATCACGCAATCATAGCCCAGTTTTTGCAGGTCTTTCGCCGAAGCAGGCGTCATTGCGACGCGGTCTTCGCCAGCAAATATCTCTTTTGGTGTGCCGATTTTCACGGACCATCCCCCATATTTGTGTCAGCAGTCACAGCGGACTTATCCTGCGAAAGATTGTTTCACAAGACAACGGCTGCAAAGTCCTTTCCTGTCGTGCGCTAACAGTCACAGCCAGCGGCGGGTCTTTTCGCAATAGCGCGCAAAATCGGCGCGGAACTTGCGGCGCAGGCGGTCTTCTTCGGGCAGGATGAACCGCTGGGTGATCGTCGCCATGAACAAAGGCACCAAGAGCAGCGCAACAGGCGCATCCCAGCGCAGCGCCAGCCCCGCAAGGATCAAGGCATCGCCCAGATAGATCGGATTGCGGCTGCGTGAAAACACCCCCGTGGTGACCAGCGCATCAGCCTCGCGGTGGGGAATGAACGTGGTCTTGCGGCGGCGCATCTCGGCCAGGGCCAGCAGCATCAGCACCAGACCAGCGCCCACCAGCAGCCCGCCCAGCAGATCCAGCGCCGGATGGCTGATCGCCAATGCCGCCGGTTGCAGCCGGCTGATCTGCCAGGCCATCACCAGCGCCAGCGCCAGCCAGACAGGGGGAAGATCGATCCATTTCATGCCAGGTCTTGTGCCGTGCCGCTTTGCGCTTGTCCATGCCTGCCTTGCAGGTAGCATGGGCGCAAGGATCGGAGGGGCATCATGGAACATGCAGGCAAACACGCGCTGGTCACGGGCGGCGGATCAGGGATCGGCAAAGGCATTGCGCTGGCCCTGGCCGCGGCGGGCGCCGAGGTCACCATCACCGGGCGCAATGGCGACCGGCTGGCGCAGGTCGCAGCCAGCCATCCGCGCCTGCATGTGTTGATCATGGATGTGGATGACGAATCCTCCATCCGCGCGGGCATCGCCGCTGCCGCCGCCGCGCGCGGGCCGGTGCAGATTTGCGTCGCCAATGCGGGCATCGCCCTTGGCGGGCCTTTCGCGCAAACCTCGCTGGCGGCCTGGCGGCAGACGATGACCACCAATCTGGACGGCGTGTTCCTGACCTTTCAGGCGGCGCTGGAAACCCTGCCCGCCGACCTGCCCGCGCGAATGATCGTCGTCAGCTCTATCGCCGGTCTGCGGGGGCTGAAAAACGCGGTGCCCTATACGGTCAGCAAACATGGCGTGATCGGCTTGATCCGTGGCTTGTCCGAAGAATATATGCGCCGCCCCATCACCTTTAACGCGCTTTGTCCGGGCTATGTGGACACGGCCATCGTGCGCAACCAATTGCCCGGCCTGATGCAACGCTTTGATCTGGATGAGGCCGGTGCCGTGGAGCTGATCGCCAAGGGCAACCGGCACCGCCGCCTGCTGGAGGTGGATGAAACCACCGCCGCCGCGCTCTGGCTCTGTTCGGATGGCGCGCGCAGCGTGAACGGGCAGACGATCCAGATTTCAGGAGGCCAGGTATGACCAAGACCATGATCCGCGACTTTTCCCAGACCAAGGCGATGTTCCAGATGCCCGCCGACATGATCTATCTGGACGGCAATTCTCTTGGCCCGCTACCGCGCGCCGCCGCCGCAAGAATCGCTGATTGCGTGACCCGCGAATGGGGCGAAATGGTCATCACCGGCTGGAACCGCGCAGGCTGGATGGCGCAGCCCACGACCTATGCCGACCGGATCGGGCGGCTGATCGGGGCGGAGCCGGGGCATATCGTTCTGGGCGATACGCTCTCGGTCAAGGTCTATCAGGCGCTGGCCGCCGCCCTTGACCTGGTGCCCGACCGGCGGGTGATCCTGACCGATAGCGGCAATTTCCCCTCCGATATCTACATGGCCGAAGGGCTGATCCGGTCACTGGACCGCGGCTATGAATTGCGCGTGGTCGCCCCCGAGGATGTCGCCGATCACATCGACAGCGATCTGGCCGTGCTGATGCTGACGCAGGTCGATTACCGCACCGGGCGGATGCATGACATGGCGGCGCTGACGCAAAAGGCGCATGATGCCGGGGCCATCGCGATCTGGGATCTGGCGCATTCCGCAGGTGCCCTGCCCGTGGATGTAGCAGGCTGCGGTGCCGATTTCGCGGTGGGTTGCACCTATAAATACCTCAACGGCGGACCGGGCGCGCCCGCCTTCATCTATGTGGCCCCCCGCCATATCGCCCGCTGCCAACCTGCGCTGTCGGGCTGGCTCGGCCATGCCGCGCCTTTCGCGTTTGAACCCGGCTACCGCCCCGGCACCGGGATCGAACGGATGCGCGTCGGCACGCCGCCGGTGCTGCAACTCGCCGCCCTTGATGCCGCGCTCAATATCTGGGACCAGGTTGATCTGCATGACATCCGTGCAGCCTCTGTCGCGCTGACAGACCAATTCATCGCAGGGATAGAGGCCAGCTGCCCGATGCTGATACTGGCCAGCCCCCGCGATCCCGCAGCGCGCGGGTCACAGGTCTCGTTCCGTTTCGCCGATGGCTATGCCGCGATGCAGGCCTGTATCGCGCAAGGCGTGGTCGGCGATTTCCGCGCCCCCGATATCATGCGCTTTGGCTTCACGCCGCTGTTCATCGACGCAGGCGATGTGGCCCGCGCGGTGGCGATCATCGCCAAAGTGATGAATGACCGGCTCTGGGACAGGGCGGAATTCCAACAAAAGGCGGCCGTGACGTGACACCCTCTTCCGAGTAAAAATATCCCCGCCGGAGGCACCGAGGCCCGCAAGGGCCCGGTCCGCTAATCCGCCGCAGGCGCTTGGGCGGGATTGCCATGCACATGCATATTCAGCGCCGCGCCCAGCAGGATCAGATAGGCGCTGACATAAAGCCACAGCATCATCCCGATCACCGCCCCGATGGATCCGTAAACCTCGTTATAGCTTGCGAAATTGGTCAGGTAGAACGACAGCCCCGCCGAGGCCGCGATCCAGAGCACGATCACCACCAGCGCCCCCACCGTCACCCAGCGCCCACGGCTTTCAATCCGCACCGGGCCAAAGCGGTAAAGCAAGCCCAGCGCCGCCAGCAAGACCCCCAGCGCCACCAGCCAGCGCAGCCCTTCCAACAGCCAGGCGGTGCCAGCGGGGACCTGGAACACAGCCATCACGATCGGCAGCACGATCACGACATTGACCGCGACAATCGCCAGAAACACCAGCGCAAAGGTCAAAAGCAGCGCCACGATCACCTGCCGCAGCCCGCTGCGCTGTTCCTGTCCGGCAATGGCGTTCAACCCGCCGATCAAGGCACCCACAGCCGCCCGGCAGGACCAGAGCGCGACAAGGATCGACACCACGCTGGCCCAGCCCAGCGCCTGCGAGGGCGCATTGACCAGCCCGTTCACCTGCGTTTGCAACAGGCGGAACGCATCCGCAGGAATGATATCTTCCATCAGCGTCAATTGCTCTGCGATCACTGCCGGATCCGCCATCAGCCCGAAAATCGCGATGATCGCCGCCAGCCCCGGAAAAATCCCGAACATGCCGAAAAACGCCACCCCCGCCGCGATCAGCCCAAGATGCGTCTCGCTGGCTGTCTGCAGCACGGCGCTGCCTTTCTGCCAGATTGTCCTGAACGCGGCCATGACCCTTTTCCCCCGGATGATTGCCGATTTGCAGCGCGCGGCGCAGATCGGCCTGTCACGCTAACATAGCGTTTGCCAAAGGCAAAGGTTCCGCCGCCTGCCCGGCTCAGGGGGAAATCGGGGGCGGTTTGCGCCTTTTGCCCGATAGCGCATTGCCCGCAATCGCCGCCAGCAGGACCGCGCCGCCAAGCAAGGTATTGCGCCCCGCCGCCTCGCCCAGAAACAGCCAGACCCAGAACGGGCCCAGCAGGACCTCGGCCAGTGACAGCAGGGTCAATTCGGCGGCAGGCAGGCTTTTTGATCCCAGCGTGTAAAGGATCAGCCCGGCGCCGACCTGAAACACCCCCATCCCCATGGCCAGCCCGCCATCGCGCGGCGACAGCACCAGCGGCAGGCCTAGCGCGAGGCAGATCACCCCCATCACCGCGATCCCCAGCAGCCCCGAGACGAATACCGCCGGCAACATCTCGGCCGCCCTGCCCCGGCGCAGCGCCACGGTAAAGACCGCAAAGCCCAGCGCGGACCCCAAGGCCGCCAGCGATCCATGCAGCGTGACATCGCCGGTCTGATCCGCGACCATCACCGCGATCCCGATCAGCGCCACGCCGATCGCGCCCCATGTCGCGCGGCGCACGGTCTCGCCCAGAACCAGCCGCCCCAGCACCGCCGCCATGAAAGGGGATGTGGCAAACAGCAGCATCGCATTGGCCACCGATGTGGCCTGAATGGCATAGATCCCCCCCGCATAGGCCGCCACCAGCGCCAGCCCGCCGATGGCTCCGGCCCAACCGCAGGCCCTGACCTGCGCCCAAACGCCCTGCGGGCTGCGCCAGCGGATCACCAGATAAAGGAACACAGACAGGCTGACAGACCGGTAAAACAGGATCTGCCAGACCAGCGCATCCTCGATCAACCGCACGCCAAGGCCGACGGTGGACCAGAGCACGCCAGCGGCAAAGACCAGCAGCACACCTTGGCGATGCGCGGCCAGATCGCGGGCAAGCGGCGGGGCGACAGACAAAGGGCAATCCTTGATGATCAACGACAGGCCCAGCCTAGCGCCCGCCCCGGCCCCCAGATCGCCCGTTTGCGACGCTTTCACGGCGCTGCTGGCACCGGTCCTAGCGCGCTTTGGGGCCTTGTTGCGCTGCGCGTGGTCGCCGCCGGGACAGCAGCACCCAGACCCCCGGCAGGCTTGCCACCAAGATCACAAGACCAAAGGCGATGCTGGCCGCGATCCCGGCCTCTGCTGGGGCGGCCAGCACCGGCCAAAGTGCTGCGGCGGCCCCCTCGCGCAGCCCCCAGCCACCCACCGACAGCGGGATCATCATCGCGGTCAGGATCAGCGGCAGGATCGTCACCGCCGCGACAAAGCCCAGATCAGAGCCGGTGGCCGCCGCACAAAAGGCAAAGCTGCCCAGATTGCAGGCCAGGATCGCGATACTCAGCCCCATTTGCCGCGGCCAGACTCCGCGCGCCAGAACCGCGCGCCGCAGCGCCGCCAGAAACCCCGCCGCCGCGCGCGCCACCGGCCCGCGCAGCTGCATCAGACCCGCGCCAAGCCCCGCCAGCGCGATGACACACAGCGCCAGACAGCCGACAAGATCATTGACCCAGCCCGGCAGATAAAGCCCGCCCGGCACGATGACCGCCCCGATCACCCCGCAGAACATCACCGCGAAAAGCGTCATCTGCCCGACCAGCCGTTCCAGCACCACCGCCTGGGCCGCGCGCAGCATCCCGGCCTGATGGCGCTGGCGCAGGGCGCGGCCCGCATCGCCCAGCACGCCGCCCGGCACCGCCAGATTGATGAATTGCGACAGGTAATATTCGCCGATCGCATCCGCTTTGCGCAGCGGCTGGTCCAGCTGCGCCGCTGTCAGCCGCCAGCGCAACGCCGATAGCAGCACCTGCCCATGCGCCATGGCCAAAGCCGCCAGCAACCAGGGCCATTCCACCTGCGCCAGCAAGGCCAGCACCTGCGGCCCATCGGTCAGATGCCACAGCAGCCCAAGCAGGACCAAGGTGACGCAGATCCGCAGCGCAGCCCAGACATGCCTGCGGGGCGGCGCAGGATCGGGAACGCGATCAGGATCAGGGCGTTGGGACATGGGGCGCGAGATATCCGCCGCTTGCATGCAATTGCAAGCGCTTGTCTGCGCGCCCCGGCCTGTCGCTGGACCTCGGCGCTGCGGCCCCTATGTTTACTGGATGCCCGATGTCTAAAGGATCAATGTGACCATCGCAGAGCCGCAACCCGCCCCAAGACAAGCCACCCCGCCGCAAGGGGCAAGGCTGCGCCTGTCTGGCCGGTTCGTCCCATCTGTCCGCCCCCGACACCCGACCCCCGAACACCCGACCCCCGAACACCCGACCCCCGAACACCCGACCCCCGCCCCCGCCAATGCCCCCGCCAATGCCCCCGCCAATGCCCATCGCGTCCTCGTGGCGCTTGGCCTGCGTCTGGTCTGATCACTTACCAAAAGGAGTTTTCCCAATGCGTCGCACCCTTGCCTTTCCTTTATCCGCCGCCCTTGCGCTGACCGGCGCGGCGGCTGTCGCGCAGGATCTGATCACCCGCGACCGTGTCGGCCCTGCGGATGCGCCCAATGTCATGACCTTCCGGCTGACGGGCTTTGATCTTTATTCGTCTGACCCTGCCACGCGCGCCTTTTTCGAGACGCAATTTCTGGACCTGATGGCCGATTACCCCGATTGGCGGATCGCGACGCAGCTGCAGACCGACAATATCGGGCAGGAACAGGCGCGGATGCTGGAACAGGTGCGCGCCGGGCGCGGCCCCGATTGCGCGATGATCGACAGCTCTCAGCTGGGGCTGTTCAAATCAGCGGGGGTTCTGTCGCCGATGAACGCGCATTTCAGCCAGGACCAGATCGCCGATCTGTTTCCCTTCGTGCGCGACGCTGTGACCGATGCGGATGGCAATCTGCTGGCCTGGTGGTGGTTCACCAGCTTGCAGGTGCTGTATCGCGACACATCCCTGGTGCCTGACGCCCCCGCCACCTGGGACGATCTGCAAGCCGCCGCCTTGACCACGGTCGCGGCTGGCCGCGAAGGCGTGCTGTTCAACGGCGGCCGCTGGGAAGGCACGGCCTTTGACTGGCTGCCGAATTTCTGGGCGCAGGGTGGCGAATTGGTCGATGCCGAGGGCCGGCCGGTGTTCAACCAAGGTGACAACCGCGCCAAGATGCTGGCCGCGATCACTTATTACAAAGACCTGGTCGAGAGCGGGGCCGCCCCCTCGCGGGTGGTCACGATCATCAATTACGATGAATTCAACGCCGCCGCGGCCGCTGGCACCGCCGGTCTGTTCATCGGCGGCAATTGGCAATATGGCCAGCTGCGCGGCACGCTGCCTGCGGATCAATTCGCCAATTGGGAACTGAGCGAACTGCCCGGCCCGACGCCTGACCAGCGCGCGACCGGCACCGGCGGCTGGACCATCGGGGCGTTCAGCGATGATCCGACCGCGGTCGAGATCTGCGCCCGCATCGCCTATGAGATCTACGCGACCGAGGGCAATGCTTTCCAAGGGCTGCTGCCCACCTCGGCCGGTATCTATGACGCCTATGATGCCTTTGACGGGCCGGAATATGATGCTTTTGCCGCAGCTTTGGTGAACGGTGTCGCCCGCCCCGGTGCCGCGATCTACCCCGAGATCAGCAATCAATTGCAGATCCTGCTGGGTGATGTGCTGTCGGGGGCCGCCACGCCCGAGGATGCGCTGGACGCTGCGGCTGCCGCCGTCGATGCGGCCTATGCGCGCCAATAGCGGATGACCGGCGACCGGCGCATCTGGCTGTGGTTCATGCCGGTCCTTGTGGTGCTGGGCCTGGTCTTCGCGGTGCCCGTCGCGGATGTGATCCGGCTCAGCTTTAGCGATGCGACGCTGCTGCGCCCGGTCACGGGTTACGGGTTGGGCGGGTATCGCGCGGCCTATGGCGACAGCAGCCTGCCTGCGATCCTGCGCAATACGGCGCTGTTCACCCTGCTGAGCGTGATCAGCCTGCAAGCCGTGGGCTTGGCCATCGCGCTGCTGTTAATGCGCGGCGACAGGCGCGGGCTATGGGGGATGGGCCTTTTGCGGACCATCGTGCTGGCGGCTTGGGTGATCCCCGGCATCGCCAATGGGCTGATCTGGCAGATGCTGTTCTCAGAGGCTCCGTTCGGTGCCATCAATTCCGCCCTGCGCCTGATCGGGCTGGCCCCTGTCGCCTGGCTGTCGGACCCTGCCAATGCCATGGCCTCTGCGGTGATCGCCAATGTCTGGCAAGGTGCCGCCTTTTCGATGATCGTCTTCTATGCCGCGCGGCGCGCCATTGATCCGGTGCTTTACGAGGCCGCCGCCCTGGACGGGGCCAGCGCGCCTGCGCAATTGCTGTTCATCACCTTGCCGCAGATGCGCGGGGCGATCTTGGTGAATACGGTGCTTGTGACGATCCAGACGCTGAACACATTCGACACGATCCTTGTGCTGACCGGCGGCGGGCCGGGCCGGGCGACCGAAGTGCTGTCGCTCAATATCTTCAACCGCGTGTTCTATAGCTATGATCTGGGCGGCGGCGCGGCGCTGGCGGTGCTGTTGCTGGCGATCAGCATGATCCTCACACTGGTCTATCTGGCGATCCTGATGCGGCGGGGCGCGCGATGAGCCCGCGCATCGGTGATCTGCTGACCTATCTGGCGGGCATCGCGCTGGCGGCCTTGTTCCTGATGCCGCTTTTGTGGCTGGTGTCGCTGTCGCTGCGCACCCCGGCAGAGGTTTATCTGGGCGCTGCGCGTTTCATCCCCGAGGCCCCGACCCTGGCCAATTTCCGCCAGATCCTGACCGATGGAGCGTTCGGCATCTATCTGTGGAACGCGGTCAAGCTTTGCGCGCTGGGGGCTTTGGGGGCGGTGGTTGTCGCCACCCCTGCGGCCTATGCCGCGTCACGGTTCACATTCCACGGCAAGGGGCCGCTGATGGTCGGCATCTTGATGGTGCAGATGATTTCGCCCTTGGTCGTGATCATCCCGCTTTACCGCTATCTGGACCGGCTGGGGCTGTTGGAAAGCCATGCATCGGTGATCGCGGTCTATATGGCCATCGGCCTGCCTTTGTCGGTCTGGCTGATCAAGGTCGGCTTTGATGCGATCCCGCAAGCATTGGAAGAGGCCGCCGCCATCGACGGCTGCAACCGCGCGCAAATCCTGTGGCGGATCACCCTGCCGCTCGCGGCACCGGCACTGGCCTCGGCCTTTATCCTGAACATGATCATGGGCTGGTCGCAGTTTCTGGTGCCTTTCATCCTGCTGACCCGCGACGGGCAATTGCCCATCGCCGTGGCGATCTATAATTTCGCGGGGTCAAGCTCGGCCTCGACCACGCAGCTGCTGGCGGCGGCCTGTCTGGTGGCGGTGGTGCCCGCGCTGGCCGCGTTTCTGGCGCTGCAACGGCTGATCCTGCGGGCGATCATGGCGGGGGCGGTCAAAGGCTAGCGCGCGGCAGAGAGGGCCCGAATCACGGCGCGCGACGCTATCTTAAGATATCACGCAGTCGTGCGCTTCACCATGCGACATTGTGCTGATATCAAATGCGCTGCGTGATTGCATCGGCAAGCGCGCGGCGCAGCGAGGTTGCGAATATGACGGCAAAATCCCCCTTTTCGATCACTGGACGCATCTGCCTTGCGGTGACCGGCCTGGCGCTGCTGTCGGCCTGTATGGGCGGTGGCGCAGCGCAAAGCACAATGCCGCCTGCGGGTGGGGCTGCCGGGGTCACCGGATCGAACGCCGGGGTCTATTACAGCTGGATACAGCCCGAGATTCAGGCGGCATGGGATCAGGGCTATCTTGGCCAGGGCGCGCAGATCACCATCATTGATGATTTCACCTCTGGAGATAAGACATTCGGGCGGCTGACAGATGAAAGACAGCGCCTGCGGCATGGTGAATGGGTTGATCTGCAAACCGCGCTGATGGCGCCTGATGCCACACGCGTCACGCAGGATTTCACCGCGACCCAATCGGTGCAGCTGGGCGCGGGCATGCTGAATGTGCTGAACCTGAGCTATGGGATGTTCGCCCCCTCTGGTCTGAGCGATGCGCAGATCGATTGGACCGCACGCGAAAGCTCTGTCATCGACCATGCAGAAAACGGGGCGGCGGTTGTCGTCAAATCCGCAGGCAATCATGCGATCGCGATGGGCGGCGTCAATTCCAGCGGCGAGGTTGATTACCTCGACCGGGCCTTGATCGGGGCTGATACGGCGATTTTCGTCGGCGCGCTGGTGGGGCATGGGACCGAGGCAAACCCTGTCAGCCTTGCCTCTTTTTCGAATTTCGCGGGCAGCGATCCCGTGGTGCAGAACCAATATCTGGCGGTCGGGCTGCGCTCTGACCTGACCAGCCTGAACGGCACATCCTTTGCCGCCCCCATCGTCAGCGGCTATGCCGCCGTGCTTGGCAGCAAATTCACCACGGCAACGCCGCGCCAGATTACCAGTCAATTGCTGCAAAGCGCGCGCACGGATACGATCCTGAATTACGACCCCGCCCTGCATGGCCGGGGCGAGGCCAGCATTGCACGGGCGCTTGCGCCTGCCTCTATCAGATAGCCACCGCTAAAAGCGGATTTCATAGCGCAGCGAAAAAGTCGTTTCGATGCTCCCCGGTTCATTGACCAGAAATTGCAGCGTGTCCTGGGGCGGCAATGTGGATGCGGCAAGCCGGCAATTCACCTGGGTGAACGCGTCCAGAATGGTGTAAAAGGCCACGCAGGGCCGTTCCTGCATCGCCCCGCCCAGAAGGGTCCGGGCGGCGAAGGTCAGAACCTGATTTTCCGCCAGCTCGGCGCGGTAGAAGACCCCCAGCCAAAGCCCCGGATCAATGCGGTATTTCTGGCCGGTCTCGCCGGTGCTGATCCCCCAGATAAGGGCAAAAGAAGGCTCTAGCTCGGTCAGGAACAGGATGTTCAGATCGGTGACCCGTGGCCGGTACCAGTCGAACAGATCAACCATTGTGCCGTCTTCAAGCGCATAACGCCCCGCCGATAGATCGCGCGCAAGATCGGACCGGACCGATCCGGCGCGCAGATCCAGCAAAGAGGTTCTTTCCCACAGCCCCTGCCCCCAGGCGGCTGTCGCGGGGATCAGGCCCTGAAGGACCAGCAGGATCAGCCCGACCCAGCTTTGCAGATGATGAAAACGCTTAATCGCGGGCATCCTTGCGTTCATGCCATCCTGCCGCTGGGCAGATGGCGAAATTCTACGACCAGATTACTCGGGAACAAAACCGACAATGCGGCGGCGCCAGCGGGCGCGTGCAGATCACGGCGCGGCATGTCTTGGGCCAGACATAACATGCATCGGCGCGGCGTCCATATCTGTGGCCATTTGCACAGGATCAGCTGCCCCAGACCGGGACTGCACCCTCGCCAAGCCGGACCGGATCGGCTATAGCGCGCAAAGAGCCTGACAGGATAGCGCGTGGACCATTCGCCCCCAGCATCAGCGACGCCGGATCAGACCGCCTTTGGCGATGAGGATCCGCAGATCGGGTATAACCGGTTGTTTTTCGCGCTGATGCGGGTCAATCGCACGCTGGTGCCGCCGATTGCCAAATCGCTGCGCCGCATCGGGATCGCGGATCCGATCTGGTATGAAATCCTGCTGGCCACCGAAGAGGCCGGGCCAGAGGGGCTTCAGATGATCGCGCTGGAACGGCGTTTGTGCCTGCCGCAATATGCGCTGTCGCGCCATGTCAGCCGGATTGAAAAGGCCGGGCTGATCCGCCGTGACGCGCTGGCCGGTCCGGGGCGCGGTGCCGGACGCGCGCAGGTCTTGCGCGTGACCGACAAGGGCAAGGGCCTGCATCAACAGGTCTGGCAGATCTATGTCGCCGAGATCCAGTCATCGCTGTCCGGACGGCTGAGCCCGCAAGAGGCCTATGCGCTGACGCGGATGCTGAACCGGCTTTACGACTGACCCGCTGCCCCCCGGATCACCGCCGCCGCAGGCCTAAAAGCTCAGGCCCGCCGTCACCGCCAAGGTCCGCCCCGGTTCATAAAGCGGGGTCAGGCTTGCGAAATCGGCCCCATAGGTCGCGCGGTCGGTATAGCTGGCGTCAAAGACGTTATCGACAGCGGCGCGCACCACCAGCCCGTCGATGCCGGCGGGGCGATATTCAGTGAACAGGTTCAAGACCGCATAGCCCGCAAGCGTCTGATCCGCGAAACCCTCTGTCTTGGTGTAATCCTGCGCCGCCGCGACGCTGCCGCCATAGGTGAAGGCGCTGCCAAGCGGGGTATGCTGCGCCTCGAGCGCCAGCACACCGCCCAAAGGCGTGCCCAGATCCAAGGCAGTGAAACTATCCGCCCCGGCCCCGTTCACCTCTAATGCGCTATAGGCATAGCTGGCGCGCAGGAAACCGCCCTGCCAGCCATAGCCCAGACCAAGGTTGAACCCTTTGGTTTCAAGATCGCCATTGGCATTGGCGGCATAGCTGCTGACACGGGCATCGTCGATCTGCGTCAAAAAGATCTCGGCCTCCAGCTGCAAGGCGCCGCTGTCATGCGTGGCCCCCAAGGTGTAATTCGTGGCCCGTGCCGGTTCCAGCGCCTCATAGGCCCAGCCGGGGTTGAAGATGAAATTATCCTCGATGCTTAACCCGCCAAAGACCGATGACACCCCTGCCCGCAGGGTCAGCCTGTCGGTGACGTCATAGGCCACCGATATATTGCCGCTGGCACCTTCGTAATCCTGCGCAAACCCGGAGGTGCCGGTAAAATCCTGCTGGTCCCAGCGCATCCCGAATGACAGCGACAGCGCCGTGGTCGGGTCCAGCCGTGCTTGGGCATAAAGACCCAGATTGCGCGCGCTTTCGGTGATGGCGGCGGTGCTATCGTCGCGGTAACGGCTGGTGCGGTCATAGAAATCCAGCCCTGCGGTCACCGTATCGGTCGCGCCCAGATGGAACCGGTTCTCGATCTTGCCGGATTGGGTTTCGGTGGTGCCCCGGCTGACCCCCAACGCCGGAGAGGTCGGCTGATCCACGCCGATCCTGACATCGGATTGCCCAAAGACGATACGCGGGTCCCAAAACCCGCTGGCTTGGGTGTTTTCATAGCTGAACCCGGCGCTGCGCCGCTGGGTATCATAGCGGCGCAGCGGGCGCGCGGCACCATCGGCGATGAAATTCGCCCGGAACGGCCGCAGCGCATCATCCAGCATCTGCTGGCCCGAGAGCGTAAAGCGGTGCCCGGTATCGGATTCATAGGCCAGTTTCAACAGGGAAGTGGCCAGATCGGCCGCACTGCCTTGGACGACAAGCCCCGCACCGGTTTCGTAATCCGCGCCGGTGACGCGCTTGCCATAGGCCAGCAGCTCGAACCCCTCATGCTGGGTGGCCAGGGTCAGCGACCGCCCAAAGTTTTCGCCGTTATCGCCATAAGACAGCCGCGCATTGCCGCCGGTTTGCTGCCCCGGCGCAAGGATATCGCGCGCATCGACGGTTTGCATCACCACTGCACCTGCCAGCGCATTCGGCCCCGCATCGGCCGGGGCAGCACCCGCATCGACACGCACGGATTTCAGCAGCCCCGGATCAAAAGCATTGGCAGAAACATGGTGGAACAGCCGGTTATTCTGCGCCACCCCATCGACGCTAACCGCAAGGTTCAGCATATCCACGCCATTGACAAAGATCTTCTGCGCAATCGGGATGCTGCCCCCGACCGAGACCGAGGCGATGCCGCTGAACAGATCCTTCAGATCCCCCATCCGCGCGCGGTCCAGCTCGGCCTCGGCGACATATTGGCTATTGCCCCGATCCGCCGCATTGCCGTCGGGATCAAGCGCGCGCATCACGGCCGGGTCCAGCAGCAAAGTGCCCAGCAAGGCCGGATCGCCGCTTTCTTGCGCGAAAAGCGGGGGCGCCAGGCACAGCGCCAGCGCAGTGCTGCAAAACAGGCAAGACAAGGACAAAGAGGGGCGCGCATGCGCAGACAGGACAGCCATTTTCTACTCCGGGCAGTGATTTCTGGCTGAGAGATCGTCCTGGCTATGCGCGGCAGATAGCATGGCAGCACTAAACATGCAACTGCATGAATTATGCCGCCAGCAGCACCGGTGCTGGCGGCAGGGTCTGGGTCAAAAGAGTATCGCCCGGATGATCAGCGCGACGATGGTCAGCGTGCCGACACCCGCCAGCCAGAACCCCACGAACCACAGCGATTTGCGCAAGACCGGCGGCATCAGTGATAGCCTCCGGCCGGATCGACCTTGCCGCGAAACACCCAATAGGCATAGCCGGTATAGGCCAGGATCATCGGCACCAGCACCAAAGCCCCCGCCAGCAGGAACCACAGGCTTTCATCCGGCGCCGCGACATCCCAGATCGTCAGCGAGGGTGGCACCATATAGGGATAAAAGCTGATCCCCAGCCCGATGAAGGACAGCACGAATAGCGCAACCGTGGCCAGAAACGGCCAGGCGTCGCGATTGTCCCGCAGGCCTTTGATAAAGACCAGCATCGCCGCCAGGATCGCCGCAGGCACAAAGACGCTGAACAGCACATTGGGAAAGCCGAACCAGCGGTCCAGGTAAAGCGGGTTCAGGAAAGGCGTGATCAGGCTGACCAGCCCGACCAGCGCGATGGTCACCGCACCGGTCCAGACCGCCATCCGCCGGGCCGCCGCGCGCAGCGGGCCATCGGTTTTCATCACCAGCCAGCTGGCCCCCATCAGCGCATAGCCCGCCACCAGCGCCACGCCGGTCAGGATGGAAAAGGGCGTCAGCCAATCCCAATTGCCCCCGGCATAGGCGCGGCCCTCGACCGCGATCCCCTGCACCAGCGCGCCCAGCGCGATCCCCTGCGCAAAGGCGGCCATGATGCTGCCAAAGGCAAAAGAGATATCCCACAGGAACTTGCCCCGCTGCGTGCGCCAGCGGAATTCAAAGGCGACGCCGCGAAAGACCAGCGCCAGCAACATCACGATGATCGGCACATAAAGCGCGGGCATCACCACCGCATAGGCCAGCGGAAACACCGCGAACAAGCCGCCACCGCCCAGCACCAGCCAGGTCTCATTGCCATCCCAGACCGGGGCGACCGTGTTCATCGCAAGGTCTTTGTCGGCAGTGCTGCGCAGGAAGGGAAACAGGATCCCGACACCAAGGTCGAACCCGTCAAGGATGACATAGGCCAGCACCGCAAAGGCGATCAGCCCGGCCCAGATGAATGCAAGATCAAGGATCATAATGGTTACTCCACCGGAATGAATTTATCATCGACCGCCGGGGCCGGGGTGATCCCTGCCGTGCGGATCGGGCCGATGGATGTCAGCGGGATACGATCCGCCAGCCGCTTGTTCATCAGCCGCAGGATGTAATAGGTCCCCGCACCGAACAGCATGAAATAGACCAGGATAAACGCCACCAAAGAGGATGCGACCGCCGCCGCCTCGACCGGTGCGACGCTGTCATTGGTCGACAGCAGGCCATAGACCGTCCAGGGCTGGCGGCCGACCTCGGTGGTGATCCAGCCCGCCAGCACGGCAACAAAACCGCTTGGCCCCATCACGATCGCGGCGCGGTGCAGCCATTTGCGGTCATAAAGATTGCCGCGCATCCGCGCCACCAGCGCCCAGATCCCCAGCCCCAGCATCGCAAAGCCCAGCGCCACCATGATCCGGAACGACCAGAACACGATTGCCACGGGCGGGCGTTCATCGACGGGGAAATCCGCCAGCCCTGGCAAGGGCGATGTCAGGTCATGCGTCAGGATCAGCGAGGACAGATAGGGGATCTGGACTGCGTAATCGACGGTCTCGGTGGCGGCATTGGGCAGGCCGAACAGGATCAGCGGCGCGCCGCCCTCGGGGTGGCTTTCGAAATGCCCTTCCATCGCGGCGATCTTGGCGGGCTGGTGTTCGAGCGTGTTCAGCCCGTGGAAATCCCCTGCCAGGATCTGCAAGGGGGCGACGACGATCAGCATCCCCATCGCCATGGCAAACATCACCCGCGCGCCCTGGTCCATCCGGTCGCGCAACAGATGCAGCCCGCCCACAGCCCCCACCACCAGCGCCGTGGTCAGATAGGCCGCCAGCACCATATGCACCAGCCGGTAAGGGAAGGACGGGTTGAACACGATTGCCCACCAATCCAGCGGGATGAACTGGCCGACCTCGTTGATGCCATGCCCCTGCGGGGTCTGCATCCAACTGTTGACCGACAGAATCCAGAACGCCGAGCCCAGCGTGCCAATCGCCACCATCAGCGTGGCAAAGAAATGCGCGCGCGCCCCGACCTTTTCGCGGCCAAAGAGCATCACGCCCAGAAAGCCCGCCTCGAGAAAGAATGCCGAGAGCACCTCATAGCCCATCAGCGGGCCGATGACCGGGCCGGCCTTGTCCGAAAACACCGACCAATTGGTGCCGAATTGATAGGACATCACGATGCCGGACACCACGCCCATGCCAAAAGCCACCGCAAAGATGGTTTTCCAATAGTTGAACAGCCGCAGATAGATGTCCTTGCCGGTCCATAGGTGCAACCCGTTCAGCACCGCCAGATAGCTGGCCAGCCCGATTGAGAAGGCTGGAAAGATGATGTGGAACGATACGGTAAAGGCAAACTGGATGCGCGCCAGCTCTATCGCGTCAAGACCCAACATGGATTGACCTCATTCATATTGATACATTACAAATATATCTTTAGCGATGGTTTTGCATTCTTGCAAGATCGGATTAGGTGGCGTGATGCCACATCCTGCCGGAGATACCCGTGAAGCTGACGAATTATACCAATTATGCGCTGCGCACCTTGCAGATGGCCGCGATCCGCGCGCCGCATCTGGTGCGCATCGACGAGGTCGCCAAGGCCCATCGCATCAACCGCGCGCATCTGACCAAAGTGGTGCATCAGCTGGCGCAGGCAGGCTTTATCGAAACGGTGCGCGGCCCCAAGGGCGGGTTGCGGCTGGCGCGTGCGGATAGCAAGATCATCGTGGGCGATGTGGTCCGCCTGACCGAAGGGCCGCTGGATCTGGTGGAATGTTTCAACCCCGTGACCAATAGCTGCAAGCTGCGCGGCATCTGCAAATTATCCGCCGCGCTGCATCAGGCGACAGCGGCGTTCATGGCGGTGCTGGATGATCTGACCGTGGCTGATATCGCGGTCAACCGCGCCGATCTGCTGGCCCGGCTTGGCCTGCCCGCCGTGGCCCCCGCCCCCGTGCCTGCCCCAGTGCCAGCCCCTGCGCCCTTGCCCCAAGACAGCTATAGCTGACCAGAACAGATCAGGCGATCAGCGCGCCACCACCACCGGCCTGCCCGCATGGGTCAGCACATCAAAGGGCGTATCAAAGACCCCGCCCAGGATCTGCGGGGTCAGCAGCGCGGCGGTGCGGTCATGCGCCAGGATGCGCCCATCCTTGAGCGCGACAATCCGGTCGGCCCAGCCCGCAGCGGCATTGATATCATGCAGCACGATGACAACGCTGCGCGCGGCATTGCGCGACAATCCATGCAGCCGCGCCATCAGATCGCGCGCATGGCGCGGGTCAAGCGCGTTCAGCGGCTCATCCAGCAGCAGCCAGGGCGTGTCCTGCGCCCAGGTCATCGCGATAAAGGCGCGCTGGCGCTGGCCGCCCGAAAGGGTCTCTATCTGGCGGGTGGCCAGATCCTCCAGCGCGAAGGCCGCCAGCGCCTCGGCGACGATCTCGGCGTCGCGCGCCGTTGCCCGGCCGCGGTGATGCGGCCAGCGGCCAAAAGCGACCAGCTCGCGCACGCTTAACCGGCTGACGACCATCGGGGATTGCTGCAACAAGGCGACACTGCGCGCGCGCTGGACGCCGGGCGCGCGCAACGGGTCCAGCCCGTCGATGCGCACCTGCCCCGCATGCGGGCGCAACAGCCCCGCGATACAATGCAACAAGCTGGATTTGCCCGCGCCATTCGGCCCGATCAGCGCGGTGATCCCGCCTTTTTCAAGCCGCAGATCGATGTCATGCAGGATCGGCGTGGCACCGGCGCGCAGGCTGAGTTTAGCGATCTCGATCATGCACGGACCTTTCGTAGAACAAGTGCCAGGAACAACAGCCCGCCCAAAAACTCGACCACCACGGCCAGCGCCGATTGCTGGCCCAGCAGCCGCTCGAAGATGAATTGCCCCGCGACCAGGATCAGCGCCCCGATCAGCGCCGCCGCCGGGATCAGCACGGCATGGCGGTGGGTATCGGTGATCTGGCGCGCCAGGCTTGCCGCCAGCAGCCCAAGAAAGCTGATTGGCCCGACCAGCGCGGTCGAGACCGCCACCAGCACCGCGATCAGCATCAGCGTCACCCTGACCAGGCGGTCATGATCAAGCCCCAGCCCCCGCGCAGCCCCGCGCCCCAGCCCCGCGACATCCAGCGCCGGTGCCATGCGCAGCGCAACGAAAAGCGCGCCCCCAAGGCACAATATGGCGGCCGTCAGCTGGTCGGCGGGCACCCGCCCGAAAGAGGCGAACATCGCCTGTTGCACCACGGCGAATTCCGATGGATCCAGCAGGCGCTGCACCATGCTGGCCAGCCCGCGCAGCAACACGCCAAGGATCACGCCGGTCAGGATCATCCGGGTGATATCACCCGCATCGCGCCGCAGCAAAATGCCGAAGAGCGCGCTGGCCGCCCCGACCAGCACGGCAGCTTCCAGCCCAAAGCGGATTGTGCCGGGGATCTGCGCCAGCCCGACACCGCCCAGCGCGGCCACCAGCAGCGTCTGCATCAGCACGAACAAAGCGTCGAAACCGACGATGCCGGGCGTCAGCAACCGGTTCATCGCGATGGTCTGGAACAGCACTGTCGCTGCCCCCGTCGCCGCCCCCACACAGATCAGCGCCAAAAGCTTTTGACCGCGCAGCACCAGGATCACATCCTGCGGCGCGCGCAATTGCCAGGCCAGAAACCCCGCAGAGACCAGCCCAAGCGCCAGCCAAAGCCACAAGTTGCGCCGGTCAGCCATGTGGCGCGCGCTCTGCTGCTTTGCGCAGCAGCCACAAAAAGACCCCCGCCCCCAGCACCGCAAAGACCGTCGCGGCCGGTATCTCGAACGGATAGCGGATCACCCGCCCGATCACATCGGCCCCCAGCACCAGCATCGCCCCCAAAAGCGCCACAACAGGCAGGTTGGCGCGCAGGTTGTCGCCACGCCAGCGCGATACAAGGTTCGGCGCGACCAGCCCGACGAAAGGAAAGGCCCCGACCGTCACCAGCACCAAGGCCGTCAGCGCCGCCACGATCACCAGCCCCAGCGCGCGGGTCTGGCCATAATCCAGCCCCAGCGCGCGCGCCTGCGTCTGGCCCAGCCCCAGCAGCGTGATCCGGTCCGCCAGCACATAAAGCAGCCCCGCCAGCAAGGCCACCGACCAGAGCCATTCATAGCGCCCGATCATCACCCCCGAAAACTCGCCCAGCATCCAGATCCCCAGATATTGCATCAGATCCGCAGACCAGGCGAACCAGGTCGCCACCGCCCCCAGAATGCCGCCATAGACAAGCCCGACAATCGGCAACAGCATCGGGTCCTGTCGCGGCACCCGGTCCGCCAGCATCAAGAACCCGCCCATCCCCACCAGCGCCGATGCCGCCGCCACCAGCATCTTGCCCGCCACCGCCATGCCCGGCGCGATCAGGGTGACCACCAAAAGACCCAGCATACAGGCCTCGGGCGTGCCGGTCAGCGAAGGTTCGACCAGCCGGTTCTGCACCGCCTGCTGCACCACGACCCCCGCCAGCGCCAAGCCCGCCCCCGCCAAAAGCGCCGCCAGCGTGCGCGGGATGCGGCTGACCATCAACAGCCAGCCCGCATCCTGCGACAGCGAGGCCGCACCCAGCGCCAGGCTGATCAGGATCAGCCCCGCCAGGATCGGGATCAGCCAGAGGCGGGACAAGCGCTTTAGCCTTCGACCTCGGCGGCGAAGGCCGCGATGATCTCGTCCAGCGTCTGCATTACCGCATTGGCCCCGCCCCCCGCGATATAAAGCGGCGTTGCATCCAGATAGATGATGCGCCCGTTCTGCGCCGCCGCCGTCCGCGCGATCAGCGGGTTATCAAGCGTCGCAACCGCCGCTTCGGCCTGCGCGCCAATGGCCGCGCCGCGATCCACCACCACCAGCCAATCAGGATCGGCCTCGGCGACGAATTCAAAAGACACCGATTGGCCATGGGTTTCATCATCCAGCCCCGCGACCGCCTCTGGCAGGCCGATCTCTGTATGAAGCCAGCCAAAGCGGCTTTGGGATCCATAGGCCGAGATCTTGCCGCCATTGGTCAGCAGGATCAGCGCATTGCCCTTGCCTGCAACCGCAGCGCGTGCGGCGGCGATCTTGGCCTCCAGCGTCTGGGTCAGCCCCTGCGCGGCCTCTTGGGCGGAAAAGAGCAGCCCATAGGCCGCGATCCGCGCGCGCGCCTGATCCAGCAGCCCTGCGCCCCAGATCGTCATATCGATGGTGGGCGCGATCTCCGACAGTGCCGCAACCTGCGTGGACGACCGCCCACCCGCGATGATCAGATCGGGCTGCATCACGACAAGCGCCTCGAAATCGGGTTCGAACAAAGTGCCGATCACCTGCGCCTTTGCCGCGACAGGGGCGAGGCTTGGCAGATAGACCTTGTCGGTCACCCCAGCAACGTCGATCCCCAGCGCGGTCAACGTGTCCAAGGCGGCAATATCGAAAACCGCGATCTTCTGCGGATTGGCCGCAAGCGGGACCGGGCCAATGGCCGTGTCAATCGTCACTGTCTGGGCCGCAAGAGGCGCGGCGAGGGCGAGGGCCAACAGGCCGCCGAGAAAGGTTTTGCGCATGAGGGGCTCCTTGGTGGTCACAAGCGTGGGTGTTCACAGGCGTGGGTGGTCACAGGCGTGGGTGTTCACAGGCGTGGGTGGTCACAGGCGTGGCTGGCCCTCATGGCGTGGCTGCGCGGCATCAGGCGGGACATACGGATTGCATCCCCTGCGCGCAAGCCTTATTCTGACTAAAACGCTCAGAAAGAATCCCCCCTGCAAAGGAAAACCCGATGCCGATGATTGCAAAGGCCCGTTTCGAGACCGCGCATGGATCAAAATACCTGCAACAGCTTTGCAAGCATTTTGCCCATAAGCTGGCGGTCGAGTTTGACGAATGCGCAGGCCGGATCGCGCTGCCCACCGGCCCTGCGGTGCTGAGCGCCAGCCCTGCGGCTTTGTCGATCACCATCACCGCCGATGACGCGGCTGGCGTGATCCGCGCGCGCCAGATCATCGACGACCATCTGCGGCGTTTCGCCTTTCGCGAAGGGTTCGACACGATGGATTGGCAGCCCGCCTGACAGCCTTTCAGCGGGGGTTTTTTCGCGGGGCCGCCCGGCACGCGATCGTCAGCCGGTTATTGCTGGCCTGCTTCCTGCAGGAACATCACCGCATTGGCGACGGATCGCGCGCTGCTCTCGGGGCGCCACAGGCAGCCAAGCGGCGCCAGCGGCTGGGTCAGCGCGCTGTCGATCTCGACCAAGACACCGCTTTGCAGCCACGGCAGCATGACAGAGCGCGGCATCAGTGACAGCCGCGTGCCAGCCATCAGCAATTCGCGTGTCAGTTCGGGGATATGCGCATTGATCCGGCATAGCGTCAGCTGCGGCCAGCCATGGCGTGTTGCGGCATCTTCCAGCCGCGCGCGCGCCACCGATCCGACCCGGTGCGACAGCCAGACCGCATCGCCCAAGGCCGCAACCGGCACCCGGCCGCCCTGCGCCAGCGGATGCGACGGATGGCAGATCACCGTCAAACGGTCAGCGACACAATCGTGAAACTGCCATCCCGCAGGCACCACAGCCGGCTTGCGGGTGCAATGGATGTCATAATCCCCAAGAGCGCCGCCCGCCGCGACCATATCGGGGCTGGGATCGACGATATGCAGATGGGTATCGGGGAACCGCTGGTGGAAATCATCCAGCCGCCCCTGCAACAAGGCACCCGCCGCCGCCGGGCTGGCGGCGATGCGGATGACGCCTGCGCCATATTGCAACCGGCTTGACATCCGCTCGGCGGCATCATCGAGGCTGGCGAGGATGGATTGCGCTGCGGGCAACAGCTCGCTTGCGGCGGCGGTCAGCGTCACGCCGCGCGCATGGCGCTGGAACAGCGCGGTTTCGACAAGGCGTTCCAGCTCGGCCACCATCTGGGAAATCGCAGGCTGCGTCATGCCCAGCGCACTGGCCGCGCGGCGCATGCTGCCCAGCTCTGCCAGCGCGATCAGCACCTGCATATGGCGGAACTTGGCCCGCAGGGTAAAGCGGTTGCGCAAGATGGTGGCGCTTAGGGGCAAGACATGCAACTTTCTTATCGAGTGTTTTTATAAGTAATCGGCAAAACCCCATCCTGCAATGGTGCAGTTTCGGCAGATCCGCTATCGCTGGGCCAGATAGCAGCCAAGGGACGAACGCCAGATGATACGCCGGGGAATTGCGCCTTTCGTTGCGGCCTGTCTCGCCGCAGCCCCGCTGCAGGCCCAGGATATGGCCGAGGCCGAGGCCCAAGCGCGCATCGGGCTGGCGGCGGCGGCGGATTTTCCGGGCTATGCCAGTCTGTGTGATCTGCAGGCGCGTATCCGCGACGTCAACGCCCCGCGCGCGCCACGGCCTGCCACTGCGACCGGCGCGGCCCAGCAACAGCGTCAGGGCAATGCACCACAGCCGATTCCGCCGACGCAGCTCTTTGACAATCTTTGGGTGCTGGGCACCGAATCGGTGACGGCCTTTCTTTATGGCACGCCCGCTGGCTATATCCTGATCGACGGGCTGAACACCGATGCCGAAGCCCAGAAATTCGTGTTTGACGGGCTGACGGCAGTAGGGATCGACCCGCGCGCGATTACGGCGGTGCTGGTCACGCATGGGCATGGTGATCATTACGGCGGCGCCGATCTGGTTGCCGAAAGGCTGGGTATTGATGTGCTGATGACGCAGGAAGATTGGGATCTGGTCGCCAGCCTGGGAACCCATCCGCGTTTCGGCCCGCCACCGCAGCCCGGCGGCACCGTCACCGATGGCCAGGTGCTGCGCTTTGGCGAGTCGACGCTGCGCATCTTTGTCACGCCGGGGCATACGCCCGGCACGATCTCGCCAATCCTGGATCTGCGTGACGGGGACAGCGTACACCGGGCGCTGCTGTGGGGGGGAACCGGGTTCAATTTCGGCCGGTTTCCCGGCATTTTCCGGCAATATGCGGCCTCGGCGCGCCGGGCGGGGGCGCTGGCAGATGCCGAAGGGGTCGATGTGCTGCTATCGGCCCATCCGCGCCGCGACGGCACGCTGGACAAACTGGCCGCGCTGGCCAGCCGTGCGCCCGGTGCGCCGCATCCTTTTGTGGCAGGCGACAGCGGGCATGCGCTGTTCACCGTGCTGGAACATTGCGCGCTGGCCCAGGCTGCGCGGATCACGGCCGCCGTGCAAAGCGATAAGCAAAACCCATGATCTGGCATGGCAATTAATAGATCAGACCGGCGCTTGCGCTTGATATGGCGCGCGCCGCTGCGCTAGGCAGCGCGCAACCGTCCAGGCACCGCCCTTTGCGCGCATCACCCAGACATCTCATGCCTTATCAAGGGATCTCTTATGCGCATTGCCACCATCTCTACCTGCAAAACCCTGGCCAGCCTGCTGCTGTGCCCCCTGCCCTATGCCGCGCTGGCGCAAGAGCCTGCGCCCTTCGATCTGGGGTCCTTGATCCTGTCAGCGGCCGGCATCGCGGTTGATCCGCTGACCGCGCCCGCCAGCGTGACCGTCGTCACCGGCGCAGAGCTGGAAACAGCCGGGGTCAGCGATCTGACCGATGCGCTGCGCGGCGTGCCCGGTGTGGCGGTCGCGGGTGGCACCGATGCCGAGAATATCCTGATCCGCGGGATGCCCGCAGAATACACGCTGCTGCTGGTCGATGGGCAAAGGCTGAATTCGCGCCAGTCGCGCACCAATGGCAGCGGCGGTGTGGACCAATATTTCATCCCGCCCGTCGCCGCGATCGCGCGGATCGAAATCCTGCGCGGCCCGATGTCGGCGCTTTATGGCTCTGATGCGATTGGCGGTGTGATCAATATCATCACCAAGCCCGTGGCCCCGGTCTGGACCGGCTCTGTCACGGTCGAAACCATGGCCCCGGTCGAATCCGACGACAGCGCCCAGACCCAAGGGACCTATTACCTCAGCGGGCCATTGGCGGGCGAGACGCTGGGCCTGCAGCTTTGGGGGCGCAGGCTGGACCGTGCCGGATCAAGCCGGCTGGAAAACGGGTCTGTCGTCGGGGCGGATGATCGCGATGTCACCGATCACACCGCACGGCTGACATGGGCGCCTTGGGCCACAGAGACGTTTTTCCTGCAATTTGGCGGCACCGATATGCGCCGATCCGGCGATGCGACCGAATTCGACGACCGCCGCCGGACCGCCGCGCTGGGATATGAGGGCGCACGGGGCGGCTGGGATCTGACAACGCTGCTGGCGCAGGAAGAGGCCCAGCGCGAAACATCGACCTCGCGCACCGGACGCGCGCCCGAGATCACCACCACCAGCTTTGATTTCAAGGCATCCGGCACCGCCGGGGCGCAGGGCAACCACGGCTTGACGCTGGGGCTGCAAATCCTGGACACGGCGATCCGCGACCAGAACCTGGGCCTGGGCGAGACCGAGACGACCCGGTTCGACAACCGCCAATGGGCCGTCTTTGCCGAAGATGTCTGGGATCTGACCGACCGCGTCACGCTGACCTTGGGGGCGCGCTATACCGATGACGCCACTTTCGGCGGCGCGCTGACGCCGCGGGCCTATGCGACCTATGCGATCACCGATCATCTGGTGCTGGCGGGTGGGGTCTCGACCGGCTATAAAACGCCAGAGCTGCGCGAGACCACGCAAAGCTATTATTCCTGCACCGGCGGCAGCTGCGCGCGCGCTGTCGTGCCCGGCAATCCCGACCTGGAACCAGAGGAAAGCACCAGCTATGAGCTGGGCCTGCGTTATGAAACCGGCCTGACCACGGCGGCGATCACCGCCTATAAGACCGATTTTCGCAACCGGATCGACAGCCGTGACACCGGCACGCAATTCAGCGGCACCACCGATCTTTATGAATGGTTCAACATCGGCAAGGCCGAGACCGCAGGCGTCGAAATCACCGCCAGCCATTTTGTCACAGCACGCGTCAAGATCGGCGGCAGCTATAGCTATACCCATTCCGAACAGCTGACCGGTGATCTGCAAGGCGAGCCGTTTTCGCGCACGCCCAGCCATCAGGCCAGCCTGCGGTTTGACTGGCAGACTGCGCGGCCAGGTCTCGATCTCTGGGCGGCGGCCAATTACATCGGTGACAGCAGCACCGCCAGCATCTCGCGCGGGGCCAAGGTCGTCACCGAATATGACGGCTATGCCACGCTGGATATCGGGCTCAGCTATCCGCTCAATGACCAGCTGACCCTGCGCGGTGCGGTCTTCAACCTCACAGACACCGCGATCACCCAAGAGGATCAGGGCACAGCCAAGAACGGGCAGACCCTGCAGCTGGGCCTGACCGCCACATTCTAGCCCCGTGATAGGCGCTTGGCTTGGCCATAGATCAGCGATCTTACCCGGCCCTGTCTGATCCTGTCTGGCAATGCTGTTTTCCGCTTGTGCTATGTAATGTTATAACATAACGATCCGTGCCAGACAGAACGCCCCGGCGGGGGCGGATCACTCTTTCACCTATGACGGGAAACACCATGACATTGTTCAAATCCACCGTGATGACCGGCCTTATGGCCCTGGCACTGGCTGCACCGGTGCGGGCGGATAACGTGCTGGATGTCGTGGCCCCGTTTGAAATCCAATCGCCCGAACCCGCGACCAGCGGCCATATCTTTACCCGTATGGGGATTGCCGAAACCTTGGTGGATGTCGATGATCAGGGCCGGTTGCGGCCGGGGCTTGCGACGGCTTGGGCGGTGTCGGACGACGGGCGCAGCTGGCGTTTCGTGCTGCGCCAAGGCGTGCGCTTTCACGATGGCAGCCCGATGACCGCCGCAGCGGTGGCCCATGCGCTTGAGATTGCCCAAGGCAAACCCGGCCCTGTCGCGGATCTGCCGATCGCGGCCATCAGCGCCGAGGAGGATGCGCTTGTCATCACCTTGACCGAACCGCGCGCCGCCCTGCCCGCCTTTCTGGCCGAAAGCCGCACGCAGATCCTGGCGCCGGCCGCTTATGGCGCGGATGGGCAGGCGCTGGCGGTGATCGGCACCGGCCCTTATCAGCTGACCGCATTGGTCCCGCCGCTCAGCCTGCGCGCCAGCGCCTTTGCCGATTACTGGGGCCAGCCTGCGCATGTGCCAGAGGTCACCTATACCGCCATCGGCCGGGCGGAAACGCGGGCCTTGATGGCGGAATCGGGCGATGCGGATATCGTGTTCAATCTTGACCCCGCCAGCGTCACCCGGCTGTCGCAATCGGCGGCGGTGCAGGTGCTGTCGGTGGCGATTCCGCGCGCCCTGCTGGTCAAGGTCAATGCCGCGCATCCCTTTATGGACACAGCCGAGGCCCGCCAGGCCCTGAGCCTTGCGATTGACCGCGCGGGCATCGCGCAGGCGGTGCTGCGCTATCCGCAAGGGGCTGACCAGCTCTTTGCGCCCGCCATCAACGGCTGGCATAACAGCGCGCTTGCACCGCTGGCCTATGATCCGGCGGCAGCAAGGGCGCTTTTGGCGGCGCAGGGCTGGGAGGCCGGACCCGATGGCATCTTGATGCGCGCAGGCCAGCGGTTCGCGCTGACGCTGACCACCTATCCCGACCGGCCCGAACTGCCGCTGGTGGCGGCGGTGCTGGAACAGCAATTCCGCGCCATCGGGGTCGCGGTCACGATCAATAGCACCAATTCCTCGGAAATCCCCGCAGGGCATCAGGCCGGCACGCTGGACCTGGGCCTGCTGGCGCGGAATTTCGCGCTGATCCCCGACCCGATCGGCACGGTGCTGTCCGATTACGCGCCGACCGGCGATTGGGGCGCGATGGGCTGGGACAATCCCGAGATCGTGGCGCTGGCACAGGCGCTTGCACGCGGTGACGCCAGCGTCAGTGAGGATGACGGCGATGCCGCGCGCGCAAGGATCAGCGCGATCCTGCAGGCCGAGCTGCCGGTGATACCCATCGCCTGGTACCGGCAGACGCTGGCCGTGGCGGCCGGGATCGACGGCGCGACCATCGACCCATGGGAGCGTGATTTCGGGCTGGCGCAGCTGCGGTTCGCCGAATGAACATGCTGGTCGCGCGTCTGGTGCAGGCGCTGGCGGTGGCGCTGCTGGTGGGCGCGGCCACATTCGCGATGATGCGCAGCCTGCCCGGCGATGCCGCCTGGCGGATCGCTGCGGGGCGCTATGGCTATGACAATGTCACGGCCGCCGCCGCCGATGCGGTGCACGCCGAATTGGGGCTGGGCGGGCCATGGCTGCCCGCCTTCGCGCAATGGATGGGCGATCTGCTACGGCTTGATTTCGGGGTGTCGCTGGTCTCTGGCCAGCCGGTGCTGCAAGAGATCGCGCATCAATTGGGCGCATCGCTTTGGCTGGCGCTGGCGGCTGTGGGGCTGTCATTGCTGATCGGGCCGCCTTTGGGCATTCTGGCGGGGCTACGTCCGGGGGGCTGGCTGGACCAGAGCCTGCTGCTGGTCTCGACCGCGCTGAAGGCTGTGCCACAATTCCTGATGGCGCTGATCTTGATCCTTGTGCTGTCGGTGCAATGGGGCTGGCTGCCTGCGGCGGGCTATGGCACGGCGCGGCATTTCATCCTGCCCGCATTGGCGCTGGGGCTGGGGCTGGCGGCGGTCAATGCACGGATTGCGCGCGATGCGATGGCCCGTATCGCGGCGATGCCTTTCTATCATTTCGCCCGGTGGAAAGGGCTTAGCCGCCGTCAGGTGCTTTGGCGGCACGGGCTGCGCAATGTCGCGGTGCCGCTGCTGACCTATCTGGGGCTGCAATTCGTCCTGCTGGTCGAAGGCGTCGTGGTGATCGAATCCATCGTCGGCTGGCCGGGGATCGGGCATGCGCTGGTCCATGCCGTCTTTTCGCGTGATGTGCCGATGGTGCAGGGCACGGCCTTGGTGCTGGGGCTGGGCTTTGTGCTGGTCAATGCGCTGATTGATCTGGCCCTCGTGCGGATCGACCCGAGGAAAGCGCAATGACACAGAGCCCAAGACATCGCTGGCCGCACTGGCCGCTTGGGCGCAGCATCGGGGCGGTTCTTTTGGTGATGATCGCGCTTTTCGCCATTTGGGGGCCAAAGCTGGTGCCGGGCGATCCTTTCGCGCAATCCTTGATGGCATCGCTGGCCGGGCCTGACGCGGGCGCGCCTTTCGGCCATGACCATCTGGGGCGGTCGCTCTGGCACCGGCTGGCCGCCGCCCTGCGGCTGTCGCCCTTGATCGCGCTGGCCGCAGTGGCGACGGCGGCTATGGCGGGGCTGGGGCTTGGCATGCTGGCCGCCGCCTGTGGCGGCTGGACCGAGCGCGCGCTGGTGATCCTGGCCGATGCGCTGATGGCGCTGCCGGGGCTTTTGCTGGTGCTGATCGTGCTGGCGATCATGCCGGGCACGGCGACAGGGTTCTGGGCCGGGCTATCGCTGGTTTTATGGGTGGAATTCTTCCGCCTGACCCGCGCCAGCGCCCGCAGCGTCCTGGCCAGCCCCGCGGTGCAGGCGGCGCGGCTTTTGGGATTTGGCTGGGCCTATATCTTTCGCACCCATCTCTGGCCGGAAATGGCCCCCATGATGCTGACCACCGCCGCCTTTGGCACGGCAACCGCGATCATGGCGATTGCGGCATTGGGCTTTGTCAGCGTCGGAATGACCGCGCCGACACCGGAACTGGGGCTGATGATGGTCGAATTGCTGCCCTATTGGCGCGAGGCCCCGCTGGCCTTGCTGACCCCGGTGCTGGCCAGTTTTGCGCTGCTGCTGGGCCTGACCTTGCTGGCGGGGGGGCATCGCGCATGAGCCTGTTGCAGGCCGAGGATATCGCCGTTTTCGATGGCCAGACCCGGCTGGTCGCGCCGGTCTCGTTGCGGCTGGACCCCGGCGCGCCGCTGATCATCCTGGGCGAGACCGGATCGGGCAAAAGCCTTTTGGCGCAGGCGATCATGGGCATTCTGCCCGCGCCCTTGCGCGCCGAAGGGCAGGTCCGGATCGCGGGGCTGACCCTGCGCGCGCGCGACCCCGCGGGGTTTCGCGGGCTGTGGGGCCGCCAGATCGCAGTGCTGCCGCAAGAACCCTGGCTGTCGCTTGATCCGCTGATGCGCGCAGCCCCCCAGGTGGCCGAGGCGCATCAGCTGGTGGGCGGCCTGCCCCCTGCCGCCGCCCGCCTGCAAACGGCGGTCGATCTGGCCGCGCTTGGGCTGACAGATGCCCAGGCGCATTATCCGCATCATTTGTCCGGCGGTATGGCGCAGCGTGTGGCCATTGCCGCAGCGCGCGCAGGCGGCGCGCCCGTGGTGATCGCGGATGAACCGACCAAGGGGCTTGATGCGGCCCGCCGCGATGATGTGGCGGCGCTGCTGCTTGCGGCCATGGCGCAAGGCGGCGGATTGCTGGTGATCACCCATGACCTTGCGCTGGCCCGCAAGATCGGCGGCCAACTGATCGTGCTGCGCGCAGGCGCGGTGGTGGAAACCGGCAGGACGGCGGATGTTTTCGCAGCCCCCCAAGCCGCCTATACAAAAGCTTTGATCGCAGCCGACCCCGCCTTCTGGCCCAAAGCCGCGCGCAGGACGACCCCCCAAGCCAGCAGCGGCGAGATATTGTTGCAGGCGCAGGATTGCAGCTTGTCGCGCGGCACCAAGAACCTGATGCAGGGGGTCAACCTGATGCTGCGCGCGGGGCAGATCCTTGGCATCACCGGCCCGTCGGGCTGTGGCAAATCCAGCCTTGGCGATGCGCTGCTGGGGCTGTTGGCACCCGATCAGGGCCGGATCATCCGCGCGCCGGACCTGGCCCGCACGGCATTTCAGAAATTATATCAAGACCCTGTTGCGGCCTTTGCGCGCAAACGGCTGTTGGGCCAGACGCTCGCCGATGTCGCGCGGTTGCATCACGCGCCTGCGGGGCAGATCGACGCTCTTTTGGCGCGGCTCAGGCTTGATCCGGTCTTGCTGACGCGCAGGCCGGATGCGGTCTCGGGCGGCGAGCTGCAACGCCTTGCGCTGTTGCGCGCGATGCTGGCCCGGCCCCGCGCGCTTTTCGCGGACGAGCCGACCTCGCGGCTGGATCCGATCACCCAGCGCGATGTCATGGCGCTGATCTGCGATCTGGCGCGCCGTGACGGCCTTGCGCTGGCGCTGGTCAGCCATGACGCCGCCCTGATCAATGCCGTGGCCGATGATGTGTTGGCGCTGCCTGCGGCGGTGCAGCCGTCCGGCCCGCCCGCTTTTGCCAGATCAGCAGCGCCGCCGCGACCGCCAGCCCGCCAAGATCGGTCAGCAGACCGGCCTTGAGCATGCCCAGCGCGCTGGCCACCAGCAGCACACGCGCGGGCCAAGCGGCCTTGCCAAAGAACCAGCCGATCACGCCGCAGGACAACAGATAGATCCCCAGCAGCGCAGAGGCCACGACATGGATCGTCGCAACCGGCCCGCCCTGCAACAGCAAAGCATCCGAGAAAAAGAACATATAAGGCACCACGAAAGCCGCCAGCCCGATGCGGAACGCCTCGACGCTGGTCTTCATCGGGTCCGATTGCGCCAGCGCCGCACCGGCATAAGCCGCCAGCGCCACCGGCGGCGTGATGGCGGACATGACCGCAAAGTAAAAGATAAAGAAATGCGCGGTCAGCGGTGCGATCCCCAGATTGATCAGGCCGGGCGCGATCACGCTGGCGGCCACCGCATAGGCCGCCGTGGTCGGCATGCCCATCCCCAGCACGATGGCAACCAGCATGGAAAACACCATCGCCAGCAATTGCGATTGATCCGCAATACCCAGCAAAAGCGCCGAAAACCGCGTGCCGATGCCGGTCAGCGCGATCACCCCCACGATAATCCCCGCCGCCGCGCAAACCGCGACCAGCTGAAAGGTCATCCTTGCGCCGGTATCTAGCGCGTTGAACAATTGCCGTGGCCCCATCCGATGCGGTGTCAACCAAGAGACGACAGCCGCCGTCATCATCGCCAGAGTGCCGCAGCGGATCACCGAATAGCCCATGTAAAGCGCGCCGATCAGCACGATGATCGGGGAAAACAGATAGGCTTGTTTCATCAGCCCCGCCAGATTGGGCAACGCCGATCTGGGCAGGCCCATCATCGCGAATTTCTGCGCCATCAGATCGACCATGAAATAGATCGATGCGAAATAAAGCACCGCCGGGATCAGCGCGGCCCAGACGATATCCATATAGGGGATGCCGGTGATCTCGGCCATGATAAAGGCCCCTGCCCCCATGATCGGCGGCATGATCTGCCCGCCCGTAGAGGCCGCAGCCTCGATTGCCGCGGCGGTCTGGCGCCGATAGCCGACCTTTTGCATCAGCGGGATGGTCAGGCTGCCGGTCGCGACCACATTGCCCGCCGAAGTGCCGTTGATCATGCCCATCAGCCCCGAGGAAAATACCGCCACCTTGGCCGGGCCGCCGCGCCTATGGCCCGCCATGGCAAAGGCCACATTGACGAAATAGGCCCCGACCCGCGTGGTCTGCAAAAAGGCGGCAAAGACCACGAACAAGATGATATAGGTCGAGGAAATCGCGATTGGCGCGCCAAGGATGCCGTTATCGGTGAACAGATAGGAAAAGAACCGCTTGGGCGCGTAACCGCTATGCGCCAGTATCCCCGGCAGCCAAGGCCCTGCAAAAGCATAGCCGACAAAGACCCCCGCGATCACCACCAGCGCCAGCCCCGCCATCCGGCGCACCGCTTCGAAAATCAGGATGATCGCGGTGATCGCCGCCCACATATCCGAGGGCAGCGCCATCGGCATGCCGGCGCGCATCTGCAAGGCGCGCACGAAAAAGATAAGATAGGCCATCGCCGCCACTGTCGCCAAGGCCAGCAGCACATCGGACCGGGCAAAGCGGTCATTGCGCCGGGCGCGGAATATCCAGCCATGCAGCACCGCCAGCGCAGTGCCGATGGTCAGCGGCAGACCGAAACTGGTCATCGCCCAGCCCGGTGCGGCGGCACTGCCGAAAATCCACCAATTCCCCCAGATCGCCGCAATCGCGGCCAGCCCGTAAAACACGCCCGCCCCCGCCAGACCAAGCAGCGCAAGATCGCCCGCCCCGCGCCTTTTGCCAGGGATCGTTCCGGGGATCGTTCCGGGGATCGTTCCGGGGACCGGATGCGCGCCGAACAGCAAAAAGCCCAGCGCCAGCCCGCCGGCCAGATGCAACAGCCGGTAGGTCCAGCTTTCCAGCGGATAAAGGTTCATCACCGCCAGGTGAAACAGCGTATAGCCCGCGCAGGCGGCGGCAAAGACAAGGTGCCGGCTGCCGGTGAAACTGCGCTGATTGCTGGCCGGCAGATCCTCATCCACCGCGACGGCGACAATCGGCGCATCGCTGTCGCCTTGGGCCTGCGCTGGGGGCATGTCACCGCGAACGGGTTGTGTCATGGGATCACCGGCAAAGAGAGGATAAGACAGCAGCGGGCAGCGGCATGCTGCCCGCCTGATCAGCGCGCCACTGCGGGGTTAGCGCAGGTTTTCGGGGATATTGATGCCGATTTCGGTGTAATATTGCACCGCACCGGGATGGAACGGCATGAAATTGTTCCGGTCCCAGTTTTCCGCCAGCGTCTCGATCGCCGAGGCGTGGATCTGCACCATGCGGGCGTTATCCTCGAGCGCCAGCTTGGTGATCTCATAGGCCAGACTGTCGGGAAGCGTCGCATTGGCAATGGCGAAATTCCACATCGACACCGTGGCGACATCATTGTCCTGACCGCTGTAGGTGCCTGCCGGAATGGTAAAGCGCGCCATTGACGGCACCGCATCCAGAAAGGTCTGGATGTTGTCATCGCTCATCGACAAAAAGACCACATCCTGTTCCACGGCCAGCTGGCTGAAAGCACCGGTCGGCAGGCCCGCGGCAAAAACGAACGCATCGATCAACCCGTCGCCCAATTGCCCTGCCGCATCGGATGCGCCTGCAAAGCTTGCATTGACGTTCATCCCGGTGGCGTCGAAATAGCGCTGCCAATAGGTGGCAGAGGTCCCCGCCGCAGGGCCCATATTGACCCGCTTACCGGCCAGATCCTCAAAGCTGGTGATCCCGGATGCGGTCAGCACCGCAGCCTGCAACGGGGTCTGATACATCGGGAACAGCGCGCGCAGCTGATCCGCCGCAACGCCGGGCATCAATTCGCTTTCGCCATTCATGATTTCTTGGGCGGGGCCGGTGGTGGTGAACCCCAAAAGCGTCTCGCCGGTCTCGACCAGCACGACATTCTGACCGGGGCCGCCGGTGACTTCGACGCTGGTCGACAGGCCCAGCCTTTCGCCGATCATCGCCCCCAGCCCCGAGCCCCAGACGAAATAGGCCCCGCCCTGCGATCCGGTGGAAATGCTGAGGCTGTTGGGCCAGCCGTCACGGTCCTGGGCGGCGGCAGGAAGTGCCAGCATGGCACCGGCGACAAAGGTTGCGGCAGCGTTCAGTTTCATGGTGTTTCTCCTCCCATGGGTTCCTCGGGCATCGCATTCCTCGTTTTGCGATGGCCGTTGATGAACCTTGCAAGCTGCCGCCAGACCGCTCAATGCGCCGAAAATTATATTCAATTTCGTTATGATCAGGCGCTGTCTTCGATCTCTTTCAAATGATCATCCAACGTGGCCAGCAAGGCGTCGCGCTGCGCATCCCTTGTGCCACGGGTCCAGGCCGCCGCCAGGATCAGTTTCGACAATGTCCGCCCCGGTGCCACCTCGAGCGGCACAAAGCTGACGCCCGGCACCGAGATCCGCGCCGTCCAGCGCGGCACGATGGCAAGGCCGGTGCCGGTCGCGACCAGATTGACAATCGTGTGTTTTTCTTCCGCCACCTGCGCGATCCGCGCGGTCAGCCCGGCATCAAGGAACAATTTGATCGTCAGGTCATGCGAATGCGGCCGCGACCGGCGGTCCGGCACGATCAGGGGCGCATCCGCCAGATCGGTGATCGCGATCCGGGGTTGGCGCGCCAGCGGATGATCGGTTGGCAAGGCGACCACGGCCGTTTCAAAGAACAATGTGCGAAAGGTGATGCGCGGGTCGCGGATATCGGGGGGCCTGCAAAACACGATATCCAGGCTGCCGCTAAGCAGTTTCGGCAAAAGATGGATGGTCTTTTGTTCGACAAGCTGCACCTCGATCGCGGGATGCGCCGCGCGCAGATGCTGCAACAGCTGCGGCATCAGCCCTGCCGCCGCGCTGTCGATGGCCCCGACTTTCAGCACCGGCGTCTGGCGTCGGCGCAGCCCGCGCAAACGCGCGTCCAGCCGGTCGGCCTGCGCCACCAGCGCGCGCGCATCCTCGAGGATGGCGGCCCCCGCCTCGGTCAAAGCGACCGACCGCGTGGTGCGCAGGAACAGCCGCGTTTCCAGCCGGTCTTCGAGAATGCGGATCTGGCGACCCAGCGAGGCGGGCAGCATATCCAGCGATTGCGCCGCGCGCCCGAAATGCAGCAGATCGGCGACAGCCAGAAAGCAGCGCAATTGATGCGTATCCATGATGCGGGTCCTTCCCCTTGGCGCATTATTTCATTTCTGTATATAATTCATTGCAAATTGAGCCGTCCAGCCCCTTGCCCCTAATCTGGCGCTGTGACTGCCGGACGGCATCGCGGGGGGACAGCAGGCAAGGGGCAAGCGCACCGCCTGGGGTCTGCGCTGCGGCCGGCTGGAAAACGCGACGGGAAACGGGCCGCAAAAGGATATGATCGCCATGAAACATTACAAGATAGCTGCCATCCCCGCCGATGGCATCGGCCCCGAAGTGATCGCCGCCGGTCTTCAGGCGCTTGACGCCTTGGCGCGGCGCGATGGCGGTTTTGCGCTGGATGTCACCCAGTTTGACTGGGGGTCAGAACGCTATCGCCAGACCGGCGCGATGATGCCTGCGGATGGGACCGCGCAGCTGCGCGCGTTTGATGCGATCTTTTTCGGCGCGGTGGGCGCGCCCGATGTGCCTGATCACATCACGCTATGGGGCCTGCGCCTGCCGATCTGCCAGGGCTTTGACCAATATGCCAATGTCCGCCCCACCCGTATCTTGCCGGGGATCGTGTCACCGCTGGCCAATATCGGGCCGGGCGATCTGGATTGGGTGATCGTGCGCGAAAATTCTGAAGGCGAATATTCCGGCCATGGCGGGCGCGCCCATAAGGGCCTGCCCGAAGAGGTCGGCACCGAAGTCGCGATCTTTACCCGTGTCGGCGTGACCCGAATCATGCGCTATGCATTCCAGCTGGCCCAATCGCGCCCGCGCAAATTTCTGACCGTGGTCACGAAATCCAATGCGCAAAGGTTTGGCATGGTCATGTGGGATGAAATCGCCGCCGAAGTCGCGCAGGATTTTCCCGATGTGACCTGGGACAAGATGCTGGTCGATGCGATGACGGTGCGGATGGTGAAAAACCCGCGCAGTCTGGACACGATCGTGGCGACCAATCTGCATGCGGATATCCTGTCCGATCTTGCCGGTGCGCTGGCCGGCAGCCTGGGGGTCGCGCCCACGGCCAATATCGACCCCGAACGCCGCTATCCGTCGATGTTCGAACCGATCCATGGCTCGGCTTTCGATATCACCGGCAAAGGCATTGCCAATCCGGTGGCGACTTTCTGGACGGCAGCGCAGATGCTGGATCACCTGGGCGAACCCGCCGCCGCCCAAAGGATGATGCGGGCGGTCGAAAAGGTCTGCGCCGAGAGCGTGATGACCCCCGATGTCGGCGGCACCGCCACAACGCAAGAGGTCACCGACGCCGTCTGCGAAGCGATCCGCGCCGAGAATATCTGACGCGGTGATGCCCGCCTGCCGCCGGGGATGACGATTCGACCGGGCGGGGATCAGAGCCGTATCACGGGCGCGCATGATGCGCGGCCCGCCGCGATGTCATGAATGCCACCGCCACCGGGCAGATGCTGGCAGGCCCTTGTTTTCAGGGGGTTTCAGCCCGTATTCGGCGCGTTTATGACCCTCGCGGCAGGGCCGAAAAAACAGGCAAATGGCCGCTTTGTCATATTGCTGTTACAAAACTGAAACAAGAGCGTCACCTGAGAAGATTAGGCACCGGCCCAGGGCAACGCATGTCCTAGCTAAATTTCAGGAGAAGCCATGTTCAATCTCAAAGTTTCCGCGTCGGTCCTTGCGATCGCCGCCGTTTCCGCCACTGCAGCGGCCGCCCGTGACGAAATCCGCGTTGTTGGTTCGTCCACAGTATTTCCTTACAGCCAAGCCGTTGCTGAACAATTTTCCAATATGATCGGCGCGCCATCGCCCATCGTCGAATCCACCGGCACCGGTGGCGGCATGCAGATTTTCTGCGGCGGTATCGGTGAACAGCATGCTGACATGACCGGCGCATCGCGCGCCATGAAATCGGGTGAATTCGAATTGTGCCAGACCAATGGCGTGACCGATATCACCGAGATCTATTTCGGCTCTGACGGCCTGTCGATTGCCATGTCGCGCGCGGCAGATTTTGACTGGGACCTGACCCTGACAGAAATCTTCCTGGCGCTGGCAGCGCAGGTTCCCGTTGATGGCGCATGGGCCGATAACCCCTATACCACATGGAACCAGATCAACCCCGATCTGCCCGAAGTCAGCATTCTGGCCTATGGCCCCCCACCAACATCGGGCACCCGTGACGCCTTTGTCGAACTGGCGATGCATGCCGGTTGCGAAGAGCTGGATTTCGTCAAGGACGGCGGTTTCGACAGTGATTGGGTCAGCGCAAATTGTTCGCGCATGCGCACCGACGGGCCATTCGTCGAAGCCGGCGAAAACGATAACCTGATCGTGCAGCGCCTGCAGGCGGATGCCAATGCCATGGGTATCTTTGGTTATTCCTTCCTGTTCGAAAACACCGATACGCTGAAAGCTGTCCAGATCGGCGGCGTCGAGCCTTCGGTGGATACAATCGCATCGGGTGATTACCCCGTGTCGCGGCCGCTGTTCGTTTACGTCAAGAACGCCCATCGCGGCGTGATCCCGAACCTGCAGGAATTCGTCGAAGAATTCGTGTCGGAAGATGCAATCGGTTTTGGTGGTTACCTGTCCGAGCGTGGCCTGGTGCCATTGGCCGATGCCCGCCGCGAACAGACCCGCGACGACTCGATCAATGCCGTGACCTTCACGATGGAATAAACGCCATCTGGCGACAGACTGCCCGGCCAAGGTCGGGCAGTTTTTACTTTGACTTCGGGTGATACCATGACCTTGACCGCCTTTGTGATCCTTTTCGTGCTTGCCGCTCTGGCCTATGTGCTGAACCGCCGCGCGGCTGCTGCGATCGTCTCTGGGGGGCAAAGGTTACATTCGTTAACCCAATTCCACGGGCTTTATGCCCTGCTGACCGTGCTGGTGCCGGTCTTTGTTATTTTGTGCCTTTTCATCGCGCTGAAAACCACGGCCATCAATGCGATGGTGATGGGCGGTTTGCCCGATGGCGTGCTGGACGGTCTGGATACCGGCGGCGTGCAATTGGTGCTGGCAGAGATCCGGTCCGTGTCGCGCGGCCAGATCTTTGGCACGCCCGAAGCCTGGAAAATCGCCGCGGCGGACCGGCTGGTCGCTTTGTCCTATAACGCCGATATCTTGCTGGTCGTGCTGGTGGGGGCAACCGCGCTGGGCTTGTTGCTTTTCGCGCGCTGGCGCGTCAGCGCAGAATTCCGCGCCCGCCAGGCCAGCGAAGGCATCGTGCTGGGGCTGATGATCGCCTGTTCGCTGGTGGCCATCCTGACCACGATCGGGATCGTTTTCGCGCTGGTCTTCGAGGCCTATCGGTTTTTCCAGATGGTCTCTTTCACCGAATTCCTGTTCGGCGTGAATTGGGAACCGCAAATCCCGATCCGCGCCGATCAGATCGCGGCCGAGGGTGCTTTTGGCTGGTTGCCGGTGATCGTCGGCACGATGGTCGTGGGCACGGTGGCCATGGTGCTGGCAACGCCGGTCGGGCTGTTGTCGGCGATCTATCTGAATGAATTCGCGCCGCGCAAAGTGCGGTCCGTGGTCAAGCCTTTGTTGGAAATCCTCGCCGGGATCCCCACCGTGGTCTACGGCTTTTTCGCGATCCTTGTGGTGGCGCCTGCGCTGCGCAGCGGCGGGGCCGATCTGGGGCTGGATATTTCGCCCAATACCGCGCTGGCGGCGGGCGGTGTGATGGGGATCATGCTGATCCCGTTCATTTCATCCTTTGCCGATGACGCGCTGGCCGCCGTGCCGCGCAGCCTGCGCGACGGGTCCATCGCCTTGGGGGCGACGCGCGGGGAAACCATGCTCAAAGTGCTGTTCCCTGCCGCCATTCCGGGCATCGTTGGCGGCATTCTGCTGGCGATCAGCCGCGCCATCGGCGAGACGATGATCGTGGTGATGGCCGCCGGCCTGATGGCCAAGATGACGATCAACCCGCTGGATTCGGTGACCACGGTGACCGTGCAGATCGTCACCTTGCTGATCGGCGACACCGCCTTTGACAACCCCAAGACGCTGGCCGCCTTTGCGCTGGGTCTGATGTTGTTCATCCTGACATTGGGCATCAACGTGCTGGCCCTGCGTATCGTGCGCAAATACCGCGAAATCTATGATTGAGGCTTTGATCAATGGCTGACACCACCCATAGCGGCGCACCCGTCCCGCAGCGCACATCCCTGACCGAGACATCGGCCGCAATCACCAAGCGCAAGCGCAAGGATCTTGTGTTGCAGGGCTTTGGCCTGACCGCGATCTTCATCGCCTTTTCGGTGATGTTCCTGCTGTTCGCTTCCTTGATCAGCAGCGGCTATACCGCCTTTGTGCAGACCCATGTGACGCTGGATGTCTATATCGACCCCGAAGAGGTCAGCGTCGAGGCCCTGCCCCGTGGCGGGTTCCAGGATGTGCTGCAAGCCGCCATTCTGGCCAAAGTGCCCAGCGCCGACCCGCAAACCGATGCGCGCAATCTGCGAGGCATCCTGTCCAATGGCGCGCAATTCTATCTGCGCGACAGGGTCGTGGCCGACACCAGCCTGATCGGCCAGACGATTTCGATCACGGTGCCGGTATCGGACCCTTATGACCAGCTGAACAAGGGCAATATCGACCGCGCCACCCCGGAATCCCAGCGCCGTCTGGATGATCAGGCCGTCGGATGGTTTGACGAATTGATCGCCGCTGGCGCGATCTCCAAGCCGCTGAATTTCGCGCTGCTGACCAATGCCGACAGCCGCTTTCCGGAACTGGCGGGGCTGCGCGGCGCCTTGGTCGGCACGTTCTGGGCCTTGCTGGTCTGTTTCGTGATTTCCTTTCCCATCGGGATCGGTGCGGCGATCTATCTGGAAGAATTCGCGCCCAAGAACAAAGTTTCCGATTTCATCGAGGTGAATATCAACAACCTTGCCGCCGTGCCATCGGTTGTCTTTGGTCTGCTCGCCCTCGCGGTATTCCTGAATTATTTCGGCATGCCGCGATCGGCCCCTTTCGTGGGCGGGTTGACGCTGGCGCTGATGACCATGCCCACGATCATCATCGCCACGCGCGCCGCGCTGAAGGCCGTGCCGCCGTCGATCCGCGAAGCGGCGCTGGGTGTGGGCGCGTCCAAACAGCAGGTGGTGTTCAACCATGTGCTGCCCCTGGCGATGCCCGGCATCCTGACCGGCACGATCATCGGTCTGGCCCAGGCCCTGGGGGAAACCGCGCCTTTGCTGCTGATCGGGATGAATGCCTTTATCACCTCGGCCGCCTCTTCGCCCTTTGACGCGGCGACCGCCCTGCCCACCCAGATCTTCATCTGGGCCGACAGTCCCGAACGCGGCTTTGTCAGCCGGACCTCTGCTGCTATTCTGGTCTTGCTGACCTTCCTGATCTTCATGAACGGGATCGCCATCTACCTGCGCAGCAAATTTGAACGCCGTTGGTAAAGGACAGCATCATGGATGACCTCAGACGCATTGAAAGAACCACCGACATGAGTGACACAAAGATTTCCGCCAAAGGTGTGCAGGTCTATTACGCCGAGACACATGCGATCAAGGATGTCAGCGTCGATATCGGCGACAAGACCGTGACGGCCTTTATCGGCCCCTCGGGCTGCGGCAAATCCACCTTTCTGCGCTGCCTGAACCGGATGAATGACACGATCGACATCTGCCGCGTGCAGGGCAGCATCACGATGGATGGTCAGGATATCTATGATCCGCGCGTCGATCCGGTGCAATTGCGTGCCAAGGTCGGGATGGTGTTCCAGAAACCCAACCCTTTCCCCAAATCAATCTATGACAACGTGGCTTATGGCCCCAAGATCCACGGGCTGGCCCGCACCAAGGCCGATATGGACCAGATCGTCGAAGCGTCGCTGCGCCGCGCCGCGCTGTGGAACGAGGTCAAGGACCGGCTCGACGCGCCCGGCACCGGCCTGTCGGGGGGCCAGCAGCAGCGCCTGTGCATCGCCCGCGCTGTCGCCACCGCCCCCGAGGTGCTGCTGATGGATGAACCCTGTTCGGCGCTTGACCCGATTGCCACCGCCCAGATCGAGGAATTGATCGACGAATTGCGCCAGCAATTCTCGGTGGTGATCGTCACCCATTCGATGCAACAGGCCGCCCGCGTCAGCCAGAAAACCGCCTTTTTCCACCTGGGTCATCTGGTCGAATTCAACGAGACCGACCAAATTTTCACCAACCCCCAAGACCCGCGCACCGAAAGCTATATCACCGGCAGGATCGGGTAAGGACCATGACCATGAACGACAATCATATCGTCGCCTCTTTTGACCGTGACCTTGAAAGCATCCAGGCCACCATGATCAAGATGGGCGGCCTTGTCGAACAGGCGCTTGCGGATTCCGCACAGGCGCTGCGCAAGCGTGACGATGCGCTGGCGCAAACCATCCGCCGGGGCGACAAGGTGATCGACGATCTCGATATCGTGCTGAAATCGGATGCGGCCCGCCTTTTGGCGCTGCGCTCGCCGACGGCCAAGGATTTGCGTCTGGTGCTGGCCGTGATGGAGATCAGCTCGCATCTGGAACGCTGCGGCGATTACGCCAAGAATATCGCCAAACGCACCATCGCCATGTCGGGTGCCCCGGCGATAGAGGGCACGCTATCGGATATGGCGCGGATGTCGGCCTTTGTCGAAACCATGGTCCGCGACGCGCTGGACGCCTTTATCCAGCGCGACCCGGTCAAGGCGGCCGAAATCATCGCACGCGACGCCGAAGCGGACCAGATTTACAACACGCTGTTCCGGTCCTTCCTGACCCATATGATGGAAGACCACAAGAATATCACCGTGGGCATGCATCTGCATTTCATCGCCAAGAATATCGAACGCGTGGGCGATCATGCGACGGGGATCGCCGAACAGACGATCTATGCCGTCACCGGGGCTTTGCCCGAGGATGACCGCCCCAAACAGGACAATACCACCTCGGCGCTTTTGGAAAGTGATGTCTGATGGCCGATCTGCAACCATCTGTTCTGGTGGTCGAGGATGAACCCGCACAGCGCGAAGTGCTGGCCTATAACCTCGAAAGCGAAGGGTTTCGCGTGATCAAGGCCGCCGATGGCAGCGAGGCCTTGCTGCTGATCGAGGAAGAACAGCCCGATCTGATCCTGCTGGATTGGATGCTGCCCGGCACATCGGGCATTGAAATCTGCCGCCAGATCAAAAGCCGCCCTGCCTTTCGGATGACGCCGGTCATCATGCTGTCAGCACGGTCCGAAGAGGTGGACAAGGTCCGCGGTCTGGAAACCGGTGCCGATGATTACATCTCCAAGCCTTATTCGATCATCGAGCTTCTGGCGCGGGTCAAGGCGCATCTGCGCCGGTCGCGTCCTGCCACGATGGGCGAAAGGCTGGTCTATCACGACATCCTGCTGGATTCCGAGACCCACAAGGTGTTTCGCGGCGAAAAGGAATTAAAGCTCGGGCCGACCGAATTTCGCCTGCTGACCACTTTCATGGAAAAGCCCGGCCGCGTCTGGAGCCGGGATCAGCTGCTGGACCGGGTCTGGGGGCGCGATATCTATGTCGATACGCGCACCGTCGATGTCCATGTCGGCCGCTTGCGCAAAGTGCTGGGCAGCCATGGCGGCGAGGATCTGATCCGCACCGTGCGCGGCGCGGGATATGCGCTTGGCTAGACCATAGCGCCCGGCTGGCCTGCCCCCGCCGCCAGCGCATGCATGACCCCGCGCAATTCGGCCAGCCCGCGCAGCCGGCCGATCAGCGGATAGCCCGGCACAAGATCGCGGTCGAAATCGGACAGCAGCACATGGCCATGATCCGGCCGGAACGGGATCAGGTGATCGGCGCGCCCTGTCGCGCGGCGCCGGGCCTCTTCCGCCAGCAAGACGCCGATCAAGGCCACCATATCGGTGTCACCCTCCAGATGGGCGGCTTCTTCGAAACTGCCATCGGGGAATTTGCGCACATTGCGCAGATGCACGAAATGGATGCGCCCTGCGACCATGCGCGCGATGGCAGGCACGTCATTGGCCGGATTGGCCCCCAGCGATCCTGAACAAAGCGTAAAGCCATTGGCCGGATCATCAAAGGCCTGCGCGATCCAGGCCAGATCATCGCCATCCGACACGATCCGGGGCAGCCCCAGAATATCGCGCGGCGGATCGTCGGGATGCACGCACATGCGGATGCCCAGATCGGCGGCGGCGGGGATCACCTCGGCCAGAAAGCGCTGGTAATTGGCGCGCAGGGCGGTGCGGTCGATCCCGTCATAGGCCCGCAGCGCGCGCCGCAGCCCGTCGATATCATAGCGGTCAAACGCCCCCGGCAGGCCGGACATGATCGCCTTGAGCAGATCATCGCGATCCTGCTGGCTGGCCTGCTGAAACCAGATCGCCGCCCGGGCGCGGACATCTTCGGGGTAATCATCGGCTGCGGCGGCGCGCCCCAGCATATGCAATTCAAACGCGGCCATCCGGTCGGCAGAAAACCGCAGGCAGCTGCCGCCGCGCGCGACCGGCGCGGCCAGTTCGGTGCGGGTCCAATCCAGCAACGGCATGAAATTGTAACAGACCACCTGCACGCCTTCGGCCGCCAGATTGGCCAGCGACTGGCGGTAATTGGCAAAGAGGCGGGCCAGATCGCCGGTGCCGCGCTTGATATCTTCATGCACGGGCAGGCTTTCGACGACGGACCAGCTGAAACCGGCCTGGTCGATCTGCGCCTTGCGCGTGGCAATCGCGTCCCGTGGCCAGACCGCGCCATAGGGGATTTCATGCAGCGCCGTCACGATGCCTGCCGCCCCTGTCTGGGCAATCTCGGGCAGGGTGATCCCGTCGAATTGTCCATACCACCGCCATGTTTCAAGCATGTCTCACCTGTCTTTTCGCTATCTGCATTACATTACCGCGCCGATCTGCCAGGGCAGGAATTCATGATCGCCAAGCCCCAGCATTTCCGATTTGCTGGGCGCGCCAGAGGCGGTGGCGATGATCAGATCAAGGATCGCCGCCCCCTTTTGCGACAGGCTGACGCCGCCTGACACCACGTCGCCGCAGTTCAGATCCATGTCATCTGTCATGCTGGCGAACAGCAGGTCATTCGTCGCCAGCTTGATCGTCGGCGCAGGTTTGGACCCGAATGCCGACCCCCGCCCCGTGGTAAAGACGATGATCTGCGCGCCCCCCGCGATCTGGCCAGTGGCCGAGACCGGGTCATAGCCCGGCGTATCCATGAAGACAAAGCCAGGCGCGCGCACCTTTTCGGCGTAATCATAAACCGCCATCAGCGGGGTCGCCCCGGCCTTGGCCACCGCGCCCAGGGATTTTTCAAGGATCGTCGTGATCCCGCCCTGTTTATTGCCCGGAGAGGGATTGTTATCCATCGACCCGCCGCCCTGGGCTGCGTAATCTTGCCACCAGCGCAGCTGGTCGATCAGCTTGCGCGCCACCGCATCGCTGCTGGCGCGGCGCAGCAATAATTGCTCGGCGCCGTAAATCTCGGGGGTTTCGGACAGGATCGCAGTGCCGCCCAGCCCGACCAGCAGGTCCGAGGCCACCCCGAGCGCCGGATTGGCGGTGATCGCGGAAAACCCGTCCGACCCGCCGCATTGCAGCCCCACACGCAGGCTGGCGACCGGACAGGGGCTGCGCCGCGCCTGATTGACCTGCGGCAGGATCGCGCGCAGATGCGCCTTGATCCGGTCGATGGTGGCACGGGTGCCGCCGCTATCCTGAATGGTCAGCGCATGAAACCGGTCGCTGCCGGCATCGCCCGCCTTGGCGCGCATCCGCGCGATCTGCATCACCTCGCAGCCCAGCCCGACAAAGACGGCCGCCCCCACATTGGGATGGGTCGCATAGCCCCAGAGCACGCAGTCCAGAATATCAAACCCCGGTCCCGCAGCCGCCATGCCACAGCCGGTCCCATGTGCCAGCGCGATCACCCCGTCGATATTGGTGTAACCCTGCAGGCTGCCTTCGGCCTCGATTTCCGCCGCAGCCCGGCGGATCACGGTGGCCGAACAATTCACCGTGGCCAAAAGCGCGATGTAATTGCGCGTGCCGACCTGCCCATCCGCACGGCGGTAGCCGTCAAAGCTGCGCGGTGCACAGACCGGCACCATGGCCTGCGCTGCTGCCAGATCGGCCCCTATCGCGTAATCCTGATCATGCGCGGAAAAGGCGCAATTATGGCTATGCACATGATCGCCCAAGCCGATATCGGCGGTGGCCTGCCCGATCACCTGGCCGAATTTGCGCAGCGCCGCGCCGCGCGGGATCGCTTGGGTGGCCAGCTTATGCCCCGCCGCAATCGCGACAGCCAACGGGCGTCCGCAACCCAACGGATCAGCGCCCGCCGCCGCGCGCGCGGTCAGCACCGCGACATTATCCGCAGGATGCAGACGCAGGGTCGGTGCTGCGGGTGTCATGCCACTACACTTTGCGCACATGCGGCCACCGCCTGCTTTGCCCCATGCCGCGCGAGGTCTTCGGCGGCAGCGATCACGGGGCCCTCGATCCGCGCGGCAAGCGTTGCGGGAAACACGGCCCTGACCGCGAGCAACCCACGCACCCTGTCGGCGGGGCTGTCGGCGGCATCGCAGATCGCGCGCAGCTGCGCGGCCAGCGGGTCTTTGACATCAATCGCCGCGCCTTTTTCATCTTTGCCCGCGACATAATGCATCCAGCCCGCCACCACGAGGCAGAGCCCCGGCGCCGCGCGCCCGGCATCGAGATTGGCCGCCAGCGTGCCCAAGATCCGCTGCGGCAGTTTCTGGCTGCCATCCATGGCGATCTGCCATGTCCGGTGCCGGATCGCGGGATTGGCATAGCGTTCAAACAGCGCCTCGGCGTAATCAGGCAGGCTGACGCCTGCGGGCGCATCGACGACGGGCGCGATTTCATCGGCCCAAAGCGCGCGCAGGAAAGCCGCGAAATCGGGGTCCGCCACGGTTTGGGCAATCGTTTCATGCCCCGCCAGATAGCCCAGATAGGCCAGCGCCGAATGGGTGCCGTTCAGCATCCGCAATTTCATATGTTCATAGGCGGTCACATCCGGCACCAGCGCGGCCCCGGCGGCGGCGAAATCGGGACGCGCGCCCCCGACGAAATCATCCTCGATCGCCCATTGGCGGAAATCTTCGTGCAACACCGGGGCCGCGTCATGGCGGCCGGTCAGGCGGGCCACGCGCGCGATATCGTCTTGGGTTGTCGCAGGGGTGATCCGGTCCACCATCGTCGCCGGAAACCGCCCCTTTTCGGCGATCCAATCGGCCAGGGCCGGGTCGATCAGCCGCGCGAGATCCAGCACGACACCGCGCACCAGCTTGCCGTTTTCGGGCAGGTTGTCGCAGGTCAGCACGGTAAAGGGCGCATGGCCCGCCAGCCGCCGCAATTGCAAGGCGCGCACGATATACCCCGGCGCAGAGCGCGGCAGATCATGCGCCAGATCGTGGATGATATCAGGATGATCGCGGTTCAGCGCCCCGGTGGCAGGCGCATGGCAATAGCCTTTTTCGGTCACCGTCAGCGAAACGATCCGCACGGCGGGATCGACCATCGCGCGCAGCACGGCGGCGGGGTCTTCGGGGGCGACCAGCACATGGTCCAGCACCTCGATCACCTGGGCCAGATCGCCTTCGGGGCGCAAGGTCACCGACGTATAGGCCCAATCCTGCGGGGCCAAAGCATCGCGTGTGCCGGGGCTTTGCAATGAAACACCGATCACGCCCCAATCGCCGCCTGCGGCCTGCATCGCCTCGGCCACATAGATGGCACCAAAGGCGCGGTAAAACGCCCCCAGCCCCAGATGGACGATGCCGACACCGGGGCGCGGGGTCTTGCTGCGGGTCAGACGATTATCGTGCAAGCCAGCCTCCATCGACATTCAATATCGCGCCATGAACATAGGCCGCCGCAGGCGTGCACAGATAAACCGCCGCCCCCGCGATATCGGCAGGATCGCCCCAGCGCCCGGCGGGGATACGGTCAAGGATCGCCTGATTGCGGTCGGGATCGGCGCGCAAAGCCTCGGTATTATTGGTGGCGATATAGCCGGGGGCGACGGCATTGACGTTGATCCCCTTGGCCGCCCATTCATTGGCCAAAAGTTTCGTCAGCCCCGCGACCCCATGTTTGGACGCCGTATAGGACGGCACCCTGATGCCGCCCTGAAACGACAAAAGCGAGGCGATATTGACCACCCTGCCCTGCATCTGCCGCGCGATCAGGTCGCGCGCAAAGGCCTGGGTGGTGAAAAACAGCGCCTTGAGATTGACATCCATCACCGAGTCCCAATCATTTTCGGTGAAATCGACGGCATCGGCGCGGCGGATGATGCCCGCATTATTGATCAAGATGTCATAATCCTGGCCTGCGAACAGGTCTTGGCCCGCCATCGGATCGGTGAAATCGACCAGCACCGATGATGCGGACCCACCTGCGGCCGTGATCAGCGCTTCGGTGTCGTCACAGGAGCGACGCCCGGCGCAGACCACCGCGGCCCCGGCCTGTGCCAGACCAAGTGCAATGGCCTGCCCGATGCCGGTATTGGCCCCGGTCACCAGCGCGCGGCGGCCTGTCAGGGAAAATGCGCCATTCATAACGCCCGTCACAGCAGGGCCTCGGCGGGCAGCATATCCATGTCCTTGTAATCGATATTATCGCCCGCCATCGCCCAGATGAACGTATAAGACCCGATCCCCGCCCCCGCATGGATCGACCAGGGCGGCGACAAGGCGCCTTGTTCATTGGCGATGAACAGATGGCGGGTCTCGGTCGGGGCGCCCATCAGATGCAGGACGCGCGCCTCGGGGGTCATGCCGAAGTAAAGATAAGCCTCCATCCGGCGGTCATGGACATGGGCGGGCATCGTGTTCCAGACCGACCCGTCCAGCAAGGTGGTATAGCCCAAAACCAGCTGGCAGCTTTCCATCACCAGCGGGTGGATGAACTGGCGGATGATGCGTTTGTTGGATGTCTCGGTCGCGCCCAGATTGACCTCGACCGCATCTTCTACGGTGATCAGCCGGGTCGGACAGGCCCGATGCGCCGGGGCCGAGGTGATATAGAACCGCCCCTGCCCGCCAAAGGTGACAGGCCCCGACCCCATGCCCAGATACAGCACATCGCCTTTGTTCATCGCATGGGTTTGGCCTGCGGCGGTGACGCTGCCCGTCGCGCCGATATTGACGATGCCCATTTCGCGGCGGTCCAGAAACGAGGGCGTGCGGGTTTCATCGACATGATCCAACGTCAGATCCGCGCCATCGGGCACCGCACCGCCCATCACGAAACGGTCGTAATGGGTATAGACCAGCCGGATCTGGCCTTGCTGAAACATATCCGGCGTCAGGAAATGCTGGCGCAGCGTCGCCGTATCCATGCCTTTGGCGTGGTCTTGGTGGATGGCGTGGCGGGTTTCGACATGCAGCATGGGATGGATCCTTTATAGAAAATCGTCGCGGCGGGGGGTGAAGCTGTCGATCAGCTGACCGGGGTCCAGACAGACAACCCCGTGCGGGGTCTCCGAGGGGATGATGAAACTGTCGCCCGGCCCGACCTCTGTCACGCTGTCGCCGATGGTGAACCGGAACCGGCCAGAGGCAACATAAGTCGCTTGCAGATGCGGATGCTGGTGCATCGCGCCAGCGGCACCGGCCTTGGCAAAGCGGAAGGCCACCACCATCAGATCGGGGGCATCCGCCAGCACCTGCCGGGTCACATCGGGGCCTGTGGGGATCACGGGGAAAGCTGTCATCATCTTTTCACCGGAATTGCGCGGGCAGCCAAAGCGACAGCGCGGGAATATAGGTGACCAGCATCAGCGTCACCAAAGCGGCCAGATAGAACGGCCAGATCGTGCGCACGGCCTCCCAGATGGAAATCCGCCCGACCGCGCAGCCGACAAACAAGACCGCCCCCACGGGCGGTGTGCAGAGGCCGATGCCAAGGTTCAGGATCAAGATGATCCCGAAATGCACCGGATCGACCCCGAAAGCCTGCGCCACCGGCAAAAAGATCGGCGTGGTGATCACGATCAGCGGCGACATATCCATGAAGGTGCCCAGCATCAGCAGGGCCAGGTTGATCATCAGCAGGATCAGGATCGGATTGTCCGAGACACCTTGCATGAAATCGACGATCGCGGTCGGCACTTTGAGATAGGCCAGCAACCAGGCAAAAGACGCCGCACAGCCGATCACCAGCAGCACCATCGCCGTTGTGCGCACCGCCCCCATCGTCGCGGCGACAAATTCGCCCCATGGCAAAGAGCGATAGACGAAAAGCGTGATGAACAGCGCATAGACCACCGCGATATTCGAGCTTTCAGAGGCGGTGAACACCCCCGAGCGCACCCCGCCAAAGATGATCGCCACCAAGATCAGCCCCGGCAGCGCCGAAACGAAAAGAACCCCCAGCATCCGCAGACCGGGGAAAGGCTCGGTCGGATAGCCGCGTTTGCGCGCCACGATCCAGGCCGCTACCATCAGCGACAGCGCCAGCAGCAGGCCGGGGATGATGCCGGCGGTGAACAGATCCGCGATAGACAGCCGCCCCCCCGCCGAGATCGAATAGATGATCAGGTTATGCGAGGGCGGCAGCATCAGCGCGATAATGGATGAAACAACCGTGATATTGACTGCATAATCAGCGCCATAGCCGCGTTCCTTCATCTGCGGGACCATCAGCCCGCCCACCGCGGATGCATCAGCCGCCGCCGATCCCGAAACGCCGCCGAACATCACCGAGGCCACGATATTGACCTGCCCCAGCCCGCCGCGCAGATGCCCGATCAGCGCGCCTGCCAGCGCCACCAGCCGCCGCGCGATATCGCCGCGCACCATCAGATCGCCCGCATAGATGAAAAACGGGATCGCCATCAGCGCAAAGACCGAAATGCCCGAATTCAGCCGCTGGAACACCACCAGGGGCGGCAGTCCCAGATAGACGACCGTCGCGAAAGACGCCACGCCCAGACAAAAGGCGACCGGCGTGCCGATCAGCAAAAGAAAGACGAAAGTGCCGAATAAGACGTAAAGTTCCATCTGCTATTCCTCTGTCACTTCGTCACCGAAACGCGCGGTTTTCAGGCCAGCGGCCCGCCGCGCCAGCCGTTCGGCCGAAAAGATCACGATCAAGACCCCGCTTAGGGTCAGCGGGATGAAGGCGACACCGCCGGGCAGGCCCAGCGTCGGCATGCTGGCGGTCCATGTGCGGGTCAGCAGCTCAAAGCCGAACCAGGCCATGCCCGCGCCAAACCCCGCAACCACCAGATCCGACACCGAATGCAGGACCCGCACGATCCGCTGCGGCAGCACCATCAACAGCACGTCAAAGCTGAGGTGATAGCCTTCGCGCGTGCCGACCGCCGCACCCAGCAGGATGAACCAGCCCATCAACAGGATCGAGGTCGGCTCGGTCCATGTCAGCGGCGCGCCGACGACATAGCGCGCAAAAACCTGCGCTGCGACCAGCGCTGTCATCGCGACCAGCGCAATCCCCGCAACCCAAAGCGCGCCGCGCGCCAAAAGGCCCAGCAGCCCCGCGATGCCGATCATCCGTTGCTGCATGACGCGGCCCCGCTGAACGCGATGTGATCTTGGCCCATCTTGTGAAATCCCTGTCTGCCGCACCGCTGTCTGGCCGCGCCGGATTTGTCGCCTATCTTGCGCCCTGGCACGAAAGGGTTTCCCCGCCCGTGCCAGGGCCTGTCAACCTGCCTGTGGCAAGCGCTTATTCGGTCGCCTGAATCCGCATGACCAGATCACGCAATTCATCCGAGGTCACATGCTTTTCATAGACCGGCACCATGGCTTCGATGAACGGGGTCTTGTCGATATCGGTGATGATCTGCACACCCGCCGCGCGCACCTGGTCTTCGGAGGCTTTTTCCCGTGCGGCCCACATCTCGCGCATCACCGGCACTGAATCGCGCGCCGCCTGGCGCACCAGCGCCTGGTCATCAGCGGATAGCCCGTCCCAGCTTTGCTTCGACATGACCAGCACTTCGGGGACGATCAGATGTTCGTTGAGCGTGTAATAGCCCGCAACCTCGTAATGGCCCGAGGATTCGAACGAGGGCCAGTTGTTTTCCGCGCCGTCGATCACGCCGGTCTGGATCGAGGAATAGACCTCGCCATAAGGCAGCGGCGTGGCGCTGGCGCCCATCGCGGTCATCATATCCACGAAGATATCCGATTGCATGACGCGGATCTTCAGACCGGCCATATCCTCGAAGGATTCGATGGGGCGCTGGCTGTTGTAGAAACTGCGCGACCCGCCGTCGAAATAGGCCAGACCGATCAGGTCATGCGGTTCAAACGCGGCCAGGATTTCGTCACCGATCGGGCCATCCATGACCCGGTGCATGTGATCCACCGACCGGAAGATAAAGGGCAGCGACACGACCTTGGTCTGTTCGACAAGGTTGTTGAACGGCCCCATGCTGACGCGGTTCAAATCGATCACGCCAAAGCGGGTCTGTTCGATCGTGTCGCGTTCCTCGCCCAGCTGCGCGGAATGGAACACTTCGATGCAGATGCGCCCGTCAGAGCGGTCTTGCAGCAAGGCCCCCATATGTTTGACGGCCTCGACCGTGGGATAGCCGTCCGGATGCGTATCCGACGACCGCAAGGTGATTTCGCAGGCCGCAGCCGCCTGGCCGACAAAGGCCACGCTGGCCAGCAATGCGGCGGTCAATGTCTTGGTGATTGTCATGGTCTCTCCTCCCGTTGATGGCCCTGTCAGAGCCGATAGGCTTGTTTGGCAAGCCGGTATGCGAGGTCATGGGCGACCTCGAATGCGTCCTCCTCGACCATGCGTCCGCTGGCGCAGAGCGTGGCGAGATAGGCACAATCCACACGCCGCGCCACATCATGGCGGGCGGGGATCGAACAAAAGGCGCGGGTATCGTCGTTAAAGCCGACGGTATTATAAAAGCCCGCGGTTTCCGTGGTCAGTTCGCGGAACCGGCGCATCCCTTCGGGGCTGTCGAAAAACCACCAGGGCGGCCCCAGTTTCAGCGCGGGATAGACCCCCGCCAAAGGCGCCAATTCGCGCGACAGCGTGGTTTCATCCAGCATGAACACGATCACCGACAGGCGCGGGTCGGTGCCATAGGCATCCAGCAAGGGTTTCAGGTTGCGCACGAAATCGGTGCGCGTCGGGATATCAAAGCCTTTGTCGCGCCCGAAAGCGGCGAACATCGGGGCGGAATGGTTGCGCCATGCGCCGGCATGGATTTGCAGGACCAACCCGTCATCAAGGCTCATCCGGGCCATTTCGGTCAGCATCTGGCCCCGGAAAGCATCGGCCTGTTCGGCTGTGGCGCGGCCGGTCTTGACGATATCGAACAGCGCCGCCGCATCCTGTGCAGACAGGTTTTCGGTGCGCGCGGTCGGATGGCCGTGATCCGAAGACGTGGCCCCGAAACCGATGAAATAGGCGCGCCGCGCGCGATGCGCCGCCAGATAGCCCGCCCAGGTCATCGCATCCTCGCCGGTCAATTCGCCCAGACGGGTCAGATTGCCGACAAAACCATCAAATTCCGGATCAACCACCGCATCGGGCCGATAGGCGGTGATCACCCGCCCCTGCCAGCCGCTGTCGCGGATCATCCGGTGCCAGCGCAGATCATCCAGCGCGCTTTCGGTGGTGGCCAGAACCTCGATATTGAACCGCGCGAACAAGGCGCGCGGCCGGAATGCGGGTTGCGCCAGGCTATCGGTGATCCGGTCATAAAGCGCATCGGCATTCTGGGGCGTCAGCCGGTCGTGGATGTCAAAGACCTCGGCAAAAGCATGGGTCAGCCAGATCCATGAGGGCGTGCCGCGCAACAGGTGGAAATTCTGCGCGAACAGCCGCCAGATCGCGCGCCCGTCGCGTTGCGCGGCATGGCCATCGGCCCGTGGCACCCCCAGCGCATCCAGATCGACACCTTGGGAAAACAGCATCCGGAACACATAATGATCCGGCGTCACAAAAAGCTGCGCCGCATCGGCAAAGGCCGCATCCTCGGCAAACCAGCGCGGGTCGGTATGGCCATGCGGGCTGATGATCGGCAGACCGCCGATCTGGTCATAAAGCGCGCGCGCCAAGCCTCGGGCGCTGCCTTCCAGCGGGAAAAGACGGTTCTGGTCCAGCAGCATGACACGATTCCCCAGCCTGCAAGCGGCCTCCCCGCCGCGTCCGATAGACTAATATTCTAGATTACCAACCTTGTCAACGCGGGTTCTTTGCCGCTAAACTGCAAAAGACAGAAAAGCGGAGATCGTCCCATGGCAGCCTCATCGGCATTGCGGGCCCTGGCCCCACCTGACCGGCCCACGATTGCGGATCAGGTCTTTGAAAGCCTGCAGGCCGGCATCTTGTCGCTGGAACTGCCCCCCGGCGCGAAATTGTCCGAGATCGATGTCGCCAGCCAGATGGAAGTGTCGCGCCAACCGGTGCGCGACGCCTTTTACCGGCTGTCGAAACTGGGGTTTCTGGTGATCCGGCCGCAGCGGTCCACCACTGTCAGCCTGATTTCGGAATCGGCCGTTTTGCGCGCCCGCTATATCCGCACCGCGATCGAGGTCGAAAATATCCGCACTGCGGCCACCCGCCTGACGCCCGCCGATCACGCAGCCCTGGCAGATCTGCTGGCCGCCCAGCAACAGGCCCATGCCGCACAGGACAAACGCCTGTTCCACCAGCTTGACGACCAGTTCCACCATGAAATCTGCCAACGCTCGCATGTCGGGTTCGCCTGGGATCTGATCAATGAAAACAAGGCCCATATGGACCGCGTGCGGATGCTGTCGCTCAGCTTTGCCTCGCCGCAGGTGATCAAGGATCATGGCGATATCCTTGACCATCTGATCCGCCGCGATGCGACGGCAGCGGCCGATGCGATGCGTCTGCACCTGTCGCGGATTGCCGATTTGATCGACCGGCTTCGGTTCGAAAAACACGCCTGGTTCGAAAGCGAACCCAGCGCATGACCCGCATCGTCGCGATTGGCGAGGCGATGGTCGAGCTGGCCCCTGCGGGGGCGGATGATCTTTACCGCGCGGGTTTTGCCGGTGATACGCTGAACACGGCCTGGTATCTGCGCAAGCTGCTGCCCGCCAGCGATCAGATCGCCTATTTCACCGCGCTGGGCCAGGATGCCCTGTCGGATAAACTGCTGGCGTTCATCGCTGCTGCGGGGCTGGACACGGCCCATATCGCGCAGCGCGACGACAGCAGTGTCGGGCTTTACATGATCAGCCTGACCAATGGCGAACGCAGTTTCAGCTATTGGCGCGGGCAAAGCGCGGCGCGCCGGATGCTTGCGGATGACAGGGCTTTGCGCGCGGCCTTGCAAGGGGCGGATCTGGCCTATCTGTCGGGGATTACGCTGGCGATCCTGCCGCCAGAGGCCCGCGCGCGCCTGTTCGATCTGCTGCGCGATTTTCGCCAAGCGGGGGGCAAGGTCGCCTTTGACCCCAATCTGCGCCCGCGCCTTTGGCCCGATCCCAAAACCATGACCGAGACGGTGATGCAGGCCGCCGCACTGAGCGATATCGCGCTGCCCTCGTTCGAGGATGAGGCGGGCTGGTTCAATGATCCGACCCCAGCCGCCACCGCGCGCCGCTACCGCGAGGCGGGCGTGGCGCTGGTCGTGGTCAAGAACGGGGCAGACCCGATGATCCTGGCAACGGCGGATCAATCGCTGACGCTGACCCCGCCCCGCGTGACCGATGTCGTGGACACCACCGCCGCAGGCGATAGTTTCAACGCGGGCTTTCTGGCCAGCTATCTGCAGCAGGGCGATCTGGAACAGGCAGGCCATGCCGGGGCCAGCCTTGCCGCAGCCGTGATCGGCCAGATCGGGGCGCTGGTCGCCTTGGACCACGACGCCTGACCACAGCGCCGCGCGCGGCACCCCATCCGCGATGCAAAACGCCTGTCAAAGCACCCGCAGGTCCGACACCCGCGCCACAACACGGGTGCCGCTGTTTTCGCTATTGGCCGAAATCGCCACCGCGACAAGCTGTTGCAGATCCTGTCCGAAAACCCGTGGAAAATCCTGCGTCAGATCGACCTCTTCGAAAAACTGTCCGGGCTGGGCCGGACGCGTGATCAGATTGCGCAGACGCTGCGGCGCATGCGGGCTGGGCACGATCGTGCCGGGGGGCTGGCCACCGCCCCAGGTATACATCAGCACCTGCGCTGCGGAATGCAGCATCATCCGGCGGATGCTGGTGTCGGGGCGGATTTTGGCGGCGGCCTCGGGGGGCATGCTGACAAAGAACATGCCCAGATTGCGGTCATCATTGCCGATCTGCGACAGATCAGAGGGCGGCACCGATTGGTCTACTGCCCAGGACCATGTGGCGCGCCGCGCGCGCCGCAAATCCACCGGCAGCACCCGGTAGAGGATCGAGGACGACCGATCCGCGACCACATCAACATTTGTGCCCCGCAGGGTAAATTGGTTCGGCGTCAGGCGCCGAAAGGTCAGATGCTCCCATGCCGCATCAAAAGGCACCGGCGTCGCTGCCGCGCGCCCTGCTGTCAGCAAGCCCGCAGCACCGGCAGCCAGCCCAAGGCCGCTGACAAGCGCCCGGCGACGGGTGAACAAAGCGGTCATGGATCACTCCTTTCGCAAAAATACAATTATGTCTTTATCAGATACGGCCAGCGCCGCAGGTGCGTTTCATGCAAAACGTCACTTTGCCGTGATCTGCGACATGACAGAACCGGCCCCGCCGGACACAAGTTGGTGAGTTTCCGAAGCCTTTTCGCGGTTTTGCTTTGCATGATAGGGTCGGTATGCCAGCGGTGGCACCGGGCGCGCCGCCGCCCGCCCCGCCCACCAGCGCAGGATGGATCATATCGCGATGCAGGATCAAGACCCGCCCTTGCAGAGGCCGCCCTTGCACAGGCCCCCCGCAGGCAGGCCCCCCGCAGGCAGGCCCACCGCAAACAGGCAAAGCTGGCTGGTCACCGGGGCCAGCGCGGGGATCGGGCTTGCGATCTGCCGGGCCTTGCATGATGCGGGGCATGAGGTGACAGGCTTTGGCCGCAGGCAAGCGCAGGACCTGCCCGCCGATTTCCCCGATATCGCCTATCACCCGGTCGATCTGGCGACGGCGCAGGGCTGCCAGCTGCTGGCTGCGCGCGCGCCTGCGCGGCTGGATATGGCGCTGCTGAATGCCGGCATTGGCCATTACCGCCCGCTCTGCCGCGAAACGCCCCAGGCGATCAGCGATGTGCTGGCGGTCAACCTGCTGATGCCGATGCTGACGGCACAGCTGCTGTTTGCGGCTTTGCAGGCGCGGCGGGGGGTGCTGGGGCTGGTCGGCTCTGTCGCCTATCGCGGGGCGGCGGGCATGCCGGTCTATGCCGCCAGCAAGGCCGGGCTGGACGGTTTTGGCCGGTCGCTGCGCAGCGAATGGCAAGGCCGCGTCGATGTGCGCGTGATCCATCCCGGACCGACCGCAACCGGCATGGCCGGGCGCGCGGGGCTGACATCGCCGCTGGCGCTGCGGATGATGCTGCCGGTCGCTTCGGTCGCGGCAGGCATCATTGATGCGATGCAGGGCCAAGGCCGGATGCGGCGGCGCGTCTCTTTTGGCGCGGTGATCCGGCAAAAGATCACGGGCCGCGCGGCATGAGGGCGCTGATCACCGGCGGCAGCGACGGGCTGGGCGCGGCGATCGTGCGCGCGCTGCGCAGCAAGGGGGCCGCGCTCTGGATCATCGACCAAACCGTGCCGCAGACAGGCGCAGATCAGCAATTTGTGCCCTGCGATCTGGCGCAGGCCGATGCTGTCGCGGCTTTGCCCGCCAGATTGCACGGCGCAGGCCCGTTCGATCTGGTCGTGATGTGCGCAGGCATCAACGCCGTCGGCCCGTTCGAGACCATGCCCCCGGCCATGATCCGCAAGGTGCATGACATCAATTGCGCGGCCCCGATCCTGCTGGCGCAGGGGCTGCTGGCGCGCGGGCTGATCGCACCGGGCGGGCGGGTGATCTTTATCGCCTCGGTGTCGCATTACACGGGCTATCCGGGGGCCAGCACCTATGCGGGCGGCAAGGATGCGCTGGTCGCCTTTGCGCGCGCGTTGCGGCCGGCGCTTTGGCGCGATCACCGGATCATTGTGCAGGTCGCCACCCCCGGCCCGATGCAGACCGCCCATGCCGCGCGCCATGCGCCTTTGGGCAGCAGCGGCCGTGGCCGGGCCTGCCCCGACCGTATCGCCCGCCGCATCCTGCGCAGCAGATGGCGCAGCATCATCGTGCCGGGGGCCGCGTCACAGGCGATGGCCCTGTTCGGGCGGCTTTTCCCCGCGCAGGCAACAAAGACGATGCGCAAATTGCTCTATGAGCGGCTGCCATGAAGCGGCTTGTCCTGATCGGCGCCGGTCTTGCGCATCTGGAGGTGCTGCGCCGTCTGGCCATGACGCCTTTGCCCGAGACAGAGATCATCCTGATCACCAAGGATCGCCAAGCCGTCTATGCCGGCATGTTGCCCGGCGTCGTGGCGGGCCATTACGCGCCCGCGCAGATGACGGTGGATGCCGCCGGTCTTGCCCGCGCTGCCAAGGTCGGTTTTCGGCAAGGCGCGATCAGCGGCCTTGATCTGGCCAGATCAGAGGTCATTCTGGATGATGCCACCCGGCTGGGTTTCAGCATTCTCAGCCTCAATACCGGGGCATGGCCGCGCGATATCGGGCTGGACCGCAGCCTGCCGGTCCTGAAAATAAAGCCCGCCCCGGCCTTTGTCGATGCGTTGCAGGATTGGGAAGATCAGGTCAGTCCGGGCGCGCCTGTTGGCGTGGTCGGCGGCGGTGCGGCGGGGATCGAGCTGGCGCTGGCGCTGGCGCATCGCTGGGGCGACAGCCGCCCTGCCCCGATCCTGATCGAACGCTCGGGCCTGCGGCTTGACCGGATCCCCGCCGCCGCGCGCCGGCCCCTGCGCCGGCATCTGGCGCGCGCGGGCATTGCCGTGCATACCGCCGCCACCGCCCCGCACCTTGCGCTGGCGATCAATGCGGCAGGCGCGGCCCCGCCCGATTGGCTGGCGCAAACCGGGCTTGCGCGCAATACGCTTGGCTATCTGGCGATCGGCCCGAGCTTGCAGGTCGCGGGGCAGGACCATATCTTTGCCAGCGGTGACGTGGCCAGCATGGCCGATCATCCGCGCGCCAAGGCCGGTGTTTTCGCCGTCCGCCAAGGGCCGGTGCTGTTTGCCAATCTGCAACGCGCGCTGGCGGGGGAACCCTTGCTGGCGCATCGCCCGCAGAGTGATTGGCTGAGCCTGATCGGCACCGGCCCCAAACATGCCATCGCCACGCGCAACGGCATCGCGCTGCAAGGGCGCTGGGCCTGGCGGATCAAGGATATCAATGATCGCAGCTATCTGGCGCGCTACCGCGCCTTGCTGGAAAAGGACATGCCATGACCGCACCGCCCCCCGCCCCGCCGCGCAAGTCCCGGCTGCTGCGCTTTGCCCCGCTTGTGGTGATCCTTGCCGCCCTTGGCGCGATGTATGCGGCTGGCTTGCAAGAGATCTTCAGCCTCGACTGGCTGGCAGCCCAACGCGGCAGCCTGCGCGCGCTGATCGCGGATCATTATGCGCTCAGCCTGATCAGTTTCGCGCTGATCTATGTCGTGGCGGTGGCGACGGCCTTTCCGGCGGCATCCATGCTGACGATCAGCGGCGGGTTCCTGTTTGGCTGGCTGGTGGGCGGCAGCGTCGTGGTGATCAGCGCCACGCTGGGCGCATCGCTGTTGTTTCTGGCGGCGCGCACATCCTTTGGGGCGGGGCTGCGCGCGATTGCGGGGCCGCGCGTGAACCGCCTGGCCGAAGCGTTCGAGAACAACGCCTTTGCGACGCTGATCGTGCTGCGGCTTGCGCCGATCTTTCCGTTCTTTGCGATGAATATCGCGCCTGCGCTGTTCCGGGTACCGCTATCGACCTATATGCCCGCGACGCTGATCGGGATCGCCCCCGGCACCTTTGCCTTTGCCTATCTGGGGTCGGGCATCGACAGCGTGCTGGCCAGCGCCGCCGCCGCAGGGCAAAGCGTGCAGATCTCCGATCTGGTCACGCCAGAGCTGACCATCGCCTTTGGCGCGCTGGCGCTGGTCGCGGCAATCCCGCCGGTGATCCGCAAACTCTATCCAAGGCGCACGCCAAAGCCGTGACGCTAGCTGATCCGCCCCTCTTGCAAGGCGTGACAGGCGACACCGGCCAGAACCTGCGGCACCTCACGCTTGCAGCGCTCATTGGCAAAAGGACAGCGCGGATGGAACGCACAGCCCGAGGGCGGGTCGATGGGCGATGGAATTTCGCCTTCGACCTGTTTGCGTCGGCGGCCTGTCATCTCGATATCAGGGACCGCATCCAGCAACATGCGCGTATAGGGGTGTTGTGGCGCATCGAACAGCGCGCCCGCCTCGGCCACTTCGGCCAGACGGCCCAGATAAAGCACGCCGATATCATTCGCCATATGCCGCACGACCTGCAAATTATGCGAGATGAAGACATAGGTCAGGCCGAAATCCTTTTGCAGGTCTTTCATCAGGTTCAGGATCTGCGCCTGAACCGAGACATCAAGCGCGGATGTCGGCTCGTCACAGACGATGAAATCGGGGTTCGCGGCCAAGGCGCGCGCAATCGCGATACGCTGGCGCTGGCCCCCCGAAAACTGATGCGGGAATTTCACGCCATCTTCGGGGGCAAGGCCCACCAGCGTCAGCAATTCGCCCACGCGCAGGCGCTGGTCACGGCTGCTCATCCCGCGTTCAAAGACGCGCAAGGGTTCGGCCACGATATCCACGACCCGCCAGCGCGGGTTCAGGCTGGCCAGCGGGTCCTGAAAGATCATCTGGAACCGGCGGCGCAAGGCGCGCGCCTTGGCCCCGCGCAACCCGTCCTTGAGAGAGGTGCCGTCAAAGACGATATCCCCCTTGCTGGGGGTCAGCAGGCCCACGATCAGCCGCGCAATGGTGGATTTGCCCGACCCGCTTTCGCCGACAAGGGCAAAGGTTTCGCCCTGTTTGACGGTGAAACTGACGTCATCGACAGCGTTGACATAAAGCTTGCCGGTGCCTTCGATCTTGCGGTTCAGCCAGGGCTGCGACACGTCAAAGCGGCGCGACAGGCCGCGGACATCCAAAAGCGTCTTGGTCATTCTGCGGTCAGCCTTTCTGCGGATGCGGTCGTGGCGTCCTGCGGCGGGTAAAGCCAGCAGGCCACACGGCGACCGGGGGCTGTTTGCACGGCCTGCGGTTGGTCCACGCGGCATTTGTCCATCACATGCGGGCAGCGCGGGTTAAAGGCGCAACCACGCGGGATGGCCGACAGGCGCGGCATTGATCCGGGGATCTGGGTCAGCCGGTCCAGATTGGCCCCCAGACGCGGGATCGCCCCCATCAGGCCGGATGAATAGGGATGCTGGGCGTCCTTGATCACATCACGCACCGGGCCGATTTCGGCGATCCGGCCCGCATACATCACCGCGACACGGTCGGCGGTTTCCGCGATCACCCCCATGTCATGGGTGACCAGCATGATCGAGGCGCCATTTTCGGCGCAAAGCCGTTTCATCACATCAATGATCTGCGCCTGCACTGACACATCAAGCGCGGTCGTCGGTTCATCCGCGATCACCAGATCAGGCCCCGCGCAAAGGGCCAGCGCAATGACCACGCGCTGGCGCATACCGCCCGAAAACTGATGCGGATAATCGTCGATCCGGCGGCTGGCATCGGGGATGCCCACATCATCCAGCAATTGCACGGCCTTCTTGCGCGCCTCTGTCACCGACAATGGCAGATGGGTGCGGATCGTCTCGATCAGCTGTTCGGAAATCCGGTAAAGCGGGTTCAGCGATGTCAGCGGGTCCTGAAAGATCATGCCGATCTTGCGGCCACGGATCTTGCGCATCTCGGCAGCGGGCAGATTGTCGATGCGGCGGCCTTGCAAGATCACCTCGCCCTGCGCGATCCGGCCGGGACGGTCGATCAGCCCCATGATGGCAGAGCCGGTCATCGACTTGCCGGCACCGGATTCCCCCACCACGCCCAGCACCTCGCCGGGCATGATGTCAAAGGAAATATCCTGCACCGCGGTCAGGATGCCACGGCGCGTGGGGAATTCCACCGTCAGGTTGCGGACAGACAATAGCGGTTCGGTCATAGCGCGTCCTATCGCAATTTGGGGTTCAGCGCATCGCGCAGCCAGTCACCCAGCAGGTTGACCGACAGCGCCAGCGCGATCAGCGTGACGGCGGGAAAGAACAAGATCCACCATTCGCCCGAGAACAGGAATTGCTGGCCAATACGGATCAGCGTGCCCAAGCTTGGCTGCGTCGGCGGCACACCGACCCCGAGGAAGGACAAGGTCGCCTCTTCGATAATGGCCAGCGCCAATGAAATCGTCCCGATCACCAGCACCGGCCCCAGCACATTGGGCAGCACATGGCGCAGCAAGATCAGGATCGGATGCACGCCCATGATCCGCGCGGCGGAGACGTAATCCTTTTGCCGTTCCACCATGGTCGCGCCGCGCACCGTGCGCGCGAATTGCGCCCAATTCGACAGACCGATCGCCAGGATCAGCACCCAGACGGCCATGCTTTCCTGCTGGCTGGGCGGGATCAGCCCGCGCGCGATGCCAAAGATCAGCAGCGCGATCAGGATCGCGGGAAAGGACAGCTGGATATCGGTGATCCGCATGATCACCGCATCAATGGTGCCCCCGTTATAACCCGCGACCAACCCCAGCGACACGCCCAGCGTCATCGCGAACAGCGTCGCAAGGATACCGACGAATAGCGACACACGGCTGCCATACATGATCGTGGACAGCACATCGCGGCCTTGGTTATCGGCGCCCATCAGGAAATAATTATCGGTAAAGGCCCCGGTGCTGGCCGGCGGGGTGAACCCGTCCATCAGGTTCAGGCTGGCGGGGTTGAACGGGTTATAGGGCGCGATCAAAGGCGCGAAAACGGCCATCAGGATCAGCGCCAAGGCCACGAAGGTCGCAACCACCGTCACCGGCGAGGTCCGCCAGGAATAAAAGATATCGCTGTCCAGCGCGCGCGCTATCCGGCCCTCGGCACGGACCGGCACGATCATATCCTCGGCGGGGATGTCTTTGACAAATTTGCGGTTTTCCATGGTTTACTTCCCTGCCCCGCCATCGACGCGCAGCCGCGGATCGACAACGTAATACAGAATATCGACGACCAGATTGATCAGCACGAAGACCAGCGCGATGAACATCAGATAGGCCGCCATCACCGGCACATCGACCACCTGCACCGAGACGATGAACAAAGACCCCACACCCGGCCATTGGAACACGGTTTCGGTGACGATGGCAAAGGCGATGACCGACCCCAGTTGCAGGCCGGTGATGGTGATCACGGGCACCATCGTGTTTTTCAGCGCATGGCCGAAATTGATGGCGCGCTGGGTCAATCCGCGCGCCTTGGCAAAGCGGATGTATTCGGTGCGCAGCACTTCCAGCATCTCGGCCCTGACCAGACGCATGATCAGCGTAAGCTGGAACAGCGACAGCGTGATCGCGGGCAGGATCAGCGATTTCAGCCCGCTTTCGGTCAGGAAACCGGTGCGCCACCAGCCCAGATCGACGACCTCGCCGCGCCCGAAAGACGGCAGCCAGCCCAGTTCAACCGCGAAAATATAGATCAGCCCGATCCCGATCAGGAATGTCGGCAGGCTGACACCCACCAGCGACAAAGCCATGATCCCCGCCGAGGACCAGGCCTTGGGCCGCAGCGCGGTATAGACGCCAAAGATCACCCCAAAGATCAGCGCGATACTGGCCGAGACCAGCGCCAATTCGATTGTCGCGGGCAGGCGGCTGAGGATCAGCTCGGTCACGGGCTGTTGCAGGCGATAGGAAATGCCGAATTCGCCTTGGGCGGCATTGGCGATGAAACGGGCGAATTGCACGATGACGCTGTCGTTCAGCCCCAGCCTTTCGCGCATGATTTCCTGATCTTCCAGCCGCGTATCGACGCCGACCATGCTGGCGATCGGGTCACCCACATAGCGAAAGACGATGAACGCGATCAGCGCCACGAACAGCATGACAACGACGGATTGCGCAAGCCGTCTGATGATGAAGGCCAGCATCGGGCGACCCCTTTTTGAATGAAAGAACCGCCTTGCGTCGGAAGCCCGAGACAAGGCGGTTCATGGTAACGTGACGGATCAGTCTGCGAAGGTGACGCTGGTCATCAGCGGCTGGTTCTCAGGATGAACCGGCAGGGTGATACGGTCGTTCATCGCATAAGCCAAGACCTGATTATGGATCGGCAGCAGCACACGGTCCGCCTTCACCACGTCCCAGATTTCGGCAACCGTCGCGGCGCGGGCTTCCAGATCGGTTTCCGTGCCCAGCGATTTGATCATCGCGTCCAGTTCGGGGTTGGAATAAAGACCGCCGTTATAGGCGCCATAGCTGCCTTCTTTGGAATGCACCAAGTCGTTGAAGACATAGGCGGAATCGAATGTCGGCACGCCCCAGCCCAGCATGTAGAAATCAGTCTCGTTGCTGGTGACCAGCGGCGAATGCTGCGCCACAGGGCGCGAGGCCAGCGTGACATTGATCCCGATCCGGCCCAGCATGCCGACAACGGCCTGGCTGATCGCCTCGTCGTTGACGTAGCGGTTGTTGGGGGTATCCAGCGTCACGCTGAACCCGTCGGGATAGCCCGCTTCGGTCAGCAATGCGCGCGCGCGGTCCAGATCGACGGCGGGATAGGCGTCCAGCTCTGGGGTCCAGCCCGCGACGAAAGGCGGGTTCGGAATGCCTGTCGGGATCGACTGGCCGCGCATCACGACCGCCTGGATCGCTTCGCGGTCGATGGCCAGTTCCATGGCTTCGCGCACCAGCGGGTTGTTGAACGGGTTGCTGTCGGTGACATTGGACGAGGCCAGCGGTTCATCACCGAATTTATAGCCAAAATAGATCACCCGGTTTTCAGCGCCGGTTTCGATCTTGATCCCGTCGGTGCCGCTGAGGCGTTCGATATCCTGCACCGGCACGTCCTGCACGATGTCAACCTCGCCCGACAGCAGCGCGGCAACGCGTGTCGCGGCATCCGAAATCGGCAGATAGATGATTTCCGTCACGGCAGGGGCGGTGTCGGCCCAGTGGTTTTCGTTCACGGTCAGGACCGAGCGCACATCGACTTCGCGCGATTGCAGGATATAGGGGCCGGTGCCATTGGTGTTGCGCACGGCGAAATTATCCTCGCCTGCGGCGTAATCCTGCACTTCGACGACGTTATTGGCCTCGGACCAATCCTTGTCCATGATGAACGTATTGGTCAGGTTATTGGGATAGAGCGGCGACGGGCCGGTCATGCGGACTTCGACGGTGTAATCATCAACGGCGGTGACTTCGGCCACATCGACATGCAGCTGGCGCATGTTGGATTTTTCCGACCGCGCGCGGTCCAGCGAAAAGACCACATCCTCGGCGGTGAAAGCCGCGCCATCATGGAAGGTCACGCCTTCGCGCAAGGTAAAGACCCAAGTGTCGGGGGATCCGTCCTTGATCGCCCAAGATGTCGCCAGACGTGGCGTCAACGTGCCTTCGACATCGCGGTCCATCAGCGTTTCATAGACATGATGGGCAAAGTTATGCGTCGGCCCCTGGTTTTGCGAATGCGGGTCCAGCGTCAGGGCATCGGATGCCCGCGCCCAGCGGATCGTTTCGGCCGATGCCTGCGACACGATCAGTGTCGAGGACAGTAACATCGCAGAAAGACTAAGGATTTGTCTGGTCATGTCGGGAACTCCATTCCTTGATTTTCGGGCATGCAGCCGTGCTGCATCGCGTCCTGCCCGGCAACAGAGATGATTCATCCATCTTTTGCAATGGCCAAGACGCGGCCCGCCCGACAGAGCGGCGATCTGGCGCCAAGTGTTCGCAATGGCAGCCTGGCTGCACAAAAGCTGGGCAGACCATGGCGCGCGCGCAGGGATCAGCCGTCAGGGACGCCCGACAAATTCAAAGCTGAACGTGGTCTGCGCGCCTGCGGGCGGGGCCGGAAAGGGGGCCGCGCGGCGGATATGGTCCAGCGCCAGCCGGTCCAGCGCGGCAGAGCCAGAGGATTGCGCCACGCTGACATCGCCAAGCGCCCCCGAGGCCGCAATCGCAAAGCGCACCACGACGCTGCCGCGCGCGGGGGCGTTCTGACGCCGGACGCGGGTGATCTGGCGCAGCACCTGCCCGGGATAGCTGGCCGCTGCGGCCTGCCCGCCGGTGCTGTCGGGTGCCGGTGCCGCCCCCGATGCGGCCGCCTGCCCCTGCGGGCGGGCCTGTGTGCTGCCACGGGTGGCATCGGTTGATGCCGTGCCTGCCTGGCGTGGCGGATTGGCCTGTGGGGTGGGTGCAGCTTGCCGTGCGGGGCGCGCAACGGGGCGCAGCGATGTCGCGGGGGCGCTATCGGGCAGCGCATGGGTCGGGTCGGGCGCTGCTTGCGCGGCGGTTTCACGCGGGCTGACCGGGGGCGCGACCGTGCTGGCAACCGGCGCGCTGGTGGCCGGCGCGGGGGCCACGGGCACCGCCAGATCAGCGACCGCCGATGCAGGCAGCGCAAGGCTGCGCGCGGTGACAGGCTGCGCCACGGGGGGCTGCGCTGGCGGGGTGACAGGTGTTGATCCAGCCACGAAATCCGCGAAAGCCGCCCCCAAGGCCGCGTGATCCGGCGCGCCGCCGCCTGCGATCTCCAGCCGCTGCGGCGCTGGCACCGCGATCAGCAGCCCCGCCGCATGCAAGCCCCCCGACAGCGCCAGCGCCAGCAATCCGCCCCCCAAGGCGCGCAGCCGGATCATGGCGCAAGCCCGGTTTGCGTCACCAGCCGCAGGTCCTGCCCGGTTGCGCTGCGCAGGGCGGCGGCGAGAGCGATCAGTTCACGCGCGGGCAGATTGCGATCCGGCAAAAGCCGCAAGCCACCGCTTTGATCCGCTTGCGCGGCGGCGAATGCGGCAGGTGTCGTCACTTCGGCGCGCCATAACAGCGTGCCATCCGCCAGCACCACCAGCGCATCATCCGGCACCCGCGCGGCGGCGATATCCGCATCGACCAGCTGCATGTCACGTTCCAATGGCTGGGCCACCTGCCCTGCGATCAAAAAGAACACCAGCATCAGGAAGACCACGTTGATCAGCGCGATTGTCGGTTCAGGCTTGGCGCGGGGCGGCGGGGCAAGACGCATCGGATCACCCGCCGATCAGGCGCAGGCTGATCCCCGGCACGGTTTGCGCGACCACCAGCACATCGACCAGCCGCTGGGCTGTGACATCCGCAGCAGGGGCGACCAGCACCAGCCCGCCATCCAGCGCCGTCATCGCGGCGGGCAGACCGGCCAGGGTGATCTCGGCCACGTTCAGCGTGATCGCATCGGCGGTGATGCGCAAAAAGGCAGGCGGCGCGCCCGAGCCAGCGGCCCCGGCTGTCGCCGCGATGAAGGGCAGATCGCCAAAGCGGGTAAAGGTCGATGACAGCATGAAAAACAACAATAGCAGAAAGATCACATCAATCAGCGATGTCAGCGACAGCCGCCGTCTGCGCAGCGCGGGCCTAACCATGGGCCAGACCGGGGTGCAAAGCGCCTTCGATCAGCGTCTCGGCGATGCGGCGTTCATGGGCCATGCGGCCCTCGAACCAGGACAGGATCGCGGTCAGCGGCATTGCCACGGCCAGCCCCGCCGCCGTGGTCATCAAGGCCACCCAGATCCCGCCCGCCAGCACGGATGGATCAACGCTTTGCCCGGCCTCTTGCATCGCGCGAAAGGCCGCGATCATGCCCAGCACGGTGCCGAACAGCCCCAAAAGCGGGGCGGTCTGCGCCACGGCATCAAGCAGGCGAAACCCGCCTTCCAGCCGGGCCAGCCGCGTCTCGGCCAGCGCATAAAGCCGGTCGCGCGCATCACGCGCCTCTAGCGCCAGCGCCAGCACCGGTCCCAGATGCGATTGCGCCGCTTCGGCCAGGGCCAGCGCGCGGGCCTGCTGGCCTGCATCAGAGGCCGCGAGTGCGGCCAGCAAGGGCGCATGCCGCCCGACCCCTGCGGCATAGAATTGCGCCAGTTTCCACAGCACCACGGCCCCCGACAGCACCGACAGGCCGATCAGCAGCGCAACGACCCAGCCGCCCAGATCAATGAAAGCGACCAGCGCATCGCGCGCCTGCAAAAGATGGATCATTGCATTACCTCGACATCATCCACAGAAACCGTGACATGCAGCGCCTGCGCACAGGCGGAATCCTGCACCGCCTCGCCGGTGCAGGAGGCGACGCCGTTGATCAGCAGCTGGGCGATCTCTGGGCAGGCGATCCCGGCCACATCGAATTGGCGCACGCGGCGCGCATCCACGGGCAGCGCGCCGAAATCAAACAGCGTCAGCGCAGCGACCCGGCCCGCCTGATCGAAAAGCACCGTTTCCAGCGCCAGCGTGGTCAAAGGCGCCAGCGCATTATCCGCGACGAAGGTCAGCCGGCAGGCATTATCCACAGGATCAAGCCGGTTCAGATCGACCGCGATCCCGCCCGCCTGCTGTGCCGCCGCAGGCCATGCGAGCGCCAGAACAAGAACGGGCGCAAGAACAGGCGCAAGCACAGGGGCAAGAACAGGCGCAATGATCCCTGCCCTTACCATGTCAGGCTCCGCGCCAGGCTGATCTTGAAGGTCCGTCCACGGCCTTGGTCCAGCGACAGGTTGTTGCGATAGGCCGTATCTTGCAGGTTTTCGACCGCCAGCTGCAGATCGAAGCCTGCGAGCGCGCCGTCATCGGGCCGCCATGTCACAAAGACATCCTGCGTGGTATAACCTGCAAAAGACGTATCGGTGACCACCCCGGACGTCACGTTGCGGGTCGATGTCGTGATGTCATCGACGAAAGTGCCGCGCCAGCCGAATTCAAGCCCCCGGTCGGGCAACCGCCGGCCCAATGTCACTGCGGCCTGATCGGCGGGTGTCGTGGCCAGCGTATAGCCGAAATCACCATCGGTGCCGCGCACGCTGGACAGCGCCAGCCGCCCGAACAGATTATGCGCTTCATACCCGGCCTCGATCTCGGCACCTTCGAAATCGGCCTGCGCCAGATTGCGGAAGAACACCGTATCGCTGCTGGGGGTCACGGTCACAAAATCGTCGATCCGGTTGCGAAAGGCGGTCAGTTTCAATTGCAGGTTATCGCCCGCCGCGAACAACCCGTCGCGGCTATAGGTCAGGCCGAGTTCGACATTGGTGGCCTCTTCCTTGTCCAGATCAAGCGCTGCGGATTTGGTCCCCGAAAAGGAATAAAGCTCGTCCAGCGTCGGCAGCCGTTCGGTCCGCGCGACCGAGCCAAAGACCGCCAGATCATCGGTCACGTCATAAAGTGCCGCCAATGTCAGCGCGCTTGCCTCATCGGTGACGGTGGCGCCATTGGGCACTTCGGCGCCCGGTTCGCGTTCGGCAAAGTCGATACGCGCGCCGGGGATCAGGGTCAGCCGGTCACCGATCACGATTTCGGCCTGCGCATAGACGCCGATCTTGCGGTCGCTGCCCTCGGGGTGGAAGCCCAGCAGCCCGGCGCTGTCGGCGACGCGGTCCTGCGTGGTGGCCTGCATCCCGAAGGTCAGGAAATTATCCCAGCCTGCCCCGCTAAAGGCGGCGGTATTCTCGGCGGTCAGCATCGCGGTGCGATAGGCATAGGTCACATCGCAGAAGACATTGGCATTCGAGGCTGTCGGCAGACAGGTCTGCGGCGCCCCCGAGGTGCTGCGCGCGTTGGATTGCTCGACCGTGGTGTCGGAATAGGACAGCTGCACGCGCGGATTGAACCAGCCGCCCCCCGCATGATCCCAAGCGATGCTGAACGTGTCATCCGTCACCGACCGGTCCACCGTGCCAAAGGCATTGGTGATCGCATCACCGCCACCGGTCTGCGCCAGCGAGGCATTATCGGCATCCGATGAAAAGCGCTGCGCCGACAGCCGCAGGGTCTGGAGATCGCCCAGCTGGAACGTGCCTTTCAACAGGGCCGAGGGGGCCTCGAATCCGCTGCCCGCCACGGTGGCACCTGCGCCGTCGTCATAATCATCGGCGCGGCGATAGCCCAGCGCGGCCAGAAATTCGGCCCCCTCGACGGGGCGCGCGGCATAGATCATCGACCCCAGATGGCCGTTGCCATTGCTGTCATAGCCATATTTCAGCCGCAGCGCGCCGCTGCCATCCTCGGGGATGAAATCGCTGGCATCCTTGGTCTCGAACCGGACCACGCCGCCGATGGCACCCGATCCGTAAAGCGTGGCCGAGCCCGGCCCGCGCAAAATCTCGACCCGGCGGTAAAGCTCGGGGTCCGAAAAGAACGACCCCATGCGATATTGTTCATAGAATTTCGGCACGCCATCGACATTGACGATGATCCGCGCCTCTGATGCGGATTGTTCCGTCGCCCCGATCCCGCGGATGTTGAAGGCAAAGCCCAGGGGCCGGTCCGATCCCGCCGTCTGCGCACCCGGCACATTGCGCAGGATCTGGCCCACATTGGCCGCCTGTTCGCGGTCGATATCTTGCTGGTCCAGCACGCTGACCGCCTGCGGCGTGTCAATCGCGACCTTTTGCTGGCCGGCACCAAAGATCAGCCGCCCCAGAAAGGTGCCGCTGTCCACTTGGGCCTGTTGGGCCGTGGCCATGCCTGCGGCCAGGATTGCTGTTGTTGTCAAAAGGCAGGCCAGGCCCAGCCTGCGAGGACGTATGCGCATCGTCATGACCGATTCTCCATCCGGATTTAAGGTTTCGGCTGGCTGTCACGCTGGCATGCATCAAGGTGTCTTGACCCCCGACGACGGGCGTTCTAGTTATTCCGACACAAACAGTCAAGTACTGCGCCTGATCTTCCAGCCAAGCCTTTGGGGCCATGCCAGATCCGGGACCTCGCGCGTCCATCCCCGCTGCCAGCGGGGCAACCAGAGGTCAAACCGATGATGATTCTATCCCCCGACCGTGCTGCGGAAATTGCGTCCATCCGCGCCGAAAAGCCGAAACTGCGCGCGCGTGATCTGGCCGATATGCTGGGCATCCGCGAGGCCGAGATTCTGGCCGCCGACCTGGGTCATGGCGTGCGCAGGATCCAGGCCCATCCCGACCAGCTGATGCCGCGCATCGCCGCGCTTGGCGATGTGATGGCGCTGACCCGCAATGATTTCTGCGTGCATGAACGGCGCGGGCGCTATCTGGATTACCGCGCGGGCGCCCATGCGGGGATGGTGCTTGGCCCCGATATCGACCTACGGATTTTCCCCAGCCATTGGGTCCATGGTTTCGCGGTCGACAGCACCGGGCCGGATGGCACAAGACGCAGTTTGCAGATCTTTGACGCGGCCGGTGACGCGGTCCACAAGATCCATCTGCAACCCGCATCAGACCTTGCCGCCTATGACGCCCTGGTCGCTGATCTGGCCCTGCCCGATGATGCGCCTTTCGACCTGGCCCCGCGCGCCTTGCCAGAGCCTGTCCGCATCAACGAGGCGAAATGCGACGAATTGCGCAGCGGCTGGGAAAAGATGACCGATACCCACCAGTTTCTGGCCATGACCAGCCGGCTGAAATTCGACCGGCTGGGGGCCTATCTGTCCATCGGCGCGCCCTGGGCGGTGCCGCTGCCGGTCAATGCGGTCGAACAGGCGCTGCGGCAGGCCGGGGCGCAGGCCGTGCCGATCATGGTCTTTGTCGGCAATCGCGGCTGTATCCAGATCCATTCTGGCCCGGTCGAAAAGCTGGAACCGATGGGCCCTTGGTTCAACGTGCTTGACCCGCTTTTCAACCTGCATCTGCGCGCAGATAAGGTCGATCAGGTCTGGTTAGTGCGCAAACCCACCAAGCGCGGCGATGCGATCTCGGTCGAGGCGTTTGACAAACAGGGCCGCTTGATCCTGCAAATCTTTGGCAAACGCGCCGAGGCCGCGACGGATACAGGCGCCTGGGATGCGCTGGCCAAGGGGCTGACGGCCGAGGTGATGGCATGATCCGCCAGATCGCAGCCAGCCTTGCGGCCGTGGTGGTTTTGGCCCCCGCAGCCTTTGCCGAGACCCCGTCACGCGTGATTGCGGCGGGCGGGTCCGTTGCTGAAATCATCCATGCTTTGGGGGCCGGTGACCGGCTGATCGCCCGCGATACCACGTCATCCTTTCCGCCCGAGGTCGCGGCCTTGCCCGATATCGGCTATGTCCGCGCGCTATCGGCGGAAAACCTGATCGCCATGACCCCCGATCTGGTCATTGCCGAACATGACGCAGGACCGCCCGAAGTGCTGGAGCTGTTGCAACGCTCGGGCATCGGGTTGGTGATGGTGCCACAGGCGCTAGATCCAGAGGGCGTGATGGCCAAGATCGCCACGGTGGCCACGGCGCTGGATCTGCCGCAGGCCGGGGCCGCCTTGCAGGCGCAGGTCGCGGCACGGCTGGAACAGGCCCGCGCCGCCGGGGCGGCCTTGCCCGCGCCACCACGGGTCATGTTCATCCTGTCGATGCAGGGCGGGCGGTTGCTGGTCGGCGGTCAGGGCACATCGGCCGAGGCGATGATCGCACTGGCCGGTGGCACCAATGCCGTCACGGCGCTGGAAGGCTATAAGCCGCTGACCGACGAGGCCGCGATTGCCGCGAACCCTGACCTGATCCTGATGATGGACCGGGGCGGTGATCATGCCGTGACACTGGCCGATATTGCCGCCCATCCCGCCCTGGGGCTGACCGATGCGGCCATTCACCAGCATGTTGTCACCATGGACGGGCTTTATCTGCTGGGCTTTGGCCCGCGCACGGGTGATGCAGCGCTAGAGCTGAACACCCATCTGCGCCGCCTGAGCGATGCGGTAAAAGGCTGATGGTCGCCCTTGCCGATAGCCCCGCAATGGCGGGCGACCGGTCCCAGCGCGCGCGGCGTGTGGCCTTTGGGCTGGCGGCGCTGCTGGGGCTGACGGGCCTGCTGAGCCTGTCGCATGGCGCATCGGGCGTGCGGCTTGATCTTGTGGCGCAAAGCTGGCTGGCGGGCCATGATGTGCCAGCGCGCGACTGGCTGATCTTGTGGGAAATCAGGCTGCCACGGATGCTGACCGGCGTGCTGGTCGGTGCCTCGCTGGCGGTGGGCGGTGCGGTGATGCAGGGGCTGTTTCGCAATCCTTTGGCCGATCCGGGGCTGGTCGGTGTCGGCGCGGGGGCCGGTCTGGGGGCTGTGCTGGCCATCGTGCTGGGCGGACAGGCGCCGGCATGGGTCGCGGCTTGGCTGGGCTGGAACATGGTGCCGGTTGCGGCTTTCATCGGGGGCTGGCTGTCGACCATGGTGCTGTACCGCGTCTCGACCCGCGCGGGGCGGACATCGACCGCGACGATGCTGCTGGCGGGGATCGCGCTTGGCGCGCTGGCGGGGGCGGCGACAGGCATCCTGGTCTATGTCGCCGATGACCGGCAATTGCGCGATCTGACCTTCTGGGGGCTGGGGTCGCTGGGCGGGGCATCCTGGCCCAAGATCGCGGCGGCAGGCCCCGTGATGCTGCTGGCGCTGCTGGCCGCACCGTTCCTTGCGCGCGGGCTGAACGGGCTGGCGCTGGGCGAGGCTGCGGCCCATCACATCGGGCTGCCGGTGCAACGGGTCAAACATGTGGCGATCCTGACCGTCGCCGCCGCAACAGGGGCCGCCGTGGCGGTATCGGGCGGCATCGGGTTTATCGGGATCGTGGTGCCGCATCTGCTGCGGCTGGCGACGGGGCCGGACCACCGTTATCTGCTGGTCAATGCGGCCTTGCTGGGGGCCACGCTTTTGTTGCTGGCCGATCTGATCGCGCGCAGCATCATCGCCCCCGCCGAATTGCCCATCGGGATCGTCACGGCGGTGATCGGCGCGCCGGTGTTCCTGTGGATCCTGCTGCGCCGCCGTGGCTTGGTGGATTTGTGATGCTAAGCATTCGTTCCTTACGCGCCGCATTGGGCCGCACGCCCGTCTTGCACGGGATCACCGCCAGTGCCAGCGCCGGCCGGATCGTCGCCGTGATCGGGCCGAACGGGTCGGGCAAGACCACGCTTTTGCGCGCTATTTCGGGCGATGTGGGCTATGACGGGCAGATCGCGCTGGACGGCGATGATCTGGCCAGCCTCAAGCCTTGGGAATTGGCCGCGCGCCGCGCTGTGCTGCCGCAGGCCGCGAGCCTGGCCTTTCCCTTCACCGTGGCCGAGGTGGTGCGCCTTGGGCTGACAAATGGCACGCAGGCCGACCGGTCCGATCTGATCGGGCGCGCCTTGGCCGAGGTTGATCTGGCGGGCTTTTCAGGACGCTATTACCAGGAATTATCCGGCGGCCAGCAGGCGCGGGTGCAATTGGCCCGCGTGCGCACGCAGGTCTGGGACCCCGTGGTGGCGGGCCGGCCGCGCTGGTTGTTTCTGGACGAGCCTGTCGCGGCGCTGGATATCGCGCATCAGATCGGCGTGATGCGGGTGCTGCGCCGCTTTGCCGATGCCGGTGGCGGGGTGGTCATCGTGCTGCATGACCTGAACCTTGCCGCGATGGTGGCCGATGATATCTGGCTGATCCATGACGGGCTGCTGCTGGATGCGGGATCGCCCGCGCGGGTGATCGGCGGCCCTGCCCTGGCCGAGGCTTATGGCTGCCCTATCGTGGCCAACCGGCTGCCCGGCCCAAAGGCGACCTTTGTGCTGCCGCATGGGTTATGGGCGGCTGCGGGCTGAACGGCGCAAACTTGGGCGGGAACCTGTGGCAGGGGCTTGCGGTTGCAAGCCATCATGGCAGCCCAAGACCAGACCAGCCCCAAAACCCGCCTGCAGACCCGGCTGCGCGGATTTCTGAACAGCCTTGCCCGGCCCCGGCGCGAGCTGTTGCGCATCGCCTTGCAGACCGGGGCGGCGACCCTTGCGACCTATCTGCTGGTCGCAGGCCTGGGCGGGCTTGATCTGTCATGGGCCATCATCTCGGCCCTGCTGACCATCGGGATGAGCGCGGATCTATCCTATACCTATGCGGTCAACCGCACCGCTGGGGCCTGTCTTGGGGCGCTAATCGGGCTGGCGCTTGCGGTCTTGATCGGCGGTCCCGCGATCTATGCGCTGCTGGTCGCGGTGATCCTGGCCAATATGGTCGCCACGATCTGGCCAAGCCTGCAATATGGCGCTGTCACCGCCGCCATCGTCGCGCTGGAACCGGACCCCGAACTGGCGGCGGCGCTGTCGCGCACCGGGGCCATTGTCGCGGGCAGCTGCATTGGCGCGGTGGCAAGTTTCCTGATCTGGCCGATGCGCGGCCGTGACCGTGCCGAGATCGGGATATTGGACACATTGCACGATTGCCAGGACATGCTGACGCTGATCAACCGCGGCGTCAGCACCGACGAACATGACAGGCGCGACGCGCTGCATCGCCGGTTTCTGCAACATCTGGATATCGCCCGGTCGCGGGTGGCGGAATCGCGCTTTTCGCCCGCCTTGAAAACCGGTGCCGATCTGCGCTCTGCGGTGCGCGGCGTCGAGACCTTGTGGCATGCGCTGGTGATCCTCGACCGGGCCGTGACCACCGAACGCGGCGATATCAGCGCTGCGGCATTGGACCGGCTGGCCCCTGCTGTCGATGCCGTGCAGGACAGCGCAAAACGCCAGATTGATCGCATCATCGCCATGGTCAAAGGCACGCGCGACACCGCCCCGCCGCACGATGATCTGCACAGCGTGGTGGCACGGGCGCGCGATCAGGCGACCGATCTTGCCCAAGAGGCCGCGACGGATTGGCCCGGACAGGCGCGCGCGCTGCATAGCGTGATTTTCGGATTGAACGAAACCGAACGCCAGCTGGACCAGATCAGCAAGATCTTGGCGGTGCCCGATGACAGGCCCGATGACGCGCGCGGCGTCACCTGATCGGCAAAGCCGCCGCAGCGCATCTGTGATCGGGGGCATCCTTTCATCCTGATCACAGATCCAGCAGACCGCCTTTTTGGGGATTGATCGGGGCGCGCGATGGCCGCCCATATCCGCCGGGTTGCGCCTGATATGACAGGAACCATATCGCCCAGCGCGCGTTTGCAACCTATATCGCCCGGCCAGCTGGCGGCCGTGTCGGACCATAACAGGAGAATGATATGACGCAGGTCGCGCAGGATGAAAAACGCTATCGCTGGATCGGGGCGGCGGTCGCCCTTGTGGCGCTGGCGGGATGGTTGGTCGCGCTTTATTTCTGGTCTGCCGCCGGCGAGGCCCGCGACAGGCTGGCCCAGCATGTGACCCTGCATGGCACGACCCAAGAGCTGGAACAGCAGATCACCACCCTGCGCGCGCAAACCCAAGAGGCCCGCACGATGCGCGATACCGCCTTTGGCGAGCGCGACACGCTCAGCACCGAGCTGGACCAGATGCGCCGCGATTTCACCACGCTGGACCAAGACAGCACCGCCTTGCGCAGCAGCAACGCTAGCCTGCAAAGCGCCTTGGACGAAGGCCGCCAGAACCTGTCAGAGATCACCGCCGCGCTGTCCGAGACCCAAGACCGCGCGACCGAGGCCACGCAGGAATTATCCGATATCGGCGCAAGGCTTGAAACCGCGCGCGCGCAAGAGGCCGCCTTGCGATCCACCCTGTCGGCACTGAATGCGCAAGCCGCAAGCCTGACCGCGCAGGCCGCAGATGCCGAGGACCGCATCCAGGCCGCCCGCGACGCCGAAGCCACGCTGGAACAGCGCCAGCAAAGCGCGCGTGACGCGCAGGCCGAGATTGAAAGCACCCGCGCCCGCTTGCAGGCGGCGGTCGCGCGGCTGTCGCAGCAGCGTGATGCGCTGGTCGATGATGCACAAGCCGCCCGCGCGCAGGTGCAGGCGCTGCATGGCGTGACCCGCGATTTGGCAGCACTGCTGGCCCGGCGCAGCGATGATCTGCAAACTATCGAAGCGCGGATCAGCAGTACGCAGCAAGTCTCTGGTCTGGCGCTGGCCACGGCCTATGCGCATGACAACATCCGCATCCGCTTTGCGCCAGACGGGGCTTTTACGATGCGCAACACCAGAACTGGCCGCGCCGTGACCGGCGACTATACCCTGTCCGCGGGCCAGATCACCTTTGACGGGGTTGCGGGCGATACCGGCTCTGCCGCTTTTCCGATGCGCTGCGCGCTGTCGATCCGCCAAGACGGCTTTGCGCTGGCAGATGACGACGGGTCTTGTGCGCTGCTGGACGGGATGGATTTCACCCGCGCCGAAGGCTAGCGCCCCGCGCGCCCGCCCCGGTCAGCGCGGGCTGAGGTAATCAGCCGAGACATAGCCCGTCACCCCCGGCGCATCCGCCAGCGTCACCCGGCACCAGCGCTGCCCCAATTCGGTCACGCAATCCTGCTGCGTCAAGGCGGTGCCATCGGGCAGGCCCATGATGACCGTGAACCCCAGCCCCGGCCCTGCCCGCAGTTTGAGCATATCATCAGGCCCGGCCCCCGCGACAACCACATTGCCGCCGCTGCATCCGGCGACCAATATCAGGGCGGTAACGGCAAGAACGCATATCCGGTGCATCAGCTGACCTTTGCTTGGTGGCGGTTATCTGGTGTTATCGCATCCGCCTTGGCGCGGGTGAAGCCCAAAACGCGCGCCCCGCGTGATTACCAGCGCAGCAGCCAGCGGCCCGATACGGCCCCCAGCAGCGCAACCGACAAAATCGCCGCCCCATAAGCGGGCAGCACGAAAAGCACGGCATCCTGATTGCAGTAAAATGAATAGAGCGCCGCCGCAGCCCCGCCTGCGGCCAGCCCCGCCAGCGCGCCCGCCAGCTGCGGCCGCAGCACCGCCCCGGCGCGCAGCGACCACAAAAGCGCCGCCAGCAATGGCAGGCCCAGCATCGGCACGCTGATCAGGCAGACCCACAGGCTGGGGATCGCCAGCGCCTCGGGCAGCGCGGCCAGCCCCAGGCGGTGCAGATGAAAGGCAAAGACCGCCAGCAGCGATGCTGCAAAGACCCCCAGCAGCGCCCAGCGCCAGCCCGCCGTCATCCCCGGACGGGCCAGGCGGATCACCACACCAAAGGCCAGCCCCGCCAGCGCCGCCGGCAGGATCGTTTTCAGCACCGGCACAGACCCCAGCGCCGTGCCGATATCCGCGCGCATCCCCCACAAAGCACCAAAAGCCACCAGGCAGATCGCCAGCGCCACGGGCAGCGCGCGCACCAGCCGCGCCGCGATGCCGGGCTGGCGCAAAGTATCGGCGGCAAGTGCCGCGATCAGCGCGTCGGTCTTCATTCGATCATCCTTTCACGCAATTGCGCCAGCGCCCGCAGCCCCCGGTGCAAGGCCACCCGCACAGCGCCTTCGCTCATGCCCAGACGCGCCGCCGTCTCGGCCGTGGTTTCCCCGCGCAGGCCAAAGCCGCGCAGGATATCTGCCGCGCGCGGCTCTAGCGCGCCCAACAGCTTTTCCATATCGCGCCCCGCCATCGGGTCCGGCCCCTGCGGCGCGGCAAGCCCCTGCGCGAAATCCTCGATCGCAACCTCGACACGGCGGCCACGGGCGCGGAAAGCATCCACCACCTTGTGCCGGGCGATGGCATAAAGCCAAGGGCGCAGCGGCGCGGTTTCGACCCATGTATGCCGCTTGGTATGGATGGCCAACAGCACATCCTGGACCACATCCTCGCAGGTCTCTGGCCCAAGCCCCGCCCCCCGCGCCTGCACAACGCGGCGCAAAACCGGCGTGATCGCCTGCAACAGATGGCGGTAAGCCACCGTATCACCGGCATTGGCGGCGCGCATCAGATCATCCCAAGGGGCGTTTTTGTCCAAGTCATGATCCCTGTTCGTCCCGCCTGCGGCAAATGTTACAGCCATGCGCCGCCGCTTGCCCAGAAACAAATGGCTGGGCTTTCAGCGGTTCACATGGACGTGAGCGGCGTAACACAGGGCCGCAATGGCGCGAATTGCTTTGCGGGACTGCATTGGCGCAGCCCATCAACAGGAGTGATCTTCATGACGACCAAAACGCTTTCGCTTTCTCTTGCTGCTTCGCTGGCCTCGGCGCTGACCCTGTCCGCCGGAGCCGTCAACGCACAACAAGCCACGATGGAAAAATGCTTTGGCATCTCGCTGGCCGGGGCCAATGATTGCGCCGCCGGTCCTGGCACCACATGCGCGGGCACATCCACCGTCGATTACCAGGGCAACGCCTGGACGCTGGTCGCCACCGGCACCTGCACCGAGATCACCTTGCCCGCCATGGCCGATGGATCCGCGCGCATGGGCGCGCTGCAGGAACTGGACCGCGATCTGCCCCCGGCATGATCTGCCCTCACCTGATCTGAACGCAGGGGCGGGGATATCGCCCCGCCCTGTTATCGAAAGGATTTTGTCATGCCCGCATTGCCCCGCAGGCCCGGATTGGGGTTCAAACCGCAGCATTTCGCGCAGATGATGGCCACCGACGCCATCGGTTTCATCGAGGTTCATGCCGAGAATTACATGGGCGATGGCGGCGCGCCCCATGCGATGCTGGCCGCCTTGCGTGACCGCCATGCCCTGTCCATACACGGGATCGGCCTGTCGATCGGCAGCGCGCAGGGGCTGGACCGCGCCCATCTTGCACGGCTGCGCGCCTTGATCGCGCGTTATCAACCGCATAGCTTTTCGGAACATCTGGCCTGGTCCAGCCATGGTGCGGCCTGGCTCAACGATCTTTTGCCCCTGCCCTATACGCCCCAAAGCCTGGCCACGATCTGCGCCCATGTGGATCAGGTGCAGGACAGCCTGGGCCGCCAGATGCTGCTGGAAAACCCCGCCACCTATGTGACCTTCGCCAGCTCGACCCTGTCCGAGACCGATTTTCTGACCGAATTGGTGCGCCGCACCGGCTGTGGGCTGCTGCTTGATATCAACAATGTCTTTGTCTCTGCCACCAATCACCGCTTTGATGCGCGTGCCTATCTGGACGATTTTCCACTCTTTGCCGTGGGTGAAATCCACCTGGCCGGGCATGATAGCGAAGATTTGCCATCCGGTCCGCTGCTGATCGACAGCCATGGCGCGCCCGTGGCCGCGCCTGTCTGGGCGCTTTATGCGCAGGTGCTGGCCCGCACCGGCCCTTTGCCCACGCTGATCGAATGGGACAATGACCTGCCCGATTTCGCCACCCTGTTGGCCGAGGCCAACCGCGCGCAGGCGATCTTGCAGGATGCGCAAAGGCAGCAGACCAATGCAGCCTGACAGCCACGGCGCCCTGCAAGCGGCGTTTGAGGCCGCCTTGTGGCAGCCGGACCCGCCTGCCGGGCTGCGCGCACCGGTGATGGACGACCTGGCGCAGCGTTTCGCGGTTTACCGCAACAATGTGCAGCACAGCCTGACGCGCGCACTGGCCGCGCGGTTCATCGTGGTGGAACACTTGGTCGGCCCCGCGTTCTTTGCCGCGATGGCGCGGGTCCATATCGCGCAGAACCCGCCGCAAAGTCCTGTTTTGCTGGCTTGGGGGGGCGATTTTGCGGATTTTCTGGATGGCTTTGCCCCGGTCGCGCATCTGCCGTTTCTGGGCGATGTGGCGCGGCTGGAATATGCGCGCGGCCTTGCCTATCACGCCGCGGATGCGCTGCCGCTTGACGCAGAGGCGCTGGCCGTCACCCCGCCCGAGACCTTGCAGCTGGCGCTGCATCCTTCGGTGCAGCTGTTCACATCGGCGCATCCTGCGCTGCAAATCTGGCAGGCCCATCAGCCCGGCGCGGCGCGCGGCGCGCTGCGCGCCGGACCCGACCATGCGCTGATCGCGCGCGCGCCGGATTTCAGCATCCTGACCACCGCGCTGGACCCGGGCACAAATGCTGTCCTGCGCGCCTTGGCGGCCGGCGAGACATTGGCCACCGCCGCGCGCCATGCTGACCCGACGGCCGCGCTGACCCTGCTTTTGCGCCACGGTCTGATCACCGCAATCACCACAGGAGTATCCTCATGACCCTCATCACAGCCCTGCGCGACCGCATCGGGCAGATCAATGCGCTGGCCGATCATCTGCCCCAGGATGCCGTGGCTTTGGCCGCACGGCTGTTTCCGGCTGTTGTTTTCTGGCAATCGGCGCGCACCAAGGTCGATGGAATCACGATCAAGGAATCGACCTATTTTTTGTTCGAACAGGTCTATGCGCTGCCCCTGATCGCGCCCGCAACCGCCGCCCAGCTGGCGACATTGGCCGAACATCTGCTGCCGCTGCTGCTGGTGTTTGGGCTTTTTGCGCGGCTTGGCGCGCTGGGGCTGCTGGTGATGACGGCGGTGATCCAGATTTTCGTCTTTCCGGCGGCCTGGGTGACGCATGGGCTCTGGGCGGCGGCGCTGCTGGTGGTGCTGGCGCAGGGGCCGGGGCGGCTGTCGCTGGATCACCTGCTGGGGCTGGATCATGGCCGCGCGCGGCCCAAGCCGCTGTCCTAAGGTCAAGGCCTGGGACATTTTTGCGCCAGCGCCGCCAAGGGATTGACACCCAAAGGTTGTTGTTGCCTATCGTAAAACCTTAACCACGTTCAGGATGGGTGGCGGTGGATGGCGATCGAGCAAAGGGGCGGATATCAGGCAGTGCATGGAAGCGCGGCCAGACCCTCTGACAGGTTCCGTGGCGAGATCCGGCTGCTGGCGCTGGCGGCGCTGCTGATCTGGCTCGTTCTGGGGCTGGTCGTGGTGATGATGGGCAAAAAGGAATGGGACGGGATCACATCGACCGTGCAATCCAATGCGACCACCGTCGCCCGGCTGCTGGCGGTGCAATCGGACCAATTGCTGCTGACGGCGGATGTGACGCGCGATCACGCCGCGCGCGTGCTGGGCGATGCGGGGCCATTCATCGCGGACCGCGCCGCACAACAGGCGCTGGCGCAGATGATCACCCGCAGCCAGACCATCGTGTCGATCTGGGTCGGCGACGCGCGCGGCGATGCCGTGCTGACAACGCGCGAATACCCCACGCCGGACCTGAATGCCGCCAGCCGCGACTATTTTACCACCGTGCGCGATGATCCGACACGGCTGTTCGTCGGCAATCTGATCGATAGCCAATATCCGGCCGAGGCTTTGCTGATCAACACCAGCCGCCGCCTGTCGCATCCTGACGGGACGATGCGGGGGTTCATCCAGATCTCGCTTGATCCGGCGACGATCAGCCAGACCTTCCAGCATGTCGAAATCGGGTTTGATGCGGCGCTGTGGTGGATCGGTCCCAATGGGCGGGCCTTGATCCGCGACCCTGCCCTGCCCCCCCAAGAGCTTGACGCGCGCATGCCCCCCGGTGCCCGTGATTGGCCGCGCAATTGGCCGGGTGACGGCGGCCCTGGTCCGGCCGAGGCGCTGACCGGACAATCCGGCATCGACGGCACCGAACGGCTGTTTTTCTGGAGCGATGCCCCCCTTTACGGCAGCCGCATCATCGTGGGCGTGTCACGCGCGGCGATGGTGGACCGCTGGATGGTGCAGATGATCTGGGCCACGGCGCTGGCCTTTGCGGTGGGTCTGGCGGGGATGGCCATTCTGTGGCTGCTTTATCGCTCGCGCCAGCGCGGTGCGATCTATGCGGCGCAGCTGGAAAATGACGTGCGCGACCGGACCCAGGCGCTGGCGCTGGCGATCGCGCAAAAAGACGTGGTGATGCAGGAATTGAGCCACCGGGTCCGCAACGCCTTTGCGACGATCCTGGCGCTGACCCGGCTGATGCTGCGCTCTAGCGACACGCTGGACAGGCTGCGCCACGATTTCCCGCCCCGGCTCGAAGCATTGGCGCGCAGCCATCTGGTGCTGGTCGATGCACAGGTGCGCGACAATGCGCAGATCAATGATCTGGTGCAGGCCTCGCTGGCGCCCTATGAAAACGACGAGACGCGGGTCGTGCTGACAGGTCCGGCGGTGGAATTATCGGCAAATGCGACGCTGGGGGTCGGGTTGATCCTGCATGAGCTGGTCACCAATGCCGTCAAATACGGCAGCCTTTCGGTGCCGGGGGGCACGATCAGCGTGCAATGGCAGGCGCAGCCCGAGGCGATCCAGCTGATCTGGCAGGAATCCGGTGGCCCTGCCGTCACCCCCCCGTCAGAGCGCGGATCAGGCTCGATGATCATCGACCGCGCGGCGTCTTTGTTCGGCGGGATCTTCACGCGCGATTTCGCCACGGATGGCGTGCGCGCGGAACTGACGATCCCTGTCGCATGACCCGCAAACCGCCGCCCCGATGACCAGCTGGCTGCATCAGGACCGGCTAGAGGCCGTGCTGGCCGCGATCAGCGCCAGCGGCGCGCGGCGCGTGCTGGATCTGGGCTGTGGCGACGGCGATCTGTTCGTGCATCTGGCCGCGATGCCGGCGCTGAATGCCGTGGTCGGGATCGATATCTGCAACGCCTCGCTTGACCGGCTGCGCGCGCGATTGGCCCGGATGAAGGTGACCGCCGCCAAGATCGATCTGCGCCACGGGTCGATGACCGAGCCCGCCGCCGATCTGGCAGGTTATGATTGCGCGGTGCTGCTAGAGACGATCGAACATATCGACCCCGATCAATTGTCGCGGCTGGAACGCGCGCTGTTCACGGTGTTGCGCGCGCAGACGATCATCATCACGACACCCAATGCGGAATTCAATCCGCTATTGGGCGTGCCAGCGCATCGGATGCGCCACCCCGACCACCGTTTCGAATGGGACCGCCGCCGGTTTCGCACATGGTGCGCGCGTGCGGCCAAGGCGGCGGGCTATGCCGCCACCTTTCACGATATCGCCGGTGCGCATCCCACGCTGGGCGGCGCAAGCCAGATGGCGGTCTTTACCCGGCCCGCAGGCTAGGCCAGCGCGGCGCGCACCGCCTCTGCCAGCGGGGTGGTCGGCCTGCCGATCAGCTGACGCAGGCTGCCAGAGCGATCGGCCAGCCAGCCATCGCCGGCTTTTTGATCCACATCGACCAGCAAAGCCGCGAAACCCGCAGGCAGGCCGATGCTTTGCAAAATGCCCTGATACACATCGCCGGGCAGATCGTTATAGGGGATGGTCTTGCCGGTCTGGCGCGACACTTCGGCGGCGATATCGGCCAGCGTGATCGCGGCATCACCGCCCAGCTCATAGACCTGTCCGGCATGGGCCTCATCCGCCGCGACCACCGCCAGCGCCTGCGCATAATCGGCGCGGGTGGCGGGGGTAAAGCAGGCCTCGCCCGCAGCGCCGATCATGGCGCCCGCGCTGATCGCCGCATCCAGCGTGCCGGTCCAGTTTTCGGTATACCAGCCATTGCGCAGGATCGTGGCGGTCAGGCCTGCGTCCTTGATCGCAGCCTCGGTCGCGCGGTGATCGCAGGCGATCAGCAGCGGCGAGCGATCGGCCTGCAGGATCGAGGTATAGACGATCCGGCCCACGCCCGCCGCCTTGGCCGCGTTGATGACATTGCGGTGCTGGCCGACGCGGTCGTTGAAATCGCTCGATGAAATCAGCACCAGCACATCGACGTCTTGCAACGCAGCCCCCATCCCCTGCGGTGCGGTATAGTCAAAGGCGCGCGCGGCAAAGCCAAGATCCGTCGCTTTGCCCAGATCGCGGACAAGGGCTGTAATCTGGGCAGGATCGACAAGCGTTTTGAGATGGGCAAGCGCCAAGCCGCCCAATTGGCCGGTGGCACCGGTGATGGCGATGGTCATGAAAGGCTCCGTTCGTTGATGTTGACGGGGCAGAGATAAAGGGATACGCACGAAAAGGAAGTACACACATTTTTGTAAGTATCAAAAACATGGCAGAAGACCTGATCCCCGATGTTTTGAACGCCCGCTGCCCGTCGCGTGCGGTGCTGAACCATGTGACCAGCCGCTGGGGCCTGCTGATCCTGATCGCCTTGCAGGACGGCACTTTGCGGTTCAGCGCGCTGCGCCGCCGGATCGGGGGCGTGTCCGAACGGATGCTGGCGCAATCTTTGCGGCTGCTCGAAGATGACGGCTTTGTCCGGCGCAGGGCGCATCCGGTGGTGCCGCCGCATGTCGATTACACCCTGACGCCACTGGGGTGCGAGGTGGCGGCAAAGGTGCATGCCTTGGCCAAGCTGATCGAGACCAATCTGGGGCAGATCATCGCCCAGCGCAAAAGCTGAGCACCTGCGCTGCGGTTGAAACTTGGGCATTGATCAGCGCATAAGCAGCAAAGCAGCGACAGAACAGGCAGGACAGCATGACCAGAACAGCCATCATCACGGGCGGATTATCAGGCATGGGGCTGGCCACCGCGCGCCGGCTGCATGCGCAGGGCGTAACAGTCTGTATCGGCGCAAGACGCGGCGCGGATGAGGCCGCGATCAAGGCCCTGCACAAGGCCATCGGTGCGCCGGTGATGACAGGCGCGCTGGATGTGCGGTCCACCGACAGCGTGGCGGCGTTCGTCGCGGCGGTCGAGGCCGCGCATGGCAAGGTCGATATCCTGATCAATACCGCAGGCGTCTATGAAGAAGCACCGGTGATCGACCATCCTGACGCCATGTGGGATGCCACGATCGACACCAATCTGACCGGCACGTTCAAGATGATCCGCGCCGTGCTGCCCGGCATGAAGGCGCGGCACTGGGGGCGGATCGTCAATCTTGCCTCGGTCGCGGCCCATCAGGGCATGGCGAATAACGCGGCCTATTGCGCGTCAAAGGCGGGGCTCTTGGGCTTGGGCCGCTGCGTCAGCCTGGAAGGCGCGGCCTATGGCGTCACCTGCGTCAGCATCAGCCCGACATGGGTCGAGACCGAAATGCTGCGCCAGTTCATCGATCAGGAAATCGCCGATACCGGTGCAGACCGCGCCGCCGTGCGCGCCAAATACGAGGCCTCTAACCCCCAAGGCGCGCTGGTCCAACCAGATGAAATCGCCGATCTGATCGCCTTTCTGGTCAGCGATGCGGGCCGCGCGATCACGATGGAGGATATTCAGGTCAATGCCGGGTCTTTGTGGTGACGCGCCGCCGCGCCCAGCCGTGCCTGGATCAGCGCGGCAGGGTCTGACAGCGCTTGGCATGGCAGGCCGCTGATCTGCATCCACATCGCCTGCGCGGCACCATGATCCAGCGTTGCGCGGGCGTGCAGCACTGACAGATCACTGGCGATCAAGGCGCGCTCGGCCTCGGACAAGGGCGCATCACGCAGCCAATCCGCGACGGGCAAGGCCGTCATGCCCTGCGGCGGGCTGGTATAGATATCGGGGGTCAGGTTGTAATAGGCCAGCCCCGCTGGCGCGCGCAGCCCTGCCAGAAACTGTGCGGCGGCAGCCACATCGATCATCCGGAACGTCAGCCCCTCTGGCACAGCTTGCATCCGCGCGCAGGCCGCCATGATGATTTCATAGATATCATTGGGGTTCGGCGCATGCAGGTCATAAAGCGAGGGCAGCCGCACGATGGCCGCCGGCACGCCTGATGCCGCGATCTGCGCCTCGGCGGCGATCTTGGCCGCGCCATAGCCGGAACATTGCGGGTAGATGGTGGTGGCCGCTTCGGGATAGCGGCCGCCCTGATCGGGGAAAACCGCCGATGAGGATGAAAACCGCAGATCGGCCCCGGCCTCCTGGCAGAATTGCACGATTGTGGCGATGCCCGCCTTTGACCAGCTTTCCATATGGTCGCGATCCACCGCCAGATTGACCATCGCCGCGCAATGGATCACCTGCCGGGTACTGTTGGCCAAGGCGGCGTAATCGGCATCGCACAGCCCAAAACGCGGCGCGTCAATGCCCGCAGGCACCAGCACCAGCCGCGCAGGATCGACGCCCTGCGCAGCGGCGATAGCATGCAGCCGGTCCAGCGGGTCGCGGCGTTTGGGGCGGATCAGGCAATAGATCACCTCGTCCTGCGGCAAGATCTGGGCCGCCGCCGCCAGCACGCGGCTGCCCAGAAACCCCGTCGCCCCCGTCAGCAACAGACCGGGGCGGTCGAACCGGCCCTGCGCCTGGATCTTGGGGGCCGTGTCGGACAAAAGGGCATGCAAACGGCCCAGAGGCACGTTCAGCGCGAAATCGAAATCGACCGCGCGGCCGTAATGCTGTTCCAGCGCCAGCAGAAAGGTCACCGCCATCAGCGAATCGCCGCCCTGGTCATGAAATGACAGATCCGGGTCAAGCGCCGCTGTCTCGCAGCCCATCACCAAGGCCGCCTGCGCCATGCTCGCCCGTGGATCGGCCCCGCCCGCATCCTGCGTCACAAGGCCGGTAATCGGCGGCAAGGCCTTGTAATCATATTTGCCCGACACCGGATGCAGCGGCATCGCCTCCAGCCGCACCAGATAGGCAGGCACGCAATAGGCGGGCAATTCCGCGCGCAAAGCCTGCGACAGCCCCGCAGGCATCCGCACCTGCCCTGCGCCGATCCCCCAGCGCGCGCGGTTCGCCGCAGATTGGTCAGCATCAGCGCAATAATAGAACACCAGCGCCTTGCCCTGCCCCGGCACATCCTGCACCCAAGGCAAAGCCGAGGCGCAATCCACAAAGCCGCGCAAGGAGTCTGTCAGCTCGCGCGTCTGGATCGAATGACCCCGCAGTTTGAGCATATGCGCCACGCGACCCATGACATGGATCATGCCATCCGCCGTCACATAGCCTTGGTCGCCGGTGTCATAAAGCCGCGTCGCCTGCCCCGCGATGGTCACTGCGCGAAACCGCAGCGCGGTTTCCTCGGGCCGGTTGACATAGCCGGGGCCCAGCATCCGCGCGCCTTCGAAATGCAGCAGGCCGGGGGTGCCGGGCGGGCAAGGCTGGTCGTGATCATCCAGCACCACGGCGCGCAGATAGGGCATGGCCCTGCCCACGGCACCGGCGTTGCGCGGGTCGGACTGGCCCGATACCTGCGTCATGCAGATATCATGCGTTTCGCAGATTGAATAAAGATTCCATAATGTTGCATCCGCAAGCTTGGCTTGCGCCGCCGTGATCAGCGCGTCAGTGACCACCTCGCCGTTCAGGATCACGCGGCGCAGGGCCAGACCGGCGGCCGCCTTGGCCGTCCAGCCTTGCAGCATCTTGTCAAAGGCCGAAGGGGTGAACAGCATCTCGGTCACGCGGTGGCGGATCAGGAAGGCCAGCAGCGCCTCGGGGTTCATCAATTCGGCAAAGCGCGGGATGCAAAGCTGCGCGCCATCGCGCAAAGGCCGGAACATTTCCCAGATCGCGAAAATATAGATGCCGACGATCTGGTCCGGCCCATAAGGCGTATAGGCGTCGCGCCACAGATAGGACAGATAGGCCGCATCCTGCGTGACGGGGATGCATTTGGGCTTGCCCGTCGTGCCCGAGGTCGCGACCAGATAGATGATGTCATCGGGCGCCACATCGGCGGCGCGGATCGGCGCGGGCGGCGCATCGGCAAAGCCCGCGATGACCTGCGCCACATCAATGTTTCGGATATGCGCGGGCAGCTGGGCTGGACCGGCAGGCTCTGCCAGCAGCACCAGATCGATGCCAAGTTCCGACAGGATGTTGCCCAGCACCTCTTGCGGCATGGCCGGGTCCAGATGCACGAAAGGCCGCCCCAGCACGACGCAGGCCGTGACCGCCGCCCCGAACAGGGTGCCGGGTTTGCCAAAGACCGCGACCGGCCCGTCAGGCAGATGCGCGCCAATCCGCTGGATGCAATCGGCCAGCTGGCCATAGGTCAGCGATAGATCGGCATCGGTGATCGCCTTGCGCGCGCCATGCGTCTGCAAGGCAAGGGCAAGCTGCGCAGGCACGGTCGTTATCGGCTTTTCATGCATCAAAAACGCCTCTTTCCCTGCCATTTGCGACGATGCCCCGGTATCGGGCCAGCGCTGCGGAAGGTCAAGTCACGTTCAGCTGCGCTTGAGGGTCAAAAGCGCCAGCAAAGCGGCCAGCCCGATGGTGGCCGTCAGCCAGACCGCATTGACGCCCCAGCCTGTCAGCGCCGCGCCAAAGATCAGCGGTGCCGCCGCCTGGCTGATCCGCGCGGGCGCATTCAGCCAGCCCAGCCGCTGGCCGTAACCCGCCGCCCCGAACAGCGACAGCGGCAAGGTGCCTTTGGCGATGGTCATGATCCCGTTGCCCGCCCCGTGCAGCAGCGCAAAGACATAGGCCGCCGGTCCGCCGACAGAGATCAGCGCCACCGCCGCCACCGGATGCGCCGCCGCCGCCAGCCGGGTCGAAACCAGCGGATGAAACCGCTGCAACAGGCCGAATTCCAGCAGCCGCGCCGCGACTTGTGCCGGCCCGATCAGCGCGCCGGCCGCGATGGCGACAGCGGTGCTGGCCCCCGCCGCCTGCAACAGCCCCGGCAGATGCGCGGCCATGGCGGTGGCATTGAACCATGTCGCGGCAAAGACAAAGGCCAAAAGCCACAAAACGCGCCGCGATGGTGGCGGGCCTGCGGGTTCAGGCGTGGCGGGTTTGGGCAAGGATTCGCTGCCGCGCGGCAGCCAGGCGTTCAGCGGCAGCGCCAGGGTCAGATGGATCAGCGCCCAGCCCAGACAGGCCTCGCGCCAGCCCCATGTCGCCAGCATCAGCCCCGACAAGGGCCAGCCCACAGTGCTGGCAAAGCCCGCGATCAGCGTGATCCCGGTGATCGCGCCGCGCGCATCCTTGCCATAGATGCCCGCCAGCGTGGCGAAACCGGCCTCGTATAATCCGATCCCCATGCCGAACCCCACGACGGCCCAGCCAAGATAGAGCATCCCCGGCACCGGTGCCGCCGCCAGCAGGCATAGCCCCAGCGCAAAGATAAGGTTCGACAGCATCAGCACGCCGCGCCCGCCCTTGCCATCGATCCGCGCCCCCGCCCAAGGCCCGACAATGGCCGAAACCACCAGCGCCATCGAAAAGGCGCCAAAGACCCAGACCGGCGACACGCCAAAGCTGTCGGCCATCGGCACGGCCAGCACGGCGGGGATATAATAGCTGGACGCCCAGCCCACGGTCTGGGACGTGCCAAGCGCTGCAATGGTCAGGCCGCAGCTGCTGGCCGGCAATCTGGCAATCACCGGCTGACACCGACGCAACATTGCGCTGTCAGAAACCCGACCAGCCGGTTCATCGCCGCGAAATCAACATGGTTAAAGACCTCGCGCCCCTGCTTGTCCTGTACCACCAGCCCCGCATCGACCAAGCTCGACAGGTGATGCGCCAGCGTCGAGGGTGCAATGCCCAGATGATCACCAATCTCGCCGACGCGCAGACCGTCATGTCCGGCCTTCACCAGCAGGCGAAAGATCGACAGGCGGGCATCATGGCCAAGGGCCGCCAGCGCGCGGGCATGGGGATTCGTATCAACCATGCGGGCAACATACCTATAAAATTAGTTTTATAAATATTTTATTTCAGCAAGTCGCGATAGGGACAGACATCATCCGCGAATGGCACATGACGCTTGCGGAATGTGTGCCCTGCGACGATCTCGGGCTGGCTGATCCGGTCCATCCGGAAATGCCGAAATCCGTCGCGCGCCGGGTCCCAAGCGACCAGATACCACAGCGGTGTCAGGATCAGCACCGCCTGCGGTTCGACCTCGCGCGCGGTCTTCACACCCTGCGCGTCGCGGTACTGAAAGCGGAGTGGTGAGCGCTGCAAAAAGGCCGTCTCGAAAGCGGGCAGCACCGCGGGGGCAATCGGCCGCACATCCGACAGGTCCTGTTCCGGCGACAGTTTCCCGACATGCAGGCAATCCAGAAACCGGCGCAGGTCGCGCACCTTTTCGGGCGGCAGGGCCTTTTCGATCTTGGCAAGACCAGCATCGGCAAGGGCTGCAAAAGGCAGGTTTCCGTCAGCCCGCATGGCCGCGACGCTGATGAGCAGGGCGAACACTTCGGGCACAGACAGGCGCGGGCTGGTCTGGACCGAACTGGGATCAAGCTGCACACCGCCCCCCGGCCCGGCCTCGGCGTGAATGATGAAACCCTGCGCGCGCAAGGCGGCAAGGTCGCGCAGGATCGTGCGCCGTGACGCACCGACCATGCTGGCGAGCGCGCCGACAGTCAGCATCCCGTTGCGGCGCAAGCTGCGCACGATGGCGTCATGGCGAAGAACGATGGTCATGGTGCGATCATAGCATGATTGGTGACAAATTTTGGCACCATTTAACCCCAAAGAGGTGATGCAAATGTCAACAAAAGGAGAAACCGACAATGCAACGCATCGCTGTCAACCCGTGGGACTGGTCGCTCGCGCTAGGCTACTCTCAGGGCGAGATCGTCACCGGGATATCCCGCCACCTTGTCTGTGCAGGTCAGACGGCCGTGAACGCAACGGGTGCGCCACAACACGCAGGCGACATGCGGGGGCAGATCGGGCTGACGCTCGACAATCTGGAAAACGTGCTGGCCAAGGCAGGCATGGGTTTGGGCAATGTCATCCGCCTGAACGTTTACGCAACCGACGTCGATGCCGCCTTGCAGAACTTCGACCTGCTGGGCGCGCGCTTTGGCCCGACCGGAAACGCGCCGCCGATGACCCTGCTGGGTGTCACGCGCCTTGCGATCCCGACGCTCATGATCGAGATCGAGGCGACTGCCGCCGACTGACCGGCGCGACAGACCCTGCCATGCGCGCTTTCGCATGGCAGGGACTTCGTTCTCAGACCGCCTGCTTGCGCCGGACCAGCGATTGGACCGCATAGACAAGGATCGCCGCCCCCACAGCGCCCATCACCGCGATGCCGAGAAAGACGATCAGGTCCACCGGCCCGCCCAGATCGCGCATGGTCGAATTGGTGATCGCCAACACGAAAACGACAGCCGCCACCGCGCCAAAAGGCATAGCGATCTGCGCCACCAGAAACTTGCGCATCGACAAGGCGCGGTCGCGGATCAGCACATAAAGATAAAAGCCCGTGACCAGCGCCGCCGCCACGACCAAGGCCCAGAACAGGCCACGGCCGAACATTTCCTCGAAAACGGCGATCATCGTGCCGAATGTCAGTTCTTCCATTTGCTCTCTCCCTCAGGCTTTGCCACGCAACATGGCGTTATAAGTGGCTTTCAAGGCGACTTCTTTCATCAGCCAGCTGATCCACAATTCTTCGAGCGGAGCGATCAGGCCGGGGAAAGAGGGCACCAGATTATTGTTGTAATCGAATTCGATCAGCATCGCGCGCCCGACACGGGTGATCAGCGGGCAAGAGGTATAGCCGGTATAGCTGGCGGTGCCTTCGCGGCCCTGAATGGCGGCGACCAGATGATCCTCGACCACGGGAACCTGCCATTTCACGGATGCGGCGGTCTTGCCCTTGGGCACACCGGCGACATCGCCCAGCGCGAAAATCTCGGGGTAACGCAGATGGCGCAGGGTCTGCATATCGCATTCGACCCAGCCCTGATCGGTCCATTTATCCGCCCAGCTGAGGCCCGATTGGCGGATCACCTCGGGGGCGCGCTGGGGCGGGATGACATGCAGGTAATCATAGGGCAGTTCGGCATCGCCATCGGGCGTGGTAAAGGTCGCCCGCTTGCGGCCCGGATCAATGGCGCGCAAAACATGGTTGTAATGCGTTGTGATCTGGCGTTCGCCGAACAGCATCCGCAGTTTTTCCGCGACAATCGGCACGCCGAACAAGGATTGGTTATTGGCGGCATAATGCATTTCATGCTTGCCGCGCCCTGCGGTGCGGATCGCGATATCATCGACCAGAAACGCATGTTTCAGCGGCGCGCCGGCGCATTTCATTTCCGTGGCCGGACGCGTGCCCAGACCGACGCCGCCTTCTTCGGCGAAACGCGCCACGGCGGACCATGTCTTGGCGGCATATTCCGGCCCGGCATAAAGCGCGCCGATCCCGTTTGCCCCCACCATATCAAGCGAGAATCCCTCGATCGCGTCGTGATCCAGCACCAGACCGGGGGCCACGACCAGGAAATCATAGGCCAGAGTTTCGCCGGTTGTCGTGTCCACGGTCTTGGTGATCGGGTCGATGGCTGCGGCGGCAGCGGCGACATGGGTCACCCCGCGCGGCAGCCAGTCGGTGGTCATGGATTGGGTATAAGAGGCGGGTTTCAGCCCCGCGGCAACCAGCGACAGGCCAGGCTGGTACCAATGTTCGACCCTTGGGTCCAGAATGGTGATCTGCGCGCCTTCCAGCCGCTCGACCAGCCGGTTGACAAGCGCTGTCCCCGCAGCCCCCGCCCCGATGATGACGATGCGGGCCTGTGTCTGCACCATGGCCGCACGGGCGGGCTGCACGGCGGCGGCTGTGGCCAGCCCACCGGCGAAAAGCCCCATGAATGCGCGGCGTGACGCGGTGATGTGACGTTCGTTTTCCAACTCGATCCCTCCCTGAATTGGCTGTGTTCAGATTGCCATAAACATTTCTACATAACAATATATAAATGTATACAGCGGTCGACCGGCCCGGACGTTGATCTGGATCAAGCCTTTGCGCAGGTCCGAGCGCCGGACAAGGCAAAGCCCCGGCCCTGTCGTCAGGGCCGGGGCTTGGTTGGTTACGCGGCAGCCACCAGCGTGCCGGTCGCGGCGGGCTGGCCGAAATGCTGCCGGTTCAGCCGGATCACCAGCGCGATCATCAGGATCTGCGCGGCGATGGCCAGGGCGGTCAGGCTCCAATAAACCATGCCGAACTTGGCGATCAGACCGGCGGCCACCAGCCCCTTGTTCACGAAGAACTGGATCATGACCGACAAGGCGACCCCCGGACAGACCAGCGCATAGGACCCGGGCGAGGTTTTACCGCCCAGCACGAAATCGCTGAAATAGCCCTGCTTGCGCAAAACCAGCAGGCCCAGCAGCACGAAAAGCACCTGCACAGCCAGAATCCGCGCCATGAACATCATCGTCTCGGCCGCATGGGTCACCGTGTCAAAGCCCATATGCAGCCCATGCGATTGGCGCATCGACAGGATGCCCAGAATGGTCAGCAAAGGCACGACGACCATCAAGGTGGGCGCAGCCTCGCGCGCGGTGCCATGTTGCAGCATCGCGGACATGCCGGTGATGGCGGCAAAGATCGCATAGACGACGGCAGCCACCCCAAAGAAGCTGGACAGCATCAGCGCGATCCCGACAACGGCGGCATTGCCGCTCATTGCGGCGGGGGCGGCAAGGCCGACAGCGACCATGGCCAGCGCGAAGGCAGGCAGCATCTGCGCAAAGGAATTATGCGCCTTGATGTCAAACCCTTCGGGCTGCGACAGCACCCGGCCCAGAAAATCGCCGATCAGCCGCAAGGCCCAGATGCCCACAGCCAGAAAGGCCAGCATCGCGAAGGGGAACAGGTATTCCACCACGTTCCACAGCCCCGGCACAAAGACCAGCCCGACGATGAACAAGCCGTTGATCGTCATCGCGACAGCCAGCGGCGCGGCCAGCAGCGCGCTTTGCGCATTTGAGGCGCGCAGCGCGGCATAGGCCGGGGTCTGGCGGAACCGCGCCAAAGCGCCCAGGTTCCAGACCAAAAGCTTGATATTGAAAAACGCCATCACCGCGATCCCCGCCATGGCAATGGCCACGGCGATCTGCAATGCCAGCGGGCCAGAGGCGAAAACCGCCGCCAGATCCTCGAACACCGGCACCGGGCGGCCCGAGAATGGCACCCAGAACATCAGATACATGAAAAAGGTGACGGACAAGCCACCCGCCCCAAGCGAGGCCAGAAAGTATAGCGGCGAATAGCTGTCCGCTGGTCTTGTGCGTGTCGTGGTCATGATGACATCTCCGATATTGAATTGCGCTGCCCCTCAATACATTTCATTTTTGGAATGTTTCTTTGATCTGGATCAATCCCGCCCGCAAAGTGTTGCAAGAAACAGGTCGCGCCGTCGCGGCAACCGCGTTAGGTTTGGAAAAATGCACCAAGAACCGACAGGCAAAGCTTTGACCATCGTGACACGCCACGTCCATGATCTGGCCGATATGCTGCTGGGCCGCGCTGCGCCGCGCCTGATCGTGGCGGTTGCGGGCGCGCCGGGATCGGGCAAATCGACCTTTGCGGCGGAACTGGCGCGCAGGCTGGGCGCGCGCGGCAAACGCAGCGTCGTGGTGCCGATGGATGGCTTTCATCTGGATAATGCGTTGCTGGAGGCGCGCAGCCTGCTGGCCCGCAAAGGCGCGCCCGATACATTCGACGCGCAGGGCTTTGTCCGGCTGATCCGGGCGATCAAGGCGCAAGAGGATGTCGTCGCACCCAGCTTTGACCGGATGCGCGATCTGTCGGTCGCAGGGGCAATTGCCGTCCCCGCCCAGGCCCCTTTCGTGATCGTCGAGGGCAATTACCTGATGTTCGACCAGGCCCCCTGGGCCGATCTTGCCGGTCTTTGGGATGTCTCGGTGCGGCTGGACGTGCCGCTGCCGGAATTGCGCGCGCGGCTGATCCAGCGCTGGCTGAGCCAGAACCTGTCGCGCGCCGCCGCCACCCGGCGGGCCGAGAGCAATGACATTCCCAATGCCCAGCATGTCATCGCAAAGGCCCTGCCCTGCGATTTCACCTTTGACGGACAGCAAGCGCGGGTCTGACCCCCGCCAAGAGGTATCAAATGCACATCCGCGAGATTGCGACAGCGCCCATTTCGGGGCAGAGGGCAGGCACTTCGGGCCTGCGGCGCAAGACCCGCGCCTTCATGGCGCCGCTGTTTTTGGAAAATTATGTGCAGGCCATTGTCGACGGCACCGGCGGTGCGGCGGGCAAAACCTATGTGCTGGGCGGCGACGGGCGCTATTTCAACGCCGCCGCGATCCAGATCATCCTGCGCATTCTGGCGGGCAATGGCGCAGCACGGGTGATCCTTGGGCAAGGCGGGCTGTTATCCACGCCCGCCGCCTCGCATCTGATCCGCAAGACCGGCGCGGATGGCGGTTTCATCCTGTCGGCCAGCCATAATCCGGGCGGGATCGAGGCTGATTTCGGCCTCAAATACAATATGGCCAATGGCGGGCCCGCGACCGAAGGCGTGACCGCCGCCATCGTTGCGGCCAGCGAAAAGATCAGCCGTATCCGCATCGCCGACAGCGCCGATATCACGCTGGATGCTTTGGGCGAGGTGACACTCGGCGCGATGCAGGTCCGCGTGATCGACCCTGTGGATGATTATCTGGCGCTGATGGAAGAATTGTTCGATCTTGACGCCATTGCCGCGCTGATCGCGGGCGGCTTTACGCTGCGGTTCGATGCGATGCATGCCATCACCGGCCCCTATGCGCGCGCGCTGCTGGTGGATCGCTGCGGCGCCAGCCCCGAGAGCGTGATGAACGCAACACCTCTGCCCGATTTCGGCGGCGGCCATCCCGATCCCAACCCGATCTGGGCGGCGGATCTGATGGGGCTGATGATGGGGCCTGATGCGCCGGATTTCGGCGCGGCAAGCGATGGCGACGGGGATCGCAACATGATTGTCGGGCGCGGCTGTTATGTGACGCCCTCTGACAGCCTGGCGCTGATCGCGGATCGCGCGCATCTGGCCAAAGCCTATCGGGTCGGGCTGGCGGGGGTGGCGCGGTCGATGCCGACCTCGGGCGCGGTGGACCGGGTGGCGGCGGCCAAGGGCATCGCCTGCCACGAGACGCCGACGGGCTGGAAATATTTCGGCAATCTGCTGGATGCCGGGCAGATCACGCTGTGTGGCGAAGAAAGTGCCGGCACCGGATCGGACCATATCCGCGAAAAGGACGGGCTCTGGGCGGTGCTGATGTGGTTGAACATCATCGCCGTGTCCGGACAATCGGTGGCCGATCTGATGGCCGCGCATTGGCAGCGCTATGGGCGCAATTATTATACGCGCCATGATTACGAGGATGTGGATAGCGCTGTCGCCGATCAGCTGATGGCGGATCTGCGCGCGCGGCTGGACAGCTTGCCGGGCCAGCGCTTTGCAGGGCTGCGGGTGACGCAAGCCGATGATTTCGCCTATGCCGATCCTGTCGATGGCAGCCTGAGCACCGGCCAGGGCCTGCGTCTTTGTTTCGCGGATGGCGCGCGCGCGGTCCTGCGCCTGTCCGGCACCGGCACCAGCGGCGCGACCTTGCGCATCTATCTTGAACAGCTGGTCACAGCGCCCGGTGACCTGCATCATGATGCAGGCGACGTGCTGGCCCCGCTGGCGGCAGCGGTCGATGCTGTCGCGGGGATTACGGCGCGGACGGGACGGTCAGCGCCGGATGTGAGGACGTAAAAACTTTTATGCCTCCGGCGGGGATATTTGGGCTCGGAAGATGGGCTAGATCAGGATTAGGGTGATGATCGGGAAGATCAGCAGGATCACGACGCGGATGATGTCGGAAGCCACGAAGAACAGCACGGCGCGATAGGTCGCGGTGATTTTCGTGGTCCGGTCCATGCTGTTGATGATGAAGAGATTCATCCCCACAGGCGGCGTGATCAGACCGACCTCGACCACGATCAGCACCAGGATGCCGAACCAGATCGCCAGCTGATCGGGCGTCATGCCGAAATCGAGCGTCGCGACCACCGGCCAGAAGATCGGCACCGTCAGCAGGATCATCGACAGGCTGTCCATCAAACAGCCCAGGATCAGATAAAAGACCAGGATCATCAGCATGATCATCATCGGGCTGAACCCCTGCCCTGCGACCCAGGCCGAGAGTTCTTGTGGCACTTGCGTCAGCGCCAGAAAGCCGTTGTAGAAGCCTGCCCCCAGCACGATGAAAAAGATCATCCCGGTGCCGGTCGCGGTTTGCAGCAGGCTGTCGCGCAGCGCCCCCCAGCCGAGCCTGCCCGCCGCCAGCGCGATCAGCCCCGTCCCGGCCGCGCCGACCGCCGCCCCTTCGGTGGGCGTGAACCAGCCATTGTAGATCCCGCCCACTACCAGCCCGAAGACCAACAGCACCGGCCAGACCGGCAGCAGCGCCTGCAAGCGGTCGCGCATCGGCATCCGGTCTTGTGTGCCGGCCTGATCGGGATAGATGCGCACATAGATCGCGATGGTCAGCATATAGCCCAAAGCCGCCAGCAGCCCCGGAATGATGGCTGCGGCGAAAAGCTTGGCGATATTCTGTTCGGTCAGGATCGCATAGATCACCAGGATCACCGAAGGCGGGATCAGGATGCCCAGCGTCCCCCCCGCCGCCAGCGTTGCCGTGGCGAACCCGCCCGCATAGCCCGACCGGCGCAATTCGGGCAGCGCCACTTTGCTCATGGTTGCCGCCGTTGCCAGCGACGAGCCGCAGATCGCGCCGAACCCCGCGCAGGCCCCGACGGCGGCCATGGCCATCCCGCCTTTGCGATGCCCCAGAAACGCCCCTGCCGCGCGAAACAGGGCCTGCGACATCCCCGAATGGCTGGCGAATTGCCCCATCAGCAAAAACAGCGGGATGATCGACAGGCTATAGCTGGAAAAGGTCGAATAGGTTTCGGATTTCAGCCGCGCCATGAAGACCATCGTCCCATCTGTCGCCAGCCACAGCCCGCCGATCCCGCAGATCAGCATGGCAAGCCCGATCGGCGCGCGCAGAAAGATCAGCCCCAGCAGGACCGGAAAGGACAGAAAGCCCAGGGCAAGATCGCTCATTCCGCGCGCTTTCCGGTCAGGCTCAGCGCTGCGCAATAGAGGCTGACGATACAGGCGATGCAGGCCGCCACAAGGCAGGCCGCATAGGCCCACCAGACCGGGAATTGCAACAAGAACGTGGTCTCGCCGTAGCGCAGCTTGTCTTGCAACCCCGCAGCCAGCCGCCATGTGATCAGCAAGATCACCAGCGCCATCACCACCGCCCAGAAAGCGGACAGCGCCGCATTGGCGCGCGGCCCCAGCCCGGCGGTAAAGATATCGACCCGCGCATGGGCCCCGGTCAGTTGTGTCAGCGGCAAAAAGCTGAAGACGGCAAAGGCCATCCCCGCCTCGACCAATTCATAATCCCCCGTGACAGGGCCAATCCCGGCGCCGCGCACCAGATCACCAAAGCCCGCCGCAATCGCCAGCGCGCCGGTTTCGCGCCCCAGGATACTGGCACAGACAAGGCAGACCAGCCCGATCAGCACAAGCCCGCCCAAAAGCGCGCTGCCCTGGGCCAGCCGGGTAATCAGCAGATGAAACAAGAGACACCCCCGCGGTGAAAACGCCCCCGCTGTCTAGTCGGTGCCTGCGTGCTTGGCAATCAAGGCAGTCGCCGCCGTATAAAGCCCGGTGCCGTCAATGCCTGCGGCGTCAGCCTCGGCAATCCAGGCGGCGGTTGTGGCGGCAGCCGCATCGCGCCAGGGGGCGGTCTGTTCGGGCGTCAGGGTGATGATAAGATTGCCCGCCGCTGCGGCCAGGGCGCGGGCATCCGCATCACCCGCCTGTTGGGTGCGTCCGGCGAAAGCGGAAAACTCAAGGCCGGAATTGGCGTCGATCACCGCCTTCAGATCATCCGTCAAAGCGTTGTAACTATTCGTATTCATCGCCAGAATAAAGGTCGCGGCATAAAGCGCCTCACCGGCGAATTCGGTGTGGTTGGTGACCAATTCCTGCACCCGGATCGAGGGGGCGACTTCCCACGGGATGACCGCACCATCGATCACGCCGCGCGACAGGGCCTCGGGGACGGCAGGCACCGGCATGCCGACAGCGGTGGCGCCCAGATCGGTCAGCAGGTTGGTGATGACCCGGGTCGGGCCGCGCAATTTCAGCCCTTCAAGATCCGCAATCGCGGCCACGGGGCGGTTGGCATGGATCACGCCGGGACCATGCACCCAAAGGCCAAGGGGTTTGAAAGCGGCGAAATCGCTCTCCATCATCCGTTCCTCGGCCAGGTCCCAAAAGGCACGCGATGTGGCTTCGGCATCGGGCGAGATGAAAGGCAGCTCAAAGACCTCAAGCTGCGGGAAACGGCCCGGCGTATAGCCCGGCAGCGTCCAGACGATATCGGCGACACCGTCGATCACCTGATCGATCAGCTGCGGCGGCGTGCCGCCCAATTGCATCGACGGAAACCGGTCGATCTTGATACGGCCGTTGCTGTCAGCCTCGACCCTGTCAGCCCAGACATCGAGGATATTGGCGGGGACATTGGCCTGCGCGGGCAGGAATTGATGCAGGCGCAGCGTCACCTCTTGCGCGCTGGCGGCCGCGCCGATGGCGGCAGCGGCAAGGCCAGCGAAAAGACGGCGGGTAATGGTCATGAAAGCCTCCCTGAAAACCTTGGCGCAGCTTTGCGTCAAGCCTTGCTGCGGCGCAAGCGCAATGACGTCACACCACCCGCGCGACAACGGGGGCCAGATCACCGATGCGGCCTTCCATCAGATCGCCGCGCCGCACCGGGCCAACACCGGCCGGCGTGCCGGTCATGATCAGATCACCGGGCAAAAGCGTGTAAAGCGTGGACAGATCCGCGATGATCTCGGGCACCGACCAGATCATATCGGACAGATGCGCGCTTTGGCGGACCGCACCATTGACCGACAGCGTGATCGGCAGGCTGGCCAGCGCCGGCACATCAGCCGCAGGGGTGATCGGCGCGATGATCGCGGCATTGTCGAAATCCTTGCCGGTGTCCCAGGGGCGGCGCTTGTCCTTGGCGGCGGCCTGCAGATCGCGGCGGGTCATATCCAGCCCGCAGCCATAGCCCAGCACGACCTCCAGCGCATCGGCCAGCGCGATGTCGCGCGCCTGCGCACCGATCGCCACGACCAATTCCATTTCATGATGCAGATCTTCGGTGCGCGGCGGATAGGGCATATCCTGGCCCGACTGCAGCAGGGCATGGGCGGATTTGGTGAAATAGAATGGCGCCTCGCGGTCAACCTCATGGCCCATTTCGGCGGCATGGGCGGCGTAATTGCGGCCCACGCAAAAGATGCGGGCCACCGGAAAACCCGCAGCCCCCGTCACGGGAACGACAGGTGCAGGGCGCGGCGGAAACAGGGTTTCGGTCATGATTCTCTCAAATTGGCAATAAAGTGCTGCGGCGCGCAAAGACCTGCCACCGCCGGGACAGGATCACTCTTTTGACGGTAAAAAGGCAATGCTGCGCGACGCAATAATCCCGATTACCGCCCCGCCCAATTATCGCGCCCCCCTTGGCGATCACCCGCATCATCTTTCGAGCCTCAATATCCCCGCCGGAGGCCGCCACTGCGTCGCAGACGCAGGCAGCCCAAAGAGCGCAGGGCAAAACACCGGTTCCGCCCATTTTCACACCGCGATCAGCGCAGGCCGATCCGATCCAGCCCGCGACATGCCCGACAGCCGCCCGGACAAACCCGGCATACGCTTTTCACAAATTGCCGGATGCCCGGCCATGACGCATAATCATTGCGCTTTTTGGGTCTGTTTGCGCAACATGTCGGTTTTGTCGCGAAAAGGGGCCCTTTCGCGTTGCATCTCGGGGCTTGCGGCGTTTTAGTTAGTGAAAATAAATAGCCAAAACCGGGGAGGTTTGGGATTGCAACAAGTCAAGAACGACGAAGCTTTCGTCGCGTTCGAACGCGTGCAAAAAAGTTATGACGGCGAGACATTGGTCGTCAAAGATTTGAATCTGACGATACCCAAGGGTGAATTTCTGACCCTGCTTGGCCCGTCGGGATCGGGCAAGACGACCTGCCTGATGATGCTCGCCGGATTCGAAACCGCAACGCATGGCGATATCCGGCTCGATGGTGTCTCGGTGAACAATATCCCCCCCCATAAGCGCGGGATCGGCATGGTGTTCCAGAATTACGCGCTTTTTCCGCATATGACGGTGGGGGAAAACCTGTCCTTCCCGCTCGAAGTGCGCAAAATGGGCAAATCCGAACGCGAGGCAAAGGTCAAACGCGCGCTGGATATGGTGCAGATGGGCGATTTCGCCGCCCGCCGCCCCGCGCAGATGTCCGGCGGACAACAGCAGCGCGTCGCCCTGGCCCGCGCGCTGGTCTTCGAGCCGGAACTGGTGCTGATGGATGAACCGCTGGGCGCGCTGGACAAGCAATTGCGCGAAACCCTGCAATTCGAGATCACCAATCTGGCGCATCAGCTGGGCATCACCGTGGTCTATGTCACCCATGACCAGACCGAGGCGCTGACCATGTCGGACCGTGTGGCCGTGTTCAACGATGGCCGGATCCAGCAATTGGCCACGCCTGACGATCTGTATGAACGCCCGCAAAACAGTTTCGTGGCGCAGTTCATCGGCGAGAACAACACCATGACCGGCGTCGTCCAAGAGATTTCGGACGCCCGCTGCACCGTGCGGCTGGACAGCGGCGATGTGATCGATGCGATGCCCGTCAATGTCGGTGCCGTGGGGGATCGCACCAAAGTGTCGATCCGTCCCGAACGCGTCGAGATCGACAAGACCCGCCTGCAGCCCGGGGCGCATACGCTCAAGGCCGAAGTGCTGGAATTCATCTATATGGGTGACATTTTCCGCACCCGCCTGCGGGTCGCCGGCATGGATGATTTCGTGATCAAGACCCGCAACGCCCCCGATCAGGTCCGGCTGACCCCCGGCACCCAGATCGACATCGGCTGGCTGGCACAGGATTGCCGCGCGCTCGACGCGTGACGGCTTTTGCAGGGCCACCGCCGCCCGGTGGGTGGCCCTCATGACAAGACGAACCGGGCGTGACAACGGGAGTTTAAAAAATGAAATTGACCAAAGCAATGATGGCAACGACAGCGCTGACGCTGGCCGGAACCACCGCCTTTGCCGATGGCCATATGGCCAATGACATGACCATCGTCAGCTGGGGCGGCGCCTATCAAGCCAGCCAGGACAATGCCTATCTGCAACCCTATCTGGCCGCCAACCCCGATGTGCGTGCATCTTGGGACGAAAGCTCGCCCGAGGCCGTGGCAAAACTGCGCGCCATGGACGAGGCCGGCAACCTGACCTGGGACCTGGTCGATGTCGTGGCCGCTGATGCGATGCGCCTGTGCGACGAAGGTTTGGCGATGGAAGTCGATCATGACGCGATCCTGGCGGCTGCCCCCGATGGCACACCCGCAAGCGAGGATTTCGGCGACCTGATCATCTCGGATTGCTTCATTCCGCAGATCGCCTATTCGACCACGAACGCCTATCGCACCGATGTGGCCGCCTGGAATGGCGCGACACCATCCGATATCTGCGCCTTGTTCGATCTGGAAAATTTCCCAGGAACACGGACCCTGCAGCGTGTGCCGCTTGATAACCTTGAATGGGCGCTGATCTGTGATGGCGTGCCTTTCGCAGAGGTCTATGACACGCTGGAAACCACCGAAGGCCAGGACCGCGCCTTTGCCAAGCTGGACACGATCAAGGACAGCACGATCTGGTGGACCTCTGCCGCCGAAAGCATCCAGTCGCTGGCCGATGGCGAAGCCGTGATGGGCTCGTCCTACAATGGCCGTTTCTTCTCGGCGATCGTGGAACAGGACCAGCCGCTGGAAATGCTCTGGGACGCACAGGTCTATGACCTTGACGGCTGGATCATCCCCGCCGGTCTGCCCGAGGACCGTCTGGCCCGCGTGCTGGATTTCGTCTACTTCGCGACAGACACTCAGCGTCTGGCGGATCAGGCCAAGTTCATCTCTTACGGCCCGGCACGCGCCTCTTCGGCACCGCTGGTATCCACCCATGCGACATTGGGCATCGACATGGCACCACATATGCCAACCGATCCGGCAAACTCATCCAATGCCTTCGTGCAGAATTACATGTGGTGGGCGGATTACCGCGACGACCTGGATGCACGTTTCCAGGCCTGGCTGGCACAATAAAGCGCTGATGGCAGGGGCGGGGAAACCCCCGCCCCATGCCTGACACAAAGGCCGGCCGTAGCGGTCGTGCCCAAAGGTAGGGCGGGGTTGACCCCGCCTTACGCCCCCAACCAAAGGTCCCGTCCCATGGCAGAACAGATGATGGCCGCCGATGGCCGCACGCTCAAATCCAGCCTGAACCGTGCATTGCGCCGCCAGAAACTGCGCGCGCTGCTGCTGATCGCGCCGCTATTGCTGTTCATCCTGATCACCTTTGTTATCCCGATTGGACAAATGCTGTTCCGCTCGGTCGAAAACCAGATTGTCAGCGACACGATCCCGCGCACGGTTGATGCGCTGGCCGATTGGGATGCCGCGGCCGATCAGCTGCCTGATGAAGACGTGTTCCGCGCTTTTGCCGCCGATATGATGGTGGCGGTCGAAGAGCGGATCCACACCCGCCTTGGATCGCGCCTCAATTACGAAACCGCAGGGATTTCCTCGCAATTCCGCCGCTCAGGCCGCGATGTCGAAGACATGGGCGAAGATCTGACCGCGCAATTCACCGCACTTGACCCCGCATGGGCCGACCCCGCCACCTGGGTGGCGCTGATGGCGGATCCTGACTGGATCGCCGCGCGCGCCGGGGCCGCAACAGAGCCTGCGTTCATCGTCTCGGAATCGGCGCGCGCCGCCCTGCCCCGCAGCGCGGATGTCTATGCCGATTTCGCCCGCGTCACGCAGCAGACCAATAATGACAGCCCGACCGAGGAACAGCCTTGGAACGTGGTCTATATCGCGCTTTACGAGGATCTGCTTGCCGATCCCGCGCCCCGGATCGCCGGCGCCGCCCCCAATGACATGCTGGCCGCCGCAGGTGCCGCCGTCGCCGGTTTCGCGGCCCCCGATATCCGCGCGGCCTTTGTCGACAGCGATCGCGGCTGGGGCGAGACCCAAACCTGGCAGGTCATCCAGACCTATAGCCCGGCCTATACGGCCAGCTATTTCCTGAATGCTGTCGATCTGAAACAAACCCCCGAAGGCATCCAGAGCGCGCCTGAAAACCAGCAGATCTATGTCAGATTGTTCATCCGCACGCTGATCATGTCGCTGACGATCATGGTGTCCTGTATCCTGCTGGGCTATCCGGTCGCCTGGATGCTGGCCAACCTGCCATCGCGGCAGGCGAACCTGATGCTGATCCTGGTGCTGCTGCCGTTCTGGACCTCGCTGCTGGTGCGCACATCGGCCTGGAAAGTGTTGCTGCAACAGCAAGGGGTGATCAACGACCTGCTGGTCTGGGTCGGGCTGGTCGCCGATGAAAGCCGCCTGACCATGATCAATAATGCCACCGGCACGATCATCGCGATGACGCATATCCTGCTGCCTTTCATGATCCTGCCGCTTTATTCGGTGATGAAGACGATCCCGCCCAGCTATCTGCGCGCGGCAAAGTCACTGGGGGCCACGAATTGGACCGCGTTCTGGCGGGTCTATTTCCCGCAATCGGTGCCCGGCATCGGGGCGGGGTCGATCCTCGTATTCATCCTGTCGATCGGCTATTACATCACGCCGGAAATCGTGGGCGGCACTTCGGGGATCTTTATCTCTAACCGGATCGCCTATCATATTTCCAGCTCGCTGAACTGGGGGCTGGCGGCGGCGCTGGGGACGATCCTGCTGGTCGTCGTGCTGGCGCTTTATTGGGCCTATGACCGGATCGTCGGTATCGACAACGTGAAACTCGGAGGATAACGCCATGGCCTCGCTGCCCATCTACGCCACCACGGGCCAGAAGATCTGGCATTATACATTCCGCGTCATTGTCGGGCTGATCCTGTTCTTTCTGGTCGCCCCGATCGTGATCATCATCCCGCTGTCGTTCAACGCGGAAAGCTTTTTCACCTTCACGCCGGAAATGCTGGCGCTGGACCCCGCGGGCTATTCGCTGCGCCATTACCGCGACTTTTTCACCAATCCTGACTGGATCAGGCCCTTGCAGAATTCGCTGATCATCGCGCCTTTTGCGACGCTGTTGTCGGTCAGCCTGGGCACGCTGGCGGCCATCGGCCTGTCGCAATCGCATGTCCCCTACCGGCGCGCGATCATGGCGATCATGATTTCACCGATGATCGTCCCCTTGATCATTTCCGCCACCGGCATGTTCTTTTTCTACAGCCAGCTGGGTCTGTGGATGGAAAGCGCGCTGGGCTTTTCGCGGTCCTTCACCGGCTATGTCAAGGTGATCCTGGCCCATGCGGCATTGGGTATTCCCTTTGTCATCATCACCGTGACCGCAACGCTGGTCGGGTTTGACCATTCGCTGACCCGCGCCGCCGCCAATATGGGGGCGACACCGACGCAGACGTTTTTCAAGGTGCAGATGCCGCTGATCCTGCCCGGTGTGGTGTCAGGTGGGCTCTTTGCCTTCATCACCTCTTTTGACGAAGTCGTGGTGGTGCTGTTCGTCGGGGCGGCGGCCCAGAAAACCCTGCCATGGCAGATGTTCACCGGCCTGCGCGAGCAGATCAGCCCGACGATCCTGGCAGCGGCAACCGTGCTGGTGGCGATCTCGATCGTGTTGCTGGCCACGGTGGAAATGCTGCGCCGCCGGTCAGAACGGCTGCGGGGACTGTTACCAAGCTAGGGCAGCACCGCAAGCCAGCCCCAGACCGTCAGGATCGACAGCCCCGTCGCCAAAAGCACCGAGGATGCGGCCACCCGCCGCGCCCGCCCATACATATTGGCAAAGATATAGGCGTTCACACCGGGCGCCATGGCCGCGGTCAGCATCGCCGACCGCGTGCCGGCAACCCCCAGCCCACCGGCCTGCGCCAGCACCCAGACGATGACCGGATGCAGCAGCAGCGACACGGCGACCACATAAAGGATGGTGCGCATATCGCCTTCGGGCCGGTAGCGATAGAGCACGCCCCCCAGCCCAAAAAGCGCCGCAGGCAAGGCCGCCCGCGCGATCAGGTCCAATGCATCGGTCAGCACGGCGGGTGCTGGAACCCCCGACAGGTTCACCGCAAAGCCCAAGGCGATCCCGATGATCAGCGCATTCTGGAACATCGCCCGCAGCACCTTGCCCGGCAAGGCCGTCAGCGCCGCGCCCCGGTTGCGCGCGACTTCCATCGCGGTGATGCCGATCCCGTAACAAAACGGCGAATGGATCGCGATAATGGCGTAATTGGCTTCCAGCGCCCCTGCCCCATAGGCCCGTTCCGTGATCGGCAGCCCCAGCAGCAGCGAGTTCGAGAATAGGCAGCAAAAGCCGATGGCCACGCTGTCTTCCCAATCGCGCCCAAAGATGAACCGCGCCCCCAGCAGCCCCGCCAGAAACCCCGCGAAAGCCCCTGCGTAAAAGCTGCCCAGCAGCACCAGATCAAGGTTCTGTTGCAGATCCAACGTCGAGATCGCCCGGAACAACAGGCACGGAATGGCGAAATTCTGGGTGAATTTCATCAGCCCATCAACGCCAGCGTCGGTGAAATAGCCTTTCCAGACCGCCAGATAGCCAAAGCCGATCACGAGGAAGACAGGCAGGATGACGTCGATCAGCGCGGCCATTGGCGGATTCCTTGAAAAACTTCGATGCCTCCGGCGGGGATATTTAGGCTCTGAAGATGGGGAAAGTCAGGGTCAGGCCGTCATGGGCGGGCACGACATGGGCCGGCGTTTCGGCGGCGATTGTGGCGTAATCCAGATCGACATGCATATTGGTCAGCACCGCCTGCGCGGGGGCGCATTTGGCGATCCAGTCCAGCGTCTTGTCCAGATGCGCATGGCTTGGGTGCGGTTTGCGGCGCAAAGCATCGACGATCCAGCACTCCAGCCCTGTCAGCAGCGGCCAGACAGTCTCGGGGATATCCGAGACATCGGGCAGATAGGCCAGATCGCCGATCCGGAACCCCAGCGCGTCGATATTGCCATGCGCGACCTTGAACGGCGTCAGCGTCACCGGCCCGCCTGCGCCCGCGATGGTCACATCGCCGTCGATCAAGTTCAGATCGCAGATCGGCGGGTAATCCGACCCTGCCGGCTGGACGAAGGCATAGCCGAACCGCGCCAGCAGCGCGTCGCAAGTATCGCCATCGGCCCAGACAGGCAGCCTTTTGCGGGTCTGGAACACGATCATCCGCAGATCATCGATGCCGTGGACATGATCGGCATGGGCATGGGTATAGACCACCGCATCCAGCGTGCCGACGCCTGCATCGAGTAGCTGGCTGCGCATATCGGGCGAGGTGTCGATCAGCACGCGGGTGGTGCCTTGCGGCCCCTGCCGCGTGATCAGCAGCGAACAGCGCCGCCGTGCGTTGCGCGGATCGGCAGGGTCGCAATCGCCCCAATCATTGCCCAGCCGCGGAACCCCGCCCGAGGACCCGCAGCCAAGGATGGTAAAGCTGATCATATCGCTCATGCTGCTGCTTTCCAGAAAAGCCGGTCGAAATTGGCATTGGTCGCGGCGGCGAAATCGGCATAATCCAGCCCAAAGACCTCGGCCCCCACAGCCGCGGTATGGGCGGTATAGGCCGGTTCATTGCGCCGCCCGCGATGCGGTGGTGGCGCCAGATAGGGGCTGTCGGTTTCCAGCAGCACGCGGTCAAGCGGGGCAGCGGCAAAGATATCGCGCAGGGCGCTGCTTTTGGGAAAGGCCGCGATGCCCGACATCGACAGATAGAACCCCAGATCCAGCGCCGCTTTGGCCAGTTCCGCCGAGCTGGAAAAGCAATGCATCACGCAGCTATAGGCCCCGTTGCGATATTCCTCGGCCAAGATGCGGGCCATATCGTCATCGGCGTCGCGCGCATGGATGATCAGCGGCAGGCCGGTGTCGCGGGCCGCCGCGATATGAAGCCGCAGGCTGGATTGCTGGATCGCCTTGCTGTCGGCGGTGTAATGGTAATCAAGGCCGGTTTCGCCGATACCCACGAATTTGGGGTGCTGCGCCAGTGCCACGAGGTCATCCACCGCCACCGGCGGGTGGTCGGCGGCTGACATCGGATGCACACCGGCGGCATAATAGACCGGGGCATAGCGTTCCGCGATGGCGCGCACGGCGGGTTCGTTTTGCAGCTTTGTGCAGATCGTCACCATCCGCGTCACCCCGGCCGCCAGCGCGCGCGCGATCACAGCGTCGCGTTCGGCATCGAAATCGGGAAAATCCAGATGGCAATGGCTGTCGGTAATCGGATGGGCGGCAATCAACGGGCTTTGGGTCATGGCGCGGCTTTCAGGCTGCGGCGACGCCTTGCGCCGTCTCTTCGATCTTGAAGATCATATCAAGGATCAGCGCGGCAGGGTCAAGGTTCACCGCGCGCCCGTGGCGTGACCTTTCGGACAGGTCCTGTTGCAGCTGCGCCCAGGCCTGCGCCGCGCGCGGGTCGGGCGCGATTTTCGCCAAGAGCAAAGCCTCGCCCGCCGCCCCTTGGGTCGCAGGCGCGCCCAGCAAGCCCGCACGCGCCGCACGCGCCAGGAACAGGTCGATCAGGTCAAGCGTCAGGCCAAAGCGGGTTTCCGCCCCCCGCCCGCTGCAGGCCTCGGCCAAGGCCAGCGCGGCCTGCCGGTCGATCCGGGGCAGATTACCGAACAGCCGGATCAGATCGGCGTAAAGTGCCATGCCACCGCTGCCCAACAGCCGGATCGCGTCACCGACCGACCCAGCCGCAAGCGCGGCAAGGCCGGCTGCATTGTCGCTGCTATGGCCTGCCTGGGCCAGCGCGCGCGCCAGATCCTCAGGCGTGAGCGGGCCACAGCGCAATTCGCGGCAGCGCGACCGGATCGTGGGCAAGAGCCTTGATGGTTGATGCGCCACCAGCAGGATCACAGCCCCCGCGGGCGGTTCTTCCAATTCCTTGAGGATCGCATTGGCGGCGTTGCGGTTCATCTCGTCGGCGGCATCGACGATCACGACGCGCCGCCCGCCATCGGCAGATGACATCTGGAAGAAATGTTTCAGATTGCGCACCGCATCCACGGTGATTTCGCCGCGCAGCTTGCCTGTCTTGTCATCCCAGGGCCGCCGGATCAGCGCCAGACGCGGATGCGCGCCCGCTTGCACCAGCCGCGCATCCGGGTGATCCGGTGGCACGGCCAGCGTCACCTCGCCCAGCATGTCGGGGGGCGCATCGGCCAGCAGGAAGGTCGCGATCTTCCATGCCAGCGTCGCCTTGCCCACGCCGCGCGGGCCGGTGATCAGCCAGCCCGAATGCATCCGCCCGGCGCGGAACGCATCGACAAAGGCCGCTTCGGCGGGCTGCTGGCCATAAAGCACCGGCGTTTCGCGCGGATGCGGTGCGCCGTCCAGACGGTCGGGTTCGGGGATGATGTCATCGCTCATAGATGGGCGGCCACGTCGCTGGCGATCTGGTCCATGCTGCGGTTGCCATCGATCAGCACGCAGCGCTGCGGTTCCGCACGCGCCAGCGCCAGAAACCCGTGGCGGAGCGTTTCCTGAAACGGCAGGCCGAAATCCTCGAACCGGTCCTCGCCCGAGCCGCGGGCAAGGCCGCGCTGCAAGGCGGTGGCCGGGTCCATATCGATGATAAAGGTCAGGTCCGGGTCACGCCCGATCATCAATTGATGCAGCGCATCGACCTTGGCGCGCAGATCGCCGCGCGTCGCCCCTTGATAGATGCGGGTGCTATCGGCGAAACGATCACAGACCACGATCTTGCCCGCGCGCAGCGCCGGCAGGATCGTCTTTTCCAGATGGTCGCGGCGGGCGGCGGTGAACAGCAGGATTTCAGTTTCTGCCGACCAGCGGTCGGGATCGCCGGTCAGCAAGAGCTGGCGGATATCCTCGGCGCCCGGGCTGCCGCCCGGTTCACGGGTCAGGATCACATCATGGCCCTGATCGCCCAGCCATTGCGCCAGACGGCGCGCCTGTGTCGATTTACCCGATCCGTCTATCCCCTCGAAGGTGATGAACATTGATTTGGTCATGCGCCCTCTGGCTCTGCGCCAAGGGTCGGGCCGTATTTCGCCCAGAGCACATTGGCCGCCGTGCGCAATCTGGCGCTGAACCCGCCCAGCGCCACATCGGCATCCGCGACCAGCGGCACGCGCTTTTCGGGCAGACCGTCCAGCGTGATGATCAGCTCGCCCACCTGCTGACCGGCTGTCACCGGCGCTTGCAACGGGCCGTCAAAGACCACCTGCGCGTCAAGCGCGCCGTCATGCAGGGTCGGGACCAGCAGGCGCAGGTCTTCGGCCAGGGTCAGGCCCACGCTGGGCGCTGCACCCATCCAGACATCGGCGCTGGCGATCCGGGTTCCGGCCAGCGCGACATCGCGTTCGGCGAATTGGCGAAAGGCCCAATTGACGATACGTTCCGATTCCTGCGCCCTGTCGCGGGCTGTCTGCAACCCGGTCACGACAAAGATCACCCGGCGGTTGCCCTGCATGGCCGACCCCGCCAGCCCGTAACCGGCCTCTTGGGTATGGCCGGTCTTGAGCCCGTCTGCCCCGATCCCCATCGCCAAGATCGGGTTGCGGTTTTGCGAATTGGACGGCACCCGGTTGTCAAAGGCGAATTCGGTTTCCGCGAACAAAGGATAGAATGTCGGGAAATCGCTGATCAGGCGGCTGGACAGGATGCCCAGATCACGCACCGACATCCGGTGCCCGGCGGCAGGCCAGCCACTGGCGTTGACAAAGACCGATTGGGTCATCCCCAGCTGGCGGGCGCGGTCGGTCATCATCCGCCCGAACCCGGCCTCGGTGCCATCGGGCGACAGGGCCTCGGCCAGCACCACGCTGGCGTCATTGCCGGACAGAACGATCACGCCGCGCAGCAAATCCTCGACACGGACACGGTCGGTCGTGTCCAGAAACATCGACGAGCCACCAAAACTGGCGGCATGGGCCGAGACCGGCAGCACGTCATCCACCGACAGGCGGCCATCGGCAATCGCCTCAAACGCCATGTAGATCGTCATCAGTTTCGACATAGAGGCCGGCGGCAGCGGGATATCGGCATCCTTGGCCAGCAGGACCGTGCCGGTGGTCTGGTCATAGACATAGGCGGCGGGGGCGCTGGTCTCAAATGTCTGCGCAGGCAGCGCGCTGGCGCAGAGGGTCATGAGACCGGCAATCAGAAGGCGTCTTGCGATTTTCATGGGCTGTCCTTTTGTCATTCACCGGTCAGCACATAGGCATCCGCGAAACCCAGCGCCCTGACCCGCGCAAGGGCCTGCTGATCCGGCACCGGCCCCGCAACCACGCGCCAGAGGCTGCGGCCACCGGCCTGTTGATTGGTGACGCTTACCCCGAAGCCCGCGCTTGTCAATGCGACGGCGGCGGCATCGGCATTGTCGCGGATGCTAAAGACCCCGACCTGCGCCAAGGGGGATTGGGGCAGCGGCATCGCACCAGTGTCTATGTCTGTGGCCGTGGCCGTGGCTGGCACCACCGCGACCGAGGCCAGACCCGCATCATTGGCCTGATCTGTGGCCTGTTCGGTGACCGGATCGGCGGGCGGCTCGATTGCGGCGGGCGGCGCGACCACGATCTCTTGGCGGCGCAGCACGACGACGTTCAATTCGGTGGGCGCCCCCGGCAGAACGCCCAGATCCTCGGCCGCATCAGAGGATAATTGCAGCGCCGGCCCCGGATTTTCCCGTTCGCGCCGGAACAAGGCCCCCACCGTCGATTGCCCGTTCACGGCATTGCGGATCACGACGCGTTCGGGGTCGCGCACATCGGGATGCGCCACCCAGATCCCCCCCAGCGAGGGGCGGCCATCCCACAGGCCCTGATCCGTGACCTCGAAGATATCGGGCCGCTCGACATCCTGCGTGCTCGCGATACGCGCGGATGCGGCGCCATTCACCTGCGTCATGGGGCCAGCGCCGCCCGGGTCAAGCGGCGCACAGGCGGCCAGCAGCACCGCATAGCCAAGCGCATAGGACAATCTTGCCCCGCGCCCACGCCTTTGACCGTCAGCTTTGCCTGCCATCTTCGCTCCCTCTCATCCGCGTCTTGCGCGCGAATATCAGCCTTTGTGCGGTCTTGCGCGGGGACATGCAGCACCGGGCGGACCGGCCCCAGCCCCGCGACACAACCCCCGCATGATTTTGCCAAAGGATAGCGGCCTGCGGCGGACAATGAAAGTGTCTAGGCCCGGGCCGGCAAAATTTTCGCCACCGCCGAACGCGCTTTTCGAATCGTTGCACAGCCGCTAACAGGACCCGGTCGGAGGAGTGGCAGAGTGGTTGAATGCACCGGTCTTGAAAACCGACGTAGGTGAAAGTCTACCGTGGGTTCGAATCCCACCTCCTCCGCCAGATGGCCATTGATCAAGCGTTCTCGCGACACGGATGCGGCCAGAGGTCGTTTCTGATATTAAAGGGTTATGCGGACATGCTGTGCCCTGGCCTGCGCGCGAAGAGGTCCGGAAGCGGTCTTTCAAAGCCGGTATTGTCCTGACCTCAAAACTGCACTGATTTGGTGAAGTTTCAGCAAGGCATCGGCCGGCGCCCAGCTTTCGGCGCCAGCGTGGGATCATGTGGCGCGATCAGCGTCAGCAGCCGACCCCAAGGCACAACCGCACCCATCTCCGCCTCAAACTGCTCGGGCCGCGTGAGGTTCTTATTCATCGCATCACGACGCGAGGGAAAGGCAGGGTGTTTTGGGATCGCAAAAGCGCCTGGCAGATGTTGTCCAAGTTGACCAGATCAGGCCGAAAGCGGCGGTTTTTCAGAGGTTTGTTTAGATAATCATAGCGTAGGTGGTGTGTTGATCCACAAGACCTGCGCGACGCTTTCACTGGTGTTCCGGTATCCATGCGGTAGCGCCGATGAAAAGTAGATGACATCTCCCTGACGCAGGAAATGCGATCTCTGATCGACGACAACTTCAAGCTCTCCCTTGATCATATAGCCAAACTCTTCTCCTTCATGGGTGACAAACGAGTTGGTGCTCGCCCCCTCGGGGATGTTGAGAATATTGGCTTGCAGCAATCCGGACCTGTGGATTGGCAAGATCCGCTCGAACCAGGACCCTGCTTGTTCAAGCTCTGGTTCAACTTGGAAACGCGCCCTGCGGTCAGCGCGAAAGACCGTAACGCCAGAATCAAAAGATGAATTTTCAGCTTCAAGGAAAAGCTCGGCAATACTGGTGTCGAGCGCCGCGGTCAGGCGGTGCAGCATCGAGATAGACGGTGCCAGTTTATCGTTTTCGAGCTTCGAGATCATACTCTCTGAACAATCCACGATCTGTGCCAGTTGCCGCAGAGTATAGCCTTTGACCAATCTGGCATGCTTTAGCCGCGCTCCCGTTCGTGGTGCCTGATTTTTCCCGCTGGCATTGGCCTTCTCGGAGCCGTTGGGTTCTCGCTGGGGTGATGTGACAGCAGAGCGACGAAGCGATTTCGACTCTCGGATTGGCGCCCGTTTTTCCAACTTAACTTTCCTTTCCGCGTTCTTTTTACTCAAGCAACATGCCACATGGTCAATATTTAGACAACATGCGCGGCAAAAAATTGCAATTTAGTCAAGTCACTTGATCAACAGTCAAATCGCTGTTGTGATCAACTCAACCGGCACCAGAACATTGGTGAATGGTTCGCGCAGCAGATGACAGCAGTCGCAGGCCCCAATTGTTATCTCGTCGCTTACCATCCGCTCGTCTGCAGGCCTCCCAAATGGGTTTCCTCAAGGATGCCCGCAGCTTGAGAAGGAAACCGTCAAATGAAGGACCAGGATACTGGCGCGCGTCAAGAGTTTCAGCTTGAAGAAGCGACCATAGACCAAATGCAGAGTGCTATTTGCGCAGGACAGATCACCTGCGTAGAGATTGTACAGCATTACATCGACAGGGCGCGTGCCTATAACGGTGTCGCCAGCATGCTGATAACAGAAAATGGTGAGGCTGTAGATCCTGCTCCGGGTACATTGCGCGCCGGCGCAGCGCTGCGTTTTCCTACAAAAACCATCAAGGCTGCGGACCTTCTTCCCGATCTTGACCGCTACAAGGGCAAACCGCTTGAATTCGGGCGTATGGAGCCGACGGCGTCTGACCCCGACGTCATGCAACAATATGGTATGATTACCGGCATCGAAAACGGTACGCAGGTCAACGCACTTGGTACGCTCAACATTCGTGGTGAACGATCGGTCACCTGCAAAGGCGATTTTGACAGGCATCCAGATGACGGACCGTTGCCCGAAGGCGCACCTGCGGTTTGCGAGATCTTCCGCAAACTTCCGGATGCGCTTGAAATCGCGGCAGAAATGGATGCGCAATGGGGCACCTCTCCGGACCTTGACGCGATGCCACTCTATGGCGTCGTTTTCTCGTTTAAGGATCCGTTCGATACCAAGGACATGCGGTCCACCGGTGCCGCGGATGCCCGCTATGACATGGACGCGCCGGCGCGTGACCATCAGCTTGTCGACCGACTGCGCCGGAAAGGGGCGATCATCTTCGCCAAGGCGATTAACACCGAGTACAATGGTCGCGGCGGTGATCCGGGCGGTGCTTATACTGCGGACAAGGTCCTGCCTTCGACACTTGGATACCAGCGTAGCAGCTGGGGAGGCAATCCCTGCAACGTTTATGACACCACCCGGTCAGCCTCGCTTGGGTCCAGTTCCGGATCGGCCGTCTCGGTCAGTGCGAACCTCGTCATGGCGAGCCTTGGCGAGGAAACCCGCGCGTCATGCCGGGGTCCATCCAACCACAATTCCGTCGCGCTCATCTTGCCGCATAAGGCGATGATCGGTTTCGATGGCGGCGCGATTGGTGCTGATATCTACTGTGACCGAACGGGCATTCACGCCCGCAAGATCGCTGATGCGGCCAAGATCCTTGATGCGCTCGCAGGGCCTGATGAATCGACATATGACCCCCGCGACGTCTTTACAACGGTGCCACGCAGCACGGTTCTGAAGACCGGTTATCTTGAAGCTGCGCGCAGGCTTGGCGCAGAAGGATCGCTGAAGGGCAAGCGGATCGGCATCATCCGCGAGTCCATGTTGCGGACCGGGTTGAAGATGACACAGCCGATCGTTGATGCAGCAGATGCCGAGATCAGGACAGTGCTGGGGGATCATCTGGGCGCGACGTTGGTGGAATCCCGTGCCGCCGGGTGGAATGGCGACAGTGGGCTGGAACAGATGAGCGTGGATTTCACCACCGCGCTTTGCAGGCTTGTACCCGTCTTCATGCCGGAGATCCTTTTCCGCCTGACAGCATCCGGTGAGCCGCTTTTTCCGGATTTTGCGGCCGCCATCGCGCCGACAGAATTCATGCCCGGCAAGACCTTCGGGTCCGGAACGCTTGCCCCGATTGACTATTGCATCAAGCTCGCCGAGGGGCTGATCCCTCCGCCGTCGAACCTGAACATTGCGACCATTCAGCCACAAGAACTCGCGATGGCCTTCCGGTTCCACATCCCGCAATACCTTGTGCGGCGCGCTGCGGACTGGGCGGAACTTGGGGTCAAGGAAACGCTGGTCGATTTCAAAAGTCTCAACGCAAGATCCAAATTCTGGGGCGACGACCAGCGCGCCGCATTCAAGAACTGGGAAGAAGTAACCGACCTGCGCAATCCGCTAGACCAGCGTCAGGGCGTGAACGAGCGGATCATGCTGCGCGAGCTTCTGCGCCGCGTCGACATGATGGTCATTCTGGAAAACGAGCTTGATTGCTTTGTGCGACTGCACACGCCGCTTGCCCCCGGCAAGATTGGGGGAGCCGCAGAACCTGGCGCACGTCACAATATGCGCGGCGAGGCGTTCTATGGCCCCAATGCGGGCCTGACCGAAGTGTTGATCCCGGCGGGATACGTGCGGACTGTCTATGATCCGGTATTCCGGCTGAGTGATGACGGGACCGAATACATCAGCGATTACAGCGATGAACCGACCATTGTCGCAGAGCCGGGAATGCCGTTTTCGTTGGTCTTCCGGGCAGAACCCGGGATGGAGGACACGATCCTCGATGTGGCCTCTGCATATGAGAACGCCTCGATGCGACGGGTGATGCCGCCCAGCTTCCCGCCGATCCCAAAGAGCTGACATGGCAGGCGGCCATGCCTGCGCAAGACATGGCCGCCGATGTTTTGACCTGCACGCGAAAGGGAAAGAGAAATGATCGATCGAATGCCAGATCGCGGAGGGCCCCAGCAGCCGTTGCTGATAGCCCGCGGGCTTACCAAGCATTTCCCGCTGTCAAAATCGCTTATGCGGCGGCACGAAGTCGTGCAGGCAGTCGATAACATCGATTTTTCGGTGATGAAGGGCGAAACGCTTGGAATTGTGGGCGAGTCCGGTTGCGGCAAGTCGACTGCATCGCGCCTTATCATGCAGCTGATCGCACCTACGTCGGGAGAAGTCATCTTCGATGGCGAAAGCATCGGACGCAGCGGCCTGTCGCTCCAGAAATATCGAAGACAGGTGCAAATGGTCTTTCAGGACAGCTATTCGTCGCTCAATCCCAGACTGACCATAGAAGAATCCATCTCTTATGCCCCGATGGTCCACGGGGTTCCCAAATCCAAGGCCATTTCCCGCACACATGAATTGCTTGAAGCGGTCGGACTTGCGCCGTCGCAATACGCGCGCCGCTATCCGCACGAGCTTTCGGGAGGACAACGGCAGCGGATCAATATTGCGCGTGCCCTTGCGTTGCATCCCCGGCTTATCGTTCTGGACGAGCCTGTCTCGGCACTCGACAAGTCGGTCGAAGCGCAGGTGCTGAACCTTCTGATCGACCTGAAGAAACAATTCGACCTGACATATATTTTCATAAGTCATGATCTGAACGTGGTCGAACATGTCGCGGACCGGGTATTGGTGATGTATCTTGGGAAGATCGCAGAAATCGGACCGGTCGACTCGCTGTTCTCTGATCCTGCACATCCGTATACGCAGGCACTGCTTGACAGCCGTCCCTCCATGGATCCCTCGCGCCGCCGGACCGAGCCACCCTTGTTTGGCGATCCGCCCAATCCGATCAATCCCCCCTCGGGCTGCCGTTTTCGCACCCGATGCCGCAAGGCTTGGAGGCTTTGCGCCGAGCAGCCGCCACCTTTCCACCAGATCAAACCGAACCATTCGGCATCATGTCATGCAGTGGCACTTGACGCAGAAAGGGTTTCAGAATGAACATGTCGTCCCCAGCAACGGCCGTATCACGACCGCCACTGGTGCGCGCCAGGGATCTCTGCGTCAGCTTTGCCGCACCGCGCGCGACCGTCAACGCAGTCAACGGGGTCAATCTGGACCTGGCGCAAGGCGAGTCGCTCTGCATTCTTGGCGAAAGCGGTTCGGGGAAATCTGTCACCCTTCGTGCGATGATGCGCCTCAATCCCCCCAAACGCACAATGGTCACGGGTGAACTGAGCGTTGCGGACCAGGATGTGATGCAAATGACGCAAGCACAACTGTCGCAATATCGCGGGCCAGTTGTCTCGATGATTTTTCAAGAACCGCTTTCGGCATTGGACCCGGTCTTTACCATCGGCCACCAGATCGCTGAAGCGATTGTCCGACACGAGGGGATCAGTCGCAAGGCAGCCCGCGCCCGTGCGCTAAGCTTGCTGGAAATGGTCCAGATCCCGTCAGCAGCGCGCAGGCTTGGTGCCTATCCGCACGAGCTGTCAGGCGGGCTACGCCAAAGGGCCATGATCGCGATGGCGCTGTCGTGCAATCCCCGGCTGCTACTGGCCGACGAACCGACGACCGCGCTAGATGCCACAGTGCAAATTCAGATCCTGCTTTTGCTGCGGAAGTTGCAGCAGGAACTTGGCATGGGCGTGATCTTTGTCACCCATGATATTGGCGTGGCAAGCGAGATCGCAGACCGCGTAGCAGTCATGTACGGTGGCCGGGTTGTCGAAGAGGCCCCGGTAGAAACCCTGATCTTCGCACCGCGGCATCCCTATACCTGCGGATTGCTGGGCGCGACGGTGCATGCTGGCACCCGCGGGTCGCGATTGACAACAATTCCCGGCGCCCCGCCAGACCTGGCCAAGCTGCCAGCAGGGTGCGCTTTCGCGCCCCGCTGCACCCGTGCGGAAGCGCGATGTCACCAGGCTCTGCCGCCCCTGCTGGAAATATCCAAAGGCCATCGGGTCCGCTGTCCTGTCGTCTGCCCGCCCCAAAGCCAGGCCCCGATCAATGTGTGACGAGGCGGTTCGCGCGCTTGCAGGCGCATCCATTTCAAACCCCCGCCCCCGCCCCCGCCCCCGCCGAGGATGATTGACATGCTAGAGTACACGTTAAAGCGGATTGCCTACACGATACCAATTGGGTTGGCTGTCAGTCTGGTATGTTTCATGCTGGTGCATATTTCACCAGGAGACCCAATCGACGCCATCGTTCCGCCTGACACCTCCACAGAAGTGATAGAGCAAATCAGGGCAGAATACGGTTTGGATCGACCGTTGCCAGTGCAATACGGATTGTGGTTGTCGCGCGCAGTTCAGGGTGATTTTGGTGTATCAATCGCAAAAGGCCGACCGATAGGGCCAGACCTGTGGGTCGCCACGAAAAACAGCCTGATGCTGGCGGCATTCGGTGCGACATTGGGCTTTTTTATGGGCTGCGTGCTTGGCGGGGTCGCCGGTGCATTCCGAGATAGCTGGATTGACAGAATCTGTCTGGGCATCGCGCTCTTTGGGGTATCCGTGCCACATTACTGGCTCGGAATGGTGCTGGTGATCGTCTTCAGCGTCCAGTTGAACCTTCTGCCATCGATGGGGATGGGACCAACCGGGCCCTGGGCCTGGGACTGGGATCACCTGCGCTTCATGGTTTTGCCGACCATCACACTTTCGATGATCCCGGCCGGTCTTGTCACCCGAACGGTTCGCGGGCTGGTCAGCGATATCATGGGCCAAGATTATATCACGACCCTGCGCGGCAAAGGGCTGCGTACCAGCGGCATCGTGCTGCATGTCATCAAGAATGCAGCCCCCACAACGCTGGCCGTGATGGGATTGCAGCTGGCATCACTGCTGGGAGGGTCCATCCTTGTCGAGGCTGTATTCGCCTGGCCCGGGACCGGGATGCTGCTGAACAATGCAATCTTTCAGCGCGATTTGCCCGTGCTTCAGGCGACCACTCTCGTTTTGGCTTTCTTTTTCGTTTTTCTGAACCTGATCGTCGATCTGGCTCAGACCGCTCTTGACCCAAGGATGCGCCGGACATGAAAAACATCACTCGCTCACCCATGGGAATGCCGGAACCGATTGGGGTGACCCCAGCCCATGTCGCCGATGGATACTGGCGTGGCGTGATAGGTCGGTTGATGCAGGACAGGCTAACTGTCCTAAGCTGCGGTATCTTGTTGATAATGCTGATCGTGATCGTCTTCGCGCCGGTTTTTGCGCCCTATAGTCCGATAGACGGGAGCATCGCGCGGCGGTTGCGGCCGGTTGGCACACCGGGCCATTTGCTGGGAACAGACGAGCTGGGCCGCGACATGCTGAGCCGGATGATCTATGGCGGCAGGTTTTCATGGTTCATCGGGATCACACCGGTCGCTTTGGCGCTTGTGATCGGGGGCGGTCTTGGGATCATTGCCGGCTTTTTCGGCGGAACGACCAATATGGTCATCATGCGCGTGACGGATGTGTTCTATGCCTTTCCCTCGGTTCTTCTTGCCGTTGCAATAAGTGGCGCACTCGGGGCTGGTCTTGGAAACACCATCCTGTCCCTGACGATCGTGTTCATCCCGCCCATCATCCGGGTTGCAGAAAGCGTGACCACCGGTGTCCGCAACCTTGATTACATCGAAGCCGCCCGCGCAAGTGGTGCATCGGCAAGCTCGTTGGTCAGGATCCAGGTGCTGCCGAATGTGCTTGGGCCGATCTTCGTTTATGCGACCGGGCTGGTCAGCATCTCGATGATTATCGCGTCAGGTTTGTCCTTTCTTGGTCTGGGCGTCACACCGCCCAATGCCGAATGGGGTCTGATGCTCAATACGCTGCGGTCTGCAATCTATTCGCAACCTCTCATCGCGTCGCTTCCGGGGCTGTGCATCTTTGTGACCAGTATTTGCTTCAACCTCGCCAGTGATGGTCTGCGCACCGCGATGGATGTGCGGGCCTGACCAAACTACCCCGAAACTGTTTCAGATTAACGCATGACCTGCCCCAAACTAGAGGACGAAAACGATGAAGATACTTCTTGGACTGACAGTCGCTAGCACGCTGGCCTTGGCACCAATTGGCTCACTTGCCGATACGCTCCGGATTGCGATGACAACCACCGACGTACCAACGACCGGCGGAATCCCGGACAATGGCAGCGAAGGCGGTCGTTTTGCCGGCTATCCCATTTTCGATGCGCTTGTGAATTGGGATTTCACCGATACGTCTGGGCCAGCGGGCCTGACCCCCGGCCTTGCGACAAGCTGGAGCATCGACCCTGACGACCAACGCAGGTGGATATTCAACCTGCGCGAAGGTGTCACGTTTCACGATGGAACCTCTATGACCGCGGATGATATCATCTGGAATCTGGACCGGCACCTCAATGAAGATGCCCCGCACTACGACAGGGTTCAGGCGCCAACCTACCGGACCTATACAGGCCAGATCGCGAGCTATGAAAAAATAGACGACTTCACGGTCGCGATCGTGACGCATGAGCCGTTCAGCATGCTCGACTATTTGATATCGCGCGTCTTCATCGTCAGCCCAACCCGGTTCGAAGAAATCGGCGATTGGGTAGAGTTCCAGTCGTCCCCGGCCGGGACAGGGCCGTTCATCGTCGAGACGGTCACACCGCGCACCTCGATCGAGTTGGTCCGAAATGAGAACTATTGGGATGAAACCCGGATTCCAAAGGTTGAAAGACTTGTCCTCTTGCCGATCCCGGACTCGAACACACGCACTGCGGCACTGAGGTCTGGACAGGTCGATTGGATCGAGGTTCCAGCACCGGATTCCATTCCGTCCCTGGTTGGCGCAGGCTTCAATATTGTCACCAAACCCTATCCGCATGTCTGGTCCTGGCGCATGAATACGACCGAAGCCTCGCCATTGCATGACGTTCAGGTGCGCCGGGCCTTGAACTACGCGATTGATCGCGATGCAATCGTAGAATTGCTGAACGACACGGCAATTCCGGCGATTGGCATCTATCCGTCCGACAACCCCTACTTCGGTTCTCCTGAACATATTTACGGCTACGATCCCGAACGTGCGACGGAAATGTTGCGCGAAGCAGGGTATGGTCCGGACAACCCGCTTCGCCTTGTTGTGAACTTGCCGACCGCCGGTTCAGGCAACATGGTGCCGCTAGCCATGAGCGAACTTGTGCAGCTTTACCTTGCCGAAATCGGTGTCGTTGTGGATTATGAAGTTGCGGATTGGGGTGTGGTCCTGCGCAACATGCGCACCGCCGCCGGCACCGAGGGCGAACCACACCGCGATGCGATCAACCACGGGCAACCGTTTGGCGACCCGACCAATCTGTTCCGCAGCCATGCCTCGAGCCAGTTTCCACCTGTCGGCGGCAACTGGGGCCTGCACAAAAATGCCGAGATCGACCGCAATCTGAACGAGTTGATCACGATTTTCGATCCGCAAGAGCAAATTGAAGTCATCGCAAAGGCGCATCAGGCCATTGTCGACGAAGCACCACGTCTCTTTGTTGTGCATGATCTGAACCCGCGTGCAATGAGCCCGAAGGTCATGGGCTTCGATCAGGCACAAAGCTGGTATCAGGATTTCACGCAGATCTGGATAGAAGAATAAGCAACGGCCCGATGCCTGGCAGATAGCGCATCCCTGCGCCGTCTTTGTGGGCGCAGGCGGAAGACAAAAGTCGCGGCCCGTTCCGTTAGAGAGCCGGGCCGCGACCGATCGCGACGACCCCTCATGAAAAACAGGAACGAGCATGGCACAATCCAGCTTTCTGCGGCCCAATTCGCTGCTTTACAATATCGAGTTCCGTTCCTTTCTGACGGCAAACTCACTTTTTCACTTCTGCTCTTCCTCGTTGACGATCATGTTGGCGTTTCACATCTACAGTCTCCGAAACAACCCGTTGGATATCGCGGCGCTCGGTTTTGTTCAGGTGATCCCGGCCTTGACCATGGCGCTGCATGCAGGCGACCTTGCGGACCGGGTTGCCCGCAGGTTTCTTGTCGTGCTCACTGTCGGCGGCATCGCATTGCTGGCGGCATTTCTTGCGCTGATGGCAGCGCTTGATATGGTTACCGTCTGGTTGATCCTTTTCATCGGTTTCGTCTCGGCATCGCTGCGCGCTTTCGAGAATCCAGCCAATATCGGCCTTGAAGCGCAGGTGATCCCGGTCAACCAGATCCTGCAAGGCGTTCCCATGGTCGCGACAGTATCGCGTGTCGCCGACATGTGCGGGCCCGTCGTCATGGGGTTCATCTGGGCATGGGGCGGCCCGACAAGCACATATGGCACGATGGCTGCCATTCTCTTCATAGCGACTTTGGTATTTCGTTTCAGGATCAGCTTTAAGCCTGCGCCGGGCAGCAAGAATGCGCTGCCACCCCTTTCCCGGATCAAAGAAGGGCTGCAATTCGTCATGAAAAGTCAGGTCTTGCTGGGATCGATGATTCTGGACCTGTTTGCCGTTTTCTTCGCGGGGGCTGCGGCTCTCTTGCCGATCTTTGCGACAGAAATTCTTGATGCTGGTCCAGAGGGCTTCGGCCTTATGCGCTCCGCCATTGCTGCTGGCGCATTGACCTCGGCGGTCTATGCGATCCGTTTCATGCCTGCAGCATCGGCAGGGCTGGCACTGCATTTGATCGTCGCGGGGTTTGGCCTTTCCATGGTCGTCTTTGCTGTTTCGACAAACTTTTATCTTTCGCTATTGATGCTTTTCATCGCAGGTATCTGCGACGGCATGAGTATGGTGATCCGGCATGCAATACTCAGGCTGGCGTCTCCTGATCATATGCGCGGCAGAATAGCCGCGGTCCGCATGGTGTTCGTCGCATCTTCAAACGAACTTGGCGCAGTCCAAAGCGGCACAATGGCAAGCCTTTTGGGGCCTGTACGTGCCGTTGTTGCCGGCGGGTTGCTAACAGTGATCGTCGCAGCTGTTGTCGCCCAGAAAATGCCGGTCCTTCGCCGCCTTGATCTGCTGAACTTCGGATCGAACGCAGATCCTGTTCAACCGGTGAAATGAGGGAAAAACGCGATGCGGGCAGTGATTACCAGCGGTGCGCGTTTCCGCTATAATGCCGTGAAAGAGATCTTTTCACTGCGGGTCTTTGCAATTTATCAATTTGGTCATTTTGCATCCACAATCGGCTTTTGGATGCAACGCCTCGCGATCGGCTGGATCACTTGGGAAATGACCGGGTCAACGTCTTGGCTGGGCTTGGTGGCTTTCGCAGAGTTGTTTCCGTCCATTCTGACAGGGATCTGGGGTGGTGTACTTGTCGACAAAAGTTCCTCGGTCAGGGTTATGCTCGGCGGGACTGTTGTCGTGGCATTCGTCTCGCTGTCATTGGCCGTTTGCGAAGCCCTGGACCTGCTGACACCTTGGTTGATTTTGGCACATATGCTTGTGATTGGCGCGATGACTGGCCTTGTCCTGCCAGCGCGGCTGGCGATGGCGTCACATCTGGCACCAGCAAGCATGCTGCCTGCAGCCATTGCCGTGAACTCGACCGGCTTCAATCTTTCGCGCTTTCTGGGTCCAGCAATCGCAGCGGCGATCATGGTCGTTGGATCGGTTGCGGCGGTATTGTTTATTTCCGTGCTGCTTTATGCGTGTTTTCTACTTTGTCTCTATCGATTGCGTCGCACACCGCATAACGCGGACCAAGCCTCTGGGGCGCTTGACATCGCATCCATGGCCACTATCGAAGTCGTGCCGACCAGAAAGGTCATTCTTGGCCTGATATCGATACCGCTGATCTTTGCAGTCATCTTGACCCAACTTGTGCAAGGTTTGCTTCTAAGACCGGCGTCAGAGCTTTTCCCAGCTTTCGGAGAGATCGTTTTTGGGATGGGGGTCACAGGTCTGGGAATGCTGAACGCGGCGCTAGGTATCGGTGCCATATTAGGCGCGTTGATGTTTCCATCAGTCGGCACGCAACGCAGCTCTATGCATCAGCTGGTTATCGGCACTGCAGTTTTTGCTTTGACCCTTCTTGCCTTCTCGATGTCATCTTCGTTTTCGGTCGTCCTTGTCATCCTCGTCATCCATGGCGCAACGATGACCTTTTCCAACATTGTCGCAATGTCATTCGTGCAGCTGAATACGCCGCGTAACCGTCTTGGCCGCGTACTCAGCGTTTACGGGATAGTGTTTCGTGCCGGCCCCGCCATAGGCACTGTTGCGTTCGGAGTGAGTGCAGATCTTGTCGGCTTGGCTGCCACCGGGATTGCATTCGCGCTCGCAGCTTTGGCTTGCCTTGCGGCCATAGGGCTTGTGATTATCCGGCCCAACCTATGATCGCCTATTGTCGTGCCGGCCAATGTCTTTGGAAATGCCGCGCACTTTCTTTCACATCCTGTGCAAAGACACCGCGCGAAACAGGTATCCCAAAACAGATATGCTGCACGGCTGCTGTTGTCTGATACCAAGAGTGCGATGCTGCAAGCTCAAAGCCGGCAAACCATAACCGACATGTTTGGACCGGCGTTACTTGGGCCTAAGCCAACAAGCGAACCAACATACCGAGGCGAACAGCTGATCACTGCTGATCTGCAATAAACGCTGTCTGGGCATAAGATGACCTGTCAGTCATCTTGCGCCTGACGCGCTGCGCCTTTCGCGGCGGCGGTCGTCCTAGAACACCCGCCGTCCCGCGCTATAGGTCTGTTGCACCATCGCGGTATCGCCAAGCAGGCTGAAAACAACCAGATCGGCGCGTTGGCCGCTGTGGATCGTGCCGCGGTCTGTCAGACCGACAGCGCGCGCTGGCGTCTTTGTGACCGTGCCGATCCCGCGCGCCAGATCGTCCCAGATCAGCCCCAGCCGCACCGCGGCCAGCAGCAGCGAGGCCGGGACATAATCCGAGGACAGGATATCCAACCGGTCGCGCGCGGCAAAATCGGCAGCCGCCACATTGCCCGAATGCGACCCGCCCCGGATCAGGTTTGGCGCGCCCATGATCGTGGCAATGCCCCGGCTATGGCAGGCATCTGCCGCCGCAACACTGGTCGGAAATTCCGCCAGGCTGACGCCATGGGCATGGCTGGTCGCGACCTGGTCGGCTGTCGTGTCGTCATGGCTGGCCAGCACCGCGCCAAGACGGCTGGCTGCGGCCACTGTCGCCGCCTCATGCGCGGTGCCGTATTCCGCCTGGAGCGCAGAAAGAAAATCGACATAGCCGCGGAAATCCTCGGCGCTGAAATTATGCTTGCCGCGCACATAGGTTTCGAATTTGGCAATATCGGAAAACTGCCGCTGGCCGGGCGTGTGATCCATCATCGAGACGATCCCGATCCGGTCGTCTTGGGAAAATTCGGCCAGCTCGGCGGCCAAAGTCTCGGAACAGATCTCGGCGCGCAGATGCAAATGATGGCTGATCCGCAGATGGCCCGCCGCGCGCATGGCCAGAATTTCATCCGCCATCAGCCGCGCATATTTGCCATAGCGCTTGCCGCCGCCCGACAGGATCGAGCCGACCCTGATCGCATCATAAACGGTCGTGATCCCACAGCCCGCCAATTCGCGGTCATGCGCCATGATCGCCGCGCGGTAGGGCCAATCCACCTTGGGACGCGGCGACAGATGCCGTTCCAGATTGTCGGTATGCAATTCCACCAGACCGGGGGCCAGGTAATCGCCGCCCAGATCGACGGCACCGTTCGGCACAGCAGCACCTTGGGCGATATCGGCGATCAGACCGTCCTTGATGGTCAATGCACCCCTGATCACTTCGCCCGCAAGGATCAGGCGGGCGTTGGCAAGAATAGTCTGGTTTGTCATGTCAGTGTCACGATACTTTTGCTAAGAGTTTGGCCATGTTCGAAAGATTTGCGATATTCTACACGCCCACCGGCCCGCTGGCCGATTTCGGCGCGGCTTGGCTGGGCTGGGATTCCGCTGCGGGCTGCGCCGTGCCGCATCCCCAGATCGCGGGGATCGATGTGGCAAAGGTGACGGCGACACCGCGCAAATACGGGCTGCATGCCACGATGAAAGCACCGTTCCGCCTGTCCGCCGACAGCGGCCCTGCCACGCTGCAACAGGCTGTGGCGGATTTCGCGGCGCGGCATCGGGCGGTTGATATCGGGCCTCTGGCCTTGGGGCAGGATCACGGCTTTGTCGCTTTGCGCCCCGTCGCCGCCCCCCCTGCCCTGCAGGATCTGGAACGCGCCATCGTGACGGAACTTGACCCGCACCGCGCGCCCTTGACCGCGGCTGATATTGCCCGCCGCCGCAAAGCGCCGCTGACCCTGCGGCAGGACCGGCAGATGCTGGACTGGGGCTATCCCTATGTTTTCGAAGATTTCCATCTGCATCTGACGCTGAGCGGGCCATTGCAAGCGGCGCAGGCGGCCCAGATCCTGACCGCCTTGCAGCCCATGGTCGCGCCGCTGATTGCAGCGCCTTGCATCATCGATGCGGTCACGTTGATGGGGCAGGATGTGGCGGGGATGTTTCACCAGATCCACCGCTATGCCTTGACCGGGTAAAGCAGGCGCAAGACCGCCTTGACGCAGCTGTCCAGATCACCGCTATTGTCGATGGTCTGGGCCGTGATCCCCACAGGCAGCGCATAATCGGCACGCGCCAACCGGCGCGCGATATCCTGTGTGGTTTCGCGCCCGCGCGCGGCAAGGCGCTGCGCCAGCACATCGCGGCGCGCGGTCAGATGGATGGTCACGAAAGGATCGAATTGCGCCTTGGCCGCCGGCAAGGCCCCGCGCGACAGGTTCGCCAGCATATCCCGCCCTGCCGCCAGATCGGCGCGGACCGTCGCGGGGATGCCATAGCGCAAGCCATGCGCGCCCCAATGCAGCGCAAAGCCGCCTTGGGCCGCCATCGCATCAAAGGCCGCATCATCCACGCCGTCAAAATCCTCGCCCCCCGCCGTGCTGGGGCGGGTGATCACCCGGCGCACCAAAGACAGCCGCGCGTCACGCGCCCCAAGCGCTGCCATCACCGAATCCTTGCCGACACCGGACGCCCCGACAATGGCGATGAACCGGCCTGTCATGCCGCAAGGCCGGGGGTAAAGCGGGTCACATCCACCTGCCGGTCGCATAAAGCCTCGCGCGCGGCATGGTCATGGAAAATCCCGATGATCGCGGCCCCGCGCGCCTTGGCCTCTTGCACCATGGCCAGCACGGTGGCGCGGTTGACAGGGTCAAGGCTGGCGGTCGGTTCATCCAGCAACAAAGCGGGATAGGGGAACGCAAAGCCGCGCGCGATATTCACCCGCTGCTGTTCGCCCCCCGAAAAGGTCGTGGGGCTAAGCGCCCAGAGCCGTTCGGGGATGTTCAGCCGTGCCAGCAGGGCTGCGGCCTGCGCGCGCGCCTCGTCAGGCGCGGTGCCCGTCAGCAGCAAGGGTTCAGCCACCACATCAATCGTCGGCACGCGCGGGACCACCCGCAGGAACTGGCTGACATAGCCCAATGTCCGGCGGCGCAGCGCGATGATGTCACGCGGCACAGCGCTTGCCACATCGACCTCGCCCACCATGATCCGCCCCGCGGCGGTCAGGTAATTGCCATAGATCATCCGCATCAGCGTGGATTTCCCCGCCCCCGAGGCCCCGACCAAGGCGACACATTCGCCCGCAGCCACCTGCAGGCTGGCCCCCGCCATCACGGGGATCTCGGTGCTGCCCTGATTGTGCAGGGTAAAACTTTTCGACACGTTTTCGACATTGATCATTTTCACACCTGCAAGACAGAAGACACAAGAAGCTGGGTATAGCCATGCTGCGGATCATCCAGCACCTGATCGGTCAGGCCGGTTTCCACGACATGGCCATCCTTCATCACCATCAGCCGGTCGGCCAACAACCGTACGACGGCCAGATCATGGGTGACGATGATGGCACTTAACCCCATATCGCGCACCAACCCGCGCAACAGGTCCAGCAACCGCGCCTGCACGGACACATCAAGCCCCCCTGTCGGTTCATCCATGAACACCAGACGCGGCCCCGTGACCAGATTGCGCGCGATCTGAAGGCGTTGCTGCATGCCGCCGGAAAAGGCCGTGGGGCGGTCGTCGATCCGGTCCTCGGTAATCTCGACCCGGCCCAGCCAATCGATAGCCTGTGCGCGAATATCGCCGTAATGCCGCGCATTCACGGCCATCAGGCGTTCGCCGACATTGCCGCCCGCGCTGACATTCATGCGCAAACCGTCGCGCGCGTGTTGATGGACAAAGGCCCAATCGGTGCGCCCCAGCATCCGGCGTTCCGGTTCGGACATGGTGACGGTATCGCGCAACCCGTCGCTGCGGGTGGCAAAACGCACCGCCCCATGATCGGGTTTCAGATGCCCTGCCAGACAATTCAGCAAGGTGGATTTGCCTGACCCGCTTTCGCCGACGATGCCCATGACCTCGCCGGGGTAAAGGTCAAAGCTGACATCCGCGCAGCCGATGCGCGCGCCGTAATATTTGGCCAGGTTTTCAACCTGCAACAGGGGGGTCATCCGGCATTCTCCACACGGGTTGCGCAATAATCGGTGTCCGAACAGATGAACATCCGCCCGCCCGCATCATCGGTGATCAATTCATCCAGATAGCTGGTGGTCGATCCGCACAGCGCGCAGGCATGATCGGCCTTGCTGGGCAGGAACGGGTAATCGTCGAAATCCAGACTGACGACTTTCGTATGGGGTGGCAGCGCATAGATGCGCTGTTCGCGGCCCGCGCCGAACAGCTGGATCGCGGCCATGTCCAATTTGGGATTGTCGAATTTCGGGATCGGGGACGGGTCCATGACATAGCGCCCCTCGACCTTGACCGGATAGGCATAGGCGGTGGCGATGGCCCCGTGCTGGCTGATATCCTCGTAAAGCTTTACATGCATCAGCCCGTAATCTTCCAAAGCATGCATCTTGCGGGTTTCCACCTCGGAAGGTTCCAGAAAGCGCAAAGGTTCGGGGATCGGCACCTGATAGACGATGATCTGCCCCTCGCGCAAAGCCTGTTCGGGAATCCGGTGGCGGGTCTGGATCACGCTGGCTTCACCCGTTTTTTCGGTCACGGCGACACCGGCGGTGCGCTGGAAAAACCGGCGGATCGACACGGCATTGGTGGTGTCATCGGCACCCTGGTCGATCACCTTGAGCGTATCATCCGGCGTCAACACGGCGGCTGACACCTGCACACCGCCGGTGCCCCAGCCATAAGGCATCGGCATTTCGCGGCTGGCGAAAGGCACCTGATAGCCGGGGATGGCCAGACCTTTCAGGATCGCACGGCGGATCATCCGCTTGGTCTGTTCATCCAGATAGGCGAAATTATACTCTTTCATTCCGCAGCCTCCTGCAATGGTGCCGCCTCACGGCGCAATTTGCGGATCAATTCCAGTTCGGACTGGAAATCGACGTAATGCGGCAGCTTGATATGTTCCAAAAAGCCCGTCGCCTGAATATTGTCGCAGTGATACAGCACGAATTCCGCGTCCTGCGCAGGCGCGCCAAGGTTATCCTCGCCCAGTTCTTCCCAGCGCAGGGCGCGGTCGACCAGCGCCATGGAAATCGCCTTGCGTTCACTCATGCCGAACACCAGACCATAACCCCGCGTGAATTGCGGCGGCTGGGTTTTGGAGCCTTGAAACTGGTTGACGGTTTCGCATTCGGTCAGGGTGATCTCGCCGATCTCGATGCTGAACCCCAGTTCGGGGATATCCATTTCCACCGCGACACTGCCGATCCGCAATTCCGCAACAAAGGCGTGGTTGCGCGCGTAACCGCGCTGCGTGGAATAGGCCATGCCAAGGGTAAAGCCTTCATCCGCGCGGGTCAGCGCTTGCAGGCGCAGCGCGCGGTTGGCGGGCAATTCCAGCGGTTCGCGGGTCAGATCGGGGGGTATCGCCGCGCCCGCAGGTTCGGGCTGGATCAGATCCTCGCGGTCCAGAAACCCCATGATATGCGGGGTCGGGCCTTGCAGCGGGGCGGCTTCGGCCACCTGCCCCGCTTCGCCATCAGCGGCAAGTTTGAAATCCAGCAAACGGTGCGTGTAATCAAAGGTCGGCCCAAGCACCTGCCCGCCCGGCGCATCCTTGAACGTGGCCGAGACGCGCCGGTCGCAGGCCATCGCCCCGGTATCGACAGGGTGCGATGCGCCAAAACGCGGCAACGTGGTGCGATAGGCGCGGATCAGGAAAATCGCCTCGATCAGATCACCGCGCGCCTGTTTGATCGCCAAAGCGGCCAGATCGGGGTCATAAAGCGAGCCTTCGGCCATGACGCGGTTGACGGCCAGCGCCATCTGTTCGCGGATTTGCGCGACCGACAGGTCCGGCACCGCCGGATCGCCGCGCCGTTCCTCGGCCAGCCAGGCATGGGCATTGTCGATGGCGCGTTCGCCACCTTTGACGGCAACATACATCAGCCGATCCTCGTGCTGCGCGGCAAGGCGGCCAGCCGGTCGCCGCAGGTAAAGATGAAATCCAGCCCGCGCGGAAACAGTGCCGCATTGCGCTGGAACGGGGCGATATCGGGCAAGGACAGATGCGCCTGATCCTTGATCCCCGGCCCGCGCAAAACAGCACCTGAATTGGTCAGTTCTGGCAGTTCAATGATCAAGGTGGCGGATCTGTCGGGATATTCCGATGTGCCCAGCGCAAAGGCATCCAGCGGCAAGGCATCCCATGTGCCATAGGCGAATTGCGCCTTATCCGCCGCCACGCATGCCGCGCCACAGTGAAAGGTGATCCAGTCGCGCAAAGCTTGCGTGTCATGCCCGCCCCCCAGAAAAAGCGGCGTTTCAGGGTCACACAGCGTCAGCAAGGCGACACCGGCCGCGACGGAGGTTGGCGCAGGCGGCACAGCACCCGTCACCGACATGATCATGCCAGGCTGCGCCATCGCGGTCATGATCGCGCGAAAGGCATGGGCCGCATCCAGCGGCGCTGTGGCGAAGCCACCGTCAAGCACTTGGCTCTGCATCAATCCTCTCCTCTGGCCATGGTAAAGAAATCGACCTTGGTGGCGGCGGCCTTGGCGGCGCGGGTGGCTTTGCGCGCGGCGGCAGCGTCACGCAAAGGGGACAGTATGGCGCGATCCACCTGCCCCGCCGCATCCGTCTGCATCAGCGCATCGATCAGCGCTGTCTGCAGCGCATGGGTCCGGTCGCGGCCCTGCACATAGCCATGCCCGACAGGGCCATCGGCCAGCCGGATGGATGCGCGGGTCACCGACATTTCGCCCAGATTGAAGGCGGCACCCACCGCCCCCGCACGTCCGCGCAGCATGACGGCCCCGATTTCAGGCGCGCGCAGCACGCGATAGGCGGGATCAAGACCCGCCGCCGCCCAAAGCTTGGCCAGCTCCCCGGGGGGGCCTTGGCCAGCAGGCTCAGCCTGTCTTTGCGGGCTGTTTCGGAATCGTCTGTCATCTGCATCTAGACACCTGCGGTCGGTTACTATACAACTAGACAAATGATAGCCGAACCACCCCCGCCTGCCAATCCCTGCAAATGTGAAACTTCCATGACACGCACCCCGATCTGGAAAGCCATCGCCACCAGCCTGCGCGACGAGATCGCCGATGGCATCCACCGCCCCGGTGACAAACTGCCGACCGAAGCCGCCCTTGCCACGCGTTTCGGCGTGAACCGCCACACGGTGCGCCAAGCGCTGGCGGGGCTGGCTGCCGAAGCCTTGGTGCGCCCAAGGCGCGGTGCCGGTGTCTTTGTCACAGCCACCCCCACCGATTACCCGATCGGGCCGCGTGTGCGATTCCACCAGAACCTGCGCGCCGCAGGGCGCAGCCCCACCAAACAGGTGCTGGCGCTGGATACCCGCGCGCCCAGCCCTGCCGAATGCGCGGCCCTTGGCATCGCGGATGGGCCTGTGCATGTCTATGAAGGCCTGTCGCTGGCCGATGGTCAGGTGATCGCGCTGTTCCGCTCGGTCTTTGCGGCGGCGCGGTTTCCCGACCTTCTGACCCATCTGCGCGCTGATCCCTCTGTCACCGCCGCCCTGCGCGCCTGTGGCATCAGCGATTACACCCGCGCCAGCACGCGGATCACCGCCAAACTGGCCAGCGCGACCCAGGCGCTGCATCTGCAAATCAGCGAAGGCGCGCCGATCCTGCGCACCAGCAGCATCAATATCGACGCCACGGGCACCCCAATCGAGGCCGGGCTGACATGGTTCGCAGGCGACCGGGTCACGCTGACCTTATCGGATCATGAAACGTCACAAGGGTGACATACTCGGACGCTATCAGCGACAAAAGATTTCAGCTTGAGCAGTAAAATGGCACCCATGCATATGATGCGCCTGACCGGGGCGCAGGTTCTTTCCGACGGCGGCTTTGGCCAAGACGATCTCTGGGTCGACGGGCCGCTGCTGGCGCAGCCCGCCGCCGCCCCTGACCGGCAGATCGACCTGTCGGGCTATCTGGTGCTGCCCGGCATCATTGATCTGCATGGCGATGCGTTTGAACGGCATCTGGCCCCGCGCCCCTCGGCCCCATTTCCGGCCCAGATCGGCCTGCAATCGGTGGATCGTGATGCGGCATCCAGCGGTGTGACAACGGCCTGGATGGCGCAAAGCTGGGGCTGGGAAGGCGGCGCGCGCAGTCCCGATTTCGCGGTGCAATTCATGCGCGATCTGGCGGCTTACAAGCCCCGCGCGCTGACCGATCTGCGCATCCAGCTGCGCTGTGAAACCTATACCGTGGATACCGCCGACCAGCTGATCGCCGCGCTGCGCGCCTATGGAATCGATTACGTCATCTTCAACGATCATCTGGGCGAAGCTTTGGACATGATCAAGACCGACCCCGAGGCGCTGTCGGTCTGGGCCAAACGCGGCGGGCGTGATCTGGCGGGGTTCATCCGGCTGTTGCAGGACACCAAGGCGCTGTCGGCCCGGGTGCCACGCTACCTTTGCACGCTGGCGGCAGCCTTTGACGAATGCGGCGTCAAATACGGCAGCCATGATGACCATGATGCCGCAACGCGCGATTATTACGGCATGATCGGCGCGAAAATCTGCGAATTCCCGACCCGCCATGCGCCTGCCAGCGTGGCCAAGGCCAATGGCGATCCGGTGCTGATGGGCGCGCCCAATGTCGTGCGCGGCGGGTCGCAATCGGGCAATATCGCCGCGACCGACCTGATCCGCGCGGGGCTTTGTGATGCGCTGGTGTCGGATTACCATTACCCGTCACTGGCCAATGCGGCCTTTACGCTGGCCGATAGCGATATCCTGCCCCTGGGCCGCGCATGGGAGATGATCTCGACCAATCCCGCCCGCATCATGGGGCTGGAGGATCGCGGCGTGATCGCCCCCGGCAAACGCGCCGATCTGGTGATCTGCAACGCCCAGACCCGCATGATCGAAGGCACGCTGGCCGCAGGCCGCTGGTCGCATCTCTGCGGGGATCTGGCCGACCGGATCAGCAGCGCACCCGCGCGTATGGCCCATGCGGCCGAGTGATCATTCGTAACGGTCGAGGAACTCTTCGGCGCGCAGCTGGCGGAAATCATCCAAAGCCGCGCGCAGCCGGTCATGCGGCCAGTCCCACCAGGCCAGCGCCATCATCCGGTCGGCGATGGCATCGCTGAACCGCGCGCGCAATGGTGTCGCAGGGATGCCCGCAACGATCATGTAAGGGGCCACATCCTTGGTCACGATGGCCCCGCTCGCGACAACCGCGCCATGGCCGATCGTCACCTCGGGCCGGATCTGCGCGCCATGGCCGATCCAGGTGTCATGGCCGATCATTGTGCGGCGGCTGCGCCTATGGGCGAACCAATCGGCATCATCAGCCGCATCGTCAAAGTAAGACGCGGACCGATAGTGAAAGTGATGCAGGCTGGCCTTGTCCATCGGGTGGTCGGTGGCGCCGATCCGCACAAAGGCCGCGATATTGGCGAATTTGCCCAAGGTGGTATTGGCAATGTCGGCAAAGCGGTCGCAATAGCTGTAATCGCCGATACTGCTATGGGCGATGCGGCTACCCTGCCCGATCTCGACATAGGCGCCGAAACTGGCATCATTGATGCTGCAATCCGCATGGATGAAGGGCGCATCCGCTGTCAATCTTGCCATCAATGTCCGCCTTCATCGCCTTTGATCAGCTTGCGCCGCAGCCAGCCTGAAACGGTATCCATCACCATCACCATGATCACGATCAGGATGATGTAATAGGTCACCTTTTCCCAATCGTTCTGGGTCTGCATCGCCTGTGTCAAGAACAACCCGATCCCGCCGCCGGTGATCGCGCCGATGATCGTGGCGCTGCGGGTGTTGGATTCAAAATAGTAAAGGATCTGCGATAACAGGATCGGCGTCACCTGCGGGATCACCCCGAAACGATAGCGTTGCACAGGTTTTGCGCCGGTGGATTGCACGCCTTCGATCTGCTTTTCATCGACGTTTTCCAAGGCTTCGGAAAAGCTTTTGCCGAAACTGCCGGTATCCGTGACAAGGATCGCCAGCGCCCCGGTCAAAGGGCCGGGCCCAAAGGCGCGGCTGAGGATGATGGTCCAGATCAGCCCGTCCACCCCGCGCACGAAATCGAACACCCGGCGCACCGCAAAGCGCAGCGCCACGACCGGCGCAAAGTTCTTGGCCGCCAGAAAGGCCAGCGGCAAAGCGATGATCGCCGCGCCAAAGGTGCCAAGGAAAGCCATCAGCACGGTTTCGCCCAAAGCCCAGATCACATCCGTGTGCCGCCAGAGCGTGTTATTCCAGAAATCCTGCCATGCGCCCGCGATATTGCTGCGCGCGGGGTCGATCTGATCGCCGAACAGGATATCACCCAGCCCTGCGCCGTGATACGGGCTGGTCAGCGTGAAAAAGAACAGCTCCCATCCGGTGGAATAGCGGAACACCTCGGCCTTGGATCTTGTATAGGTCAGCCGCCCCGCATCGGTGGTGATCGACACGCGGGTGTCAGAGGCATTGACCCAGTCAGGGGCCGGATCGGGCAGGTTTGTCACCACCACGCCATCCACCAGCTGCAAGGTGATCGTGTCGAAATCGGGGCTTTCAAAGGTGACCCGCGTATCATCAAGATAGCGCACAAGGTTCCCGCCGCCGAGGTCCACCACCATATTGGTGCCATCGACGCTGACCCAATCGGGATATTCCCCTGCCGGATAGGTGCCAGCCCGCGATCCTTCGATGGCAAAGGACAATTCCGCATCGCGGTTGTCGCGCACGACATGGGTCTTGTAGCTATAGGCATCGGCCACCAGCGTGCGGGCATTGTCCATCCGCGCGCGATCGGCCAGACCCGCCACGTCGAAGGCGATGAAGACATAGACGAAATAGGCAAAGATCACGGCCGGCACGGCAAGGGCCACACGTTTCTTGCGGGCGAACAGATCGGCGGTCTGCGCGCGCAGATCGCCATTGGTGGATAGCATCGTCATGCCTGATACCCCTTGACCAATCGGTTACGGTAATGGCTGGAAATCTGGTCGAAAAACACGATCGTCAGGAACAGCAGCACGAAAATCGCCGCCGCCAGGTCGAACCGGCCCATGCCGAATGTCATCGCATTGCGCAGCTCGTAGCCGATACCGCCCGCCCCGACAAAGCCAAGGATGGCCGAGGCGCGGATGTTGATTTCAAACCGCATCAATGTGTAGCTGAGGTAATTGGGCGCCACCTGCGGGATCACGCCCAGCAGCATCCGCTGTGACCAGTTCGCCCCGACCGAGGCCAGCCCCTCGACCGGTTTGAGATCGGCATTTTCGGCGACTTCGGAAAACAGCTTGCCCAGCGCGCCTGCGGTGTGAAAGGCAATCGCGATCATCGCGGGGATCGGCCCGCCGCCAAGAATGAAGATCAGCACCAGCGCGATCACGATTTCAGGCAGCGCGCGCATGATATCCATGATCCGGCGGAACAGCGGGATCAGCCGGGGCCATTTTGCAAGGCCACGCGTCGACAGCAGCGACAGCACCAGCCCCAGCAAGGCCCCGACCAGCGTCGACACAGCCGCGATATTGATCGTCTCGATCAGCGCGGGGAAATAGGTGGCCAGATTGGCAGGCATCCGGTCGATCCGGTCCCAGGCTTCCGAGATCACGCCGATGGGAAAGTCGAAAACGCGCGGCAGCCCTTCCCAGAAACCGCCAGCGCTGCGCGCATCCACGGTCTGAAAGCCCGTGACCATCAAGACAATAAAGATCGCCAGAATAATCCCGCCATAGGCGCGTCTGCGGCGCGTCATCGCCATGTAATTGTCACGCATCGACTGCGTGCCCAAAGAAGTGGATGCGGAAAGTTCTGCCATGTTTCTGCCTTGTCATAAAAAAGGCGGGCCCGGCTGCTGCCGGACCCGCTTTTGATAGCTTTGGTCTTAGTTCATCTGGCTGCGACGAACCGCGATGATGGTCTCATAGGCCTCATGGCCGATGGGGGTGAAACCGGCGGTTTCGCCAGCGGCCACACCATAAGCGCAGGCCTCGTCATTGGCATGCAGATTGGCGGTCAGCTCAAACATCGTCTGTTTGACATCCTCAGGCAGCGCGCTGCGCAGGACAATCGGGCCTTCGGGGATCGGTTTGGATTTCCAGATTTCGACCAGATCGTTCATATCGACCAGACCGGCATCGGATGCACGGCGCAAAGCACCCGAATTATAGCCGTCTTCCCAGTCACCCAGACCGTCAGCCCAGGTCACGCCGCCCGCGATATCGCCATTGGCGACAGCGACGATGGTCTGTTCATGGCCACCCGTGAACACCACGTCAGAGAAGAATTCACCCGGCTCCATCGGGTAACCGGCGGCGGGAATTTCCACCAGCGGGATCAGATAGCCAGAGGTCGAATTCGGATCACCGAAACCAAAGACCTGACCTTCCATATCATCCAGCGAGGTGATGCCGCTGTCAGCGCGGGCAAAACCGATGGAATGATAGGTGAAAGACCCGTCAAGGTTGGTCTTCACCAGCACGGGTTCGACCGCATCGGGGTCTTCGACATAGACGGCGGCATAGGCAGATGCGCCCAGCCAGGCCATGTCCAGCGTGCCACCGATCAGGCCCTGGATGACGCCGTTGTAATCAGCGGCGGTGAACAGGCGGGTCGGCACGCCCAGCGCTTCTTCGGCATAGGCGCGGAAACATTCGTTGGATGCCAGACGGTCCTGTGCGTTTTCGCCGCCCAGCAGGCCGATGCGGAATTCGCTGATCGTATCCTGCGCAAAGGCAGGGGCTGTCAGGGCAGTCGTCATCAAGGCAGTTGCAATCAACTTTTTCATATCAGTCTCTCTTGGTTGGATGCGCCCCGTGGCGGGGCACGGGGGGAAAGGTCACAGAGCGGCGGCTTTTTCCATCAAGGCCGCAGCCGCAGCGCTTTGTTCGATCTGGGTCGAGGTCATGCTTTCGGAAAAGCTGTCATCGGCCCCGTAAATGTCGCGGGCCACGCCGGTGGTCAGCTGCTCGGGCGTGCCGTCAAAGACGATCCGCCCGTCGCGCATCCCGATCACGCGGTCGCAGTAACGCCGCGCGGTATCCAGCGTATGCAGGTTGGCGATGACCATGCGCCCGTCTTCTTCGTGAATGTCGCGCAGGGCCTGCATCACGACCTGCGCATTCATCGGGTCCAGCGACGCGATCGGTTCATCCGCCAGAATGATCCGCGGGTCCTGCATCAGCGCGCGGGCAATGGCGACGCGCTGCTGTTGGCCACCCGACAAAGCCTCGGCCCGTTTGGGCGCATGGGCGGCCATGCCAAGACGGTCAAGGATATCAATCGCCTTATGGATATCGGGGGTTGGATAAAGGTTGAACATCGTGGCCAGCGTGGACTGCCGGTTCAGCGTGCCATGCAGCACGTTGGACACGACATCCATGCGCGGCACCAGATTGAACTGCTGGAAAATCATCGCGCATTGCGATTGCCAGCTGCGTTTGGCCGCGCCGCGCAGGGCGGTCACATCCAGCCCGTCAAAGGTGATCTGCCCCGATGTCGCATCCGACAGCCGGTTGAGGATGCGCAACAGCGTCGATTTACCCGCGCCGGACCGCCCGATGATGCCGATCATCATCGGCTTGTCCACGGTGAAACTGGCCGCGCTGACAGCCGTGTTCGCACCGAAAGTCTTTGTCACTTTGTCAAATTTCAGCATGTCCAACCCCTGTTGTCTGGCGGTGGGATAGTGCTGCTGGGATTCACATTTGTGTCGCTTTCACGAAGTTTATGTAACGCGCGCGCCAAGACAGCCCCGCGCTGCTGTCGCAAAGACCGTTGCCCCGGGCGCGGCTTTGCCCGATGTTGGGGCAGGCAACCGCAGGTAAGACCCGATGAAACGTATCACGATGACCCTGGATGATGATCTTTTGGCGGCGCTTGATGCGCATATGGATGCGTCGGGTGCGACCAACCGTTCAGAGGCGATCCGCGATCTAGTCGCGCGCAGCCTGTCGCCAGAGGCCCCCGATGACGCGACCTGCCTTGGCATTGCCAGCTATACGATCGAACCCGATATCCGCGATCTGGGGCGCAAAGTGCCGCAGGTCCGGCAGGATCATCACGACCGTTTCGCCGCCGCCCTGTCGGTGCCGGTGGATCATTCCACCTCGCTCGAGGTTGCGGTGCTGAAAGGGTCAGTGGCCGAGGTCACAGCCATCGCCAATGCCTTGTTTCTGGAACGCGGCGTGCGCCACGGGCGGTTGGCGCTGGTGCCGGTGGTGGTCGAGGATCACAGCCACGCCCATGGCAATGGCGCGCCACATCGCCATGCCAAGGTGGTCAACCGGTTTCAGTGACGATCCAGCCTGCCTGCCGCCAGCGCCGACAGCGCCACCATCACCGCAGCCATGCCCAGCATCAGCGCCAGACCGCCCGCCTGATAGGTCAGCCCTGACAGCAAAGTGCCGATCAACCGCCCTGCGGCATTGGCCATGTAATAGAAGCCCACATCCATCGTGACCCGTTCGGTCTTGGTAAAGGACAGGATCAGATAGGAATGCAGCGCGGAATTGACCGCAAAGATCGCGCCAAAGATCAAGAGCCCCAGCACCAGCGTCACCGTCAGCCAGCCCTGCGGCCCCTCTGCCAGCAGCGCCGCCATGGTCAGGATCGCAGGCACCGCTGCCAGCCCCCAGGCCCAGCGCCGCGCCGCCCCGATCAGGTCCGAAGCGGGCCGCCTATCCGCGCGCAGCAGCTTGGGTGCCGCCGCCTGCACCGCGCCATACAGGATGATCCAGACCGCCATGAAACTGCCGATCATGAAAAACGCGGTCCGGTTACCCGCGACACTGCCATCCGACAACACCGCATAGAAATAGATCGGGATGCCCACGACAAACCAGATATCGCGCGCGCCGAACAGGAACACGCGCGCCGCGCTGAGCCAGTTGACGTTATGGGATTTGGAAAAAACGTCCGAGAATTTGGCCCCCTTGCGCCCTTTGGGCAGGCCCGCAGGCATGAAGGCCAGCACCGCGCAAAGGATCACCCCCAGCAATGCCGCCATCACCAGCACCGCGCTTGTGAACCCCAGCAGCGCCAGCAATGCCGCCCCCAGCAGAAAGCCCAGACCCTTGACCGCATTCTTTGATCCGGTCAGCAAAGCGACCCAGCGGAACAGACCACCCTCGGGGGCCAGGATCTTGACGGCGGATTTGGATGCCATCTTGGCCAGATCCTTGGCCACACCGCTGGCCCCTTGCACCAGCATCACAAAGATGACCGATGCGCCGATGGCCCAGCTGGGATCAAGCTGCGCCAGCGCCAGCAAAGCTGCGACCTGTAACCCCAATCCTGCATAGAGCGTCGATGTCAGCCCGAACCGCGCCGCGATCCAGCCTGCCGACAGGTTGGTGACGATGCCCGCGATCTCATAAAGGACAAACAGATAGGCCAGCTGCACCGGCGAAAAGCCCAACGTGTGAAAATGCAGCAGCACCAGCATCCGCAGCGCGCCATCGGTCAGCATGAAGGCCCAATAAGACGCGGTGACAGCGATATAGGCGTTCATCCCCGCCGCGCGCGCGGTCACAGCGCGGCACCCACCATCAAGGCCACATCAACCAACCGATGCGCATAGCCCATTTCATTGTCATACCAGACGTATAGCTTTACCTGCGTGCCGTTCACCACCATGGTGGACGGCGCATCGACAATCCCCGACCGCCTGTCATTGGTGTAATCGGCCGATACCAGGGGCCGGTCTTCATAGCCCAGGATGCCTTTGAGCGGGCCATCGGCGGCGGCTTTCATCAAGGCGTTGATTTCCTCGACAGAGGTCGGGCGCGGCACTTCGAACACGCAATCGGTCAGTGATCCGTTCAGCAAAGGCACGCGCACCGCATGGCCGTTCAGCCTGCCGGCCAGTTCGGGATAGATCAGCGTGATCGCGGTCGCGCTGCCTGTGGTCGTCGGGATCAGCGCATTCAGCGCGGACCGCGCGCGGCGCAAATCCTTGGCGGGCCGGTCCACGATGGTCTGGGTATTGGTGACATTATGGATCGTCGTGATCGACCCATGCGTGATGCCGATCCCTTCCAGCAGCACTTTGACCACGGGGGCAAGGCAATTGGTGGTGCAGGATGCCGCCGTGATGATCTGGTGCAATGCCGGATCGTAAGTATCAGAATTGACGCCATAAACGATATTCGCCGTTGGCCCGTCCTTGACCGGCGCAGAGACCACGACCTTTTTCACCCCCGCTGCGAAATAGGGGGCAAGCTTGGCCGCTGTCTTGAACATGCCGGTGCAATCGATCACCACATCGACCCCGTCCAGCGGCAGGGCGGCAATATCCTTGGTCCCGATAAAGGGCAGCCGCGTGCCGTTGATCGTCAGGCTGTCCGCGTCATGGGCGAAATCGGCATCCCAGCGGCCATGCACCGTGTCGAATTCCAGCAGATGCGCCTGCATCGCCGGATCGCCCACGGCATCGTTGATCCATGCGATCCGCGCGCCCTTTTCCAACAGCGGCCGCAAGGCGAGCTTGCCAATCCGGCCAAGGCCGTTGATCGCATAGGTGGTCATCATCATATCTCCGACGGGGATTGCGCGATCTGATCGACCGCCTTTTGCAGGGCCACCCGGTCAAGGCTGGCGATGGGCAGGGCCGCAAACAGGCTGATCCGGTGGGCAAGCCCGTCATAGGTCCGCTGGAAAGACAGGCTTTGCGCGGCATCCGTGCCAGTGGCTTTGACCGGATCGGGCATCCCCCAATGGGCGCTGACGGGTTGGCCTTGCCATGTGGGGCCATCCTCGTTCGCGGCTTGATTGCAGACGGTAAAGACGAAATCAAAGGCAGGCGCATCGGGACCGGTAAAGACGGTGACGTTCTTGGCGGATAGAGCCGCGATATCATGCCCTTTGGCGCGTAACATGTCGCGCGCGACCGGGTGCAGCGCGGACCGGGGCAAGGTGCCGGCCGAATAGGCGTTGAACCGGTCACCTGCGTGGTTGCGCAGGATGGATTCGGCAAGGATCGAGCGGGCGGAATTCCCGGTGCAGATGAAAAGCACGTTATATTTGGGCGATGTTACCGGATTTTTTGCAAAAAGCGCGGGGGTGCAAAGCTCTGGCCTGCCCCGACAGCAATCGTTGAAAAGATAGTCAACGGTCTGGCTGACTGCCCCCATCGCGACGCGATATTGCAGCGATGTGGCGATGCGGTCCTGTGTCACCAGCCCCGCCTGCATCAGCGCCGACAGATAGGCCGACAGGGTTGATGGCTTGATATCCAGCGCCTGCGCCAATTCGCCCGCAGGCACACGGTCGGGATAGCGCCGCATCAGCAGGCGGAACAGGGCCAGCCGCTGGGGGTGGCCAAGGGTGGTCAGGCGGGTGCAGATCTCATTTTCCATATTTCACGAATATATGAAATAATGATCCTGCCAAGCCGGTTTCGGCGGTTTTACAAAAACTTCACATGACCCCTGTCAGGCGATCCCCAGCACCCAATCGGCCATGGCAGGCAGCAGCGCATCCAGCAGCGCCTGAAACCCCGCGACAAGCGCGGCAGGGCTGTCATTGGCGACCGGCACCGATTGGGTGAACCGGCGGGTTGCCAGAACGCGCTGGTCGCGGTCGTTCAGCACGGTCAGCGTGATGTCGATGGTGGCGACGGGGATGCCATCGGCACCGACGGTCACATCAAAGGCATCAACCCGCGTCAAAAGCGCGCTATCGGGGACCGGCCCACCCTCGGCAGGGCCGACATAGCCGATCCGGCCGCTGCCCGAGATGCTGCGCACCAGCAGCGATTGCACAACGCGGGGCAATTCGGCGGTCCAGCGCGCATCGGGCAGATAGGTGATCGCGGCGGCATTGGGCCGGACCAGAATCCGGTCGCTATTGATCGCCGCCGTGGTATCGGGCAGCGCGACCAGCAGGGTCCGCCGGGTCTGGCGCCCGGTGGTGCTGGCGCTGCGCGGGATCAGGTCATAGGTGGCGCGCGCGGTGCCCGCCGCATTCAGCGCGGACACGGCGCTGCATCCGCCAAGGGCGACGGCCCCGCCAAGAATGGCCAATCGGCGCGACAATTGGATTGGGGTCATGATGTCATCTCCGGTATTCGGGAACGCGGTTGTCTAGGATGAACCCCGCAGGGTCGTTTTCGATCCGCCGCGTCAGGCCGTTCAGCGTGGCGATCAGGCCGCGCGCCTCGGTCGCAAGGCGGCTGAGTTCGGTCAACCCGCCGGTGGAAAAATCGCTGATCCCCGGCGCCGATTGGGCGACGGCATCCTGCACCTGCACCACGACCTGATCGGCCCGCGCGATCAATGCGCGCAGATCGGCGGCAATGGCTGGCACATCGCTGGTCACATCCTCGACCGCCGTGCTGATCCGGTCAGCCGAGAGCCGCAGATCGGATAGCACCGGCCCGATATCGGTCTGCAACAGGTCATTGGCGCTGTCAAAAGTCGTCTGCGCCGATCCCAGCGCGCCATCGACCACCCCCAGCGTGGTGTTCAGCGCCGCAAGGGATGTCTGCGCCTGCGCGATCAGCTCGGTGGCAGAGGTGATCGCCATCTGCGTATCATCGGCCAAAGGTGTCAGGCGGCTGGTGAAACCTGTCACATCGGCGGCCACATCCTCGACCGCGACCGCCGCTGTCTGCACCGCACGCCGCACATCCGAAACGATCAGCGGCAGGTCGGTATTGACCACCGTTTCAATCGTGGCAACGGCGGCGCGTGCTTCGGTGATGAAGGCGGCACCGTCACCTTCGACCAGCATTTCGAGGCTTTCAGAGGCGGTGGTCACGGCATCAAAGGCAATCGTTGCATCGGCCAGCGTCGTTTCCAGCTCGACCAGCCGCGCATTCAGCAGGCTGGCGGTATCGCTGAACCCGTCCAGCGTCTGGCCGGTGCGCAGCTGGATATCCTGCACCGCCGCATAGGTCTGCGCGACGGTATCGGACACTTGCGCAAGGATCGCGGGGATCTGGTCGCGCAGCAGGTCTTCGGCCAGCCCAAAGGCCCCTTCGGCGCGGTCCAGCATCGGGCCGGTCGTGTTCAGCACCACATCGGCGGACACAAAGGCCTGTTGCACCGCGACCAGCGCGCTATCGGTGCTGCGCAGCGTGACTTCCACCGCCTCGCCGATCGTGTCCAGCCGTTCGGTGAACTGGGTGATCTGCGCGGTCGCATCCCGCACGGTGCCGCTGATTTCGGAAAAATCGTTCAGCGCCTGATCCAGCCGCCCAGTGGTGCGCGACAGGTTGCGCAGGATATCCGCGACCAGCGCCTGATTTTCCGCCCCTGCAAAGCCCTGCACCTGTTGCAGCAACAGCCGCGCCTCGGCCAGAAGGTTCGGCGCATCCTCGACCAGCGCCTGCACCGTAGAGCGTTTGGACTCGATGATCGGCAGGCCACCTGCGATTGTCGTGATCGGCGCGGCCGCCACATCCCTTGCCGACAAAGAGATGAAAGCCACCCCCGTCACCCCTTGCGATTGCAGCTGCGCAATCGTGGCCGTGCTGATCGGCGTGGCGGCATCAACCTCGATCGTGGTAAAGACCTTGGACGGGTCATCCTCGAAAATGCGCAACCCGATGACAGAGCCGACCGCGATGCCGTTATAGGTGACCGCACCTGCGGCATCCAGCCCGGACACATCATCCAGCAAGATCCCATAGGTCATATATTGCCGGTCCAGCTGCACCGCGGCAAGCCAGATGAAAAACCCCAGCGTGCCCAGTATCGCCGCCAGCGTGAACATCCCGATCAGAACGAAATTGGCACGGGTTTCCATCACTCGGTCTCTTTCGGCTTGGCCACCGGGGTGGCGGCCCTTGCGCGGGGCCCGTGGAAATATTCATGCACCCAAGGGTGGTCGAGTGCCAGCATCTCTTGCATCGTGCCAACGGCAAGCACTTTCTTATCGGCCAGCACCGCGATCCGGTCGCAGATCGCATGCAGGCTGTCCAGATCATGCGTCACCAGAAACACCGTCAGCCCCAAGGAGGATTGCAATTGCTTGATCAATGTATCGAAAGCCGCAGCGCCGATCGGGTCAAGCCCCGCCGTGGGTTCATCAAGGAACACAATTTCGGGATCAAGCGCGATCGCGCGGGCAAAGCCGGCCCTTTTGCGCATCCCGCCCGATAATTCCGACGGGTAATTATCCTGCGCCTTGTCGGGCAGCCCGACCATGCGGACCTTGATCCCCGCCAGCAAGGCGCGCAGGTCATCGTCAAGATCCAGCTGTTCGCGCATCGGCGCTTCGACATTCTGGCGCACGCTGAGCGAGGAAAACAGCGCGCCATCCTGAAACATCACACCCCAGCGCCGCCGCAATGCGCGGTAATCATCGGCATCGCTGTCACGCACGCTTTGGCCAAAGACGTCGATCTGGCCTTCGGCGGGTTTCAGCAGCCCGACGATAGAGCGCAGCAGCACCGATTTGCCGGTCCCCGACCCGCCCACGACGCCGATGATCTCGCCGCGCTTCACGTCCAGGTCCAGCCCGTCATGCACCAATGTCGCGCCAAAGCGCGTCACAAGGCCGCGCACGCGGATGATGGCATCATCGCTCATCACACCCCCACAATCGCGAAAAAGATCGAAAACAGCGCATCCGCGACGATCACCATGAAAATCGCCATGACCACCGAGGCCGATGTCTGCCGCCCCAGGCTTTCGGCATCGCCGCCGACCTTCATGCCATGATAACAGCCGATCACCCCGATGATCAGCGCAAAGAACGGTGCCTTGATCATGCCGACATTGAAATGCCACACATCGGTATTGCTGACCAACCGCGCGTGAAAGACGGCGGGCGAGACGTCAAGCTCGACCCAGGACATCAACGCGCCGCCCAACAGCCCCGCCATATTGGCGATCAGCCCCAGCGCGGGCAGCATCACCACCAGCGCCAGAACGCGCGGCACGATCAAGATCGCCACCGGGTCCAGCCCCAGCGTGCGCAACGCGTCGATTTCCTCGCGCATTTTCATCGAGCCGATGGCGGCGGTAAAGGCCGAGCCCGACCGCCCCGCGACGATGATCGCGGTCAGCAGGATGCCCAATTCGCGCAGGATCGAGATGGCGATCAGGTCCACGACAAAGACCTCGGCCCCGAATTGGCGCAATTGCGCAGAGCCTTGGAACGCCAGCACCACCCCGATCAGAAAGGCCATCAAGACCACGATGGGCACCGCCTGCAGGCCGACTTGCTGGCAATGATGCACCACTGAGGTCAGCCGCAGCGCGCGCGGATGCCGGATCACATACCCGATTGTCGCGATGACCTGTCCGAAAAACGACAGCATTTCCAGCCCATTGCCCGCAGCGCGCATGACATTGCGCCCCAGCCTGTCAAGCTGGTCCAGCAACTGCGCCGGCGGCTGTGCATCCGCATCTTTTGGGGGCAGGTTCTGGCGGACGGTCTCGATCAGCTGGGCCTGCGCCGCGCTGGCGCCGGTGATCTCGGCCTTTGCCTGCTGGGCAAGCTCCAGCACGAACCAGGCGCCTGCGGTATCCATATGCGCCAGCTGGGCGATATCAATCGCCTTGGCCCCTGCCGCCTGTTGCCGGATCGCGGCGCGGTCCAGATGTTCGAAACTGTCGATGGTCAAGCGCCCCTGCACCGACAGCCCAGCGCCATCGCTGTCAAAGCGGGGCTGGCCGGACATATCCGGTGCGGTTTGCAATTGGGTGGCGGACATGTTTCCTCGGATCAAAGGCGGCGGGCGGCGCGTCCCTTGGGTCGCATATCGCCACGACCTGGGCAAGCGCGGGCTGCACTTCAGGTTGATTTGCGTCAAGGCAGCCCCCCCGCCGATCTGCGATGCATAAGGAACGTGCGACAATGTCGCGCGCTGCAACATAAAGGAAATCACCATGGACCGTTTGACAGCCCTGATCGTCGTCGATGCCGCCTGTTCCGACGACCGCATCCGCCATTATATCAGCAGCCTGCCCGCAGATGGCGTGCATCTGTCGGTGCTGGTGGTCGGCGCGGCCCCGTCGCTGCCGATGTGGGCCTATGGCTCGGCACCTTACGGGCCGATCATCTTTCCCGAAAACTGGCATGAAACCTATCAGGCCGGCGGCAGCGAAGTTGCTGATCGCGCCGATGTGATCGAAAAACTGTTACAGGCGGCCGGTGTGGCCGGTGATGTCACCTCTGCCTATGGCGAAATCTCGGTGCTGGATGACCAGATCGCGGCGCGCGCGGCGCTGTGCGATGTGGTGCTGATTGATCCGGCTTTGGCACAGGCAGAACTGACGTTTCAGCAAGCGCTCGAAGGGGTGTTGTTCAAGACGCCGGTCGCTGTCGCGCTGAATGCGGCGGGGGTTGATGGCGTGGTGCAGGCCAAGCATCCGATGCTGGCCTGGGACGGCAGCCTGCCTGCGCTGCGTGCGCTGCACCGCGCCTTGCCGATCCTGCGCCAGGCCGCACAGGTCACGGTGCTGGTCATCGATCCCGACCCGCATGGTCCCGAAGGCCAGAACCCCGGCAGCGATGTCGCCACCTGGCTGACACGGCATGGCTGCAACGTCACCTTGCAGCAATCGCCCAGCGCGGGGCAGGATATCGGCCATTGCCTGCTTGCACGCGCCGCCGAGATCGGCACGGATCTGATCGTGATGGGCGCCTATGTCCATTCGCGCGCGCGCCAGCGCATCCTGGGCGGCACCACGCAGATCATGGTCAGCCAGACAGACCGCGCCGTCCTGCTGGCGCATTGACGGATCAGCGCCGGGTCTTGCGGCCCGGCGCAGCCCCTGGCGCTAGTCGGATTTGGCGGCGTCAGGATGCAGCTCTGCGGCCATGCGCCCTGCTGCCGTGATCAGCTTGCCGGTCTCGGCCTGATATTGCGCAAAGGCCTTTTGCAAGAACGCAGCCTGCAGATGCTGGGCCTCGGCCAGCGATTTGCACTGCAACAGGGCCTGCTGCAGATCAAGATCTTCCTTGAAACGCAGCGCGACAAAGGATGCCAGATTGCTGCCCAGCTCGGTCATCGCGTCGATCCATACAGGGGTCATCCAGGATGCGGCAGGCGCCATGGCAGCAAGCGTGTCCAGCACATCGGGCGCAAATCCGTCTTTGGTGGTATCTTGTGTCATCACGGGTCCTCCTTGGCCATCGGGATGCGCGATCATGACATCAATCGCGCGGCTTGGCCTTGACCTGCGTCAATCAGGCCGCGCGGTCAAAGCGCACATCGCCCCAGATCGGCAGGTGATCCGAGGCCAGCAGGCTTTGCCTTGTCTGCACCACGCCCCCATCCGTCAAAGCGATATCGCGGCTCAGCGCGATCCGGTCCAGCGCGGCCATCGGCATCGCGGCATGAAACGACTTGCCCGGCGCATGCACCGTGAAAGCCGCGCGCAAGCAATCCAGCCCGCGCGTCGGCGACCATTCGTTGAAATCCCCCAGGATCGCCGTGGGCCGCCCGTCGGTGGCCAAGGCCGCGCTGATCGCGGCCAGCTGGCGCTGGCGGTGAAACCGGGTCAGCCCCAGATGCGTGGCGATCACGCTGAACGGGCCACCCATGTCAAGATCGACGCGCAGCGCGCCGCGCGGTTCCAGCCCCGGCAGGATCAGCGGTTTCACATCCGTGACAATGCTGCCGCGCCGCACCAGCACCGCATTGCCATGCCAGCCCAGACTGTCGCCCTGCCGCGCCAGCGGAACCAGATCGTAATCCGTGTGTTGCCTGATCATATCGGGCGACAAGGCCCCCGGCCTGCCGCGCCAGCGGAAATCAGCCTCTTGCAGGGCGATGACGTCGGCCTCGAGCCTTGCCAGAATATCGACGATCCGGCCCGGATCATAGCGCCCGTCAACGCCTTTGGCCTTGCGGATGTTGTAAGACGCCAGCCGCAAGGGTCGTGACTTGTGAGAAAGGCTTGTCATGGCCATGATATAGGAACGCCCCGCGCGGATGAAAGAGACAGACCAGTGAGCAAGGCTTCAAAATACAACAACACACGCATGCGGCTGCTGGCCCCGCTTTGGGTCGCGCTGGTGCTGGCCGCGCTTTGGGCCGCATGGGAAGGCTGGTGGCCGCTGGCCGCGATGTCGACGCTGGCCGCGATCCTGTCGATGGCCCCGATCCTGCTGGCGTCGCGCTATAATATCGCGCTGCCGCTGCCGTTTCTGGTCGCGACGGTTGTTTTCATCATCGCATCGCTGATCTTTGGCGAGGTTTTCGACATCTATTACCGGATCTGGTGGTGGGATATGGCGCTGCATGCCTCCTCGGCGGTGGCTTTGGGGATGATCGGCTTTTTGTTCATCTACATGCTGTTCGAGGGTGATCGTTTCGCAGCCCCCCCCGTCGCCATCGCGTTTTTATCCTTTACCTTCGCCTTAAGCATCGGTGCGCTTTGGGAAATTTTCGAATATGCGATGGACCAATCCTTTGGCACCAATATGCAGAAAAGCGCGAATGACACGATGATCGACCTGATCACCGATGCCATCGGCGCCGCTGTCGGTGCGCTGGCGGGCTTTGCCTATCTCAAAGGCCGCTCGGCCGGATTGCTGGGGCGGCTGATCCGCGACTTCATCACGCTGAACCGGCATCTTTATGCCAAAGGCCGGTCCCGCGACGATAAATAGCCTAAAGGTTGCTGCGATCAGCCCAGCCCGCAAAGGTCTTTTCCAGCGCGACCACGATGTAATAAAGCAAGATCCCCAAGAGCGCCAAAGCGATCAGCACGGCAAACATCAGCGGGTAATCCGAATTGGTCTTGCCGCTGTCAAACAGCGCCCCCAGCCCGCGCCCATGCGGCGAGACGATTTCCATCAAATTGGTCCCGATAAAGGCCAGCGTGACCGAAACCTTCAACGCACCAAAGAATTCGGGCAGCGTTTTGGGTAGGGCGATTTTCCAGAAAATCGTGGATTGCGACGCCCCCAGTGACCGCAGGATATCGCGGTATTCGGGTTCCAGCGTCGAGAGGCCGATAGAGACCGACACCGCGATGGGAAAGAAGCTGATCATGAAGGCGATCAACACGGTGTTGAAATCATGCCAGCCCACGAACATCAGCGCCACGATTGGCACCACGGTCGCCTTGGGCACTGCGTTGAACCCCACCAGCAGCGGATAGAGCGCATCGCGCATCGTGCGCGAAAAGCCCATGACCATGCCCAATGCCGTGCCAAAGACGACGGCCAGCAACAGACCCGCCACCGTGCGCCAGAGCGTCTGCCAGCCCATGGTCAGGAACAATTCCCAATATTTGGCATAGGCAGGCGGCAGATCACTGGGCGCGGCCATCTTGAAAGTGGGCCAGCCCATGATCCAGACCAAGGCTTCCCATGCCGCCAGAAAGATCAGCAAAGCCGCGACAGGCACATAGATCTGACGGGCATTCATGCGGCGTCTCCGGCGGGCACGCGGCCTTGGGCGACCTCGATCTGGTGGCGCAGGATGTTCAGCATGTTTGCGGCCTCGGCTGTGTAAAGATGGTCCAGCGTGCGCAGGCCGGTATCGGGGATATCCAGCACATATTGCGTGCGCGCAGGCCGGCCCGACAGGACCACGACCTGATCGGCCAGAAAGATGGATTCGCGCAGATCATGGGTGATCAACACGCCGGTAAAGGGTTCCTCGGCCTTTACCCGGTGCATGATCTGCCACAGATCCTCGCGGGTGAAAGCATCAAGCGCGCCGAAAGGTTCGTCCAGGATCAACACCTCTGGCGCATGGATCAGCGCACGGCACAGCGACGCGCGCTGTTTCATACCGCCGGACAATTCGGACGGGCGCTTGTTCTCGAACCCTTCCAGACCGACCAAAGCCAGCAATTTGCGCGCGCGGTCCTCGCCTTGCGCCTTGGTCAGCTTGGTCGGGACGATTTCCAAAGGCAGCAGCACGTTTTGCAAAATGGTGCGCCATTCCAACAGCACCGGGTTCTGGAAAGCCATGCCGACATTCGACCGGGGTGCGGTGATGCGGGTGCCATGGACCCGCACCTCGCCCTGATCGGGGATCAACAGCCCTGCAATCAGCCGCGTCAGGGTGGATTTCCCACAGCCCGACGGGCCGACCACAGCGACAAAGCCGCCTTCGGGCACCGACAGTTCCAGACCGTCCAGCACCGGCAAAGGACCAGAGGCGGTGCGATACGCATGCCGCACCCCCTTGATATCAATCAGATTCTCCAAGGTCATTCGGCCAGGCTGAATCCGCCCTCGGGCAGATAGACGCTGGTGAAATACAAGGACGCATCCGGTTCGTTGACGAATTCATAGGTCGTCGCGATCTGGTCGATCGCATTGGCCATCCGCGCCGCGTCGATGATGCCAAAGCCGTTTGCCATGACCCAATCGGTGGCGACATTGTCCTGAATGGACAATTGCAGGCGGCGCAGCTCAAGGCCGGCATCGGCGGCGGGGTTGCGCTCGATCAACAGCGGGATCACGGCCTCGGGATCGGCAATGGCGCTGGCCCAGCCTTCGGCGACACCTTGCAGGAAGTTGCTGATCACGGCCGGGTTGGCGGCGGCGAAATCGGTGTTGACGATGATGACATTGCCATAAAGATCAACGCCGTGATCGGCCATCAGCAAGGTGACCAGATCATCCTCTGGCACGCCCAGACGGGCGGTGTTAAGATAGGATGTGAAGGAAAAGCCGGTGATCGCGGCGACATTGCCTTCGGCCAGCATCGGTTCGCGGGTCGGAAAGCCCACGGGTTCGACGGTGATCATCCCCATATCCAGCCCGTTTTCAGCCGCAAAGATCGGGAATTGCGCCCAAGCGCCATCGGGTGGCGGCGCGCCAAGGATCTTGCCTTGCAAGCTTTGGGGCGTGTCATCAATGCCCAGCGACCGCCGCCCGATCACCGCGAAAGGCGGCTTGTCATAGATCATCATCGCGCCGATCACGGGCGCGCCGGGGTTCTGGTCAAGGAATTTGATCAGGCTGTTGATATCGGCCATGCCCACGGGAAAAGCGCCTGTCGCCACTTTGGGGATCGCGTCCAGCGAGCCGTCACCGGCAGAGACAGTCACGTTCAGATCAAGCGCTGCGAAATTGCCATTGTCGATGGCTGCGAAATAAGGCGCCGCCGGCCCTTCGAAACGCCAGTCGAGCGTGAAAGGCAGATCTGTCTGCGCATGGACGGCCGATGCCCCCGACAGCGCGACGGCCAGAATGATACGATTGAACATAGTTTTTCCCCGTTGGTGGTTTGATCCTGTCGGACCCAGATTTCCCCTGCGCCAGACAAAGACGCCAGCCGCGCTGGCGCCGCGTGATCACGTCCGCGCCATATCGACAATGATTTGCCCGATTGTTGTGCAGTTTGCCACAAAAGCAAGCGAAAATTCAGCAGACCGCCAAACCACGCCCCCCGAGAAAAAACCAAGTTGTTGTCCGGGTGCTGTTGCGCATCGCGAAAGGTGATGCCACTCACGCATCAGCCAAAGGGCCTCTGGCCCAGCATAACTGGAGAATACAGATGAATATTCGGTCAAAACTGCTGCTGTTGGCAGGCCTGTCCCTGACGGCCTGCGCCGAACTGGCAACGACCGGCACCGCGCCAAACGGGTCTCGTTTTCTGGCAAGCCTGCCTGACTCGGTGCTGGCGGTGGCCGCACCGCATCAGAACCTCGACCGTGTGGTGTTTCTGGAAGAGGATAATTGCTATTGGTACGAACATGCAGGGCCGGTTGAAACCACCCTGCTGCCGCTGCGTACCACGCGCGGCAATATGATCTGCGCCGAACCGCCCCTGCCAAGTGAAAGCTGACGCGCCCGGCTGCGCCGCAACGGGCGCAGCCGCCTAGCTGCGGGCGGTGATTTCGTTTTCCGTGGGATAAAGAATCGCGCTGACGCCGGTGTTCACCTCTTCATAAAGCCCGATGATATGGGCCATCACCATGCGCACGCAGCCCGAACTGGCGCGTCCACCAATCGAGCGCGGGCTGGGCGTGCCGTGAATACGCAGATAGGTGTCGCGGTTGCCGTCGAACAGATAAAAGGCCCGCGCCCCCAAAGGATTTGACGGCCCGCCATCCATGCCATTGGCATGTTGTTCATAGGTTTCAGGCTCGCGCGCGATCATCGCATCGGTCGGCCGCCATGTCGGCCATTTCGCCTTGCGGCGGATCGTATAGGTGCCGGGTTCATAAAGATTACCCCGCGCGATGGCCACGCCATAGCGCATCGCGGTCCCGTCGCCGCGCACATGATAAAGATAACGCGCCACCGCATCGACATGGATATCACCGGCGCGCAAACCGTCATTGGCCTGCACCAGCGTCGGCAGGAACCGGGGGTGAAACCCCCAAGGGTTCGATGTCATCGGATCATAATTCGCAGGCGTCACGCGCCGGTCCCAGATCGGCCACATCTCGGGCGGAGAAACGGGCGGCGGCGGTGGCGGCAGATCTGCAAATTCGGGCAGATCGGGTGCGACCGGATCCTGTGTCAGCGGGTCGATCACGGGATCGCCCAAGGTCTGCGCCGCAATCGGCTGCGAAAACAAGGCAGCGCCTGTCACGATGAAATGGCGGCGGTTCAGCATGGTTTATGTCCAACTCTGGCGTCAAAGATCAGCCCATGTCTAGGCAGGGGCCAAGACCCTGACAAGGGTTTTACGGCACAAGTCTTTACACAGCCTTGCGCCGTGGTCTTCGTGGAACACTACGCGATCAGAATTGTTCCAGCACGATCTTGCCCTTGGCGGTGCCGGTTTCGATCATCGCATGGGCCTTGCGCAGGGTCGCCGCATTGATCGGGGTCAGCACGATATCCAGCGTGGTCCGCAGCCGGCCTGCGTCGATTTCATCCGCCACATAGCTAAGCAGATGGTGCTGCGCGATCATATCGGGGGTCTGGAACATCGCACGGGCGAACATGAATTCCCAATGCAGGCTGGCGGCCTTGGTTTTCATCGCGGCCATCGGCAGCGGCACATCGGTATTGTCGATCGACACGATCCCGCCTTGCGGGCGGATCAGTTCCACCGCCGCCTCCCAATGGCGCATATCGTTGAAGACAGCGATATGATCGACATAATGCATCCCCAGCGCGCGGATCTGTGCGACCATATCGCCGCGATGGTCGATCACATGATCAGCCCCCAGCGCGGTGACCCAAGCGGTGGTTTCAGGCCGTGACGCGGTGGCGATCACCACCAGCCCCGCCGCTTTGGCCAGCTGGATGCCGATGGACCCGACACCGCCCCCTGCCCCGATGATCAGCATCGTCTGGCCTGCATCCGCGCCGTCCCGGTCGATGCCCAACCGGTCGAAAAAGCATTCATAGGCGGTGATCGTCGTCAAGGGCAGCGCCGCCGCCTGCGCAAAGCCCAAGCTGGCAGGTTTGCGCCCCACGATGCGTTCATCCACCAGCTGGAATTCCGCATTCGCGCCTGACCGCGTGATATCGCCGGAATAATAAACCTCATCACCCACCGCAAAAAGGCGCACATCCGGCCCCACGGCCGCGACCACGCCGGCGGCATCAAAGCCCAGCACGCGCGGGGGGTTTTCGACCACATCGGCACCTTTGGATTTGCGCAGCTTGGTATCGACCGGATTGACCGACACCGCCTTGACCGCGACCAGAATATCGCGCCCGGTTGGCACAGGTTTGGGCAGATCGACATCGACAAAACAGGCAGGGTCAGTCACCGGCAGGTAACGGGTCAGGGCGACGGCTTTCATCGGGTGCTCCTTTGGTCAATCATCCAGCGACAGCGGGCCAAGGATCTCTTGGCTATCCTGCCCGCAATGCGGCGGCGGCAGGCGGTAGCTGACCGGCGTGCGCGACAGTTTCAGCGGATTGCCCAGCAGGCGGACCTGCCCTTTCTGGACATCCGCGCGCGGCATCGCCACGACCATGTCGCGCGCCTGCGCCTGATCCGACCCCAGCGCCAGATCAATCGTATTGACCGGCCCGACGGGGACTTTGCAGGCCTCTAGCCCCGCGATCACGGCGGCCAGGGGGCGCGCGGCAAGCCTTGGGCCAATCACCGCCAGCAAGGCATCGCGGTTCTGCGTCCGCGCCAGATTGGTCGCGAACCGCGCATCCTGCACGATCTCGGCGCATCCAAGATAGTCGCAGAACCGCGCGAATTGGCTGTCATTGCCCACCGCGATGATCGCATGGCCATCGGCCACGGCGAAAACGTGATAGGGCACGATATTGGGATGCCCGTTGCCGCGCCGCTGCGGCAGATCACCTGATTCAAGGTAATTGGTGCCTTCATTGATCAGCCAGGCCAACTGGCTATCCACCAGCGCGATATCGATATGCTGGCCTTCGCCGGTGCGTTCCTTATGGCGCAAAGCGGCAAGGATGCCGACTGTCGCATACATGCCGCACATCACATCTGCGATGCCGACGCCCACCTTCATCGGCGCGCCATCGGGTTCGCCGGTCAGGCTCATGATACCGCCAAAGCCTTGCGCCATCAGATCATAGCCGGGCTTGTCGCGGTTCGGTCCGGTCTGGCCGAAGCCCGAGATCGAACAATAGATCAGCCCCGGCTGCCGCGTCAGCAGGTCATCCGGCCCCAGCCCGTATTTCGCCAACCCACCCGGTTTGAAATTTTCCACCACGATATCGGCACGCCGGGCCAGCGCGCGGACCTGCTGTTGGCCAAGCTCTGTGCTGATATCGATACTGACGGATTTCTTGTTGCGGTTGGCGGCCATGAAATAGGCCGACAGATCCGTGGGTTGACCGTCCGTGTCGCAGACATTGGGTGGCCCCCAGCCGCGCGTGTCATCGCCACCCGTCGCGGGGTTTTCGACCTTGATCACCTCTGCGCCCAGATCGCCCAGCAATTGGGTGCAGGTCGGCCCCGCCAGAATGCGGGTCAGGTCCAATATCGTGATCCCGTCGAGTGCGCCCGCCATGCCTATTCCTCCGCTGCGATCTATCCGGGGCGACTGTCTTTGGCGGGCAGAGCGGCGTCAAGGGCTGGCGCGTCATGACCGGCGCTATCAAGCAGGCTCGCCAGTGCGGCTGCGACAGCCCGGCCAATGGCGGCGGCGCTGAACCGGTCTTGCACCCATGCCTTGCCATTGCCTGCCAGCCTTGCGGCCAGCCCCGCGTCGCGCATCACTTGCAGCGCGGCGTCCACGTATTGCGCATCCGTCTCTGCCATTAGGTAATGGTGTCCGGGGACAAGGCCGATCCCCTCGACCGCTTTGGCGCTGGCGACGATGGGCAGGCCGACGGCCAGCGCTTCAAGCACTTTGAGCCGCGTGCCGCCGCCTTCGGTCAGCGGGATCACCGCAACCGAGGCGGCGGCGTAATGCGGGGCCAGATCGACCGGATCGGCATGCAGCGTCGCCTTGGGGGTCGCCGCGGCCAGCGCGCGCAGCTTGGGCTGGGGCATGCGGCCGCAGATATCAAGCGCAGCATCCGGTGCGGCAAGGCGGATCGCCGGAAAAATCCGCGTCAGCAAGCGTTTGGCGGCAATGATATTGGGCGCATATCCCAGATGGCCGACGAACAGGATCCTGTTCTGTGCCGGTGCGGTCATCACAGGCAAAACCCGGTCCTGACACCATCCCGGAACCGGATTGGGCACGACATGAAACACGATGTCACGGCCCGCCAGCGCCATCGCACGCTGGCCGTCCTGATCAGAGCATCCGATCACACGCAGAGCGCCGCGGATCACGGCGGCTTCGGCGCGGGATGCGTCCTGCCAGCGGCGGCGATAGCGGATAGGCGCCCAGCGGCCACGCTTGGCCCGGTCCATCTGTCGGCGCAAATCCGATTCCACATTATGCATATCCAGCACATAGCCCTGCCCCACCGCCATCAGCCCATAGGCGATATCGGCCAATGCGACGCCTTCCAGCACGATCAGCGCGGGCGCCAAAGCCTGCACCTGCGCCACGACGCTCTTGACCGTGCAGGCAGGCAGATCCGCTTCGATCACGGAACGTTTGCAGGGCACAATCGCGCTGCCCTGGGGCAGAAAATCATCGACCGCCACCAAAACCACGTCACCCAGCGCGGCCAGCCCCTGATGCAATGCGGTATTGCGCAGATCTGCGCCGGTGCCCTGCGGATCGGGCCGTGTGGGGACGATGTGAACGATCTTGTGGGACAAGGTATTTTCTTTCGCTGCAGGCTGGCCAAAGCCGTGGATCGGGGCCGGATAGCCAATACAACCCATCCGTGTTTTCGTCCACTGACCTGGCGGCAGGATTGGGCATGGCGCCGATCACGGGCACAGAGACCGCGCCCGGGCAGGCAGACCGGCACAAGCGCAGATCACCGCCGGTCAGCCCATCATCCTGCGCGCCAAAGATTCGCCGCAATTTGCCATATTTTAGCCATATTTTAACGCTTTATCCGATGGCTCACCTGTGTCGGTGCCGTGACACAGCGTCACTTTTGCGAAACCTGTCCTTTAGGCAAGGTTTCCGGCAAGGCATGGACGAAAGACATTGACCGACCGAAAATGGATGTCGTAAAACACAACCAAGCCGCGTGTGTCAGTTTATTTTTTATTAAGTTTTGCGGAATGCGGGCGCCGGATCGGTGACTGCTGATTTGCTGGCAGGACCTGGTCTTGCCAGCAAAATTTTCACCCCGATATCTGCTAAAGACCGACCACTTGCGCCGATATCTCTGGCGATTGCGGCAGGGTGACCACCTGCCCTGTCCGCGCGCTTTGCTGTGCGGCCATGCCGATGGCGACGGCCTTGGCCCCGTCTTGGAGCGTCACCTCCACCCGGCCTTCGCCGCGCAGGACGGCATTGAACCTTTGGTGCTGATAAAAGGTCGATCCGTTGTGATCGCCCGCCTCTAGCAAGGTGGGATCGACCGGAATTTCAGAGGTGAACGGCCCTTTGGGGTGACGCGGGCTGATGATCAGCTGCGGCACGGGCGGCGCGCCCAGTTTTTGCGGCCAGAACCGGCCCGGACCGGGGACCAGCGCCTCGATCTTGCCAGATGGTCCCACGGCGCTAATCTCTTCTTGATAGCGCGCGCCTTCGGCAAACATGCATAATTCCAGCATCGCGCGCGCACCGCGCGCAAAATCGACGATCACATAGCCATTGTCCCAGATATCGGGGGCCTGCCCGTCATAGCGTTCGTCCAGATGGTTGACCGCCTGCCCCGCGCTGGCCATGACGCGGACCGGTTCATCCTGCAGGATCAGGCGCATCAGATCAAAGAAATGGCAGCATTTTTCGACCAAAGTGCCGCCGGTCTTGGCGTTGAACCGGTTCCAATCGCCGACCTTGGGCAGAAACGGAAAGCGATGTTCGCGGATCGTCAGCATCTTGACGCCACCTGTCGCGGCCTCGGCCTGCGCGATCAGCGCGGCAACGGGGGGCATATAGCGATATTCCATCGCCACCCAGACCGGATGCGGATAGCCCGCGAACAGGTCTTCGATCAGCGCCGCCTCGGACGGGTTGGTGAACAGCGGCTTTTCGCACAGGATCGGCAAGGGGCGCGTCGCCACGATCTGCTGCAATTGCGGGACATGCAGGTAATTGGGGCTGACGATGACCACGGCATCCAGATCGGGATAGGCCAGCAGCGCCGCAAGACTATCCGCCACCTGCGCGCCCCCCGCCAGCACCGATGCCGCCTGCGCCAGTTCCGGCACCGGATCATAGACCACAGACACCCGCCCATGCGGTAACAGGTTGATATTCATGATATGTTCGCGGGCCATCATGCCGCAGCCGACCAGCCCGTATTGCACCATTTGCACGTCGTTCACCCTTTTCCCATGCGCGAGATATAGCGCGCCCGGTCCGCATCGAACCAAGTGCGCGAAAATTCGACAGGCACGCGGCCTGCCAGATATGAATTGCGTTCGATATAGCCCGTGACCGCACCTGCGCGCAGATGAAATTCGGGCGGCGTCCAATCGGGCAGATCGGCGACCCCGATCCGGTCCTCGGCCATTGTGATCACCAGCCCCAGCCGGTCGCGGTAAAACAGATAGAGCGATTCGCGCAGATCCGCAGGCCCGATGGTGGCCGCCTGCCCCGCGTCGAGCCAGATTTCCTCCAGCCCGATCAACACCCCGCCCAGCCAGCGCAACCGCCTGATCCGGTGGCCCTGCGGATGGGTGCCAAAAGGCGGCGCATCGGCAGGTTTGGGCAACAGATCGACCGACAAGACCTGTGCGGTGGGCAGACCGCCGCCGCGTTTCAGCTCTAGCCGAAAGAACGCATAGACCGAATCGACCGCCTCTAGGCGGCGCACATAATTGCCCGACCCTTGCACCCGTTCCAAGAGCCCCTTGGCCGCGACATCGGCCAGCGCCTTGCGCAATGTGCCGACGGCAACGCCCAAAGTCTCGGCCATCTCGCGTTCGGGGGGCAGGCGCGCGCCATCGGCCAGATGCCCGGCGGCGATTTCGCGGATCAGCATTTCGCTTAGCTGCACGAATTTCGGCAAGGCAGAATGTGTCGCCATGGCCCTGCCCCTCCCCGGCGCGGCACATAATTGATACACTATTGTTGCACATAACTCTCCATGCTACGCAAGTGCAATCAGCAAGTCCTTGGGAGGGGAATCAATGAGCGTCGTGCCCGTCACCAGCGCCGATCTTGATGCGGCAGAGGTGTCCTGGTTTTCCGCCCTGTGTTCAGATGATTACCAATTTCTGGGCGTGCCGGATGGCGATCTGCGCTCGTCCTGGGACCATTGCCGCGACATCGCGCTGACGGCCGAAGCGCAAGGGTTCCGCAACATCCTTGCGCCCTCTTCCTATCAGGTGGGTCAGGATACATTGTCTTTTGTCGCGGGCATGGCGCCCTTGACGGACAAGATCAATTTCCTCGCCGCGATCCGCTGTGGCGAGGTGCAGCCAATCATGCTGGCGCGCACCATCGCGACGCTGGATCATATGCTGCAGGGGCGGCTGACGCTGAATATCATCAGCTCTGATTTCCCCGGCGAGGTTGCCGATAGCAAATACCGCTACAAGCGCAGCCATGAAGTCGTGGAAATCCTGCGCAAATGCTGGACCCAGGACGAGGTCAGCCATGACGGCGAGATCTACCAGATCAGCAAGCTGCCCACCGACCCCGCCCGGCCCTATCAGCAAAACGGCGGCCCGCTGCTCTATTTCGGCGGCTATTCGCCCGATGCGCTGGAACTTTGCGGGGCGCAATGCGATGTCTATCTGATGTGGCCCGAGACCCGCGATGTGCTGGAACAGCGGATGAAAGACGTCCATGCCCGCGCCGCCGCCCATGGGCGCACGCTGGATTACGGGCTGCGCGTCCATATGATCGTGCGCGACACAGAGGCCGAGGCCAAGGATTACGCCGATTACATCGCCAGCAAGCTGGATGACGAATATGGCAAACTGATCCGCGACCGCGCCCATGACAGCATCAGCCTTGGGGTGGCGCATCAATCGCGCGCGCGCGAACTGGCGGATCAGTTTGGATACACCGAACCGGGGCTTTGGACGGGGATTGGCCGCGCACGGTCGGGCTGCGGTGCCGCATTAGTGGGCTCGACCGACCAGATCCTGTCCAAGATCGAGGATTACCAGAAAATGGGCATCCGCGCCTTCATCTTCTCGGGCTATCCGCATATCGCCGAGGCCGCACATTTCGGCGCGCGGGTGATGCCGCATCTGAAAACCTGCTCGCTGCCGCATGAATACGGGCGCGTGCCTTCCGCAACACCAGCCACGCCCTTGGGCACAGGACAACGCCGCTAATGCAACGTATCAAGATCACCGACGACCTGTCCTTCAGCCGCATCGTTTACGGCATGTGGCGGCTGGGCGATGATGCCGACACCAGCCCCAAACATGTCCAGACCAAGATCGAGGCCTGTCTGGCCCAAGGCATCACCACGATGGATCAGGCCGATATCTATGGCGGCTATATGGCCGAGGAAATCATGGGCAATGCGCTGCGCGCCGCCCCGGCCCTGAAAGACCAGATCGAGATCGTCAGCAAATGCGATATCGTCATCTCTGCGGGGCGCTATGCGGGTGCGGGCGTGAAATATTACGACACATCGGCCGCGCATGTGACCGCCTCGGTCGATCATTCGCTGCGGCTGATGGGGGTGGACCGGATCGACACTTTGCTGATCCACCGGCCCGATCCGCTGATGGATCACCATGCAACAGGGGCAGCGCTTGATGCGCTGGTCGCATCGGGCAAGCTGCGCAGCGTCGGCGTGTCGAATTTCAAACTGCATGATTGGACCCTGCTGCAATCGGCGATGCAGACAAAGCTGATCACCAACCAGATCGAATTGTCACTGGCGGCCCATCAAGGGTTCACCAATGGCGATGTCGCCTATCTGCAGGAACGCGACGTGCCGATCATGGCCTGGTCGCCCTTGGGCGGCGGCGCGCTGATGACGGGCACGGGACCGGTGCAGGATGCGCTGGCCGCCGTCGCCACCGAACAGAATCTGGACATGGGGGCGGTCGCCGTTGCATGGTTGCTGGCGCATCCGGCGCGGATCATGCCGGTCATGGGCACCAATGCGCTTGACCGGATCAAGGTTCTTTCTGCCGCATTGCAAGTCACGATGGACCGTGAAACCTGGTTCAAGCTCTATACCGCAGCCCTTGGCCAGGAAGTCCCCTAATGCCCCAGACATTCGACCCGCAAACCGACAGCAGCCGTTTTCGCGCGGCGCTTGGCAGCTTTACGACCGGCGTGACCATCATCACCACCGACAGCCCCGAAGGGCCGATCGGGATCGTCGCCAACAGCTTTGCCAGCGTCTCGCTCGACCCGCCGCTGGTGCTGTGGTCGCCGGCAAAATCCTCTAAACGCTTCGCACATTTCGCCGGCGCGCGGCGCTTTGCCATCCATGTCATGGCCGCCGATCAGCGCGATATCTGCACAGCGATCCTCGGCTCCAAAACCGCGATCCGCAATGTGCCGACGCATCTGTCGCATTGCGGCATGCCGATCATCGCAGGCGCGCTGGCGACATTCGAATGCAATCTTGAAACCAGCCATGATGCGGGCGACCATCTGATCATCATCGGCCGCGTCACCAAAGCCCATCACACCCAAGGCCAGCCCCTGACCTTTCATGGCGGCCAATACGGCACATTCGCAGCACAGCATCCATCTTTCGAGTAAAAATATCCCGGGGGAATTGCCCCCCAGGGGCAAGGGGGCAGAGCCCCGAAAGGCGCAACAAAACAGGGGAGGAGCCGATGTCGGTCCTGTTTGGTATCTTGTGGCCGCTCGAGCGGTTCAATACCGCCGTGCTGGCGATCGGCAAGCTGATTGCCGTGGTAGCACTTGGCGTGATGGTGGCCTTGATCCTCGGGCAGGTGTTTTTCCGCTATCTGCTGAATGCCGCGCCGAACTGGACCGAAGAGGGCGCGCGGTTCGGCATGCTCTGGATGACCGGGCTGATGGCGCCTTTGGCCTACCGGATGGGCGGGTTCGTGGCGATCGATATGCTTGAACGTGCCCTGCCCCGGATGTTGGCGGGGCTGTTGTCGCTGTTCTTGCTGGCGATCACGCTTTGGGTGCTGGTGATCGCCTGGGAAAGGGGGCTGAACAACCATCTGCTGACCCTGTCAGGGCGCGGCTGTTCCTCCTCGCTGCGCTGGCCTTTCGGGATCGAGATCGGCAAATGCGGCGCGCGGTTCCAGAATAATTACCAATATGCCTCGCTCTGGGTCGGGGTGAACCTGCTGATCGCGGTCAATATCGAATTGATGCTGCGGCAGCTGATCACGCTTTTCGGGCAAGGCGACCGGCTGCGGGCATTGCGGCAACATGATATGGCGGGGGCAGAATAATGCTGATCCTGTTCCTGCCGCTGTTTTTGATCCTGATCCTGATCGGGATGCCGGTGGTCTTTGCGCTGATGGCCTCGCCCTTTGCGATGATCATGGCCGAAGGCGATAGCCGCAATGTCGTGGCAGGGCTTTACCGCAACCTTTACAACGGGATGGATTCTTTCCCGCTGATGGCGCTGCCGTTTTTCATGCTGGCAGGCGAGATCATGAACCGGGGCGGCATCACGCTGCGGCTGGTCGAATTCGCCCAAGCCTTCATGGGCCATCTGCGCGGCGGGCTGGCGCATGTGAACATCCTGTCCTCGATGCTGTTCGCGGGCCTGTCAGGATCGGCCGTGGCCGATACATCCGCCATCGGGTCCACCATGATCCCGGCGATGGAAAAGAACGGCTATACAAGGCGTTTCGCCGCCGCGATCACGGCGGCCAGTTCGGTGATCGGGCCGATCATCCCGCCTTCGGGGATCATGATCATCTATGCCTATGTGATGGGCGAAAGCGTGGCCTCGCTGTTTCTGGCGGGGATCGTGCCGGGAATTCTGGTCGGTGTCGGGCTGATGGTCATGGTCCGGCTGATGGCCGACCGCTATGACCTGCCCAAGGCGGAACGGATCGTCAGCAAGGACCAGACGATCACGCCGGTGGAATATTGGGTCAGCTTCGTGCTGCTGCGGATCAATCTCGCGGGGCTATTGATCGCGCTTTATACGCTGATCGCGCGGCCTGTGGGGTTGGCCAGCCGCGATGACGCGGGCGATATTGTCCATGCGCTGAACCTCTGGGTGGTTTTCGTCGCCCTGCTGGTGGCGTCGCATTACCTGCTGATGGGCTATCGCAAGCGGGTCACCAGCGATTTCCGCATCGTGTGCAAAAAGGCCGTGGCCCCGCTGCAGACGCCAATCATCATTCTGGGCGGCATCCTTGTCGGCGTCTTCACCCCGACAGAGGCCTCGGCGGTCGCCGTCGCCTATGCGCTGATCGTGTCCTTCTTCGTGCTGCGATCGATGAAACTGCGCGATCTGTCAGGCGTGCTCACGCGCTCTGCCATCGCGACATCCGCGGTGCTGCTGCTGGTGGGTGCGGCGGTTGCCTTCAAGACTGTCGTGGCCTTGTCATATGCGCCGCAGATACTGTCGGATTATATCCTGTCGCTGTCCGAAAACCCGCTGATCTTGCTGTTTTTGATCAATATCCTGTTGTTCATCGTCGGCATGTTTCTGGATGCGGGTCCGGCAATCATCATTCTGGGGCCGATCCTTGGACCAATCTTCGTCGACATGGGCGTGCATCCCGTGCATTTCGCCATCATCATGAGCGTGAACCTGACCGTGGGTCTGGCCACGCCCCCGATGGGGCTGGTGCTGTTCGTGGCCTCGACCGTGTCGGGCGAGCGTGTGGAAACCATCGCCAAGGCCATCCTGCCGTTTCTGGCGGTGGAAATCCTCGTGATCTTCCTGATCACCTATATCCCCGCCATTTCGATGACGGTGCCTTACCTTGCAGGCTTTCTGGGCTGTGCCCCGGATGTCGGCTTTTCCGCCTGTATCAGCCCCGCGCCGATACAGTAATCAACAGCATCCATAGGGAGGATAAAATGCTGAAAAAACTGACCCAACTGGCCGTGACAGCCGCCGTGCTGGTGACGCCGATGGCCTTGGCCGCGCAGGATTTCACGATCCGCGCGACGGCCAATTCCAACACAGATGACGAAGATTACGACGGTCTGGTCGTGTTCAAGGATTATGTCGAGGCGGCATCGAATGGCCGCATCGCGGTGGAACTCTTCATCGGCACGCAGCTGTGCGCCACCGGCGAGGAATGCCTTGAAGGCGTCTCTGAAGGATCCATCGATGTCTATATCTCGACCTCGGGCGGGGCTGCGGGGATTTTCCCTTATGTGCAGGTGCTTGACCTGCCCTATCTGATGTCCTCCGACCGCGTGGCCGAGGCCGTGCTGCAGGGCGATTTCGTGCGCATCATGCGCGACCGCGCGCTGGAAGACAGCGGCAACACCATCCGCCTGATGACCATCGGCAATACCGGCGGCTGGCGCAACTTTGCCAATACAGAACGCCGGGTGCAGACCCCCGCCGATCTGCAAGGGCTGAAACTGCGCACCGTGGTCGCCGACCTGCCGATCCAGCTGGTCGAGGCGATGGGCGCCTCCGCCACCCCGATCCAATGGCCCGAACTGTTCACATCGCTGCAAACCGGCGTTGTCGAAGGCACCGCCAACGGCATCACCGATATCATGAACATGAAATTCCCTGATGCCGGCCTGCAATATCTGACGCTGGACGGCCATTCCTATATGGGGGCGTTGTGGTGGATGAACAACGACGCTTTCCTGGCCATGCCAGAGGATCTGCGCCGCGTCGTGGTCGATGGCTTTGCCGCCCTGCAACAGGCGACTTTCGCCTCGCCCAAGCGCAAATCCATCGCCGCCTATGAGGCGTTTCTGGCCGGTGGCGGCGACCTTTACGTGCCGACACCTGCGGAAAAGGCCCTGTTCGCCGAAGCCGCCCAGCCGGTTTATGAATGGTTCGCCGCCAACGTCCAAGGCGGCCCCGACATGCTGGCGGCCCTGCAAGAGGCCGTGGCCGAAGTCGAGGCCGAGATGGCGGCAGGATATGAAAGCGATCTGAACTGATCTTTGTCCGGACGGCGGGGTGAACCCCGCCCTACGGTGTTGTCCGGATGGCGGGGTGAACCCCGCCCTACGGTGCCAAGTTGCGTAGGTCGGGGTTATCCCCGACCTATTTTTTTACGAGCGGCTATGCCAAAACCCCCTGCACCGCGTCATATTGCGACAGGAATACCTTGCCCGTCAGCTGGTGCAGGAAATGCTGTTCGGCCAGACGGTCCATCACCGGGCCTTTCACCTCGGACAGATGCAGTTTCACATCCATCTCGCGCAGCCTTTCGTTGATCGCCTCCAGCGATTCCAGCGCGCTGAAATCGATCTCGTTGATCGCCGCGCATTGCAAGATGACGTGGCGCACGTCCTTGTCCCCCGCGACACGCGCCTGAATCCGGTCTTCCAGATAGCGGGCATTGGCGAAATAAAGGCTTTCATCCACCCGCAGCGTCACGATGCTGGGATGGGTGATGACGTCATGGCGCAGGATATTGCGGAAATGTTCGGTGCCCGGCACTTGGCCGACCTCGGCGATATGCGGCTTGGACGAGCGGTAAAGATGCAGCAGCACCGATAGCAGCACGCCTGCGGAAATCCCCACCTCGACGCCCAAGGCCAAGGTCAGCAGGATCGTCGTGGCAACCGCCGCGAAATCACCGCGGTTATAGGTCCAGCTGCGTTTGAGGATCGAGAAATCCACAAGGCTCAGCACCGCCACGATGATCGTCGCGGCCAAGGTCGCGGTCGGCAGGAAATAGATCAGCGGCGTCAGCGCCAGTGCCGCAATCGCCAGCCCCACAGCCGTGAACGCCCCCGCCGCCGGTGTCGCCGCCCCCGCATCGAAATTCACGACTGACCGCGAAAACCCCCCCGTCACCGGAAAGCCCCCCGTCAGCGATGCGCCGATATTGGCAGCCCCCAGACCGATCAATTCCTGATCGGGATCAATCCGCTGGCGTTTCTTGGCGGCAAGCGTTTGCGCCACGGAAATCGATTCCACGAAACCGATGATCGAGATCAGGAAGGCGGGCAGCAACAATTGTCCCAGCAAAGCGGGCGAAAAGGATGGCAGCGTGAAAGGCGGCAGGCTTTGCGGCACCTCGCCCACGATCTTGACGCCGCGCGCGTCCAGCCCCCAATACCAGACCGCCGCCGTGGTCGCCACGACCACTACGATGGGCCCAAGTTTCACCAAAAACCCCGTCAGCCCCGCGCCAAGGCCCAGCTTGGTCAGGACCGGTTTCAGCCCCTTGCGCACCCAGAACAAAAACCCCGTCGCCAGCACCCCGATCAGCGCGGTGATCCAGTTGATCCCGCCCAGATTGCTGCCCAGCGACAGCACCAATTCGGCCAGGTTATGGCCGTCGGCACTGATGCCCAGAATATGTTTCAACTGGCTGGCCGCGATGATGATCCCCGAGGCCGTGATGAACCCCGCAATCACCGGATGCGACAGGAAATTCGCCACGAACCCCAGCCGGAACAGCCCCATGGCCAGCAGGATGATCCCTGACAGCCCCGCCAGCGACAGCGCGGCCACCGCATAGCCCATCGTGCCTTGTTCGACGATATTGCTGAGTGCGGCCGCCGTCATCAGCGACACCACCGCCACCGGCCCCACGGCCAGACTGCGGCTGGTGCCGAAGACGGCATAAAGCATGATCGGCACGATCGAGGCGTAAAGCCCCGCCTCGGCCGGAAGCCCCGCCAGCAGCGCATAGGCAAGCGATTGCGGGATCAGCATGATCGTCACGATAAAGGCGGCGGTCAGGTCATTGCCAAGATCGGCACGGGAATAATCCCGCCCCCATGACAGGATGGGCAGGAAGCGGGTCAAACGGCTATTCATATTTTTTCGACCAATTGGGCCGCGTGCACAGGCGGCAAGCGGACAGGTTTATCGCAGATCAGGCCTTGCAGGTGCGCATGCCCAGAATGGTATAAAGCGGGCAAGACCGCGTTGCGGCAACCGCCAGCATCACCAAGCCTATCACGACCGATATGATCGTGGCGAGCGTGCTGTCGAACAGCGCCATGCCACTGACGAAAGGCAGCGCCAGCAAGACGATGCCCAGAATGCCACGGATCATCCGGTCCAGAGTGCCAACATTGACTGTCATTTCAAAGGCTCCTTCATATAGCTGACCCCGAACCTAGCACCGGCGCGCGGCCCCTGTCGGTGATATTGTCACAGACAGCCATCAGCCGTGATGGCGCGCCACCGCCGCAAGCCCGCTGCGATCCGCGATCATCACCGCGCCCCGCGCCTGCGCGATCCAGCCGCGCCGTTGGAATTCCTGCAATTGGCGTGACACGACTTCGCGCGCGGTGCCCAATTCGACCGCCAGTTTCTGATGGGTGGTGGCGACCCGGTCATCGCCATGCGACAATTTCAACAACTTATCCGCCAGACGGACGTCGATGCGCTGGAATGCGACCTCGTCGATCATCAAGAACAGGTCGGTGATCCGCTTGGAAAAGGCGGCAAAGACGAAATTGCGAAAGGATTTCGACTGCGCCACCAGATCGTCAAAGACATCGCGCGGCACGGCGGCGGCCTGCACATCGGTTTCGGCAATCCCGGTGGCGGCGTAATCATCATAGGCCAGCAGGCAGGCGGTGGTCAGCACGCAGCTTTCGCCCGCCTCGATCCGGTACAGCACGATTTCATGGCCGGTTTCCGAGACCTGCTGCACCCGCACCGTGCCCGACAGCAAGAACAGCATGTTTTCCGGCGATTTGCCGGGGCCAAACATCACACTGCCTGCCGGGGCTGTCACAACCGCGCTGCGCGCCAAAAGCTGGGCCTTGATGGCCGGTTCCAGCCGCGCCAGCCCGGCAAACCTGTCCAGCCAGATGCTGTCCTGCGCCATCAATCCTGCCTCGTTTTGTTGCATATCGGCCCTGTCAGAGCCATCATTCCGCCCGGATCATCACGCCCAGATCGGCGACATTGGTACCGGTGGCCCCGGTCACCAACAAAGCATCCGCCTGCGCCAAAGCGGCATGGCTGTCATTATTGGCCAGCAGCGCGTCGATATCCGTGATCCGCCCAAGGCTGTCTTGATCGACGATCCCGCCTGCGGCCTCTGTCGGCCCGTCGCGCCCGTCGCTGCCCGCTTGCAGGCAGGTCCATGCGCGCCAGCCGCGCTTTTTGGCCTCGATGGCGATGCGCAGCGCCAGTTCCTGATTGCGCCCGCCACGCCCATTGCCTTGCAGCACGACCGTCGTCTCGCCCCCCCAAAGGGTGACGCCCGGGCGCGCCTGATCGCAGATCAATTGCGCAGCCTCGGCCACGTCGCCGGTGACAGGCTCGCGGATCACAAAAGCCGGCCCCGCCGCCTGCGCCATGGCGGCCAGGCTTTGCCCGTTCGAGCCGATCAGGATATTGCGTGCCGCAGGCAGCGCGGGCGCGGGGGCCGCCTGCGCCAGATGCGCGCGCACCGCGGCGGGCAAGCGGTCCCAGAGGTCCGCATCGCGCAACATTGCCGCCGCTTGTGCCGCCGTGCCAATGGGCGGGGCGGTCGGGCCGCTGGCAATCGCGCTCAGGTCATCGCCGACGACATCGGACAGGATCAATGCGGTCATCATCTGCGGAGCGGCATGGCGCAGGAACCCGCCGCCTTTGAGATCGGACAATTGCTGGCGGATCAGGTTCATGGCGCGGATGTCCAACCCCGAGGCCAGCAGCAGATTATTCACCGCGATCTTGTCGGCCAATGTCAGCGCGCCTGCGGGGGCGGGCAGCAAGGCCGATCCACCGCCGGAAATCAGCGCCAGCACCGGGCCTGTGGCCCCGCGCAAAGCCGCGATCACCGCCTGCGCTGCCTGTGCGCCGTTCGCATCGGGGACCGGATGGCCAGCGGCATGCACCACCGCGCCATCCAGCGGCTGCGCGTTTTCGTAATTGGTCACGACGATGGTCGGCACGCCTGCAAAGCGGTGCAGCGCCGCCTGCGCCATGCCGCGGGCCGCCTTGCCAACCGCCACGATCAGCGCCGGGGCGGGCACATCCCCCAGATGCCGCGTCACAGCCGCCGCCGGATCAGCGGCCTGCACGCCCGCTGCAAAAAGCCGCCGGGCGGTGCTGTGCATATCGTTCATGTCGGACCTCTTTCGCCATCAGTAAGGTGGATCATGATCCACCTTACCCGCCGGGTTTACAAGGTCACAGGTAGCGGTTCACCAGATTTTCCAACCGTTCCTGACGGCCCGAGCGTGGCGCGGGGTTGATCCCTTCGGCCATGACCTTGGCGGTGATCGCATCCAGATCGCTGGACAAGAGCGCCTGGCCCGCCTCTGTGTCCCAGCCTGCGTAACGGGCATCGCGCGCGGCTTCGAGCTTGCCATCCTCCAGCATCGCGGCGGCGGCTTTCAGGCCCGCCGCACAGGCATCCATCCCGCCGACATGGGCCAGGATCAGATCCTCGGCATCAAGGCTCTGGCGGCGCAATTTGGCGTCGAAATTGGTGCCGCCCGTGGTGAAACCGCCCGCGCGCAGCACCTCGTAATAGGCCAGCGCCATTTCGGGCACGTTATTGGGAAACTGATCAGTGTCCCAGCCGGATTGGTAATCATTGCGGTTCATGTCGATGGACCCGAAAATCCCCAATTCCCGCGCCATCGCCAATTCATGTTCGAACGAATGGCCCGCCAGAATGGCATGGCCCTGTTCGATGTTCATCTTGACCTCGCCTTCCAGCCCGAATTCTTTCAAGAACCCGTAAACCGTGGCAACATCGTAATCATATTGATGCTTGGTCGGTTCCTGCGGCTTGGGTTCGATCAGGATCGCGCCTTTGAAGCCCATCTTGTGTTTGTAATCGACGACCATCTGCAACATCCGTCCCGCCTGCGCGCGTTCGCGGCCCATGTCGGTGTTCAGCAGGGTTTCATAGCCTTCGCGCCCGCCCCACAGGACATAGTTTTCGCCGCCCAGTTTCATGGTCGCATCCATGCAGGTCTTGATCGTGGCGGCCGAAAACGCGAACACATCAGGGTCAGGGTTCGTCGCCGCCCCCGCCATGAACCGGCGGTGCGAGAACAGATTGGCCGTGCCCCACAGCAGCTTGACGCCGGTCGCTTCCATCTTGGCCGCGAAATATTCGACGATTTCTTCCAGATTGCGGGTGTTTTCGGCAAAGCTGTTCCCTTCGGGGCGCACATCGGCGTCGTGGAAACAGAAATAGGGCACGTTCAGGATCTGGAACATCTCGAACGCGGCATCGGCCTTCATGCGCGCCGCATCCATGCTGTCGCCGAACCAGGGCCGGTCGAAAGTCTGCCCGCCGAACGGGTCGCCACCCGGCCAGGCGAAAGAATGCCAATAGGCGGCGGCGAAACGCAGGTGATCCTTCAGCGTCTTGCCCATCACGACCTCGTCGGGGTTGTAATGACGGAAAGCGAAATCATTGTCGCTGTCCGGCCCCTCATAGGTGATGGCGGGGATGCCTTTGAAGAAATCGGTCATGATAGTCCTTTCAGAGCTTTATAGCTGGCGCGATAGCGCGCATGGGCCTGCGCGAAGGCCGCGGTCAGTTTGGTATCGGGGTCGATGGTGCGGGCGATCTTGGGGGCGCTCGCCACGTCGGCCCCTGCCCCCGTTGCCGCCATCAGCCCAAGGCGGGCCGCCCCAAAGGCCCCGCCGAAATCACCCGCGACAGGCAAGGCGATGGGCAGGTCCAGCGAGGTGGCAATCGCCTGCACCCAGTAATCCGACCGCGACCCGCCGCCCACGGCAATCAGGCGGTTGATCTTGGTGCCGGTGCTGGTCAGCGCGTCATGGCAATCGCGGATCGCATGGGTGACACCTTCCAGCACGGTCCGCGCCATCGCGGCAGTATCGGTCGCATGGTCCAAATGCAAAAACGCACCACGGATGGCCGCGTCATTATGCGGCGTCCGTTCGCCGCCCAGATAGGGCAGGAACAGCGGCTTGCCGGGGGCTTGCAGCGCGCCCAGATCACCGGTCAGCGTGGCGGCGGGTTTGTCGGCAAGCTTGGCGAACCAGTTCAGCGCATCGGCGGCGGCCAAAATCACGCCCATCTGGTGCCAAGTGTCGGGCAAGGCATGGCAGAACGTATGCACGGCACTGGCGGCGTCAGGATTGTAGGCGTCGCTTGCGGCGAACAGCACACCGGACGTGCCGAGCGAGACAAACGCATCCCCCGCCTTGACCACACCCACACCCACGGCGCTGGCGGCATTGTCGCCACCACCGCCCGCGACCACGACGCCGCGCGGCAGACCCCAGCGGCTGGCCAGCGCATCGCGCAGCTGACCCGACACTTCGGACCCTTCCACCAGTCGCGGCATCTGTGCGCGGCTAAGGTTCGTGGCGGCCAGCAGATCATCCGACCAATCGCGTTTGGCGACATCCAGCCAGCTGGTGCCAGCGGCATCGGACATTTCGGCCACAGCCTCGCCGGTTAGCCAGAGCCGCAGGTAATCCTTGGGCAAGAGCACACGGGCGACACGGGCGAAAATCGCGGGTTCATGCGCCGCCACCCAAGCCAGTTTCGGCGCGGTAAAGCCCGCAAAGACGATATTGCCGGTCAGCGCGCGAAACTTTGGATCGGCGTCCAATGCGGCCGCTTCAACCGCGGACCGGGTGTCATTCCACAAGATACAGGGGCGCAGCACCTGATCGGCATCATCCAGCAAGGTCGCGCCATGCATCTGGCCCGACAGACCAATCGCCTTGACCCCCGCCAGCGATACCTGCGCGCCCAGCGCGCGCATCACGGCATCGGCGGCGTCAAGCCATGCGGCAGGCGCCTGTTCGGACCAGCCGCTTTGTGGGCGCATCACCTCTAGCGGGGCGGAAGCCTCGGCCAGAATGGCCTGATCCACGTCGATCAGAACCCCCTTTAGCCCAGAGGTCCCCAGATCAAGCCCGATATACATCAGGCTGCCTGTTTGGGGTTCTTGCCCAGAATGATCATCGACAGGATATCATCCTCGGTCACATCCTCGACCCGTTCGGTGCCGACGACCTGCCCGTTCTTCATCACGGACACACGGTCGCAAAGTTCCATCATCTCGCGGGTGTCATGGCTGATCAGGAAAATACCCAGACCTTGGGCTTTCAATTCCTTGATCAGATCGGCGACCATCTTGGTTTCATGCACGCCCAAGGCGGCGGTCGGTTCATCCATGATCAGGATCTTGGCCTTGAAATAGACCGCCCGCGCAATGGCGACCGATTGGCGCTGACCACCCGACAGGGCCGAGACAGGTTCTTTCAGCTTTTTAAAGTTCGGGTTGAGCCGCGCCATGATCTTGCGGGTTTCGGCCTCTTGCCGCCCGTCATCGACGAAACCGAAAGGCGTGGTCAATTCGCGGCCCAGAAACAGGTTTGACGCCGCATCAAGGTTATCGGCCAACGCCAGCGTCTGGTAGATCGTCTCGATATTATGGTCGCGGCTGTCGCGGGGGGATTGGATATTGGCCTTTTTGCCATCAATCCAGATCTCGCCGGAATCCATCTTATAGGCGCCCGACAGGATCTTGATCAGGGTCGATTTACCGGCACCGTTATGGCCCAAAAGACCCACGACTTCACCGGGGTAAAGATCGATACTGACGTGATCCACCGCCTTGACCCCGCCGAAGGAGATCGAGACATCTTTCATCTGCACAAGGGGTGTCATCATTTCGCTCCCGAATATTTGCGGTACTGGATGTCGATCCAGACGGCCAGGACCAGCACAAGGCCCACCACGATGTTCTGATAAGGCGCATCGACCCCGACCATCGCCATGCCCGATTGCAGCGATTGCATGATCAGCGCGCCGATGATCGCGCCATAGATCGTGCCGATCCCGCCCGCCAGCGCCGTGCCGCCAATGACAGCCGCCGCAATGACGCGCAATTCGTCCAGCGTGCCGATATCATTGGTGTGATACCCCAGCCGGGCAGAGGCGACGATACCGCCCAGCGCACATAGCATGCCGACCATGGCGAAGATTTTGACGGTCAGAAGCTTGGTATTGATCCCCGACAATTCCGCCGCATCCGGGTTGCCGCCCGTGGCAAAGATATAGCGGCCCAGACGCGTGCGCTGCGCGATCACGGTCATCACGATTGCGACGGCAATCAGCAGCAGCACCGAATAGGGGATACCATATCCCGCGGTGCAGGTTTCGGCGGCCGCACAGCCCCAGCGTTCGAATTCCCGCGCGATCACACGATCAGGGACGGCATAGGCGTTCAGCACGGCGACAAAACCAAGGATCGCGGCGATAACGACGCCGATCACCACCATTTCGGCCCAGATCGGTTTGACCGCAAAGCCATGGCCAATCTTGGTGCGGCGGGCCATCAGCAGCCCGGCGGCGGCGGCGGCGGCGGCGATCAGGCCGACAACCCAGCTCCAGAAGATGCCAAGCGTGCCGTTGATCCCGCCAAACAGCATATAGGTCTGATCCAGCGGCCCGATGGTCTGCCCGTCGGTCAGATACCAGGCGACGTTGCGCCAGATCAGCAAACCGCCCAGCGTGACGATAAAGGCGGGGATCATCTGATAGCCGACCAGATAGCCTTGGAAGGCCCCGATCAGCGCGCCGGTCAGGATGCCTGCGACAATGGTGATCCAAGGGATCATCGGATGCCCGATCTCCAGCCCGAAGATCTGCGGCAGGATCTGCGTCTGCGTGATCGCCATCACGGCGGTGGTCGTCGCCAGCAGCGCGCCCACCGACAGGTCGATATGGCGGGTGACGATGACAAACACCATGCCGGTCGCCATGATCGCCACGGATACGGTCTGGATCGACAGGTTGAAAATATTGCGCGGCGTCAGGAACCGCAGGTCCGACCAGAGATGAAACACCACCCAGATCAGCAGCAGCGCCCCGATCATTCCCAAAAGGCGGGTATCCACCTCGAGCGTTTTGAGCAGGGACCGGCGCGCAGCGGGCGCTTTGGTCGCGGTTTGATCAGACATAGCATTGCTCCATCGCAGCCAATTGCGCAGGGTCAGCGACCAATTGTTTGCTTGAATAAGAAAAGCGGGACCCTGCATCGCGGCAGGGTCCCTGAAAGGGGCGGCAGCGCCGCCACCTGCGACTTAGTTACAAGGTGCCGGGCCGTCGGTCACGCCCTGGCAGAGCGATTCAACGGTGATCCAGCCAGCGTCGGTGACATCTGTCAGATTATCCGCAGTGATCGGCAGCGGCGCAAGGAAGATGGCCATCATGTCGGTGCCCGAAGGCGAGGTCCATGTGCCGGCCCCTTCGACCGCAGCCATATCGCCGTTCGACCCGGCCAGCGCGACCGCGATCTCTGCGGCGGCGCGGCCCAGATCACGGGCGTCTTTCCAGACCGAAACCGTCTGCGTGCCAAGCGCCACACGGTTCAACGCGGCATGATCGCCGTCCTGACCCGAGACGGGAATACCTTCCATCCCCTGCGCGGTCAGCGCGGCCACAACACCGCCAGCGGTGCCGTCGTTGGACGCGACAACAGCGTCAACCGCATTGTCATTGGCGGTCAGGATCTGTTCCATGTTGCGCTGTGCATTCGCAGGCAACCAGCCATCTGTATAGGCCTCGGCCACGATGGTGATCGCGCCGCTGTCGATGGCCGATTGCAGGACTTCCTGCTGGCCGCCACGCAGGAAATCTGCGTTCGGGTCAGTGGGCGAGCCTTTGATCATGACGTAATTGCCGCTTGGCATCTGTTCCAGCACGGCGCGGGCCTGCATCCGGCCAACCTCGACGTTGTCGAAAGTCAGGTAGAACGCGCGCGGATCTTCGATCAGGCGGTCATAGGCGACGACGGGGATGCCTTCATTGGCAGCAGCTTCGACTGCTGGGCCGATGGCCGCGCTGTCTTGTGCCAGGATGATCAGCGCATCAACGCCCTGGGCGATCAGGCTTTCGACATCGGACAATTGCTTGGCCGATGACGACTGCGCATCGGCGGACACATAGGTCGCACCAGCCGCGTCAAGTGCGGCACGAATCGCGGCTTCGTCGGTCTTCCAGCGTTCTTCCTGAAAGTTGGACCAGCTGACGCCGACCGTCAGGTCCTGCGCCAAAGCGGCAGAGTTGAAGCCAGCGACGGCAATCGCGGCAGCGATAATGGATTTATGCATGTTTTCCTCCCAGAAATGCGGCCCTCATGCAGTGAGGGTGTGGGCTTACGAACCCTACGGCGTTCAAAATGCCAGATTAAATTCACTTGTCAAAATAAAAATCGCACGATTTCGGAAAAAATAGGCTTGATACAGCTGAATAATCGGGCAGTCTGTGAATACCTCGGGTTTTGGCGCGCCTATCGCCCGTTTATAATTCAAGGGTTGAACTATGTATGACGAAATAGCGGCCGATGGCGACGAATCGTCAATGGTGTCAGGCTGTGGCCCATTGTTGCCTACGGCCAGCGCCTCTGCAAAGCCTTTGCGCCAGCAGATTTTCGAACATGTGCGCGGGGCCGGCCGTGCGGCGCGCACCGATGTGACCCGCGCGCTGGGAATCAGCGCAGGATCAGCCACGACACTGACCGCAGATCTGATCGGCGCGGGCTTTCTGCGCGAGGTCGAGGGCCTGCCCCGCGAAACCGGGCGCGGCCGCCCGCCTGTCGCGCTCGAAGTGGTGTCCGAGGCCTGCCATGTCATCGGCATCAAGCTGTCGGACGAGGTGCATTCCGCCGTTCTGACCGATTTTTCCGGCCAGATGGTCGCCGATGCAAGCCTGCCCACCCCGCCCACGCGCAAAAGCCTGGATGATCTGCTGGATGAAATCGGCGTGCTGATCGCGGCGGTCCTGCAAGACAGCGGCAAGGATATCACCACGATCGCCGCCGTGGGGATCGGGCTGTCGGGGATCGTGGATCACCATACCGGCACCGTGCCCTGGTCGCCCCTGCTGGCGGACCGCGACATGGATATCGCCACCGCCTTTGGCGCGCGTTTCGGCGTGCCGCTTTATCTGGACAATGATGCCAATGTGCTGACGCTGGCGGAATTATGGTTCGGGGCGGGCCGGTCGATGACGGATTTCGCGGTGGTGACCATCGAACATGGCGTTGGCATGGGGCTGGTGCTGGACAACCGGCTGTTTCGCGGATCGCGCGGCATGGGGCTGGAACTGGGCCATACCAAGGTGCAGCTTGACGGCGCGCTGTGTCGCTGTGGCCAGCGCGGCTGTCTAGAGGCTTACCTGGCCGATTACGCCCTGGCCCGCGAGGCCGCGACCGCCCTGCACCGCAACCCGCGCAACCTGCAAAGCCCCAATGCGATGCTGGATGCGCTGTTCACGCAGGCCAAGGCCGGCAACGAGGCCGCGCGCACCATCTTTCGCCGTGCCGGGCGCTATCTGTCGGTCGGGCTGGCCAATGTGATCCAACTGTTTGATCCCGAACTGATCATCCTGTCCGGCGAACGGATGCAATATGATTACCTTTATTCCGACGAGGTGCTGGCCGAGATGCGCAAGCTGACCCTGAACCACGGGCGCGAGGCCTGCCGGATCGAGATTCACGCCTGGGGCGATCTGGTCTGGGCGCGGGGCGCATCCGCGCTGGCGCTGGCGGCGGTCACCGACAAGGTCATGGGCGAGGCGCGGGGATGATCCGTGCGCTGGTCCTGTGCCTGCTGGCCGGGCCGGTCGCGGCCGACCCGCTGTTTCAGGATCGCTCGGGCGCGCTGCCGATGCATATCTATGATGGCGGCTGGGAACATTTCGTCGGTGGCGGCGTCGCAGTTTTCGATTGTAACAACAACGGCTTGCCGGACATCTTTGCCGCAGGGGGTGAAACCCAAGCCATCCTGTTGCGCAATGGGGGTGATTTCCGGTTTACCCCCCTGCCGCTGCCTGCGCTGACCGGTGTGACAGGGGCCTATCCGATCGACATTGACGCCGATGGCGCGATGGATCTTTTCGTGATGCGCGTCGGCCCCAATATCGTGCTGCGCGGCGATGGCGCTTGCGGCTTTACCGATGCGACCGCCGATTGGGCTGTGCCTATGGGCGATCACTGGACCACCGCCTTTAGCGCCTGGTGGGACGGCGACGGCAGGCCGGTCATGGCGGTCGGCAATTACGTTGACCGCAAGAACCCCGATGGCCCGTTCGAAGCCTGCGACGCCAACCAGATCCTGACGCCCGTAACAGGCGGCTATGCCAGCGTCGATCTGACCCCCGGCTTTTGCCCGCTGTCGATCTTGGCGGCCCAGGATGCGCGCGGGCGGTTGACGCTGCGGCTGTCGAATGACCGGCATTATTACGTCCGTGGCGGGCATGAACAGATGTGGGATATCGCTGAAGGGCGGTTTCTGGGGCCGGATGATGGCTGGCAGAATGTCTCGCTTTGGGGGATGGGGATTGCCAGCCGCGATCTGACCGGCAATGGCCGCGATGATGTGATGCTGACCTCTATGGGTGATCAGCTGCTGCAATTGGCGCAAGAGGACGGCACCTATGCCAATGCGCCCTACAGCATCGGCACCTATGCCCAGCGCCCGCATACCGGCGATGACGGGCGCCCCTCGACCGGTTGGCATGCGGAATTTGCGGATGTGGACAATGACACCCGCGCCGATCTGTTCATCGCCAAAGGCAATGTCGACCAGATGCCGGGGCTGGCCATGGCCGACCCCAACAACCTGCTGATGCAGCAAGCCGATGGCCGTTTTGTCGAGGCGGGCCAGACCGCAGGTATCGCCACCACCGCGCGGTCACGCGGGGCGGCTTTGGCTGATTTCGACGGGGACGGGCGGCTGGATCTGATCGTCGTCAACCGCCGCGCGCCGCTAAAGATTTACCGCAATGTGACCAAGGACACCGGAAATTGGCTGCAAATCGCGCTGCGCCAATCGGGTGGCAACCGCAATGCGATCGGTGCAATCGTCACGGTCACCACCGACAGCGGCACACAAAGCCAGCAAAACATCATCGGCGGCGGTCATGCCGGTGGCAAGGCGCTGCCGCTGCATTTCGGTCTGGGCAAGGCGGATCGCGCGATCGTCACTGTGACATGGCCCGATGGGGCGCAAAGCAGGCATCAGGTTCAGGCGAATGCGCCCCTAACCCTCGGGCATCCGCGCGACGGCTAGACCGCTTGGCACCGCATCGGGGATGCCCAGCACGCCCGCCTGCGCATTGGGATCTGTCAGGCTGTCCAGAAAGGCCAGCAAAGCCTCCAGCCCCGCCGCATCCACATTGACCGGCGCGACTGTCACCGCCGCCGCAATCGCCGCATCATCGGCGCGCCCGCGCGTATCATCGACCGGCAGATCAGGCAGCAGCGCAAGATCGAGCGTATAAGCCTCTAGCGCTGCCACCGGATCAAGATGCGCGACCAGGAAAGCGCGCAGATCGGCATAGGCCCCCGAATGCCCATAAGGGCCGGTCAGCGCCACATTGCGCAGGCTGGGCGTGCGAAAGGCGTAAAGGTCCGCCGCATCGCCCGTGACACGGTAGCGGCCCAGATCGCTGGCATGGCTTTCGAACCGTTCCGCCTTGCCCGGCCCGATCTGTGGCACGCCCATCGCGTGAAACTGATGGTCGGTCAGGAAAGGGCCGGAATGGCAGCTGACGCAGCCCGCCGCGCCATAAAACAGCGCCATGCCGGTGGCGGCGGGTTCGGGCAAGGTGGCCTCGCCGCGCAGGACCGCGTCAAAGGGGGCATTGTCGGACCGCCATTCCAATTCCATGAAGGCCGCAACCGCGTTGGAAATATCGGTAAACCCGATCTGGTCGGGGCTGTCGATATGGTCATAAACCGCGATGAAAGCATCGCTATAGGCGGGGATATCCGCGACACGTTTGGCGATGATATCCCAAGCACCACCCTGCCCCGTGATCATGCCGCGCCGGACCGCCTGGGCCACGTCGTTTTCGCTGTAATGGCCGGCCATTTCATCCGCAGACAGCACCGGAAACATCGTCTGCGCCGAGAGAAGCGAGGCAAAACCCGCAACCATGTCGTCGGCCAGCGGCGTGCGCAGGCCACCGGGGCGGGCGGGGTCCACCTCGATCCGGCCATCATGGAACAGGACGGCAAATTCATGCGCGCCAAGATTGAACAAGGCCGGCGCATTGCGCGGGATGCGCTGTTCTGGCCGGTTGGCGGGGTCGGCCACACGGTCAGGGCCAAGCCCCGTGCCGCCATCGCCCAGACCCAGCGACAGCCCGTCACCGGTGCCAAAGGCAGGGTGATGGCAGGTCGCACAAGACACATCACGGTTGCCCGACAGGATCGGGTCATAGAACAGAAACTGGCCCAGTTCCGCCTCGGCGCGGTTGACGAGCCTGAAATCGGCATCGCTTAACGCGCGCGGCAAATCCTGCGCCGCCGCATTGCCCGCCATCACGGCAAACCCCAAAACCAGACGCATGTGATCCCCCCTGTTCGCAGGCCGGATCGTATCACCTGCCAAGGGGCTGGCAAGCCTGCATCATTCCATCCGTTTGCGAATCCGGCTGACCATCAGCCAGACCAGCACCAGCACGATCGGCGTGGCGACCGCCGTCATCACGGGTTTGGTGATGCCAAAAGCCTGTTCCAGCGGCGCGGCCATGTAAAGCGCCAGATTGACGGCGTAATAGCTGATTGCGACAACCGACAGACCCTCGACCGTGCGCTGCAGGCGCAGTTGCAGATCGGCGCGCTTGTCCATGCTGGTCAGCAATTCCTGATTCTGCGCCGAGCGTTCGACATCGACCCGGGTGCGCAGCAAATCCCCCGCCCGCAAGGCGCGTTCGGACATGGCGTAAAGCCGCGCTTCGGTGGATTTGACGGTGCGCATGGCGGGGTCGAACCGGCGCATCATGAATTCGCCGAATGTCTGGCGCCCGCCGAACCTTTCTTCGCGCAGGACCGCAATGCGCTGGTTGACGATGGTTTCATAGGCCCCCGCCGCGCCAAAGCGGAATGTGGTCTGCGCAATCGTATTCTCGATCTCGGCCGAGACCTGCAACAAAGATTGCAGCACCTTGGCGGGGTCGGCCATCGACAGGCGCATATCTTCCAGCAGGCTGGTCAGGATCCTGTCGAATTCCGCCATCTTCGGCCCCAGCGAGCGCGCCTTGGACAGGGCCAGCATCGACATCGCCTTATAGGTCTCGATCTCGCACAGGCGTTGGACCACCCGGCCGATCCGGCGGTCATCGACATGCGGGCGGGCAAAGACGGCAAAGCGCATATGCCCTGCCGTATCGATGCGGAAATCACCCGCGATCACCAGATCGTTTTCCACAACCCGGCTGATCGCAAGGCTTTCCGGCACGAACCAATCTTGCGCCTTTTTCAAAATGCCGTCATCGCCATCGACCACCTCGATCCTGATCAGCGCCGATGTCACCCGCGTCCCCGGTGCCTTGGACAGCCAATCATCGGGAAACACCTCGAATGTGGCGGCATCAAAGGGGCGCGAGGCGACACCTTCGCCAAAGACCGTATAGGTCACGAATTCGGTATGGCTTTCCCATTTCAGCTGATGCTTGCCGATGGTGCCAAAATAATGCGTGGCATCGGGCTGCGGATGCTGCGCGCCGAACCGGTCCAGCAGATCGATCAGATGCGCGCGATCCGCCGCACGGTCGCGGCCCGCGGCATTGCTGGCCGGTTTGATCGCCAGATAGGCCGCACGGCTGGGCGCGCCCACCGCCGGGAATGGGCGCGCATGCAGTTCATTCGCCAAAGTATAGCGCTGGGGATGGTCGGCAATCGGCGGCATGGCGGGCGCTTTCACAATCAGGTCACGCCCACACTAGCGTCGCAATTCGCCATGTAAATATAAAATCGTTGATTTATAATTACTTAGTCGCACACAAAGGTATACGGTGGACGGCATGGCGCGGGCCGGGATAGAAAACGCCATGTCGCGCATCGTGCTGTTCAACAAACCTTTTGGCGTCCTGTCGCAATTCACCGATGCGCGCAGCCCCTCGCCCCGCCCCACGCTGTCGGCCTATGTCGCGCTGCCGGGCGTCTATCCTGCCGGGCGGCTGGATCGCGACAGCGAAGGATTGCTGGTGCTGACCGATGACGGGGCCTTGCAAGCGCGGATCGCGGATCCACGCTACAAACTGCCGAAAACCTATCTGGTACAAGTCGAAGGCGCGCCGACCGACGCCGATCTGGCCCCGCTGCGGGAGGGTGTTTTGCTGAACGATGGGCCGACACGGCCTGCGCAGGTGCAGCTGATCGCGCCGCCCGTGCTATGGGACCGCGACCCGCCGGTGCGGTTTCGCAAATCGGTCCCGGATCGCTGGATCGCAATCACGATCAAGGAAGGCCGCAACCGCCAGGTCCGCCGGATGACGGCGCATATCGGCTTTCCGACACTGCGGCTGGTGCGCTGGCAGATCGGCGATTGGACCCTGGACGGGCTGGGCCCTGGTGCCTGGCGCGACACCACGCCGCGGTGATGTCACGACGGGGGGCGCAAGATTTTTCGTCCGAAAAATCTTGCCGGGCAGAAAGGTTTTTCGGACGAAAAACCTTCAGCGCTGCGGGCGCTTTCGTTGTTTATTAACCTCAAAACCGTGTTCTACGGTGCCGGTTGATGTCGCGTTATTAAATGAGGTCAGTTCCAACGAGAGCCTGATTGAGATCAGTCATCACAACAAAGTCACTTTCGTCAGACATTGTCTCAACGCCATCACCTTCGACAAACAATGCGTCATGTGCCGTCTCAGCGTCAAAACCAGCAGCGAGCGTAAACACACCGCTTGTTGCATCGTAGCTACCGTATACAACTTAGGATACCCCGTCTCTGAATTCGTTAAATTGATTCGTGACTAGAAAATCACTCGGCGCAATACCTGCAGTCGTTACATCGAGCTTATCGGTGCCGGAAACAAAATCAGTAATAACATCAACACCGTTTCAAACGTGAAGCTGTCACCAGGCATGATATTAACAGCAGTAACGTCGACGGCACTAGCAACCACGCTCTGATCTTCCGCACTGAAACCTGCAAACGTATCCGCACCTGCGCCACCCGTCAGCGTATCCGCACCTGCACCACCAGTGATTATATTCCCTCCATCGTTGCCTATCAGGCTATTGCTCCCGTCATTGCCGATAAGGGTCACGTCTTCACTTGCGGCCATGTTACGAGCGTCAACGTTTAGCGCAGTTGTGCCAGTATTTTCGCCTGCAGCATCGCTGATCTCAATCGTCTCGACAGTGACGCCCGCATTGAGTGTCAGGGTCTCGTTCGCCGTTGTCGAGGTAAAACGAATTGTGTCTGTCCCAGCATTTCCATCGATATCCTCGCCAGCTGCGTGATCAGCTGCAGCCGCAATGATGAACACATCGTTCGGATTGCCTGTGCCGCCGCCGTCGCTGCCGTCCAGATCATCGGCTCCAGCGCCGCCAATTATTGTTACGCCGTTCATGTTATTCGTATTGGTGATGATGTCGTTGCCTGCAGATCCGACGTAGCTGCCTATGGCTATGACGTCGACCAACATATGAAACCCGCCGGTCGCAGCGTTGGTAACCGATGCAAGCGACATGTCGACACCAGTCGCACCAATACCAGCTGTTACTCGCGCATCTGTGTTGGCTCCACCCAAATTTTCGGTTGCGTTTGTTGCAGTGAATGCGCCGTTCACTGTTGCTCTGACCTTCGCGCCCGCCGCGACTGTGAACACATCCCCAGTCCCTAAGTCGCTTATCGTGTCTGTCCCTGATCCAATAGTGAAGATGTCATTGCCCGCACCACCACTCAGCGCATCATCGCCCTGGCCGCCATCAATCGCATCATCTCCGAATGATCCACTGATCGTGTCGTTGCCGGCTCCGCCAGTTATTGTGTCATTGCCACTTGTCCCCGTAATGGTGCTTGCCAGAACGGCGCCCCCATCGATCGTGAGGCCCACACCAAAATTTTGACCTGAGTAATTGACGGTAAGGTTGTTTGCTGTGATTTCAATTCGCTCGAACTCTGCGAACTGATTGATTGCATTTGGCGCAAAATTTGCCGCGACGGTTAGAATATCCGTTCCATTTCCACCGCGTACGGTCGCATCGTTTTCATCAGCAATCACCGTGTCATCTCCATCTCCGGCACGGATTACGTCATTGCCCGCACCCCCATCGAGGGTGTCATTTCCATCGCCACCGGCGATGTGGTCGTTTCCCGCTCCGGCGTCGATATTGTCGCTGCCGTCGCCGCCAAAAATGAAGTCGACACGATTACCCGCCCCGGAGGTGTCAATTGTATCATTGCCTGCGGTGCCGAGGGTGAATGTCTGCGCCGAGACGGAACTCGTCTGACCATTCGCACGGGCGAACAAGGTGCCTGTGGTGACAACCCCCTGCTGAACCAGCGTGAAAGCATTGCCGCCGACAAGGTTGGCCAGAACGCCACCGCCTGTCACCTCGAGCGTCGCGTCAATATCGGACTGAACGGTGAATGTGTCGGTCGGGTTGTTCACGGACAATACCGGTGCTGGGCCTGCGGGTGCGGGCGGCGCTGGTGGCGTGAAGCCGTTCTCGGCCAGTTGCCGTTCCAAACCTGCCCATGTGTCAAGAGACAGGCCGGGGTTGGCTTGGCCATTCGCGATTGCTGTCGCTGCATCCTTTACCTGGGCATAGAGGTCTGATGGTAACCCAAAGACCGCCCGCGCTTCGGTCGAGGTCAGGTTGCCAACCGCAAGGATACGCTGGTTCACGATGTCCATCGCGCTGTCTATCTCTGCCCGCAGCGCGTCAAAAACAGAAGTGGAATGGCCTGCCGCTTCAAGACCCGCCCGGTATGCGCTCAAAACCGCCCCAATGGTCGCATCCCCCCACAGATCCATCTCGCTCTTGGGGTTTTGGGCGACGTGCTGCACAAGGACCGTGTTCAAGGCGCTAGACGCGATATCAAAGGCTGGACGTGCGTCAAGTCCTGCCCCCTGACCAAGGCCGGTTAATGCGCGGGTGATATTGGCAAGTTGCTGGGCCACATGTTCGGCATCCCGAGCAGCTGCAGTGCTGATATTAGCTGCATCAAACGGATTGTAGCTCAACAGGTCGACTGACAGCCCCAAGGCCTGACGTAGCTCGGCCTCGGACAATGTGGTCTGAGCAAGCACCGTGGTCATTGGCGACATAATTGTTGCCCCTGCCGGCGTTTCCGCAAAAAAGCCTGAAAGCACCCGTCCTGAGGCCGCATCGGTCGTTGTAGCGGTTACTTCACCGGCAAGTCCGGAATCTATCGGTCCTCGCAAACTGAAGGTACCGTCCGCATGCGTTATCGCAAAGCTTTCGCCGGGATCATGCACGCCATTGTCGTTGTCATCGAGGAAGACACGGAAATCATCCAACAGCCCTTTGATAGCCAAGCCACTTACCGTGGTCGTTGCAGCCTCGGTCGAACCTTCTGAGCTGCGGCAAGCGCCAAGCCCCAACGCTGAAGCCATCACGACTGACCCGTTGATGACTTTCTGTTTTTGTAAAGCATATTTGGGATTTGAGGGGTCTCGCTGACGAGTTGGACGATGATATTCCATTGGATCTCCAAATTTTTCCAATGGTTAACAACAAAAAAATAACAAAGGTTACAAAGGCAACAAAGCCCCGCTACCATCGTTCTCTCTGACAGCAGCAGAAAATGCGCGCCGCAACGCGCGCTGTTGACCCTAGATGTTCGGTCCCGGCATCTGGTGGATCGGCTTATGGATGAATCTGTCCGGCTCGGATATCCAGATCTTGCAGATGTCGTCGCAAGACGTGAGACCGCCGAGTGTCTTGAGCCTGCGTGCGAAGTTGTCGGCGGCCATGAAATCCGCCAAATGGATGCGCAGCTGGTCGTGGTCATCGTGATGGAACCGCGTGACTGTTGGGTCTTTGATGGTGCGGTTCATGCGCGACCAGACCGTTGGTCCATGGATGGTTTGGCGTCGTCAGATGGTGCTCGATCCCATTGGCCATTGCCCTCGGACCGATGGCGGACCATGGCTCGCCCTCGCAGATCATGTCGAAGCGCATCGGCCGTGAACAGCCGAAGTGCACCCCGACACGGTGCGCTATTGGGAACGCAAGGCGCGGATCGACCTGCGTGGCTGGGCACCTGACCCTCTGTTGCGGGCGCTGGGCAAGGACGATCTGATCCAGCGCCATAGCGACCCCGCAATCCCGATGGTTGGGGCGTTTTCGCACATTATGCGCGCATGGGGTGGTGCCTTCGCCGACAACGCGAACCACGCCCAGCGCCAGCCAGGCAGCGCACGCACCCGCAAGGGGCACCCTATCGTGCGATGGCGATCAACGGAAAGGGCCGGTGTTTCGCGGTGGCATGACCACTGGCCCCAAGACGCCCGAAGGCCGCGCAGGCATGACAGACGCGCAGCAAGCCGGAATGACTGCCTGACACACTCTATGCGTTTATACTTTCCTTTATAATACAACCAGAGAAAGAATAGGCCGGCATTACCCAGCCTAAGGCCAGACCGTTGCAGATTAACGATTTCATCGACCGTTGGAAAAACTCGGGCGGCAGCGAACGCGCCAATTTCCAGACCTTTGCGAACGAACTCTGCGACGCGCTGGGCGTGCCGCGCCCTGCCCCGGCGACGGAAACCGCGACCGCCAATTCCTATTGCTTTGAACACCTCGTGACCTTCATCCACACCGGCAGCCAGACGCGGGGGTTTGTGGACCTCTACCGCGCGGGCCATTTCGTGATGGAAGCCAAACAGGGCGTTGCAGCCGCTGTGGATGATGCACAACCCGCCCTTCTACCCGACCTGCCCAGTGCCACCCGCAAGGGGCATGGCACGCGCGGCACGCGGCGCTGGGATGATACCATGCTGCGCGCCCGCAATCAGGCGGATGGCTACGCGCGCGCGGTGTCGCGCAAGGATGGCTGGCCGCCCTTCCTGCTGGTGGTGGACGTGGGCCATGTGATCGAAGTCTATGCGGACTTCTCGGGACAGGGCCAAGGTTACACCCAGTATCCAGACGGCAACCGCTACCGGATCACGCTGGACGATCTGCGCAATGAGGCGACCCGCGACCGCCTGCGCACGATCTGGACAGACCCGCACGCGCTCGACCCGTCCAAGATCGCGGCCCAAGTCACCCGCGAAGTGGCTGACAGGCTGGCCGCGCTTGGCAAGTCATTCGAAGGGCAAGGCCACGAACCCGAGGCGGTGGCGCGTTTCCTAATGCGGTGCCTTTTCACCATGTTTGCCGAAGATGTGGAGCTGATCCCGCACAACAGCTTTTCGGACCTGCTGAAACGGTTGCGCGGGCATCCCGAACACGCGGCCCCTGCGCTCAAAGGACTATGGGAAACGATGAACACCGGCGGGTTTTCGCAGGTGCTGACGATCGACCTGAAACGCTTTAACGGGGGCCTGTTCAAAGAGGCCGACGCCCTGCCCCTGTCCAACGTGCAACTGTCGCTGCTGATCGACGCCGCCAGCCGCGATTGGCGCGAAGTCGAACCGGCCATTTTCGGCACCCTGCTGGAACGCGCATTGGATAAGAAACAGCGCCACAAGCTGGGCGCGCATTACACGCCGCGCGCCTATGTCGAACGGCTGGTAGTGCCGACCATCATGGACCCTTTGCGCAGCGACTGGCGCGATGTGCAGGCGGCGGCGCTGACCTTGGCCGCCCAAGGGCGCGACGATGACGCCCGCGCCGCTGTGCGCGCCTTTCACGACCAGTTGTGCGAAATCCGCGTGCTGGACCCGGCCTGCGGATCGGGCAATTTCCTTTATGTCGCGCTGGAGCTGATGAAACGGCTGGAAGGCGAAGTGACCGCCCTGCTGGCCGAACTGGGCGAGGATCAGGCGAACCTGTCGCTGGCAGGCCATACCGTGGACCCGCACCAGTTTCTGGGGATCGAACTGAACCCCTGGGCGGCGGCGGTGGCCGAACTGGTGCTGTGGATCGGCTATCTGCAATGGCATTTCCGCACGCATGGCACGGCATCCCCCGCCGAACCCGTGCTGCGCGATTTCCGCAATATCGAAAACCGCGATGCGGTGCTGACCTATCAGGGCACGCAACCAAGGCTGGATGATGCAGGCGCGCCTGTCACCCGCTGGGACGGGACCAGCACCATTTTGCACCCTGTCACCGGCGAACAGGTGCCAGATGCGGCGGCGCGCGTGGCCGTGCTGGATTACATCAAGCCCGCCCCCGCCAAATGGCCCGAGGCGGATTTCATCATCGGCAACCCGCCGTTTATCGGGGCAAGCCGGATGCGCGACGCGCTGGGCGATGGCTATGCCGAAGCCTTGTGGAAAGCATATCCCAAAATGCCGCAAAGCGCGGATTTCGTCATGTTCTGGTGGGAAAAGGCGGCATTGGCAGCGCGCGCATGGAAACCGGTCACCGACAAGACCCGCGCCAAAGGCACGCGGCGTTTCGGGCTGATCACCACCAATTCGCTGCGCCAGACCTTTAACCGCAAGGTGCTGGAACCGCATTTGGCCGACCCGAAAACACCCCTGTCACTGACCTATGCCATTCCAGACCATCCGTGGGTGGATGCAGGCGACGGGGCAGCGGTGCGGATTGCCATGACCGTGGCGGAAAAGGGCAAGGCCACGGGTCGGCTGCTGACCGTGACCGAGGAAGTCAAAGGCGAGGCAGAGGCCGAAGGCCGCGCCGTGCGCTTTGATATCCAGAAGGGCAAGATTTTCGGCAATCTGCGGATCGGGGCAGATGTGGCGGGGGCGATGCCGTTAAAGGCGAATGATGGAATATCATCACCAGGCGTTAAATTGCATGGTGCAGGCTTCATTGTCACGCCAGCAACAGCACGGGCGCTCGGGCTTGGAACAGTAACCGGACTGGAAAACCATGTCCGAGAATATCGAAATGGGCGCGACCTCATGGCCAATTCGCGCGGCGTTATGGTCATTGATCTATTTGGTCTGACAGCGGCCGACGTGCGCGAACGGTTTCCGGCGATATATCAACATGTTTCGGACAACGTGAAACCCGAACGGGACCAGAATAACCGTGAGACCTACAAGCGCAACTGGTGGATACACGGCGAACCACGCAAAGACCTACGCCCTGCGCTGAAAGGCCTTTCGCGCTATATTGCAACGGTGGAAACGACGAAGCATAGGGTCTTCCAATTCGTTGAAGGGCACACGCTTCCCGACAATATGCTTATCGCTATTGGTCTTAACGATGCCGCTGCATTAGCAGTGCTGACATCACGCTTTCATGTCACATGGGCTTTGAAAGCGGGTGGCACTCTCGAAGACCGCCCGCGCTATAACAAGACAGTCTGTTTCGACCCCTTCCCCTTCCCTGACCCGACCGAAGCCCAGAAGGCGCATCTGCGCAGCCTTGGCGAACAGCTCGACGCGCATCGCAAGGCACAACAGGCGGCGCATCCCAAGCTGACCCTGACGGCCATGTATAACGTGCTGGAAAAACTGCGCGCGGGCGACCGGATCGAAGGCAAGGACAAGGACATCTATGACCAAGGGCTGGTCGGCATCCTGCGCGACCTGCATGACCAGATCGACGCCGCCGTGGCCGACGCCTATGGCTGGCCTGCCGATCTGTCCGACGATGACATCCTGCACCGCCTTGTGGACCTCAACCGTACCCGCGCGGCAGAGGAAGCGCGCGGTCTGATCCGCTGGCTGCGCCCAGAATACCAGAACCCCGCCGGTCACGCCGCGACCGTCAAGGCCGACCAAGGTGCGATGGACCTTGGCCCTGCTGTCACCACGGCCAAAGACCCCTGGCCCAAAACCCTGCCCGAACAGATCAAGGCCGTCCGCGCCGCCCTGACCGACATGGGCGAAGCGACGCCCGAACAAGTCGCCCGCCAATTTGCCCGAGGCCGCGCAAGCACGGTGCAACCCCTGCTGGAAAGCCTGACAGCACTAGGTCAGGCACGGCTAACGGATAAAGGGCGCTTCGCCGCGTGATGGCTGACCCGGTGGCGCGACTGTCGCAAGCACCCACCTGTCGATCGCATGGGGGGCCGAATCCTTGCGCCGATCCATCTAGGGACCGATGCGGCAAGGATATTGCGCGCAGCCACAAAATGGGGATTTCCCTGAATGCAGGGAAAATTCCTTTCCCATAAAGACGGGTAACCAAACGACACAAAGGATATTTAAGGGATAAGCAAAGATTACCCTAAGATTTTATCCATCAATATCATATAATTATTTGGATTTTAATGGTGCCCCCACACGGACTCGAACCGCGGACCTACTGATTACAAATCAGTTGCTCTACCAGCTGAGCTATAGGGGCACTGGTCGGGGCGTGCCCCGGTGGCGGGCGTATAGCAGGGTGAAATACACTCTGGCAATGCCGATCTGGTGGAAAATGTGCAAAATCTGCGCGCGACGATATCAGCGGTTCGCGCGCGCCAGCAAGATCACCGCAGCCAACCCCACCAGCGTGATCATCAAGGCGGCCGGGGCGGCCTCGGACAGGTTTTCCAGCACTGCCTTGGCATGGACCCGCGTGGCCAGTGTTTCATAGTTGAAAGGCCGCAGCAGCAGGGTTGCGGGCAGCTCTTTGACGATATCGACAAAGACCAACAGCAGCGCCGATCCCAGTGACGCGCGCACCAGCGGCAGATGCACCGCGCGCAGGGTTCCGCCTGCGGTGCGTCCCAGTGACCGCGCGGCCATCGGCAGGCTGGGCGATACCCGCCCCAGCGCCGCATCCGCAGCGCCTTGTGCGATGGCAAAGAACCGCACGACATAGGCCAGCACCAAGGCCGCGGCCGATCCGGTCAGGATCAGGCCGGGGTCGCTGAACCCCGCGGCCACCAAAGCATCGGCCAGCCGGTTGTCAAAGGCGGCCAGCGGCACCAGGATGCCAAGGCCCAGCACAGCCCCCGGCGCGGCATAGCCGATGGCCGTGACCGGCATCAGCAGCGCAGGCAGCCGGTGGCGCGACATCCGCACGCCATAGACCATGAACACCCCGCCCAGGACAGTCAGCACCGCCGCGATCCCACCGACCGTGACAGTGTGCAAAACCGCCCGGCGCAGCCCCGGGGCCAGCCATGTCTCGGCATCAAGCGCATGGCTGCTGATCACCACCACCGGCAGCACGAATCCCATCAGCACCGGAAAGAGGCAAAGCGCGGTCACGCCCCAGGCCTTCCAGCCGGTCAGCGCTTCGGGTGCGACCGGCCTTGCGCCGCGCGCAGAGCCAAAGAAACGGATCTTGCGACGGCTTAGCTTTTCGGCCAGCACAAGGATCACGATCACCGCCAGCATCGTGGTCGCAAGCTGCGCCGCCCCGCCCAGATTGCCCGCCTGCAGCCAGACCGAGAAAATCCCGGTCGTCAGGGTCTGCACGGCGAAAAAATCCACCGTGCCGAAATCATTGACGGTTTCCATCATCACGATGGCGACGGCGGCGGCGATCGCAGGGCGCGCCAGCGGCAGCCCGACCCGCAAGAACCGGCCCCAGGCCCCTGCCCCCAGCGCGCGGGCCACCTCGAAAGCGGCCCCCGATTGTTCGCGAAAGGCCGCACGCGCCAGCAGATAGACATAAGGATAAAGCGCCGCGCTTAGCACCACGATGGCCGCTTCGCGGGTGCGGATCGCGGGGAACCAGTAATCGCGCGGGCTGGTCCAGCCAAAGGTTTCGCGCAATGCTGTCTGCACAGGGCCTGCATATTCCAGAAAATCGACCAGCGCATAGGCCCCCACATAGGCCGGCACCGCCAGCGGCATCAGCAAGGCCCATTGCAGCACCGCACGGCCGGGAAAGCGGTACATCACCACCAGCCAGGCCGTGCCGGTGCCCACGACAGCCGTGATCGCCCCCACACTGAGCATCAGCACAAAGGTGTTCGACAGATAGCGTGGCAGCGTCGTGCTGATCAGATGTGGCCAGATATTCTCGGTCGGTGTCAGCGCAAACCAGATCACCGCAAGGATCGGCATCATCACCGTCGCCGCAATCACAAAGGCGCCGACCGACCAAGGGTCGATCCGGCGTCGTCTGGGGCGGGGCAAGGAAATCTGACTTATTTGATCGGACATGAAAACCGGCTTAGTCGAAACCGGTTTCGCTGTCCAGAATGCGCCTGATACTGTAAAGCAGGGCAAAACGCCGGGGACCGCTTATGCAGATCGCTTTTCATATCGGCGCGCATTGCACCGACGAGGACCGTTTGCTGAAATCGGTGCTCAAGAATGCGCAGATCCTTGCCCAGCAAGGCATTGCCGTGCCCGGACCCGGCAAATACCGCAGCCTGATCCGCGAGGCGATCCACGGGTTGGCCGGCAATGACCTGCACCCCGACACCCGCGATATCCTGCTGGAAACGATCACCGATACCCAGACCCCGCGACGATTGGTCCTGAGCAACGAGAATTTCCTCTGCGTGCCGAACCGGATCTATGAACATGGCGTCTTTTATCCGCAGGCCGAAACCAAGACCCGCGGCCTGCACCGGCTGTTCCCCGAGGATGAGATCAGCCTGTTCATGGCGATCCGCAATCCCGCAGGTTTCCTGCAAGACAGCTTGGCCCGCATCCAGCAGACCCGTATTGACGCCAACCTTGGCGTACTGGACCCCGAAGAGATCCGCTGGTCGGACGTGATCCGCCGCATCAAGCAAGGCGCGCCGGACACATTGCTGACCCTGTGGTGCAACGAGGATTCGCCGCTGATCTGGGATCAGCTGATCCGCCGCCTGTCAGGGATCGACCCGCAAAGCCCGATCACCGGCGGCACCGACCTGCTGGCAAGCCTGCTGGACCCCGAGGGGATGGCGATCCTGTCGGATAGTCTTGCCAAGGCGCCGTTTGACAGCGATGCCGACCGCCATGACATGATTGCCGCGATCTGGTCCGAACATGCCCGCCCGGATGTGGTCGATCAAGACATCGAGCTGCCCGAACTGGACGCCGCCAGCGTGGCCCATCTGACAGCGCTTTATGAACAAGACCTTGCGGTGATCGATGCGATGCCGGGGGTCGAATTGCTGCTGCCGTTCCGCTGATCTGTCAGGACATGCCCAGCGCGGACATGTAAAGATCCATCACGGCCTCTTCTTCGGCCAGATCATTGGCGTCGCGTTTGCGGATCGCGATGATCTTGCGCAGGACCTTGGTGTCATAGCCGCGCCCTTTTGCTTCGGCCATCACCTCTTTCTGGGCATCGGCGATGTCTTTCTTTTCCGCCTCTAGCCGTTCAAAGCGTTCGATGAACTGGCGCAGCTCTTCGGCGGCGACGTTGGATGTGGTCTCGATGATTGAATCGGTCATGGCGCTCTCCTGCGGGTTGGCGTTTCCTAGCGGCTGGCCTGTGGACCCGCAACCCTTGCGCCGCACCCGCCCCCGCGCTAGGGCAGGCAAAACAAACGAGGTACGGGATGGAAATCGTTATCTGGATCGGTGCGGCCATGTCGGCGATCGGCCTGATCGGGATCGGCTATAGCGTTGTCATGGTGATGCGCGCCAAGCGGGCAAACCTGCCTGATGCCGAAATGCGCGCCCGTCTGGGCAAGGTGCTGCCGGTCAATCTGGGGGCTTTGTTGGTCTCGGTGCTGGGGCTGATGACGGTCGCGCTGGGGATCATGCTGGGCTAAGGCCCGTCACGGGTGACCTGCAAGGCCAGCGCGGCCAGAACCGGCACCGCCTGACCGTAAGCGCGGGCCTGATCGGGGTTCGAGGCATTGCCGCTCTGCGCGCGCGCGCCCACCCCTGCAAGGATCGCAGCCAGCCGGAAAAACGCAAAGACCAGATAAAACGCCCAATTGTCGATTGCGGGCAGGCCGCGCCGCGCAACATAGGCCGCGACATATTCCGCCTCGGTCGGCAGGCCATGCGCTGTGCGGTCGATCCCGCCCAAGCCCCGCATCCGGCCATCATGGGGCAGCCGCCATTGCATGCATTGATAGGCCAGATCGGCCAGCGGATGGCCCAGCGTGGATAATTCCCAATCCAGCACGCCCAAGATATCGGGCGCATCCGGCGCAAAGATCATATTGTCCAGCCGCCAATCGCCATGCACCAGCGCCACCTGCCCGTCATCGGGCGGCATTTGCTGTGCCAGCCATGCCATGATCTGCGCCATCGCGGGCGTCGGTTCTGCCACACTGGCCAGATATTGGCGCGACCAACGGTCCAGCTGGCGGACAAAATAAGTGCCGGGCTTGCCGAAATCCGACAGGCCGACAGCGGCGGTATCGACATCATGCAACGCCGCCAGCGCCGCATTCATCGCGTCATAGATCGCAGCCCGACCCGCCGGTGCCACCTCGGGCAAGGCCGGATCCCAGAAAATGCGCCCGTCCAGATGTTCCATCACGAAAAACGCGCGCCCGCTGGGCGATGTGGCGGCATCGGCCAGATGCAACATGCGCGGCACCGGCACCGCTGTCTTTGCCAGCGCCTGCATGACGCGAAATTCACGCTCTACCGCATGGGCCGAAGGCAGCAGGTCCCCCGGCGGCTTGCTGCGCAGCACATAGCGCCCGCTTTGGGCGGTGATCAGATAGGTCGGGTTGGATTGGCCAGTGCCGAATTTGGCAACCTCTTGCACAGAAGCGATGCCCGGCACGGCGGCGGACAGATATCCATCCAGCTGTGCCAGGGACATGCCCAGATCTTTTGCCGCCTCTTTCATCCCGCAATAGGGCCATGTGACGCCAAGTAGCGCAAGCCGTTGATTGACACGGACCGCCCGCGATGCACGATGTCCTAGGGGGAGGAACACCATGGACCTTGGACAGACCGCGCGGCTGAAACCCGTGCTTGCCGCCGTCAAGGCGATGATCGCGGATGAGATCGCGCCACTGGATGCCGAATTTCTGTCGCAGGTCGATATCGGCGACCGCTGGCAATTCACCCCGCGCCAGTCCGAAATCCTCGAAGGGTTAAAGACCAAGGCCCGCGACCGGGGCCTGTGGAATTTCTGGGATACGTTCGGCGATGGACCCAGCCTCAACACCGTCGAATATGCCTATCTGGCCGAGGAAATGGGCAAAAGCCATCTGGCCGCAGAGGTGTTCAACTGCAACGCACCCGACACCGGCAATATGGAGGTGTTCGCCCGCTACGGCACCGCGGCGATGAAGGACCGCTGGCTGAAACCGCTGATGGCGGGCGACATCCGGTCGGCCTATCTGATGACCGAACCCGATGTGGCCAGCTCGGACGCCACCAATATCGCCATGACCTGCGTGCGCGACGGCGATGATTATGTGCTGAACGGGCAGAAATGGTGGGCGACGGGTGCGGGCGATCCGCGTTGTGCGGTGCATATCGTCATGGTGCGCAGCAACGATGAGGCGCCCAAGCACCAGCGCCATTCGATGATCGTGGTGCCTGCCGACACGCCCGGCATCGTGAAACTGCGCGCGATGGAGGTTTACGGCCATGACGACGCGCCGCATGGCCATATGCATTTTCGCTATGACAATGTCCGCGTGCCCGCCGAAAACCTGCTGCTAGGGATCGGGCGCGGGTTCGAGATCGCCCAAGGCCGCCTTGGCCCCGGCCGCATCCATCATTGCATGCGCGCCATCGGGCAGGCCGAAAAGGCGCTGGCGCTGATGTGTGAACGGTCGGTCAGCCGGGCGGCCTTTGGCAAGCCCTTGGCGGAATTGGGCGAAAATTACGACCTGATCGCCACCGCCCGGATGGAGATCGAACAGGCCCGCCTTTTGTGTCTGAAAGCCGCATGGATGATGGACCAACGCGACAAACGCGCCGCTGCCCCTTGGATCAGCCAGATCAAGGTGGTGGCCCCTGCCGTGGCGCTGAAGATCACCGATATGGCGGTGCAGATGTTCGGGGCAGCGGGCGTGTCACAGGACACACCGCTGGCGCGGCAATGGACGCATCTGCGCACGCTGCGGCTGGCCGATGGCCCCGATGCGGTGCATCGCCGACAGGTCGCAAGGGCGGAACTTGCCGCTTATGGGACGGGGCAGAAGATATCGTAGATGCGTTCCAGCAAGGGGCGCACCCGCGGGTCAGCCAGATGATAGCGGATATTGCGGCCGTCACGGGTACAAGACACCAGGCCTTCGTTGCGCAAGCGCAGCAATTGGCCTGATACATAGGATTGGCTGGCACCAAGGGCGGTTTCCAGATCGCCGACCGACATCTCGCCCGGCACCAGCGCGCAAAGAATGCGCAGCCGGCCGGGGTTCGACAATGCCTTCAACAGCTCTGCCGCTTCGGTCGCTGCGGCATCCATCGGGTCCAGTTTGAAATCTGTTGCTTGTTTCATAGCGTCACCCTACAGCCCTTTTTTATACATTTCAACATTGAAATGTTTTCGGAAATACTTATTGTATGACCGCAAAGGAGAATCAACATGAAACCAGATGTCAAAGCCTTCTTCGATGAAGCCACCAACACGATTTCCTACGTTGTGCGCGAACCTCAGGGCAGCGCCTGCGCGATTGTTGACAGCGTGCTGGATTACGACCCCGCCGCAGGGCGCACCGATACGACATCCGCCGATGCGATCATCGCCTGGGTCAAGGACCAAGGGCTGACTGTCGCCTGGATCCTCGAAAGCCATGTCCATGCTGACCATCTGTCTGCCGCCCCCTATCTGCAACAGCATCTGGGCGGCAAGATCGGGATCGGGTCCAATATCACCATCGTGCAGGATACTTTCGGCAAGATCTTCAATGAAGGCACCGAATTCCAGCGTGACGGGTCGCAATTTGATGCGCTCTTCAAAGAAGGTGATGCGTTCCATATCGGGCAGATGCGCGCCGAGGTGCTGCATACGCCGGGCCACACCCCCGCCTGCCTGACCTATGTGGTGGGCGATGCGGCCTTTGTGGGCGACACTTTGTTCATGCCCGATTTCGGCACGGCGCGCTGCGATTTTCCGGGCGGATCGGCCGAAGACCTTTACAATTCGATCCAGAAAATCCTGGCCCTGCCCGATGAGACACGGATTTTCGTGGGCCATGATTACAAGGCCCCCGGCCGCGATGAATTCGCCTGGGAAACCACTGTGGGCGAACAAAAGGCGATGAATGTGCATGTGGGCGCGGGCAAACCGCTGGAAGATTTCGTCTCTATGCGCACGACGCGCGATGCGCAGCTGGGCATGCCTCGGCTAATCCTGCCATCGCTGCAAACCAATATGCGCGCGGGCAATCTGCCCGAACCCGAAGACAATGGCGGGCGCTATTTCAAAGTGCCGATCAACCAGCTTTGATCGCGACAACATAAGGAAAGACAATGCAACAAGATTGGATCATGGGCCTGATCGGCGGCGGGCTGATCGGGACGGCAGGAGCTTTGTTCCTGCTGGTGAACGGGCGGATCATGGGGGCCTCTGGGATCATCGGCGGGCTGGTCGATGGCAGCGGGCGCAGTGATTGGCAGGAACGCGCAGCGCTGATCGCGGGGCTGGTGCTTGTGCCGGCCATCGCCGCAGCGGCGATCGGCGGGTCGGAAACCAACCTGACCGGCAATTGGGCCGTCATCATCGCGGCGGGGCTACTGGTCGGGATCGGCACAAGGCTGGCCAATGGCTGCACCTCGGGGCACGGGGTCTGCGGGATTTCGCGGCTGTCGCTGCGCGGCATCGTGTCCACCGCGTTTTATATCGGGGCGGGCGGTCTGACGATGGTCCTGTTCAAACATGTGCTGGGGGTGATCTGATGCGCGCTTTTGTTTCTTTCCTGACGGGCGGCCTGTTCGGGCTGGGCCTGCTGGTGTCGGGCATGACCGATACCACCAAGGTGCAAGGCTGGCTGGATGTGTTCGGCGATTGGGACCCGACGCTGGCCTTTGTGATGGGCGGCGCGATCATTCCGATGGCCATCGCCTGGCGGCTGACGGTCGGGCGTAAACCCGTGCTGGCGGCTGCTTTTCCTGCGCCGCCCGAACCTCGGATCGGGCGCAACCTGGTGATCGGATCGACGCTGTTCGGCGCAGGCTGGGGTCTGGCGGGGCTCTGTCCCGGCCCGGCGATTGCCTCGCTCAGCTATGGTGGCGCGGGTGGTCTTGTCTTTCTGGCAGCAATGCTGGCAGGTATGATGCTGACACCGGGGCTGCGGGTCCGTTTCGAGCGCGCCCTGCCTGCAACATAAGAGGACGATCATGGATATCCGACACATCACCCCCGATTACGCGGTCACACCACAGATTGATGTGGCGGATATCGCCGCGATTGCCGCGGCTGGTTTCACCACGATCATCTGCAACCGGCCCGATGCCGAAGTGCCGCCTTCGCATCAGGCCGAAACGATCCGCGCCGCAGCAGAGGCGGCGGGGATCACCTTTACGCTGAACCCCGTGACCCATCAGGGGCTGAACATGGGCATGGTCGATACCCAGATGGCGGCGGCTGACGCCTCATCCGGGCCAGTGCTGGCCTATTGCGCATCCGGCACGCGGTCTTCGATTGTCTGGTCGCTGGGGCAAGCGGGCAAGATGCCGACCGATGCGATCATCGCGGCCACAGCGCTGGCGGGCTATGATCTGGCCGGGATGCGCGGGCAGCTGGATATGCTGGCCAAGGGGTAAAACGCGGCACCAAAACGGATCGCCTGCGTCAGGGCGCGGTGCTGGTTGATCCAGCATCGCGCCCTTTTTGCGCGGGATAAGCCGCCAGTAGATGTCATATGGCGCCATGCCCCGCCCAGCATGGACCGGCGCTTGCCCCGCACTTTCGCCAATGATCAGGTCAGCAGCGCGCAGGCCGCCTTGCCCCCCGGCGGCGCGCGGATGCGGCCAAGCGCGTCTCACGCCCCTTCCAGCAGGCCCGCCATATCGTGATCATCGGGCTGGTCGGACTCGTCGAACTGCAGGGACATATCGCCAGTCATATCGCCGGTCATATCGTCAGAGATGTCTGATGCCATATCTGGGGCCATGTCCAAGGCCATATCCGGCAAGGCCACGCTGCCGCTGACCAATTCATCCATATCCATGCCGGGGGGCAATTCGATCCGCACGGCGCGGTGCCCGGCCAATTGGCCCAGTTTCGCCTGCGCCACAAAAGATCCATCAGCCGCGATCAGCCGGACCGAATTGACGGTGCAGCCCGGCAGCGCCACCACCTGCCCGACCTGCAAGGCCTGCGCCTGCCCCAGCGGCATTTTGAAACGGTGCAAACGCGCGGTCAACATGGCGGCCGAATCCTGCACCACGGCGCTGAATGCCGTGCCCCAATCCAGCACGGGGGCGGGTGTGTCGGGGGCGTCGGATTCCGCCTGCACCGGCAGGACCAGCATCACCTCGCCCAGCCGGTCACCGGCGCCGAGTTCCACATTCATCCGCAACACGCGGTAATCGCCATCATCCAGCAGCAGACCGGCCAGCCGGCTGTCGGCCAGCCTGTCGCCGACGCTGACATCATCGACCCAGCCATCATAAGCGGTGGTCATCACCGCCGGGGGCAAGGCCTGCAGAAACGCCACAAGCAAAGGATCGCACAGCGCCTTGTCCGTGCCGGTCGCGGGGCGGTCATCGGCGGGATGATCCAGCAGCCGGCCTGTGGTCTGCACCTCGACCATGGCGGCGCGCAATTGCATATCCACCGCGACAAACCCCGCCAAAGCACCCCGCCGGTCCAGCCCGACCAGCATCAGCCCCGGATCCAGCCCGCCCAGCAAATCATCCAGCCGCCCGACATCATCGGCCGTGCTGGCCACCCGCAGCACCAGCCCGCCCGCATCGCTGGCCGCCTTGACCAGCGCCAGCCGCACAGCGCGCGACGTGGTCAGCGGGCTGACGGCGGGCGTGCCAATGGCCTGCCCCGCCATGCGCCGCAGAATAGAGATATGAGAGCTGTCAGTCATGCGCCTGCCTTGGGTCTGACCCCAGATTACACCCGCAGAGATTACTTTTCCGCTAAGACCCGGCCAGCGCGGCGAAATCGGCGCGGCTAGATCGGCAAGCTCACACGGAACGCCGTGCCGGATGTGCCGGGCAGATAGGTGATATCGCCATGCAGCCGGTGCATGATCTCGCGGCAGATCGCCAGCCCAAGCCCTGCGCCGCCTGCCTTGGATTCATCCGCCAGCCGCGAGAATTTTTCAAAGATCAATTCATGATTCTGCGCCGCGATCCCGATGCCATTATCCAGAAAATCAATCCGATGCTGCCCTTTGGCACGGCTGACACGAATCGTCAGCGCCGGCGACTTGGCGTCGCAATATTTCGCCGCATTCGAAATCAGGTTGATGAACACCTGTACCAGCCGGTCCAGATCGGCGGTGATCTCGATCTCTTCGGTGGCGCGGTCGCGCAGGATCGTCAGGTTGCGGTCATGCACCCCCGCCGCCGCAATCGCCCGGTCCAGCAGCACCGACAGCCGCCCGGTCTGCGGGCGCAGCACGACCTGTCCGTTTTCCAGCACCGACAAATCCAGCAGATCATCCAGCAGCAGCGACAAGCGGATCGATTCGTCCAGGATGATCCCGGCATAGCGGTTGCGATCCTCGGCGGGCAGATCATCCTCGCGCAGGATTTCCGAAAACGACCGGATCGAGGTCATCGGCGTGCGCAATTCATGGCTGATCTGGCTCAGAAACGCATCTTTCTGGATCGACAGCGCCGTCAGCTTGGCATTGGCGTCGCGCAGCGCGCGCGCGGTGGCCTCTTGTTCGGCGGATTTCGCCTCGAGCCGGTTGGAATATTCCAGGATCTGGGCGGCCTCGTCAGCCACGGCGATCAGATCCTCGACCGAGACACCGCTGCCCCCCGTCAATTGGCCGATCATCGCATGGGCGGTCGCAGCCCCGACAGAGCCGCCCAATTCGCGTTCCAGCCGCGCGACGAAATCGGTGGTGGCCTTGGGCAGCTGACCGGGGATGCCCTGGCGTGTGGCCTCGCGCGCAAAGATCCGCTGCGCCTCGGTCCGGCCGATGATGCGTTGCGACATCAACAGCAGGTCCTCGGCGGCGGCAACGGGGCGCGACCATGTCCGCGCGCCGGTGGTATGTTCAAAGACATTGACGAATTGCGCGCCTTGCAGCCGTTCCAGCGGCGATGGAAAGGTCACCAGCGAGACACCCACGAAGGCCGCAGTATTCAGCAGCATCGACCACAGGATGCCATGCACCAAGGGATCGATCCCGCCGATCCCGAACAGCGCCTCGGGGCGCAGCCAGCCGATGCCGAAAGGCCCGTGCACAAAGACCTCGGCCGGGATCACGGCACCGGGGCCAAAGCTGGGCAGAAACATCGACCAAAGCCAGACCACCAGCCCGGTCAGCAGACCTGCCGCCGCCGCAGGCCGGGTCGCGCCGCGCCAGAAGATACCGCCGATCAGCGCGGGCAGCACCTGCACCGAACCCACGAAAGAGATCAGCCCGATCGCCGCCAGCGCCGTGCCCCCGCCCGACAGCCGGTAATAGACAAAGCCCAGCGCCAGCACGCCCGCGATGGACAAGCGCCGCGCCAGCAGCGTCAGCTGGCGCACATCGCCTGACATCGCGCCGCGCTGGTCGCCCTGCAAGGCGAACCACAAAGGCACCACGATGTGATTGGACACCATCGTCGCCAGCGCGATGGTCGCCACGATCACCATGGATGTGGCAGATGAAAAGCCGCCCAGAAAAGACAGCATTGCCAATCCGTTAGCGCCCTGGCTTAAAGGTATTGTCAAGACGAACAGATCAGGGTTGCTGCCTGCGGGCATCAGGTCAAGCCCGACCACCGCGATCGGCACGACAAAGAGGCTCATCGCCAGCAGATAGGCCGGAAAGGCCCAGCTGGCGAAACGCAGCTGCGCCTCGTCGTCATTTTCCACCACCATGACCTGAAACATCCGCGGCAGGCAGACAAAGGCCGCGGCCGAGACAAAGATCAGCCCGAACCAGCGATGCGTGTCCTGCTCCCACAGTTCCAGATCAGCGGCATCGATCCGCGCCATCATCTGCACCGGGCCACCGCCCAGCCCCCAGACCACGAAAACGCCGACCGCGATCAGCGCGAAAAGCTTGACCACCGCCTCGACCGCGATGGCCGTGACAATGCCGGGATGGCGTTCATTGGCATCCAGGTTGCGGGTGCCGAACAGGATCGTAAAGACCGCCAGCCCCCCCGCGAACCACATCGCGGCGCGCGCGAAATCGCCATCGGTCCAGGCCGCCCCCTCATGATCTGCAAAGACCGCCAGTGACAGCGTGACCGATTGGATTTGCAGCGCGATATAAGGCGTGGCCGCGACCACGGCGATCAGCGTGACAACCGCGCCCAGCCGGCGCGATTTGCCAAAGCGCGACGAGATCAAATCCGCAATCGAGGTGATCCGCTGCGCCCGCCCGATCCGCACCAGCCGCCGCAACAGCCACCACCAGCCCACCATCACCAGCGTCGGCCCCAGGTAGATCGTCACGAATTCCAACCCCGACCGCGCCGCATAGCCCACCGCGCCGTAAAAGGTCCAGGCCGTGCAATAGATGCTCAGCGACAGCGTATAGATCACCGGCGCATGCAGCCATTTCGCCTGCCCCGCCGCCGCCCGCCTTTCGGCCAGAAAGGCCACCCAGAACAGCGCCGCCACATAGCTGAGCGCGACAAGGATCAGGATATTGAAGGAAACCATTACCGCCGCATGTCATCGGGTGAATGGTCGGTATCGGGCAACAGCCGCGCCAGCACCGCCGCCAGCCCGATCAGGATCAGCCAGATCACGAAAATATACGCCACCATGCCCGATTTCGAGGGTGTCTCGGGGCCAGAGCTTGCCCAGAGCAGCGGGATGAACCACAAGACCGCCCCCAGCACGGGCAGGAATTGCGCAGCATCCCCCAGCCGCCGCTGCCGATAGCTGGCCCGCTCCAGAAAGACCGGCGGTTTGGCGGGCGGTTTGGCAGGCGGTTTGGCGGGCGGTTTCATGGGGCCATCATGGCGCGGACATAATCGCGCACATCGCTGTTGGAAAAGGGTTTGGTCATGAAATGGCTGGCACCCAGCCGCAGGGCCAGCGCGCGGTCCTTGTCCTGCCCGCGCGCGGTCAGCATCATCACCGGGATATCCTTGGTGACATCGGTGCTGCGCAATTCGCGCAAGATCTCAAAGCCGCTGCGCCCCGGCAGCATCACGTCAAGAATGATCATATCGGGCGGCAGGGCCAGCACCTTGGCCATGGCGGTCTGACCGTCTTGATGGGTATGCACGGTCCAGCCGTCGCGCGACAGGATGAATCCGATCGCCTCGATGATGTTTGGCTCATCCTCGATCAGAAGGACGCGCTTGCCCATCCCATCGCCTCCCCTTTGCTCGCCGCGCTGGCGCGCGGGCTCCCCTTGGTATCGACTATCCTTGTTTCAGAGCGGCCTGTCAAAGCGCAGTTGGCGTGCCGATGATCGCAGGCTCGCGGCGGCTGGCGCAATCGGCGCGCGGACAGATGCGGCAGGCAATGCCGACAGGCACCGGCGGCGCGCTGGCCTGGGCCATATCGGGCAGCACCAGCATCGTGCTGCGCAAGACCGGCGGCAGATCGAATTGATGCACCGCCAGAGGCATCGCGATCGCATAGCACAACAGCCGTGGCGCTGTCGGTCCGGGCAGGATCGCCTCGGCGCGCAGCGGCTGGCTGGGGCGGCTCAGCGCTGCGAACAAAGGCCAGAGCGGACAGGCCGCCCCCATCGCGGGCATCGCAAAGCCCGGCACCGGTTTAAGATAGATCAACGCCCCCGCAGCATCGCAAACGGCAAGCCCCATCGGCGGATGGCCCGCATCGGGCGGCAGACAGGGCAACCGGCGCAGGACCGTGGCGAAATCAACGCCATATTGCGCGGCCAGCTGGGCGGGGTCATAATGGCAGGCCCGCGCCGCCTGCGCAAAAGCGGCCATCGGCAAGGCGCGCGCATCATCGGCATATTGGCGGCAGATCCCGGCCAGCAGCGCCGCCGCCGCCCCGGTCAATCCCGATTGCGCGACAATATCCTCTGGGCTGGCCGTTTCGGCCTCGATCATCGGCAGGTGATAGCTGTGCTGCGCCAGAAACGCATCGACCTGCCCCATCGGCGTATCGGGCGACGGATCGGCGGCGGCGGGCGCGTCCAGATAGGCCACCAGCGCCTCGCTGCTTTTGCCAAGGCGCAGGCTGTCGGTATGGATGTTTTCGTGAAACCGGCGCTGCCAATCGGCGTCGATCTGTTCCTGACCGACAAGAATCGCCGCGCTGGACCGGATCGCGGTCACCGCCGAAATCACATCATGCAGGGCCGTCGCCAGAAACGGGTCATGCGCCATGCGGTCGGTCAAAGCATCGACGCGTTGATCCAGCACCGCCAAACGGCGCGCCTGCAAGGCGATCAGCCCGGCCCAACCGGGGAAACGCGCGACCAATTCCTCGGCGCGGGCGATTTCGGCCATGTCACCGGCAAGGCCTGCGGCGCTATGCAGCTGGTCCAGCAGGTCGCGATCCGCGCCATCGGCAAGACTGGAGGGATCAACCCCCAGCGCGCGCGCCAGATCGGTCAGCAGCTTGCCCCCAATCCGGCGGCGGTTATGTTCGATCAGGTTCAGATAGGACGGCGAGATCCCCACGGCCCGCGCCACATTGGCCTGCCGCAGGCCCAGATCGATGCGCTTTTCGCGAATGCGGGTGCCGGTCATGCGTGCTATGGTCATCGGGTCCTGTCAGGCTGTCGCTGTGGCCATCCGGCATTTCGGGGTTTCTTTTACAAGATTTACTGCGCACGCAAAATACAATGACAACTTTGACAGCGGCTTTGGTTCAAATGCAAGATATTGGGACCAGCCCCGTTAACATTTTGGCAAGGTTCAGAGCCGATTCTGTTGGTGACAGTATTCCCCTGATGGATGAACGCCATGGACCCGTCTTTACATCTTACGCCGACATCGCCCGCCGCGATGCCCTATGCCGCCCAGCCCCGGCAGCTGCCCGATACCACGGTGGCACCGGTCAGGTCCTTGCAGGCCGCCGCCACGCTGCCGCCCGAACGCCCCTTTGTGGCACAGGCGGTCGCGGCACGGCTAGACAGCGGCTTTGCCGAAGACCCCGCCGAAATTCTGCCCGATGACCGAATCCTGCGCCCCTATGGCGTGCCGATGCTGCCCGCGGACAAGCCCGAGGATGACATCACCGCGCCACCCAGCACGCAAGACCGCCCGCAGAAATTGTAAATCCTTGACGCAAGGTTGCGCATTTTGCGCCGCTGCCGCTTCCCACCATGGCCCGCTTACCCTATAAGCGCACTGGATGTGCAAAGCCCGCAAAAAGCGGGGCATGAACGATAGGCAACGGGCCGAGGAACAGATGAGCAATAAAACCTCCCACGATAGCGATGTCAGCTTTATTCAGGCGCTGGCAGAATTGCTGCGCCAGAACGATCTGACGGAATTGCAGGTCAAGCGGGATTACGGCGAAAACGACAGCCTGAATGTGCGCGTCAGCCGCCAGACACAGACACTGGTGCAGGCCAGCGCCCCCGCGGTGGCAGCAATGCCCGCCGCACCGGCCGCCGCCGCCCCAGCAGCCCCCGCCGCCAGCGCCAATACCGACCCCGCCAGCCATCCGGGTGCCGTGACATCGCCGATGGTCGGCACCGTCTATATGGCCCCTGAACCCAATGCCGCGCCTTTCGTGGCCATTGGCCAGAATGTGCGCGAAGGTGACACGATCTTGATCATCGAAGCGATGAAAACGATGAACCATATTCCCGCCCCCCGCGCAGGCACAATCCGGCGCATTCTGGTCGAAGATGGCGGCGCGGTCGAATTCGGCGCACCTCTTGTCATCATCGAATAGAGGCTGCGATGTTTGAAAAAATCCTGATTGCGAACCGGGGCGAAATCGCCTTGCGGGTCGTGCGCGCCTGCCGCGAAATGGGCGTGAAATCGGTGGCCGTGCATTCCACCGCCGACAGCGATGCGATGCATGTGCGCATGGCCGATGAGGCGATCTGCATCGGCCCGCCCGCATCCGCGCAAAGCTATCTGTCCTTTCCCGCGATCATCTCGGCCTGTGAAATCACCGGCGCGCAGGCGATCCATCCAGGCTATGGGTTTCTGTCGGAAAACGCAGCTTTCGTGCAGGCCATCGAAGATCACGGGCTGACCTTCATTGGACCCACCGCCGAACATATCCGCATCATGGGCGACAAGATCACCGCCAAGGACACGATGAAGGCGCTTGGCGTGCCCTGCGTGCCCGGATCGGACGGCGGCGTGCCCACGCTCAAGGATGCGCAGCGCGTCGGCGCGGAAATCGGCTATCCGGTCATCATCAAGGCCACGGCCGGCGGCGGCGGGCGCGGCATGAAAGTGGCGCAGACAGAAGCCGATATGGAAAAAGCCTTCCATTCCGCAAGATCCGAGGCGAAAGCCGCCTTTGGCAATGACGAAGTCTATATCGAGAAATATCTGACCACGCCGCGCCATATCGAAATTCAGGTCTTTGGCGATGGCAAGGGCAATGCCGTGCATCTGGGCGAACGCGATTGTTCGCTGCAACGCCGCCACCAAAAGGTGTTCGAAGAAGCCCCCGGTCCCATCATCACCCCCGCATTGCGCGCGCGGATCGGCAAGGTCTGCGCCGATGCTGTCGCCGCGATCAATTACATCGGCGCGGGCACGATCGAATTTCTGTTCGAAAACGACGAATTCTATTTCATCGAGATGAACACCCGCCTGCAGGTCGAACATCCGGTGACCGAAGCCGTCTTTGGCGTCGATCTGGTGCGCGAACAGCTGCGCGTCGCCTCGGGCCTGCCGATGTCCTTCACCCAGGATGATCTGCGCATCAACGGCCATGCGATCGAAGTGCGGATCAATGCCGAAAAGCTGCCAAATTTCGCGCCCTGCCCCGGCACGATCACGCAATATCACGCGCCGGGCGGCTTGGGCGTGCGGATGGATAGCGCGCTTTACGACGGCTACCGCATCCCGCCCTATTACGACAGCCTGATCGGCAAGCTGATCGTGCATGGCCGCGACCGGCCAGAGGCGTTGGCGCGTCTGGGCCGCGCTTTGGGTGAATTGATCGTCGATGGTGTGGACACGACCATCCCATTGTTCCATGCGCTGCTGGCCGAACCTGCGGTGCAGTCGGGGGATTACAACATCCACTGGCTGGAACATTGGCTGGAAACAAACCTGTCCTGACGTGACAATGTCCCAGCCTCCGCTGACGCCTGCGCTTGTCCTGCAAGCCTATCGTCTGGGGGTCTTTCCAATGTCCGAAAGCCGGGACGACCCGGGTATTTTCTGGGTCGATCCGCGCAGGCGCGGTGTGTTTCCGCTGGACCAGTTCCGCATCAGCCACAGCCTTGCGCGGACCATCCGGCGCGGCCAGTTCCGGGTCAGTTTCGACACCGCCTTTGCCGATGTGGTCGATGGCTGCGCCGACCGGCCAGAGACCTGGATCAACCCCAGCATCCGCGATCTGTCGCTCATGCTGCACCGCCAAGGCCATGCCCATGCCGTCGAGGTCTGGCAGGATGCGCAGCTGGTGGGCGGTGTCTATGGCATCCATATCGGGGCCGCGTTTTTCGGCGAAAGCATGTTCAGCCGCGCCACGGATGCCTCAAAGGTGGCGCTGGCCTATCTGCTGCATAACCTGCGCGGCAGCGGCTTTACCCTGTTCGACACGCAATTCCTGACGCCGCATCTGCCCAGCCTTGGGGCCGTGGAAATCCCGCGCGCCCAATATCACCGGATGCTGGCGGCGGCGGTTGCTCAATCCGCGCGGTTTTCGACCGCGGTGCCGGCATCCAGCGATGTGATACAGCGCAAAACCCAGACATCGTAACGCGGATGGTCCAGCGCATTCAGCGCAGGCGAGGACGCCAGCATCCAGCCGGCAAAGACCGGCGTCACCTGATTGCGGCTATGGATCATCAACGCCGCATAGCCGTCGCTGGCCACATGATCAGCCGGATAACGGCAGTCATTCAGCGTGACCGACAAGGCGCCGAAAGCGTCGCTTTGCCCGTTGCGCAAGGCCAGATCGGTCACAGCGCCGGTCAGCTTGTCCAGAATGCGGATCTCTGCGCCGATGCCCGACAGCATCTGTTGGCCGGCGGCGGGGGCGGCCAGCAGCAGGCAGGCCGCTATGGCGGATAATCGCCGCATCGCCCTATTCGGGGGTCCAGGCTTCGTAATCCTTGCGGTCGGCGGGGGCCATGCGCCGGATCGAACCGGCAGGCGCATAGGCCGCCATCGTGCCGGTCAGGTTCGGCTGATGCGGCTTTTCCCAGCTTTTGCGCGGCAAAGGCGTCTCGGTCGGGGGTTCATCCCATGTGTGATGCAGCCAGCCATGCCATTCGGGGCTGACCCGCGAGCCTTCGATCGCGCCGTTGTAAATCACCCAGCGGCGGCTGTCATCGGCATTGCGGTAATAGATATTGCCCTGCGCATCCGTCCCGACGCGCAACCCTTTGCGGGATGTCCACAACTGGGTGCCATAGGTCTGTCCATCCCACCATGTGAAAATGCGTTTGATTGAATGGCCAATACCCATGCTGCCTCTCCGGTAAACTGCGGCTGTCATGCCCTATTGCGCGCAAAAGGTCCAGCCTGCGCAAGGCGTCCCTTTCTTCCGAGAAGAAAATATCCCCGCCGGAGGCTCCCGATGACGCGGGGCCACCAAGGATGCGGCATCAGCCTGCCGTCGCGGGTTCTTTTTTCTTCACGTCGTCATGGATCATCAAGGGCGCAACATCGGATGTCACCGCCTCTTCGTTGACGACGACTTCGGTCACCGTGTCCAGACCGGGCAGGTCGAACATCGTATCCAGCAAGATGCCTTCCATGATCGAGCGCAAGCCGCGCGCGCCGGTCTTGCGCTTGATCGCGCGTTTGGCGATGGCGGTCAGGGCGTCATCGGTAAAGGTCAGCTTGGTGTTTTCCAGCTCGAACAGGCGCTGATATTGCTTGACCAGTGCATTCTTGGGCTTGGTCAGGATGGTGATCAGCGCGTCTTCGTCCAGATCGGTCAGCGTGGCGATCACCGGCAGACGGCCGACGAATTCCGGGATCAGGCCGAATTTCAGCAGGTCTTCGGGTTCGAGATCCTGAAACACCTCGCCGATGCCGCGTTCGTCCACATCCTTGACATCCGCACCAAAGCCCATGCCAGAGCCTTTGCTGCGCCGCGCGATGATCTTGTCCAGCCCGGCAAAAGCACCGCCACAGATGAACAGGATATTGGTCGTATCCACCTGCAGGAATTCCTGCTGCGGATGTTTGCGCCCGCCCTGCGGCGGCACCGAAGCAACGGTGCCTTCCATGATCTTGAGAAGGGCCTGCTGCACACCCTCGCCCGAGACATCACGGGTGATGCTGGGGTTGTCGGATTTGCGGGTGATCTTATCGACCTCGTCGATATAGACGATGCCGCGCTGCGCGCGTTCGACGTTGTATTCGGAAGCCTGCAACAGTTTCAGGATGATGTTCTCGACATCCTCGCCGACATAACCGGCCTCTGTCAGGGTGGTGGCATCGGCCATGGTGAAAGGCACATCAAGGATGCGCGCCAGGGTCTGCGCCAGCAAGGTCTTGCCGCAGCCGGTCGGCCCGATCAGCATGATGTTGGATTTCGCCAGCTCGATATCGGATTTATCGGCATGGTTCAGGCGTTTGTAATGGTTATGCACGGCCACGGACAAGACCCGCTTGGCATGGACCTGGCCGATCACATAATCGTCAAGAACGGCGCAGATCTCGGAAGGGGTCGGCACGCCTTCGCCGGATTTCAGGCCGGATGCCTTGGTTTCCTCGCGGATGATATCCATGCAAAGTTCGACGCATTCATCGCAGATGAACACGGTCGGCCCGGCGATCAGCTTGCGCACCTCATGCTGGCTTTTGCCGCAAAAGCTGCAGTAAAGCGTGTTTTTGCTGTCGTTTCCGGTCGTCGTCGCCATATCAACCCTCTTGGCCTCTTGGCCCGTAAAACATGAACGGGCTGCCCTGTCTCGACACTAGGACAGCCCGCCAAGGTCTACAATGTCAAAATGACCAGTTTCCGGGTCACTTTTTCACCGTGGTGAATGACGCAAGATCATTCAGATGATTTTTCGCGGTTCACCACGATCTCGTCGATCAGGCCCCAATCCTTGGCCTCTTCGGGGGACATGAAATTGTCGCGTTCCAGCGCAGTCTCTACCTTTTTCAGGGGCTGGCCGGTGTGTTTGACATAGATTTCGTTCAACCGCGTCTTAAGCTTCTGGGTCTCGGCGGCATGGATCATGATATCCGTCGCCTGCCCCTGATACCCGCCCGAGGGCTGGTGGACCATGACCCGGCTATTGGGCAGCGAAAAGCGCATGCCGGGGTGGCCTGCGGTCAGCAACAGCGACCCCATGGACGCGGCCTGCCCGATGACCAGCGTGCTGACCTTGGGTTTGATGTATTGCATCGTGTCATAGATCGACAGGCCGGATGTCACCACGCCACCGGGGCTGTTGATATACATGCTGATTTCTTTTTTCGGGTTTTCCGATTCCAGATGCAGCAATTGGGCCACGACCAGCTGGCTCATCCCGTCATGCACGGGACCGTTCAGAAAGATGATCCGTTCCTTCAAGAGACGCGAAAAGATGTCATAGGCGCGTTCGCCACGCGCGGTCTGTTCCACGACCATGGGAACAAGGTTCATATAGGTTTCAACGGGGTCTTGCATGTTCATGCCTCTCTGCTGGACGGATGTCCGACTTCATCAATTCGCCCGACATTAGGCGTCGGCGCGGGGGGCTTCAAGGGCTGGTTGTAAGGTGGGTCAAGACCCACCCTACGCGCGTCATCCGACGTGAAACAGCGAGGCGAAAAGCCGCGGATCAAGGCTTTCGGCGGCAAAGGTCGGCCCTTCGGTCATGACCGAGACCGCGTCATGGCTGTGCAGGCTTTCCTGATGGCTGGCAATCACCCGGAAATCCGACACCAGCGGTTCCAGCTGCAATTGTTCGGTGAACAGGCGCGCGGCATCCTCGACAAAGATCGGATTGGCGGCGTTCAGCTCTGCAAAGGCCTGTTCATCCTCGCGCTTGACCATGACCTGCGTTTCGGTCGGCACCGCCGCACGGGCGCGGTCGATCAGATCTTCGAACCACAGGATCGGCCCATCCTCGACCAGCACCGAGATCCGCGCCACCGAGCGTTGCGAATGCGGCGTCGCCAATTGGCCGCGGAACTGGCGGGCATGTTCGGACAATTCGAGCGAACAGGGGCAGGTCGATGAATAGACATAATCCAGATGCACGATCTTTTTGCGCACCCCGGCGCTTTCGACCAATTCCAGCGCGATATCGTAATATTGATAGCCTGCCAGCCCCGAGCGCAGGCTTTGCACCTTCATCGGAAAGCTGAACCGCATCTGGATACGCGCATCAAAGCTGTCCAGATCGGATTTATAGGCATCCAACGCGCGTTCGATCACTTCGAAGCTAAAGGTTTCCTCGGCATGCTGGTAAAATGTCCGCATGATGCGCGACATGTTGATGCCCTTCTTTTCCGCCTCCAGCGACACGGTGCCGGTCACCGATGTTTCCAGCGTCAGATCGCCATTGTCGCGGGTGCGGAACCTTATGGGCAGACGAAAGTTGGAAATCCCGACATGCTGGATCTGCTGCTTGGCGCCGCGGATCAGGCTTGATGGCCCGTTCTGCAGGTCAGGCATCGAGGCTTTATAGGCCTCGTCCACCGCGAAATCCTCGGGATAGGCGCGGGCAAGGGCGGGGTAATGCGACACCTCTTGTCCGGGGATCAGACGCGACACCAAAGGGTCAAGCGTCGCCACTTCCTCGGGCGTGACATCACCGGCCCAGCGCCGCAACAGCGCAAGCGCCGCCTCGGCATCGGATCTGGTGGGCTGGCGATCCATGTCGCGTGCGTGGATATTCATATCGAGACCCTCTTGTCGTGCATCCGCCTTGCGAAGATGGCGCTGCTGCGGCGCATGTCCAGCCATGCTGCGGCAAAATTGTAACAAATCGGCACGAAGGTCAGACATCCCCACATCCCCTTTGCCGCAAAACGATCGGCACCCGCAGGTCAAGCCTGCCGGAAAAGGTCGCAAGATGCCAGCCTTGATCGCTGCTTTACCCGATTGCCGCGCGCAGATCGGCCAGCAGATCGGCCGGATCTTCCAGCCCGATGCTGCACCGGATCAACCCCGGTGTGATCCCCAGCGCGATCTTGGTCTCGGCATCCAGGCGTTGATGCGTTGTCGTCGCGGGATGGGTCACGATGGATTTCGCATCGCCCAGATTATTCGAGATCGTGAAGATTTCCAGCTGGTTCAGCAGCGCAAAGGCGGCCTCTTTGCTGCCCGCATCAATCGCCATCACCGTGCCGCCTGCCCCCATCTGCGCCATGGTCAGCGCATGTTGCGGATGATCGGCCAGACCGGGGTAGATCACCCGCAGCTTGCCATCCGCCACCAGCGCCTGCGCGATCTGCTGGGCGCTGGCCGCCTGCGCGCGCACCCGCAGATCCATCGTCTCTAACCCTTTGAGCATCAGCCAGGCGGTGAAAGGCGACATCGACCCGCCGGTATGTTTCATGAACGGCTCTACCGTGCCGCGGATGAAATCGCGCTTGCCAAGGATGATCCCGCCCAAGGCCCGCCCCTGCCCGTCGATATGTTTGGTCGCCGAATAGATCACCACATCCGCGCCCAAAGCCACCGCATCCGAAAACACCGGCGTCGAAAAGACATTATCCACCATCACCATGGCACCCTGCGCATGGGCCAAAGCGGCGACCGCCTTGATATCGACGACTTCCAGCGTCGGGTTGGAAATGCTTTCAAAGAACACCAGCTTGGTATCCGGCCGGATCGCGGCCTGCCATGCGGCCAGATCGGTGCCATCAACAAAGGTGACATCGACCCCGAAACGGGGCAGCACCTCTTGCAGGATGTAAAGGCACGACCCGAATAATGCGCGCGCAGAGACGACATGATCCCCCGCCCGCAGCATTGCGGCCAGCGCCCCGTGCACAGCCGCCATGCCAGAGGCGGTGGCAAAGCCATCCTCGGTCCCTTCCAGCGCGGCGATCCGGTCCTCGAACATCGCAACCGTCGGATTGCCGTAACGGGCATAGATGAATTCATCCTCCCCCGCCTTGATGAACCGCGCCTCGGCGGCTTCGGCGCTGTCATAGACAAAGCCCTGCGTCATGAAGATCGCTTCGCTGACCTCGCCATATTGGCTGCGCCGGATGCCGTGATGCACCGCCTTGGTGCGTTTGTTCCAGTCACTCATCATCTGCCCTCGCGCCCGCAGCGCATGAAAAAACCCCGACACCGGCAAGGTATCGGGGTCTGCAAAACCCGCCACCTTTTTAGCAGATTGTTTAACGTGGCCTGCAATCCGGAGACAAATCGCCACCCGCCTGACATAAGCCGCCGCCTTGGCCGCGTCAATGGGCAGCGCAGGGCCGGGTTCAGTCGCGCGATTGCTGCGGATCTTCGATCAGATATTTCTGCAAACCGATGATCTGGACCCACAAGAACAGGAACAAGACGACCGGAAAGGCGAATGTTTCCAGCTTGACCCAGGTTTCGGTCGATTGGGTGCGCCAGATGATTTCATTGGCGATGGCCAGCACGGCAAAGATGAAGGCCAGCCGCTTGGTAAAGATCATCCAGCCCGCGCGCTGCATCGGCAGGAATTCTTCCATCACGAATTGCAGATAGCTTTGCCCGCGCAACAACCCGATCCCCAATAGCCCCGCCATCGCGCCGTAAACGATGGTGGTTTTCATCTTGAAGAACCTCTCGTCGTTGAACCAGGCGGTCAGCCCGCCGAAAAAGATCACCATGAAGGCGGTGAAAATCTGCATCCGGCTCAGCTTGCCGGTCAAGGCCCATAAGATCCCCATCGCGACCAGCAGGATCGGCACAAAGACCAGCGCGGCGATGATGAAACCGGAATAATCCGTGCCGCCAAATGTATAGGTCTCGTCCTTGATGCGCAGGTAGATCAGGAAGAACGCCAGCGTCGGCCCCAGTTCCAGCACCTGTTTCAGGATCGGGTTGATCTGTCTTGCGGCCATCTTGATCTCCTTCAGCCCCCCATTTCCACGATCACGGCGCCCAAGGCAACCAATGTCATCAAGATCAACCGCCGCGGGCCGACCTTTTCGCGCAGGATGAACCAGCCGATCAAGGCGGCAAAGACGGTGGATGTTTCGCGCAGCACCGCCGCCTCGCCGACTTTGCCCACCATGGTGGCCAGCATCACGCCGCCGAAACTGACCCAAGCCACCAGCGCGCCGATCACCCCGCGCCACATCAGCGGGGCCAGCACCGGCGGCGCGGCCATCCGGCGATAGCGCAGCCATGCCAGCACCGGAAAATCCAGCGCCGTGACAAAGAAAAACCACGCCAGAAAGGTGAAAGGGTCCGGCGACTGCCGGATACCAAAGGCGTCATAGGTGGTATAGATCGCCACCAGCAGCCCGCCGATCAGCGCCCAGACCAGACCGGTCTGCATGGATTTCAAATCCCGCTTTTCCTCGCTCAGGTTGCGCAGCGCTAGCAGCAGGATACCCCCCGACAAAAACCCCACCCCAAGCCATTGCAGGGCTGAATAATGCTCGCCGAAAAACAGCGATGCCGCGATCACCGTGACCAGCGGGCCGGTGCCGCGCACGACCGGATAAACCACGGTAAAGGCCGCTTTTTCATAAGCCCGCGCCATGGCGAGCTTATAGCCGAAATGGATCACGACAGCGCCTGCAAGGATCAACGCGGTCGCCATATCCGGCCAAGGCACAAGGAATAACGCGATCGGTGCGGTCAACACCAGCAGCCAGAAATCAATCGCGCCCCGCGTCAGCCACGGGTCATGGCGACCCTTTTGCAAGGCCCCGAACACGGCATGCGCCAGCGCGGACACAAGCGCCAAGATAGTCGCCAGCCGCGCGCCCTCGGGCGTGCCTGCGATGCTGACCAACCATTGGCTGAGGTCGTTCAAAGCCCTGTCACAGCTCCAGCCCGACAAGGGCGGCGGCGAATTCTTCGGGGTCAAACGGCGCCAGATCGTCGATCTGTTCACCCACCCCGATCGCATGGATCGGCAGGCCGAACCGATCGGCCAAGGCCACCAGCACGCCACCTTTGGCGGTGCCGTCAAGCTTGGTCATCACCAGCCCCGAGACAGCGGCCAGTTCCTGAAACACCTTGACCTGTTGCAGCGCATTCTGCCCCGTCGTCGCATCCAGCACCAAAAGCGTGTTATGCGGCGCCTCGGGGTCTTTCTTGCGGATCACGCGGACGATCTTGGACAGCTCTTCCATCAAATCAGCACGGTTTTGCAACCGGCCTGCGGTGTCGATCATCAACAGATCAGCGCCATCCGCCTGCGCGCGTGTCATCGCATCATAGGCCAGGCTGGCCGGGTCGGACCCTTCGGGCGCGGTCAGCACCGGCACGCCTGCGCGCTCTCCCCAGACCTGCAATTGTTCGACCGCGGCGGCACGGAACGTATCACCGGCCGCGATCACGACATGTTTGCCCGCCGCACGAAACTGGCTGGCCAATTTGCCGATCGTCGTGGTCTTGCCCGATCCGTTGACCCCCACGACCAAAACCACCTGCGGTGTCTTGGCATAGATCGGCAAGGGGCGTGCGACAGGCTCCATGATCCGGACCACCTCGGCCATCAGCAGGCGCTTGACCTCCGCGACCGACAGCCGCGTGCCGCGATGGCCTTCGGCAATATTGGCAATAACGCGCTGCGCGGTCTCGACACCCATATCGGCGGCGATCAGCAGATCCTCCAGCTCTTCAAGCATGGTATCGTCAAGACTGCGGCGCTGGACATCCGTATCGGTAAAAAGCCGCCCGATCAGGCCGGGTTTCGGCGCAGGCTCTGCGACAATCGCATCAAGGCCCGCGTCGATCTTGGCCGAGGATTTGAACATCCTCTCTTTGAGCTTGCTGAAGAACGCCATCACAACAGCCTTTCATGACTTCTGGGCCAAGACCTAGCCACTAAGTCAGCGATTGAAAAGACCAGGCCCCCCCATCTTCCGAGCATAAATATCCCCGCGCGGAGCGCCGCAACTGCGGCACAGCCGCAGGCCGCCTCAGATCTCGTCGCTGAAATGGCGCATGACCAGCCGGATCGGATTGGGCGCCGACTGCCCCAGCCCGCAGATCGATGCATCCGCCATCGCGGTACACAGATCGCCCAGCAAGGCGCGGTCCCATTCCGGGGCCTGCATCAGCTGCACTGCTTTCTGGCACCCCACACGGCAAGGCGTGCATTGCCCGCAGCTTTCATCCTCGAAAAACCGCAGCATGTTCAGCGCGGCATCGCGGGCGCGGTCTTGCTGGGACAGCACCACAACCGCAGCCGAGCCGATGAATGTGTCATGCGGCTGCAATGTGTCGAAATCCAGCGGCACATCATCCAGGCTTGCAGGCAACAGCCCCGATGACGGCCCGCCCGGTTGATAGGCTTTGAACAGATGGCCCGCCGCCATGCCACCGGCCGCCGCGATGATATCCATGATCGTCGATCCCGCAGGCAGGACATAGATCCCCGGCTGCGCCACCCGCCCGGACACCGAATAGGATCGCAAGCCTTTGCGCCCGTTCTTTTCCACGCCGTTCAGGATCTCGGGCCCTTCGCGGCAGATCCGCGCCACCCAAAGCAGGGTTTCCACATTATGCACCAGCGTCGGGCGGCCAAAAAGCCCGACCTCGGCCACGAAAGGCGGGCGGTGGCGGGGGATGCCGCGCTTGCCCTCGATGCTTTCGATCATCGCCGATTCCTCGCCGCAGATATAGGCACCCGCGCCGCGCCGCAGGTCGATATAGCCGGGGCTGACGATCCCCGCCGCTTCCAATGCGGCGATCTCGCGGCGCAACAAGGCCAGCACGGCGGGATATTCATCGCGCATATAGATGAAACAGGTTTCCGCCTCGATGGCCCAGGCGGCGATCAGCATGCCTTCCAGAAACACATGCGGCGTGCGTTCCAGGTAATAGCGGTCCTTGAACGTGCCGGGCTCGCCTTCATCGCCGTTCACGGCCAGATAACGCGGTCCGGGATTGCCGCGCACGAAACCCCATTTGCGCCCCGATGGAAAGCCTGCACCGCCCAAGCCGCGCAGCCCAGAGGCCAGCACCAATTCCTGCACCGCCTGCCAGTCACCATCCGCGCGCAAGCGTTCCAGCACCGCATAGCCGCCATCGGCGCAATAAGCGGCCAGGGTCTGGTAATCGGGCAGATGCGCATGGATATCACCCGCCGCAATCGCCGCCTGCACCTTGGCGGGCGTCGCATGGTCGATGTGGTGATGCCCGATTTCCAGCACGGGGGCGGTGTCACAGCGCCCCATGCAAGGCGCGCGCAGCACGCGGACCTCGGCCGGGTCCAGCCCCTGCTCGAGCGCGGCTTTCAGCGCCTGCGCACCGGCCAGTTCGCACGACAGGCTGTCGCAGACCCGGATCGTCAGGGCGGGGGGCGGTGTTTCGCCTTCTTTGACCACGTCGAAATGGGCATAAAAGGTCGCGACCTCATAGACCTCGGCCTGTGACAGGCGCATTTCCTCGGCCAGCGCCCGCAGATGGGCGGCAGAGAGATGGCCGTGGGCATCCTGCACCAGATGCAGGAATTCGATCAGCAGGTCCCGGCGGCGCGGCCTGTCGCCCAGCAAGGCGCGGATATCGCCCAAGGCCGCATCCTCTAGCTGCCGCCCCTTGGTGGTATGCCGTCCCTTGCCTTTACCGGATTTCCAGATGCCGTCTTGGTTGTCCTTGGCCATGCCCATATTCCCCGCTTTTGGCGCAGCATAGCCCGCGCCCGTCGTGCAAACCACGCAAAAGCGACGCCCCAAGGGCCAAAGCACGCAGCCCTGCGGTTTCGCTTCATTGCGCGCCCCCGCCGTGCTAATCACGCGCTATGACCCGCCCGCTGCCTCTTGCCCCGCGCCGATATCGCCCCTGTGGATACCAATCAACCTTGCGCCCTGCGGCGGCTGCCGTGCTGGGGGCCTGTCTGCTGGCTTTGCTGCCCGCGCCTGAGGCCAAGGCACAAGACAAGATGACCGGCGATGCATTTGACGCCCATGTCACCGGCCGCACGATTACCTTTCGCACCGAAACCATCGCGCGTTACGGGATCGAGGCCTATCTGACCGGCCGCCGTGTCATGTGGTCGGCCTTTGACGGCAGCTGCATGTTCGGCATCTGGTATGAAAGCGAGGGCGATATCTGCTTTCTCTATGAGGACGACCCCGAACCCAAATGCTGGGCCACCTATTTGCAGGATGGCAAGATCCGGGCGGAATTCAGCAATATTCCTGATGGCACCGTGATCTATGAAACCGATGCCGATGAACCGCTGATCTGCAACGATCTATCGTCCTGAGCGTACAGCGACCCGCCCATCGGCGAATTGGATTTCCAGATGGTCGGCCTTGGCCGCCGTCGCCTGATCGGTGACCAGCAGATCGCCCGCACGCACCACCGCATAGCCGCGTTTGAGCGTTTCCATATAGCCCAAGGTTTCGCGCAGCCGGTCAAGCGCGGCAAGGCGCGCCGTGCGTTCAGCCTGTTGCCGCGTGGCGCGGTCCGACAAGCGGCGCAGCAGCATGGCCAGCCTTTCGCCCTGCCGGTCCAGCCGGGCCTGCACCAGATCAGCCCGCAGCCCGCGCCCTGCCCTGTCCAGTGCCAGGCCCGCATCACGGGTCCGGCGCTGCAAGGCGGGGGCGAGCCTGTCGGACAGCGCTGTCAGCCGCCTGCGATCCTCGGCCAAGCGACGTTGCAGGATGGCCGGGCGCAATGCGGCATCGCTGAGTTGCAGACGCTTTTGCGCGGCGGCCTGCCGCAGGGCCGCGGGCAGGCGGTCGGACAGGTAATCCAGCCGCTGGCGTGGCCCGTCGACCAGCGTCTCCACCTGCGGCAAGGCGCGCGCCAGATCGCGCAGGCGCTGGCGGCGGATTTGCAGATTGTTGGACAAGGCGCGCACCAGCCGCGCGCCTTGCTGGTCGATCAGGGCCATCAGTTCAATGCGCACCGGCACCGCCAGTTCGGCCGCCGCCGTCGGCGTCGGGGCGCGCCGGTCAGCCGCGAAATCAATCAGCGTCGTGTCGGTTTCATGGCCCACGGCAGAGATCAGCGGAATATCCGATGCCGCCGCCGCGCGCACGACGATTTCCTCGTTGAACCCCCAAAGATCCTCGAGCGAGCCACCGCCCCGCGCCACGATGATCAGATCAGGGCGCGGCAGCGCGCCACCCGGCGTCAGGCGGTTGAAACCGGCGATGGCGGCGGCAACCTCGGCTGCGCATTTCTGGCCCTGCACGGCGACCGGCCAGACCAGCACCTTGCGCGGGAAACGGTCGCGCAGGCGGTGCAGGATGTCGCGGATCACCGCCCCCGAGGGCGATGTGACGACGCCGATGATTTCAGGCAGATAGGGCAGCGGTTTCTTGCGCGCGGTGTCAAACAACCCCTCGCCCGCCAGCTGCGCACGCCGCTTTTCCAGCATCGCCATCAAGGCACCGGCACCGGCGGGGGCGATATCCTCGATGATCATCTGGTATTTCGACTGGCCGGGAAAGGTGGTCAGCTTGCCGGTGGCGATGACCTCCATCCCTTCCTCGGGGCGGTGGGCCAAGCCAGCGGCGCGGCCTTTCCAGATAATACCCGACAGGACCGCGCGGTCATCTTTGAGATCCAGATAGATATGGCCCGATGCGGGCCGCGAAATCCGCCCCAATTCGCCGCGCACGCGGATATGGGCAAAGCCGCCCTCGATGGTCTTCTTGACCGCGCCAGAGATTTCAGAGACGGAAAATTCGGGCGTGTTATCGGCGCTTGGCTCGGCCGGGCCGTCGTCGAATAAATCCATCATCGGGGTGATCCTTGCGCAGTTTGGGACGCACCCTAAGATGCCATCGCCCAAAGGCCAAGCCCGGCCTTGTGATCTGCGCCATCCCTGACTAAGACCGCGGCAAGTTTTCAAAGGCGGAGAGACGGTGATGAACATCCTCATTCTGGGCAGCGGCGGGCGCGAACATAGTCTGGCTTGGGCGATCAAGCAGAACCCCAAATGCGACCGGCTGATCGTGGCACCGGGCAATGCAGGCATCGCGCAGATCGCCGATTGCGCCGATCTCAACATTCTTGATGGCGATGTCGTGGCGAATTTCGTCGCGGAAAATACCATCGACTTTGTCATTATCGGCCCCGAAGGCCCGCTGGCCGCCGGTGTCGCAGACCGTTTGCGCCGCACCGGCACGCTGGTCTTTGGCCCGTCGCAGGCCGCCGCCCAGCTGGAGGCATCGAAATCATTCACCAAGGCGATCTGCGATGCAGCAGCTGCGCCCACCGCCCTCTATGCCCGTTTCACCGAGGCCGCCCCCGCCCGCGCCTATGTGCAGGCCCAAGGCGCGCCCATCGTGATCAAGGCTGACGGTCTGGCCGCAGGCAAAGGTGTCACCGTCGCGATGACATTGGACGAGGCACTGGCCGCCCTTGACCATATGTTCGACGGCAGTTTCGGCCCCGCAGGCACCGCCGTGGTGATCGAGGAATTCATGGAAGGCGAAGAAGCCTCGTTCTTTGTGCTTTGCGATGGCAAGACCATCCTGCCTGTGGGCACAGCCCAGGACCACAAACGCGCCTTTGACGGCGATCAAGGGCCGAACACCGGCGGCATGGGCGCCTATTCGCCCGCCCCGGTGATGACGGATGAGGTCACGCAAAAAGCGCTGCGCGAAATCATCCAGCCCACGATGGATGAAATGGCGCGCCGCGGCACCCCGTTTCAAGGCGTGCTGTTCTGCGGGCTGATGATCGAAAACGGCCAGCCACGGCTGGTGGAATATAACGTCCGCTTCGGTGACCCCGAATGCCAGGTGCTGATGATGCGCCTTGGCGGGCAGGTGCTGGACCTGCTGCAAGCCTGCGCCGAGCAGCGCCTGCACGAGGTCAGCGTGAACTGGGCCGATGACCATGCGCTGACCATCGTCATGGCGGCCAATGGCTATCCGGGCGATTACGCCAAGGGCAGCGTGATCGGCGGGCTGGATGCGCAGCTAGAGGATAGTTTCCACATGGTGTTCCATGCCGGGACCAAGCGCGCGGACGGCCAATATCAGGCCAATGGCGGGCGGGTGCTGAACATCACCGCGCGCGGCGCGACACTGGCCGAGGCGCATGAACAGGCCTATGCCATGGCGCAAGGCATTGACTGGCCGGGCGGGTTTTACAGGTCGGATATCGGCTGGCGGGCGTTGTGACGGGGGACGGGGTTGGGTTTTGACGTCGTTTCAAGGCTAACCCTGTCGCGTGACGGCCAGACGGGTGGCGTGAGCATCGCGTGAAGCACTGACCTGAATTGAACAGCGAGTCCTTGGCGCAAATCGCAGCGAACGGTGGGAATGAGCCGATTCTGTGGAAAAACACCGTGTTGCTGGTGCAGAAATTAGCGGTCTGAACAGGGCGCGAGCGCCTTTCTTATCAGGCTTTGCGCGTTTGCTGCGGTGCAGGAAAGATCTTGGCTAGTTTGCGGAGGTTTTGGGCGGTTGCGGCGAGGAGAAATTCGTCATTTGCACCGTTCGGGCCGCGCAATCGGAGTCTGCCCAACCCGAGAATACGTTTGAGATGGGCGAAGAGCATTTCCACCTTCTTTCTGAGCCGCATCGAGATGACGTATTGCTTGGTCTTGGCAATGTCGCGGGCGACCTGACGGGCGTCTTCGTGTTCTTCGCGCGTGATGGAGCGGAAGTCGGCATTTGGGCAGCATTTCGCTTTTGAGGGGCAAGCTTGGCACGTCAGTTTCAGGGCGCGATATTTGGCGACACCTTTGCCGTCCGGGCCTCTGTTTGGATCAGAATAGTTGCGGCGGAATTGCTTGAGGGCTTCGCCTTCGGGGCAGATGTATTGGTTGTTGTCAGCGTCCCATTCGAAATCAGCGCGGCTCCAGGTGCCGTCTGTCCGGCCTGCCTTATCAATGACGGGGATATGTGGCGCGATCTTGCGATCCACAAGCCAGCCCAGCATCGGGCCGGAGCCGTATGCCGTGTCCGCGATGATGCGCTCGGGATGCAGATCGAACGTGTCTTTGACACGGTCCAGCATCGTGCGCACGGACCCGACCTCGGCCTGCCGGATCGACCTGGTCGCCTCGACATCGACGATCACGGCGTGGTCGGTATCGATCAGGTAGTTGGTGGAATAGGCAAAGAATGCTGGGCCCTTGCGCGCTGCCGTCCACTGGCTGGACGGGTCGGAGTGGGACGTGAACTTGGGCTCGACGGTCGTGGCCGCGCCAAAGGCTGCATCATCCAGAACCTCCAGATATTCCCGAACTGCGCGTGGCGCATCATCCGGATCGATGGTTGACGGGTTCCAGCCTTCCTTCGCGGTCGAGTTCTGCTTGTTGGCATCGGCCTCGATCAGGCTGGCATCCGCCGCAAAGCGTTGGCCGCTGACCAGACCCTCTGCAATGCACCGCGCCACAGTCGTCTCGAATAGGTGGCGCAGCAGGTCGCTGTCGCGGAAACGGCCATGGCGGTTCTTGGAGAAGGTCGAGTGATCCGGCACACGGTCCGCCAGATCGAGGCGGCAAAACCACCGATAGGCGAGGTTCAGATGCACCTCTTCGCAAAGCCGCCGCTCGGACCGGATTCCCAAGCAATACCCCACCAACAGCATGCGGATCAGCAACTCGGGATCAATCGAAGGGCGGCCTGTGTTGCTGTAGAACGGAGCCAAGTGATGCCGGATACCGGACAGATCGACGAAGCGGTCGATCGAACGCAATAAGTGATCCTGAGGAACGTGACCCTCGATCGAGAACTCGTAAAACAACGCGCCTTGCGCCTCTTGCTTCGGTCCCAACATCGCAGTTCCCCCCGTATCATACGAGGAATTGAATCAGCGACAGGCACCCAAATCAACAAGAGTTTTTCAACGGAATAAGCCCAACTCGAGCATTCGACAGCGTGCAGCGAATGACCGAAACCCGATTGAGTTTTCCAAGCGATCAAGATAACTTCTGATGGTGGCCTTGCTCGGGCCTCCCCCCTCCACTGGGGCAGCATATGTCATGCGGAGCGACACCACTTCGAATCTAACCTGTTCGAGCACGCGCATAAGGAGGGATTGCGAAGACCGCTCGTAGAAGGGGGTTCAAGATGAGACTGTCATCACCAATCTACGCACTTAAGCGTCAAGCAAAATTGCTGGCACGCCACACCAATATCAAGCTCCACGAGGCACTCAATCAAATTGCCACCAAAGAGGGCTTCAGTGATTGGAGCCACTTGGCGTCCAGCTACTCCAAAGCGACACCAGCCAAGGAAATCATGAGCCAGCTCAATCCAGGCGATATGGTGCTGATCGGTGCGCGTCCCGGCCACGGCAAGACCCTTCTCGGGTTAGAGTTGGCCGCATTGGCTAAGAAAAACAAGCGCATAGGCTATGTTTTCTCGCTCGACTACAATGACAAGGATGTGTGGGATCGGTATGAAAAACTAGGTTTAGACGTAAAGGAAAGTGACGGCCCAATCGTCGTTGATACCTCTGACGTTATTTGTGCGGCTCACATCATTGAACGCCTCGCGACTACACCGGATCGCGCATTCATCGTTGTCGATTACTTGCAGCTTTTGGATCAAAAGCGCAGCAATCCCCCGCTGGAAGAACAAGTCCGGGCGCTGAAGAATTTTGCCATCGAATATGGAGCAGTTGTGGTTTTGATTTCCCAAATCGACCGCGCTTTTGAGCTATCGTCCAGCACCATGCCGACTCTTGCAGACATCCGGTTGCCAAATCCCCTCGACCTGTCGCTTTTCGACAAAAAGTGCTTCCTACATGACGGCCAAATACAGATAGAGATGGCAGCATAACCTCACTCGAACTTGCTTTGCGGACGTTCGTTGAAGGTCCGCTCCGTCCCACGCACCCGACCTTCATGCACGCTATTCTCAAGGTGCGATCTGGCATCCGGATACATGACGATTCAGCCAGTTTTACCCGCCAGACGGCACGGAAGACGCCTCAAGATATGCCATAAAAAAAGCCGCGCTCTCTGGCGCGGCTTTTTCCTCATTTCACATCCGCTTAAGCGGCACGCCCCACCAGAACGGACCCGATCTGCGCGGCGGCCGCATTCTCGTCATCGCCTGCAACGGCGGCGAATTCGCGGGTCAGGCGTTCAAGCGCGGCTTCGTAAAGCTGACGCTCGGAATAGCTTTGCTCGCGCTGGTCGTCTTGGCGGTGCAGGTCGCGCACGACTTCGGCGATGGCGATCAGGTCGCCGGAATTGATCTTTTGCTCGTATTCCTGCGCCCGGCGCGACCACATGGCCTTTTTGACCTTGGCCTTGCCGCGCAGGGTTTTCAGCGCGTGATTGACGACGTCAGGTGTCGCCAGCGCGCGCATGCCCACATCGGTGGCCTTATGGGTCGGCACCCGCAGGGTCATCTTGTCCTTTTCAAAGGCGATCACGAACATTTCCAGCTCGAACCCGGCCACTTCTTGCGTTTCGACAGAGACGATCTTGCCCACGCCATGCGCCGGATAGACGACAAACTGGTCGGGGCTGAATTCGCTTTTCTTCTTGGTCATGATTGTCCTTTCATGGCAATCCGGCACGTCAGGCGACAAAAAACCGTCGGTAACAAGCGTCACCGGCGGGTTAAGACGTATGGGCAGGATCACATCATTCGCGTCATTGAGGGGAATCATACCACAAAAACGCGCGCTTCGGAAGCATCCCTGCGCATGACGCAGCAATGCTTTGTTATCAGGGGTTTACCCTTAGCCGCCTTCGCCGGGGGCCTCGGAAAACAGATCCAGCTTGCCGGGCTTGCCATCCATGTCTTCGGCGCCGGGCAGCGGGTCTTTCTTGGTGATGATGACCGGCCACATTTCCGAGTATTTGCGGTTGAACTCGACCCATTTTTCCATGTCGGGTTCGGTGTCGGGCCGGATCGCATCGGCGGGGCATTCGGGTTCACAGACGCCGCAATCGATACATTCATCGGGATGGATCACCAGCATGTTCTCGCCCTCGTAGAAACAATCGACGGGACACACCTCGACGCAGTCGGTGTATTTGCAGGCGATACAATTGTCGTTGACGATATAGGTCATGGGGTCATCCGTAGTTCTTTGCCGGTTTGCTAAATCGGATCGCGCGGTCATTCAAGCGTGAAAGGGTCATCCATCCCGCGCTGCGTCATCATATCCCTGCGATCCTTTTTGGTGGGCCGCCCCTTGCGGTCACTGCCGGGGGTCTGGGGTGCAGGCTCTGTCACAGGCGTCAGATCCTCGTAAAGCGCCTGCGCCTCGGGCGCGGGGCCACGGCGCGTGCCGCAATCAAGGATGCGGATCACCCGTGTCTGATCGGCCTGCACAAAGGTCAGAACATCCCCCGCCCCCACGGCGCGGGCGGCTTTGCTGACCGGCGTGCCACCGACCCGCACCTTGCCCGCGGTCACGATTCCGGCGGCAATGCTGCGCGATTTGAAGAACCGCGCCTGCCAAAGCCATTTGTCCAGCCGGATCGTGACACGCGCGCCGTCGGTCAAGCCTTTTTGAACCCCGCCAAGGCGGCAGCAAAGGGATTGTCGGGATCAATCTGTTTTTCGCGCTTGGGCTTGGCCTGAAAGCTGTCGGGCTTGGTTTGCTGCATCTGCGGCTTGCCTTTCGGCTTGCCCTTGGGCTTGGCATTGCCGCGCGGGCGGTCATTTGTCGGACGTGCCGGGCGCGCAGCCCGTCCGCCCCAAGTGAAGGTATAGAACAGCTCCGTCTCGGGGGCGTCGGGCGTTTGCGGCGGTGCATCTGCAGGCATTTCTTGCGGCGTTTCATCCGGCACTTCGGCAGGTGCTGGCGCATCATCCGGCTGATCGGGTGTTTCAACCGGAATTTCGGTCGGCGGATCACCCGCCACATCGGCGCGCGGTGCCTTGACCTTCACGCGTTCGCCCTTGTCGGCCTTGTAGCCTAGCCCCGCCATCAAATCGGCGAATTGGTCCAGCGTCATGCCGGTGATCGACAGCATGTCGGGATTGGCTTCAAACCCGCCCCGGCTGTCCTTGTCGCGCAGCATATCGGCCAGACGTTCCAGCATGTCGATGCGGATCGCACGTTCGCCCGCGGCACGATAGCCCGCCATCGCGTAATAGCCGGGCACGGCATCTTTCGCGGCAGGCACTGTGACCAGACCGGGGGGCGGGCTTTGCGGGAATTCCGACAGATCGCGCGCCAGCGACCACAGCACAAGGCGCAGGCGGGTCGGGGCGGGTTTCAGCAGCAAAGGCTGGAAGATCGTGAATTGACCAAAGCGCACGCCATGTTTGCGCAAGGCAGACCGCGCATCCTGATCCAGCGCCTTGACCTCATCGGCGACATCACCGCGCGGGATGATGCCGAAATGTTCGGCCATCCGGTAGGCAAAGCCCTTGGCCGCCCCGATCAGTGTTTCGTCATTTTTCAGCGCCAGCAAAGGTTCAAATCCTGCCGCAATCTTGCGGTCGATGAAATGCTGCAAGCGGCGCTGGACCTTGGCCGCGACATCGGGGCCTGCCTCGTCATCGACAAAGACCGCGACACCGGGTTTCAGCGGGTCGGACCCTGCCACCAGCTTGCCCACGGCCTGATCGCCCCACATCAGGCCACCCTGTTCAGTGAAATCTATCTCTGTGTCGGGCGCGTTGTAGAAACGGTCCGCGCGCAGATGCAGATGCGGCGCGATCGCCTGCTGGGACGCCTGCCGGAGGGTTTTCGCCTCATCAGGGCTGCCCGCCTTGTCCATGCGGAAACGGAACCCTTCCAGACGACCGACAAATTCGCCTTCGACGGTCACTTCGCCTTTTTCATTCACCTCGGCCAACAGGCTCTCCTTTTGTTTGAGCCGGCGAAGCAGGATGCTGGTCCGCCGGTCCACAAATCTTTGCGTCAATGCGCCATGCAGCGCATCTGATAAACGGTCTTCTACAGCGCGGGTTTCATCGCGCCAATGGGAATCGTCACGCAGCCAGCCGTTGCGTTGGGCCACATAGGTCCAGGTGCGGATATAGGCCAGCCGCTTGGACAAAGTATCAATGTCCCCGTCGGTGCGGTCAATCCGGCGGACCTGCAAGGCGAACCAATTGGCCGAGACATGCCCAAGCTGGTGCAGATCGTTGTAGATCTGCATCAGCAGCCCGGCATGTTCACCCGCCGAAATACCGCGAAAATCGGGGATACGGCAGACATCCCACAGTAATTTCACCGATGGCCCGTCGGTGGCGCGCGCCGCGACCTCGGCATCCAGCGCCAGCGTTTTCAGCGCGGCCAGATCATCGCTTTCGCGCACGCGGGTCAGCCAGGGGTTATCGGTGCGATCCTCCAAAGATCCGATCAGCCGTTTGACAGAACCATATTGCAACCGGCTGTTGCGCCATTGCAATTTGGCGACAGGGCGGAACTGGTGGTTGCAGATCGCAGCAGCGACGGCATCATCCAAGGGCGGGGCCTCGCCCGTCACGCCAAAGGTGCCGTTTTCAATATGCCGCCCCGCGCGGCCCGCGATCTGCGCCAATTCCTGCGGTTCCAGATGGCGCATCCGGCGGCCGTCATATTTGGTCAGCGAGGAAAAGGCGACATGGCTGATATCAAGGTTCAGCCCCATCCCGATCGCATCGGTGGCGACAAGGTAATCCACATCGCCGTTTTGATACATTTCCACCTGCGCATTGCGGGTGCGGGGCGACAGCGCGCCCATGACAACGGCGGCACCGCCCTTGGTGCGGCGCAAAAGTTCGGCGATGGCATAGACATTATCGACCGAAAACCCGACGATGGCCGACCTTGCGGGCATCCGGCTGATCTTTTTGGACCCCGTATAGGTCAGTTCCGACATCCGGTCGCGGACCATGAATTGCGCGCCGGGGACCAGCGCGGCAATCGCGCCGCGCATGGTTTCAGCCCCCAGAAACAGGGTTTCATGCAGCCCGCGCGCATGCAGCAGCCGGTCGGTGAACACATGGCCGCGTTCGGGATCGGCGCAAAGCTGGATTTCATCAACAGCCAGGAAATCGCAGCCCATGCCCTCGGGCATCGCCTCGACCGTGCAGACCCAATAGGCCGCACGCGGCGGCACGATGCGTTCCTCGCCGGTGACCAGCGCCACAACCCCCGGCCCCTTGATCGCGACGATGCGGTCATAGACCTCGCGCGCAAGCAGGCGCAAAGGCAGGCCGATCACGCCGGTGCGGTAGGACAGCATCCGCTGGATCGCGTAATGGGTCTTGCCGGTATTGGTCGGCCCAAGAACGGCCGTGATCCGGGAACCTTGCATTTTCGTCCCCGTCAGGGCCGGGCGTCAGATCGCCTGGCCGCCCAGCTGTTGGTGCAAACGCGCGCGGTCGTCGCGGGTCTGCGCGGAATATGGCACGATCTGAAGGATCATGTCGTAAAGTTCAAGCGCCGCCTCGGGCCGTCCGGTTTCTTCCATCATGACCGCCAGCCCGCGCATCGCCTCGAAATGGCGCGGATTGCGGGTCAGCACCTCTTCAAGGTCGGCCATGGCGGGGCCGATTTCATCAAGCAGATAAAAGGCTGTGGCGCGCTGGTAATAGCCTTCGGCAAAATCAGGGGCATGGTCGACCAATGCGGAAAAATGATCAAGCGCCGCCTCGGGCGCGCCCGCATCCAGCGCATCCTGGCCCCGGCGCAGCAACAGATCCATCGCAGCCGACCCGCTTTTGGCCCATTCGGCGATGATCTGCTGTTCGATGCGCAAGGATCCGTCTTCATCACTCTGTGACAATTCCGCGAAAAGCTGGTCCAGCCTTTCGGTTTGTGCGACCAGGGGCTGCGAAAACCCCAGGCCCAGCACAAGTGCCGCAACGATACATTTGAAGCCAAGTCGATCTGCCATCATATCTGGCAATGTAATGCATCCCGCGACAGACACCAGAGCCTGCCTGCCGCAAATCATCACGAGAGGATCAAAATCATGAGCGAAGTCGTCACCGAAGCCGTCACCCAGCTGAACGCCAAGATGGGCGGCGCAGGCTTTGACGGAACCGCCAAATTCGTCATCGAGGATGAAGGCAGCATCATCATCGACCAAAGCGGCGCACGCGCTGCCGATGACGACGCCGATGTCACGCTGACCGCCAGTGCGGATGTGTTCAAGGCGATCCTTGATGACGAGCTGAACCCGACAACCGCTTTCATGACCGGCAAATTGACCGTGGATGGCGATATGGGGATGGCGATGAAACTGACCAGCGTGCTTGGCTGATGGCCGCTGCCGCCCCGTTTTTCGATGATATCGCAAACGGCCCGGCGGGCGGGGCGGCGCATTGGCTGACAACCAGCGACAAAAGGCGTATCCGCGCCGGTCATTGGCCGGTGGCGGGTGCCAAAGGCAGCGTGCTGATCTTTCCCGGACGCACCGAATATATCGAAAAATACGGGATCACCGCCCAGGCGCTGACAGCAGCGGGCTATAGCGTGCTGGCGGTGGACTGGCGCGGCCAGGGGCTGTCGGACCGGCTGATCGCTGATCCGCGCCTTGGCCATATCGGCGATTTCGCGGATTACCAGCGCGATGTGGCGGCTGTGCTGGCCCATGCCGCCGCACTTGATCTGCCACGGCCCTATTTCCTGCTCGCCCATTCCATGGGGGGCTGCATCGGGCTGCGGGCGCTGATCAACGGGCTGGATGTCAATGCGGTGATGTTTTCCGCGCCGATGTGGGGCATCCAGATGCCGCGCGCGACACGGTCCTTTGCATGGAGCCTCTCGACCCTCAGCCTGCCGCTGAAATGCGACGAAAAGCTGGTGCCCGGCCAATCCGCGACCAGCTATCCGCTACAACAGCCCTTTGCGGGCAATATGCTGACAAGCGATCCGGCCATCTATGCCGCGCTGCGCCAGCAGGTCGCAACCCATCCCGCTCTGGGGCTTGGCGGGCCGACCCTGCGCTGGCTGAACAAATCCTTGCAGGAAATGCGCGACCTGTCGCGCCTGCCCGCGCCCGCCATCCCCTGCCTGACCTTTCTGGGCAGCCACGAATCCATCGTCGACCCCGCCGCGATCCGCAGCCGCATGGCGCGCTGGCCGGGTGGATTACTGCACGAAATCAAGGGCGGCCAGCATGAAATGCTGATGGACAACCGCGACATGCGCGACAGCGTCACCGCCAAAACCATCGCCCATTTCGACGCGCATCCCTGACCGCATTATCCACATCTTCTTTTTTCCAAAAATACTCCCGCCGGAGGCGCAGGTCTGTCCACCGCCACCGGCAACCGCCATTGGCAGAACAATCCTAAACCCTATCTATCTTTCATGGCGGATGTGCTGACCTTCACCGACAGCGGGATCTATTGCCCCGCGGGCGATTTCTATATCGACCCCTGGCGTCCGGTGCCACGGGCGCTGATCACCCATGCGCATAGCGATCACGCGCGCTGGGGGATGGACAGCTATCTTGCCACCCCGACCACCGCCGCCGTGATGCGGCACCGGCTGGGCGAGATCAATGTCCAGACGATTGCCTATGACACCGCACAGCGCATCGGGGATGCAGAGGTGTCCTTTCACCCCGCAGGCCATGTGCCGGGATCAGCGCAGATCCGCATCGCGGTCAAAGGGCAGGTCTGGGTGGTCTCGGGCGATTACAAGATTGTGGATGACGGGCTGTCGGAACCTTTCGCGCCTGTCCGCTGTCATGCGTTCATCAGCGAATGCACTTTCGGGCTGCCGATCTTCAACTGGACGCCGCAGGATGTGTTGCGGGGCCAGATCAACCGCTGGTGGGCAGAATCTGCGGCCTCAGGCAAGACCGCGATCCTGGGGGCCTATGCTTTGGGCAAGGCGCAAAGGCTGTTGCGGCTGCTGGACCCCGATATCGGCCCGATCCTGACGCATGGGGCGGTGGAAAACACCAATGACGTGCTGCGCGCCCAAGGGATCGCCCTGCCCGCCACGACCCGCATCGATGCCGGTATCACCGCCAAAACCCATCCCGGCGCTTTGGTGCTGGCGACACCTGCCGCGCTGGATACCGCTTGGGCGCGGCGGTTCGGGCCGGCCTCGACCGCCTTTGCCAGCGGCTGGATGGCCCTGCGCGGGGTGCGGCGCAGACGGGCGGCGGATCGGGGGTTTATCGTCTCGGACCATGCCGATTGGGTCGGGCTGAATGACGCGATCAAGGCCACGGGTGCCGAAAAGATTTTCGTGACCCATGGTTACACGACGGCCTTTCAGCAATGGCTGCGCGATCAGGGCCATGATGCCCATATCGTCAGCACCGATTACCAGGGCGAAGGGTTCGACGCCTCCGAGGATGTGGCATGAAAGCCTTTGCCGCCCTTTTCGCCCAACTTGATGAAAGCACCAAGACCAGCGTCAAGGTCGCGGCCCTGGCCGCGTATTTCCGCACCGCCCCTGACAGCGACAAGCTCTGGACCCTGGCGCTTTTCACCGGGCGCAGGCCGAAACGGGTGATCACGGCGTCCAAATTGCGGCTCTGGGCGGCCGAGGTCGCAGGCCTGCCCGATTGGCTGTTCGAGGAAAGCTACAGCATCGTGGGCGATCTGGCGGAAACCATCGCGCTGGTGCTGCCCCCGCCGCGCGCCACCAGCGACGAAAGCCTGACCTATTGGATCATGCATCTGCGCGCCTTGGGCATGCAGGACGAGGAGGTGCGCAAGGCCGGCATCATCGCCGCTTGGGACCGGCTGCCGCCTGCGGAACGGTTTTTATTCACCAAGCTTTTGACAGGCGGTTTTCGTATCGGGGTCAGCGCGAAACTGATGATCCGCGCGCTGGCGCAGGCCACAGGCCAGCCGGAACCGGAATTGACCCATAGGCTGATGGGCAATTGGACCCCCGACAATGTCACCTGGACCAGCCTGATCGAGGCGGATGACCCGGGCACCGATGCGTCCCGCCCCTATCCGTTCTATCTGGCTTACGGGCTCGAGGATCTAGATGCCCTCGGCCCGCCTGCCGATTGGTCGGCGGAACGCAAATGGGACGGGATCAGGGGGCAATTCATCCTGCGCGGCAGCAATCATTACCTATGGTCGCGCGGCGAGGATCTGATGACCGACCGCTTTCCAGAGCTTGCGCAATTATGCGACGCCCTGCCCGATGGCACCGTCATTGACGGCGAGGTACTGGCCTTTGCAGATGATGCCCCCCTGCCCTTTGCCGCCTTGCAAAAAAGGATCGGGCGCAAAACCGTGCCGCGCAAATTGCTGGCCGAAGCGCCGGTGATCCTGATGGCCTATGATCTGCTGGAACTGGACCGCAGCGACATCCGCCAGCAGCCCTTTGCCGAAAGACGCGCGCATCTGGCGCGGCTTGTTGCGCGGGTTTCAACCCGCGCGCCCCTGCGGTTGTCACCGCAGGTGACATTCACCACATGGGACGATCTGGCCGCAGAACGCGAAAAATCCCGCGATCTGGGGGCGGAAGGGCTGATGCTGAAACGCCATGACAGCCCCTATCTGGCCGGTCGCAAGAAAGGCGATTGGTGGAAATGGAAGGTCGATCCGCTGACCATCGATGCCGTGATGATCTATGCGCAATCGGGCAGCGGGCGGCGGGCGAACCTGTTCACCGACTACACATTCGCCGTGCGCGACGGCGATGCGCTGGTGCCTTTCACCAAAGCCTATTCCGGCCTGACTGACGTGGAATTCCGCCAGATCACCGCTTGGGTGCGCAAGAACACGCTGCAAAAATTCGGCCCCGTCCGGCAGGTGCCGCCGGTCCATGTCTTCGAGATCGCCTTTGAAGGCATCAGCGAAAGCCCGCGCCACAAATCCGGCGTCGCCTTGCGGTTTCCGCGGATGCTGCGCTGGCGGCAGGACAAACCCCTGGCCGAGGCCAATACGCTGGACGATCTGCGCGAAATGCTGCGGCTTTACGGCTGACAGGGTTCCCTGTGCGGCTACGAGCGCCTAAGTATTGCGTCAAACAGCAATGAAAGCCGCGCCATGCAAAACCCTGTCTATGATGCCAATACCTCGGGCAAGAACGCTTTTGGCGATCTGCCGGAATGGGACCTGACCGACCTTTACCCCAGCCCCGACAGCCCCGAAATCACCCGCGACATGGCATGGCTGGACAATGAATGCGCGGCCTTTGCCGCCGATTACGAAGGCAAGCTGGCCACGCTGGATGCGGCGGGTCTGCTGGGCGCGGTCCAGCGCTATGAACAGATCGACGTGATCGCGGGGCGGATCATGTCCTTTGCGGGCCTGCGCTATTACCAGATCACCACCGATAGCGACCGGACCAAATTCATGGCCGATTGTCAGGACAAGATCACCCGTTTCACCACGCCTTTGGTGTTTTACGGGCTGGAATTCAACAGGCTGGAGGATGCGCATCTGGCAGGGCTTTTGGCGGGGAATGCCGATCTGGCGCGCTATAAACCCGTGTTCGACCGGATGCGCGCGATGAAGCCGCATCAATTATCCGACGAGCTGGAAAAATTCCTGCATGACCAATCCACCGTCGGGGCCGCCGCCTGGAACCGGCTGTTTGACGAAACCATGGCGGGGCTGGAATTCGTGGTGGATGGCGATCTGCTGAACCTGGAAAGCACGCTGAACCTGTTGACCGACCCCGACCGCAGCAAACGCGAGGCCGCGACCCATGCGCTGACGTCCGTGTTCCGCGAAAACATCAAGATCTTTGCCCGCGTCCACAACACGCTGGCCAAGGAAAAAGAGATCACCGATCGCTGGCGCAAAATGCCCAGCCCGCAGGCCGCGCGCCATCTGGCCAACCATGTCGAACCCGAGGTGGTCGAGGCTTTGCGCAACGCCGTTGTCGCGGCCTACCCCCGCCTGTCGCATCGCTATTACGCGCTGAAAGCGAAATGGCTGGGGCTGGACCGGATGCAGGTCTGGGACCGCAACGCGCCTTTGCCCATGGACCAGCCCCGCGTGATCGGCTGGCAAGAGGCGCGCGACACCGTGATCACCGCCTACGCCGGTTTCGATCCGAAAATGGCCGAGATCGCGGGGCGGTTTTTCGACAAGGGCTGGATCGATGCGGCAACGAAACCCGGCAAGGCGCCGGGCGCTTTCGCACATCCGACCGTGACGACAGTGCATCCTTATGTGATGCTGAACTACCTTGGCAAACCGCGCGATGTCATGACGCTGGCGCATGAATTGGGCCATGGCGTGCATCAGGTGCTGGCCGCCGAACAGGGCGAACTTTTGTCATCCACCCCGCTGACGCTGGCGGAAACGGCGTCGGTTTTTGGCGAGATGCTGACCTTCCGGCAGCTATTGGACAATGCCAAGACGCCACAGGACCGCAAGGTGCTGCTGGCGGGCAAGGTCGAGGATATGATCAACACCGTCGTGCGCCAGATCGCGTTTTATGATTTCGAATGCAAACTGCATGCGGCACGCGCGGAAGGCGAATTGACGCCGGACGATATCAACGCGCTCTGGATGTCGGTGCAGGCGCAAAGCCTTGGGCCGGTGTTCGATTTCGCGGATGGCTATGAAACCTTCTGGGCCTATATCCCGCATTTCGTCCATTCGCCATTCTACGTCTATGCCTATGCGTTCGGCGACGGGCTGGTGAACGCGCTTTATGCCGTATTCGAAGAAGGCGATGCCGATTTCCGCGACAAATATTTCGCGATGCTGCGCGCGGGCGGGTCCAAGCATCACAAGGAATTGCTGGCCCCTTTCGGGCTGGATGCTTCGGATCCTGCGTTCTGGGACAAGGGGCTGGCCTTGATCGAAAGCATGATCGACGAGCTAGAGGCGCTTTAGTGCCAGCGCCTCCGGCGGGGGAGTATTTTTGGAAAAAAGAAGGTGAAAGGGCGCGCTTTCAGCGCTGCGCGCCCGCCGCAAAGGCCATATCCATCATCACCTGCGTGCCGCGCGAGAATTCCAGCGGACAGGGGTAAGCGGCGGCACCGCGCAGGGAAGCGCCGAAGTTTTCGACTTGCAGGCTGTATTGGTTCACGCCGGGCCAGCGTTCGGTGATCATGCTGCTGCCATCGGTTTCCAGCGTCAGCTGCGCCATGTCAAAGATATTGGCGTTGAACGGGCAGGTCAGGCGCAGGATCCCTTTGTCGCCGTGAAAGGTCATCTGCTGGCGCGGATGCATGCGCATCGATACCAAAGCGGTGCAGGTGAAATCGGGGAAGCGGGCGGCGACCTGGGCGAAGACATCGACATCATTTTCCAGCCGCAGATCGGCATGGCTGATGCTGACAGGGTCCTGCCCGCTGACAAAGCGCGCCGCGCCAAATGGATAGACCCCGATGTCGCGCAGCGCCCCGCCTGCGGTTTCGGGCCGGTTGCGGATATTGGTCGGATCCGCGGCATTGTTATAGGTGAATGTCCCATCGACATGTGTCAGCCGGCCGATCGCGCCTTGCTGGACAAGGGCGCGCGCACGGATGAATTGGGGGTGATGCACGATCATGAAAGCCTCGGCCGCAAGCAGCCCCGCCGCATCGCGCGCGGCGATCAGCCGGTCGTAATCGGCGGCTGCCAGCCCCATGGGTTTTTCGCAAAGCACCGGCTTGCCCGCCGCCAGCGCCTTGAGCGACCAATCCACATGCAGATGGTTGGGCAGCGGGATATAGACCGCATCCACAGCCGGGTCGGCCAAGAGCGCGTCATAGCTATCATGGACCGTGATGCCGGGGGCGAAATCCGCGAAACCCGCCGCCTTGGCGGGGCTGGATGTCGCCAGCGCGTAAAGCTCGGCCCCATTGGCGGCATGGATGGCGGGGCCCATGAAACGGCGGGCGAATTCGGCGGCACCCAGGATGCCCCAGCGGATTGGTGTCATGGTCATCTCCCTTTTGGGGATGGTAGCGCTATCATCCAGCCACCGCCACGCCCCTTTCCCATCTTCCGAGCAAAAAATATCCCCGCCGGAGGCTCCGACGGGGATCATAAGGATGACGGGTTGCAGGAAAGCTCAGGCGCTTTCCAGCATGCCTTTTTCGCGCGCCAGCTGCGTCATGCGTGACTGCAGCTTTTCAAACGCCCGCACCTCGATCTGGCGGATCCGTTCGCGGCTGACATCGTAGCGCGCGCTGAGATCCTCAAGCGTGACGGTTTCATCGGCCAGGCGGCGCTGCACCAGAATGTCCTTTTCACGGTCATTCAGCACGGTCATCGCTTCGGCCAGCAGGGCGCGGCGGGCGTCCATTTCGTCATGTTCTTCGTAGTCGGCGGCGGTATTGGCGCTGTCGTCTTCGAGCCAATCCTGCCATTGCATCGACCCTTCGCCATCCGACCCGATCTGCGCATTCAGCGAGGCATCGCCCCCCGACAGGCGGCGGTTCATCGAGATCACCTCATCCTCGGTCACACCCAGATCATTGGCGATCTGCTTGACATTCTCGGGGCGCAGATCGCCTTCTTCCAGCGCGCCGATGCGGTTTTTCGCCTTGCGCAGGTTGAAGAACAGCTTTTTCTGCGCCGATGTCGTGCCCATTTTCACCAGCGACCAGGACCGCAGGATATATTCCTGGATCGAGGCGCGGATCCACCACATCGCATAGGTCGCCAGGCGAAAGCCTTTCTCGGGATCAAAGCGTTTGACCGCCTGCATCAGGCCGACATTCGCCTCGGAAATCACCTCGGCCTGCGGCAGGCCATAGCCGCGATAACCCATGGCGATCTTGGCGGCCAGGCGCAGATGCGATGTCACCATCTTATGCGCGGCCTCGGTGTCTTCATGGTCCACCCAGCGTTTGGCCAGCATGTATTCTTCTTCGGGTTCCAGCATCGGGAATTTGCGGATTTCCTGCATATAGCGGTTCAATCCGCCTTCCGGGGTAGGTGCGGGAAGATTTTTATAGTCGCTCACTGTCGTGCCCTCCGTTATGTATAAAGGCTTAACATGGATATGATAGCACTTCGGCTGGTTTCAAGTATCGGTGTTTCCTTATCGTCAACTTAATATGAACCAATCGGTTCAGTTTTACGAGTGGGCTTTGCGTGCGTTCACGCACATGGGATTGAGTATTTCAGACCTGACCGCCCATCGCGGTCAGCAGGTCCTGCATATCGGCGGGGATAACAGCTTGAAATTCAAGGAATTCCTTGCTTACCGGATGCACAAAACCCAAAGTCGCCGCATGCAGCGCCTGGCGCGGGAATGCGGCGACAGCGGCGACGCCAGCCTCGCCCAGGGCTTTCGGCGACATCTTGCGCCGCCCGCCATAGGTGGGATCGCCGATCAACGCATGGCCGCAATGGGCCAGATGCACCCGAATCTGGTGGGTGCGGCCGGTTTCAAGCCAGCATTCGATCAGTGCCGCAACCGGCGGCGTGCCCAAAGGTTCCAGGATTCGCGTGCGTGTGACGGCATGGCGCCCGGCGCTAAAGGACACGGCCTGCCGCTGCCGGTCGGTCCGGTGCCGCCCCAGCAGGGTCTGGATTTTCAGGATATTACCGGGCTCGAAACTGGTGCCCTTGATGCCGCGCAGACGTGGGTCATTGGCATCAGGCACGCCGTAACAGATCGCGAGATAGCGGCGTTCGACGGTATGGGCGGCGAATTGATCGGCCAGATGGTGATGCGCGCGGTCGGATTTGGCGACAACCAGCAGCCCCGATGTGTCCTTGTCGATCCTATGCACGATGCCCGGGCGTTTCAGCCCGCCGACGCCGGACAGGCTGTCGCCGCAATGATGGATCAGCGCATTGACCAGCGTGCCATCCGCCGTGCCGGGGGCGGGATGCACGACCATGCCGGCGGGTTTGTTGATGACGATCAGATCGTCATCCTCGAACACCACGTCAAGCGTGATATCCTGCGCGCCGATATGGCTTTCGACGGCGGCGGCGACGGTGACGGCGACCTGCGCGCCCTCGGCGATGCGGAAACGCGGATCGGTCACGACCATTCCGTCCACCGCCACAGCGCCATCCGCGATCAGCCGCGCCAGACGTGACCGGCTGAGCGCGGCATCATCAGGCACATCGCGGCCAAGCGCCTTGTCCAGCCGCGGCGGCGGGTTGGCGGCGATGGTAAAGGTGATCAGGCTCGGCCCCATCTGGTTCTCCGTCATCATCTGCGGCCTGAAAAGGGGGTGGTACCACCTGCTGGTCTCGAACCAGCGACCTCTTGATCCACAATCAAGCGCTCTAACCAACTGAGCTAAGGCGGCACTGGCGCCGGATTTAGCCGCATGACCACATGATTGCAAGGGGCAGTCGCGGCTTTTCGCGCGCGGCACTTGCCAAGCGATCACGCGGCGCTGTAGGCAGGCGCAAGACAGCAAGGAACAAAGATCATGGGTATCAACAGCGAACGCGATATCGAGGCCAATATGCAGATCGGCCCGACCGAACTGGGCATGGTGCGGATCTTCATCGAGGCCGGCGATACGGAAATCCCGATGGATTTCGACCCCGAGGAAGCCGAGGAAATCGCCGATGAAATCCGCGCCGCCGCCCAGGCCGCGCGCGCTGTCAAAACGCGCTGACGCAGCCCGGATCGCGCGCCATCTGCGCGCGGATCGCGGCGTGGCGGGCGAATTTCTGTGTCAGCATCTTGCGCCGCGCGGGGGCCAGCCGCTGTTCCGGCCCAAGGCGCAGGATTTCGGCATCATAGCTATCGGCGATGATCAGCCCGGTATCATCGGGCAAAAGCGTGACCGGAAAATCGGCATCGACCGCCCAGAAAAACCGGTCGCACCATGCCAGATAGCCCTGCCATTTGCGGTCGGTCTGGAAATCGGCGCGGCTTGATTTGCATTCGATCACCCAGATTTCACCTTTCGGCCCCAGCGCCATGACATCAACGCGCAGGCCCGATGTCGGCACCAATTCCTCGACGCTGACGAAATCATGGCCGCGCAAATGACGACAGACGCCCCGCGCGAGGCTCTGGCCGGGTTGCAAGGCGGAAGAGGCAAAGCCGGAAGACATGGCGCGATATTGAACAAGAGGGGAACAGATTGCAATCGCGCGGCGGCTGGCCTGCGTTATCTACCGCCCGACAGCGGGCGATCTTTAGGATTTGGTCAGGTTTCGCTGCTATCCTGCACCCCAGTTACAAAGGGCACTGACATGTCACTGATCGCCAGTATCACTTTTTTCGAAACCTGCATGGCGCTGCTGACCATCGCTCTGGCTGAACGGGTGCTGCTGGGCTATGCCCCCGCCGCCATGGTCGGCCGTGATGGCTGGTTGATCCGCGGTGATATCGAAGAATAAGATCACGCCACTTGTGGAACCCCGCATTGCGCCCTAATTGGAAAGCAGACGGGTTTCTGCGCTGCATGTATACCATCGGTACAAATCCAGTGGCCTTAAGCAACTCCGAGGGAGCTGGCTCTGTTCTGGCCCTGGTCAGTCTATCTGGCGCCCACCTGTAAAAACAGGTCCTCGGGATTAGCTACCGCTACGGCAGAGGTGGTGCCCGTCGCCTACCGCCCGCGCCGCGACCCGGCGGTTACACGGATCGGGATCAATTGCCCGCCCGATTGGTCGTCGTCATCATCATCCTGCGCATTCAGCATGATCGAGATCGCGAATTGCACGCTGCCGAAAACCGTGCCGTGAAAGAACCACAGCAAGAACAGCGCCAGCCAGCCGATATCGGAATTGGCCACAAGGCTGCCAAGGCGCGCCACATCATACCAAAGCAGCATCGCCACAAAGACCGCCGCGATCACAAAACCCACCGCGCAATGGCGCAGGTAAAGCCGCATCAGATCTGGTTCTTGGTCATGTGTCATGGCAGCGCCCCCTATCATCTTTAGCTAAGCCATGCGCGCCGAAAAACAAGCCATGGCCTGATCGCGCGCCCTGTTGTTCAGGCCCTTTGCCGCCTGGCAAGACACGGCAGGCACAGCGCCGCCTGCGATGATCTTAATCACTTGTTCATATTAATGTCCGCCATCAGCCCCAGAATGGTCTGATTTCAACACCATATCCGGCGCTGACGTGACGATAAGGTGACGTCACGGTTCACCAATAAACGAGGGAATGAGTATCATGAAAAGCATTACCAAGCGCCTGTCACGCGCCAGCGCACCAAAACAGGTAGCCTGTGCCATCAGCATCGCCATGATGATGGCCGCAGCACCGGCATATGCCGATCCGACCATCGGGTTTGGCCTGTCGGTCAGCTATGGCCCGCAGAGCATCGATACAGGTCTCGGCGTCAGGATCTTTTCGGATAACGAAGATGACAGCAACGTGGCCACGATCGGTCTGGATTACATGCTGGTCAGCCAATCCTGGCGCGCCACCATCGGTGCGGCACGTCTATATGATGAAACCTATTTCGGCCTTGATCTGGGGTTTGACGGGACTTTCGATTTCGGCGTCTCGGCAGGGTTGCTGAGAGAGGAAACCGAGCAAGTCTTTGCGCAGCAGACTGGCCTTGTACCGGTCATCCCGGACCAGCAGCCGCGCTAAGGGCTCGTAACGACAGATTGGCTTTGACGCCAAGCTTTGACGCGCGGCCTCGGGATCATGGCGGTCCGGATGCCGCGCAAGCGCCGCATATCCAACGCCCTTGCCCGGCGGTCGCAGGCAGGCTCAGAACGCCTCTGGCTGTGCTTGGCGGGCCATATGGTCCAGCACGGCATTGACGAATTTGGGTTCCTTGCCGTCATGCGAAAACGCCTCGGCCACGGCGACGAATTCGCTGATCACCACCTTGGGCGGCGTGTCCTTGTCCAACAGCTCTGCCCCTGCCGCGCGAAACAATGCGCGCCATGTGGGGTCGATCCGCGCAATCGGCCATTTGGCCACCAGCGCGCGGTCGGTCATCTGGTCGATGCTGGCTTGCAGATCGACAGCGCGGTCCATCATCCGGCGGAAAGTGTCAACATCGCCTTCGACCAGTTCCACATCGTCGATCACCTCGCCGAAACGGTGGTCTTCGAATTCGCGCACAATCCCTTCGACGGTCTGGCCAGTGGCTTCCATCTGGAACAGGGCCTGCACCGCGTAATAGCGGGCGGCGGATTTCATCTTGCGACGCTGGTTATTGGAAATCGTCATCGAATCGTATCACCTGCCATCAAGATGTCGCGGGTAAAGCCCACGCCTTTTTCAGCCTTGCCCCATTTGCGCGCCAAAGCGACCAGATGCAATGCCGCCGCAGCCGCGCCGCCGCCTTTGTTCATCTGCGCGGGATCGGCGCGCACCGCCGCCTGCGCGTGGTTTTCCACCGTCAGGATGCCATTGCCGATGCACAGCCCCTGTAGCCCCAAGAGTTGCAGCGCGCGGCTGCTGTCATTGCAGACAGTGTCGTAATGCGTCGTCTCGCCCCGGATCACGCAGCCCAGCGCGACATAGCCGTCAAAATCGCCCATCCGCGCCGCGATGCCGATGGCGGTGGGAATTTCCAGCGCGCCGGGGACATGCACGATCTCATGCGTGGCACCGGCCTTTGCGATCTCGGCCAGGGCACCGGCGATCTGGTGATCGCTGATATCCTTGTAATAGGGCGAGGCGACGATCAGGATCTTCACCGGCTTGTCGAAATCCGGCAGCGGCAGGATATGGTGGGTAGGTCCGGCCATCAGCCAATCTCCGAGATTTTGCGGGTGCCGACGATTTCCAACCCATAGGCGTCAAGGCCGACAACGCGCGGCTTGGGGGAATTGGTCAGCAAGGTGATGTCATGCAGGCCCAGTGCCGACAGGATCTGCGCGCCCAGCCCATATTGGCGCAGGGTCTGGGGGGTCGCCTCTTCGCTTGGGTCCAGCTTCATATGCAGGTCGCGCAGCAGCACCAGCGCGCCGCGCCCTTCATCGGCGATCAGCTGCATCGCATCGCCGAATTCATTGCGCCGCCCCTTGGGGCCGACACCGACGACATCCAGCATCGGGTCCATCGCATGCATCCGCACCAGCACCGGATCAGCCGTGGTAATATCACCCTTGATCAGCGCGATATGTTCGGCCCCTTGGGTTTCATCGACAAAAATCCGCATTTCCCAATCGCCGCCGAATTCCGAGGTGATGGTCTGGCTGTCGCGCAACACGACCAGATTGTCATGGCGGCGGCGATAGGCGATCAGATCGCTGATCGTGCCGATTTTCAGCCCATGCAGCTGCGCAAAGGCGACCAGATCGGGCAGACGCGCCATTTCGCCGTCTTCCTTCATAATCTCGCAGATCACACCAGAGGGGTTCAGCCCCGCCAGCCGCGCGATATCGACCGCCGCTTCGGTATGGCCCGCACGGACCAGCACGCCACCATCGCGCGCGCGCAGCGGAAAGACATGCCCCGGCGTCGCGATATCGGCTGCGCCCTTGGCTGCATCGATAGCCACCGACACGGTGCGCGCGCGGTCAGCGGCGGAAATCCCGGTGCTGACGCCTTCGCGGGCCTCGATACTGACGGTAAAGGCGGTTTCATGGCGCGAGGAATTGTTGGACGCCATCAAGGGCAGGCCCAGCGCATCGATGCGGCTGCCGGGCAAGGACAAACAAATCAGCCCGCGCCCGTGTTTGGCCATGAAATTGATCGCATCGGGTGTCGCCATCTGGGCGGGGATCACCAGATCGCCTTCGTTCTCGCGGTCTTCGTGATCGACAAGGATGAACATCCGCCCGTTGCGGGCATCGTCGATGATGTCTTCGATCTTGCTGATCGCGTCGGACCAATCCAGTTCAACCGGACCCGGCGTTTCGAAAGTGATGGACATTGGCGACCCCGCAGCTTGGTTGTCTGCCAGATAGCCCAGCCTCCTGCATTTGAAAAGGGCTGCAAGGCGTAGGGTGGGTCTTGACCCACCTTACCCAAAGAACGCCTCGGCGCTGACATAGCCTGCCAGACGGGCCGCCGCGACCCATTCGCGTTCGAAATCGGTATCGCCCACCAGCACAAAGCGGTCGGCAGGCTGGCGCAGCGCGGCTGTCACCCCCTCCAGATCGCGGCGCATCGCCGACCAGCTGTCGGCAAAGCGTGGGGCGGCAAAGGCACGGTCTATCCCCGACAGCCCCGCCAGATGCGTGGGCGTGACAGGCCGATGCGCAAGGCCGTGGCGGGCGGTATTGACCAGCGTTTGCAGCCGCGCGGCACGGTCCGCAGGCATCGCCTGCCCGTCGCGCAAGACCCGCAAGGCATTGCTGGAAAACAGAAATCCGATCAGGTCATGCCCGTTACTGGCGCGGATACCGGCATAGGTCTTATAGGGCAGGCCCAGTTCGGCGGCGCGTTTGACACGCAGGCGCACGACCTCGATCGGCAGGACGGGCAGCAGGTCAGCCCGCGCCTTCGCCCATGCGAATTTGCGCCAGCTATGGCCGGGTTCCTGCGACAGGCGCGAGTTGTGCCCGATCCCCGCGATCACGCGTAATCCTGCAACCGCGCGACATAGCGGGCCATCGTGTCGATCTCGATATTGATCAGATCGCCCACCGCAACCTCGCCCCAGGTCGTCGCGGTCTTGGTATGGGGGATGAAATTGATCCCGAAATCGCGGCCTGCGACCTCGTTCACGGTCAGCGATGTGCCATCCAGCGCCACCGATCCCTTGGGCGCGATGAACCGGGCCAGCGCCTCTGGCGCGCGAAAGGTGACCCGCGTGCTGTCGCCTTCATCGCGCATCGCCACCACCTCGGCCACACCGTCCACATGGCCCGAAACGATATGCCCGCCCAATTCATCGCCCACTTTGAGCGCGCGTTCCAGGTTCAGCCTTTTGCCGACGCGCCAGCCGCCGACATTGGTGGCCCCCACGGTTTCCGCCGAAATCTGCACATCAAACCAATTCTGCGGCGCGCGGCCCAGGGCGATCACCGTCAGACAAACGCCATTGCAGGCAATCGAGGCCCCGATCTCGATCCCCGCCACGTCATAGCCGGTGCCGATCCGCGCGCGCAGATCGCCGCGCTGGTCGAGCTCTAGCACCTGCCCGATATCGGTAACAATTCCTGTGAACATGCGCTTTCCTTTCCGCTTGATCCTGACCTAGCGGCTTGCAGGCTGGCAAGCAAGACAGGCGGTTTGCCGCATTGCCGCCAGAATTGCGGTGTTAAGCTGGTGTTCAGTCTATTCAGTCAGTTCCATGGTATGAGTTCCCAGCGTCACTTCCTTTTCCTGCAAGGGCCGCATGGCCCGTTCTTTCGCCAGATCGCGGCGGCGCTGCGCAAATCCGGCGCAAGGGTCTGGCGCGTGGGTTTCAACGCGGGCGATGCGGCTTTCTGGTGGGGCAGCCCCGGCTATCTGCCGTTTCGTGACAGCCCCGACGCCTGGCCCGCCGCGCTGGCGCGCATCCTGCAAGACAAGCAGATCACCGATATCGTGCTCTACGGCGACACCCGCCCGATCCATGCCGAGGCTGTCCGCCAGGCCCGCGCCGCCGGCCTGCGCATCCATGTCTTTGAAGAAGGCTATCTGCGCCCCTATTGGGTCACCTATGAACGCGGCGGCAGCAATGGGCATTCGCAGCTGCGCGCCATGACCCTGGCCGAGATGCGCGCGCATCTGGCCCAGCCAGGCCATGACCAGCCGACGCCGCCTGCGCATTGGGGCGACATGCGCCAGCATATCTTTTACGGCGCGCTTTATCATTGGTTCGTGATGTTCCGGAACGCGCGCTATCCGCTGTTCCGCCCACACCGCGCCCTGCCCGTCCGGATCGAGGCGCAGCTTTACACCCGCCGCCTGCTGATGATGCCCTTCATGGCATTGCTGCGCGGGCTGGCCACGCTGCGCATCAAGGCGGGCGGCTATCCCTATCACCTGGTGTTGCTGCAACTGGAACATGATTCGAGCTTTCAGATCCATTCGCCCTTTCACGACATGGACAGCTTTATCGAGGTGACCATCGCGGGTTTCGCCAAAGGCGCACCGGCGGGGCATCACCTGGTGTTCAAAACCCATCCGCTGGAAAACGGGCGCAAACCGCTGCACCGGCTGATCCGGCAGGCCGCCGCTGCACGCGGCATCGCCCATCGCGTGCATTTCGTGCGCGGCGGCAAGCTGGCGCGGCTGCTCGATTCCGCACGGTCGGCGGTCACGGTCAATTCAACCGCAGGCCAGCAGGTGCTCTGGCGCGGCATCGCGCTGCGGATTTTCGGGGCGGCGGTCTATGACAAACCGGATTTCGTGTCCGACCAGCCCCTGCCCGCCTTTTTCGCGGCCCCGCGCCCCCCCGACGCGCAGGCCTATCGCGATTTCCGGCAATTCCTGCTGCAAACCAGCCAGGTGCCCGGCGGGTTCTATTCCGCCAAAGGCCGGCGCAACCTGATCCGGCAGCTTGCGCCGATGATGCTGGCGGATGCGGATCCCTATGCAGCGCCGCGCCTTAAGGGGCAGGGCTGCGATCTGCCCGCCCCGCCGCTGGCCAAGATCCAGCGCGTCGCATAGCCTGACGCGATGCCGGGTGAAATGCGCCAGAACCTCTATGTCTATTCAGGCGGCTTCCTGACCCAGCCGCGCATCCGGCGCATCCTGACTTTGGCGGGCTATGACATCCGGATCGGCGCGCCCGGTCCCGATGATCTGATCGGCGTCTGGGGCCATAGCCCCACCGCCCCGCGGGGCGAGGCCGTGGCGCGGCACAAAGGCGCGGGCCTGATCCGGGTCGAGGATAGCTTTCTGCGCTCGGTCCGGCCTGGACGGTCGGGTGATCTGCCCATCGGGCTGAACATCGACCGGCGCGGCGTGCATTTCGACCCGACAATGCCCTCTGATCTGGAAATGATCCTCGCCCATGATCCGCTCGATGATACCGCCCTGCTGACCCGCGCCAAGGCGGGGATCGCGGCGCTGCAAGCGGATCATCTGTCAAAATACAGCTGTTTTGATCCCAAAACCCCCACCCCAGAGCCGGGCTATGTGCTGGTCATCGACCAGACCCGCAAGGATGCCAGCATCACCGCCAGCGGTGCCGACAGCAACACATTCCGCGAAATGCTGTTTTACGCGCAGACCGACCATCCCGGCCAAAGGATCGTGATCAAGACCCATCCCGAAACCATCGCAGGCGATAAGGCGGGCTATTTCACCGCCGCCGATGCCAGCAACCGGATCAGCCTCTGCACGGCACCGGTCTCGCCCTGGGCGCTGTTGGCGGGGGCCACCGCCGTCTATACCGTCACATCGCAATTGGGGTTCGAGGCGATCCTTGCCGGGCATAAACCTGTGGTCTTTGGCGAGCCCTTCTATGCAGGCTGGGGGCTCAGCTGTGACCGCAACCCGGTGCAACGCCGCCAGCGGCGGCTGACGCGGGCGCAATTATTCGCAGGCGCGATGATCCTTTATCCGACATGGTACGACCCCTATCACGACCGGCTGTGCAGCATCGAAGAAGCCACCGCCACTCTGTCCGCCCTGACCCGCGCATGGCGTGACGACCACCAGGGCTGGGTCGCCGCCGATATGCGGCTGTGGAAACGCAAACCCCTGCAACAGGTCTTTGGGCAATATCAAAAACTGCGCTTTGCAGGCGGGGCCAAGGCCGCGGCACAGGCCAGCCAGACCAACCGCCGGCTGATGCGCTGGGCCAGCACCGATGCGCGCGACGCCGTGCTGGTCGAGGACGGGTTCCTGCGCTCGCGCGGGCTGGGCGCCGATCTGGTGGCGCCGCTCTCGCTCGTGCTGGACGATCTCGGGATCTATTACGACGCCACCCGGCCCAGCCGGCTGGAAAGCTTGATCGCCGGATCAACCAGGCTGCCCGCCGCCAAACGCGACCGGGCAGAGGCGCTGATCGCCCGGATCAGGGCGGCAGGCCTGTCGAAATACAACCTCCAAGCCCGCCGCCCGCTGCCCGCCTTACCCCAGGGGCGGCGGATTCTCGTCCCCGGCCAGGTCGAGGATGACGCCAGCCTCCGGCGCGGCGCAGGCGAGATCTGCACCAATGCGGCCCTGCTGCAAGCGGCGCGCGCGGCCAATCCCGCCGCCGTGATCCTCTATAAACCGCATCCCGATGTGCGCGCAGGCCTGCGCCCCGGCGCGGTGGCGAACGCGCGTGACTGGGCCGATCTGGTGCTGGAGGACGCCGACCCGATCGCCGCCATCAACGCCTGCGACAGCATCTGGACCATGACCTCGCTGCTGGGGTTCGAGGCTTTGTTGCACGACCGCCCCGTCACCTGCCTTGGAATGCCGTTTTACGCCGGCTGGGGGCTGACCGATGACCGCGCCATGCCGATTGCGCGGCGCAACAAAACGATAGACCTGACAGCGCTGGTCCATGCCACGCTGATCGCCTATCCGCGCTATCACGACCCCGTCAGCGGCCTGCCCTGCCCGGTCGAGGTGATCGTGGACAGGCTCACCCATGGCGATATCCCGCCCGCCACCCGGCTCAACCGCGCCACGGCGAAATTGCAAGGGCTCTTCGCCAGCGCAGCCCCCTTGTGGCGTTAACTTCTTTTTTCCAAAAATACTCCGGGGGTCGGGGCAGCGCCCCGTGCAAAGCTAGACCCGCCGCCACCGCGCCATGACATCATCGCCCAGACGCGCCAGATCATGCAGCGCAAAACGCGGCGCATCGGCCAGCGGGCCAATCCCCATCGCGGCCAGCGCGGGCGTGCCTTCGGCCCCGATGGCACAGCCTGCGGTCATGACCACCAGCTCGTCGACCAGCCCCGCCCCCAGCAAAGAGGCCGCCAGCATCCCGCCGCCTTCGCAAAAGACCCGCGTCAGCCCCGCACCCGCCAGCACCTGCATCATCGCCTCGGGCGCGACCTGTCCCGCGCGCAAGGCGCAAGGCAGGCTGACAGCGCCCAGCGCCACCCAATCGGCGACATCGGCGCGCGGGCCGTGACAGATCCAGACCGGCGATTGTTTCGCCGTTTGCGCCAATTGGCTGGTCAGCGGCAGTTTTGCCGCGCGCGAGACGACGATGCGCACAGGCTGGCGGGTGATGCCAAGGCCGCGCACATTCAGCGCCGGATCATCGGCGCGCAATGTCCCGGCCCCCACCAGCACCGCATCATGGCGCGCACGCATCATATGCACCGCGCGGCGGGCCTCTGGCCCGGTGATCCATTGGCTGTCACCGCTGGCCGTGGCGATCCGGCCATCGAGCGAGCCCGCCAGCTTGAGCGTCACAAAAGGCCGCCCCGCGGTGATCCGCGCCAAAAACCCGGCATGATCGGCGCGGGCCTGATCGGAGAGCAGCCCCGTTTCCACCACGATCCCCGCCTGTTCCAGCATCGCAATCCCGCGACCGGCCACGCGCGGATCAGGATCATCCAGCGCCACCACCACCCGCGCCACGCCCGCCGCGATCAGCGCCTGCGCGCAGGGCGGGGTTTTGCCGTGATGGGCGCAGGGTTCCAGCGTGACATAGACCGTGGCACCACGCGCGGCATCACCCGCCTGCGCCAAGGCCATGACCTCGGCATGGGGCCGTCCGCCATCCTGCGTCCAGCCGCGCCCAAGAATGCGGCCATGGCCCACAATCACGCAGCCCACGGCCGGATTGGGCCAGACACGGCCCATCCCGCGCCGCCCCAATTGCAGCGCCAAGGCCATGTAGCGGGCGTCGGTCACTCGTCTTCTTTGGCGACTTGCGGGCGCAATTCACTGACGAATTTGTCGAAATCATCCGCCGCCTGGAAATTCTTATAGACGCTGGCGAACCGCACATAGGCCACCGTGTCGATCCTTGCGAGGCTTTCCATCACGATCTCGCCGATGGTGCCTGACGGGATATCGGTATCGCCCAGGCTTTCGAGCCGGCGCACGATGCCGCTGATCATCTGATCCATGCGTTCAGGTTCCACGGGGCGTTTTTGCAGCGCGATGCGGATCGAGCGTTCCAGCTTCTGGCGGTCGAAATCCTCGCGCCGACCGTTGGATTTGATCACCACCAGATCGCGCAGCTGCACGCGTTCATAGGTGGTGAACCGCCCGCCACAGGCCGGACAGAACCGTCTGCGCCTGATTGCGACATGATCCTCGGCGGGGCGGGAATCCTTGACCTGGGTATCGACATTTCCGCAAAAAGGGCAACGCATGAAGGGTCCTTTGGGTCTATGTGTTGGGGCAAGACCCCACTTATCCACAGCCACTATAAGAACCCGGCTTGGTTTTGGGTAGGGGGGAATTTAGACCGCTAGATGCGGTGGCAAATGCCAGGCCCACCGCGCGGCACCGGCAAGACAAAGCCCGCGTCAATCGCCGTTGCAACGATCCCGCGGGCCATGAAGATCTGCATGCGCGACGCAGGCGGTTTGGGCAACCTGCGCCCTGCCGATCACAACCGGCAAGGCGGGTATGGCCGCGTTACTGGTCGAGGAAGGACCGCAATTTGCGGCTGCGGCTGGGATGCTTGAGCTTGCGCAGCGCCTTGGCCTCGATCTGGCGGATACGTTCGCGGGTCACGCTGAACTGCTGGCCGACCTCTTCGAGCGTGTGATCCGTGTTCATCCCGATCCCGAACCGCATCCGCAACACGCGTTCTTCACGCGGCGTCAGCGAGGCCAGCACGCGGGTCGTGGTTTCCTTGAGGTTTTCCTGGATCGCGCTGTCCAGCGGCAGGATCGCATTCTTATCCTCGATGAAATCGCCAAGCTGGCTGTCTTCTTCATCGCCGATCGGCGTTTCCAGCGAAATCGGCTCTTTGGCGATTTTCATCACCTTGCGAACCTTTTCCAAAGGCATTTGCAGCTTTTCGGCCAATTCCTCGGGCGTGGGTTCGCGGCCGATTTCATGCAGCATCTGGCGGCCGGTGCGGACCAATTTATTGATCGTCTCGATCATATGCACCGGAATCCGGATCGTGCGCGCCTGATCCGCGATGGACCGGGTGATCGCCTGCCGGATCCACCATGTCGCATAGGTGCTGAATTTATAGCCGCGGCGATATTCGAATTTATCGACGGCCTTCATCAGGCCAATGTTACCTTCTTGAATAAGATCAAGGAATTGCAGGCCACGGTTGGTGTATTTCTTGGCAATCGAGATGACCAGACGCAGGTTCGCCTCGACCATTTCCTTTTTCGCCTGCCGCGCCTCTTTTTCGCCCTTCTGGACCTGTTGGACGATGCGGCGGAATTCGGTGATATCAACGCCGACATATTGGCCGACCTGGGCCATATCGTTGCGCAATTCCTCGATCTTGTCGGTCGATTTCTCAACCAAAGCCTGCCAGCCACGGCCCGATTTCGCCGCCATCTGTTCCAGCCAGTTCGGGTCCAATTCGCGACCGCGATATTCGTCGATGAATTCGCGGCGGTTGATCCGGGCCTGATCGGCCAGTTTCACCATGGCGCTGTCAATCGACATGATCCGGCGGTTGATCCCATAAAGCTGGTCGATCAGCGCCTCGATCCGGTTGTTGTGCAGATGCAGCGAATTGACCAGTACCACGATTTCAGACCGCAGCGTCTGATAGCGTTCTTCCTCTTTCACCGAAAAGGACGAATCCTCGTTCAAGGTCGCGGACATCCGCGCATCCTGCATGTCGGACAAATCGGCAAAGCCACGCGCGATGATTTCCAGCGTTTCAAGAACGCGCGGCTTGAGCGCAGCCTCCATCGCGGCCAGCGACATATTCGCCTGATCGTCGTCCTCGTCGTCGTCATCCTTGCTGATCGGGTTGCCATCGGCGTCCAGCTCGGTGCCGCTATCGGCCTTGTCCTCGGATACAGGCGCAGAGGTGACGACGGATTCGACATCGCCATCCTCGCCCAATTGGTTGCCAAAGGTGGTTTCAAGATCGATCACATCGCGCAGCAGAATATCCTCTGACAGCAATTCGTCGCGCCAGATGGTGATCGCCTGAAAGGTCAGCGGGCTTTCGCAAAGCCCCAGGATCATCGTGTTGCGCCCGGCCTCGATCCGCTTGGCGATGGCGATCTCGCCTTCGCGCGACAAAAGTTCGACCGAGCCCATTTCGCGCAGATACATGCGCACAGGGTCATCGGTGCGGTCCAGCTTTTCCGCCTCGGCCCCGCCGATGGCCACATCGCGCGACCCCGAAACGGTGGCGATATCCGTGCCGCCGGCGCCATCATCGGTTTCTTCTGATTCTTCTTCCTCGGTGACCTGGATGCCCATTTCGGACAGCATCGACATCACATCCTCGATCTGGTCAGAGGACACCTGTTCAGGCGGCAGGACGGCATTCAGCTGGTCATAGGTGATATAGCCGCGTTCGCGTGCATCCGCGATCATCCGCTTGACCGCGGCCTGGCTCATATCAAGGCTGATATCCCCATCCTGGTCGTTGTCCTTGCGATCATCGGTGTCTTTCGCAGCCATCAAAGGGACCCTTCCAAGTCGTCGTTACGCAGCCAGGGTGATTCGGCTGATTCGGTCATTCCCGAATCAACCCTGCATCGGCGTGAACCGCAAGCAGGCGACCGCGTGTTTTTCTGTTCTGTTGCCATGTCATGACCTAGGCCGGTCCTGCCGCTTGGCAAAATTGATCTGGTCGAGCAATTGGTCCAATGCACTGCGCTCGTCCTTCTTCATTCGCGCCCCGTTGGGGCCAACCGCATATTCGGCGCGGTCCTCGTTATCGCCGCGACCGGCCTTGTCCACCGCCGCACTGGCCTGCGCCAGCCGCCATGTCAGCCCCTCATCGGCCAGCCCGCCAAGGTCTTCGACCGCATCCTCGATCTCGCGGGCATGGCCGCGTCGGGCGGTCAGTTTCGCGAATTCCTCGGCCAGGCAGAGCCGCGCAACCTCGCCCTGCCCTTTGCGGCGCACGGCGGGGCTGATTGCGACATGGCTTTGCGACAGCAGCTTTTCAAGGGCTTCCGCCCCCAGATCCTGTGAAATAGCGGTTTCCAGATCGGCATGGCCAAGATGACGCAAAATCGCCGCCTGCAGGTCACGATGGGCCGGATCGCGGCAATCGATCCGTTCCAGCGCATCGCCGAATTCGACCGCAACCTGCGGCGCGACAATCATCGTGGCCAAAATCACCGCCTCGCGCAGATGGTCCTGATTGACAGCCCCCGCCCCCAGCACCGAATTGCGGGCGGTGGCGACGGGGCTGATCGCGCGTTTCCACGGATCGGCATTGCGCGACCATGTCCCCGCCTGCGCCTGGCGCGCGGCCGGGCGGCGGGTGCTGAACAAGGCCCAGCGCATCTCCTTGATCGCCTCGCCGTAATGCGCCCGGATAGAAGGATCAGCGATCAGCTTGATCTTGTCGCGCAGGGCCTTGTCCAAGGCGGCCTTGCGTTCGGGGCTGTCGAAACTCTTGCCTTCGGTCTCGCGCTGCCACAGCAATTGCACCATCGGGATCGCGGCATCCAGCAGCTTTTGCATCGCGCCCGCGCCTTGGGTCTTGATCACATCATCAGGGTCCAGCCCCGGCGGCATCAGCGCGAAACGCAAGCTTTGCCCCGCCTCCAGCAGCGGCAGCGCGATATCGATCAGGCGCATCGCGGCGCGCAGACCTGCGGTATCACCATCCAGCGCGATGATCGGCTCGGGGGCGATCCGCCACAACAAACGCAGCTGATCCTCGGTGATCGCAGTGCCAAGCGGGGCGACCGTGGCGGTGAACCCCGCCTCGACCAGCGCGATCACATCCATATAGCCCTCGGCCACGACCAAGGGCTTGCCCTTGCCCGCCGCCTCGCGGGCGGGGCCATGGTTGAACAGGCTGCGGCCCTTGTCGAACAGCGGCGTTTCGGGGGAATTGTAATATTTGGCCGGATGGTTGGGGTCCATCGCACGGCCGCCCATGCCGATGGCGCGGCCGCGCGCGTCGCGAATCGGAAAGATAATCCTGCCCCGAAACCGGTCATAAGGCGCGCCACCGCGGTCACTTTCCGCGGCAATCCCGGCGGCGATCACCAGCTTGGGGTCCACCCCCTGGCCGGTCAGATGGGCAAAAGCCCCGCCATTGGCCGGGGCAAAGCCGATATCCCAACGCGCCTGCGCCTGCGCGCTCAACCCGCGCCGCGCCAGATAGTCGCGCGCCTCGGCGGCGGCACCCGTCTGCAATTGCAAGCGGTGCCATTGGATCACCTTTTCCACGACATCAACCAGCTGGCCGCGCAGATCGGCCTTTTGCTGGGCCTGCGGATCACGCTGGGGCATCGGCATCCCGGCCTCGCCCGCAAGGATCTTTACCGCTTCCATGAAATCGACATTCTCGGTCTCGCGGACAAAGGAAATCGCATCGCCCTTGGCATGACAGCCAAAGCAATAATAATAGCCCTTGCGGTCATCGACGTGGAAACTGGCGCTTTTCTCTTGGTGAAACGGGCATGGCGCCCAAAGATCGCCCTTGCCGGGGTTGGATTTGCGGCTATCCCACATGACCTTGCGCCCGACGACCTGTCCAAGCGACAGCCGGTTGCGCAATTCGTCCAGAAATCCGGGTGGCAAGCTCATGCGCGCAGTATCCGCCTTTTGCAGGCAAAGGCCAATCCCATCTTCCGAGTAAAAATATCCCCGCCGGAGGCCTCGGTCAGACGCGCAGCGTCAGGCCGATCCGCGCGCCGCCACACCAGTCATCGCCTGCTGCAGATCATGCACCAAGGACGCCGCCATGGACCGCATCACCATCACCTCGAAGGCCTGCGCGCCCGTGCGGGTGATGGCGACCGGCAGATGGCCCAGCAGGCTGCGGGCGCTGTGATTGACCTTGAAAGTGGCGGCGCGCAGATCCAGCGGCACCAGACGCGCCAGCACCGCCTCGACCGACGGCCCTGCGATTTCCAGCGTGGCATAGCCGTCGGATTGATCCGTCACCGCCGCCAGCCCCGCCAGCGTCACAGGGGCGCTGACGATCCATGCGTCATGGCCGATCCATTGGCAAATCACATCACCCGCCGCCTTGCGCCGCCCGACAGCGGGCAGGCGCAGCCCAAGCTGGACCTTCAAAGCTGCCGATACCGCCTGTTGCTGGCCGCGATAGGGCGCGATGCAAAACAGCGCATCACGCATGACCTCGGTGCAGGTCACATCGCCCAGCTGCAAGGGCAAACGATCGCCAAAGGCGCCAAGTGCGATCAACCTAGCCACGGGCGCGTCCTCCCTCTGGGTCAAAAAACACCGGATCGCAAACCTCTGCCAATGTGTCCACACCGCGCAGATGGTCGACCATGCGGATCACCTCGCCATGCCGGTCGGGGCCGTTTTTCAGGAAAGCCAGCCCCAGATAGCAATCCAGCGTCGGCGAATAACAGGCCGATGTGACATAGCCCTGATCATTGGCGGTGACCGCCTTGGCCTCTTTGGGGAACAGATGTGCACCGGCCGTCAGGCGGCGCCCCTCTTCCACGGCGCGCAGACCGACCAGCCTTTCGCGGGCCGGGTCCAGCAGACCGGGGCGCTGTGCTGCGGCCTGTCCGATGCAATCTTTGGCATTGCTGAACATCCCCGCCAGCCCCAGATCATAGGCCGTGCTGCGCCCGTGCAATTCGGCATGGGTCAAAAAGCCTTTTTCGATGCGCAGCACATTCAGCGCCTCTATCCCGTAAGGGCCGCCCCCCAAAGTGCGCGCCTGTGCGGCGAGCTGCCGGAACAGGCTTTCGCCATAGCGCGCGGGCACGGCGATCTCGAAGGCGGTTTCACCGGAAAAGGAAATCCGGAACATCCGGCCCGCCACGCCACCGATCCCCACCGCACCGCAAGCCATGAACGGCCAGTCGTCATTGCTGATCTGGTCGTCCAGCACGGTATTCAGCAACATCTGCGCCCGTGGTCCCGCGACCGAGAATTGCGCCCAATGATCCGTGACCGACACGATCCGCGCGTCAAGATCGGGACGCAGGGCCTGGGTGACAAATTCCAGATGGCGCATCACCTGCCCTGCGGCGGCGGTCGTGGTGGTGATCACGAAATGATCCGGTGCCAGACGCGCGGCGGTGCCGTCATCCATCACGAACCCATCCTCGCGCAGCATCAGCCCATAGCGCACCCGCCCCACCTGAAGCGTGGACATGCGATTGGTATAGACAAAATCGAGCAGCGCCGCCGCATCCGGCCCCTGCACATCGATCTTGCCCAAGCTCGACACATCGCAGATGCCGACCGCATTGCGCACATAGCCGACCTCGCGGTCGCAGGATTGCCGCCAGCTGACCTCGGCTTCCAGCGGGAAATAGCTGGGGCGATACCACAGCCCCGCCTCGATCATCGGCGCGCGTGCGGCGACACTTGCATGATGCGAGGTCATCAGGCGCGAAGGCGCAAACCCCTTGCCCTGCCCGCCTGCGCCCATCGCGGCGATGCTGACCGGCACGAAAGGCGGGCGGAATGTCGTGGTCCCGGTCTCGGGGATGGCGCGCCCGGTCAGATCGGCCAGCACTGCCAGCGCCAGCACATTGGATGATTTGCCCTGATCAGGCGCCATGCCTTGGGTGGTATAGCGTTTCATGTGTTCGACGCTGCGCATGTTTTCCTGTGCCGAGAGCGCGATATCCTTGATCGTCACGTCATTCTGGAAATCGACCCATTTGCGCCCCTTGCCTGCCACTTCCCACAAAGGCGCGATCGCATAGGCGCGGGACTCGGCATTGGGCAGCGTCACCTCGGGTGTGAACCCCAGATCGCGGGCGATGGCTGCGGCCACCTCTGCCCCGTCGCGCAGACAGCCCGCTGTGTCAAAGGTGCCGTTGCAAGCCCCCGCCACGGCCATGCCGGGGATCGCATCGGGCGTCGGCACAAAGGCCGCGATATCCTCGCGCCAGGCGGGCCGCCCGTTCATGTGACAGGTCAGATGCACCGCAGGGTTCCAGCCGCCGGATATGGCCAGACAATCGGTCTGGATCACCCGCGTGCCGCCCTGATGGGTTACGGTGATGCTGGTCAACCCGCGCCGTCCGGTTGTCGCCGTCACGCTGCCGCCGCGATAGACCGGATAATCCGCCGTGACCTGCACATCGGCGCGGGCATCGATCAGCCCCGCGATCTTGATCCCCGCCGCCGCCAGATCGCGCGCGGTGCGATGCGCATCATCATTATTGCCAAAAACCGTGACCGCGCGGCCGGGCGCCACGCCCCAGCGGTTGACATAGGCGCGCACCGCCCCCGCCAGCATGATGCCGGGCCGGTCATTGTCAGGGAAAGCAATAGGCCGTTCCAGCGCACCGGCGCAAAGCATCGACCGCTTGGCCACGATCCGCCAGAAACATTCAACCGGCGCGCCCGCAACCGTGATCCGTTCCAGCGCGCCGTAAGTGCCCTGGTCATAAGCGCCGGTCACGCTCGTGCGCGGCATCAGACGCACATTGGGCATGGCGCGCAATTGCGCCAGCATATCGGCAACCCAAGCGCTGCCGGGCTGGCCATCGACATCCTCGATCTCGCGCAGCAGACGGCCGCCCATGGCGCTGTCTTCATCGGCAAGGATCACGTCCACACCTGCCCGCCCTGCGGTCAGTGCCGCCATCAGCCCCGCAGGCCCCGCGCCAATCACCAACAGATCGCAAAAGGCGAATGCCTTTTCATAGCTTTCGGCAATGGCCTGCCCGCTTAACCGGCCAAGCCCTGCCGCGCGGCGGATCACCGGCTCATAGAGCTTTTCCCAAAAGGACGCGGGCCACATGAAGGTCTTGTAATAGAACCCCGCCCCCAGAAACGGCGACAGAAGGTCATTCACCGCCAGCGCATCATGGCGCAGGCTGGGCCAGGCGTTCTGGCTGAACACCTCTAACCCTGCGGCCACTTCGACCATTGTGGCGCGCTGGTTGGGGTCCTGCGCCGCGCCGCGCCCTACGGTGACCAGCGCATTGGGTTCTTCGGACCCGGCGGTCAGCACGCCGCGCGGGCGGTGGTATTTGAACGACCGTCCCATCAGCCTGATCCCGCTGGCCAGCAGCGCGGCAGCGACAGGTTCACCCGGCACGCCTTGCACGGGTTTGCCGTCAAAGGTGAAGGTCACGGTCTGGCCGGGGTTGCGCAGCCTCATGATGCGGCCTTTTGCGCAAGTTTGGTGCCATGGACCGCATGGGTCAGCGTGTTGCGCGACACGACGATCCACGCGCCGCACCCGGCCTCATGATACCACAGATCGCTTGTGTCGCCTGCGGGGTTGTCGCGGTTATGCAGGTAATCATCCCAGGCGTCAGGCCCCGCATCGGATGCGGGGCGGGTCAGCGCTGTGGCATCGCCCATATAGTAAAATTCGCGCCGGTCCCTTTCGCCGCAATGGGGGCATTTAATCCGCATGTGCTCTGTCGCTCATCTGATCTGTCCTAATGCAGGTTATGCTGCGATCCGGTGCCTTCTTCATCCATCAGCCCGACGCCGCTGCGGAACCGGTCCAGCCGGAATTTCGCAGCCGTGGCATGGGGTTGGCCGGTCGCCATCAGATGCGCAAAGGCAAAGCCAGAGGCGGGCACGGCCTTGAACCCGCCATAGCACCAGCCACAATCAATAAACAAACCCTTGGTCGGGGTGGTGTCGATGATCGGGCTGCCGTCGGGGGTCATATCCATGATCCCGCCCCAGGACCGCAAGACACGCGCCTTGCCGATCATCGGCATCAGGGTCATCGCGGCCTCCATCACATGTTCGGCCATCGGCAGGTTGCCGCGCGCGGCGTAAGAGGCATAAAAATCCAGATCGCCGCCAAAGACCAGCCCGCCCTTGTCGGATTGGCTGATATAGAAATGGCCCATGCCGAAACTGACGACATGGTCGATCACGGGTTTCAGCCCTTCGGTGACAAAGGCCTGCAAAACATGGCTTTCGATCGGCAGGCGCATCCCCGCCATGGCCGCGACCTGCCCCGACCGGCCTGCGGTGACGATGCCCACCTTGCGCGCCTTGATCGCGCCGCGCGTGGTCTGCACGCCGGTGACGACGCCGTTTTCGATATCGATGCCGGTGACTTCGCAATTCTGGATCAGATCGACGCCGCGCTGGTCGGCCGCGCGCGCATAGCCCCAAGCCACCGCATCATGGCGCGCCGTGCCGCCGCGCGGGTGATAAAGGCCGCCATAGATCGGAAAGCGCGCATTGTCGAAATCGAGATAGGGCAGATGGCTGCGCAGATTGTCGCGGTCCAGCAGGATCGCATCATCGCCCTGGTTGATCATCGCATTGCCGCGGCGCACGAAAGCATCGCGCTGGCCGTCGGAATGGAACAGGTTGATCAGCCCACGCTGCGAATGCATCACGTTGTAGTTGAGGTCGCGCTCCATCCCTTCCCAGAGTTTCAGCGAATGGGAATAGAATTCCTGATTGCCCGGCAGAAAGTAATTGGCGCGCACGATGGTCGTGTTGCGCCCGATATTGCCGCTGCCGATATGGCCTTTTTCCAGCACGGCGATATTGGTCATCCCGTGTTCGCGGGCAAGGTAATAGGCCGTGGCCAGACCATGCCCACCACCGCCGATGATGATCGCGTCATAGCGCGGTTTGGGGGCGGGATCACGCCAAAGCGGTTTCCAGCCTTTCTGGCCGAACACCGCTTCCTTGATGATCTGAAACCCCGAATAGCCCATGCTATGCCCCTTGCCGCGCAAGCCCAACTCTAGCCGATTGGCGGCGGACCGAAAGGGCAAATGCGGCTGTAGGGTGGATCATGATCCACCTTACATTTCAGCCCCTACAGCCCTTTGGCGCGGTAGCTGTCGGCGACCTTGCGGATCGATACCAGATAGGCCGCCGTGCGCAGATCATGCACATCATCGCGGCCATGCCAGACCGCGCGCATCGCCTGATAGGCGGCGCGCATCGTATCATCGAGCCCCGAACGCACCAGTTCCAGCTCATCCGCGCCGCGCAGGTATTTTTCCTTGAAATCAGGCGACAAGGTCCAGCCAAGCCCTTTGTCGGCGGACAGCCGTTCCAATTCATCCACGACCAGCTGGTGGCGCGATTCTTCCTGCCGGCGCTGCATCCGGCCAAAGCGGATATGCGACAGGTTCTTGACCCATTCGAAATAGGACACCGTCACGCCGCCCGCATTGGCATACATATCGGGGATGATCACGCAGCCCTTGTCGCGCAGGATTTCATCGGCACCGGCGGTCACCGGGCCATTCGCGGCCTCGATGATCAGCGGGGCCTTGATGCGGTCGGCATTCGTCAGATTGATCACCGCCTCCAGCGCGGCAGGGATCAGGATGTCGCATTCCGCCTCGAGCATCGCGGCACCGTCGGGGATATGCTTGGCATGGGGGTAATTGGCAACGCCGCCATTCTTGGTGATCCAGGCGCGGACAGATTCGACATTCAGCCCTTTTTCATCATGCAGCGCCCCGTCGCGTTCGATGATCGCGGTGATCCGCGCGCCATCTTCTTCGGACAGGAATTTGGCGGCGTGATAGCCGACATTGCCCAAACCCTGCACGATGACGCGCTTGCCATCAAGCGTGCCGGTCATCTGCGCCTTGGCCACATCCTCGGGATAGCGGAAAAATTCGCGCAACGCATATTGCACGCCACGCCCCGTCGCCTCGACCCGGCCGGCGATGCCGCCTGCATTGGTGGGCTTGCCGGTGACACAGGCGGCGGCGTTGATATCGGTGGTGTTCATGCGGCGGTATTGATCCGCGATCCAGGCCATTTCACGCTCGCCCGTGCCCATATCGGGGGCGGGCACGTTCTGGGCGGGGTTGATCAGGTCGCGCTTGATCAATTCATAGGCGAAACGGCGGGTGATCAATTCCAGCTCATGTTCATTCCAATCGGCGGGATTGATCCGCAACCCGCCTTTGGAGCCGCCAAAAGGCGCCTCGACCAGCGCGCATTTATAGGTCATCAGCGCGGCCAGCGCCTCGACCTCGTCCTGGTGGACGTTGATGGCGAAACGGATGCCGCCCTTGACCGGTTCCATATGTTCCGAATGGACCGAGCGATAGCCGGTAAACGTGTGCAGCGCGCCGCGCAGGCGCACACCGAAACGCACCGTATAGGTTGCATTGCAAACCCTGATCTTTTCTTCCAGCCCGGGGCTGAGATCCATCAGGGCAACGGCACGGTTGAACATCAGATCGACGGATTCGCGGAAACTGGGTTCCTGCGCGGGATCGTGGGCGTTCATTGTCTTTCCTTCCTTGCCCGGCGCTGCGCCGGGTCTGTTCGGGCGCGTCACGGCCCAGCGCCAGCATAGGGACGATTCGCTAAAACTGGATGAGAAAATAGGCAATTTTGAAAAAACAGACGATTTGCCCGCCAGTATGCCTCGGCTCCGGACAATCGGCTGCAGGCCTTTGTTTCGCCATAATGAACAGTCATGTGCGTTTAACCAGACTGTCCCCAAATCGTTCCTAAACAGCGCATTTCATTCCACAAATCTTAACATTCACATCCCCGACCGCGCGGTGGCTGTGATAAATGGAAAGTGAACGCTGTCATGATCAGGACGCGATGCAGATCGCCTACTGAGAGGATTCCGAATGCAAATTCCAAAGACGCAGGTCACAGCCATTGCGCACAACCCCAGCTGGCGCGCCCGCTATCTGCGCCGTTTCGGGCGCGACGAGGATGGCAGCATCATCATCCTGACCATCCTGCTGTTGATCACCATGCTGATCCTGGGCGGCATGGCCGTCGATTTCATGCGCTACGAGGCCCGTCGCGCGACGCTGCAATCGGTGTCTGATCGCGCCGTTCTGGCGGCGGCCAGTTTGAACCAACAGATTGATCCCGGCCTGATCGTCGAGGATTACTTTGCCAAGGCGGGCTTTGCCGATGCTTTGCGCGACGCCCCCGTGGTTGTCGATAACGGCAATTCGCGCAGTGTGACGGTCCGGTCGGCCCTTGATGTGGACACGTTCTATCTGCGGCTGGCAGGCATGGACAGATTGACCGCCCCGGCCCAAGCGAGCGCAACCGAAGGTGTCGGCAAGGTCGAGATCGCGCTGGTGCTGGATATTTCCGGCTCGATGCGGTTCAGCAACCGCTTTGCCAATATGCAGGCCGCAGCCATCGCCTTTGCCGAGGAAGTGCTGGACCCCGCCAATGGCGGCACCGTGTCCCTGACCATCATCCCCTATGCGGGCGCAACGAATCCGGGGCCAGAAATGTTCGCCTATATGGGCGGGGTCCGCTATCCGGATACGTTGCTGCCGGGGGATGACGGTATTCTGGGGACGGAAGATGATTACTTTTTCCCGCAGGTATCATCCTGTGTCGAAATGGAAGGATCGGATTGGTCCACCACGGGATTGCCGGCTGCCGGACGGCCGCAAGTGCCCCATTTCCAGACTTGGGATATCGCCCCGCAGGTGATGGATTGGGGCTGGTGTCCGCAGGACAAATCTTCGATCCAATATGCGCTGGCATCCGCCGCGCAAGCCCGGACTTTCATCAACAATCTGCGGATGCATGACGGCACCGGCACCCATTACGCGATGAAATACGCGCTTGCGGCGCTTGACCCGTCAAGCCAGCCCGCTTTCCAGCATCTCAGCCACCCCAGCAGAGGACTCGTGCCGCCGGAATTCGCGAACCGCCCCGCCGCCTGGGATGATCCCGAAACCAAGAAGATCATCGTTCTGATGACCGATGGCCAGATAACGGTGCAGGAAAGGCCGCGCATTCCCCAGCAGGAAAGGGATATCGACAGGACCATCTTGCAATCCATCCATGGCAAGAACAACCGCGGCACTGTCATTGGCGAGAGCACCAATGTCGCCCGGTTCGAGGCGATCTGCACCCTTGCAAACGAACCGGCGCGCCATGTGGATGTCTATACCGTCGCCTTCGAAGTGCCCCGGAACAGCCCCGCCGACCGGCAGATGCGCGGCTGCGCCAGCGATCCATCCATGTTTTTCCGCACCAGCGGCGCCGAGCTGATCGAGGTCTTTTCCGGTATTGCAGAGCGGATCACCGATCTGAGGCTGAACCTGTGACCCTCACCCGCTGTTTTTGTGATTTTCTGCGTCGGTTCCGCGACAATGAGGATGGTGTCGTCACGGTTGAATTCGTGATCGTATTTCCAGTCTTCATGACATTCTTTCTGATGACCTATGAAAGCGGGATGATCTCTTTGCGGCATTTCGCGCTGGAACGGGCCGTTGATGTTGCCGTGCGCGATGTGCGGATCGGGGCGATCGCGAACCCGACCCGCAACAACCTGCGCGCCAGAATCTGCGCGGCGGCGCAGCTGTTGCCGGATTGCGAAAACCAGCTGCAGCTGGAAATGATCCGCCGCGACCCGCGCAATTGGGTTGACGTGCCCGGCCAGGTGCAATGCATTGATCGCGGCGCATCGGTCCAGCCTGTCGTCACCTTCACCAATGGCGGCAATAACGAATTGATCTTTCTGCGCGCCTGTATCCGGCTGGACCCGGTCTTGCCGACCAGCCTGTTGGGCCGCACCATCGTCGAGGCGAATACAAGCAGCGCGGCGGGCGGGTCTTATGCGCTGGTCGCCACCACCGCTTTCGTGGTCGAGCCGTTCCGGAACACGCCATGACCCGCATGAAAGATCTGATCCCCCGTTTTTGGCGCAACGAGGATGGCACGGCCGCCATCGAACTGGTGCTGGTGACGCCCATCATCACCTGGGTCTTGTTGTCCACCTTGGTCTATTTCGACGCGTTTCGCGCGGAAACCCGCAGCGCGCGCGCAGGCCTGACCATCGCGGATATGTTCAGCCGCGAAGTGAACACGCCCGCCGCCGTTGACGCGGCCTATATCGACGCGGCGCAGGCGCTGCTGGCGACCTTGGTCGAATCCGATACCGACCCCGGCCTGCGCGTCACTTCCTATAGCTGGGACGCGGCCGCGAACCGCTATGTGGTGCGCTGGTCCGAGAGCCGTGGCATTGGGCAGGCGCTAAGCACGGCCGATCTTGCCTTGATGACCGACCGCCTGCCGCTGCTGGCGGATGGGGCGACATCGGTTCTGGTGGAAACCAATGCCATCTATCGCGCGCCCTTCGCGCTGGGGATATCGCCTTTTACAAACGGCAATCTTGGGCCGGTCGAGATGACGACCTTTACCGTCATCTCGCCGCGTTTCATGCCGGCGGTCTGTTTTGATCCGACACCGGAAGACCCCGCCAACGGCGACGAAATCTGCTGATCACTGCGCGCGCGCCGCGATCCGCTGGGCGATCTGTTCGGCCATGAATTTGGCCGGACCAGCCGCCGTGACACCGCCGACGCCGACGCGCTTGCCGATCCGCCACCACATGCCGGGCGACCAGCCGCGCGGCTGGCCTTGGCGCAGCACCAGCGTAAAGCCATTGGCCGGTTTCATCGCCAGCGCGCCCCGGTCCACCAGCACGATATCCTCGATCCGCGCCAGCAGCGTGCCTTCGGTGTCGCGCAGCGCGGTCTCGGTCAGCACGATCCCCAGCCGCGTGGCGCGGCGCATCCTTTCGCCCAGCCACAGCATCGCCGCGCCAAAGCCCAGCAGAAAGACCAGCCAGGTCAGCTGCGGCGGCTGGACCAGCGCGGTATAGATCAGCAAACCGCCCAAGCTGTAAATCACGCCGCAGGCAAAATAGCGCCGCCCCTGCGAGGCATAGACGATGGGGTGACCGCTCAGGGTGTCGGGGTTGGACATGGATGACCTTTCGCGTCAGCGCCGGACGGATTTCTGCACAAGGTTGCAATAGATTTCTTCAATCGCATCCATGCCCAGCCGCCCGCCTTCGCGGTACCAATGGCTGAGCCCGGTCAACATGGCAATGATCGCCATCGTCGCGATCCGCGTATCGGGCACGGCAAAGATTCCCGCCGCCACCCCGTCGCGCAGGATATTTTCGAGCGCGGTTTCATACTCGCGGCGCATGGATTCGAGGATCGCGAAATTCTCGGGGGCAAGATTGCGCAATTCCATATAGGAGACGAACACCTGATCGGACCTTGGCAGATGGAACCGGATGTGAAACCGCGTGAACCCGTCCAGCCGCGCAGGCGGGTCGCCTTGCAGATCAGCCGCGGCCAACGCATCAAGCACATCTTGCATATGTGCGCGCATCAGATCGAACAGCAGGCTTTGCTTGTCGGGAGTGTAATTATAAAGCGCCCCCGCCTGCACCCCGACCTCGGCCGCGATCTGGCGCATGGATACGGCCGCATAGCCATGCCGCGCGATCAGCCGCAGGGCCGTGTCCTGCACCCGTGGGCCGGTGATATCGGAATGAGAACCTTGCTTGCGCGCCATAGTGCCATGTAACTGAACAGCCGTTCAAATGAAAAGCCCGACTTGCCGCGACCTGCCGCAGCTGTCTATTGTCTGCCACATGCGCCGCGCCCTGCCCTTTGTGATCTTGCTATCCGCCTGCGCGGATATTCCCGCGCTGGATGGCACCGTGACCGAGGCTGCGCGCAACGCGCCTTATCCGCGCCTTGCACCGCTGCAGGATCAGCCGCTGCCGATGACCCAGACCGCAGATCATATGGATGACCGGCTGGCCGCGCTGCAACGCCGCGCCATTGCATTGCGCGCACGCGATCCGGGCGCGTTGCAGTAGCGGGGTTCATTCGCTACACCGCACGGGAAGCGCGACAGATATGGATTTGACAGCATGACACACCCTTTAAGGCTCGGCATTGCGGGACTGGGCACCGTTGGCCTGGGCGTCGTGCGGATCGTGCAGAAACATGCCGATCTGTTGCAGGCCCGCAGCGGCCGCGCGATCACGATCAGCGCGGTATCGGCACGCAGCCGCGACAAGGATCGCGGTGTCGATCTGTCGGGTTATGCTTGGGAGGATGATCCCGTCGCCCTTGCCCGCCGCGATGATGTCGATCTGTTCATCGAGGTGATGGGCGGCCATGACGGCCCCGCCAAAGACGCGACCGAAGCGGCCATCGCGGCTGGCAAGGACGTGGTTTCCGCCAACAAGGCGCTCTTGGCCGTGCATGGCCAGGCCCTTGCCGAAACCGCAGAGGCCGCAGACCGCGTGATCCGTTTCGAGGCCGCCGTTGCGGGCGGCATCCCGGTCGTCAAGGCGCTGACCGAAGGTCTGGCCGCCAATGAGATCACCCGCATCATGGGCGTGATGAATGGCAGCTGCAATTACATCCTGACCCGCATGGAAAGCGCGGGGCTGACCTATCAGGAGGTCTTTGACGAGGCCAATGCCCTTGGCTATCTCGAAGCCGATCCCGAACTGGATGTGGGCGGGATTGATGCGGGCCATAAATTGGCGCTGTTATCGGCCATCGCCTTTGGCACGCAGGTCGATTTCGACGCCGTGCAGCTGGAAGGCATCGGCGCCGTCAGTATCGAGGATATCCGCCAAGCCGCCGATATGGGATTCAAGATCAAGCTGTTGGGTGTCGCGCAAATGACCGGGCGCGGGCTGGAACAGCGCATGTCGCCCTGTCTGGTGCCCGATACATCACCGCTGGGGCAATTGCAGGGCGGCACCAATATGGTCGTGCTGGAAGGTGATTCCGTGGGCCAGATCGTGCTGCGCGGCCCCGGTGCGGGCGAAGGCCCGACCGCCAGCGCCGTGATGGGCGATGTGATGGATATCGCGCGCGGTCTGCGCATTTCGACCTTTGGCCAGCCTGCGACCAGCCTGCGCCGCGCCCGCCCGGCACGCGCGGCGGTGCCCGCCCCCTATTATCTGCGGCTGCAATTGCTGGATAAACCCGGTGCTTTGGCCAAGGTCGCGCGCGCGCTGGGCGATGCGGGCATTTCCATCGACCGGATGCGCCAATATGGCCATGCCGCCCCGACCGCCCCCGTGTTGATCGTCACCCATAAGACAACCCGCACCGCATTGGACGAGGCTCTGGACGCGTTCAAAGATACCGGCGTCGTGTCCGGTGATCCCGTCGCGATCCGGATCGAGGCGGTTTAGCGCAAACAGCCTTGCGAGAGTGACCCAAGCAGGGTTTACCGTCAGGCACATATCCCGAAGGAAAAGCCCCATGCCCAGCCCCGCCGATTTCAACGACCGTAACCTGTCTCTGGGTCTGGCCCGCGTCTCGGAAGCCGCGGCAATTGCCTGCGCGCCCCTGATCGGGCGCGGTGATGAAAAGGCCGCCGATCAGGCCGCGGTGGATGCGATGCGCAATCAGCTGAACAAGCTTGATATCGCCGGTGTCGTGGTGATCGGCGAAGGCGAGCGCGACGAAGCCCCGATGCTGTTCATCGGCGAAGAGGTCGGCACCGGCAAGGGGCCGGGCGTGGATATCGCGCTTGACCCGCTCGAAGGCACGACGCTGACCGCCAAGGACATGCCCAATGCGCTGGCAGTGATCGCCATGGGGCCGCGCGGATCGATGCTGCATGCGCCCGATGTCTATATGGACAAGCTGGCCATCGGGCCGGGGTTCCGGTCGGGGGTGGTGACGCTGGATATGTCGCCTGCCGAACGGGTCTCCGCGCTGGCGGCAGCCAAGGGCTGTTCGACCAAGGATATCACCGTCTGCGTGCTGGAACGCCCGCGCCATGAAGATATGATCGCCGAATTGCGGGACACAGGCGCTGCGATCCGGCTGATCACCGATGGCGATGTGGCCGGTGTCATGCATTGCGCCGAACCCGATATCACCGGTATCGACATGTATATGGGATCCGGCGGCGCGCCCGAAGGTGTGCTGGCGGCAGCCGCGCTGAAATGTATGGGCGGGCAGATTTTCGGCCGGCTGGTGTTTCGCAATGATGATGAACGCGCCCGTGCGACCAAGGCCGGCATCACCAATTTCGACCGCGTCTATACCCGCGACGATATGGTCACCGGCGATGTGATCTTTGCCGCAACAGGCGTGACCGACGGCTCGCTGGTGCCGGGCATCAAGCGCGAGGTCGGTTTCGTGACCGCCGAGACGATCCTGATGCGGTCCAAGACCGGATCGGTGCGGCGGATGATCTATCGCAACCCCGTGCGCTGAGGCAGGGCTTGCGCTGAGGCGCTGGCGCGCCGCCTCCGGCGGGAGTATTTTTGGAAAAAAGAAGTCAGGGCGTGGCGCGGCGGCCATGGCGCTGATAGTATGAATGCATGAATAAACCACAAGATCATGCGTTTTTGGGGGTGAGTACCTCTCTGACAAGCCGCCGCTGGGTTGGCCCGAGCCTGCAGGAAGATCGCGCCGCCGAGGCCATGGTGCAGGCGACCAACCTGCCCCCGGCGCTCTGCCGGACGCTGGCGCGGCGCGGGGTACAAGCGCAGGAGGCGGCGCTGTTTCTGGCCCCCACCCTGCGCGATCTGCTGCCCGATCCGCGCAGCCTGCGCGACATGCAAAAGGCGGCGGCGCGATTTTTGCAGGCGGTTGTCCAAAAGCAGCGGATCGCGGTTTTTGCCGATTATGACGTGGATGGCGGGGCCTCGGCCGCGCTGCTGATTGTCTGGCTGCGCCAGCGCGGTATCGGCGCGACGCTTTATATTCCGGACCGGATCGACGAGGGCTATGGCCCCAATGATGCCGCCATGATGGCGCTGGCAGCCGCGCATGATCTGATCATCTGCGTTGATTGCGGCACCCTGTCCCATGGGCCGATCGCGGCGGCGCGCGGCGCGGATGTGATCGTGCTGGATCACCATCTGGGCGGCGAGACCCTGCCTGCCGCCCATGCCATCGTGAACCCCAACCGGCAGGACGAAAGCGGTGATCTGGCGCATCTTTGCGCAGCGGGTGTCGTGTTCTTGATGCTGGTCGAGGCGAACCGGCAATTGCGCGAGACCGGTATTGCCGGGCCGGATCTGATGGCGATGCTGGATCTGGTCGCATTGGCCACGGTGGCCGATGTGGCACCGCTTGTCGGGGTCAACCGCGCCTTTGTGCGCCAGGGGCTGGCGGTCATGGCGCGCCGCCAGCGCGTCGGGCTGACCGCGCTGGCGGATGTGGCGGGGCTGGATGCGGCCCCTGCGGCCTATCACCTGGGGTTTTTGCTGGGGCCAAGGGTCAATGCGGGCGGGCGGATCGGCAAGGCCGATCTGGGCGCGCGGTTGCTGGCCACCGATGATCCCGCCGAGGCGCGCGACCTGGCGGATATGCTGGAGCAGCTGAACACCGACCGGCGCGCCGTGGAACAGGCGGTGCGTGATCTGGCCACAGCGCAAGCGCTGGCGCGCGGCACCGATGGCCCGCTGGTCTGGGCCGCGGGCGAGGGCTGGCATCCCGGTGTCGTGGGCATTGTCGCGGCGCGGCTGAAAGAGGCCACCAACCGCCCCGCCATCGTCATCGGTTTCGAGGATGGAATCGGCAAAGGATCAGGCCGGTCGGTGTCGGGCATCGATCTGGGGGCCGCGATCCAGCGGCTGGCCAGCGAGGGGCTGTTGCTCAAAGGCGGCGGGCATAAGATGGCTGCGGGGCTGAGCCTGACGCAGGACCAGCTGGAACCGGCGATGGCACGGCTGGCGCAATTGCTGGACAAGCAGGGGGCGGGCGCGCTGGGGCCGGCTGATCTGCGGCTTGACGGTATCTTGATGCCCGGGGCGGCGACGGTCGATCTGGTGACGCTGCTGGATGATGCCGGCCCTTTCGGGGCGGGCGCCCCCGCGCCGCGTTTTGCCTTTCCTGATTCCCAGATCCTCTTTGCCAAACAGGTCGGTGAAACCCATCTCAAGATCAGCTTTGGCGACGGGCTGGGCGCGCGCATCGACGCGATCTGTTTCGGGGCGATGGAGGGGCCTTTGGGGCCTGCGCTGTTGCATCATAACGGCAGCCGATTCCACCTTGCCGGGCGGATCGAAGTCAATGTCTGGCAAGGCCGCCAATCGGTGCAATTGCGCCTGGAAGACGCCGCCCCCGCACATTGAGATGCGTTCGGAAAAAAGCGTAGATTCCCCCTTGCGCGCGCTGCGGGCTTTGCCTAAAAGCGCGACACCAAGTGCGGTCCCTTCGTCTATCGGTTAGGACGCCAGGTTTTCAACCTGGAAAGAGGGGTTCGATTCCCCTAGGGACTGCCATGGTAAAAACCCCGTAAATAGTGGCCTGTGATCAAGCGGTTAGCCGCCGTGATGCGGGTCTTTGCCGGGCCATGGCCAGCGCGGCGCGGCATCTGGCGGCTTTGTGATCCGGTCTGTTGTTTCGCCGCCGGTCCCGCCGCGTTAGGCTGGCGTGAAAATGACAGAAGGATTGCACCAATGCCCCTGACCTACCTGCACACGATGGTCCGCGTGAAAGACCTAGAGGCGTCGATGGCGTTTTACGCCCTGCTTGGCCTGCGCGAGACGCGGCGGATCGACAATGACAAGGGCCGGTTCTCGCTGGTGTTCATGGCACCGCCGGGACAAGAGGAATGCCCCGTCGAGCTGACCTATAATTGGGATGGCGATGATGGCTTGCCGTCGGACAGTCGCCATTTCGGGCATCTGGCCTATCGCACCAGCGATATCTATGCTTTGTGCCAGCATCTGATGGACAATGGCGTGACGATCAACCGTCCGCCCCGCGACGGGCATATGGCCTTTGTGCGGTCGCCCGACAATATTTCGATCGAATTGCTGCAGGAAGGCGACAACCTGCCGCCCGCTGAACCCTGGGCCAGCATGGAGAACATTGGCCATTGGTAAAGCGCGCATTCCCGCGTCAATAGATATAGCGGATCTGATCGCTCCAATACCGTTCGACCCGGCGCAGCGCGGCAGAGATATCATCAAGACCGGCATGGTCCAGCACCTGCCGGTCCAACAGGCCATCGGCATGGGTGGCAAATAATTTCGCCACGATCAGACGCACATTGCGCCCCTTTTCGGTCAGGCGCACCCGTACCGACCTGCGGTCGATTTCGCTGCGCTGGTGGTGCATATAGCCAAGGTCGACCAGTTTCTTGAGATTGTAGGACACGTTTGACCCCTGGTAATAGCCACGCGATTTCAATTCGCCTGCCGTCACCTCGTGATCGGCGATATTGAACAATAACAACGCCTGGACCGCGTTGATTTCAAGAATCCCGACGCGTTCGAATTCATCCTTGATCACATCCAGCAATAACCGGTGCAACCGTTCCACCAAGGTCAGGACATCCAGATAGGATGCCATGAAGGATGCGCTGCGCGCCTCCGACAAGCCGGATTTGTCCTGCTTGCCCAGATTGGTGTGAACGCTCATCCCGCCGCTCCGTCTGCTGTCATGCAGAGGGTCTAGAGCCAACAAGACAAGATAAGGTTAATGCGCTGACGCCCCGGGCCGCGTGACCCCATGCGCGCCGGCGGCGATCCGGGCGATCATGTCGGCATAGACATCAGGCACGGCAAATTGCCCGCCGACCCAGCCGTAAAGATCATGGTCGTTTTCGGACAAAAGCGCATCGTATAGCGCCAGTTCCGCATCATTCATCTCTGCCAGATGAGCGGCGGCAAAGGCCGACAGGATCAGGTCCATTTCCTTGATGCCGCGCCGCATCGACCGCATGTGCAGCCGCTTGCGGGTGTGTTCGATGGTTTCTGTCATAATGTCCTGCGCAAAGCTGTCTGAAGCTGTTTTTCGACCTGCCCCATCTTGTCAAGCAGCTGCACCATCTGGGCGCGCAGGCGGCGGTGGTCCTGCATCAAGGCTGCGACATCGGCGGGGATTTCGGTCGCATCATCGGGGGCGGCCAATCCGTCGCCCTGCCCTGTCATCAGCCAGCCCAGCGATACGCCCAGCATACCCGCCAGCATCTGGAGCCGGTTGGCGCGCGGCTCGCCAGTGTCGTTTTCCCACGAAACCAGCGTCGTCAATTTGACGCCCAATGATTTGGCAAGCTGTTTCTGGGTCAGACCTGCGGCTTCGCGCGCCCCTGCAAGCCTGTCGCCGAATGTCGCGGCCTCGGGGCTGTACCAGTCACTGTCGGTTTCGGTCACGGCGGACTCCTTGGTTCTTGCTATGCTCGGTCGGGTCGTCTTATGTCACGGATAGTGTAATTTGACCACCGGACATCCTCATGGCTTTTCTGTCTGCGACGCTTGACCGCGTCAAACCATCCCCCACCATCGCCGTCACCACCAAAGCGGCCGAGCTGAAAGCCGCAGGGCGCGACATCATCGGCCTGGGCGCCGGAGAGCCGGATTTCGACACGCCGGCCAATATCAAGGCCGCCGCCGTGCAGGCGATTGCCGATGGCCGCACGAAATATACCGCCGTCGATGGCATCCCCGAATTGAAACAGGCGATCTGTGCCAAGTTCAAGCGCGACAATGCGCTCACCTATGATCCCGCGCAGGTCACCGTCGGCACCGGCGGCAAGCAGGTGCTGTATAATGCCTTCATGGCGACGCTTGATCCGGGTGACGAGGTGATCATCCCCGCGCCTTATTGGGTCAGCTACCCCGATATGGTGCTGCTGGCAGGCGGCACGCCGGTCACGGTCGCAGCCACGCTCGAGGCCGATTTCAAGATCACCGCCGCGCAGCTGGAGGCCGCGATCACGCCTGCCACCAAATGGTTCTTGTTCAATTCGCCCTCTAACCCCACGGGCGCGGGGTATTCTTGGGATGAATTGAAGGCGCTGACCGATGTGCTGCTGCGCCATCCCCATGTCTGGGTCATGACCGATGACATGTATGAACATCTGGCCTATGGCAATTTCAAATTCTGCACGCCAGCGCAGGTTGAACCCCGCCTTTATGACCGCACCTTGACCGTCAATGGTGTATCCAAGGCCTATGCGATGACAGGCTGGCGGATCGGCTATGCGGCGGGGCCGGAGATGCTGATCAAGGCGATGCGCAAGGTGCAGTCGCAATCCACATCCAACCCCTGTTCGGTCAGCCAATATGCCGCCGTCGAGGCGTTGAACGGCACGCAGGATTTCCTTGCCCCCAACAACGCGCTGTTTGAACGCCGCCGCGATCTGGTGGTTGATCTGCTGAATAGCGCGCCCGGCGTGATCTGCCCGCGTCCCGAAGGCGCGTTTTATGTCTATCCGTCCATCGCGGGCTGCATCGGCAAGACCAGCGCGGGCGGTGTGTTGATCGACAATGACGAAACCTTTGCAGCGGCCTTGCTGGAAGAAACCGGCGTCGCGGTCGTGTTCGGCGCGGCCTTTGGCCTGTCACCCAATTTCCGCGTCAGTTACGCGACCTCGGATGCAGCACTTGCAGAGGCATGCCAGAGGATCATCACCTTCTGCAAAGGCCTGACATGATCGCCTTGCCCGAATATTATTTTCGCATCCGCGACAACGGGGCGGCCGTGTTCCGCGTCGATGTCGAGGACCGGCACCGCCGGATCGACATGCAACAGATCGCCGTGGTCCATACCAACCGCGGCGATTTCAAACCCTATGGCGACCATGTCCTGACCGCCGCAGATGAAACCGTGATTCTTGATTGGATCGCCGCGCGCAAGACATTGCAGGCGCGGCGTGAACTGGAAGATCTGCACCGCACGATCGAGCAATTGAACCTGACCGCGCATTGGGCGCAAACCCATGCCAGTGACGCCGATCTAGAGGCGGTCACAGACGACCTGCTGCTGGCGATGCATGATCTGCGCTCTGTGCTGGTGCGCAAGAAATCCGACCGTCTGGCCAAGCCTGATTGATTTAATCGCGGCTCAGACCGCCTGCGGCAAGGCGCGCCCTTCGTCCCATGCGATGATATTATCCAGCGCCATCTGACCCATCGCCTCGCGCACTTCCAAGGCAGCGGTGCCCAGATGCGGCAGGATCACGACATTTTCCAAAGCGCGCAAAGCCTCTGGCACGAATGGTTCCTTGGCAAAGACATCCAACCCCGCCCCCGCGATCTGCCCTTTTTGCAGGGCGGCGATCAGCGCGTCTTCATCCACCACATCACCGCGTGCGATATTGACGAATATGCCAGTGGGCTTCATCGCGGCCAAGGCGGCGGCGTCGATCAGCCCGGTATTGGCCCCGCCGCCGGGCACGGTGACGACGATGATATCGGCCTGCGCCATCAGATCATGCAGGCTGTCCACCTGCCGCGCGGGCATATCGACCATCTTGGGCGAACGGTTGAAATACAAAACCGGCATGTCAAAGCCGTAAAGACAGCGCCGCGCCACGGCCTGCCCGATCCGGCCCATGCCGATGATGCCCACGGTCTTGCCGGTGACATGGGTGCCCAGCATCTGTGTGGGCTGCCAGCCGGTCCAAAGACCTGCGCGCACCAGCCGTTCGCCTTCGCCCGCACGGCGGCAGGCGGACAGGATCAGCGTCAGGCCGATATCGGCGGTGGCATCGGTCACGGCGTCAGGCGTGTTGGACACGGCGACACCGGCGGCGCGGGCGGCGGCCACGTCGATATGGTTATAGCCGACCCCGAAATTGGCCAGCACACCGCAGCGGATATCGCCCGTAAAGGCCTCGGCGGTGAAACCATCGCCCAAGGTCGGCAGGACCGCGTCGTAATCGCGCAGGGCGGCGGCCGCCTCGGCCACACTGAGCCCAGCGGTTTCGGTGCGCAGGGTCACGTCAAACCGCGCGCGGGCGGCGGCCAGCACGGAATCCGGCAAGGCGCGGGTGATCAGAAGTTTCTTCAATGCAAACGCCCTCCCAAAGGCACATCCTGGTCAGGTCCGACCAACACCACCGCACCGCCCGCATCGGGCATGCCCAGCACCAGCACTTCGGACATGAATTTGCCGATCTGGCGGGGCGGGAAATTCACCACCGCCAGCACCTGTTTGCCGACCAGCGCCTCAGGCGCGTAATGCACCGTGATCTGGGCGGATGTCTTTTTCTCGCCGATCTCGGGGCCGAAATCGATCCAGAGCTTGATCGCGGGCTTGCGCGCCTCGGGGAAAGGTTCCGCGCGGGTCACGGTACCGACGCGCACATCGACCTTCATGAAATCGTCAAAGCTGATCTCACTCATTGGCCAATTCCCTGGCACGGTTGGCAGCGGCCGCGACGGCGCGGCGCATCAGATCGGGCAGGCCCTTGTCCTTGTCCATCAGCACATCAAGCGCGGCCTGCGTCGTGCCATTGGGCGAGGTGACGTTGATGCGCAGCTGCGCGGGGTCTTCATCGGCGGTTTCGGCCAATTCGCCCGCGCCGCCGACCGTGGCCTTGGCCAGATCCATCGCCATTTGCGGGGTCAGCCCTTGGGCCACACCGGCGGCGGCCAGCGCCTCGATCATGTGAAAGACATAGGCGGGACCGGACCCCGATACGGCGGTGACGGCATCCATCTGGGATTCGTCCTGCAGCCGGACGGTCTGGCCCACCGCCCAAAGCAGCGCCTCGGCCAGATCAAGATCGGCCTCTGTCGTCTTGGCATTGCCGATCAGCGCGGTGATTCCCCGCCCGATGGCGGCAGGCGTGTTGGGCATCGCGCGGATGATCGGGGTGTCGGGGCCAAAAGCCGCCTCGAACGTGGCGATGGGGGTGCCTGCGGCGATGGAAATGACCAAGGTCTTGCCAGAGCCAAGCGCCTTTACATCGGGCAAGGCGGTCATCATCATCTGCGGCTTGACCGCGATCACCGCGATGGCAGGGCTTTCGGGCAATGTGCCGCCAATATGGACGCCCTGCTGTTTCAGCCAGTCGGATGGATGCGGATCAATGACCCAGACCGAGGTCGGCGGCAGCCCATTGCGCAGCCATCCCGCCAGCATCGCCGATCCCATCTTGCCGCAGCCCAACAAAACCAGACCACGCACGGCAACTTCGTTCATATTCATACAGGTCACCTCTTGTCGGAATTCCAAGAGGTTACGCCACGCCAAGGCGAAGGAAAAGCCACCTTGGCGAAATTTTCAGGCGCGGCCGTAGGCGCCGGCGATGGCGACTTCCAGCGCCTGTTTGGGGCTTTTATCGGCCCAGGTGACCAGCTGGATCGCGGGGTAATATTGTTCGCAGGCATTGACCGCCGCCCCGATCATCGTGTCGATCTGATCGGGTCCGGCGACCTGATCGCCCGCCAGGACCAGCCCGTAACGGTACACCATCAGGTTCTGTTCGTCCCACCAGGTCAGCGACCCGGCCCAGAGCCGGTCATTGATCGCATTCAACGCCTCGTAAAGCGCGGGTTTGCGCGCGACGGGGGGTTCCATCTCGAAGGTGCAGATCAGGCGCAGGGTTTCGTCATAGGCCGACCAGGCCAAAGTGATCGAATAGGTGCGCCACTGACCTTCGACCGCCATGGCGATCTGGTCATCGTGGATTCGGTCAAATTCCCAATCATGGTGTTCGGCGATATGTTCCACCAGGTCGATCGGATGCAGATCATCGGCTTCGAGGTAGTGTTCGGACAATGCCATATGCTTGGCCTCACTGTGTTGGCGCGGGGAATGGGGGATGCCCCTAGCGCTAGCTGCCTGCTCTAGGGGCGGTAGAGTTCTGGTTTAGCCCCTACCACATATCGTGTGGCAGGATCGGCCACCTGTAAAGCAATTTCTTGGGGATAACCCTGCTGTAGCAAAAAATTCACGCCGTCGATTGCCAAGCCGCGCGCCCCGTCACAGATTGCAATCAACAAAGGAGCCTTCCCCATGAATCTCGATCTGCTGAAACGACTTTGCGAAATGCCCGGCGTGCCGGGCCATGAACACCGCATCCGCGATCTGATCACATCCGAGATCAAGGGAATGTTCGACGCCGTCACCACCGACCCGATGGGATCGCTGCTCTGTCGGCGGGATGCCAAGAAAAAGGATGCCACGCGCATCATGCTGCTGTGCCATATGGATGAAATCGGCTTTCTGGTCAGCCATATCACCAAGGACGGCTATCTTTACCTGCAACCTGTCGGCGGGTTTGATCCGCGCAACCTGTTTTCGCGCCGCGTGCTGGTCTGCACCGATCAGGGCGATTTCAAAGGCGTGATGAACCCCGGCGGCAAGCCGATCCACATCTCATCGGCCGAAGATCGCAAGAAAGTCCCCGAAGTCACGGAATTCTTTGTCGATCTGGGGATGGGCAAGGCCGCCCGCGACAAGGTCAAGATCGGTGATTTCGTGGTCATGGACGAGCCTTTCATCGAAATAGGCGACAAGATCGTGTCCAAGGCGCTGGATAATCGCATCGCCTGCTGGCTGGGGATCGAGGCGATCCGCGCGCTGGGCAAGAAAGGGCGCGGCGCGGAAATCCATGTCGCTTTCACCTGTCAGGAAGAGGTCGGTCTACGCGGCGCACGCACGGCAGCCTATGCGATCAAGCCCGATATCGGGCTGGGCATTGACGTCACGCTGGCCTGCGACACCCCCGGCATCCCTGAAAAAGACGCCACCACCACCCAAGGCGCGGGGTTCGGGCTGCATGTGCGCGATTCGTCCTTTATCGCCGACAAAGCGCTGGTCGCCGAAATCGAGGCTTTGGCGATCCGCAAAAAGATCCCCTATCAGCGCACCATGCTGGCTGCAGGCGGCCAAGACGGGGCCGCAGCCCAGCAGGCCGCAGCGGGGGCGCGCGCGGTCGGGATCGTGGTTGGCACCCGCTATATCCACACCGTCACCGAAATGATCGACAAGGGCGATCTGCAGGCGGCGCTGGATATTCTGGTGGCCTATCTGTCGGAATATTGACGCCCCGGCGGGCAGCGCGGCAGCCTTGCCCTCCCGCCACGATACGGGCTGGCAAGCGGGCAAGACATCACAGCGGCGCGCAGTGCTATCCGCGCGCCGCTGGGCCGATCACTTGGTCTTTTTGGCTTCGAGTGCGGCAATCCGCGCTGACAAAGCCTCGTTTTCCTCGCGGGCTTTCTGGGCCATGGCGCGGACGGCGTCGAATTCTTCGCGGGTGACGAAATCGCGGTCGGCCAGCCAGCGGTCCATCATGGATTTCATCGCTGTCTGCGCCTCGTCGCGCGCGCCCTGGGCCACGCCCATCGCATTGGTCATCAACTGGCTCAGATCGTCGAACATCTTGTTACGGTTCTGCATGGCTCTCTCCAATCCTGTTCAGCTCTATATGGGGCCAAGCCCGGTCACAGACAAGCGGTTCACCCTGCCTTGACATCGCCGCGCGCGCGCATCACCACTTGCGCCATGTTCGCAGCGATCCCCTTTCCCAATATCTCGCCCGAGATTTTCAGCATCGAGCTGTTCGGCATGACGCTGGCGCTGCGCTGGTATGCGATGGGCTATATCGTCGGCATCGCGCTGGGCTGGATGATCGTCAAAGCCGCGCTGCGCCGTCCGCATCTGTGGCGCAATGGCGCCCCGATGGACCCGGCACGGCTCGAGGATCTGCTGACCTATATCGTGCTGGGCGTGATCGGCGGCGGGCGGCTGGGCTATGTGTTTTTCTATCAACCCGCCACATTCCTTGCCGATCCGGCCAGCATCATCCGCATCTGGGAAGGTGGGCTGTCATTTCACGGCGGCTTTGCGGGCGTGGTCGTGGCCGTCTGGCTGTTCAGCCGCCGCCATAACGTGCCGCTGCCCGCGCTGGCCGATATCATCGCCGTGGCCGCCACACCGGCCATCCTGCTGGTGCGGATCGCCAATTTCATCAATGCCGAGCTTTGGGGCCGCCCGACGGATGTGCCTTGGGGCGTGATATTTCCGGGCGAGGCCGCGCAATCCTGCGCCACGGCGACAGCGCCTTGTGTGCGCCATCCCTCGCAGCTTTACGAGGCGGGGCTTGAAGGGCTGCTGCTGGGTGCGGTCTTGTTGCTGCTGGCGTTCCGGTTTGGCGGGCTCAAGAAACCCTGGCTGCTGTCGGGTCTCTTTTTCGCAGGCTACGGCATGGCGCGTTTCATCGTCGAATTCGTCCGCCAGCCCGATACGCAATTTGTCAGCGCGGGCAATCCGCTGGGCTGGGCCGTGCAATTTGGCGATTACGGGCTGACCATGGGGCAGGTGCTGACGCTGCCGATGATCCTGACAGGTCTTGTCGTCATCATGGCGACCACCCGACGCAGATGACCGCATTGGCCGATCTGATACGGGCCCGGATCGCGCGCGACGGGCCGATCAATATCGCAAGTTTCATGGCCGATGCGCTGATGCATCCGCTGCATGGCTATTACGCCACAAACGACCCGTTCGGCGCGGCAGGCGATTTCACCACCGCCCCCGAAATCAGCCAGATGTTCGGCGAGCTGATCGGGCTGGCGCTGGCGCAGGCCTGGCTGGACCAAGGCGCGCCCGATCCGGTGACCCTGGCCGAACTTGGCCCCGGTCGCGGCACGCTGATGGCCGATATCCTGCGCGCCACCGCCGCCGTGCCCGGTTTTCACGCCGCTTTGACGGTGCATTTCGTGGAAACATCGCCGCATCTGCGCGCGCTGCAGGCCGCGCTTGTGCCGCAGGCCACATGGCATGACCGGATCGACACGCTGCCGCAAGCGCCGCTGCTGCTGGTCGCGAACGAGTTTTTCGACGCCCTGCCGATCCGGCAATTCATCCGCGCGGGGACAGGCTGGCGCGAAAGGATGGTCGGCGCGCAGGATGGCGCCTTATGCTTTGGGCTGTCGGAACCCGCGCCGCTGGCGCTGCTGGCGGCGCGTCTGGCCGATACCCAAGACGGCGATCTGGTGGAACATTGCCCCGCCCTGCCCGGCATCATCACCAGCATCGCGCAAAGGATCGCCACAAAGGGCGGTGCCGCGCTGATCATTGACTACGGAGATTGGCAGTCTTTGGGGGATACGTTGCAGGCGCTGGCGCGCCATGCCCCCGCCGACCCGCTGGCCGCCCCCGGACAGGCCGATCTGACAGCGCATGTCGATTTCGCCGCCATCGCCGCCCATGCCGCCCCCGCGCGCCATAGCCGCCTGACGCCGCAGGGCCTGTTTCTGGAACGGCTGGGGATCACGGCGCGTGCGCAAAAACTCGCCACAGGGTTGACTGGACCGGCGCTGGATGCCCATATCGCCGCACATCGCCGCTTGACCCACCCGGCCGAAATGGGTGAGCTGTTCAAAGTGATGGCGCTTTACCCTGGGACAGCCATGCCCCCACCCGGACTGGACGCATGACGCTCGAAATCATCACCGACACGGCACTTGGCACCGCGCGGCACGGGTTCTTTACCCGCAAGGGCGGCGCATCCTCGGGGGTCTTCGCAGGGTTGAATTGCGGGTTCGGCAGTTCGGATCAATCCGATATCGTGGCGATCAACCGTGACCGGGTGGCAGGCGCGCTCGATCTGACGGCAGAGCAGCTGGTCGGCGTGCATCAGGTGCATTCCGCCGATGTCGTCACCGTCACCACCGCAGGCCCGCTGCTGCAAAAGGCCGATGCTTTGGTCACCCGCACCAAGGGGATCGCGCTCTCGGTGCTGACGGCCGATTGCCAGCCTGTGTTGTTCTATGACGATCAGGCCGGGGTGATCGGGGCCGCCCATGCGGGCTGGAAAGGCGCGCTGGCCGGTGTGCTGGAACAGACCGTGCAGGCCATGGAACAGCTGGGCGGCACCCGCGCCAATATCGCAGCCGTGATCGGCCCCGCGATCAGCCAGCGCAATTACGAGGTGGGCAGCGATTTCCGCGACCGTTTCGTCGCTGTCGATCCGGGCTATGACAGGTTCTTTGCCGCTGGCGCGCCGGGGCGGTTCCAGTTCGATCTGCCCGGATTTGGCCTGATGCGGCTGCGCGCTTGCGGCATCGGACAGGCGCATTGGACGCGGCATTGCACCTATGGCGATCCGCTGCGTTTTTACAGCTATCGGCGCAGCGTGCATCTGCAAGAGGCCGATTACGGCCGGCTGATCGCGGCGATCCGGCTGTAATCAGGGCAGCAATGCGGCGACAGCGGGACCGCGCCATGGCATGGCCCCTGCCCCGGCGCGCGATGGCGTGGAAAATGCCTGATTTCAGCGCATTACAGGTTGCAGACCGATACCTGTTTTCTTGCCGCCGCGCCTGCGACCGCCAAAGTCCTGCCAGTTTGATCGCGCATATTGCCCCGACCTCATGCGCCACAGCCGCCTGCCCCAAGCGGGCAAATCACTTGTGGCGCGACCAGCCCATTAAAGGATCCGCATGCCAAGCCGTTCCAATACCGCCTCGGCCTATTCTGATCCGCGGGGGCCTGATCCACAGGGGCCTGATCTACCGGGGCCTGATCCGGCACGCCCCCCGCAAGACAAGGCGCTGCGCCACAGGCCAGAGCGCAAATACACGATCACCTGCCTTGCAGGCGGGCGGCTGATCCAGACCAGCGCCATGGCCCCCGCCACCGCCGCCTTCGAGGATGCCTTTGCCGCCTTGGGGCGCGGCACGATCGTGCAAACGCGTCACGGCCCGGTCGCGGTCGAAGACCTGTTGCCGGGCGATGGCCTGCGGCTGATCGACGGCAGCTATGCGCCGCTGTTATGGCGCGGGATGATCACGATCACACCTTGTGATGCGGGGCCAGCGCGGCACAGCCTGACGCGGATCACCGCCGATGCGCTGGGGATCGGGCGGCCCTTGCAGGATCTGGTGCTTGGGCCTGCGGCGCGGCTTTATCACGCGACCAGCAATGTGGCGAAACTGACCGGCAAAAAGGCAGCCTATATTCCGGCGCATGATTTCGTGGATGGCGAGCAATTCATCGCCCTGCGCCCCGCCGCCCCGGTCGATCTTTATCAGCTGGGCTTTGGCGCGCAGGAAACGCTGATGGTCAACGGCATCGGCGTCGAAAGCCTGCATCCGGGCACCGCCTTTAGCCTTGGGCTGCGCGGCGCGGCGCTGGCGCAATATCTGGCGCTGTTTCCGCATCTGCGCAGGCTTGATGATGTGGGATTGTTCCGGCATCCGCGCCTGCGGCTGCGCGATCTGGACCGACAGGCCTAGCCCAGCGCGGCGCTGATCCGCACCGAGCGGCCCCAGAACCGCCACATCAGCAGGATCGCCGCGACCAGCAGCCCCAACACCAGCCCCAGCCAGATGCCGACACCGCCAAACCCCCAGTAAAATGCCAAAAGATAGCTGGCCGGCAGACCGATTCCCCAATAGCTGAACGCCGCCATCACCATGGGCACGGTGGTATCCTGCACCCCGCGCAACAGCCCCAGCACAACGACCTGCACCCCATCGACCAGCTGGAACAGCCCCGCGATCATGACCAGCAGGATGCCGACCTCGATCAGCCGCAGCCGGTCCGGCTCTGCCGGGTCGATGAACAAGGACACCAACAGGCCCGGGATCAGCAAAAAGACCGCCGAGGTCACCGCCGCATAAAGCGCCGACAGCCCGATGGCGGTGATCCCGCCGCGCCGCAGCCCTTGCTCGTCGCGCCGCCCCAGCGCGCGGCCTGCGCGCACGGTTGCCGCCTGCGAAAAGCCGATATGGACCATGAAGGTCAGGCTGGCCAGCTGGATCGCGATCCCATGGGCGGCCAGCGCAATCGGCCCGATCCAGCCCATCATCACCGCAGAGGCGCTGAACAGCCCGCCTTCGGCCAAAGATGTCAGCCCGATGGGCCAGCCCAGCATGAAGACCCGGCGCATGATCGGCGCATCGGGGCGGTGGAAATTGCGGAACAATTCATAGCGCGGCAGCTTGCGCAGGATATAGCCCACCAGCAGCGCCACGGTCAGCAGGTTCACCAAGACCGAGGCGATGGCCGCCCCTGCGATCCCCAGTTCCGGCGCGCCCCAATTGCCAAAGATCAGCGCATAATTGACCAGCCCGTTCAGCACCGCCGTCCCGACCGTCGCCCAAAGGATAAAGGCGGTATGTTCCAGCGCCACCAGAAAGGATTTCAGCGCCATCACCAGCAAGGTCGGGATCATCCCCCAGATCACGATCCGCAGGTATAGATGCGCCTCGGCCGCGACAATCGGGTCCTGCCCGATGGCCAGCAGGATCTGCTCGGACCAGAAGAAGGGCAGCATCACGATCACCCCATAGATGATCGACAGCCAGAGCCCCATGCGGGTGACACGCCGCACCTGCACATGGTCATTTTGTTCATTGGCCGCCGCCACCAAAGGCGTGATCGCCTGCGCAAAACCTGCGCCCACGATGAAAACCACGAAAAACAGCGATGTGGCGATGGTCGCCGCCGCCAAGGCGGTGACATCATACCAGCCCAGCATCAGCGTATCGGTCATATGGATCGCGAATTGCGCCATATTGCTGAGAATCAGGGGAAGTCCCAGTTTCCAGATCGCGCGCGCGTGGTCGGGATATGTGGTGGCGATCTGCTGCATCCGGCCAGCTTTAGGCGCGAAGCCGCGGTGCGTAAAGCGCAATCAGATGCTGCGCAGCACCAACTGCAAGGCGAGCAGCGTGACCAGCGCGCCGGCGGCAATCTCGACGCTGGCCATCATCCGCGCGGTGCCGCGATTGCTGACCAATTGCAGGGTAGTTTCGCGCAGACCGACAGCGGCAAAGGCGACCAGCATCGTGATACTGGCGGTGCCCAGCCCCATCACAAAGGCCCCGATGATCCCCGCCCAGTCCAGACCGAACCGCCACGTCAGGATCAGCAGGAACACCGCGCCGGTGCAGGGGCGCACCGCGATGGCCGCGATGATCGCGACGGCATCGCGCCATGACCGCACGGCGGCGGCCTCTGCGACGCTTGGCCCATGGGCATGGCCGCAGCTGGCGCAGACGGCGTCATGTCCATGGACAGGCTGGCGCAAGCCGCGCAGATGGCGCGCACCGCGCAGCACCAGCCACAGCCCGACACCCGCGATCAGCGCATAGCTCAGAGGTTCCAGCACATCATCGGCCAGCCCGGTCATCTGCGCGCGGCCCCAGCCCAGCGCCCAGACAGCACCGTAAACCAGCGCCACCGCCGTCATCGCCTGCGCCAGCGACGCGGCCAGCGCCAGCCCCGCCAGCCGCCCCAAGGGCACCCGCGCGCCAAGCCCGTAGCCGCCAATCACCAGCTTGCCATGCCCGGGCCCGGCCGCATGGACAAAGCCATAGGCAAAACACAGCCCCCAAAGCGTCAGCACCGCCGCCCTGTCGCCTTGTTGAAGCGCGCGCAAGGCCGCTGCCATCGCATTTTGCACCTGCATCTGCGCGGCACCGGCCTGCCGCGCGATCTGATCCGCCCCGCCAAAGACCCAAAGCCATAGCGCCGCCGCCGCGATCACGGCCAGCAGGATTACAGCAAGCCGGCGCATGTCACGACCACTTTATCGGCAAAGGACCGGCCAACCTCGGGAAAGTCCTCATCGGGGCCGACATCGCTGGCAGGGCGGCCATAAAGCAATTCCTCGACCAGCGTATAGGCGGCGTCCAGATTGGCGGGGATGATATCGACCGTGCAATCATCGCGGCCCGTGACACTGACAGGACCGGCCAGCGTATAGGCGACGTAATAGCTGGGATCATAGGGCAGGATCGTCAGCGGTGCTGCGCGATCGGCAAGCTGCGCCACGGGGCGCAGATGGGTTTCGCGGATGATCCCGTTTTCATAGACCATCGCATGGTCGCGCTTTGGCGCCAGCGGCAAGATAGTGTCGCCCTGCGCCACCTCTAGATCGCCATCGAAATCGGCGGGCCATGCGGCCACCTGCGCATCCAGCAGCGCCTGTTCATCAGGTGTCAGTTGCAGATCGCCATCGATATCAATGCCCAGATCCGCCGTGACAAGCATCGAGAAATAGGCGTCATAAACCCAGTCAAGCCGGACCGCGACGCCACCCTGCGCGTCAAAGGCCACCGCCATTTCCACCTGCACAAAGACATGCGGATGGGCCAGCGCAGGCGCAGGCAGCAACAAGCCGATCAGGGATAATTTGCGCAACATGGCCTTTGCTACCGCAGGGCGCGCCATGCCGCAATCATGCTGTGGGGGCGCAGGCCACACTTGGGCGTGATCCGGCCCTGACGCAGACCGGCCCATCACAGGCCGCAGGCGGGGCCGGTCAGCCGCTAGCCCAAGACATCGCGCCAGGCATGTTGCGGGGCGAAACCGACCATGCGCTTGGCCTTGGCATTGCTATACATTGTTTCGTTTTCCGACATCGTGCCGCGCTGTGCGACCCCTTGGTAAAAGCGGTCGATTACCTGCTGCGCGGTGATGCCCACGCTGAGGTCGTCGTTGGAAACGTTGAACAGCTGATAGCCCAGCCCGTCGGTTTTCAGGCAGCACTCGACCATATGGCCCAGATCGCGCGCGTCGATATAGGCAAAGATATTGCGCCGCCGGGTTGCAGGATCAGCGATGAAGGCGGGAAATTTTTCCGCATATTCATGTGGTTCTATGACATTATTGATGCGCAGACCATAGATATCTATGCCAGAGCGCGCCTGAAAGCTGCGCGCCGTCGCCTCGTTGCAGACCTTGGACATCGCATAGCTGTCATGCGGCACGGTGGGGTGATCTTCATCCACCGGCACATAATCCGGGTTGACCTCGCCATGGGCGAAACAGATGCCATAGGTGGTTTCAGAACTGGCAAAGATCACTTTGGGCACGCCGAGCTTCACCGCCGCTTCGATCACATTATAGGTGGATTGCGTGTTGATCCGGAAACATTCCGCATCGGTGCCGATCATCACGCGCGGCACGGCGGCGAAATGCACCACGGCATCGAAACGCGGCACGCCTGTGCCGGTCTCCAGCTCGTCGAAATCGGCATATTGCGACATCGCGCCGATCACCTGCCCCGCGTCGGTCAGATCGACCAGCAATTCGGACATATCCAGCCCCGATGGCACCAGATCGATATTGACCACGCGGTGCCCCTGCGCTTGCAGATGGCGGATCGCATGTTTGCCCGCCTTGCCGCTACCACCGGTAAAGAAAATGCGCATCATCGTTCCTTTCGCGCTAGGTGCTGTCCTTGCGCGCCTGCCTATTTGCGCGGGCGCGAAAAGACCATCTTTTGCCCGGCCAGATCGGCGGGCTTGCCCAGCCAGGCATAGGCCAGCAATGCGGGTTCACGGTCGCCCACGGTGATCCTGTGCAGATGATCCGGCGGGTTAAAGATCATCGAGCCGGGCACATAGACGCCTTGGTGATTCTCGGACACGGCGCCCGACAGGCAGACATAGCTTTCGGTGATCCCCTGATGCGCATGGGCTGGATAGGTGCAGCCGGGCGCGAATAACACCACGCCCAGGATGATCTCTGAGGTGATGACCGGCCCGTTCGGCCCTGCGATTTCGGCATAAGCATAGGAACCGGCCAGCGACGGGGGGACCTTTTCATAGCCATATTGCCAGGAAAAATCCACGCTGAGCGTATCAAGCGCCCGGATCGTCGAGGCCATGATCCCCGAGCGCCCCTGATCCAGCGCCCGGCGCAGATGCGCGGTGACAGGTTTCTGCGCGGCGGGCTGCAATTGCACGGGCGCATGTGCCTTGATCACGCGGTTGATCGCCTCGCGCACCTGGCGTTGATGGCTGCGGATGCGATCGCTGCCGCCCGCGGGGATCGCGCGGTAAAGCTCGTAGAATTCCGCCAGCAGATAGCGCCAATCCGGCAAGCCCTTGATCGTGGTCATTGTGTTGGTCATCGCGCCCCCCGTTTGGTGGAACCTGCCACAGCACCAAGGCCATGACAAACACGATCTGCGGGGTCTTTCATGGACGCCCCCCCTCTGCCATAAAGGCGCAAACCACAAGAAAAGAGCAGCCAATGGCCGACGACCTTTTGTCCACCACAGGACCCGATGATTACAATGCCAGCAGCATCGAAGTGCTGGAAGGTTTGGAACCGGTCCGCAAGCGCCCCGGCATGTATATCGGCGGCACAGATGAACGCGCTTTGCATCATCTGGTGGCCGAGGTGCTGGACAATTCCATGGACGAGGCTGTCGCAGGCCATGCCAACCGGATCGAGGTGGAATTGCACGCCGATCATTCGGTCACCATCCGCGATAACGGGCGCGGCATCCCGGTTGATCCGCATCCGAAATTCCCCGACAAATCCGCGCTAGAGGTGATCCTTTGCACGCTCCACGCGGGCGGTAAATTCTCGGGCAAGGCCTATCAGACATCGGGCGGGTTGCACGGGGTCGGCGCATCGGTGGTCAATGCGCTGTCGGATTCGATGATCGTGCAGGTCGCGCGCAACAAGGAATTGTTCGAACAGCGCTTTTCGCGCGGTATCCCCCTTGGCCCGATCCAGAAACTGGGACCCACGCAAAACCGGCGCGGCACGACCGTCACATTCCATGCAGATGAACAGATTTTCGGGTCACAGAAGTTCAAACCTGCGCGGCTTTATAAATCCATCCAGTCCAAGGCTTATCTGTTTTCCGGCGTTGAAATCCGCTGGAAATCGGAAATCAACGACGGCGAAACCCCGCTGGAGGCGACATTCCATTTTCCCGGCGGTCTGGCCGATTACCTGAAAGAAACCTTGGGCAAATCCGCGACCTATGCCGAACGGCCCTTTGCGGGCAGCGTCGATTTCAGCGACAAATTCAACGAACCCGGCAAGGTCGAATGGGCGATCAACTGGACGCCGGTGCGCGACGGGTTCATCCAATCCTATTGCAACACGGTCCCCACCCCCGAAGGCGGCACCCATGTCGCGGGCTTCTGGAACGCGATCCTCAAGGGCATCAAGGGCTATGGCGAGCTGGCCAATAACAAGAAAGCCGGGCTGATCACCCGCGAAGACCTGATGTCGGGCGGCTGCGCGCTGGTGTCCTGTTTCATCCGCGAACCGGCTTTCGTGGGCCAGACCAAGGACAGGCTGTCATCCGAAATCGCCGCCCGCATGACCGAAGGCGCCGTGCGCGACCATTTCGACAATTGGCTGGCGGCAGATACCAAATCGGCGGGCGCGATCCTTGATTTCCTGGTCCTGCGCGCCGAGGAACGCCTGCGCCGCCGTCAGGAAAAGGAGACCGCCCGCAAATCCGCGACCAAGAAACTGCGCCTGCCCGGCAAGTTGACCGATTGCACATCCAAGGACCGCAGGGGCACGGAATTGTTCATCGTCGAGGGGGATTCCGCCGGTGGCTCTGGCAAGGGCGCGCGCAACCGCGTCAATCAGGCGCTGTTGCCGCTGAAGGGCAAGATTTTGAACGTGCTGGGCGCGGCATCGAACAAGCTGACCACCAATCAGGAAATCAACGATCTGTGCGAGGCCTTGGGCGTCGGCATGGGCACCAAGTTCAACGTCGATGATCTGCGCTATGAAAAGATCATCATCATGACCGATGCCGATGTGGATGGCGCGCATATCGCCAGCCTCTTGATGACGTTCTTTTTCACCCAGATGCGCCCGCTGATCGACCACGGGCATCTCTATCTGGCCTGCCCGCCGCTCTATCGGCTGACCCAGGGCGCGCGGCGCATCTATGTGGCGGATGACGCCGAAAAAGAACGCGTGCTGGCCAAGGGTCTGGGCGGCAAAGGCAAGATCGACGTGCAACGCTTCAAGGGTCTGGGCGAAATGGACGCCAAGGACCTGAAAGAAACCACGATGGACCCCGCCACCCGCAAACTGATCCGCGTGACCGTGCATGATGAAGTGCCCGGCGACACCGCCGATCTGGTCGAGCGGCTGATGGGGAAAAAGCCAGAACTGCGGTTCCAGTACATTCAGGAAAACGCGCGGTTCGTGGAGGAGTTGGACCTGTAGGGTGCGCATCCTGCGCACCTGTTAGGAACCACATCGACCACATCGACCACATCGGTGCGCAAAATGCGCACCCTACCCTTGGGTTAACGGCGCCCTATATTCTCCTCATGCGCCAGCTGATCCTTGCCCTCTTCCTCGCCGGGCCTGCCTTTGCCCAGCAGATCGAGACCGACCTTGAACTGGTCCTGCTCGCCGATGCCTCGGGGTCCATCGACGCGGAAGAACTGCTGTTCCAGCGGCAATCCTATGCGACCGCGATCACCGATCCGGCGGTTGTCGCGGCGATCCAGAACACGCTTTACGGGTCCATCGCGGTCACTTATGTCGAATGGGCCAGCAATCAGGCGACGGTCGTGGACTGGACCATCATCGCCGATATGGACAGCGCCACCGCCTTTGCAGGCGCGCTGATCGGCCCGCCACGGCAGGCCAGCGGCAGCAATGCCATCGGGGCGGCGCTGCTTTACGCGATGGACCAGATCGAGGGCAATGACATCCGTTCGCTGCGCCGCGTGATCGATTTTTCGGGTGATACGATGGCCAATACGCTTGGCCCCGCGATCACCACCTCACGCGATCAGGTGGTGGCGGCGGGCATCACGATCAACGCCCTGCCGATCCTGCGCAGCAATGATTTCCGCAGCAATAGCGGGCTGGTCAATCTTTATGAACAAAACATCATCGGCGGCCCGAATGCCTTTGTCATGCCCGCGATGGATGGCGCGGAATTCACCGATGCCATCCGCCGCAAGCTGATCCTGGAAATCGCAGGCACAAGGCCCGACACGCCGCTGGCCACAGCGCTGTTGCAGCAGATCCCGTAGGGCGGGGTTCACCCCGCCGCCCGCAAATCAGCGTTGCAGGCTTTCCAGATAATCCGTCAGCACCAGCAATTTCCACGGCACCGGCGTGCCCAGCCCGTCGTTTTCCACGATCACCGTATCGCCCAGATCACCGGCACCGAATTCGGGCATCGCCCCTGACAGATGCTGGCCCGCCTGATAGCCGTCAATCGTGCTCATCACCGCGTCACGCGGGAAAGTGCCGCCATTGCGCGCCGAAATCTGCGTCAGATCGGGGGCAGTGACGCCCAGATCGCGCGCCATTGGCCCGTTGCCAGTCCCGTCGACACCGTGGCAGGCGGCGCAATTTTCCAGATAGACGCTGCGCCCGTCGATCGGCTGCTCGTCAACGCAGGCCGCCAGCGCCAGCGCCGCGCCAAGAATGAATATCCGCATGATTTGCCTCCTCGTTTTTTATCAGACTAGCAAAGTCGCGCGCGGCAAGCCATGCTCCAGATCATATCGCCCCCCTCAGGACAATCGAAAGGGCTGCAATGTTCCATTACGCGCTGATCATGCTGGCCGCAGGCCTTGGTATTCCGGTGCTTGCAGCCTTGAACGCGGCGTTGGGCCGGCAGATCGGGTCACCGGCGATGGCGGCGGCGGTGCTGTTCGTGGTGGCCTTTGGCGTGGCGCTGATCGCGGCCCTGCTGACCCAGCCACAGGCGGCGGCACGGCTGGCATCGGCGCCCAAATACCTGTTTCTGGCAGGCACGCTGGTCGCCTTTTACATCCTGTCGATCACATGGATCGCGCCGGTGATCGGGCTTGGCAATGCGGTGTTTTTCGTGCTGCTGGGGCAATTGATCTCGGCGGCGGCCATCGACCATTTCGGGCTGTTTGCCGCACAGGTCACCCCGCTGACCGGCACCCGTGCCGCCGGGATCGCGCTGATGGCCGCTGGCGTGGTCTTGACCCAGAAGGTCTAAACCGGCACCAGAACGCCCGCTTGCAGCCGCAGCTGCCGATCCATCCGCGCGGCCAGATCAAGGTTATGCGTCGCAATCACCGCCGCCAGCCCGGTATCGCGCACCAGCCCGATCAGGGTCTCGAACACGCGGTTGGATGTCTCGGGGTCCAGATTGCCGGTTGGTTCATCCGCCAGCAATAATGCAGGCTCGTTCGCCAGTGCCCGGCAAAAGGCGACGCGCTGCTGTTCGCCCCCCGACAGCGCCGCAGGCCGGTGCGCGGCCCGTCCCGCGATGCCGACGCGGTCCAGCAGCCCCATTGCGCGGGTATGGGCGGTTTTTTCGCTGACACCATTGGCCAGCTGCGGCAGCACGATGTTTTCCAGCGCCGAAAATTCCGGCAGCAGATGGTGGAACTGGTAGATGAACCCGACCTGCCCCCGCCGCACGCCGGTGCGTTTGCGATCCGATAGCCGCGTCATATCCACGCCCGCGATGCTGACCCGACCGCTGTCGGGCGTATCCAGCAGCCCCGCGATATGCAGCAAGGTCGATTTGCCCGCCCCCGATGGCGCGACAAGCGCCACGATCTCGCCTGCGCCGACGCTCAGATCCACGCCTTGCAGCACGCGCACCTCGTTGGGTTTGCCCGCGTGATAGGTCTTGTGCAGATCATGCAGCGACAGGATCTCATTCATAGCGCAGCGCCTCGACCGGATTCATGCGCGCGGCGCGGCGGGCGGGAAAGATCGTGATGATCCAGGACAGGCCCAGCGACAGCGATACGGCCTTCAGCACATCGGACAGATGCAATTCGGCAGGCACGTTATAGATCCCCCGGATCGACGGATCCCAGACACCGCCGCCCGCGACATAATTCACCAGGCTGAAAATCTGGTCGATATAGATCGCGAAGAGACAGCCCAGGATCACGCCCAGCGCCGTCCCGATCGTGCCGATCCCGGCCCCGCAGATAAAGAAAATCCGCAGGATCGACCCTTCGGTCAGCCCCATCGTGCGCAGGATGCCCACATCGCGGCCCTTGTTTTTGACCAGCATGATCAGCCCGCTGATGATATTCATCGAGGCCACCAGCACCAGAATGGACAGGATGATGAACATCACATTATCTTCAATCGTCAGCGCGCGCAGGAACCGGCCCACGCGGTCCTGCCAGCTATAGGCCCAGACATTGGGGCCTGCGGCATTGGCGATATCCTGTTTCAAAGCCTCGGATTGGTTGATGTCGTCCAGCCGCACATCCAGCTCATCCGCCACAGAATCGCGGTTAAAGATGCTTTGCGCCACATCAAAGGGCAGATAGGCGCGCACCTCGTCGATCTGATAGCGGCCGGTGGAAAAGATATAGACCACCTCATAGGCATTGCGCCGTGTCGATTGACCCATCGGCGTGGCCGCGCCGGACCGTGTGGTGATCTCGATCCGGTCGCCAAGCCCAAGCCCGAGGTTCGCCGCCAAGGCAGAGCCAAGGGCTATCCCGTTCGGCAGGTCGTCGATATCGCCGATGGTGCGTTCGCTATCCACGATAGCCTCGGAGGCCTTAAGGTCATCCAGATGGATGCCATAGATATCGGCAAGCGCGATCTGCCCGAAAGCCCCCGCCATCGCCTGCCCGCGCACCAAGGGCGCGACACTGGCCACACCGGGCACTTGCATGATCCGCTCGGCCATTTCGGCGTAATCCGCGATCACGTCACGCGGGCGCACCACGGTGACATGGGCATTGGCCCCCACAATCGTATCGATGAATTCAGCGCGAAAGCCCGACCGCACGGCCAGCGTCGCAATCAGCGCGAAGACGGCCAGCGTGACACCGATCAGGCTGATCCATGTCATGACGCTGACGCCACCCTCGGCGCGTTTGGCGCGGATATAGCGCCAGGCGATCATCCATTCGAATTTGGCAAAAGGGCGCGGTGTATTCATGGCCTGCTACATAGCGCGCAGGCCAAGGCTGCACCAGCACCCTTTGGTTGTGGTCGCGCGGATCAGCGCGATCATGCGATCCCGTCATAGATCTTGGCGATCTTGGCCACCGCATCCACGGGCGGCAATTCCTCGCTTTCGCCCGTGCGCCGGCAGGTCAGTTCGACCACGCCGTTTTTCAGCCCGCGCGGGCCAACGGTGATCCGCCAAGGCAGGCCGATCATATCCATCGTGCCGAATTTGGCCCCCGCCCGTTCGTCGCGGTCATCATAAAGCGGTTCCAGCCCCAGCGCGGTCAGGCTGTCGTAAAGCGCCTGGCAGGCGGCATCCGCCTCTGCGTCGCCTTGCTTGAGGTTGACGATCCCGCAATGGAACGGCGTCACGCCTTCGGGCCAGATGATGCCCTTGTCGTCGTGGCTGGCCTCGATGATCGCGCCCAGCAGACGCGACACGCCGATCCCGTGGCTGCCCATATGGACCGGCACTTTGCCACCCTTGCCGTCATCGACCATGGCGCCCATCGCCTCGGAATATTTGGTGCCGAAATAGAAAATCTGGCCCACTTCGATGCCGCGCGCAGTGCGGCGGCGGTCCTGAGGGATCTGGTTGAACAGCGCCTCGTCATGGGTTTCATCGGTGCGCGCATAGCGGCTGGTGAATTCATCCAGCACAGCGGCACAGGCGGCGTGATCATTGTAATCGATCTGCCGGTCCCCGAATTTCAGATCGGTGATCTGGCTGTCATAGAACACTTCCGATTCGCCGGTGTCGGCCAGCACAAGGAATTCATGCGTGTCATCGCCGCCGATGGGGCCAGAATCCGCGCGCATCGGGATCGCTTGCAACCCCATGCGTTCATAGGTGCGCAGATAGCTGACCAGATGGCGGTTATAGGCGTGCAGCGCGTCTTCTTTGGTCAGATCGAAATTATAGCCGTCCTTCATATAGAATTCGCGGCCCCGCATGACGCCGAAACGGGGGCGGACCTCGTCACGGAATTTCCACTGGATCTGATAAAGCGTCAGCGGCAGATCCTTGTAGCTGGTCACATGGGCGCGGAAGATGTCGGTGACCAATTCCTCGGCCGTGGGGGTGAACAGCATGTCACGCCCGCCACGGTCCTTGATACGCAGCATTTCTTCGCCATAAGCATCATAGCGCCCGCTTTCACGCCAAAGGTCCGCCGATTGGATCGTCGGCATCTGGATCGCGATATGGCCCGCGCGTTCCTGTTCCTGATGCACGATATTTTCGATCTTGCGCAGCACCTTGAACCCCAAGGGCAGCCAGGAATAAATCCCCGCGCTGGCCTGTTTGATCATCCCGGCCTGCAACATATAGCGATGCGACACGATCTGCGCCTCGCGCGGGGTTTCTTTCAGGACGGGCAGGAAATATCGGCTGAGGCGCATGGGGGTAACCTTTGTGACAGGCGGAAATTGATTTTGACGTGTAATCGCGCAACCATGCCCCCGCAAGCATTGTGATTGACAGCGCTCGAAAATGCGCAGGCCCCTTGCACGCAAGGCCGGTTTGCCGCATCACGGCAAGAACCAAAACGGAGCGACCGATGGCCCTGCCCATCAAGGACCAGATCAAATATTGGGGCATCGCCACGGCGCTGTTTCTGGCCGTGCTTTGGGTCTTGGGCGATGTGATCCTGCCTTTCGTGCTGGGCGGGGCGATCGCCTATCTGCTGGACCCTGTCGCCGACAGGTTGCAGCGCGCGGGCCTAAGCCGGGCGCTTGCGGTCAGTATCATCACCCTGGCCGCCGCTATGGTGTTCATCCTGCTGATCCTGCTGGTGATCCCGACGCTGGTCAAACAAACCACCGCGCTGATCGATACCGCCCCTGCCCTGTTTGAACGGCTTCAGGCCGGATTGACCGCGCGTTTTCCCGAATTGATCGAACCGGAAAGCACGATCCGTCAGCAATTGCAGGCTATCGGAGAAACGATCCAGGCCCGCGGCGGTGAATTGATCAACAGCCTGCTCAGCTCGGCCATGGGGCTGATCAATATCCTTGTGCTGCTGGTGATCGTACCGGTTGTCGCCTTTTATCTGCTGCTGGATTGGGACAAGATGATCGCCAAGATCGACGGGCTGCTGCCGCGCGATCATGTCGCGACTGTCCGTCACCTTGGCAGCGAAATCGACCGCACGCTGGCGTCTTTCATCCGTGGGCAATTGACGGTCTGCCTGATCCTTGGCAGCTATTACGCGCTTTTCCTGATGCTGGCGGGGCTGAATTTCGGGCTGATCGTCGGGTTTATCGCGGGGCTGATCACCTTCATCCCCTATGTGGGCGCCTTGGTCGGCGGGGCTTTGGCGCTGGGATTGGCTTTGTTCCAGTTCTGGGGCTCGGTCGAGATCGCGGATGGGGAAACCGTGACCTATGCGACCAATTGGCTGCGGATCGGGATCATCGCCGTGATCTTCGGGGTGGGCCAGTTCCTCGAAGGTAATATCCTGACGCCCAAATTGGTTGGGTCTTCGGTGGGGCTGCATCCGGTCTGGCTGATCTTTGCACTATCGGTTTTCGGGTCGCTGTTCGGCTTTGTCGGCATGTTGGTTGCCGTGCCGGTCGCCGCCGTGATCGGCGTGCTGACCCGCTACGCGTTGGGCAAATACCGCGACAGCCTGCTGTATCAAGGGCAGTCCAAGGCCCCATGATGGCACAACAGCTGAGTTTCGACTGGCCCAACGGGGTGGCGCTGGGGCCGGATGATTTTTTCGTCTCGACCGCGAATGCGACCGCCTTTGGCATGGTGACCGATCCGGACCGCTGGCCACTGCGCAAGCTGGTTGTCGCGGGGCCGATGGGCTGCGGCAAAAGCCATCTGGCGCGGATTTTCGCAGGGGGGCAGCGCACGCAGATCATCGCGGCCGCCGATCTGACCGCCGATTTCCAACCCACAGCCGCGGCCTTGGTGGTCGAGGATATGGACCGCCTGCCTCAGACCGCCCAAGAGGCGATGTTCCATCTGCACAACCACCTGCAACACAGCGGCGGGCTGTTGCTGATGACCGCGCGCCAGACGCCGGGGCATTGGCCGCTGACCCTGCCCGATCTGGCCAGCCGGATGCAGGGCAGCGCCGTGGCACAGGTCGCCGATCCCGATGACGCGCTGTTGCAGGCGGTGATGATGAAGCTTTTCGCCGACCGCCAATTGCTGCCGCCCCCCGATCTGGCCGCCTATCTGGCGCCCCGGATCGAGCGGTCCTTTGCCGCCGCCGCCGCCATCGTGGCCGCATTGGACAGCGCCGCCTTGGCAAGCGGCCACAAGATCAACCACAGGTTGGCTGCACGGCTGCTGGACAAGCCCGACTAGCCGCTGCATCATTGTCACAAAACCGCAACCTTCGCGGGACAAAAGGCAGCATGAACAACGCAAATTTCCTGACCGGCGACTTTCCCGCCGCCACAGCCCTTGAGACGGATATCGCCAGCAGCGCCCGGTTTGTGAACCGAGAGCTAAGCTGGGTCGGCTTTAACTGGCGCGTGCTGGAAGAGGCTGAAAACCCGCGCGTGCCGCTGCTGGAACGGCTGCGCTTTTTGTCGATTTCGGCAACCAATCTGGATGAATTCTATACTGTCCGGGTCGCGGGCCTGCGCGAATTGGCCATCGCCGGCAATGTGACGCCCGCGCTGGACGGGTTGACCCCCGCCGAACAGCTGGTCGAGATCGACCGCGAGGCGCGCGCCTTGATGACCCGCCAGCAAGTCGTGTTCAGCGCGCTCGAGGCGGAAATGAAAGACAATGGCATCGCCATCCTGTCGCGCAAGGATGTCACCGCCGCCGATAATGATTTCTTGCAGGATTATTTCCTCGATCAGGTGTTTCCGGTTTTGTCGCCCTTGGCGATCGACCCTGCGCATCCGTTTCCGTTTCTGCCCAACGAAGGGTTTGCACTGGCGCTGCAACTTGAACGCAGCGCCGATAAACGCAGCCTGCGCGCGCTTTTGCCGATCCCCGCCCAGATCGCGCGGTTCATTTCGCTGCCCAGCACCACGGGCCACCGGTTCCTGCCGCTGGAAGAATTGCTGCTATTGCATATTCCGCGGCTGTTTCCGGGCTATCAGGTCAAGGGCAATTGCGGCTTCAAAGTGCTGCGCGACAGCGATCTGGAACTGGAAGAAGAGGCCGAAGACCTTGTGCGCGAGTTTGAAACCGCCCTCAAACGCCGCCGCCGGGGCGAGGTTGTCCGGCTCAAGATTTCGGCCAATGCGCCGCCTGCGCTGCAATCGCTGATCATGTCCGAATTGCATGTCGCCAGCGATGCCGTGGTCGAGGTGGACGGGCTGATCGGCATTTCCGACCTAGGCGAACTGGTGTTGGATAGCCGGCCTGATCTGCTTTGGCCCAGTTTCACCCCCCGGGTGCCCGAACGGGTGCAGGACCATGACGGCGATATGTTCGCCGCGATCCGGCAAAAGGACATGCTGCTGCATCATCCTTATGAAACCTTCGACATGGTGGTGCGGTTCCTGACACAGGCCGCCCATGACCCCGATGTCGTGGCGATCAAACAGACGCTTTATCGCACGTCGCAGAAATCGCCCATCGTCACCGCCCTTTGCGAGGCTGCCGAGAACGGCAAATCGGTCACCGCCTTGGTCGAATTGAAGGCCCGTTTCGACGAGGCCGCCAATATCCGCCAGTCGCGCCGTCTGGAACGGGCGGGCGCGCATGTGGTTTACGGCTTTGTGAATTACAAGACCCACGCCAAGATCAGCACCGTGGTCCGCCGCGAGGGCGACAGGCTGGTGACCTATACCCATTTCGGCACTGGCAATTACCATCCGATCACGGCGCGGATCTATACCGATCTGAGCTTTTTCACCTGCGATCAGGATCTGGGGCGCGATGCGACCAAGGTGTTCAACTACCTGTCCGGCTATGCCCAGCCAGAGGGGCTGAAAAATCTGTCGATCTCGCCCATCTCGCTGAAACAAACCCTGATCGACCGGATCGGGATCGAGGCGGATAACGCCCGCGCCGGCAAACCCGCGATGATCTGGGCCAAGATGAATTCGCTGGTCGAACCCGATGTGATCGATGCGCTTTATGCGGCGTCACAGGCGGGGGTCAAGATCAGCCTTGTGATCCGCGGCATCTGCGGGCTGCGCCCCGGTGTGGCAGGGCTGTCCGACAATATCCGCGTCAAATCCATCGTGGGCCGGTTTCTGGAACATTCGCGCATCGTCTGTTTCGGCAATGGCGCAGCGCTGCCATCCAAAAAGGCCAAGGTCTATATCAGTTCGGCCGATTGGATGGGGCGCAACCTGAACCGGCGGGTCGAAACGCTGGTTGATATCCAGAACCCGACCGTCAAGGCGCAGATCGTCAGCCAGATCATGGCCGCCAATATGGCTGACGTTGCGCAAAGCTGGGTCATGGCACCCGATGGCCATTTCACCCGTGCCACCCCGCCCGAGGGTGAATTTGCCTTCAATTGCCACCGCTTTTTCATGGAAAATCCATCGCTTTCAGGGCGGGGATCTGCCGGTGCCTCGGATGTTCCGCAATTGACCCATACCGACGATTGACCGATACGGGTCAGACGTCGCATACGGGGACATCATGACTCAGCAATCCGAGCCTGACAGCATCGACTGGGGGCCATTTGGCCGCCCTTTGTTCGAAGACCCCGCCGCACAGGCCTTGGCGCGGGTCGGCGTTGTCGATGTGGGGTCCAACTCTGTCCGCATGGTGGTCTTTGACGGGGCGGCACGCTCGCCTGCCTATTTCTATAACGAAAAGATCATGTGCGCGCTGGGGGCGGGCATGTCGCAAACCGGCCATCTGAACCCCGAAGGACGCAAACGCGCGATTTCCGCGATCCGCCGTTTCGCGGCATTGGCCCAAGGTATGGGCATCCCGCCGCTGACCGCTGTCGCCACCGCCGCCGTGCGCGATGCCAGCGACGGGCAGGATTTCCGCGACGAAGTCCTGCGCGAAACCGGCGTCAAGCTTTGGGTCATCGACGGGCGCGAAGAGGCGCGGCTGTCCGCCCAGGGCGTGTTGCTGGGCTGGCCGGGCAGTTACGGCCTTGTCTGCGATATCGGCGGGTCGTCCATGGAACTGGCCGATCTGGCCGAAGGCCGCGTCGGCCAGCGCGTGACCTCCGCGCTTGGCCCGCTGAAACTGCGCGAAATCAAGGGTGGCAAAAAGGCGATCAAGGCCCATGTCCGCGCGACCATGCAGGATCTGCACAAAGAGATGAACCTTGAAACCGGGATGCGCCTGTTTCTGGTCGGCGGGTCATGGCGGGCCATCGCGCGGATCGACATGGAACGGCGCGGCTATCCGCTGACGGTGCTGCATGAATACCGCATGTCCTCGCGCCAGATCAGCATGACCGCCGAATATATCCGCAACTCTGACCTGGCGGAATTGCGCAGCCGCTGCCATATCTCGGACAGCCGGATGTCGCTGGTCCCGCTGGCGGTGATCGTGCTGAAGGAATTGATGCGCAGCTTCAAGCCCAAGGATGTGGCGGTGTCATCCTATGGTATCCGCGAAGGGATGCTTTACGAACAGATGCCGCGCGCGCTGCGCGAACGCGACCCGCTGATCGAAAGCTGCCGTTTCGCCGAAAACAAGGATGCCCGCCTGCCCGGTTTCGGACGGATCCTTTACGATTTCGTCAAACCGCTGTTTCCGCGCGCCAATTGGCAGCGCAAGCGGATCATCAAGGCCGCCTGCCTGCTGCATGATGTCAGCTGGCGCGCGCATCCCGATTACCGCGCCGAGGTGACCTTTGACAACGCGACCCGCGCCAATCTGGGCGGGTTGAAACATTATGAACGGGTCCTGTTGGGGCTGGCGCTGATGAACCGCTATTCCAGCAAGACCGCGAACAGCCGCTTTGATCCGCTCTTCGCCATGCTGACCCCCGAGCAGATCAAAGAAGCCGAGATCCTGGGCAAGGCGATGCGGCTTGGCGCGATGCTCTGGCTGACGGCGGATGAACAGCCCGGCACGCTGAAACTGAACCGCAAGACCAATGAAGTCACCCTGCGGCTGACCGACCATGCCCGCCCGCTTTACGGCGAGGTCGCAGAGGTCCGGTTCAACGCTTTGGCAAATGCGCTGAACGCGACAGGGATCGTCACTTTCGGCAAATGACTCGGCGGCAAATGACTGGGCGGCAAATAACCCGGCGGCAAGTAACCCGGCGCGCTGCTTTGGCGATCAGCGCGCGGCGCGGATCTCTTCCCAGGCGCGGTTGATCGCAACCATGCGCCGCTCGGCCAGCTTGACCGCCTCGGGGGGCAGGCCGCGCGCGATCATCTGGTCGGGATGGGTGTCGCGAACCAGCTGCGCCCAGGCGGCGCGGACCTGCGGCATCGGCGCATCGGGATCAACGCCCAGCACGGCAAAAGGGTCACGTTCGGCATCGGGAACGAATTGCGCGCGGATCCGCTGGAACCGGCGATCGTCAAAACCAAAGATCGCCGCGACCTCGCGCAGAAAGGCATCTTCGCTCTGGTGATAGCGGCCATCCGCCAGCGCGATATGGAACAACCCTTCCAGCAGGTCACAAAGCGGGCCGTCCTGATCGCCAAACATCGCCTTGATACGGCGCGCATAGATGTCATAGCCCGCCACATCCTGCCGCGCGAGATCAAAGACACGGGCGGCATTGTCTTCCTCCTCGGGGGTGATGACAAAGACATCGCGAAAGGCGCGGACCTCGTTGCGCGACACATGACCATCGGCCTTGGCCATCTTGGCCCCCAGCGCGATCACCGCGATGGTAAAGGCGACAGACCGGTCCGGCGGCGTGCGCAGCCGGTCAAAGACCGCCAGCAAGCCCTCGCCCTTGGCCAGGGCGGCCAGCGCTTCAGCGATGCGGGTCCAGATCGACATGTGGGTCCTTTGATCAAAACGATGCCCGACCTTGAACCCGACCTGCGCGGCTGTTGCAACCTCTCGCTGCAACCGACCGCGCGAAATTACCCTAGCAAAGCCTGCGGCGCCCCTGCTTGGTGTCGAAATCGGCGGCAAATCCGGCTGGCCCCACGACAAACCGGACCCTGTCATCGGCCAGCGGCAGCATCGCGCGCAGATCATCCGCCTGCGGGTGACTGACGGTCAGTTCCAGCAGACGACAACCGCTCTCCGCCAGCCGGCGCGCCGGGTGATGCGTGCCAGCCGCCCATTGGATCAATGTCGGATAGGCCCCGTCATAAGGTTTGCTGCCATCCTCCGGCACGGTGATGCGCCAGGCCAGATCGCCGCGCGACAGATCGCGGGGCAGCCCCACGGCAGCGGGCGCATCGCGCAGCAGGCCGTCCAGATCATCGGTCTGGCAAATCCAGTTGCCAAGGCGCGGCGCGCCGGTAAAATCATCCAGCCCGAACCATGTCGGCCCGTCATAGGGGGAAGCCTCGGGATCCTTGGCAATCACCTCCAGATAAAGATCATCGCCCAGCCCCAACAGTGTGTTATGCGTGCCGTACCGGGCATGTTTGCCGCCGGGCTGCAGGGTGACGCCCAAAGCAGCCTCGACCCAGGCCGTCCCCATGGCCAGATCCGGCGCAACAACAGCAAGATGGTCAAGCCTCAGCATGGTGCGTCCTCATCTTCCGAGCCGAAATATCCCCGCCGGAGGCATCCAGCCCCGCAGGGGCCGGATCAGCCGCGCGCCGCCCGGATCAGATGCAGGATATCTTCGGCCGCCTTGGGGATATTGGTGCCGGGGCCAAAGATCGCCTTGACCCCGCTATCATAAAGGAACTTGTAATCCTGCTGCGGGATCACGCCGCCGCAGATGACGATGATATCATCCGCCCCCGCATCTTTCAGCGCCTGCACCAATTTGGGGGCCAGCGTCTTGTGGCCAGCCGCCTGTGACGAAATCCCGATCACATGCACGTCGTTGTCGATGGCATCCTGTGCGGCCTCGGCGGGGGTCTGGAACAGGGGGCCGACATCGACATCGAACCCGATATCGGCAAAGGCGGTGGCGATCACCTTGGCACCACGGTCATGCCCGTCCTGCCCCATCTTGACGACCAGCATGCGCGGGCGGCGGCCTTCATCATTGGCAAAGGCCTCGACACTGGCCTGAATGGCCGCGAAACCGGCATCGCCCTCATAGGCGGCGCCGTAGACCCCGGCCAGCGTCTTGACCTCCGCACGGTGGCGGCCGAACACTTTTTCCATCGCCATGCTGATTTCCCCCACGGTGGCGCGTGCGCGCGCGGCAATGACCGCCGCTTCCAACAGATTGCCGCCCTCGCCTGCGCGGCGGGTCAGTTCGGCCAGCGCCGCATCGCAGGCTGTGGCATCGCGGGCGGATTTGGTGCGGTCGATCCGCGCGATCTGCGACAGGCGCACGGCCTCGTTGTCGATATCAAGGATGTCGATGGGATCCTCGTTATCCTTGCGGTATTTGTTGACGCCGACGACAACCTCGGTGCCACGGTCGATGGCGGCCTGCCGTTTGGCGGCGGTTTCCTCGATCCGCAGCTTGGGCATGCCGGAGGCCACGGCCTTGGTCATGCCGCCCATTTCCTCGACCTCCTGGATCAATTCCCAGGCTTTCTCGGCCAGATCATGGGTCAGGCTTTCGACGTAATACGACCCTGCCAGCGGATCGACGACTTTCGTCACGCCGGTCTCTTCCTGCAAGATCAACTGCGTATTGCGCGCGATCCGCGCCGAAAACTCGGTCGGCAGCGCAATCGCCTCGTCCAGCGCATTGGTATGCAGCGATTGCGTGCCGCCCAGCACCGCCGACATCGCCTCATAGGCTGTGCGGATCACGTTGTTATAGGGGTCTTGTTCCTGCAAGGACACGCCCGAGGTCTGGCAATGGGTGCGCAGCATGGAGGATTTGGGGTCCTTGGGATCGAATTCCGCCATGATCCGCGACCACAGCAGACGGGCCGCGCGCAGTTTCGCGGCCTCCATGAAGAAATTCATCCCGATGGCGAAAAAGAAACTTAGCCGCCCTGCGAATTGGTCCACATCCATGCCCCGCGCGATGGCGGCGCGCACATATTCGCGCCCATCGGCCAAAGTATAGGCCAGTTCCTGCACAAGGTTCGCGCCGGCCTCTTGCATGTGATAGCCGCTGATGCTGATCGAATTGAATTTCGGCATCTCGGCGGTGGTATATTCGATGATATCCGCGATGATCCGCATCGAGGGTTCGGGCGGATAGACGTAAGTATTCCGCACCATGAATTCCTTGAGGATGTCGTTCTGGATCGTGCCCGACAGCACATTGCGCGGATGGCCCTGTTCTTCACCCGCGACGATGAAATTGGCCAGGATCGGGATCACCGCGCCATTCATGGTCATGGATACGGACACTTTATCCAAGGGAATCCCGTCAAACAGGATTTTCATATCCTCGACGGAATCGATGGCGACACCGGCCTTGCCCACGTCCCCTTCGACGCGGGGATGGTCGCTGTCATAGCCGCGATGGGTGGCCAGATCAAAGGCGACAGAGACACCCTGTTGCCCTGCCGCCAGCGCCTTGCGGTAGAAATTGTTGGATTCCTCGGCTGTCGAAAACCCCGCATATTGCCGGATCGTCCAGGGGCGGCCGGCATACATCGTGGCCTTGACGCCGCGCGTATAGGGGGCCGCACCGGGGATGCCGCCCAGATGCGGCAGCTCTGCGGTATCTTCGGCGGTATAGAGCGGCTGGACGGGAATACCTTCGAGGGTGTGCCATGTCAGCGCATCCAGCGGCTTGCCGCGCAATTCACCACTGGCCAGCTTTTCCCATGTTTTCTTGTCGGTCATCGCAGGCTCCTGTTGGCTGTGTCACATCCGGTCGCAAAAAAGGTGTTGTCCTTGCGCCTTTGGGACTTAGCTTTGTGGCGTGGTCGGACTATATTGGTAGCTATGAAAAGAATGTTCTGTATCGCGCTTGTCGCGCTTATTGCCACCACCAGCCTGTCAGCGGATGAGGCTGTGGTTGACCAATCGATCATCGAGCGCTGGGAAACCGATCCAACGCAGGTTTTCGATGCCTCCGAGGTCAGCCTGGCCGAATTGCAATGGCTGGCCCGCGCGGTGGTGATTTTTGCCGACACGCCCAATGATCCAAGGTTCCGCCAGCAGATGGATTTGCTTTTGGCAGATATCGACCGGCTGATCGAACGCGACGTGATCTTGATCACCGACACCGATCCGGCGGCGCGCACATCGGTGCGCATCGCGCTGCGCCCGCGCGGATATGCGCTGACCGTGGTGGATAAGGATGGCCGCGTCCTGCAACGCAAGCCCGAATTATGGAGCGTGCGGGAATTGACACGGTCGATCGACCGCACCCCGCTGCGCCAGCAGGAAATCGAGGACCGGCGCGGCGAAAATCTGCGCTGACCGGTCATTCGAATTCCATGATCACATCATCAACGGCCAGGCTGTCCCCGGCGTTGGCGTTGATCTTGGCGACCACGCCTTTGCGTTCGGCGCGCAGGATGTTTTCCATCTTCATCGCCTCGACCGTGCAAAGCGCCTGACCTTCCTGCACCTCGTCACCCACGGCCACATCGACCTTCACGATCAGGCCGGGCATCGGGCAGAGCAGCACTTTGGATGTATCGGGCGGCAGCTTTTCGGGCATCAAGGCCGCCAGTTCCGCCTGACGCGGGCTGCGCACATGCACCTTCAGATCAGCCCCGCGATAACGCACACGGAACCCGCCTGAAATCTTGCCGATCTTCAGCACCAAAGGCGCGCCATCCACGTCAAGCCGCGCCAGCGGCTGGCCGGGTGTCCATTGGCTGGTCACGCGCAGGGTGCGATCCGCGATGGTGACATCGGCCCCTTTCTTATCGGCGCTGATATGGACGCGGTGATGCGCGCCCTGGATCGAGACGACCCAATCTTCGCCAACATGCCTTTCATGGTTGCCCATCCGCCCGCTGATCCGCGCGCGCCGGATTTCGGACACGCGGTGCATGGCGGCGGCAGAGGCCGCGATTTGCAGGCAAGTGTCATCCGGCAGGGTCGTGCCGTTGAACCCGTCGGGGAATTCCTCGGCGATGAAGGCGGTGGTCATCGTGCCGGATGTGAATTTCTCGTGGTCATAGACCGCTGCAAGGAACGGCAGGTTATGGCCGATCCCTTCGACCTCGAACGCATCCAGCGCCAGCCGCATTTCCGCGATGGCCGAGGCACGGTCCGGCCCCCAGGTGCAGAGCTTGGCAATCATCGGGTCATAGAACATGCTGATCTCGCCGCCCTCGAACACGCCGGTATCATTGCGCACGGCCCGTGTGGGTGTCGCCTCTTCCACGGGCGGGCGATAGCGCGTCAAACGGCCGATGGATGGCAGGAACCCGCGATAGGGGTCTTCGGCGTAAAGCCGGCTTTCCATGGCCCAGCCGTTGATTTTCAGATCACTTTGCACAAAGGGTAACTTTTCCCCCGCCGCGACGCGGATCATCTGTTCGACCAGATCGACACCGGTGATCAGCTCGGTCACAGGATGTTCCACCTGCAAACGCGTGTTCATTTCCAGAAAGTAAAAGTTCCGGTCGCCATCGACGATGAATTCCACCGTGCCTGCACTGGTATAGCCCACGGCCTGCGCCAGAGCGACGGATTGTTCGCCCATCGCCTTGCGGGTGGCTTCGTCCAGAAACGGGCTGGGGGCTTCTTCGATGACTTTCTGATTGCGGCGCTGGATCGAACATTCGCGTTCATGCAGATAGACCGCATTGCCATGCTGGTCGGCCAGCACCTGAATTTCGATATGGCGCGGCTGGGTCACGAATTTTTCAATGAAAATCCGGTCATCGCCGAAACTGTTGGCAGCCTCGTTCTTGGAGGATTGAAACCCTTCGCGGGCCTCTTGATCATCCCAAGCGATGCGCATGCCCTTGCCACCGCCACCGGCACTGGCCTTGATCATCACCGGATAGCCGATCTGGTTGGAAATCTTCACCGCCTCATCGGCATCCGCGATCAGGCCCATATAGCCCGGCACGGTCGAGACATTGGCCTCTTGCGCCAGTTTCTTCGAGGTGATCTTGTCGCCCATCGCCTCGATCGCGCCTTTGGGCGGGCCGATGAAGGCAACGCCTGCGGCCTCCAGCGCCTCGGCGAATTTGGCATTCTCGGACAGGAAACCGTAACCGGGATGCACGGCCTCGGCACCGGTCGCCTTGATCGCGGCCATCACCTTGTCGATGACGATATAGGATTGGTTGGCGGGGGCCGGGCCGATATGCACCGCCTCATCAGCCATTCTGACATGCAGCGCATGGCGGTCGGCGTCGGAATAGATCGCCACCGTCTGGATGCCCATCTTGCGCGCCGTCTTGATGACGCGGCAGGCGATTTCGCCCCGGTTGGCGATCAGAATTTTCTTGAACATCAATGGTCTCCCCAAGAACGCAAAACCGCCGCCGGAGAATATCCCCGACGGCGGCAATGGTGACTGACAGCCCTGTTGCGGGCTGCGAAATTAGCGGCGGACGGGACGGCAGACGCCGACGTCGTCACAAAATACGCCTGCGGCGGCACCGGCCAGAACCGTACCGGTGCGGTCAGTGCCCAGCAATTCCGCCGCGACCAGACCTGCGCCCGCGCCTGCGACGGCACGTTCGGTGTCGCTTTCCAGACAAGCGGACAAAGCGAAAGCAGCAAAGGCCGCCAAGATGATGGATTTCTTCTGCATGGTGTTCTGCCTTTATTGGGTTTGGTGGAAACAGCGCCAGAATCGCTGTTCGTGCCTGATAACTCAATACCCTTAAGCGTGTGATATCCAATATCAGCCGATTTTTTGCCGCCGCCCGCCGCCATAGGGGAAACCGGCCCGCCAAGGGAATAGGCAGGCCGGTCAAGGGAAGGGTCGGCGTGGTTCAAGGATGCAGCTGCGCGCAGGCCAGATCGCGGCCCCAATCGCGCCACCGCATATCTCATCATGCCGCAGCTTTGCCCCGCGCCAAAGCCCGCAGATATCCGCGCCCCGAAATCGGCGGTTTCCTGCCTTGTGGCATGGCGGACGGCATGGGCAAGCGCGCTGATCATGGGTTCAGGCCGGGAATGTCGGGAAAGCTCTGCCGTGCCAGCTTGACGTCGATCCGCAGCATCGCCTCATAGCTGGCAGGGTCGAACGGGTCTTCGGCGGGGATCACCTCGCGGCCGAAAAGCCAGCTCAACCGGCCCGCATCCAGATTGCCGCGCACGAATGGCTCTTCGCCAAAAGCCTCCCACAGCGCCTGCATGAAACCGGCATCCGCGCGTTTGTCGGCGGGGCGGCGGTCGGGATAGCGGATGCGTTCGGTCAGCGGTGTCGCGCCGTCCTTATTGGCGCGGCGAATCACGAATTGGAAATCCGTGCCCGGCAAGCGGCCCGGAAAGCCGCGGTGTTTGTCCATATATGGCAGTGCCATCAATCTGACCTTTGGTTCAAAGCGGAATATTGTCGTGTTTTTTCCACGGCATCTGGGTTTTCTTGGATCGCAGCGACGCGAAGGCGCGGCAGATCCGCTTGCGCGTGGAATGGGGCATGATCACCTCGTCGATGAACCCCTTTTCGGCGGCCACGAACGGATTGGCAAATCGCGCCTCGTATTCAGCGGTGCGTGCGGCGATTTCCTCGGGGGATTTGCCACGATGGATGATTTCGGTCGCACCCTTGGCACCCATCACGGCGATTTCCGACGTGGGCCAGGCATAGTTGAAATCGGCCTGCAAATGCTTGGACGCCATCACGACATAGGCCCCGCCATAGGCTTTGCGGGTGATGACAGTGACCTTTGGCACCGTCGCCTCGCCATAGGCATAAAGCAGTTTCGCGCCGTGTTTGATAACGCCGCCATATTCCTGTGACGTGCCCGGCAGAAAGCCCGGAACATCAACCAGCGTCAGCACGGGAATTTCGAACGCGTCGCAGAACCGCACGAAACGCGCGGCCTTGCGGCTGCTGTCGATATCCAGACAGCCCGCCAGCACCATCGGCTGATTGGCGACAACACCCACGGTCGCCCCTTCCAGCCGGATGAAACCGGTCAGGATATTCTTGGCAAATTCGGCCTGAATCTCGTAAAAATCACCCTCATCCGCGATTTTCAGGATCAGTTCCTTCATGTCATAAGGCGTGTTCGGATTGGCGGGGACCAAAGTATCAAGGCTTTCCTCGATCCGGTTCACATCGTCAAAGAACGGGCGCACAGGCGGCTGGTCGCGGTTGTTCAGCGGCAGGAAATCGAACAGACGGCGGGTTTCGGCCAAAGCCTCGACATCATTTTCAAAGGCACCATCGGCGACCGATGATTTGCGGGTATGGGTGCTGGCCCCGCCCAATTCCTCGGCGGTGACGATTTCATTGGTCACGGTCTTGGCCACATCGGGGCCGGTGACGAACATATAGCTGGAATCCTTCACCATGAAGATGAAATCCGTCATCGCGGGGCTATAGACAGCGCCCCCCGCACAAGGCCCCATGATCAGGCTGATCTGCGGCACGACACCCGATGCGGTGATATTGCGCTGGAACACATCGCCATAGGCGGCAAGGCTGGCGACACCTTCTTGAATGCGCGCGCCACCTGAATCGTTGATCCCGATCACCGGCGCGCCGTTTTGCATCGCCAGATCCATGATCTTGCAGATCTTCTTGCCATGGGTTTCCGACACCGACCCGCCCATGACGGTGAAATCCTGCGAAAAGACATAGACCATGCGCCCATTGATCGTGCCCCAGCCCGTCACGACGCCATCGCCTGCGGGCCGGTCCTTGTCCATGCCGAAATCGGTGCAGCGATGCGCCACGAACATGTCGAATTCTTCAAACGAGCCTTCGTCCAGCAGCAGATCGATCCGTTCGCGCGCGGTCAGCTTGCCCTTGCTATGCTGCGCCGCGATCCGTTTTTCGCCGCCGCCAAGACGTGCATCGGCGCGCCGATCCTCGAGTTCCTGCAGAATGTCCATGCCAGCCCCTCCCCTTCAGGTTTCGCCCTGCATAGCATGTTCGGGGCACGAATGAAGCGGGATTAAGAAAATTTGCAAATACCATAGTTCGCAAAGTGAAATTTCTGCAAATTAGCAAATTACCGCACCTTCGGTTCACCCACGCACAGAGCTTTGGGCTGTCTTGCGCATGGACATCGCGGCCAGCGGGTTCTAACTCATCACCATGACCACATCGCCAGTGATCCGGTTTCTGGACCGGACGACCCCGCCCCATATCCTGACGCTGATCCTGATCACCGGTATTTCGGCGCTGAACATGTCGATTTTTCTGCCCTCGCTGGCGGCGATGACGGCCTATTTCGACACGGAATATGCGGTCATGCAGGTGTCGCTGTCGGGCTATCTGGCGGCAACGGCGGTGCTGCAAATCTTTGTCGGCCCGCTGTCAGACCGGTTCGGGCGGCGGCCGATCCTGCTGGGCTCGCTGACGATCTTCATTCTGGCGACAATCGGCGCGCTGTTTTCCACCACGGTCGAGGCCTTCTTGTTCTTCCGCATCCTGCAAGCGGCGGTCGCCACCTGCATGGTGCTGGGCCGCGCCATCGTGCGCGATATCGTGCCGGATGCGCAGGCCGCCTCGATGATCGGCTATGTGACGATGGGCATGGCGCTGGTGCCGATGGTCGGGCCGATGATCGGCGGCGCGCTGGAACAGGCCTTTGACTGGCACGCGACCTTTGTCTTTCTGGTGCTGGCGGGGATCGGCACGCTGGCGCTGGTCTATGTCGATCTGGGCGAGACTTTGGCCAAAGGCGGCATGGGCTTTCGCGCGCAGGTGCGGTCCTACCCCGAACTGCTGCAATCCCCCCGTTTCTGGGGCTATGTCATGTGCGCGGCCTTCGGATCGGGGGCGTTTTTCGCGCTGCTGGGGGGCGCGTCTTTCGTCGGCACCACGATTTTCGGCCTGTCGCCGGTCTGGAACGGCGTGGCCTTGGGCGCGCCTGCCGTTGGCTATGCTTTGGGCAATTTCCTGTCGGGGCGGTTTTCAGTCCGGCTGGGGATCAACAAGATGGCGCTGATCGGCACCGGCGTCACGATTGCGGGGCTGGGCACCTCGGTCCTGCTGACGCTGGCGGGGATCATCCATCCACTGGTATTTTTCGGCTTTTGCACCTTTCTGGGGCTGGGCAACGGGCTGACCCTGCCCAATGTGATGGCAGGCTCGATTTCCGTGCGCCCGCATCTGGCAGGCACGGCCAGCGGGCTGGGCGGGGCGATCATGATCGGCGGCGGGGCGGCCCTGTCGCAATTCGCAGGCAGCATCCTGACGGTGGATTCGGGCACCCTGCCCTTGCAGATGCTGATGCTGGGCACATCGGTGCTGGCCTTTTTGTCGGTGGTCTTTGTGGTCTGGCGCGAAAACCGGATCGCTTGACGCGCGCTTTGCAGCGGCTAATCATGGGCCGCAAAGTTGCAAAGGTGCGCGATGGCGATCCAGAAACTCTATGCCGGCGCCAAGCTGCGCGAATTGCGCGGTCGGCTGGCGATGACGCAAAAGGCCTTTGCCGATAAGCTTGGCGTGTCGCTGCCCTATCTCAACCAGATGGAAAACAACAACCGCCCCGTTTCCACGGCGGTGGTGCTGGGGCTGGCGCAGGAATTCGGTTTCGACGTGACCGAGCTGCAATCGGGCGACGAGGCGCGCCTTGTCGGTGACCTGCGCGAGGCGCTGGCCGATCCGGTCTTTACCGGCTCCGCCCCCGCGCTGGCCGATCTGCGGCTGGTGGCCGCCAATGCCCCCGCGCTGGCGCGCGCCTTTCTGGACCTGCACCGGGGCTACCGGCAGACCCATGAAAGACTGGCATCGCTGGACGAGGCTTTGGGCCGCGAAGACGCCCGCCTGCGCCCCAGCCCCTGGGAAGAAGTGCGCGATTTCTTTCATTATTGTGACAATTACATCGATGCCGTGGACCGCAGCGCCGAACGGATGGCAGGGCTATGCGCGCCCGATGAGACCATCGCGCAAGCCGCAACCCGCCTGCTGGGAAAGGCGGGGATCAATGTCAGCTACGCGCCCAGCGACACATTGCGCGCCTTCGATCCGGCCACAAAGCTGCTGACGCTCTCCGCTGCGGCGCATCCCGCGACACAGAGCTTTCAGCTCTTGCTGCAACTGGCGCTGGTGACGCAGGGCGCCTTGCTGGATGCGACGCTCGATCTGGCACGGTTCCAATCCGACGAGGCGCGCAGCATCGCCAAGGTCGGTCTGGCGAATTATTTCGCCGGTGCCGCGCTGATGCCCTATCATGCCTTCCTGCTGGCCGCACAAGAGACACGGCATGATCTGGAATTGCTGGCCGCGCGGTTTGGCGCATCGCTGGAACAGGTGGCGCATCGGCTGTCCACGCTGCAACGGCCGGGTGCCAAGGGCATCCCGTTTTTCTTTGTGCGCGTCGATCAGGCCGGCACGATCACCAAACGGCATTCCGCCACCACGCTGCAATTCGCGCGCTTCGGCGGCGCCTGCCCTTTGTGGAACGTGCATCAGGCATTCGAGCTGCCGGGGCAATTCCTGCGCCAACTGGCCGAAACCCCCGATGGTGCGCGCTATTTCTGCCTCGCCCGCGATGTCAGCAAATCGGGCGGATCCTATCACGCCCCCACCCGCCGCTATGCCATCGGGCTGGGCTGCGAAGTGCGCCATGCCGATGCCATCGTCTATGCCGATCACATGGATATCGCAGCGCCTGACGCCTATGCGCCCATCGGGATTTCCTGTCGGATCTGCGAGAGGCGCAATTGCCACCAACGCTCGGTCCCGCCCCTGGAACGGCATCTGCGCGTCGATCCCAACACCCGCGGGCTGCTGCCCTATCAGCTGGATTGACCACGACTTCTTTTTTCCAGAAATACTCCGGGGTGAGCGCCGGACAGCGTCCGGCGCGAGGGGCTGCGCCCCTTTTTGCGGCGCAGCCGCAAACGCTCCGCGGGGGATATTTAGGCTCGGAAGATGCGCAAGAGGGGGATTGCAAATCATGCGATCCCCCCCGAAGATCAGTCCAAAGGGGAGGACCATCATGGAATTATCGGGCAGCCGCGTGATCGCAGCGGATATCGATGCGGTCTGGGCGCATCTGAACAACCCTGACACTTTGCGCGCCTGCATTCCGGGCTGCGAAGAGCTGACGGGATCGCCGCAGGACGGCTTTGCCGCGACCGTCAAGCAAAAGGTCGGCCCGGTCTCGGCCACGTTCAAAGGCGAGGTCACGCTGGAAAACGTGATCCCCGGCCAAAGCTATACGATCGTCGGCGAGGGCAAGGGCGGTGTCGCCGGTTTTGCCAAAGGCAGCGCCGATGTGGTGCTGGTCCCCGTCGAAGGCGGCACCGAGTTGACCTATAACGCCACCGCCAAGGTCGGCGGCAAGCTGGCGCAGCTGGGCAACCGGATCATCGGTGGCTTTGCCAAGAAGATGGCGGATCAGTTTTTCGAGCGGTTTCAGCAGAAAGTCGAAGACCCCGACGCCTAATTGCGCGCGGCGCGCCAGCCTGCGGCGCGGGCCTCGGCCTCGGAACAGAACCAGCGCTCGCCCTGTGCCTCATTGATCACCGTGCGGTCGTAATCGCGGTTGCCGGGGCGGTGATAGATCCGCCCATTGCCCGAGATGTTGCCCTTGATATTGCAGGCCGGATCAGGGGCTGCGGGGGCGATGCTGCGGCTGGCGCGATAGGTTTCGGGGTCTTGCATCACGCTGGCCCAAAGCCCGCGCCCGGCCACGGCGGCGGCTTTTTCATCAAGATCATAGCGCATCGTATAGCGCCGATAGGCCACGGCCCAGCCTGCGGCCACGATCACCTGCCCGATATCCGCACCGCCCACATCGCAGGTCGCGACCTGTCTGCCATAGCGGTCGATATCGCGCGTGATGCAGCGGGCATATTGCCCCTCGAAACGCGCGCGCACCAGATCAGCCGCCCAGCGCCCGCAATCGATACTTTGCCCGTCCAGCAGGCAAGGCTGCCCCATTTCGGGCGCATCCAGCCCGTAAAGCCGCACCCGCGCGCCGCCGATATCCACCGTATCCGCATCAATCACCCGCAGCGTTCCGCTGGGGTCGGCATGGGCGGGAAAGGCCGCAATGAGGCCAAGCAGGATCAAAGCTTTCAACATGCCCCGACCTAGCGGCGCGGAGCGGTTGAAGGCAATGGATTTTGTTAACGAAGGTTAATAATTCGTTAACATCACCTTTGATTGTTCTGCCAATCGGGGTGAATCCAAGGCTGGTCATTGGCGGGCGGCAGCGGATTGCGCTGCAAGATATGATCCGCCGCCTTTTCGCCGACCATGATCGAGGGCGCATTGAGGTTGCCATTGGTGATGCGCGGAAAGATCGAACTATCCGCCACGCGCAGCCCCTGCACGCCGATCACGCGGGTTTGCGGGTCGACCACGGCCATCGGATCATCAAGCGCCCCCATCTTGCAGGTGCCGCAGGGATGATAGGCGCTTTCGGCATGATCGCGGATGAAAGCGTCAAGATCCGCGTCGGTCTGGGCGGCGTCACCGGGCTGGATTTCATGGCCGCGATAGGCGTCAAAGGCAGGCTGGGCGAAAATCTCGCGCGTCAGGCGGATGCATTGGCGGAAATCGATCCAATCCTGCGGGTCGGACATATAGTTGAACTGGATCCGCGGATTGTCGTCGGGATTGGCAGACCGCAGCGTAACTTGCCCGCGTGATGCCGACCGCATCGGCCCGACATGGGCCTGAAACCCGTGGCCCTCTGGCGCGACCTTGCCATCGTAGCTGACCGCGATGGGCAGGAAATGGAACTGGATATCGGGGTAATCGACGCCCGCACGCGACCGGATGAACCCCGCGCTTTCAAACTGGTTGGATGACCCAAGGCCGGTTTTCCAAAGCAGCCATTCCGCCCCGATCCGCGCCTTGCCGCGCAGGTTCCAATAGGCGAACAGCGTGACAGGCTTGGTGGCGGCCTGCTGGATATAAAGCTCTAGATGGTCTTGCAGGTTCTGGCCCACGCCGGGGCGGTCGGCGACGACGGGGATGCCATGTTCGGCCAGATGCGCGGCAGGGCCAATGCCTGACAGCATCAGCAATTTGGGCGAATTGAGCGGCGAGGCGGCGATGATCACCTCGACATTGGCGCGAATGACCTCGATCTTTTTGCCGCGCGATACCTCGACGCCCACGGCGCGGCCGTTCTCGATCACGATGCGGCGGGCAAAGGCGCGGGTCAGCGTGCAATTGGGCCGCGTCAGCGCGGGCCGCAGATAGGCGCTGGCGGCGGACCAGCGGTGGCCTTTGTAGATCGTGGCGTCAAAGGGGCCGAAGCCTTCTTGTTGTTCGCCGTTGTAATCAGGCGTGATGGGATAGCCCGCCTGTCGCCCCGCGTCGACAAAGGCGCGGGTCAGCGGGTTTTTGCGCGGCCCACGGGTGATATGCAACGGGCCATCCTTGCCGCGCCAATCGGGGTCGCCGCCATGGCCGCCATCGTGCCAATGTTCCATCCGTTTGAAATAGGGCAGCACATCGGCATAGGACCAACCCTGCGCGCCAGTGTCAGCCCAATGGTCAAAATCGCGGGCATGGCCGCGCACATAGATCATCCCGTTGATCGAGGATGACCCGCCGATCACCTTGCCGCGCGGTGTCACCAATTGCCGCCCGCCCAAGTGTGGCTCGGGGTCCGATTTCAGCCCCCAATCATACATCTTCATATTCATCGGATAGGACAAGGCCGCAGGCATCTGGATGAAGGGGCCGCGATCCGACCCGCCATGTTCGATGACCAGCACGTTTTTGCCCGCCTCGGCCAGACGGTAGGCGATGGCGCAACCGGCAGAGCCCGCACCGACGATGACATAATCAGCCTGCATCAGAAAGGTGCCTCGCATCGGTCCATGCGGACGAAGACGCTTTTGATCTGGCTATAATGGTCGATCGCCGCCTTGGAATTTTCGCGCCCCACGCCGGATAGTTTCATACCGCCGAAAGGGGCCTCGACCGGTGCGTCATTATAGGTGTTGATATAGCAGGTGCCGGCCTGAAACCCTGCTGCCATGCGGTGCGCGCGGGCGAGGTCAGCGGTGAACACGCCTGCCGCCAGCCCGTAGGGCGTGTCATTGGCGCGGCGCAGCGCCTCAGCCTCGGTGTCGAAATCGAGCACGGACATGACGGGGCCAAAGATTTCCTCGCGCGCGATGGTCATGTCGTCTGTGACATCGGCAAAAACCGTGGGGGCCAGGAAAAAGCCCGCCATATCGGGCCGCGTGCCGCCGGTGACCAGACGCGCGCCTTCGGCCTGCCCCTTGGCGATGAAACCTTCGACGATATCGCGTTGGGCTGCGCTGACCATGGGGCCGTAATGCGTCGCGGGGTCTTGGGGGTCGCCCATGACCACGGCTTGCAGACGGTCGGTCAGCCGGGCGAGAAACGCGTCCTTGATCCCTTTTTGCACGAAAACCCGCGTGCCGTTGGAGCAGACCTGCCCCGCCGAATAGAAATTCCCCAGGATCGCGCCAGAGACCGCGGCCTCCAGATCGGCATCATCGAAAATGACAAGCGGCGATTTGCCCCCCAGTTCCATCGTGACATGGCGCAGGCCTTCGGCGGCGGCGGCATAGACCTTGCGGCCCGTGGCGACGGATCCGGTCAGTGACACCTTGTCCACCCGCGGATCCGTGACCAGCGCAGCCCCGACGGCCCCATATCCCTGCACCACATTGTAAAGACCTGCCGGCGCGCCCGCCTCGGTCAGGATTTCGGCGATTTTCAGCGCGCAAAGCGGGGTGGTTTCGGAAGGTTTGAAGACCAGAGCATTGCCGCAGGCCAGCGCGGGCGCGCCTTTCCAGCAGGCGATCTGCGTCGGATAATTCCATGCGCCGATGCCCACGCAAACGCCCAAAGGTTCGCGGCGGGTATAGACGAAATTTTCACCCAATGGGATGTGTTCGCCCGTGATGCTGCCCGCCAGCCCGCCGAAATATTCGAACGCATCGGCGCCGGATGTGGCATCGGCGACGGATGTTTCCTGATAGGGTTTGCCGGTGTCATAGGTTTCCAGCACCGACAGGTCATGGTTGCGTTCGCGCATGATATCGGCGGCACGGCGCAGCACGCGGCCGCGCTGCGTGCCGGTCCAGCCTGCCCATTCCTTTTGCGCGCGTTTGGCGGCATTCAGTGCCTGATCCACGATGGCGGGCGTCGCGGCATGCAGCCTGGCGATGACCTTGCCGGTATAGGGATAGATGACCTCGATCAGGTCACCTGCTGTGTCCTCGACATAGGCCCCGTCGATGTAATGGCTGGCGATAGGTTGGATATTCATGACTTTTATGCCTCCGGCGGGGATATTTTTACTCGGAAGAGGATCATTCACCGCGCGGAAAGCGCTGGTTTTCTTCGAGTATGTTGAGGTCCATATGGTTGCGCATGTAGCGTTCGGATGCCTTTTGCAGCGGCTGGTAATCCCAGGGGTAATAGCTGCCGTTGCGCAAAGCCTGATAGACGACCCAGCGGCAGGCCTGGCTTTGGCGCACATCGGCGTCAAAACGCGCAAGATCCCAACGGGCGTCGGCCTTGGCGCGCAATTGCGTTAGCGTGCCTTGATGGGCGGGGTTTTCCGCCAGATTGGTCAGTTCCTGCGGGTCTGCGTCCATGTCGAACAGCTGGTCAGGGTCCAGCGTGCAGCGATTGTATTTCCATTTGCCATAGCGCAGGCTGACCAGCGGGGCCTGTGACGCTTCGGCGGCATATTCCATGACGACGGGGGTGTCGCGGGTGCCGCCCTGGCCCAAGGGCACAAGGCTTTCGCCGCTGGTCCATGGCATGACCTCGGACATGTCCACACCTGCCAGATCGCAGAGCGTCGGGGTCACGTCGATCGTGCTGACGGGGACTTTATGCAGGCCGGGTGCCATCGCCGGGCTTGCGATCATCAGCGGCACGCGGGATGACCCGTCATAGAAACACATCTTGAACCAGAGACCCCGTTCCCCCAGCATATCGCCATGGTCCGAGACGAAGAGGATCGTGGCCTCTTGGCGCGTGTCGTCCAGCACTTGCAGGATGTCGCCGATCTTGTCGTCCAGATAGCTGATATTGGCGAAATAGGCGCGGCGCGACCGGCGGATGTCGTCATCACTGATGGTGAAATTGTCGCGGTCATTGGCATCCAGAATGCGCTGGCTATGCGGGTCCTGATCGGCGTAAGCGATCGGGCCTGTCTCCGGCATCAGATGGGCGCAGTCTTCGTAGAGATCCCAGTATTTGCGCCGTGCCACATAGGGATCATGCGGATGGGTGAAACTGACCGTCAGGCACCAGGGCCGCGCGTCATGGCCGCGCGCGAGGTCATAGAGTTTCGCCGTCGCGTGATAGGCGACCTCGTCGTCATATTCCATCTGGTTGGTGATCTCGGCCACGCCAGAGCCGGTGACGGACCCCATATTGTGATACCACCAATCGATCCGTTCACCCGGTTTGCGATAGTCCGGTGTCCAGCCGAAATCGGCGGGGTAGATATCGGTGGTCAGCCGTTCCTCGAAGCCGTGCATCTGGTCGGGGCCGACGAAATGCATCTTGCCCGCAAGGCAGGTCTGATAGCCCGCGCGCCGCAGGTGATGCGCATAGGTGGGAATGCTGGAGGCGAATTCGGCCGCATTGTCATAGACCCCATTGCGCGACGGCAATTGCCCCGACATGAAGGCCGCCCGCGCCGGTGCGCAAAGCGGCGAGGCCGTATAGGCATTGGCAAACCGGGTAGAACGCGCCGCCAGCGATTTGAGGTTGGGCGCATGCAGCCAATCCGCGGGCCCATCGGGGAACAGCGTGCCGTTCAGCTGGTCGACCATGATGATCAGGATATTGGGCCTTGTCATTGCGTGATGTCTTTCAATTCCATCGCCAGCAGCGCCAGCACCTGTTCGGTGGCATCCGCAGGCACCGCCCGCCCGCGCGCCAGCCCCTGGCGCAGATAGGACCCGTCGATCAGCCCCGCGATACGGGCGGCGGCGTTTTCGGCGCGATCCCCGATCAGGGGGCGCAAATCATGCACCAGATTGCTGTGCAGCCGGCGCTGGTAGATCCGCAACAGGCGGTTGGCATCCTCGGATGTCTGGGCAAGGACGTAGAAATTCAGCCAGGCCGCGATCACATCGGTCTGGAAATTGGTGGAACTGAACCCCGCGCGGATCACCGCCTCGACCCTTGCGCGCGGTGCTTTTGCGCAGCGCAGCGCGGCGCGGACCTCGGCCCCATAGGCGCGCAGGACATGGCGCATCGCCGCCAGAAAGATCTGTTCCTTGCCGCCGAAATAATGATGCGCCAGCGCCGATGACATGCCTGCCCTTTTGGCAATGGCGCTGACCGTCACATCAAGGTTGCCCACAGCGCCGATTTCGTCAATCGTGGCCTGCATCAGGGCAGCGCGGCGGATCGGTTCCATTCCTAGCTTGGGCATGTGATCCTCTTTACGGTTGCACCAGACACCTAATTCGTTCTTTATTGACTCGTCAATCAAGAAAAACCACAGGGAGTAAAACCATGAAGCTGAAAACAAGCCTGTCGGCCCTTGCGATCTTTGCCGCAATGCCCGCCTTTGCCGAATGCGATCTTGTGACCTTTTCCGATGTCGGCTGGACCGACATCACCGCCACCACCGCCGCCACAAGCGTCGTGCTAGAGGCGCTGGGTTACGCGACCGAAACCAAGATCCTGTCCGTGCCCGTGACCTATATCTCGCTGGCCGAAGGTGATGTTGACGTGTTCCTGGGCAATTGGATGCCCACGATGGAGGCCGATATCGCCCCCTATCGCGAGGCGGGCACAGTTGACACCGTGCGCACCAATCTGACCGGCGCGAAATACACGCTGGCCGTCAATCGCGCCGCCGCCGATCTGGGGATCGACAGTTTCGACGACATCGCCGCCAATGCCGATGCCTTGGGCAACCGCATTTACGGGATCGAGCCGGGCAATGATGGCAACCGCCTGATCATCGACATGATCGCGGCGGATGCCTTTGGCCTGTCGGGGTTCGAAGTGCTGGAAAGCTCTGAACAGGGGATGCTGGCGCAGGTGGACCGTGCGTCCAGCCGGTCTGAACCCATCGTATTCCTTGGCTGGGAACCGCATCCGATGAACGCCAATTTCGATATGGAATATCTCGAAGGCGGCGATGATTGGTTCGGCCCGGACCTTGGCGGTGCGACGGTCGCGACCAATACGCGTGCGGGCTATGTCGAAAGCTGCCCCAATGTGGGCCAGTTCCTGCAGAACCTGGAATTCACGCTGGCCATGGAAAACGAGATCATGGGCGCGATCCTGAATGACGGGGCCGATCCTGCGGCCGCCGCCTCTGCATGGCTGACCGCCAACCCCGCGATCCTGTCGGGCTGGCTGGACGGTGTCACAACCCGTGACGGCGGCGATGCGATGGACGCCGTGAACGCCGCACTCGGCCTTTGATCTGACAGGTGAGGCCCGCATCAGGGCCTCACCCCCAAGCCGCAGGAGGCCGCGTGGACTGGCTGACCGACAACAAAATCCCGATAGGGCCTTGGGCGAAATCCGTCTTTGACTGGCTGAACCGGAACCTTGGTTTCGTCTTTGACTGGATCGCCGAGGCGATGGAAGGGCTGATCGATTCCATCCTCTGGGCGCTGGAAACTCCGCATCCTTTCGTTGTGGTCGCGATTTTCGCCGCCCTGACATGGGTCTTGCAGCGCAGCTGGAAAACCACGCTGCTGATCGTGCTGGGCTTTTTCTTCATCCTTAACCAGGGCTATTGGCGCGAAACCATGCAATCGCTAACGCTGGTCCTGTCGGCCTGTGTCGTCTGCATGGGGATCGGCGTGCCCATCGGCATTGCCGCCGCCCACCGCCCGCGCCTTTACCGCGCGATGGTGCCGGTGCTGGACCTGATGCAGACGCTGCCAACCTTTGTCTATCTGATCCCGGCCATCGTCTTTTTCGGCATCGGCATGGTGCCCGGCCTGATCGCGACGGTCATCTTCGTGCTGCCCGCGCCGATCCGGCTGACCTATCTCGGCGTGGCCTCGACACCCACCGCCTTGCTCGAGGCCGCGCAGGCCTTTGGCGCGACCAAGCGTCAGGTCCTGTTCAAGGTCGAACTGCCCTCGGCCCTGCCGCAGATCATGGCGGGGCTGAACCAGACGATCATGCTGTCGCTGTCGATGGTGGTCATCGCCGCCCTTGTGGGTGCCAGCGGGCTGGGCGTGCCGGTGATCCGGGCGCTGAATTCGGTGAATACATCGCTGGGGTTTGAATCGGGCTTTGTCATCGTCGTGGTGGCGATCATGCTGGACCGGATGTTGCGGGTGAAACAGAAATGAATGCCGTTGAATTCGACAATGTCAGCATCGTCTTTGGCGCGCGGCCCCAAACCGCCCTGCCCCTGATGGACCAAGGGCTGCACCGGGCCGAGATCATGGAAAGCACCGATCAGGTGCTGGGGGTGCATGATTGCTCGCTTAGCGTCGCCCAGGGTGAAATCCTCGTGCTGATGGGGCTGTCGGGCTCCGGCAAATCAACGCTGCTGCGCGCGGTCAACGGGCTGAACCCGGTGGTGCGCGGCGCGGTGCGGGTCAATGACGGCGATCACAGCTATGACGTCACCCATTGCAGCGCGCATGACCTGCGACGCCTGCGGCAGAAATCGGTGTCGATGGTGTTCCAGCAATTCGGCCTGCTGCCATGGCGGAGCGTGCGCGACAATGTGGGTCTGGGGCTGGAACTGGCGGGGCTGGACAAGGGCAAATTACAGGCCCGCGTCGATCAGGAACTGGCGATGGTGGGCCTTTCCGAACGCGCGAATGCGCTGGTGGGCGAGCTTTCGGGCGGCATGCAACAACGCGTGGGGCTGGCGCGCGCCTTTGCCACCGATGCGCCGATCCTGCTGATGGACGAACCCTTTTCAGCGCTCGACCCGCTGATCCGCACCAAGCTGCAAGACGAATTGCTTGATCTGCAAAAACAGCGCGGGCGCACGATCATCTTTGTCAGCCATGATCTGGACGAGGCCTTCAAGATCGGCAATCGCATCGCCATCATGGAAGGCGGCCGGATCGTGCAATGCGGCACGCCGCGCGATATCTATACCAACCCCGCCAATGGCTATGTCGCGGATTTCGTGGCGCATATGAACCCGCTGGGCGTGCTGACCGCGCGCGACGTGATGATCGCAGGCCCCAGCGACGGGGCGCTGATCGACGTGGACCTGCCGGTGCAGGCCATCTTGCAACAGATCGGCACGGGGTCACTGCAAGTCATGGAAAACGGCCGCGCCATCGGGCAGATCACGCAAAGCTCGCTCATCACGCGGCTCGCCCCCGCATCTTCCGAGTAAAAATATCCCCGCCGGAGGCGCGCCGGCAGGCGCTCTTTACACTTTGGTCTGGGTGACCACGGGTGTGACCTGCCTGCGCGCTACCGCCTCGCGCCAGGTGATGAAACTGACCGAGCCCATGATCACCACCCCGCCCAAGACAACCCAACCATCCACCGGCTCGCCGAACATGACCGCACCCAGAACCACGGCCCAGACCAATTGCAAAAACGTCACCGGCTGGGTGACGGTCAGCGGCGCTGCGGCAAAGGCCAGCGTCATCGTGTAATGCCCCGCCGTGGCAAAAGCGGCGACCAGAAACAGCCAGCCCAGCTGCGCAAGCGTCGGCGTGACCCAGACGGCATAGGCGAAAGGGGCCAGCCCGATGGTGACCGTGATCGACAACATGCCAACAACCACCGCAGCCGAAACCTCGCCCGACAGGCGCTTGGCCAAAAGATAACCCACCGCGAATAAAACAGCCGTGCCCAGCATCGCGATATGGCCGCTTTCCACCGCCTTCACACCGGGGCGCAGGATGATCACAGCGCCCACCAGCGCCAGCAGCACCGCGATCAGGCGGCGGGGTGGCAATTTCTCACCCAGAAACAGCGCCGCCCCGATCGAGACATAGACCGGCGAGAGGTAATTCATCGCCGTCACCTCTGCGAGGGGGATGCGCGTCATGGCGTAGAACCACAAGATCACCGCCAAAGCATGCACCACGCCCCTGATCCCGAACATCTTCATCTGGCGCGCCGTCAGCCGCGCCGCAAGGATCGGGCGGATCATCGGCAGCAAAAAGACCAGCCCCAGCACATAGCGCAAAAACGCAGCCTGCGCGGCAGGCACATCATCGCCCACATGTTTGACGATGGCGGTGACGGCCACGAACATCAGGCCGGTCAGCACCATCCACAAAACACCCGCGACAGGGTTCGGCGCAGCGCGCGCTGGTTGCAAATCACTCATGCCTTTGGGTCGCACCAAAAAACGCCGGATGCCAGCGACATTTTCGCACTGGCACCGGCGGCGATCCGCGCTTACCAACGGGGCATGAAGATACTTTTCCTCGGCGATGTCATGGGCCGGTCAGGCCGGACCGCGATCACCACCCAGCTGCCACGGTTGCGCGCCGAATGGCGGCTCGATTTCGTCGTGGTCAATGGCGAGAATGCGACATCCGGCATGGGCCTGTCCGCGCCCCATGCCAAATTGCTGCTGGATGCCGGGGCCGATGTCATCACGCTGGGCGATCATGCTTTCGATCAAAAGGACATGCTGACCTTTGCCGCCAGCGAGCCGCGCATCATCCGGCCGCTGAACTTTTCCAAAGCCGCCCCCGGCGTCGGCGCGCGGGTCTTCAACGCCACCAATGGGCGCAAGGTGCTGGTGGCGCAGGCCTTGGGTCAGGTGTTCATGAAACGGCCCTTTGACGATCCGTTTTCAGCGCTGGATGCGGTGCTGCGGCAATATCCGATGGGCGGGCAGGTGCAGGCCAGCCTGATCGATGTGCATTGCGAGGCGACATCGGAAAAGATGGCGCTGGGCCATTTCTGCGACGGGCGCGCCAGTATCGTGGTCGGCACCCATACCCATGTGCCCACCGGCGATGCGATGATCCTGGGCGGCGGCACCGCTTACCAGACCGATGCGGGCATGTGCGGCGATTACAATTCGGTCATCGGCATGGACAAGGCCGAACCCCTGCGCCGCTTTATCACCGGCATGCCCAAGGACCGGTTCACCCCTGCGGAATCCGAGGCGACATTGTCAGGCCTCTATGTCGAAACCGACGACCGCAGCGGCAAAGCTGTCCGCGTCGTGATGGTCCGCCAAGGCGGCAGGCTTGCACAAAGCGGGCCTGCATGAACCGCGATCACGGGCTGCTGACGCTGGCGCTGGTGGCTCTTGGGGCGGGATGGGGGCTGACCCAACCGCTGACCAAGATTACCGTCACCGGCGGCTATGAACCCTTTGGGATGATCTTTTGGCAGATGCTGATCGGCATGTTGCTGCTTGGGGCATGGCGCTGGCGGCGGCTGGGGCACTTGCCTGTTACGCCGCGCAGGCTGGCGTTCTGGCTGATGATCGCGACGCTGGGCACGCTGATCCCCAATGCGGCCAGCTATCGCGCGGCCTTTCATCTGCCCGCAGGGGTGATGTCCATCGTGATCTCGACCATCCCGCTGATCGCCTTTCCGATGGCGCTGGCACTGGGCAATGACCGGTTTTCTTGGCGGCGCATGGCGGGGCTGGCTTTGGGGCTGATCGGTGTCGCCCTGATCGCCCTGCCCGAGGCCAGCCTGCCCGAGCGCGCCATGGTCGTCTTTCTGCCCTTGGCACTGATCGCGCCGTTTTGTTATGCGCTTGAAGGCAATATCGTCGCCAGATGGGGCACGGCGGGGCTTGATCCGGTGCAGGTGCTGTTTGGCGCCTCGGCGGTTGGCGTGGTGATCGCGCTGCCCTTGGCGCTGGCCACCGACCAGTTGCGCGTGCCGACCGCGCCCTTCATGCTGGCGGATATGACAATGCTGCTGGGGGCCATCATCCATGTCGTGGTCTATACCGGCTATATCTGGCTGGTCGGGCGCGGCGGGGCGGTTTTTGCCGGGCAGATCAGCTATCTTGTGACGGGATTCGGAGTGATCTGGGCGATGCTGCTGTTGCGCGAACATTATAGCTTGTGGGTCTGGGCCGCCCTGGCAGCGATGCTGGTGGGGCTGACATTGGTGCGCCCACGTCTTGCCGAAGCGCCCGTGACAGCCAAGGCTTTGGCCCATGAATGACCTGATCGCGCTGTCCCAGACCCAAGCGGCTTGGCTGACCCTGGCGGTGGTTCTGGGCATGTTCGTGCTGTTCTTGCGCGAAACCTATCCGACCGAGGTCGTCGCGATGTTCGGCGTGTCGATCCTGCTGGTCGCAGGCGTTCTGCCTTATCAGGCCGCGGTCGCGGCGTTTTCGAACCCCGCGCCCTGGACGATTGCGGCGATGTTCATCATCGTGGGGGCCCTGGTGCGCACCGGCGCGCTGGATGCGATGACGCGGCTGGCCGAACGGCAGGCCAAGGTCAGCCCCGCGCGCGCCATCGGGGGTGGTTTGCTTTTCGTGGCACTGGCCAGCGCGATCATGAACAACACGCCGCTGGTCGTGGTGATGATCCCGGTCTTTATCCAGCTGTCGCGGTCCTTGGGGGTGGCGGCCTCCAAATTACTGATCCCGCTCAGCTATGCCGCCATCGTGGGCGGCACGCTGACGCTGATCGGGACCTCGACGAACCTGTTGGTGGACGGGGTGGCGCGGGCCTCGGGGATGGAACCTTTCGGGATCCTTGAAATCATGCCCGTCGGTCTGGTCGTGGTGGGCTGGACCTTTACCTATATGTATTTCATGGGGCCGCGGCTATTGCCCGACCGGCATAGCATGGCCAGCATGCTGTCGGACCGGTCCAAGAAAAAGTTCTTTTCCGAAGCGGTGATCCCCCCCGACAGCAACCTGATCGGCCGCGAGGTCACCGGCGTGCAATTGTTCAAACGCGACGGCGTGCGCCTGATCGATGTGGTGCGGGGCGATCTGTCGCTGCGGCGTGATCTGGCGAATGTGACCTTGCAGCTGGGTGACCGCGTGATCCTGCGCACCGAAATGACCGAGCTTTTGTCGCTACAGGCCAATAAGGAATTGCGCCGCGTCGATCAGGTCTCGGCGGTGGAAACCACCACGGTCGAGGTGCTGATCACCCCCAATTGCAAAATGGCCGACCGCCGTCTTGGGGCGCTGCGGCTGCGGCGGCGCTATGCGGTCTATCCGCTGGCGGTGCATCGGCGCGATGCCAATATCAGCCAGCAGATCGACGATATGGTGGTGCGCGTGGGCGATACTTTGCTGCTCGAAGGCGCGCCCGCCGATATCGCGCGTCTGGCCGAGGATATGAACCTTGGCGATGTCTCTGCCCCGTCGCAGCGCGCCTATCGGCGGGGGCATGCGCCGATTGCTGTTGCCGTGCTGCTGGCCATTGTCGGGCTGGCCGCGCTGAATATCGCCCCGATCCTGATGCTGGCGATGATCGGCGTGACAATCGTGCTGGTCACCGGCTGCATCGACGCGGACGAGGCTTTTTCCTTCATCGAGGGCCGCTTGCTGGCCTTGATCTTTGCCATGCTGGGGATCGGATCGGCGCTGTCATCCTCGGGGGCGGTGGCGATGATCGCGGGGGCGGCCGCACCCTATATGATGGCGCTGCCACCGTTTCTGGTGGTGCTGGCGGTCTATGCGCTGGCCAGCACGTTGACCGAGATGGTGTCGAACAATGCCGTGGCCGTGGTGATGACCCCGATCGCCATCGGGCTGGCCACGGCTTTGGGTGTCGACCCGCGCCCGCTGGTCGTGGCCGTGATGATCGCGGCCAGCGCCAGTTTCGCCACCCCCATCGGCTATCAGACCAATACGCTGGTTTTCGGGCCGGGCGGGTATAGGTTCACGGATTTCCTGCGTTTCGGCATTCCGCTCAATGTCACGCTGGCGCCTGTCGTGTCCTTTGTCATCCCGCTGATCTGGCCTTTGTGAGCGGGCTTGCCCCTGCCGGTGCGCTTGCCCTATAGAGACCGGATTGACACCTGACATGACAAGAGGTTTCCGATGGCGGGCCATTCCAAATGGGCGAATATCCAGCACCGCAAGGGCCGGCAGGACAAGCTGCGCTCTAAATTGTTTTCCAAGCTGGCCAAGGAAATCACCGTCGCCGCCAAGATGGGCGACCCTGATCCCGAGAAGAACCCGCGCCTGCGGCTGGCGGTGAAAGAGGCAAAGTCGAACTCTTGCCCCAAGGATGTGATCGACCGCGCGATCAAGAAATCGCAAGGCGGCGATGCGGAAAATTACGATGAAATCCGCTATGAAGGGTATGGGCCGGGCGGTATTGCCGTGATCGTCGAAGCGATGACCGATAACCGCAATCGCACCGCATCGACCGTGCGCTCCACCTTTACCAAGAACGGCGGCAATCTGGGCGAGACCGGGTCTGTCGCCTTCATGTTCGACCGGATGGGCGAGATTGTTTACCCCGCATCCGTGGCCGATGCCGATACGGTGATGATGGCCGCCATCGAGGCCGGTGCCGAGGATGTGCAAAGCGACGCGGATAACCACGTCATCTATTGCGCCGATACCGATCTGGCCGAAGTGTCGCATGCGCTGGAACCCGCCTTGGGCGAATCGATTTCGACCAAGCTGATCTGGAAGCCCAATATGACCACCGAGGTTGATGCCGAAGGGCTGACCAAGCTGATGAAATTGCTGGATACGCTCGAAGATGACGATGACGTGCAGCGCGTCACCGCGAATTTCGAAGCCTCTGATGCGGTGATGGCAGCGTTTTCGGAGAGCTGAGGGTCAAAGGACTTTGAGGCCTCCGGCGGGGATATTTAGGCTCGGAAGATGATCAGGGGGTGATGATCCCCTGTTCTGTCACGATCAGGTCAAGCGGCTGGTCGGTGGGTTCAAGCGGCAGATCATCGTCTTGCTGTGCGCTATAGGCAAAGCCCACCGCCATGACCGGGCCGCGCGCGCGCAGCTGTTCGAGTGTGCGGTCATAGAACCCCCCGCCATAGCCCAGCCGCCCGCCTCTGCGGCTGAAAGCCACCAGCGGCACGATCAGGATCTGCGGGATCATCCAATCGCCGGTGGCGGGCACCTGCGCGCCGAAATCGCCTGGGATCATCGCGCAATCGGGGTGCCAGAGCCGAAACTGCAAGGGCTGGCCCTTGGCGACAATGACCGGCACGCCGACCGGGCCATGGGCCGCCGCCTCGACCATGGCGGGGGTCGGGTCGATTTCACTGCGCATCGCCATATAGCCCGCCAGCGGCACGCCGCGGTAACCGGCCAGAACGGCGCTGAGATGCCCCGCCATGGCCGCACCGGGCCGGTGGGCGGCGGCGCGGCGCGCAAAGGCGGCGCTGCGGGCGGCGGATTTGTCGATCACAGCAGCATCACCGAGGCCAGCCCCAGAAAGGCGAAAAAGCCGACGACATCGGTCACGGTCGTCACGAAAGTGCCCGAGGCCAGCGCGGGGTCGATCCCGAAACGTTCCATGACCACGGGCACGCCGATGCCGGCAAGCCCGGCCACCAGCAGGTTGACCACCATCGCCACCGCGATGACCACGCCCAGCATCGGCGCGCCGAACCAGATGGTCCCGACCACCCCCATCACCGCCGCAAAGGCCAGCCCGTTGAGCAGGCCAACCAGCGCCTCGCGCCGGATCACCCGCCAGATATTGGAAGGCGTCAGGTCGCGTGTCGCCAGCGCCCGCACCGCCACGGTCAGCGATTGTGTCCCCGCATTGCCCCCCATCGAGGCGACAATCGGCATCAGCACGGCCAGGGCCACCAGCCCCGCGATGGTTTCCTCGAAAACCGAGATCACCAAAGAGGCCAGGATCGCCGTCAGCAGATTGACCGCAAGCCAGGGAAATCTTTGTTTCGTGGTCTCATAGACATTATCCGACAGGCTGCCTTCGCCCACACCGGCAAGGCGCAGGATGTCTTCTTCGGCCTCTTCTTCGAGAAAGGCCATGGCGTCGTCGATGGTGATGACACCCACCACACGGCCGTCATCATCGACCACGGGGGCGGTGATCAGGTGGTAATGGTTGATCGCTTGGGCGACTTCCTCGACGCCTTGGGCGACATGGAAGGTGCGAAATGTCTCTTCGGTCAGATCACGCAAGGGGGTGCTGCGCGGATGGCTGAGAATGCGGCCCAGCGTGACATAGCCCGTGGCCTTGAGCCGCGGATCGACCAGGATGATGTGGTAAAACTGGTCCGGCAGCACGACATCCGAGCGCAGGTAATCAATCGCCTCGCCCACGGTCCAATGGTCGGGGGCGCGCACCAATTCGGATTGCATATGCCGGCCGGCCGATTCCTCGGGGTAGGACAGCGCCTGTTCGACGACGACACGGTCGCTGGCATCCAGCGCATCCAGCACGGCCTCTTGCTGATCCTCGCCCAGATATTCGACCAGATCGACCACATCGTCGCTGTCCAGATCACGCAGGGCCGTGGCCAGCTCGGCGGGTGCCAGCTGCTGGATGATCTCTTCGCGCAGGTTTTCGTCCAGCTCGGACAGGATGTCGCCGTCGATCCCGCCTTGCCAGAGCGTCAACAGATCGCGCCTTTCGCGGCTGTCGATCTGTTCGATCAGATGCGCGATATCGGCAGGGTGCAAAGGGTCCAGCAAAGCGTCGATAGCCAAGGCATCGCCCTGCATCACAGCATTCAGCACCTCGGCCACGATCCGGTCGGTGATGCCAAAGGCCTCTGCATCAAGATCGTCGTCGATATCCGCCATCTGGCCACCTCCATCCTTGCGCGGCAAGCATAGTCAAAGCGGCCGCAGGGACAACGCCATTCCCCGATTTACGCAGCCTTTTGCGCAGCCTATACAGGCGGGATGACAAAACATCTGCTTCTTGGTCGCACGCTTGGGTTTTCCGGTCATCCCTTGACGCAGGATTGGGCCGATGCGGTGCGATATGACCCCGCAGGCGGGGTGCTGATCGCGGCTGGCAAGATCACGGCATTGGGTGATGGGGCGGCCTTGCGTGCTGCGCATCCCGATGCGCGGCTGGTCGATTATGGCGACAAGCTGATCAGCGCGGGCTTTGTCGATGCGCATATGCACTACCCCCAGACCGGCATCATCGCAAGCTGGGGCAAGCAGCTGATCGATTGGCTGAATACCTATACTTTCCCCGAAGAGGCCCGTCTGGCCGATCCCGCCTATGCCGCGGCCATCGCCAATCGCACGATTGATCTGGCCGTCGCCCATGGCACCACGACGCTGACCAGTTTCTGCACGATCCATCCCGCCAGCGTGGATGCGTTTTTCACCGCCGCCGCCGCGCGCGACATGGCCGTGGTTGCAGGCAAGACCTGCATGGACCGCAATGCGCCTGATAATCTGCGCGACACCGCACAGGCGGCTTATGATGACAGCGCCGCGCTGATCACCCGCTGGCACGGGACGGGCCGCGCGACCTATGCGATCACGCCACGGTTTTCGCCCACCTCGACGCCGGATCAGCTGGCCGCCCTCGGCGCGCTCTGGGCCGCGCATCCGACCTGCCTGATGCAGACCCATCTGAGCGAGCAATTGCCCGAAATCGCCTGGGTCCGCGATCTGTTTCCGCAGGCCCGCGACTATCTGGATACATACGAGGCTTTCGGCCTTTTGGGCGCGCGCGGCATCTATGGCCATGCGATCCATCTGGAGCCGCGCGAGATTGCCCGGCTGGCCGAGGTCGGTGCCGCCGTGGTGCATTGCCCGACATCGAATAGTTTCATCGGCTCGGGGCTGTTTGACCTGATCGGGCTGGCGCGGGCGGGGCTGACCATCGGGCTGGCCACCGATACGGGCGGCGGATCATCGTTTTCGATGCTGCGCACGATGGCTGCGGCCTATGAAATCGGCCAGCTGCGCGGGGTGGCGCTGCATCCTGCACAGCTGATGTGGCTGGCGACCGAAGGATCGGCACAGGCGCTGCATATGTCAGGGCAGATCGGGCATCTGGGCCTGGGGGCTGCGGCGGATATCACCGTGCTGGACCTCGCCTCGACCCCTGCCATCGCGCAGCGCAGCGCGCGGGCGGATGACATCTGGGACGCGCTGTTTCCGACGATCATGATGGGCGACGACCGCGCGGTTGCCGATGTCTGGATCGCGGGGGTGCGGCAGGGCATCGCCTGAAAGCACCGCGTCCTGCGGGCCTTACCCGTGCTTGCGCAGGATATCCAATGCAGCGGCATGAATGTCGGGATTCGCGGCGGCCAGCACCTGTCCACCCTGATGCACCGGCGCGCCGGACCAATCGGTGACGATCCCGCCTGCGGCCTTGATCACGGCGATAGGGGCTTGGACGTCATAGGCGTTCAGCCCGGCCTCGATCACCAGATCGACCTGCCCGGCCGCCAACAGCGCATAGCCATAGCAATCCATGCCATAGCGCGTCAGCCGGACCTGCCGCGCCACATCCTGAAACGCGGCCATTTGCGCCGGGCTGCCGATTTCGGGAAAGGTGGACAGCAGGATCGCCTGATCGAGTGCGCGCGGCGCAAGCGTCGCCAGCGGCACGGTGCCCATCGGCCCGGTCACATCCGCCTGGCCGAACCCGCCCGCAAAGCGTTCGCCGATATAGGGCTGGTCGATGATCCCGTAGACAGGGCCATCGGCCGTGCCCACGGCAATCAGCACCCCCCAGGTCGGCGTGCCACTGATATAGCCGCGCGTGCCATCAATCGGGTCCAGCACCCAGGTCAGACCAGTGCTGCCCGGGGTCTGGCCAAATTCTTCGCCAAAGATGCCGTCATCGGGGCGTTCTTGCGCCAGCACGGCGCGCATCGCCTGTTCGGCGGCGCGGTCGGCGATGGTCACGGGGTCAAAATGGGCTGCGGCCTTGGTATCGGCCACCAGTCCGGATGTGCGGAAATGCGCCAGCGTCACAGGGCGCGCCGCATCGGCCAAAAGATGGGCGACCCGGATCAGGTCGGCCTGCGTTGCTTGATCCACTTTCCCTGTCACCCGTGCTGATTGCGCAGCATTGCGGTACCCCAGCACAGGCGGACAGGCAAGTTGGTTTAGGCCGCTTCGCTCAGCACGCGGGCCAGGTCGAACAACCGGCGGCGCTGGTTTTCAGGGATCGCGTAATAGGACCGCAGCAATTCCAGCGCTTCCTTGTCGGTCAGGATGTCACCCGGCATATCGCTGGTCCGCGTTTCTGCCGCAGGTTGCGCATCATAGCCTTCGAAAAAGAAAGACACAGGCACGCCCAGAACATTCGCAATATCCCAAAGCCGCGACGCGCTGACGCGGTTCATGCCGGTTTCATATTTCTGGATCTGCTGGAACTTGATGCCGACATTTTCCGCAAGTTGTTGTTGCGTCGTCCCATTCATCCAGCGCCGATGCCTGATCCGCTTGCCCACATATACGTCGACAGGATGTTTCATTGTTTTTTCCTATTCAGAAAGAGGCCCACTGTTTGTGATCAGAAAGGCCCGATTAAAAACGTAAAATTGGAACTGACGAGCGTTCACTATGTGCCTCGAAAATGCCACTATTCAGATCTGACACGCAACGGTTGCAGGTATCATCCTACCCTTAAGTACAGGTAACGCGCGCAAAGCGCTACCTGAGAGACAGCAATAGGCGGTCGCCTTGCGCCTTGCTGCGATGCTGCGATGCTGCGATGCTGCGATGCTGCGATGCTACACTTTTGATTGATATCGTCAAAAGGGATTCGATCCAATGCGTGCATTTCAGGTCTCATCCTTCAGCCAGCCGCCCGCGCTTGTTCAGATCGCCCCACCCGCTCCCGGACCGGGCGAGGTTTTGCTGGATATCGCGGCTTGCGGGTTGAACTTTGCCGATCTGCTGATGGCCAAAGGATCGTATCAGGACACGCCACCCCCGCCCTTCACGCTGGGCATGGAGGTTTGCGGCACGGTCGCGGGTTTGGGGGCGGGCGTCACCAGCCCCGCCATCGGGACCCGCGTTGCCGTTTTCGGTGGCCAGGGCGGGATGGCGGAACAGGGTGTCTTTCCGGCAAATCTGTGCCGTCCAGTCCCTGCCGACATGACCGCCGAAACCGCTGCGGGTTTCATGGTCGCCTATGGAACATCGCATCTGGCCCTGACCCAGCGCGCGCGTCTGCAACAGGGCGAGACGCTGCTGGTGCTGGGGGCAGCGGGCGGTGTCGGGCTGACGGCAGTGGAAATCGGCAAGGCGCTGGGCGCGCGGGTGATCGCCGTCGCACGCGGCGCAGACAAGCTTGCGGTGGCGCGCGCTGCCGGGGCCGATCATGTGATCGACAGCCAGAGTGACGACATCAAGGCCGCAGTCAAGGCATTGGGCGGGGCCGATGTGGTTTATGATCCGGTCGGCGGCGCCGCGTTCAAAGCCGCCCTTGGCGCATGCAAACCGCTGGCGCGCTATATCGTCATCGGCTTTGCCAGCGGTGATGTCCCGCAGGTGCCCACCAATATCCTGCTGGTCAAGAATATCGATCTGATCGGGTTCTACTGGGGCGGCTATCTGAAATTCAGCCCCGATATCCTGTCGGACTCGCTGGCCACATTGCTGGGCTGGCTGGCCGAGGGCCGGCTGAGCCCGCATATCAGCCATGTCCTGCCCCTGGATCAGGCGGCAGAGGCGCTGGAATTGATGCGCAGCCGCGCCTCGACCGGCAAGGTGGTGGTCACACCATAGAAGGGGCCTGCAAGGTATAAAATCCGTCGCGGATGAACCCCGCCAGATCGCGCAGCGCCGGATTCTGGGTGTCGGCATGGTAAAGATTGACGTTGAAATCGCGCAGATCAGGCAGCGCGCCGCCATGGGCGATCCGTTCGAAATGGCGCGGCTCTGCCCCTGCCAGCATCGTATGCACCGCCAGATCGGCGCTGACCGTCGCTTCTATCGTGCGGCTGGAATGGCTTTCGACGGCCATTTCCCAAGGGATGCCCGCCTCGTCCAGACGGCGCTGCACGAAACCGCGAAAGATGCAGCGATGTTCATAGGCCAGCCGCAGGGGGCGTTCCTTCCAGACCTGCCCGCCCGGCGCGCCCAGCCAGACCAGCGGGATCGCGGTCAGCGTCTCGCCATCCTGGCCGACGCTGTCTTCGGTCGTCAGGATCATGTCGATCGCCCCGCGCCGGTATTCGTCCAGCAGCTTGCTGGTGAAAGATGACGACAGCTGCACCCGCATGCGCGGATAAGCGGCGGCAAAGCGGCGCAGCACCTGCGGGATCACCGGATAGATGATGTCATGCGGCACGCCCAGCGTCACCTCGCCTTCATAGGCGATGGATGTCAGCTTGCCATAGATTTCATCGTTCAGCACCAGCATCCGCCGCGCATAGCTGAGCAGCTGTTCGCCCTGCGATGTCAGCGCCACCCCCCGGCCGTTGCGGTCCAGCAGCGCGGCATCCAGCGATTCCTCTAGCCGCTTAAGCTGCATCGACACCGCCGATTGGGTCAGATGCAAAAGCCCCGCCGCCTTGGTCACGCCGCCGGTATCGGCGACCGCCACAAAGGACCGCAGGGCCGTCAGGTCCAGATTACGCGCCATATCACAATTCCTGATGCATTAACTATCAAACATTCATTTTTCTTATGCGTCATGTGCGGCTACATATCAAGCATGAAGATGCAAACCACGCCATCCATCACGAAAGGACATATCATGGCCAGTTTCACCCAAGCGGGTCTCTGCACCCAGCCCCACCACCGCCTGTCTTTATGGTCACGGATCATGCAAGCGGTCAGCCTTGCACGCCAACGCCGCGCGCTGGCGCGGCTTGACCGACATATGCTCTGCGATATCGGGATCACACCGGACGCGGCACAGCAAGAGGCGGCCAAGCCGATCTGGGACGTCCCGCGCCATTGGCGCCAATAGGGCAATCGTGCCAAGGGTGCGACATTCTTGCGCAAAACACTCGGAATAGGGGCGGAACCGGGCGGAAACTCTTGAATATCGACATCAGCCTGCCAATATGGGCAACAAGGATGCCGCACCTGGCGCCGCTGTCTTTTTTTGGAGGAAAACATGGCTCAATACGAGACTATTCGCACGGCCGGTGGGGTCCGCACGGCCGCAATCGACGAGGGTCTTCGCGCCCATATGAGCAAAGTTTACGGCACGATGTCCGTAGGCATGCTGATCACTTTCGCCGTGGCCTGGGCCGTGGGCACTGCCCCTGCCCTGCTGGGCATGTTCCGTGACCCGATCACGCTGCAACCCAATATTCTGGGCTGGATCGTGATGTTCGCGCCATTGGGGATGATCTTTGGCTTTGGCGCCATGATCAACCGTTTCTCGGCTGCGGCAGCGCAGACGTTTTTCTATGCTTTCGCCGCCGTCATGGGCCTGTCGATCGCCTGGATCTTCGTGGCCTTCACCGGCATGTCGATTGCGCAGATCTTCCTGATCACCTCGATCGCCTTCGCCAGCCTGAGCCTTTATGGCTACACCACCAAAAAGGACCTGTCCGCATGGGGCACGTTCCTGATGATGGGCGTGATCGGGATCGTGGTCGCGATGATCATCAACCTGTTCCTGCAATCCCCTGCGATCATGTTCGCCGTATCGATCCTGGGCGTGCTGATCTTCGCAGGTCTGACCGCCTATGACACCCAGCGGATCAAGTCCGAATATGTGGCGCATGCCGCACATGGCGACAGCGAATGGCTGGGCAAATCGGCCATCATGGGCGCGCTGAGCCTCTATCTGAACTTCATCAACATGTTCATGTTCTTGCTGCAATTGTTCGGCAACCGCGAATAAGCGCAGACATGACGATCACAGGGGCCGGTGGAAACACCGGCCCTTTTTTGTTGCGCATCGCCGCGTGATGCAAACAAAAAGGCCGCGCAGATTGCGCGGCCTTTTGTTCTCCGAAGAGGGAAAGATCACTTACTTGATCTTGCCTTCCTTATATTCGACATGCTTGCGCACAACGGGATCATATTTCTTGATCGCCATCTTTTCGGTCATCGTGCGTGCGTTTTTCTTGGTCACATAGAAATGCCCGGTCCCCGCGGTGGAGTTCAGGCGGATCTTGATCGTGGTTGGCTTCGCCATGTTCACTTCTCCGGCTTCGCGGGGCTTGGCCCACGGGTGTATGATTGAAGATGCCTTTTACCGCGAAGCAGGGCCGAGTCAACCGCAAAGGGGCGATTATCGGGGCGAAGTTGCCGCGGATACCCGCCGCCCCCCGTAGGGCGGGGTTCACCCCGCCGCCCCCCTTTGCGCGCGCGACCCCCTTGGTCAGTGCAAACCCCGCCCGATGCAACATTGTATCCTGCCAATGCCATCGCTAGCCTGACTGCAAGCCCCGCCATCGCCCCGGCAGAAAGATCGCATCATGGACTTATTCCGCGCTATCTATACGTCCCAGCCCTTTGGGTTTGACGAAACGATCCTCAGCAGCATCCTGATGCAGGCCCGCAAGGCCAATGCGCGCGACGATATCACCGGCGCGCTGATCTGCCGGGCGGATATCTATCTGCAATGGCTTGAAGGGCCGCAGGACAAGGTCCGCGACGCGCTGGACCGCATCCGCCGCGATGACCGCCATCTGGCGGTCAAGGTCCATGTCGCCGAACCCACAGATGCCCGCGTGTTCGGCGCTTGGGCGATGCTGCATGACCCTGCCAAGACATGGATCTGGTCACAGGCCGAGATCGCGGCTGGCGCGCTGGACCGCGCCACAGCCGCAGAAATCACCGGTTTCTTTCTGCCCTTGGCCCAAAACGGCGCGGCCGATCCCGCCAAGACCTGACCGGTCAAGGCCCCTGCACCCAATCGGCGGCAGGCCTGTCTGTCAGATGCATTGAAATTGCGCGGATGGCCTGTAAGCCGGATTCTGTCCAGGTGGCGAACCACCCTGGATGACCATTCATCTGGAACGCCTGTTGCCAGACGCCCTCTAGCTGCCAACCCGGACCGCTCGGGCTCAAGCCTCCCTGCGGCTGATATCCTTTGCAGGATCAACACCGCGCGCGGTCCCTATTTGGCATTGCTCCCGGTGGGGCTTGCCGTGCCGGTCCGGTTGCCCGTCCCGCGGTGGGCTCTTACCCCACCGTTTCACCTTTTCCCCGCTATACGGGGTAGTCTGTTCTCTGTGGCGCTTTCCCTGGGGTTACCCCCGCCGGGCGTTACCCGGCACCGTGCTTTGTGGAGTCCGGACTTTCCTCGAACCCATAACAGGCCCGCGGCCATCCAGCCATCCGCGCACAGGCCAGTTAGGCAGCCTGCCCGCCCGCGTCAACGGGGAAACGGCGCGCAAGCGCGGCAATCAATCCCGCATCGGTGCTATCAAGCGCACCGCGCGCCCAAGGGCGGAACCGCAGCCGGAAGCATTGCAACAGCAGATCAGGGTCATCCGTGGCGGTATAGCCAAAGGCGCGCATCGCGGGCGCGAAATCGGCAGGGTCCGCCTGTGCCGCATCCGGCCAGACCGCCAGCCCCTGCAAGGCCAGCCTGCGCCAGTCAAAACGCGGGCCGGGGTCGATCTTGCGCTGCGGGGCCATGTCCGAATGCCCGATCACCCGTTCGGGGCGGATATCCCAGCGCTGCATGATCGCGCGCAAAAGATCCTCCAACGCATCCATCAGGGGCGCGGCAAAAGGGCTGGTCCCGTCATTGGCCAGCTCGATCCCGATGGAATGGCTGTTCACATCCGTGATCCCGCCCCAGCGCCCTGCGCCGGCATGCCAGGCGCGCAGATCCTCGGGGACCAGCGACATCACGGTGCCATCCTGCGCGATCAGGTAATGCGCCGAGACTTGGGTTTCAGGGTTGCACAAAGTGTCGCAAGCAGCAGCGGCACTGGCCATGGCGGTGTAATGGATCACCACCATATCGGGGCGCGCGTCATCCCGGCGCGGCCCGCAATTGGGCGATTGCCGCGCGGCCCGGATCAGTTGCCGACGGCCCGGCGGAACGGCGCAGGGTCCCAGCCACAGGCAAAACCGTCGCCATCGGGATCGATCCCCAGACGGTCACGTTCCGGCCCGCCGCGCGCCAGGAAATCGCGCTGCGCATCATCCGCCGTGGCATAGGCCGCGCAATTGCGCTGGAACCGTGCCTGCCCGGACAAGAGCGACCGGCTATACCATTCCTGCCCTTTGGCATTGGGCGCGGTCAGCGCATATTCCACGATATTGGGGCCGGTGGCTGCGGGGCGTTCGGGCAAGGGTTGCGGCGCGATCTGGGTCTGCGCGGCGATGGCCGCCTGACGGCGTTCGGCATCGCTTTCGATGGTTTCGCGCCCGGCCACCGCGTCGAAATCCTGTTCGTCGGAAATGCCGGTGTTGCTGGTGATCACCGGGGTCAGGCCGGGCTGCAGCGCTGACATCGGCGGCGCAGCGGCCGCGCCCTGGCCGATGCCTGCGGCGGCAAGCTCGCTTGCGGGGATCGCCCCACCGACGGGGCCGACGGGGTCGATCGTGGCCGTCTGCACGGCAGGTGGCGGCGCGAAAGGATCAACCGTGCCGGTCAGCGCGGCCTCGCGGCGGGCGCGTTCGATCTCGAAATTCGACATATCATCAAAGCCGACACCGCGCGGCCGGTCGGTTCCACGCGGCGCACAGGCAGCAAGAACAAGCGCAGCGGCCAAGATCAAGACACCTGTTTTCATGCGGTCTGCACCCATATCAGCTGATTTCATTCACGCGAAACTACCACCACTTGGCAGGCTTGGCTACAAAGCCCGCCGCCGTTTCCAGCCGATAGGCAATGTTGAGCAATTCCGCCTCTTCCCAAGGCCGGCCGATCAATTGCAGCCCCAAGGGCAGGCCCTGCGCGTCGCGCCCTGTCGGCACGGCGATCCCCGGCAGACCGGCAAGGTTGACCGTCACGGTGAACACATCGTTCAGATACATCTTGATCGGATCGGCATCCGCCATTTCCCCGATACCAAAGGCCGCAGAGGGCGTCGCGGGCGTCAGGATCGCATCGACACCGGCGGCAAAAGCATCGTCAAAATCTTTCTTGATCAAGGCCCGCACCCGGCGTGCGCGATTGTAATAGGCGTCATAGAACCCCGCCGACAGCACATAGGTGCCAACCATGACGCGGCGCTGAACCTCGGGGCCAAAGCCTTCGGCGCGGGTCTTTTCATACATCTGCGTGATCCCGTCGCCGGCCGCCAGCTTGGCGCGGTGGCCGAAACGCACGCCGTCATAGCGCGCAAGGTTCGATGACGCCTCTGCGGGGGCGATGACGTAATAGGCGGGCAGCGCGTATTTGGTATGCGGCAGGGTGATATCGACGATCTTGGCGCCTGCGTCTTTCAGCATCGCGGTCCCGTCGGACCACAGCTTTTCGATCTCGGCGGGGGTGCCCTCCATACGGTATTCGCGCGGGATGCCGATGGTCTTGCCCTTGATATCGCCGGTCAGGGCTGCCTCGAAATCCGGCACCGGCAGATCGGCGCTGGTGCTGTCACGGGCGTCATGGCCGCACATCGCCTGCAACATGATGGCGCAATCGCGCACATCCTTGGTCATCGGACCCGCCTGATCCAGCGAGGAGGCGAAGGCCACGATCCCCCAGCGCGACACCCGCCCATAGGTGGGTTTCAGCCCGGTGATACCGGTAAAGGCCGCAGGCTGGCGGATTGACCCGCCGGTATCAGTGCCAGTGGCCGCAAGGCAGAGATCAGCCGCGACAGCGCTGGCCGACCCGCCGGACGATCCGCCGGGCGTCAGCTGACGGTCATCAACCTTCCACGGGTTGATCGCGGGGCCATAGACGGAGGTTTCATTGGACGAGCCCATGGCGAATTCATCCATGTTCAGCTTGCCCAGCATCACCGCACCGGCATCGAACAGCTTGGCCGTAACGGTGGATTCATATTCCGGCTTGAACCCTTCCAAGATGCGCGAGGCCGCCTGCGACGGCACATTCTTGGTGCAGAACAGATCCTTGATCCCCAGCGGGATGCCGCACATCGCGGGCGCATCGCCGGATTTGATCCGCGCATCAGCGGCACTGGCCTGGGCCAGCGCGATCTCGGGGGTTTTATGCACGAAAGCGCCCAGCGCATCGGCCCCGTCAATGGCGGTCAGGCAGGCCTGCGTGATCTCGGTGCTGGTCACCTCGCCTTTGCGCAGCGCGTCGCGGGCAGCAGCAATCGTCAGTTTGGTCAGATCATTCATTATTCCACCACCTTCGGCACGGCAAAAAACCCTTCGCGCGCATCGGGCGCATTTTTCAGCACGGCGGCCTGCTGGTTGCCGTCGGTCACCACATCATCACGGCGTTTGAGCCGCTGCGGCGTGACCGAGGTCATCGGCTCTACCCCGTCGACATTCACCTCGTTCAATTGTTCGATGAATCCCAGGATCGCGTTGAATTCAGAGGCCAGCGCCGGCAGCGCGTCTTCGGCGACCTCGATGCGGGCGAGCTTGGCCACGCGGCGGGCGGTTTCGGTATCAATCGACATGGGCAGAATTCTCCGGTGCAATCTTCCTGCGCGTTTAGCGGTCTCGGGCCGCGCCCGCAAGCATATGGCGGCGGTAAACAAGGATCATCCATGCCAGCATCACCGCATTGAAGATATGCCACAGAAAATGCGTCCCGAAGGGCAGCATAGCGCAGAGCATTTCATCAACAGACCGCGCGCTGATCGACAGCGCCAGCAGCGCCGCCCCGATCATGAACCCCCGCCTGATATGGGGCAGTTTGCGCAAGGCCAGCCCGTAGATCACCAAAAGGATCGGCACGGTCCAATAAAAGGCCGAAATCCCGAAAAACGGCAGCCTCCCCAACAGCGGCACCGTGATCGCGGCAAAAGGCACAAATAGCGCCGTGGCCCCCAAGGCAGACCAAAGCCGCAGCCCGATCACATCGCGGTGCACACCAAAAAGATACAGCAGGATAAAGGCCCCGATGGGGACCACATCCAGTAGCGCGGCCCAAGGTGTCGCAAAAGTGTGAAACAGGAAACTGCCCAATCCGATGCTGAACAAGATCGCGGCCAGCGCGCGCGCCAGCGGCAGCCCCGCCACGCGTGGCCAGACCCAGATGGCGGCGATGATGAAGGCCAGATTGGTCACCGCATTGATCGGTTCGGACCAGAAACTGGGGTCGATCCGTTCGCAATAGGCGTCGATATGGCTGTGCCAGTCCATGGGGGCCTCTTGAGGGGTTTGAAAAACTCTTATGCCTCCGGCGGGAGTATTTTTGGAAAAAAGAAGATGTGATCAGCGTTTTGCGGCGAAGAAATCGCGCAACAGCTGTTCGGCCTGCGCGGCACTGATGCCGTCATAGATTTCGGGGCGGTGGTGGCATTGCGGATGGGCGAAGATCCGCGGCCCTTGGGCCACGCCGCCCGATTTGGGGTCGGCTGCGGCATAATAGAGCCGCGCGATGCGTGCATTGCTGATGGCGGCCGCGCACATCGGGCAGGGTTCGAGGGTGACGTAAAGATCGCAGCCCGTCAGCCTTTCCTGCCCCAAGCTCGCACAGGCGGCGCGGATGGCCAGCATTTCGGCATGGGCGGTGGGGTCGTTCAATTCCCGCGTCCGGTTGCCCGCCTGCGCGATGATCGCACCGTCCTGCGTGATCACGGCACCGACAGGCACCTCGCCGCGGGCGGCGGCGGCGCGCGCCTCGGTCAGCGCGATATCCATATGCGAGCGAAAAACCATTGCCGAGTGATGCCTGCGCGCGCAATCTCTGGCAAGGGCCGATCAAAGCGGCTAAGGGTGCGCGATGAGCAATGATACACCCCAGGGCGACCGGATCGCCAAAGTCCTGTCGCGCGCAGGCGTCGCCAGCCGCCGCGATGCCGAACGCATGATTGCCGAAGGCCGCGTCAGCGTGAACGGCAAGGTCATCACCAGCCCCGCGCTGAATGTCACCGAGGCGGACCGGATCGTCGTGGATGGCAAGGCGATGCGCGCGCCCGAGGCGCCGCGCCTGTGGCTTTATCACAAGCCCGCGGGCCTGGTAACGACCGAGCGCGATGAAAAGGACCGCCCAACGGTTTTTGCCGCGCTGCCCGCGGATATGCCGCGGGTGATGTCGGTGGGCCGGCTTGATCTGAATTCCGAAGGCTTGCTTTTGTTGACCAATGACGGTGGCGTCAAGCGCCGGTTGGAGCTGCCCAGCACCGGCTGGCTGCGCCGTTACCGTGTGCGCATCAACGGATCGGTCAGCGAGGCCAAGCTGGATGTCTTGCGTGCGGGGATCACCGTAGAGGGCCTGCGTTATCAGCCGATGATCGTGACCTTTGACCGCCAGCAGGGCGCCAATGCCTGGCTGACCGTCAGCCTGCGCGAAGGCAAGAACCGCGAGATCCGCCGCGCGATGGAGGCGATCGGCGTCACCGTGAACCGCCTGATCCGTGTCAGTTACGGCCCGTTCCAATTGGGCAACCTGGAGGCCGGTGCCGTCGACGAGATCAAGGGCCGCGTTCTACGCGACCAGCTGGGATTGCCCGATAAAGAGCCGGGCAATACGGCTGCCAAACCCACCCCCACACGGGTGCGCAGGCCGGTCAACCGCCCCGTCGCAGGCAAGAAACGCCAGGGCTGAGCGTTTCGCGCCGCGATTTGACGCGCCGCCCTCGCAATCCACTGCGATGCTTCCTATCTGGTAGTCAACCATGACAGGAGTGCCTTTCCCATGCTGCGTCTGATCCTGCTGCTAAGCTTTGTCGCCGTGCTGGCGCTGGGCTTTCTGGCTGTGCTGGGGGCTGTGCGCGTGCTGGCAGGGGATCGCGCAGACAAGGAGCCAGACCCGATGCCCCCGCCTTTTCGCCGGATAAGTTACATCGTCTTGATCATGCTGATGCTGGGCGTGACAAGCGGCTGGCTGGGCGCTGCCTGATGGCGCGGCGGTTTGGTGGCAAGTTCAGCCCCGAGGGGGCCGGTTCCCACCCGCGCGCCGCAGCGGTCAATCCGCAGCGGATCAAGGCGGCCGGATCGCGCGGGCGTCTGCTTTATATCCCGGCCATCGTGCTGGTCCTGACCTCTTTGGGTGCGGGGCCGGGGGTGCTGGTCACGGCACTTGCCGGGGCGGGCATTTTGACGCTGGCGGCCTGGCTTTTGCAAGACGGGCTGCGCGCCGAGGCGGCCTATGACGCGCGTCAGGTCGCGCGCCGTCCGGCCCTGCCCCGCAAGATGCTGGCCTCGGCGCTGACTGGTCTTGGCGTGGCGATTGCCGCTTTGACCGGCGATAGCGATCTCACCGGCGCGGCGCTTTATGGGCTGGCCGCGCTGGCGCTGCATGTCGCGGCTTTCGGGATCGATCCTTTGCGTGACAAAAACCACGCGGGGCTGGACCGGTTTCAACAGGACCGCGTCGCGCGGGTGGTCGATGAGGCAGAGGCGCATCTGACCCAGATGGCCGCCGCCATCGCCAGCCTGAATGACCGCGCGCTGATCGCGCAGGTCGCCGGGTTCCAGCAGATCGCGCGCCGCATGATCGCCACCGTCGAGGCGGACCCGCGCGATCTGAGCGCGGCCCGCCGGTTTCTGGGAATCTATCTGATGGGCGCGCGCGATGCGACGGTCAAATTCGTCGAGATCACCCGCCGCGGTCCCGATGAAGCCGCACGCCGCAAATATCAGGCGCTTTTGTCCGATCTTGCGCAGAACTTTGCCGCCCGCACCGAAAAGATGCTGGTGGATGACCATGCTGATATGGATATTGAGATCAATGTGCTGCGCGACCGTTTGCAGCGAGAGGGCGTCAGCCTGAAAACGAAAGGGAACGAGTGATGTCCGAGACGACCCGTGCAAAGGCGGCCCAGGCTGTGGCCGAGATCGAGAAAGTAACAGCCGTGGTCCTGGCCGATCCATCGCGTGATCTGGTGGTGCTGGACAGCGCCGATGCGCCGACCAAGGCGGAAATCACCCGCCGCATGGCCCAGATCAATATCGGCGATACCAATTCCATCGTCTCTTTTGGCGCCTCTGCCCAGACCGACTTGCAAGCGATCAGCCAGACCATGCTGGCGGGGGTGCGCAACAAGGATGTCGGCCCCGCCGGTGACAGCCTGCGCAATATGGTCACGACGATCCGGGGCTTTGCAGTGTCCGAGCTTGACATGCGCCGCGACCGCAGCTGGTGGGAAAAGCTGATCGGCCGCGCCGCCCCGATCGCCAAATTCACCGCCCGTTTCGAAGAGGTCCAAGGCCAGATCGACAAGATCACCGATGATCTTTTGCGCCATGAACATGTGCTGCTCAAGGATATCGAAAGCCTCGATATGCTGTATGACAAGACCTTGCAATTTTACACCGAACTGGGGCTTTACATCGCCGCCGGCGAGGCAAAGCTGGCAGAGCTGGACGCCACGACCATCCCCGCCAAAGAGGCCGAAGCCCAAGCCGCCCCCGAGGATGCGGCGATGATGCAGGCGCAGGAATTGCGCGATCTGCGCTCTGCCCGCGATGATCTGGACCGCCGTGTGCATGATCTGAAACTGACCCGTCAGGTGACGATGCAATCGCTGCCCTCGATCCGGCTGGTGCAGGAAAACGACAAATCCCTGGTGACCAAGATCAATTCGACCTTGGTCAACACGGTGCCTTTGTGGGAAACCCAGCTGGCGCAGGCGGTGACGATCCAGCGGTCCAGCGAGGCGGCAAAGGCCGTGCGCGCGGCCAATGATCTGACCAATGAATTGCTGACCGCCAATGCCCAGAACCTGCGCGACGCCAATAAGATGATCCGCACCGAAATCGAACGCGGCGTGTTCGACATCAACGCGGTCAAAGAGGCCAATGCGCAGCTGGTCGCCACGATCAATGAAAGCCTCGAAATCGCCGATGAAGGCAAGCGCAAGCGCGCCGCAGCCGAGATCGAGATGCAGAAGATGGAAGAAGAGCTGAAACAGACCTTATCGGCCGCGCGCGCGCGCAAGTCCGGCGGCGACAGCATCGGCAATGCCGCCGGTCGCGCCTAGGCCGGTATGATCGCGCCCCCGCATGTCATGGCCTTTGCCATCTGCGCGGCCTTTCTGGCCGGCTGCGGGGCTATGCCTGCGTCGCAGGTCGCAACGCCGCCCCCCAGCGCGGACATTGCCGAACCGGACCAGCCCGTGCTGCGCGACCCCAGCCCGACCAGCCGCGCCTTGATGGTCCATTACGCCAATTTGCAGACCCAGATGCTGACCCAGAACCTGTTGCGCAGCGATGGCGGCGGCGCGGACACGCCCTTTACCGACACGATGCTGGCACGGAATTTCGCGCAGATCGCGCTTGCCACCGAATATGCCGACAGCAGCGATTTTTCGGTCCGCCAGCAAGGTGCGACCACCCTGCGCCGGTGGGAACAGCCGATCCGCATGCATGTCGTGTTCAGCGATACTGTGCCGCTGGCCCAGCGCGATCAGGACCGCAGCAGCGTGGCCGCCTTTGCCGCGCGGCTGTCGCGGCTGACCGGCGTGCCGATCCGCCAAAGCGATGATAATCCCAATTTCCACATCCTGTTTCTGGACGAGGATGACCGCCGCAATGCCGCCAGCCAGATCCGCGATCTGGTGCCCGAGATCTCCAGCGCGACATTGCGCGGCATCGTCACGTTGTCGCGTGACCAATTATGCCTTGTGGCGGCGGTCTTCGCGCCCGGCCAGTCCAGCTATGCGCAGGCCATCGTGCTGATCCGCGCCGAACATCCCAGCCTGATCCGCGCCGCCTGTATCCACGAGGAACTGGCCCAGGGCATGGGGCTGGCAAATGACAGCGATGCCGCGCGCCCGTCGATCTTTAATGACAGCGAGGAATTCGCGCTGCTGACGCGGCATGATGAATTGCTGCTGCGCATCCTTTACGACCCCCGCCTTGCCGCCGGCATGCCCCCCGCCACCGCCGCCCCGATCGCCGCCGAAATCGCGCGCGAGCTGACCGCCGCAGGGGCCAGCTGACGCGCTCATCACAAGGAAAACCGCCCATGTCCATTTTCGACTTTCTGTCCGGCCAGTTCATCGATGTCATCCATTGGACCGACACCACCCGCGACACGATGGTCTGGCGGTTCGAACGTCACGGGCATGAAATCAAATATGGCGCCAAACTGACCGTCCGCGAAGGCCAGGCCGCCGTTTTCGTGCATGAAGGCCAGCTGGCCGATGTGTTCACCCCCGGCCTTTACATGCTGGAAACCAATAACATGCCGGTGATGACCAGCCTGCAACATTGGGATCACGGCTTCAAAAGCCCGTTCAAATCGGAAATCTATTTCGTCAACACGACGCGGTTTTCCAACCTCAAATGGGGCACCAAGAACCCGATCATGCTGCGTGATCCCGAATTCGGCCCGACCCGCCTGCGCGCCTTTGGCACCTATAGCGTGCGGGTCGCCGATCCGGCCCTGTTCCTGCGCGAAATCGTCGGCACGGATGGCGCATTCACCATGGATGAAATCAGCTATCAGATCCGCAATATCATCGTGCAGGAATTCAGCCGCGCGCTGGCGGCATCGGGTATTCCGGCGCTTGATATGGCGGCCAATACCGCCGATCTGGGCCAGCTGGTCGCCACCGCCATCGCCCCCACGATCAAGAAATACGGCCTGTCCCTGCCGGAATTGTATATCGAGAATATCAGCCTGCCCCCCGCCGTGGAAAAGGCGCTGGATGCGCGCACCTCGCGCGGGATCGCGGGCAATCTCGACGACCATCTGAAATGGAAAGCCGCCGAGGCGATGGCCAGCGAAAACTCTGCCGCAGGCCAGGCGATGGGGATGGGCATGGGGGCCGGTCTGGGCATGCAGATGGCCAATCCGCAGAATGGGCCTTGGGGGCCGCTGACAACACCCGCTGCCCCGCCGCCACCGCCCGTCGAACATGTCTGGCATATCGCCGAAGCGGGTCAGGTATCTGGCCCGTTCTCCAAGGCCGCGATGGGCCGCAAAGTAACCGACGGCACGCTGACCCGCACCAGCATGGTCTGGACCCAAGGCCAGGATGGCTGGATGGCGGCCGAGGATGTGACCGAATTGGCGCAGCTTTTCACCATCATGCCACCGCCGCCGCCCGGCACATGAGGCGGCATATGATACGGCGGCGCCTGACAATCTTGCTGCATTGGTCGATGGTCATGATGCTTTTGGCCATGGTCAAGGGCGGCACGGCCAATGAAATCCTGCGCTGGGCCTTTGTCGGCGCGGGGGTGATCTGGCTGGCCATGACAGCGGCCAAGGGCATGCTGGGCAAACCCGGCCCCAAGCTGCAAGGCGCTTTGCGCAAAGCCTATCCCTGGATGCACCGGGGGCTTTACGCGGTGATGGCCGCCAGCGTGGCGATCAATGCGGCGGCGCTGCTGGGCTATGCCAGCCTTGATGCGGCATGGAACAGCCTGCTGGTGCTGTTGATGCTGGGCACGTTTCACGGCTTGTTTCATTTCTGGCGGCATAATGTGCTTTACGACAATGCCCTGCGGATGATGCTGCCGCGTTTCATGCATAAGATCTTATGACCCAGACCGCCCCCAGCGCGCCCGTCGATCACCGCTTTCCCTGCGATGCCTGCGGCGCGCATATGCGGTTCGATCCGCCATCCAACCAGCTGGTCTGCCAGCATTGCGGCACGACCCAAGCCATGCCGCAAACCGGGGCCAGCGGCGGCGGCATCAAGGAACTGGATTTCCAGCGCGCCATTGCCCGCCGCCTGCCTGAGGCCGAGATCGAGATCACCCGCATCATCGCCTGCAACGCTTGCGGCGCGCAATTCGCCTGCGACCCCGACATACATGCGGCGCAATGCCCCTTTTGCGCCAGCCCCGTGGTCAGCGACACCGGCACCCACCGGCATATCAAACCAGCCGGGCTGCTGCCCTTCGCGCTGGATGAACCGACCGCACATCACGCGATGCAGGAATGGTTGGGCAGCCTGTGGTTCGCGCCAAACGGGCTGCGCGATTATGCACGCAAGGGGCGGCGGATGGACGGGATCTATGTGCCCTATTGGACCTTCGATGCGCAGACCGCCAGCCGCTATAGCGGCCAGCGCGGCACGCATTACTATGTCACGCAGACCGTGATGCGCAACGGCAAGGCCACACAGATCCGTACCCGCCGCACCCGCTGGCGGTCCGTATCCGGTCAGGTCGCGCGGTTTTTCGACGATGTGCTGGTGCTGGCCTCGCGGTCCTTGCCCAAGGGGCATACCGACGGGCTGGAACCCTGGGACCTCAGCGCCTTGGAACCCTATAAGCCCGATTACCTGGCCGGTTTCCGCGCCGAAGGGTACCAGATCGCATTAGAGGACGGTTTCACCGAAGCCCGCGCCTATATGGACCGGATGATCGCGCGCGATGTGAAATATGACATCGGCGGCGATGACCAAAGGATCGGGCAGATCGACACCCAGATCAGCGATGTAACCTTCAAACATATCCTGCTGCCGGTCTGGCTGGCCGCCTATCATTATCGCGGGCAAAGCTATCAATGCGTGGTCAACGGGCGCACAGGACGGGTGCAGGGCGAACGGCCCTATGCGGTGTGGAAGATCGCCTTTGCGGTGATCATCGGTCTGATCTTGGCAGTCGGCGCGGGATTTGTTATCGCTAACAGTCAATAGATTGAAAGAGATGCGATGATCCTGTGTTGTGGTGAAGCCCTGATCGACATGCTGCCGCGCGAAACCGCCGCAGGCGAGCCATGTTTCGCCCCCCATGCCGGTGGCGCGGTGTTCAATACGGCCATCGCACTCGGGCGGCTGGGCGCGCCGGTGCAGTTCTTTTCGGGCCTGTCCTCGGATCTCTTCGGCACGATCCTGCGCGACCAGCTGCACGCCTCGGGCGTGGATGCCAGCCCCGCCGCGATCAGCGACCGGCCCACGACGCTGGCTTTCGTGACGCTGACGCAGGGCCATGCGTCCTATGCGTTCTACGATGAAAACACCGCAGGCCGGATGCTGACGCCGGCCGATCTGCCCGCCACACAGGCGGATGCGCTGTTTTTCGGCGGTATCTCTCTGGTCGTCGCCCCCTGTGCCGCCGCCTATGAGGCGCTGATGCAGCGCGAGGCGGCGCGCGCGGTCACGATGATCGACCCCAATATCCGCCCCGGTTTCATCAAGGATGAGGCGGGCTATCGCGCGCGGCTGGACCGGATGCTGGCGCTGGCCGATATCATCAAGATCTCGGACGAGGATCTGGCATGGATCACCGGCGACACCGACGCTGCGGCCCTGCGCAAGGCGACCGGTGCCGCGGTCGTGCTGCTGACACGCGGTGCCGATGGCGTGACCCTCGTGACCGCAGCGGGGCAATGCGACGTGCCTGCCGTCAAGGCGCATGTCGTCGATACCGTGGGCGCGGGCGATACGTTCAGCGCGGGATTTCTGGCCAATCTGGACGCGCAGGGCCTGCTGACGAAATCCGCCCTTGCCGCGGCAGATCACCATGCGCTGACCACGGCCACCGCCTTTGGCGCAAAGGTCGCGGCCATCACCGTCAGCCGCGCAGGCGCCAACCCGCCCTGGGCCGCCGAGCTATGAGAGCGCTGGTCCAACGCGTCAGCAGCGCCAGCGTCAGCGTGGATGGCACAGTGATCGGACAGATCGGACCGGGCCTTTTGATCCTTGTCTGTGCGATGGCGGGTGATACAGCCGAAACATCCGCAGCATTGGCCGCCAAGATCGCCAAACTGCGGATCTTCAAGGATGACACCGGCAAGATGAACCGCAGCCTGCTGGACACGGGCGGCGCCGCGCTGATCGTCAGCCAGTTCACCTTGGCCGCCGATACATCACGCGGCAATCGCCCCGGCTTTTCCGCCGCCGCCAGCCCCGATCAGGGCCGCGCGCTTTACGAGCAATTCATCGCGGATATCACTGCCTTGGGCATCGCGACCGCCACCGGATCATTCGGCGCGGATATGGCGGTGTCACTGGTCAATGACGGGCCGGTGACGATCTGGCTTGACCTCTGACATCATCTTCCGAGCGTAAATATCCCCGCCGGAGGCATCAAAGTCCTTCGGCACCGCCCCCGCCAAAGACCAATTAGGTCGATAGACGCGGCACATACCGGCCCAGCATACTGACAGCAAAGATCAACACGGCCACGCAAATGATCGACGGGCCGACCTGGGTGTCGAAATGCAAGGCCAGCCGCAACCCGCCCAAGGCGGACAAAGCCCCGATCGCCATGGCGAAAAACGCCATCCGTTCGGGCGTGCTGGCGAAACTGCGCGCGCTTGCCGCAGGGATGATCAATAGCGCAGTGATCAACAGCGCGCCCACGACCTTGATCGCAACCGCAACCACAGCGGCCACCAGCACCGTCAGGATCAATTGCTGACGGCGCGGATTGATCCCCGCCGCATGGGCCAGATCGGGGTTCAGCGTCGCGGTCAGCATCGCGGACCAATGCCACCACAACACCCCGACCAGCAGCGCACCGCCGCCCCAGATCACCGCCAGATCGCTGCGCGTCACGCTCAGCACATCACCAAACAGATAGGCGTCCAGATCAATGCGCTGCCCCGGCACCAGCGTCACCGCGACCAGCCCCAGCGCCAGCGCGCCATGCGCCAGCACGCCCAAGATCGTATCCACCGCAACGCCCTGCCCGCTCAAGGCATGGATCAGCACCGCCATGCACAAGGCGACAACACCGACACCCAGCGTGATCGACGTGCCGAATAACAGCGCCAGCGCCACGCCCAGCACGGCGGCATGGGCGGTCGCATCGCCAAAATAGGCCATCCGCCGCCAGACCACGAAACAGCCCAAAAGCCCCGCCGCAACAGCCGTACCCACGGCGGCCAGCGCCGCGCGCAGCAGAAAATCATCCAGCATTATTCCGCCGCCTCGTGGTGATGATGGCCGTGATCATGATCATGTTCATGCCGGTAAAGCGCCAGCGCCCCCCCGGTGCCCGTGCCGAACAATTCGCGATAAGCAGGCGCTGCGGTCACGACTTCGGGCGTGCCTTCGCAGCAGATATGGCCGTTCAGGCAGATCACCCTGTCAGAGGCGCTCATCACCACATGCAATTCATGGCTGACCATCAGCACAGCGCAGCCCAGATCCTGGCGCACCGCGGCGATCTGGCGATAGAAAGCCGCCGATCCGGGTTGGTCCAGCCCCTGGGTGGCCTCGTCAAGCATCAGCACATGCGGATCAGACAGGATCGCGCGGGCCAGCAAGACGCGCTGGAATTGCCCGCCCGATAATTGCGACATCTGCTGGCCGCCCAATCCGGCCACACCTGCGGTGCGCAAAGCCTCGGCCGCGGCTTTGGCGGGCACCGGTTTGGGCAGGTTCAGAAACCGCGTCACGGTGATCGGCAGCGTCGGATCAATATGCAGTTTCTGCGGCACATAGCCGATCCGCAGGCCGGATGCGCGGGTGACACTGCCCTTTTGCGGCTTCAGCGCGCCGATCAGCAGCCGCAGCAATGTGGATTTGCCCGATCCGTTCGGGCCGACGATGGTTACGATCTCGCCTTCGTCAAGCGACATGCTGACATTTTGCAAAACCCTTTGGCCGCCATGGCCAAAGTCGATGTGGCGCGCATCGATCAGGCGCATGCGGCGGCTGTCTGCTGGCAGGCGGGGCAGATGCCTTCGGCCTCGATCACGGTCTGTTCAAGCTGGAATCCATTGGCGGCAGCCGCCTGATTCAGGCTGCGCGAACTGGCCTGCGCCTCGGCCACCGTGCCGCATTTGCGGCAGATCATGAAGGCCGCATCATGGGTCACACCGGGATGCGCACAGGCGATAAAGGCATTCAACCGCTCGATCCGGTGGGCAAAGCCCTGTTCGACCAGAAACGACAGCGCGCGATAGGCGACGGGTGGCTTGGACCCCAGGCCTTCGGCATCAAGCCGCGCCAGCACATCATAGGCCCCAAGCGCGCTATGGCTTTCAAGCAGGATTTCCAGCACCCGCCGGCGCACGGGTGTCATGCGCGCCTTGCGATCCACACAGGCGCTATCGGCCGCCGCAAGGGCAGCGCTGATACAGCTGTCGTGATCATGCCGGGCAAAGGCCATCGGGTCTTGGGACATTGCGCACCTTGTTATGATATAACATATCAAATATAGCATCAGACCGAAATCACCACAAGGACCATGCCATGATTCGTTTACTGTCGCTTTGCGCGCTTGCGCCCACCGCAGCCCTTGCCGAGGTGCCCCGGGTGATGACCGATTTCGCACCGATCCACAGCCTGACCGCGCAGGTCATGGGCGATCTGGGCACGCCCGAAGTCTTGCTGCCGCCCGGTGCCGACCCGCATGATTTCGCGCTGCGCCCCAGCGATGCGGCCAAATTGGGCGCGGCCGATCTGCTGTTCTGGACCGGTCCCAGCCTGACGCCCTGGCTGACAGATCTGATCGACACGCTGGCCCCGAACGCCACCCAAACCCCATTGCTCGCGCTTGCCGGATGGGACAGCCTGCCGATCCGCGATATCCAGACCTTCACCCTGTCCGCTGCCGAGGATGATCACGACGATCACGGTCATGATGATCATGGGCATGACGATCATGGCCACGACGACCACGGGCATGACGATCACGGTCATGATGATCATGGGCACGACGACCACGGGCATGACGATCATGGCCACGATGACCACGGTCATGACGACCACGGGCACGATGATCACGGGCATGACGATCACGCACATGGCCATGACCACGACCACGGTGATTTCGATCCGCATGCCTGGCTTGATCCCAGCGTCGCGCAGGTCTGGCTGGCGGCGATTGCCGACCAGCTTGGCACCGCTGACCCTGCCAATGCCGCGACCTATAGCGCCAATGCGCAGGCCGCGATTGACCGGCTGGCCGCGCTCGATGCTGATCTGGCGGCGCAATTGGCGCCCTTTGCCGGGCTGGCCTATATCCTGCCGCATGACGGCTATCAATATTTCGAGACCCGTTACGGCCTGACCGCCGCCGGTGCGATTTCCGGCATCGACGCGCGCAATCCCGGCCCCGCACAGGTTGCCAGCCTGCGTGACCAGATGGCCGATAGCAATATCGTCTGCGTGTTCAGCGATGCCGAGATCGGCGACCGCTGGGCCAATGTCGTGATCGAAGGCACCCCGGCGCGCACCGCCCAGATCGACGGTGTCGGTCTTGGGCTTGACAGCGGACCGGCGCTTTATGACGCGCTGCTGCGCCGCCTGGCCGATGATTTCGCCAGCTGCCTCGGGGGCGCGTAAAGAGCGCCAGACATCACTGGTCGCGCCGCCTTGGACCTTGCGGCGCGCCAATAAATCAACGGGTTCTTTCTTGATCGCCGCATCCCGCAGGGTGCCGCATTCAGGCGCTGATCAGCTTTTCGCGGCGCAACCAGGCGGGAATTTCCGCGATCGTGTCAAAGACGATATCGGCCTGCGGGGCCAGTTCCTCGCGCGGGGCGGGGCCGGTCAGCACGCCGATGGTCATCATCCCCGCCGCGCGGCCTGCATGCAGATCATGGGTGCTGTCGCCGACCATGATACAGGCCTCGGGCGGCAGCGCTGTCGCGCGGCAAAAGGCGGTCAATTGCCCCGGCGCGGGCTTGGCCCCAAAGCCGCTGTCATATCCCGCGACAAAGGCGAAATCGGCGCGGATGCCGGCCTTGTCCAGATGGCGCAGCGCGGGGGCTTCGGCATCATTCGTCACCAGCCCAAGGGTCAGCCCCGATTGGCGCAGGCCCGCTGTATAGGCGCGCAGCGGCACTGCCTCGACCTGGGCGACCTGGGCCGATCCGGCATTCATCCGCCCGATCAGCGCGGGTTTGTCCAGATCACCGGGCAGCACGGCGATGATCGCATCGGCGACATCCTCGACGGTTGATGCGATGACGATACTGCCCGGATGGAAACGCGCTTTTTCCATGTCATAGCCCAATGCGGCCGCCAATCTGGCGCAGAGGATCGGGTCATCGCCCGCCTCGGCCCGCAGCATGGCGCGGGTCCAGGCCCCCCAGGTGGCGTTGAAATCGAACAAGGTGCCGTCCTTGTCAAAAATGATGCCTGCAATCACGGTGTTTTCCTTTACGCTCTGGCCCGCACCCGACCCGAGCGCGCCGCCGCTGTCAAGGTCAGGTCCAATGCACCTGTTCGGCCCCCGGCAAGGCATAGCGCGCGCGCAAAGGCATGTCATAGGCCAGCCCCTGCGCCTCGCAGAATCCGATCACCCAATTGTCATCCATCGTGAGGAAATCCAGCACGGCGGCCTGAAATGCAGGCTCTGCCGCGCGGTCGCGCAAATCATCGACCGAGGCACCGCTGGCCCCCAGAAAGGTGGTGCAGATATCCTCTTGGCCGGCCATCCAGCCCAAAGCCTGCAATGCAATCACCTGCGCCTGATCCGGTCCCATGTCTTACCTCAATGCGTTTCGAAAGAGTTTCTTAACTAATAAAGCGGAAAGTGTCGCCAAGAAATGCTGTTGTTTCCATCACAAGGATGCAGAAATGTCGGGACGGATATTAATCGTCGATGCAGTACCGACCAACAGGATCGTGCTGCGCGTCAAGATGCTGGCCGCCCAATTCGCGGTCGAGGCCTGCGCTTCCAGCGCCGAGGCCAGGGCGCTGATTGCCAAACAGCGCCCTGATCTGATCCTTGTGAACCTGTCCGACCCGGCCGAGGACCGGCATGGATTCTGCACCGCGCTAAAGGCGGATCCCGACACCAGCACCATCGCGATCATCGCGGTTGGTACGGCCGATACATCGCGCGCGCGGTTTGCGGCACTTGATGCCGGCGCCGATGACGTCTTGGCGCGCCCGATCAATGATGCGCTGTTGCTGGCGCGAATCCGCAGCCTGTTGCGCGCCCGCTCTGTGACCGAGGAATTGCTTTTGCGCGACAGCACCAGCCGCGCGCTGGGGTTTTGCGACGACAGGGCCAGCTTTGCCAGCACCGGGCGGATCACCGTCATCACGCCAGAGGCCGCACCCATGCCAGAGCTGATCTGCGCCCTGAATGCGGGGCTGGGCGATTGCGTGGTGGTGCAGACCGCATCCGCCGTGCTGCGCCATAATGACGAGATGGATTGCCCCGATCTGCTGATCATTCCCGCCACCGCCCCGCGCGGCGATGCGGTGGCCCTGTTCGGGCTGGTGTCCGACCTGCGGTCACGGGTCGATACCCGGCTGGCGTCGTTATTGGTGATGGTCCCCGATGGCCATCCCGAGGCGGCAGCGATGTTTCTTGATCTGGGCGCGGATGATGTGGTGATGCAGAATGCCCTGCCCCAAGAAATGATCCTGCGCGCCAAGGCGCTGGTGCGCCGCAAGCAATTGCATGATGCGCTGCGCCGCAACGTGCTGGACGGGTTGCAGGCGGCGGTGACCGATCCGCTGACCGGCCTGCTGAACCGCCGCTATGTCGATCACCACCTTGCGCGCATGTCCGAACAATCGACCACAGCAGGCAGCGCGCTGGCGGTGATGATGATCGATATCGACCATTTCAAGGCGATCAATGACACCTATGGCCATCCGGCGGGTGACCGGGTGCTGATCGCGCTTGCCGCACGCCTGCGCGACAATCTGCGCGCGGTCGATCTGGTCGCCCGCATCGGCGGCGAGGAATTCCTGATCGCGATGCCGCGCACCACCGCCAAACAGGCGCAGGGGGCGGCCGACCGGCTGCGACGGCTGGTCAGCCAGACCCCGTTCGATCTGGGCGCACCGCATGACCCGATCGCGGTGACGATCTCGGTGGGCGTGGCGCTTAGCGGCGAAGCGGGGCAGGATCAGCCCGATACGCATCGCATCTGCGATCTGGCCGATGCCGCGCTTTACCGTGCGAAATCTGCCGGGCGCGATTGCGTGGCGATGGATCTGAACGCCGCCTGATCGCGCTAGCGGCGCCGGTCCTTGTCCAGCCTGTCGGCAAAGGCGTGCCTGCGCTCGGGCGACATCGCGGCAATCCGGTCCAGCACCGCCATCCGTGCCTGCGCCTGCACCCGCGACAACCGTTCGGCCTGTTGCGCGATCAGCGCCTCGGTGACCGCCGGATCATAGGGATCAGCGCGCAGCGCCGCCGCGACCGCCGCCATCTGGCCGCGGAAATCATGGCCGCGCAGGCTGCTGTCCTGCCGCAAGGCCCGCCCGATGGCGCGCCGTTCGTCATCGGGCAAGGCGCGTGCAAGCGGGCCAACGCCGAAATCGATGCGCGGCGATGGATGATCGCCAAACCGGCCGGCAACCATCGCCCCGCCAACAACCCCCACCACCGCAAGGTTCAGCGCCAGCGACACCACCAGCACCCCCCGCCAAAGCCGGGAGGGTCGTGTTTTCCCATGATCAGCCATCGGCAAACTCTCCTGCAAGCAAGAATTCCTCGGGTGACAGCCCCAGACTGACCGGCTCGCCCAGCAGGGCCGCTGCGTAATCGGCAACCACAGAGGGCGAGGCGATCCCGATCCAGATGCCCGCAATCGTCGCCGTGGCAAGCCCGCCCAAGGCAGGCCAGCCCCCCAGCATCGCCCCCAGCTGCGCCCAGAAAGATTGGGGCGGGCGCGCCACCGCAACCGGCACCGGGCGTGCCGCATCGGCCAGCACCCGCGCGGTCAGGGCTGCGTCAGGGACAGGCGCCAGCTGGCGGGCCTGCGCGAACAGATCGTCCAGCATATCGTCAGGCGGGTTCGTCATCGTCATACCCCAATTCTGCCTTGCGCCCCGCCATGATTGCGGAAAGCGCGCGTTTGCCGCGGGCTGTCAGACTTTCGACCGAGGCCACGCTGATGTCCATGATCTGCGCGATCTGGGGGTTGGACAACCCTTCGAGATGGCGCAGGGCGACCGCTTGGGCCTGCCGCTCGGGCAATTGCGCCAAAGCCTCTGACAGGGCCTGCAACCTTGCGCGGCTTTGCATCTGTGCCACGACAGAGGGCGCGTCGTCCAAAGGCTCGGCGACCGCGTCCATCGCCAGATGCCGTCTTTTGCGCAGCCGGTCGGTGCACAGGTTGGCAGTCACGCGGTAAAGCCAGGTCGTGACCTGCGCCTCGCCCGCCCGCCAGTCGGGGGCGATCCGCCACAGCCGCAGCATGGCATCCTGCGCCACATCCTCGGCCTCGGCGCGATTGGCCAGCATCCGCAGCGCCTGCGCCAGCACACGCGGCAACAGACGCTGCGTCAGCACCCCGGCCGCACGCAGATCGCCGCTGGCATGGGCCAGCAACAGATCCTCGTCCGAGGCCTGCGCGCAAGGGTCGGATACCGCCGTCATCTGTGGTCGTGCTAGCGGCATCCGCCCCCCGTGACAATCGGCGACAGGCCTGCGGCCTGCCACGCAGCGCTGGTTCAGTCACGCGCCTGTTTGCCATGACGCCCGCCATGCATCTCGCGCGCGGCGGCGATCTCGGCCTGCGTCACCATGCCGTCGCCATCGGCATCCACCCGGCTGAACATCCGCTCGGCGCGGTTGGCGGCATGGTCCTGCGCATAGGCGGTGAATTCGGCCAGCGTCACGGCACCGTCGCCATCGCGATCCATCGTGGCGAAATCCGGCCCGCCCCGATGCCCCTGCGCCACAGCGACCCCAGCGCTTAGGGCCAGCATTGCGACCAGCCCGGCGGTGATCCATCCTTTTGTCATCTTTTGTCCTTTCGGTTGAAGCGGCCTTGTGCCGCTGACATGACTGAAACGCGCGGGCGCGCTTTTTCCGTCGCTGGCGGTGGCAGGTTTTTCACTTTGCCCGCCCCAACCTTGGCCAGACTGGGTCAGACTGGGGACAGACCGGGGACAGGGCCTTTTCTTTTGCTCCGCGAAAGGCCATGTAATCCCCAAGCACAGGAGGGTCTGATGACCGATATATCCAGCCAGAACGCCGAGCGCCCCACCAAAGCCGCGATCCTGCACGGATTGCGCAGCCGCTGTCCCAATTGCGGCGAAGGCAAGCTGTTTGACCGCTATCTGCATGTGGCCGACACCTGCCCGCAATGCGGCGAGGCCTTGCATCATCACCGCGCCGATGACGGCCCGGCCTATCTGGTGATCCTTCTGGTCGCGCATATCATCGGCTTTGCGATCCATTTTATGTGGGTTGTCTGGCGGCCCGATCCTTGGGTGATGGCCACGGTCTTGTCGGTCGGTGCCGTGGCCTTGTCATTGGCCCTGCTGCCGCCGATGAAAGGGCTGATCGTCTCCATCCAGTGGTCGCGCCGGATGCATGGGTTCGGCCATCACAGATGACAGCTTTGCGTGACGCCGCCACGATCATCGTGCTGCGCGACGCAGAAACCCGCCCTGCCGTCCTGATGGGACAACGCGGCGCGTCAATGGCCTTTATGCCGGGCAAATTCGTGTTTCCGGGCGGGGCGGTTGACCCCAATGACAGCTGCATCCCCCTGCCCGACCTCGCACCGCGCGACCAGGCAAGATTGCAGGCCGACAGCAGCCTTGCCCCCGATTGCCTCGCCGCCGCCGCGATCCGCGAATTATGGGAAGAAACCGGCCAGATGCTGGGCGCCCCCGCCCCCTGGCCCGACCCACCCCAAGGCTGGCGCGGTTTCGCCGCCACCGGCCACCGGCCCAATGCGGCGGCGCTGCAATTCTTCTTTCGCGCGGTCACGCCGGTCGGTGCGCCACGCCGCTTCGATGCGCGGTTCTTTCTGGCCGATGCCACAGCCCTGGTCACCGATCCCGATGATTTCACCCGCGCCGAGGATGAGCTGGCCAATCTGCAATGGGTGGCGCTTGATCAGGCGCGCAGCTTTGATCTGCCCTTCATCACGCAGGTCGTGCTGGCCGAATTGGTCGGCTATATCGCGCGCGGCGGCGATCTGCCCGATGTGCCGTTTTTCCGCAATGACGACGAGGCCCATCTGGTCAGCCGCCTGGGCGGGCGATCCCCGCTTTAACGCGGCCACAAAGGATGCGGCACCGGATCCTTGGCGCGCCACAGATATTGCCGGAAAATCTGGCCGTAGGACCGGAACAGATAGCCGCCATTGCGGCGCAGGTAATGGGCCTTGCGCGCGCGGTAAACCGCAGGCAGCGCATACCAGGGCAGATGCGGATGCATGTGATGCACGACATGCAGGTTGTTGTTCAGAAACAGAAACGCCAGCGGCCCGCGATCCTCGATAATCACGCTGCGGCCACTGGCGCGGACATGGGCCTGATGTTCCAGGAACGTGCGCAGTTTCAGCAGCGACAGCCCCAGATAGGCGGCCAGCAGATAGGCCCAGAAAGGCATTGGTGACAGGGCCACCAGCCCCAGCACCGCCGCCATCACCGGCAGATGCAGCGCCCAGGCACGCCGGATCTCGGCCGTGCCCAGCCGGGCCTCGGTGATCAGGAAACTGATACTGCCGACCAGCGGCCCCAGCACCAGCCGCCCCGCCAGCCTGTTGTTCCACCCCAGTACGACCTGCACCGCAGCGGGCAACCGGTCCCAGATAGCGGGATCAAGATAATTGCTTTCGGGATCATCATAAGGGTCGGTGATCACCGCATCATGATGATGCGCGCGATGCGTCGTGGCAAAGCGGCTGTAAGGAATGACCAGCGTCAGCGGCGGCCAGACCAGCAGATCGTTCAACCATTGCACCTTGAACGGATGGCCATGGATCGCCTCATGCTGCAAAGAGGCATGCAGCGCGATCACAATCCCCGCCACGATCACCCCCAGCGGCAGCGGCACCAGCCAAAGTGCGGCCCCCCAGAGGGCATAAGACCCAAGGATCAGGCCAAGGGTGGGCCATTCGACGCGGAATAATGCTTTGATTTTCATAAGCATATTCTAGGTCACGCCAAGCTGGCCGGGAATGTCGTGACTGGTTCACAAAAATCAGATATCGTGATATAAATCACCAATGATGCATAAAATCGACAAACGCACCCGCGCCCGCCAATTCCGCGACCGGCTGATCAGCGCCATGGACCGCACCGGCATGACCCAGGCCGCCCTGGCGCGCCGGACCGGCGTTGACCGCTCGACCCTGTCGCAGCTCTTGAAAGACCAGGGCGCGCGGCTGCCCAATGCCCAGCTTGTCGCGGAATGCTCGGCCGCTCTTGGCGTCAGCGCGGATTGGCTGCTGGGGCTGTCGGATTTCCCCGAACAGGCCGCCGATCTGGTGGCCGCGGCCATTTCCATGCCCGAGGCATCCCGCGCCATGGTCGATGACCAGATCTTCGCCTGGCACCAAGAGGCGGCGGGCTACAAGATCCGCCATGTGCCATCGGGCCTACCCGATATGCTGAAAACCACCGCGATGCTGCGCTGGGAATATGCGCCCGCCGTGGGCAAGACGATCGACCAGGCAATCGGGGCCAGTGCGGACCGGCTCAACTGGATGCGGGGCGCGAAATCGGATTATGAAATCGCGCTGCCTTTGTCGGAACTCGACAGTTTCGCGCGCGGCCAAGGCTATTACAGCGGCCTGCCCGTCAGCATCCGGCAGGACCAGCTGCGCCGGTTCCGCGACCTGCATGACCAGCTTTACCCCGCGCTACGCCTGCATCTGTTTGACAAACGCGCGGTCTATTCCGCCCCGGTCACGGTCTTTGGGCCGCTTCTGGCAGTGATCTATCTGGGGCGCAATTACATCGCCTTTCGCGACACCGAACGGGTCACGGCGATCACAAGGCATTTCGACCTGCTGGTGCGCAGCGGCACGCTCGGCCAACGCGAGCTGGCCGCGCATTTCGATGCGCTGATCAGCCTTGCGGGACAGGCGGAACCCGCATCAGACGGTCCAGATCATAGCCGTTGAAGGCCAGAATCCGGCGCGCCGCGGCCAGCCGGTCGGCAGGGATCACCGGATCACGGTTCAAGATCCAGCCCGCCCTTCCATCCGGCGCGCCCAGCACGATTGTGCGGTAATCCTCATCCGCCCAAAGCACCCAAAGATCCGCCGCCGCGAAAGGCACCGCTGCAAAGCGCACCTGCAACCGGCCCGGCCCGGTGATCTCGGCCGTGCCCGCAATCGCCGCGCGGATACTGCCATCGCGATTGCGGCAGGTATTGCGCAGCGCAATCCGGCCATCCGGCAAGGCCGCATATTCCGCCGTCACCCCGACGCAGCCCGCCTCGAAAGGCACCGGATAGCGCGCCACCTCGTACCAAAGACCCAAGAAACGCTCAGGCGCGAAAACGGCCTTGGATGACAAAGGCACCGACAGGTCGCGGTAGACCTCGAACAACCCGCCGCGCGGCTCGCCCGGCTGCACCGCGCAGCCCGCCAACAAGACCGCCATCATCACGCTTTTCCGCATCACGGGCCCCCGGCTTCTTTTTTCCAAAAATACTCCTGCCAGAGGCATCCGGCCCCGTCAGGGACCGGATAAACAGCCTGTCAAAACGGCAGTGGATGCGCCTTATGCGCCGCCGCGATCGCCTGCGTCAGTTCATCTGTCAGCACAAGATCGCGCCCCGCAAGCAGATGCGCCAGCTGGTCTTTATTGGTCGCGCCGAAAATCGCCGAAACAGGGAAAGGCCGCGTCGCCTGCCAGGCCATCGCCATATGCACAGGGTCAACGCCGTGATCGCGCGCCAGATCCAGATAGACCTGCGTGACAGGCAAGCTGCGCGGTGTCATCCGCCCGCCCAAATTGCCATTGATCGCCAAACGGCTGCCTGCGGGCACATCATGCTGATACTTGCCCGTCAGCAGACCGCAGGCCAAAGGCGAATAGGACAAAAGCGTCACATCCTCATTCACCGCCATTTCGGCCATATCGGTATCATAAAGCCGAAACAGCAGCGAATATTCATTCTGCACCGAAACCATGCGCGGCAGACCGGCGGCTGTGGCCTGGTCGATCCATTTGGTCATGCCCCAGGCGCTTTCATTGCTCATGCCTATGGCGCGGATCTTGCCGGCCTTGACGCAATCATCCAGCGCCTCCAGCACATCAAGCATATGATCCATCGTCTGCTGACGGTCCTGCCCGGACGGATCATAGGCCCAGTTTTGGCGGAACGCATAGGACCCGCGTTCGGGCCAATGCATCTGGTAAAGATCGATCACATCGGTCTGCAACCGGCGCAGCGATTGCTCGACCGCTGTGCGGATGACGCTGCCGTCATAGCCGCGCCCCTCGCGCACCCAGCCGGGGTTATTGCCGGACACTTTGGTCGCGATCACCAGTTCCGACCGGCGGCCGGACTTGGCGATCCAGTCACCGACGATGGTTTCGGACAGGCCAACGGTTTCGGCGCGGATCGGGTTGACCGGATACATTTCCGCCGTATCCAGAAAATTGATCCCCGCATCCAGCGCCATATCGATCTGGTCATGCGCATCGGCATGGTCGGTCTGGTTGCCATAGGTCATGGTTCCAAGGCACCAATCAGTGACCATGATGTCACTGCGGCCCAGCGCGATCTTTTGCATGTCTTGATCCGTGCTTAGAAGCGGTAGACCAGGCCCAGACGGGTGGTCGTGGTATTCTCGGTATCGCCGTCGCGGATGAACGACCGGATGAATTCGCCGCGCAGCGCCATGCTGCCCTGCAGGTCCAATTCGCCGCCAAGCCCAAGGCTGACGCCGGTGTCAGTGGCATTGTCATAGACGAATTGATCAACACCCGCGGCACCAAATGCCGTCACAGTGCCGAAATCATACCGTGCCACACCGCGCAGGCGGCGGGTGTTGAAATCACCATTCGCCCCCAACGCCAGCCCCAATTCAGCCTCGGCCCCAAAAGCAAACGGCGCGCCGGTTGTGACCACACCGCCAAGAACGGTGATCAGAAAATCGGAACTGCCTTCATGCGGCAGCGCGTAATCCCCGCTCAGCGCGCCATATCCGTCAAGCGCATGCAAAGGATTGGCAAGGGTCAGGGCAGTAACAATGGCGGCGAGTGTTTTCATCGGTGGCGACCTTTTGTTGAAAATCGTAACTAGGATGATGTGTAAGCCCCAAGATGCTGCGGTGCAACAGATGTTGCGCATCTGGCATCTGCTGCGCGACATGGTTAGACAGGGGCGAAACTTTGCAAGGACGTCGCATGGCCCGCCATCTGATCACTTCCGCCATTCCCTATATCAATGGGATCAAGCATCTGGGCAATCTTGTCGGCAGCCAATTGCCGGCCGATCTTTACGCCCGCTACCTGCGCCAGCGCGGCCATGAGGTGCTGTTTTTATGCGCCACCGACGAACATGGCACACCGGCGGAACTGGCCGCTGCAAAGGCGGGTCAGCCTGTGGCCGCATATTGCGCCGAAATGCACGCCGTGCAGGCGCGGATCGCTGATGGCTTCGGTCTGTCCTTTGACCATTTCGGGCGGTCTTCCAGCCCGCAGAACCACCGCCTGACACAGGCCATGGCTGGCCGTCTGGCCGAAATGGGCCTGATCCGCGAAGTGACCGAAGATCAGGTCTATTCCGTCACCGATGGCCGCTTTCTGCCTGACCGTTATATCGAAGGCACCTGCCCAAATTGCGGTTTTGACTCCGCGCGCGGCGATCAATGCGACAATTGCACCAAACAGCTGGACCCGACCGATCTGATCAACCCCCGTTCCACCATTTCGGGGGCCACCGATCTGGAAGTGCGCACAACCAAGCACCTTTATCTGCGGCAATCCGAATTGAAAGGCGCTTTGGCCGCTTGGATCGACAGCAAGAAAGACTGGCCAATCCTGACGACATCCATTGCGAAAAAATGGCTCAATGACGGGGACGGTTTGCAGGATCGCGGCATCACGCGCGATCTGGACTGGGGTATTCCCGTGCGCAAAGGCGATCAGGACTGGCCCGGCATGGAAGGCAAGGTCTTCTATGTCTGGTTCGATGCCCCCATCGAATATATCGCCTGCGCGCAGGAATGGCAGGATGCGGGCAAAGGCCATGATTGGGAACGCTGGTGGCGCACCGACAAAGGTGCCGATGATGTCCGCTATACCCAATTCATGGGCAAGGATAACGTGCCGTTCCACACGCTGTCCTTCCCCGCCACCATCATGGGCACGCAGGAACCGTGGAAGCTTGTGGATTACATCAAATCCTTCAATTATCTCAATTATGACGGCGGCCAGTTCAGCACCTCGCGCGGGCGCGGCGTGTTCATGGATCAGGCGCTGGAAATTCTGCCATCCGATTACTGGCGCTGGTGGCTGTTGTCCCATGCGCCCGAAACATCCGATGCCGAATTCACTTGGGACGCGTTCCAGCAGGATGTGAACAAGGATCTGGCCGATGTCTTGGGCAATTTCGTCAGCCGGATCACCAAATTCTGCCGGTCCAAATTCGGCGAAACCATCCCCGAGGGCGGGCAGCACGGTGCAGCGGAAGAGGCGCTGATCGCCGCCCTGACCCAACGGTTGAGCGCCTATCAAGCCCATATGGACGCGATCGAGGTCCGCAAGGCTGCGGCAGAACTGCGCGCGATCTGGGTCTTGGGCAATGAATATCTGCAAGCCAATGCGCCCTGGACCACGATCAAGACCGATCCCGAAACAGCGGCCATGCAGGTGCGCCTGGGGCTGAACCTGATCCGCATCTATGCGGTGCTGTCCGCGCCGTTTATCCCCGATGCCAGCAAGGTCTTGTTGCATGCGATGCAGACCGATGATGATGCCTGGCCCGGCGATATGGGCGCAGCCCTGACCGCCCTGCCTGCGGGCCACGCCTTCACCGTGCCCGACAACCTGTTCCGCAAGATCACCGATGAGGAACGCGCGGCTTGGGCGGAACGTTTTGCAGGTATCCGGACATGATCATCGGCCATATCGGCGCGCGCGCGGGCAGCAAAGGTGTCCCGGGCAAGAATTTCCGCCTGCTGCATGGCAAACCGCTGATTGACTGGTCGCTGGACCAGCTCTTCGCCTGCGACCGGATCGACCGCGTCGTGGTCTCGACCGATTGCCCCCAGATCCACGCCCATGCCCTGGCGCGCGGCTGCCTTGATATTGGCCTGCGGCCTGCCCATCTGGCCACCGATACGGCGGCGAAATGGCATGTCTGGCAACATGCGCTGGCCGCGGTGGAAACCCAGACCGGACCGGCCAGCCTGTTTGTCGACCTTGATTGCACCTCGCCGCTGCGCCTGCCGCAGGATATCGAAGCGGGGCTGGACCTCTTCGCGCGCGACCAGCCCGATATGGTCATGTCCTGCGTGGAAAGCCGCAAGAATCCCTATTTCAACATCCTCGAAACCGACGCGACCGGCGCGCTGCATGTGTCCAAACCCCTGCCGGGCGGCGTCGTCGCGCGCCAGCAAGCGCCACAGGTCTATGACCATGTCGGATTGGTCTATGTGCTGCGCCCCGATTATCTGCGCCGCGCCAAAGGCCTGTTCGAGGGCCGTGTCATCCCGCTGGTCCTGCCGGTCGAGCGCGGGCTGGATGTGGATAGCCCGTTCGACTGGGAGATCATCGAATTCCTGATGGGCCGGCAGATCGCACAGGGGCTGCGGGGGTGAAGGGCCTGTGCATCTTTCGAGCCTAAATATCCCCGTCGGAGACTGCGGCGCAGCCGCAACAGGGGCGCCGCCCCTGACCCCGCGAGTATTTTTGGAAAAAAGAAATATGCGGGACAGAAAACCCCCGCAGCGCGCGATTAGCGCCAGCCCTGCCAGGGCCAGAGCGCGGCCTGTTTTGCCGCGAAACTGCGGGTCAATGCCTCGCGGTCATATTCGGTCTTGATCCAATCCGCGATGCCGATCGGGGCCTCGGCAGCCCGCGCCGCATAGACATCAAGAAAATGGTCCAGGATGCCGGTGCTGGTCCGGCGGATATGCACATAGCGAAAGGATAATTGCCGCCGCGCGGTTGCGATATCGGCCCCTTCATGGTCCATCAGATAGATCGCGGCGGCCAGCCCGGTCCGGTCGGCGCCGGATTTGCAATGCATCAGGAACGGGCGTTCCATCGTCGCGAAAGCGTCCAGCAGGGCCAGCAATTCATCCCGGCCCGGGGCGCGGCGTGCGGCCATCTGCACATTGACCAGCTGCAGCCCGAGCTGGTCGCAGCTTTCGATCTCGAACAGGTGATGCGGCTGGCGCGCCGCGCCGCGCAGGTTTAGCACGGTCTTGATCCCCATCTGTGCATAGGCGGCAAACCGGCTGTGATTGGGATGGTTCGACCGGTAAACCCCCGGCGCCACCTGATCGAAATTATGCCAGCGCCGCCGCAGGATGCCGTGATCGAGCCAGTCAAGATGCCATTGCGACCGCCGCCGTTCTGCCGGATCGGTGATATCATGGCCAAAAGACATGCGGAACGCCTGTTCCTTTTGTTCAAGCATCTGCTGCAATTTGCGAAACATGCGGGCCCTTGGTCGCTGTGGTGGCCGTGACTTGGACCATGTGCGCGCGCAATGCAATCCCAGGCATGAATTGCCCCGCCATCCGAAACCGCCTAAAAGGCAGCAGAAACACGAACCGGAGATATCCATGCAGATTGCAGGCCGCCAGATCGGACCCGAGCACCCGCCCCTTGTGATCGCCGAAATCGGCATCAATCACGGCGGCGATCTGGCCGTTGCCAAGCAGATGGTGCGCCTTGCCGCCCTGTCCGGCTGCGAGATGGTCAAGCACCAGACCCATATCATCGCCGATGAGATGACCGAGGAAGCCAAGCAGATCTTTCCACCCAATGCCGATGTCTCGATCTGGGATGTGATGGAAGCCTGTGCGCTGTCGCTGGACGAGGAAGCCGAGCTGAAACGCTATACCGAAAGTCTGGGCATGATCTGGATTTCGACGCCTTTTTCACGCGCGGCCGCGGATTTTCTGGCGACGCTGGACGTGCCCGCCTTCAAGATCGGATCGGGCGAGGCTGACAATCTGCCGCTGATCCGCCATATCGCGCGGATGGGCAAACCTGTCATCATGTCGACGGGCATGCAGAGCATCGAGAGCATCCGCGCATCCGTCGCCATTCTGGATGATGCAGGCATTGAATATGCGCTGCTGGAATGCACCAATCTTTATCCGTCCCCGCCCGAGATCGTGTCGCTGCAAGGGGTGACCGAGCTGAAAAACGCCTTTCCCCGCGCGGTGATCGGGTTTTCGGACCATTCGATCGGGCCGGATATGGCGCTGGCTTCGGTGGCGCTGGGGGCCTCGATCCTGGAACGGCATTACACCGACAGCCGCTATCGCAAAGGGCCCGATATCATCAATTCGATGGACCCGGCCGAATTACGCTATCTGATCGACCGGTCGCGCGAGATCCATACCGCCCTGCGCAATCCCAAAGAGCGCACAGCCGCCGAAGAAGACGTCTATCGTTTCGCGCGCGCCTCGGTGGTGGCGGACCGCGACCTGCCCGCAGGCCATATCATCACCGAGACCGATATCTGGGCGCGCCGCCCGGGGTCTGGCGAGATTGCGGGCTATGATTTCGACAAGGTGCTGGGCCGCAAAACCACGCGCCCCCTGCCCCGCAACACGCAGCTGAAATGGTCTGATCTGGATGGCTGAACTGACCCGCGCCGATCTGGGCATCTGGCTGATCAATCTGGACCGCGACAGGGCCAGACTGGCCGCGATGCACCAGCAGCTGGACGCGATGGGGTTGGCCTATACCCGCTTTGCCGCAATCGACGGGACAGCCCAGGCCGATACGCTGATGCCGCGTGTCGATGCCGCTGCTTATGCGCGCAATATGGGGCAAGCGGTCTCGGCCGGGCATATGGGCTGTTATGCCAGCCATGTTGCGGTCTGGGAGCAGGTGGCGCAGGCGCCGCAGCCTGTCGCGCTGATCCTCGAAGATGACGTGGTGTTTCACGATGATTTTCTGGAAAGCCTCGATGCCGCGCTGGCGGGGGCTGCGGCCTGGGATACGCTGCGGTTCAATTGCATCCGCGCGAAATGGCCGGTTTGTCAGGGGCATCTGGGGCGATACCGGCTGAATGCCTATATCGGCCCCTTTACCGGCAATGCCACCTATCTGGTCAAACGCGATGTGGCGGGGCGGCTGGCAGCCGGGTTCTGGCCGCAGACCCGCGCGCATGACCACGAGATGAACCGGTTTTTCCACCATGATTTCCGCCAGTTCGGGCTAGAGCCGTTTTCATCGCATGTCGATGATGGCGGCGTCAGCACGATCACCGGCACGGGGTTCGACCGGGTGCGCAAATTTCCTTGGTACCGGCGGCTGCCGCATTACCGGCTGAAGGCGGCGAATTATTTTCGCAGGGCCTGGTGGCTGGCGCGCAATGGGTTTTTGCGGCGGCGGCTAGGCTAACGCAAATCGGGCGATGGCAAAACCAGCATGATATCACCGCCATGCCGATTATAGGCGCGAATGAAGTGTTTCGTTTTTGTCATGTGACGGACAAAAGTAGCCGCCGTTCGCAAGCCTTCAAATCTGCCGACGGGCGCCACCACATTTTGTGCCAGATCGGGATAATGTTGCAACAAGAAGCGGCGTGTTATCTCTCGATAACGGACCGGCACCTTTGCCCCTTTGGGTGACCAAGGCTTGGACGCGCCGATAAAATGCACAATCTGGGTATCGACATAGGCTTCAAACAAGGGGCGCACAACGACCCATTGCCAATTCCATGCAGGATGCAGCATCGCCCACGAGTCTTGCAGCACCATGTTGAGCAGGGTCTGATCCAATTCGAGCACTGATCCGGCGTGTTTCTGCGCGGCGGCGATGCAGCGGGAGCGGATATCTTGCGCGCGGAAGGCGGCGCAATCAATCAACAAAACGCCCGCGTTAAAATAGCTGCCATTCATGCCAGTCGCGGCCTGATCCTTGGTCGGACGGCGGGGGTATTTCCATTTCGTTGTATCCAGACAGGCACCCAGCACCCGCCCGCCAAGGTCCAGCGAAAAGACATCCGAAATCGCAGTGCCGACGACGAAAACATCGCTGTCGATATACAAGATACGGTCGTAATCTGCGGCGAATGCCTCTGGCAGGGCAAGGCGCATATAGGTTGCGAGCGACAACCGCTCCGTGACCGGCATCCCGTCAAAGGCATCCCCGACATCGATCTGGCACAGCCTGATGTCATGCGCGCGCAGCTCGGCGGGCAGATCGAGGAGGTCAAGCGATGCGATGCAGATGTCATAGTCGCGCAATGGGTTGTTGCGCAGCAAGGTGTGTATTGCCAGCGAAGCGAAAGGCAAATATGCTTTGTCAGTGCAAAAGATCACGCTTTGCCTGAACTTTTGCGGGCGGTTTTCCGCCTTGATTGTAATCGTCACACAGCACCACTAAACCTAAAGACGAGTATCCAGTACCAACACACCCCAAGAGATGCAAATGGTCTTTTCTTGCGGCGTTACTTTTTTCACTGGCTGAAGCAGCGCTCAGATCGCTGCCACGGCCCGAGAGTCAATAGTACGGCCGGGAAGAGCAACATCCATGAAGCAGATCGAAGGCTGGAAAGTCCGGCGCGAATTGCGGCGGCTGCGGCGACAAGTGACGACGCTGCCCGAGACGCTGGTTGGATATCTTGATCTGCTGCTGGCACCAGCCCGTCGTCGTCAGCATCAGGCCAACTTTGCCAATCGTGTGCAGATGCATGACGGGGCCTGTCCAGCGCGGACACAGGTTGCAATCTATCTGATCTATCAGCCACAGGGCCTGTGCCCCAGCAGTCTGGCGCTGTGTCGTGATCTGGTCGCCGGTGGTTTTGCCCCATTCGTGGTTCTGAATGCGCCGCTGTCAGATGCGGACCGCAGCGCCTTGCAGGCCCATACATGGAAAATCATGCAACGGCCGAATTTCGGCTATGATTTCGGCGGCTATCAGGATGCGTTGTTCAGCCTGCGCCAAATAATGCCTGATGCCGAGGCCGTGATCATCATGAATGACAGTATCTGGCTGAAACTGGATCAAGCCCTGATCGCAAGGCTGCAAAACAACCCCGCCGCGGTTGTCGGTCTTGTTCAGGAAAGCAAGCTCCGGACTGATCCACAGGATAATCTGTCGGTGGATTTGCAAAATATCCAGTCATATTTCTATTTCATCCATCGCGGATTTTGGCAGCATTCGGATTTCTGGCGATTTTGGCAAGCTTACAAGATGGTCAGCAATAAAAAGCGGACAATAAAAGCCGGTGAAATCGGCTTTACCAAAAACCTTGTCAGGAATGCCATTCCGCATCAGGCTTTGATTTCCAAAACGCAGTTTCTGGAGCTTATCAAAACCAAGGATGGCGCTTATCTGGGGTTTGTATTGCGATATGCGGTCTATACCAATCCCCATCTGGCCGCCGACCGCGATGCGCTGCTTGCACGCCACGACCCGTCAGATGCGTGGCACGAGGCCGCACAGGCGCATATCCGCCAGACTTTGATCCAGGAACCGCTGAACGGATCATTCTGGGTGGCCGCTTGCGATATGTTCGGTGTCACCGTGATCAAAAAGAACAAGGACGCCCTGCCCGAACAGATGCGCAAGGCTTTCCTGGCGGCCCATCAAGACGGTGCAATCATGCTCGCCCCAGAAATTGCCACCGAGATTGCCGCCAGCCTGCGCCGTGACTGATCGTCTAGGTATTAAACAGGAAATGCAGCACATCCCCGTCCTTTACAATATAGGTCTTGCCTTCGGCGCGCATCTTGCCGGCCTCTTTGGCGGGTTGTTCGCCGCCTAAGCCGACAAAATCATCATAGGCGATGGTTTCCGCGCGGATGAAACCACGCTCAAAATCGCCGTGGATCACGCCGGCAGCTTGTGGCGCGGATGTGCCTGCCTTGATCGTCCAGGCGCGGGCCTCTTTCGGGCCAACGGTGAAATAGGTTTGCAGGTGCAAAAGCGCGTAACCCGCGCGGATCAACCGGTCCAGCCCCGGTTCCTCCAGCCCCATTTCGTCAAGAAACATGGTGGCTTCTTCGGCCTCCAGCTGGCTGATCTCTTCCTCGATCCGGGCAGAGATCACGACGGATGAATTCCCCTCGGCGGCGGCCATTGCGGCCACGCGCGCGGATTGGCTATTGCCGGAACCGGCGCTGTTTTCTTCGACATTGCAGACATAAAGCACGGGTTTGGTGGTCAGCAGCTGCAGCATCCGCCAGGCTTTGGCATCCTCGGCATCCACGGCGACGCTGCGCGCGGGCTTGCCGTCTTCGAGCGCCTTTTGCGCGGCCTCCAGCAGGCGGACCTGTTGCACGGCATCCTTGTCGCCGCCCTTGACCTTGCGGGTCAGGTTCGCCAGCCGCTTTTCGATGCTTTCCAGATCGGCCAGCATCAATTCGGTTTCAATCGTGGCGGCATCCTCGACCGGATCGACGCGGCCTTCGACATGGGTGATATCGTCATCTTCGAAACAGCGCAGCACATGGGCGATGGCGTCGCATTCGCGGATATTGGCCAGAAACTGGTTGCCCAGCCCCTCGCCCTTGGAGGCCCCTTTCACAAGGCCCGCGATATCGACAAAGGTCATCCGGGTCGGGATGATCTGTTTCGATCCGGCAATCGCCGCCAGCTTGTCCAGCCGCGCATCGGGCACGGCCACGTCGCCCACATTGGGTTCGATGGTGCAGAAGGGAAAATTCGCGGCCTGTGCGGCGGCGGTTTTCGTCAACGCGTTGAACAGGGTCGATTTGCCGACATTCGGCAGACCGACGATACCCATTTTGAAACCCATGCCCGTCTCTCCTTTGATCCTTGCGCGCTTCTAGGGGGCGCTGGGGCCTGACGCAAGCCTTGCCCAGCAGGCATTGATTTCCCGCGCCCTATCGCGCAGGAAGGGGCGATTGCAAACGGGGACGGATATGAGCAGAATCGACGCAAAATTCGCGCAATTGCGCACAGAGGGCCGCAAAGCCTTTGTTGCTTATGTGATGGCGGGCGATCCCGATTACGCCAAAGGGCTGGAAATCGTCAAAGGCCTGCCCGCCGCCGGTGTCGATATCATCGAATTGGGCATGCCTTTCACCGACCCGATGGCCGATGGCAATACGATCCAGCTGGCAGGTCAGCGCGCCTTGGCCGCGGGGCAGACGCTGGAAAAGACGCTCGATTATGCGCGCGCATTGCGGCAGACAGATGATACCACCCCCATCGTGATGATGGGCTATTATAACCCGATCTATGCGCGCGGCGTGGATGCGTTTCTGGCGGATGCGGTCGCTGCTGGCATTGACGGGCTGATCATCGTCGATCTGCCGCCCGAGGAAGACGACGAGCTGTGCATCCCCGCGCAAAAGGCCGGGATCAATTTCATCCGTCTGGCCACCCCCACCACCGATGACAAGCGCCTGCCCAAGGTTTTGGAAAACACATCCGGTTTTGTCTATTACGTCTCGATGACCGGGATCACCGGCACGGCCGCCGTCCAGACCACCGAGGTCGCACCAGAAGTCGCGCGGATCAAAGCCGCGACCGACCTGCCCGTGATCGTGGGTTTCGGCATCAAGACGCCCGAGGCGGCACGCGCCGTGGCCGAAGTCGCCGATGGGGCCGTTGTCGGGTCCGCCATCGTGGACCGCATTGCGCGCGGTGACAGCGTGGCAGATGTGCTGGCTTTCGTCGCGGCATTGGCCACAGGCACCCATAGCGCCTGAGCCATTGCAAGACCGCCCCGGATCGGTAATGTCAAATGACCAATTCGGGGGAAACGCCATGCCAATCATCACCACGATCGCCGACCTGAAACGTCTGCACAAACGGCGCACGCCCAAGATGTTCTATGATTACGCCGAAAGCGGGTCATGGACCGAACAGACTTTTCGCGAAAATACATCCGATTTTGACCTGATCCGCCTGCGCCAGCGAATCGCGGTGGATATGACCAACCGCACCACGCAAAGCCAGATGATCGGGCAGGATGTGGCGATGCCGGTCGCGCTGGCCCCGGTGGGGCTGACCGGGATGCAATCGGCCGATGGCGAGATCAAGGCCGCAAAGGCGGCCGAGAAATTCGGCGTGCCCTTTACCCTGTCCACGATGTCGATCTGTTCCATCGAGGATGTCGCCGAAAACACCACCAAACCATTCTGGTTTCAGGTCTATACCCTCAAAGACGACGATTTCATGCAGCGCCTGTTCGACCGCGCCCGTGCAGCGGGCTGTTCGGCCATCGTCATCACGCTGGACCTGCAAATCCTTGGCCAGCGCCATAAGGACCTGAAAAACGGCCTGTCCGCGCCGCCGAAATTCACCGCGGCCAGCATGGCCGATCTTGCCACCAAATGGGGCTGGGGGATCGAGATGCTGCAAACCAAGCGCCGGTTCTTTGGCAATATCGTGGGCCATGCCAAGGGCGTGTCGGACCCCTCTTCGCTGTCATCCTGGACCGCCGAGGCCTTTGACCATGCGCTGGATTGGGACCGCGTCGCGCAGCTGATGAAAATGTGGGGCGGTCCGGTGATCCTCAAGGGCATTCTGGATGCCGATGACGCCAGAAAGGCCGCCGCGCTGGGCGCGGATGCGATCATCGTGTCCAACCACGGCGGCCGGCAGCTGGACGGGGCGCTATCCTCGATCCGCGCGCTGCCCGCAATTCTGGATGCCGTGGGCGACAAGGTCGAAGTGCATTTCGACAGCGGCATCAGATCGGGTCAGGATGTGCTCAAGGCGCTCGCCCTTGGCGCAAAGGGCACCTATATCGGGCGCGCCTATGTCAACGGGCTGGGCGCTATGGGCGAAGCGGGCGTCACCAAGGCGCTAGAGGTGATCCACAAGGAATTGGATACCACCATGGCGCTTTGCGGGCGGCGCGATATCCGCAGGGTCGACCGCGATATCCTGCTGATCCCCAAGGATTTCGAAGGCAGCTGGCAATAGCCTGTTCACAGACCGTGGGGATTTTGCATCGCTCTGCGCTTTTCTGAGCAGGTTTTACAATGAGATGATTGACCGGACTGCGTTCTCTATTATGGGTGAGCGGGATCGCTGGTGCCGATATGTCGGTGCCGGTCGTCAGATCGCAAACCAGAAATTAGGATAATTCAGATGCGTATGACCAATGTTCTTGCCACAGCCGCTGCTGTTGCCGCCCTCTCCACAACCGCTTTCGCTGGTGGCCTGTCCCCAGAAGTCATGGAAGCACCCGTCGCTGTTGTCGACGCTGCGCCTGCCGGTTCGTCCGTCAGCCCTGCTTTCGTGGTTGTCGGCGTTCTCGCTGCGCTGCTGATCGCTGCTGCTTCCGACTAAGCCTTTCGGACTTTACCAAGTCCAATCGGGCCACGCCAGATCGCTCTGGCGTGGCCTTTTTTGTTTTGCGACAGCTGCGCTGGCGTCATCTCGCGATTTTTTGATTTTATTTGGACCTTTTCGGCTCCAGCCGGGTTGACCCCTTATCGCCAAGCACCAACCGCTTGCGCGCGCGTCGGGCCGGTGCAGACCGCCCCCGTCAACCACACGACCTGAAGGAGAAACGATCCATGCGCATTCTGACCATTCTTACCACCGCCACGGCCATTGCAGGCTTTAGCACAGCAGCAACCGCCGGCGGCCTGGCCCCCGAAGTCGTGACCGCCCCGGTCGTCGTGACCGAACCTGCCCCGGCACAGCCATCCGTCAATCCCGCCTTTATCGTGGTTGGCGTACTGGCAGCCTTGCTGCTGGCCGCGGATTCCTAAGGCACCAGCCCCGCTGACCGATCGCGCCGCCCGCGGGCTGGCGCATTCTGCACAGATCACGCGCATCGCCCCTAGCTGGGGGCGGTGACGCCTGCGGCCCCATGCGCCTTTTGCCGCGCCACCAGCAAGGCCAGCGGCAAGGTCGCCAGCAACAACAGCGCCACCACCAGAAAGGCGATGCGCAGCCCAAAGGCCTGTGACATCAACCCCATCAGCGTGGGCGCGAAAAAGAACCCCGAAAAGCCGATCACGGCGGCGCGGCTGATCGCCTCGGTGCGCAGATGCGGCGGCACCAGCTTGCCCACCAGCGCCAGCCCCATCGGCCCGATCACCGAGACCCCCAAGCCCAGAATGCCAAAGCCCAGATAGGCAATCACCGGCGTCGGCGCGAGCGCGGCAATCACCGCACCGCTGGCCGACAGGATCGAGGCGCCAAAGACCACCTTGACCTCGCGCAGCCGTTCGGCGACGGCTTGCCCTGAAAACCGGCCAAAGGCCATCGTCAGCCCCAGCATCGCCGGGCCCAGCGCGCCTTCGGCGGCACCGCCAGCCAGCGTGCGTTCGACATGCAGCGCCGACCAGGCCTCGACCGTGGCTTCGGACATGAAGGCGATCAGCACGATCCCGCCGCATAACAGGATCGGCCAGAGCGGGTAACGGCCCTGATAGCCTTCCTCGGCCGCGACATAGGTGACATCCATCCGCACGAAAGGGATCAGGCACAGCGCGAAGACCGCAAAGCCCGCAAAGACCGGCGCAGGCGGCAATCCCGCCTCGCGGGTGACACCGACGATCAGCGCGGCACAGGCATAGGCCACCGAAAACATCGCGTGATTGGCATTCATCAACGGGCGCTGATGCTTGGCTTCCAACTCGCTGACCCGCGCATTCATCACCACATCCAAAAGCCCCGAGGCCAGCCCGACCAGCGCCATCGAGGCCGCAAAGACCAGCGGATGCGTGATCTGCGACGGCAACAGCCAGGCAAAGGCCAGCGCCGCGATGGCCGCCTGCATCGACCGCGCGCCCAGCCAGCGGTCCAAGCGCGGTGCCAGCCACATCGCGGATACAAGCCCCGTCGCCGAGCCCAAAAGCAAAGTGCCGAACAGCGCATCCGACGCCCCCAGCTGCGCCTTGATCACGGGCACATGGGCGGCAAAACAGCCCCAGAAAACACCCACCACAACAAAGGCGGTGGCCGGACGGCGGGACAGAATCAAGGCGCTGCGAATAGACATGACGCCATGGGTGGCGCGCAAAACCGGCCAAGGCAAGTTTCAATTTGTCGCCCGCAGCGCCGATCACCGTCACATGGGTCATGACCCATGCCACGGCCGGCAGAAACATCTTTTCAATCCGGCGAAATCCCCTTATAGGGCGGGCTTCATCGGGCTCGGACACCCTTGGAGGCGGGCCCCATTATCAAAGGACTATACTATGGCTGGACAGATTCCTGATCTGAACGCCAAGGTACGCGCGGGGACAGGCAAGGGGGCCGCCCGCCAAGCTCGCCGTGATGGCGACGTACCTGGCATTGTTTATGGTGGCGGCGTTGACCCGCAATCCATCAGCATCCCTTTCAACTATCTGCTGACGACCCTGCGCAAGGGCCGTTTCATGTCGACGCTCTTCAACCTCAAGGTCGAAGGTCAGGACGATGTGCGCGTGATCTGCCGCGGCGTGCAGCGCGACGTGGTCAAGGATCTGCCGATCCATATCGACCTTTTGCGGCTCAAGCGCACCAGCCGGGTGAACCTGTTCATCCCCGTTGAATTCATCAACGGCGACACCTGCCCCGGCATCAAGAAAGGCGGCGTTCTGACCGTCGTGCGCAACGAAGTCGAGATGGACGTGCTGGCCGGCGATATCCCCGATCACCTGACCGTCGATCTGGGCAATGCACAGATGGGCGATGTCATCCATATCAGCGATGTCACCCTGCCCGAAGGCGCCAAGCCGGTGATCGACCGCAACTTTGTCATCGCCAATATCTCTGCGCCACGCGGCCTGCTGGCCAGCGATGACGCCGAAGAAGACGCAGCCGACGAAGCCGAGTAATCGGATCCGGCCGCATCACGATAGGGGCACCCTGCGGGGTGCCCTTTTTCATGCGCGGGGTCTGGCGCGCCCCCGCGCAGCACTTTAGGTTGGCGGCATGAAACTTTTGATCGGCCTTGGCAATCCCGGCGCGAAATACGCGCAGAACCGGCATAACATCGGCTTTATGGCGCTCGACCGGATCGCGGCCGACCATGGGTTCAGCCCCTGGCGGTCCAAATTCCAGGGCCAGATCTGCGATGGCCGGATCGGCGCGGACAAGGTCACGCTGCTGAAACCCGACACCTTCATGAACCTCTCGGGCCAATCCGCGGGCGAGGCAATGCGCTATCTCAAGCTCACCCCCGCCGATCTGGTCGTGTTTCATGACGAAATCGACCTCGCCCCCGGCAAGGTGCGGCTGAAAACCGGCGGCGGGCATGCGGGGCATAACGGGCTGCGCTCGATCCATGCGCATATCGGGCCGGATTATGACCGCGTGCGGCTGGGCGTCGGCCATCCGGGGCACAAGGACGCGGTGCCGGGTTACGTGCTGCATGATTTCGCCAAGGCCGATCTGGACTGGCTGGATCACGCATTGCGCGGCATCAGCGACGGTATCGGGCATCTGGTCGCAGGCGATGGCGCAAGGTTCCTGAACGCGATCGCGCTGCGCACCGCACCGCCGCGATCATCGACCAGCGCGCCCAAACCTGCCAAGACACCCGCGCCAGAACCAGACCCCGCCCCCGACACCCGCAGCGCCATGGCGCGGCTGATGGATAAATTCCGGTGACATCGGCCGCCATCCGCGCCGCTTTCAGCGCGCAAGCGGCGGCCTGTGCCAATCTGGGATCGCCGTTCATGGCGCAGCTGATGCGGCTCTGCGCCACCCAAGACTGGCCCGCAGGTGGCGTCACCGACCGCCTCCATCGCTGGAAAGGCGATCTTGGACCCAGCGGCCAATCGGTGCCCTTGCGACTGGCGGGGGCTTTGCATGCTTTGCATCTGCAAGGCGATCCGACGCTGGGACAGGTCTATCCACCGCGCAGCACTGACGACGCACCCCTTTGGGCGGCGGTTGCGAAGGTGCTGGTCAGCGAACAAACCCCGATCCTGCGCTGGCTTGACAGCCCGCCCCAGACCAATGAGGTGCGGCGCGCCGCCGTGCTGATCGCGCTTGGGCATTGGCTGGCGGATCGCTATGCCTTGCCGCTGCGGTGCAGTGAACTCGGGGCCAGCGCAGGGCTGAACCTGCATTGGGATGATGACGCGCTGGTGATCGGCGATCAGCACTTCGGCCCCGCCACCCCTGCCCTGACACTGGCCCCCGATTGGACCGGGCCGCTGCCCCCTGCCGTGCGACCCATGCTCAGCGCGCGCGCCGGTGTCGATCTGAACCCGCTCGATCCGCGCGATCCTGACGACGCGCTGCGCCTGCAAGCCTATCTCTGGGCGGATCAACCCGCGCGGCTGGCACTGACACAGGCCGCAATGGCCAATGCACGCACCGGCATCGTCAAGGGTGACGCCATCGACTGGCTAGAGGGCCAGCTTGACCATCACGCAGGACAGACCCATCTGGTCTATACGACCATCGCATGGCAATATTTCCCCGCTGCCGATCAGGCACGGGGTGCCGCCATGATCCAAGCGGCAGGGCAGATGGCGCGCGCGGATGCGCCGCTGGCCTGGTTCGGGATGGAACCCGATAGCGCGGGTCCGGGGGCGGCGCTGACGCTCAGGCTCTGGCCCGGCGACTTGACCTTTGCGATGGGACGCGCAGATTTCCACGGGCGCTGGGTGCAATGGCACCCCGTCCAGACAGAAAAGAAAGACTGACCCAATGGAAAAAGACCCCTCCTTCAACGTCCTTGGCAGCACGCTTGTCACCTGTTCAACCGCCCCGATGACCGGCTTTTTCCGCAACGGGTCCTGCGACACCTGCGCGCAGGACAATGGCAGCCATACGGTCTGCGCGGTGATGACGGATGAGTTTCTGGCCTTTTCGAAATATGTCGGCAACGACCTGTCCACGCCGCGGCCCGAATTCGGCTTTGCAGGGCTCAAGGCGGGCGATGGCTGGTGCCTCTGCGCGGGGCGGTTCCTGCAAGCACATGAGGAAGGCTGCGCGCCCCAGGTCAATCTGCATGCCACCCATGTGCGCGCGCTGGATATCGTGCCGATCGACGTGCTGCGCGAATATGCGCTGCCGATCAGCTAACCCCCTCTTCCGAGCTTAAATATCCCCGCCGGAGGCTCAAATCTTTTCAAGCCACCGGCGCGGCATCACGCTTTCATATCAAAGCCGAGATGCTTGGCCACGGTAAAGATATCCTTGTCGCCACGGCCGCACATATTCATCACCAGCAGATGATCAGCCGGCAATTCCGGCGCGATCTTCATCACATGGGCCAGTGCATGGCTTGGCTCCAGTGCGGGAATGATGCCTTCGAGCGCACAGCAAAGCTGGAACGCCTCCAGCGCCTCGACATCGGTGATCGAGACATATTTGGCCCGCCCGATATCATGCAGCCAGGCATGTTCCGGCCCGATGCCCGGATAATCCAGACCGGCGGAAATCGAGAATCCTTCCAAGATCTGGCCGACATCATCCTGCAACAGATAGGTGCGGTTGCCATGCAGCACGCCGGGGCGGCCACCGGTCAATGACGCGCAATGTTCCATCTTGTCATTAACGCCTTTGCCACCGGCCTCGACCCCGATGATATTGACGTCCTTGTCATCCAGAAACGGATAGAACAGGCCCATGGCGTTGGACCCGCCCCCGATGGCGGCGATCAGCGTATCGGGCAGACGGCCTTCGGCCTCTTGCATCTGGGTCTTGGTTTCCTGGCCGATGATGGCCTGGAAATCGCGCACCATCGCGGGGTAAGGATGCGGGCCTGCCACCGTGCCGATGCAATAGAATGTGTCGCGCACATTGGTCACCCAGTCACGCAGGGCATCGTTCATCGCATCTTTCAGCGTGCCGCGGCCGGATGTGACCGGCACGACCTCTGCCCCTAGCAGGCGCATGCGGAATACATTGGGGGCCTGGCGTTCGACATCATGCGCGCCCATATAGACCACGCATTTCAGGCCGAATTTCGCACAGACAGTCGCCGTGGCCACACCGTGCTGGCCCGCGCCGGTTTCGGCGATGATCCGGTTCTTGCCCATGCGGCGCGCCAGAATGATCTGGCCCAGCACATTGTTGATCTTATGCGCGCCGGTATGGTTCAGCTCGTCGCGTTTCATATAGATCTTGGCACCGCCCAGATGGGCTGTCAGCCGCTCGGCATGATAAAGCGGGCTGGGGCGGCCGACATAATGGGTCCATAGATCATGCATTTCCGCCCAAAAGGTCGGGTCGGTCTTGGCATGTTCATATTGTTCTTCCAGCTCCAGGATCAGCGGCATCAGGGTCTCGGATACAAAACGCCCGCCGAACTGGCCGAACCGGCCTTTTTCGTCGGGGCCGGTCATGAAGCTGTTGAAAAGATCGTTGGCCATGGGACACCTGTTGTTTTGGGTTGGGACAGACCTAACGTCCCTTGGCGGGGACGTAAACGCCTAACGCAAGGCGGCACAAAACGCCGCAATCAAGGCCGCATCCTTGACGCCCGGCGCGGATTCCACACCAGAGGAGACATCGACCTGCCCGGCACCGGTCAATGCCACGGCCTGCGCCACATTGGCAGGCGTCAATCCGCCAGCCAGCATCCAGGGCACCGGCCAGCGCCGCCCGGCGATCAGCCGCCAGTCAAAGGCCAGACCATTGCCCCCCGGCAGATCGGCATCCACGGGCGGTTTGGCATCGACCAGCAGCTGATCGGCCACCTGCGCATAAATATCCAAGGCGGCCAGATCATCCGGCCCCGCCACGCCCACGGCCTTCATCACAGGCAGACCGTAACGCGCCTTGACCTCGGTCACGCGCACGGCGGTTTCCGCGCCGTGCAATTGCAAGATATCGACCGGCACCTGCGCCAGCAGCGCATCCAGCTGGGCGTTATCGGCATTCACCACCAAGGCGACCTTGGCCACACCGGCAGGCACTGTCGCGGCCAAAGCAGCCGCCTGCGCCAGCGTCACATTGCGGGGGGATTTTTCGAAAAACACCAGCCCGACATAGGCCGCCCCCGCCTGCACAGCGGCATCCAGCATGGCCGCATCACGCAGCCCGCAGATCTTGACCCGTGTCGGCAATGTCATCAGCGCGTGTTTTCCAGCAGCGCCAGCACATCATCATCCGATGTCGCCCCGACGCTCGCGGTGCGCATCTGTTGCAGCTCGGCGCGCAGTGCCGCGACCTCGCGGGATTTGGCGCGCGCATCGGCGCGGATGCGATATTCGCGCAGCCATTCCCACAGAAAGCCGATGGCAAGACCCGCACCCACCCCGATGAAGATCACCACGAACAAGGGCAAGGTGACATCGGGCGACAGCCCCAGCAGATCGCTGAGCCAGACAGGCATGGCCCGCACGGTCACGGGATCGCGGTTGGCCAGCCCGATCAGGATCAGGCAAAGCGCGACAATCGCCCAAAAGGCATAGCGGATTGTCTTCATAAGACCCTCTTACTGGCCGTTCAGCCGGTCGCGCAACAATTTGCCCGTCTTGAAGAACGGCACATGTTTTTCATCAACCGCGACCGCCTCGCCGGTGCGGGGGTTGCGGCCCAGCCGCGGATCGCGCTTTTTCACCGAGAAGGCACCAAAGCCGCGCAATTCGACGCGGTTGCCCTGCGCCATCGCATCGGTGATCCGGTCAAAGATCGTGTTGACGATCTTTTCAACATCCCGCTGGTAAAGATGCGGATTCTCATCGGCAATTTTCTGGATCAGTTCCGAGCGGATCATGGCAGCATCCTTTGGTGTGGCAATGCGCAGACAAACGCGATCGGGCAAACTATAGAAACAAAGACCGGATACGGAAAGCATGGCTTTCACAGCTTTTGCTGTTTTTTGACGCAAAGCGCCTGAATTTACAGGGAAGTTTGGCGTTTTTTCGCCGCAATGGCGCTGCAACCGCGCTGCCGCATCGCAGCAAGGCCAATCCGATTCGCACCCAGGGCACAGCAAAACCCCGCCGCAATCGCTTGCGACGGGGCTGATCTTGTCATCCGGGGTGGTCTTAGTCGCGCTTCAGCGCGGCCCCCAGAATGTCGCCCAGCGAGGCACCGGAATCCGAAGAGCCGAATTGTTCGACGGCTTCTTTTTCTTCCGCGATTTCGCGTGCCTTGATCGACAGGCCCAGCTTGCGGGTCTTGCTGTCGATATTGGTCACGCGCACATCGACCTTGTCACCGACGCCGAAACGCTCGGGGCGCTGTTCGGCACGGTCACGCGACAGATCGGAACGACGGATGAAGGATTTCATGCCTTCGTATTCGACCTCGATGCCGCCGTCTTCGATCTTGGTGACCTCGACAGTGATGATCGAGCCGCGCTTGACGCCGCCGATGGCATCCGCAAACGGATCACCGTCCAGCGCCTTGATCGACAGGCTGATGCGTTCTTTTTCGACGTCCACTTCGGCAACCTTGGCCTTGACCACGTCACCCTTGCGGAAATCGCCAATCACGTCTTCGCCACGGCCGTCCCAAGTCAGGTCGGACAGGTGAACCATGCCGTCGATGTCGCCTTCAAGGCCAATGAACAGACCGAATTCGGTGATATTCTTGACTTCGCCTTCAACCTCGGTGCCCTCGGGGTGGGTTTCTGCAAACACTTCCCACGGGTTACGCTGTGTCTGTTTCAGGCCCAGCGAAACGCGACGCTTGGCTGAATCAATTTCCAGCACCATGACTTCGACTTCCTGAGAGGTCGAAACGATCTTGCCGGGGTGGACGTTTTTCTTGGTCCAGGACATCTCGGAGACGTGAACCAGACCTTCAACGCCGGCTTCGAGTTCAACAAATGCGCCGTAATCGGTGATATTGGTCACGCGGCCCTGATGAACCGACCCAAGGCTGAACTTGGCTTCGACGGCATCCCATGGATCGTCCTGAAGCTGCTTCATGCCCAAGGAAATGCGGTGCGTTTCCTTGTTGATCTTGATGACCTGGACCTTGATCGTCTCGCCAATCGCCAGAATTTCCGACGGATGGTTCACACGGCGCCAGGCCATGTCGGTGACGTGCAACAGGCCGTCAACGCCGCCCAGATCAACGAAAGCACCGTATTCGGTGATATTCTTGACCACGCCGTCCACTTCCTGACCTTCGGTCAAATTGCCGATGACTTCGGCGCGCTGTTCGGCACGCGATTCTTCGAGGATGGCACGGCGCGACACAACGATATTGCCCCGACGACGGTCCATTTTCAAAATCTGGAACGGCTGCTTCATGTTCATCAGCGGGCCGGCATCGCGCACGGGGCGCACATCAACCTGGCTGCCGGGCAAGAAGGCAACAGCGCCGCCCAGATCAACGGTGAACCCGCCTTTGACGCGGCCAAAGATCGCGCCATCAACGCGTTCTTCGTCAGCATAGGCTTTTTCCAGACGATCCCAGGCTTCTTCGCGGCGGGCCATCTCACGCGAAATGACGGCTTCGCCACGGGCGTTTTCGACCTGACGCAGGAACACTTCGACCGTGTCACCGACTTTGATATCAGGGGCTTCGCCGGGATTTGCGAATTCTTTCAGATCGATACGGCCTTCCATCTTGTAGCCGACATCGATGATGGCCTGGCCCGCTTCGATCGCGATCACCTTGCCTTTGACGACAGACCCTTCAGCGGGTGTGTCCATTTCGAAGCTTTCGTTCAAGAGTGCTTCAAACTCGTCCATTGTATTTGCCATGTGGCGTCGTTTTCCTAACGTTTGGTTTATACGGGCCGAGCGGTTGTCTCCGCCGGTCTTTGGGTTTCGATTTGGTCGCGGGCCGATGCGAATGTAAAACAACAGGGCCGGTGGATACCGACCCCGCTCCAGTCTCACCTTCGCGCCTGTTATCGGCGCTTCAACAGGGCGGCATATAGGGGGGTTTGGCCAGTGAAGCAAGCGCTTTTGCCGCTTAGAACGCCTGCAACGCGCCCTGGACCGCCGCGAAATAGGCCCCCAGCTGCGCACCATCGACCAGCGCGTGATGCACCTCCAGCGTCATGGCCATGTCGCTGCACCCGCCCTGATCGACGATCCGGCCCCATGTGACGCGGGGGATGCAATCCTGCGGCCCCGGCATGGCATTGCTGATCGCGGTGTAATCAAGCCAGGGCATGCAGGACAGATAGGCCAGATCGTCGCGTTCCCCATCATTGGGCGCCAGATCAGCCCCCGCAGCGGTCCGCGCGATCAGCGCCTTGGCCTGCGCGTCAAAACGCCCGAAATCCGCGACGAACGGCACATAGGCATAACCGAACGCGCCCGCCTGCGTCGGCACGGTCATCGACAGGGTGATCATGTCGTGGCGCACAACATCATCGCCGCGAAACCGCATGCAAAGTTCCGGCACCGCATGGATGCCCGCGCCAATCGCATGCAGGCAGGCGCGATAGGGCGACAGCCCCGCAGCCTTGCGCGCCATCACCGCGGTCACATCAAGACGCGCGGTCACGGCATAATGCGGGCGGTCATAGTTGCGAAAGAACCGAAATTGCGCCGCACGCGGCCAGGTCGCCAGATCGACCGGATGGCTGGCCATCAGGCGCGGGCCGCCGCGACGATGGCAATGGCCTCTGCCACCGCCTGATCGACTGTCATCTCTGATGTATCCAGCAATACGGCATCGGCAGCCGCGGCCAATGGGGCTGTTGCGCGGCCCGCATCGCGGGCATCGCGCGCCTGCACATCGGCCAGCACATCATCCAGCGTCATATCGCTGCCATTGGCCTGCAATTCCTTCCAGCGCCGTTCAGCGCGGCAGGCGGCCGAGGCGGTGACGAATAGTTTCACCTGCGCGGCGGGACAAATCACCGTGCCAATATCGCGGCCATCAAGAACAGCCCCTTCGGACCGCAGGGCAAACCCGCGCTGAAACGCCGTCAGCGCATCGCGCACGGCAGGGTCGGTGGCCACACGGCTGGCCGCCTGCGCCACATCGGGCCCGCGCAAAGCGTCACTCTCCAGATCGCGCGGGTCAAGAGCGCGGGCCGCCGCCACCGGATCAGCCCCCGCCAGCACACGTGCGCCCACAGCCCGGTAAAGCAGCCCCGTATCCAGATGCGCAAAACCGAAATGCGCCGCGACCGCCTTGGAAATCGTGCCCTTGCCCGCCGCGGCAGGCCCGTCGATGGCGACGGTAAAGCTCATGCGCTGATCCGTGCGATCTGCGCACCCAGATCATTCATCAGCGGCTCGAAGATCGGGAAAGAGGTGGTGATCGGCGCAGCATCATCCACGGTGACAGGTTTCTGCGTGGCCATGCCCATGACCAGAAACGCCATGGCGATCCGGTGGTCCAGACGGCTGGCGACCGTCACACCGCCGGGCACATGGCCATGGCCCAGCCCGGTGACACGCCACCAATCGGGGCCTTCGTCCACAGTGACACCCGCCGCGCGCAGCCCCTGCGCCATAGCGTCGATCCGGTCGCTTTCCTTGACGCGCAATTCCTTGACGCCGGGCATATCGGTCACGCCTTGGGCAAAGGCCGCCACAACCGACAGGACAGGATATTCGTCGATCATGCTGGCCGCACGGTCTGCCGGCACGGTAATCCCGCGCAGGTCGGGGGAATAGCGCGCGCGCAGATCGGCCACAGGCTCGCCACCCTCGCTGCGCAGGTTCTCGAATGTCAGATCGGCGCCCATTTCCTGCAACGTGGTGAACAGGCCCGCACGCGTCGGGTTCAGGCCGATATTGGGAACCAGCACATCCGATCCGGGCACGATCAAGGCGGCACAGACAGGAAAAGCCGCCGAAGAAGGATCGCGCGGCACCACAATATCCTGCGGCTGCAATTCGGGCTGGCCGGTCAGGGTGATGACGCGGCCTTCCTCGGTATCCTCGACCGTCAGGGTCGCGCCGAACCCTTGTAACATGCGCTCTGTATGGTCGCGCGTCGCCTCTTTTTCGATCACGACGGTCTGGCCGGGCGCATTCAACCCCGCCAGCAGCACCGCCGATTTCACCTGTGCGGATGGGACCGGCACGACATAGCGCACAGGCACAGGATCGGCGGCCCCCACCAGCGTCATCGGCAACCGCCCGCCCGCGCGGCCCACCGCCCGCGTGCCGAACAGCGCCAAAGGATCGGTCACACGGCCCATGGGACGCCCGTTCAGGGACGCATCGCCGGTAAAGGTCACGGTGATCGGTGTCGTGGCCATGGCCCCCATGATCAGCCGGACACCGGTGCCGGAATTGCCGCAATCGATCACCTGCTCGGGTTCGGCAAAACCGCCGACACCCACCCCGCGCACCGACCATTCGCCGCCGCCGTGATCGGTGACTTCCGCACCAAAAGCGCGCATCGCGCGGGCAGTATCCAGCACGTCATCGCCTTCCAACAGGCCGGTGATGCGGGTCTCGCCAAGACACATGGCCCCCAGGATCAAGGACCTATGCGAGATCGACTTGTCACCCGGCACATGCGCCTCTCCGCGCAACGGGCCGCAGGTGCTGGACAGCATGGGAATGGGGGTGGCATGGGATGACATGAAAACTTCCTCGGTCTGTGCGCCCCCTGATACCGCAGTGCATTGCAGGGGTCCATCGCACCCCTGCATCTTCCGAGCACAAATATCCCCGCCGGAGGCTAAAAGTTCTTAAACCCTGACGAATGTCAGGTAATGCGGCACGCGGCCCTCGCGCAAAGCCTTTTGTTCATAGCGCGTCGAAACCCAGTCGCCCCAAGGCACACGCCAATCGGCAGGCCCCTGGGCCAGCCAGTCAAAGCCCTGGCGCGGCACTTCTTCCAGCGTCTGGCGGACATAATCGGGAATATCGGTGGCCACACGCAACACGGCCCCCGGCTTCATGACGCGGTGCAGCGGGGCCAGATGTTCGGGCGTCACAAACCGGCGGCGATGGTGGCGTTTCTTGGGCCAGGGATCGGGATAATTCAGAAAAGCGCGCGCGATCGACTGCGCGGGCAGCACATCGAACAGATCACGCACATCGCCGGGATGCACGGCCAGATTGTCAACCTTGGCCTTGCGGATCTTGCCAAGCAGCATGGCGACACCATTGATGAAAGGCTCTGCCCCGATGATCCCGATCGCGGGATAGGTCTGCGCCATATGCACCAGATGTTCGCCGCCGCCAAAGCCGATCTCCAGCCAGATATCCTTGCCGGGGAACAGCGCGTCCAGATCAAGCGGATTGCGGTCGGGGTTGGCCTCCCAGCTGACCGGGCCGGGCGACAGCGGTTCCAGATCATTATCCAGATAATCATGCTGGCTTGCGCGGATCGTCTTGCCGCGAAAGCGGCCATAGAAATTGCGCCAGGGCGCGCCCGAAGGATGATGTGTCTTGGTCATGCGGCGGCATGTAGCAATCCCGCCGCCGCATGGCAATCGCGGTATGGTGGGTCTTGACCCACCTGCCCTGTCAGACAGCGCGCTTGAGCGCCTCGACCAGATCGGTCTTTTCCCAACTGAACCCGCCATCCGCATCAGGCGCGCGGCCGAAATGGCCATAGGCAGAGGTGCGCGCATAGATCGGCCGGTTCAATTGCAGATGTTCACGAATGCCGCGCGGGGTCAGGTCCATGACCTGTGCCACGGCGCGTTCGATCAGCGCGGGATCGACCTCGCCTGTGCCATGCGTGTCGGCATAGATCGACAAAGGCTGCGCCACGCCGATCGCATAGCTCAGCTGGATGGTGCAGCGGTCGGCCATGCCGGCAGCCACCACATTCTTGGCCAGATAACGGGCGGCATAGGCGGCGGACCGGTCGACCTTGGTCGGGTCTTTGCCGGAAAACGCGCCGCCACCATGCGGGGCGGCCCCGCCATAGGTGTCCACGATGATCTTGCGCCCGGTCAGACCGGCATCGCCATCAGGGCCGCCGATGACAAAAGTGCCGGTGGGATTGACCCACCATTTCGTGGCTTCGGTGATGAAACCGGCGGGCAGGACCTCACGGATATAGGGTTCCACGATGGCGCGGATATCGGCGCTGGTCTGGCTTTCGAACTGGTGCTGGGTGGACAGGACGATGGATGTCACCTCGACCGGTTTGCCGCCTTCATAGCGGACCGAGACCTGGCTTTTGGCATCGGGGCGCAGGGTTGGTTCCTGCCCCGATTTGCGCACCTCGGCCAGACGGCGCAGGATGGCATGGGCATATTGGATCGGCGCGGGCATCAGCGCATCGGTTTCGGTGGTGGCATAGCCGAACATGATACCCTGGTCGCCTGCGCCTTCATCCTTGCCTTCTGCGGCATCGACGCCTTGGGCGATATGGGCAGATTGGCCATGCAACAGGTTGGTGATCTCGCAGGTGGCGTGGTGGAATTCATCCTGCTCATAGCCGATATCCTTGATCGCATCGCGTGCGATCCCTTCGATCCGGCCCATGAATTCGGTCAATCGGGACTTGTCGGACAATCCGACCTCGCCCCCGATGACGACACGGTTGGTGGTTGCAAAGGTTTCACAGGCGACGCGGGCCTGTGGTTCCTCGGCCAGGAAGGCATCCAGCACCGCGTCTGAAATGCGGTCGCAGACCTTGTCCGGGTGCCCCTCGGAAACGGATTCCGAGGTGAAAATATAATCTTGTCTTGCCATGGGGACGTGCTCCGATATGAAAAACCTGTCACGCCAGGAAGCCGTTGTGACAGAACCAGTCCCCCGTCTAGGGGGTCGCGGTGCATGCGTCAATCGCTATCGCGTTTGCGGTTAATGATGCAGATCGCCATGCCCAGCAGCACCAATAGGCCGACCGGCCAATCGCCCAGCCTTGTATAGGGCGGGGCTGCGCGTATCGCTGGCAAAGCGGCATCCAGCACGCCATCGGCCCCCAGTGCCAGGGATGCGGTGATCCGGCCTTGCGCGTCGATCATCGCGGAAATACCGGTATTGGCGACGCGCACCATCGGCAGCCCCTGTTCGATGGCGCGCAGCCGGGCCTGGGCCAGATGCTGATGCGGGCCTGCCGCCTCGCCGAACCAGCCGTCATTGGTGATCAACAACAACAGGCGGGGCCGGTCGGGGCCGGTCAAGATTTCCTCGGCAAAGATCCCCTCATAGCAGATCAGCGGCACCGCCAGCCCGATCCCGGGGATCGCCACAGGCCCCGCTGTCGTGCCGGGGGCAAATCCGCCCCCATCGGTCGCGGCCAGCCCGCGCAGGCCGAACCGCCCCAGCAGGTCACCAAAGGGGATATATTCGCCGAAAGGCACAAGATGCTGTTTGTCATAGGTTGCGGTGATCCGGCCGCCCTGTTCCATCACCACCAGCGCGTTATAGAACCGGCCCGCGCCATCCACCCGCTGCACCCCAAAGACCAGCGGCGCACCGCGCGCGGCCTCGTCCAGCAGGCGCAGGTCGTCGATGATCTCGTTCAGCAGATAAGGCACCGCCGTTTCGGGCCAGACGATCAGATCGGGCGGCGCGGCCTGCCCTGACAAGGTCACCAACCTGTTGACGAATGCATCGCGGTAGGCGGGGTCCCATTTGAGATGCTGCGGCGCATTGGGCTGGACCAGCCGCACGATCGGCGCATCAGCGGCAATCTGTGGCGCGGGTCCGGGGCGCAGGGCGGCTGCCACCAGCAGCAGCGCCAGCATTGCCGCCCCCCCCGACCAAAAGGCGCGCCGCGCAATCCGCGCCAGGGCCAGCGCCGCGATCAGCGTGATCCCCGTCAGCAGATGCGGCCCGCCAATCGCACTGGCCTGCGCCAGCCATGTCGGCACCCAGATATGGCCCAACAGCGCCCATGGAAATCCGGTCAGCACCAGCGACCGGGTCATTTCCACAGCGACCAGCAGCAAGGCCAGCATCACCTGACTGCGCGGCGCGATCCGGGTGGCGACCCAGCCTGCGACAGCCCAGAACAGCGCCGCGCCACAGGCCATGAACACCAGCGCGAAAGGCGCCATCCAGCCATGACGGGGCGCATCGACCAGAAACGGCTCGACGATCCAGCGCAGCGTGAAGGCGAAATAGCCAAGGCCGAAAAACCACAGACGCCAGCCCGCGACGCGCGCCGTGACACTATCGCGGTGCAGCACCAAGAGCATGGCCAGCGCGAGGATGCTGGCAGGCCACAGATCCAGCGGCGCCTGGCCCAGCCCCGCTGCCACGCCCAGCGCGAAAAGCACGCCAAAGCGCCCCCAGCGCGGCAGGCTGTCAAGCATCGCGGGTGGTGTTCAGACGCACGCGCAGCCGTTTGATGCGGCGCGGATCGGCATCGACAACCTCGAATTCGGGGCCATCGGGATGCTGGATCACCTCGCCGCGCGCGGGCAGATGACCCGACAGCATGGTGACCAGACCGCCCAGAGTGTCGATCTCTTCCTCGTCGATATCGTCATGTTCGGTCAGGGTCATCCCGATCTCGGCTTCGAAATCTTCCAGATCGGTGCGGGCCTGCGCCAGATAGACGCCGGGCTTTTCCATGATCCAGCTTTTCGCCTCGGCGATATCATGTTCATCCTCGATCTCGCCGACGACCTGTTCGATCAGATCCTCGATGGTCAACAAGCCGTCGGTGCCGCCATATTCGTCGATCACCAGCGCCATATGGATGCGTTCGGCCTGCATCTTTTGCAGCAGCACGCCCAAAGGCATCGAGGGGGGCACGAAGAGCAAGGGGCGCAGCATGTCGCGCAGGTCAAGATCGGTGCCACCGCCGTTGAACCCATAGCGCAGCGCGAAATCCTTTAGATTGGCGATGCCCACCGGCGTGTCCAGCGTGGTGTCATAAACCGGCAGGCGGGTCATGCCGCTGTCGCGGAAGGTCTTGACCAGATCATCCTTGGTGATGGTCAGCGGCACGGCGACAATATCGGTCTTTGGCACCGCCACATCCTCGACCCGCTTGCGGCGCAGGTTCAGCATGCCCAACACGGTCGGTTCGGGGGCTGACAGGCTTTGTGCCGTTTCGCCTGTGTCGTCATTCGGACCCTTGGGCCTGAAACCCAGCCCCATGCGGGCCAGCAAGCCCGGTCGTTCCTCTGTCTGGTTCTGCGGCGCGCTTTGCGCTGCGCTAGAAGAACCGTCGCCCTGATCGCCCATCTTGTCCTTATCCATGGGGCGGTTTGCCCCGTTCAATCCCTATATGGGTTATCAATGCCCATCTTGCCAAGTATCTCGACCTCTAAACCCTCCATCAGGGTGGCATCAAGGTCACGTTCGTGATCGAAGCCCAGCAGATGCAGGGTGCCATGCACCAGAAGATGCACAGAATGATGAATGAATTGTGACCCTGCGGCCTCTGCCTCGCGCAGGCAGGTGTCATAGGCGATGGCGATATCGCCCAATTCGCTGTCCATGACCGGATCGGGGGGCAGCGGCATTTCGCCGGCCACGGCGGCGGCGCGTTCATCCGATGGCCAGCTGAGCACATTGGTCGGGGCAGGCTTGCCGCGGAAATCCGCGTTCAACGCGGCGATGCGGGTATCGTCACAGGCCAGCACGGTGATGTCGAAAACCGATTGTTCCAGCCCCAGACGGTCCAGCACCGCATCGGTGGCACGCGCCGCCAGCAGGGCGATATCGACCTCGGCCCAGCGCTGATCCTCGATCACGACATCGACGCTCACTTGGGATCGTCCGCCTCATAGGCTTCGATGATCGCGGCGACCAGCGGGTGCCGGACCACATCTTTGGCGGTGAAATAGTTGAAACTGATCTTGGGGATGTGTTTGAGCAGGCGTTCGGCATCCCACAGGCCCGAATTGACGCCGCGCGGCAAGTCAATCTGGGTGCGGTCGCCGGTGATCACCATGCGCGAGCCCTGGCCCAGACGGGTCAGGAACATCTTCATCTGCATGGTGGTGGCATTCTGCGCCTCGTCCAGCACGACAAAGGCATTCGACAGGGTGCGCCCGCGCATGAAGGCCAAAGGCGCGATCTCGATCACCTTTTCTTCCATCATCTTGGCGGCCTGCTTGCCCGGCAGGAAATCGTTCAGCGCATCATAGAGAGGCTGCATATAAGGATCGACCTTGTCCTTCATATCGCCGGGCAGATAGCCCAGCTTTTCGCCCGCCTCGACGGCAGGGCGCGACAGGATGATCTTGTCGACATGGCCGTTGATCAGCATGTTCACGCCGACCGCGACCGCCAGATAGGTCTTGCCGGTGCCGGCCGGGCCGATGCCAAAGGCCATTTCATGGTCAAACAACGCCTGCACATAGGCTTTTTGCGCCTCGGTGCGCGGCTCGACCAGTTTCTTGCGGGTCTTGACCTCGACCCGCGTCATCTCGCCTTTGAACAGCTCGATCTGATCGACGGGCCCCGGCGCGCCCCCCGGCCCCATGCGCAATTCGCGGTCGATATCCCCCGCCTCGAGCGGGCGCCCCTGTTCGAGCCGCTGATACAGCGATTTGAGCACATCCAGCGCGTCCTGACGCGGCCCCTGTTCGCCGATCACCGCCAAAAGGTTGCCACGGCGCAGGATCTGCACGCCCAGCTTGTCCTCGATCGTGGTCAGATTGCGGTCATATTCACCGCACAGGTCGATCAACAGGAAGTTGTCGGGAAATTCCAGAACGGATTCTGTGATATCGTCGGCGGGCGGGGTCAGTGCACCAGTGGCCAAACAGCTCTCCTCTGAGTCTATATATAGCTATCGTGGCAAGTCGCACCGCAAGGCGCAAGACGCCAGTTGGGATTGCGGCGATAAAGTTGCGCAGCCCGTTGCGTAAGGTGGGTCAAGACCCACCCTACCCGATCAACGCACCGCGCAGCGAATTGGCGCTGTCTTGCAGGATCCGCACGGCACGGACCTGCCCCAGCACATCGGCGGGGGCCTCGGCATAGACCGCGTGCAGATAGTCGGATTTGCCGATCATCTGCCCCGGCTCGCGTCCGGGTTTTTCGAACAGGACCTTGACCTCGCGGCCGATCATGCTGGCCTGCGTCTGCTGTTGCTGGTCGCGCAGCAGGGCTTGCAGCCGTTGCAGCCGTTCGTTCATGACATCATCGGGCAGCTGCGGTTTCTCGGCCGCCGGGGTGCCGGGGCGGGTCGAATATTTGAACGAATAGGCCTGCCCGTAATGCACATCGCGCACCAATTGCAGCGTATCCTCGAAATCCTGATCCGTTTCGCCGGGGAAACCCACGATGAAATCGCCCGATAGCAGGATATCGGGGCGGGCGGTGCGGATCCGGTCAATCAGACGCAGATAGCCCTCGGCAGTATGTTTGCGGTTCATCGCCTTGAGAATACGGTCAGAGCCCGATTGCACCGGCAGATGCAGATAGGGCATCAGTTTGTCGCAGCTTGCATGGGCGTCGATCAGCGCCTGATCCATGTCATTGGGGTGGCTGGTGGTGAACCTGATCCGGTCCAGCCCGTCAATCTCGGCCAAGGCCCAGATCAACCCGGCCAGACCGCCGTCGTGCCCGTGATAGGCGTTCACATTCTGGCCCAGCAGCGTCAATTCGCGCACGCCGGCATCGACCAGTTCACGCGCCTCGCGCAGGATACGGTCGGCGGGGCGCGAGACTTCGGCGCCGCGGGTATAGGGAACCACGCAGAAGGCGCAGAATTTGTCGCAGCCTTCCTGCACGGTCAAAAACGCCGTCGGGCCGCGTTTGCCCTTGGCGCGTGATTTGAGCGTCTCGAATTTATCATCATCGGGAAAATCGGTATCAAGCGCCTTGGCGCCCGCCTGCACCGCCACATCCATCGCAGGCAGCCGGTGATAGCTTTGCGGCCCCACGACCAGATCAACCATCGGCTGACGGCGCATGATTTCCGCGCCCTCGGCCTGTGCCACGCAGCCCGCCACCCCGATTTTCAGATCCGGCTTGGCGATCTTCAGCTCTTTCATGCGGCCCAGTTCGGAATAGACCTTTTCGGCGGCCTTTTCGCGGATGTGGCAGGTGTTGAGCAGGATCATATCCGCGTCATCGGCGCGGTCGGTCTGCACATAGCCCTGCCCGCCCAGCGCCTCGGCCATGCGTTCGCTGTCATAGACGTTCATCTGGCAGCCATAGGTCTTGATAAAGAGCTTTTTGGGCGCAGTCATGGGGGCAATCCGGTGCTGAGGTTGCGGGGGTTCTAGCGGCTCGGCGCTTTGCTTGCAATGCGGCGCGATCTGGCACAACTTGCGCGAGCCTTTCACGGATGCCCGCCGCCCATGCATTACCCCAGCCTGCCCGCCCTGACCGCCGATAAAACGCGCGCCCTGTCCAAGGGACCGCTCTGCCTGATCCTGATCGAAGATGACGTCGCGGTGGACGAAACGATCCGGCATCATGGCGCGCTTGGGTTCGGCACCGTGATCGTATTCTGCGATCCGGCCATCACCCTGCCGGATGATCTGCCGCTGCACCGCGTCGATCATGACGTGACCCGGCCCGAGGCGTTGCAAGAGATCGTCAATACCGTCAGCCTGGCCGCACGCGGGGCATGGATATTCACCTGCTATAACGCCGAATTCCTGTTCTTTCCCTTCAGCGAGGACCGCAATGTGCGCGAGATGCTGACCTTTGTGACCGAGGAACGGCGCAACAGCATCATGACCCATGTGATCGACCTTTACGCCCGTGATCTGACCGCCCATCCCGATGCGGTCGATCTGGAGGATGCATGGTTCGATGGCGCGGGCTATTTCGCGACACCGCGTCTAGACCCGGCGGGTGCGGCGCTGGACCGGCAGGTCGAGGTCTTTGGCGGGTTGCGCTGGCGGTTCGAGGATCATGTCCCACCCGCGCGCCGCAGGCTGGATCGCATCAGCTTTTTCCGCGCGGCCAAAGGGGTGAGCATGGGGCCGGACCAAAGGTTCAGCGACCCCGAATACAACACCTATGCCTGCCCCTGGCACCATAGCGTGACCGCCGCCATCTGTTCGTTCCGCGCGGCCAAGGCCTTGCGGCGCAACCCCGGCAGCCGGGGGGCCGTGGACGGGTTTCACTGGCCGAAATCGGTGCGTTTCACATGGCAGGCGCAGCAATTGCTGGATCTCGGGATGATGGAACCGGGGCAATGGTTCTAGCCGCGGTCTGATGGCGGGGATGCCATGACGCATAGGGCCAATCGGCGGCGCGCCGGACCAGCCCGGCACGGACCGGGGCCGTGGTCATCAGATGCATATGGCGGATGAAATCGTCTTCATCGCGGATCACATGTTCCCAGAACCGGCGCTGCCAGATACCTTTTTCGCCACGGCGTTTCTGCACCGGGGTCAATGTATCAGGCACCGGCAGATGCCGCGAGAAGCTGGATTTGATCATCCGCCAGCGCCCCGAGAAATCCGCATCCCCCGGCGGCAATGTCCAGATCATATGCAATTGCGCCGGCAGAATGACCGCCGCATCGATGTGAAACGGCGCTTGTTTGCGGCACAGCCGCACCGCATCGCGCAGCAGGGCGATCCGCGCCGTCAGCAGGTCGGATTGCGGGTCCTGTAAACGCAGGGTAAAGAAATAGGTCCCGCCGGGGACATAAAGCCGGATATAATGTGACATCCGGACAGCTTGGGACAGAATGGTTAATTTAGCATGTAGGGTGGATTGAAATCCACCTTACTTACTTGCGCCGCAGCCGGATCACGACATCGACCGAGGCAATTTCGGCCCCGGCAGGGGCATGGGGCAAGCGGCGGATTTCCAGCTGGTCAGCGGGAGCATCGGTCAGCTTGGCGGTATCTTCCCAATAGAAATGCGGGTGATCGGTCATATTGGTGTCAAAATAGCTTTTCGAGCCATCGACCGTGATCTCGCGCATCAGACCGGCATCACAAAAGGCGCGCAAAGTGTTGTAAACCGTGGCCAGCGACACTTTTTCACCGGCGGCACTGGCGGCGTCAAACAGGCTTTCGGCGGTGACATGGCGGTTCTGCCCATCGCCCACCAGCAGGTCAGCCAGCGTCAACCGCTGCCGCGTCGGGCGCAAGCCCGCCCCTGCCAGCCAGTCGGTTCCGCGATGGTTGTCCATGTCTTTCATCAGGCCTGTCCCTTGTCTGCCCCCTAATATGGGGGGAAACCTGTGAAAATCAAATGAAAAGACGCAGGCGCAGCCTTGGCCTTGCCCTTGCGGATCGCGGGGTGGTAGTCATCACGCCAAACCCACAAAACAGAACGAGACCCCCGCCATGGCCGATTTCCCCACCAGTTTCGACAAAGAAGCCCTTTTGCAATGCGCCCGTGGCGAATTGTTCGGCCCCGGCAATGCGCAATTGCCCGCGCCACCGATGCTGATGATGGACCGGATCACCGAGATTTCGGGCGACGGGGGCTTGCACGGCAAGGGCCATGTGGTGGCCGAATTCGATATCACGCCGGATCTGTGGTTCTTTGACTGCCATTTTCCGGGCAACCCGATCATGCCGGGCTGTCTGGGGCTCGACGGGCTGTGGCAGCTGACGGGGTTCAACCTTGGCTGGCGCGGCTGGCAAGGGCGCGGCTATGCTTTGGGTGTGGGCGAGGTCAAGCTGACCGGCATGGTCCGCCCCGACCGCAAGCTGCTGACCTACAAGGTCGATTTCACGAAAGCCCTGCAAACTCGCCGCCTGACGATGGGCGTGGCCAACGGCATCGTCGAGGCTGATGGGGAAGTGATCTATCAGGTGACGGATATGAAGGTGGCGCTGAGCGAGAGTTGAGGGGGGGAGTTAAGCTTACTTACTGTTTCGCTTATTCATTGATCTGATTCGATCAGATCTTACTTTCTAGCTAGCTGTCAAAGAACGTCTTTGTAAAACTCTCTGAAAAAGACTCCGTGCGTATAAAGTCACGCAACTGCTCTCTTGTCTTAGCCCCCGACGAAGCAACGAGCGTGTCAATATGCTTTGAAACTTTTTCTATGTGCTTCACATACTCTTCATTATCAAGGACTATCTCCAGGACGGATCTCCGAACTCGAGTTCGCTCTTTTTCTTTAGCTTCAAGAAGATTTGGGTTATGCCAAAATTTTCGTACTAGCGCATACAATACAAAAAACTTATTGATTACGTGAGCACGTGGAACTTTTGATGTTCGCACCAGATAGTCAAACTTATACAAAGAAAGAGCCGCCATATGATATAGCTCAACACTGTGATCCGCTAGAAAAATTCTGCTTGCGAACTCTTTACGTATTCCTCGGTGATCTCGTGCAGCACGGTTTGGCTGGAAGAAGAATGCAGCTGCTGAAACCTTCATGAGGTCAGATGGTTTCATTATGCGCGTTCGCTCGATCGCTACGTCTCTATATTGATTGTCACGCCTTTCAATGAGTAACCGCTCATCACCATCTTGACCAGCACAATATATTTCTAAATCTTTCATAAACGGCAATAGTGCCCAAAATTGATCCTCTCGGACTTCATTTTGCTTGTTTGTTCCAATTATTATCTTTGCAATAAAGTCTGGATCGGAACTTCCAATGAGTCTAAGCGGCACACTAATTTTCTTTGCAGTTTGAGGTGTCTGTGCTAAAATGTTAGTCGTTTGACAGCCATTTACTATCTGATAATCTTCAAGCGTAAAAGTGTCCCCTTTCCGAGAAATACTTTTAGCAACAACAGTTATACCATTATTCTTAAAAACAAAGGATGAAAGATCACCAGCCTCTATATCAGCCAGAATTGACTTATTTATTTCTGAATTCGGATTAAAATCTCGAACATTATCATAGAAAATTGCCCTATTGATGTGTCGATTACCTTGTCCATCCACGTCGCCCAGCGCCATTTCCAATATTTGGTCTGCAGTTACATAACCAATGTAAGCTTCCTCGATGTTCTCATGATCCGGAAGAGTAACATTCTTGGAGAAATTAATAGACGCTGACGATGAGTTTGTCGCAGCTCTAAATCCCTCCTGAATGTCCCGTGCACCTAAGCATGATATGTCTATTGAACCAAAAACGTTCAGTGCTTCTAGTCTACTACGGTTGCTATCAATAAGGGCTTGAATTGCCTTTGGCACCTCACCTGATCCGGTTGTGCAGAAAAAACACTTCAAATCTGGATTTGATCTTGTAGCAGCAGCAAAGACTGCGTCACGAACTCCTACTAGGTCTTCAATTTGATCACCACTGAGCAACTTTAAATCCGTGAAGAAATCATAAACGGCATCAAGAAATTTAGATATCTGTCCATAGTCGAGACTATCAGATGTTTTCGATTGATACATGCGAAATGAACCAACGTGATTCTTTCCAACAGACAGAATTGAGGCCGCTTCATCTGCATCAATGCAAAGGGTTCCCTGAATACAAATAGAAATTCCATCAATTCCAAACTCACTACCTTTTAGGTGCGCTCTGAACGGCTCGATATTTTCGCCTAAGATACCATTCTCGACGGCAAAGATCGACATTACTTCAAAGAAATCGCTGTCTTTGCCTTGTTCATGCGAGTTTGCGTTCTTAAAGTCATTCAGCTGAGCACGAACAATCGGGTTCATCGCCACAGAAAATCCTCCAGGTTCAAAAAATCAATTGGACAGTCGGCACGCCTACCCAAGCCCTCACCTTGATTATACTTCTGGATGAAGTAAATTGCAATACTTCTATTTTAAAGCGATTGGTGAGTTTTGTGTTCATCTGTTCATTAAAGCGCACTCCCTCCCCCACTTGCCCCCTCGCCTCCTCTCCCCTACACACACCCAAAGCCAGTTAGGGAGGCCGCATGCGCCGTGTTGTCATCACCGGGTTGGGGATCGTCTCGCCCATCGGGAATAATGCCACCGAAGTCACCGCCGCGCTGAAGGCCGGCACCTCGGGCATCGTCGCCTCTGCGGAAATGGCAGAACACGGCTTTCGCAGCCGCGTCGCCGGTACGCTGAAAATCGACGTGGCCGATCATGTGGACAAGCGCACCTTGCGCTTCATGGGCCCAGGGTCCGCCTATGCCCATATCGCGATGGGCCAGGCGATTGCCGATGCGGGGCTGAGCGCGGACCAGATCGTCAACCCGATGACCGGCCTGATCGCGGGCTCGGGCGGGCCGTCGACCTCGGCCATGTTCGCGGCGCATAACATCGTCAAGGACACGGGTGCTACCAAGCGGATCGGCCCCTTCGCGGTGCCCAAATGCATGTCCTCGACCGTCAGCGCGAACCTGGCGACGGCCTATCAGATCAAGGGGATGAATTTCTCGATCACCTCGGCCTGTTCGACGTCCCTGCATTGCATCGGCATGGCCGCACAGCAGGTCGCGCTTGGCCTGCAAGATACGATGTTCGCAGGCGGCGGCGAGGAATTGGACTGGACCCTGTCCTGCCTCTTTGACGCGATGGGCGCGATGTCGTCGAAATATAACGACACGCCCGAACGCGCGAGCCGTGCTTTCGACGCGGACCGCGACGGTTTCGTGATCGCAGGCGGCGGCGCGATACTGGTGCTGGAAAGCCTGGATGCCGCCCTGGCGCGCGGCGCGAAAATCTATGCCGAAGTCACCGGTTTTGCCGCCACGTCGGATGGCGCCGATATGGTCGCCCCCTCGGGCGAAGGCGGCGAACGCGCGATGCGCGGCGCGCTGAAAACCCTGCCAGAGGGGCGCAAGATCAGCTATATCAACGCGCATGGCACCTCGACCCCGGTCGGCGACGTGGGCGAGGTCGAGGCCGTGCGCCGCGTCTTTGGCCGTGGTACGACCCCGCCGATCAGCTCGACCAAATCCATGACCGGCCACAGCCAGGGGGCCACAGGCGCACAAGAAGCGATCTATTGCCTGCTGATGTTGCAGGATGATTTCATCGCGCCCTCGATCAATGTGGAAACGCTGGACCCCGCGCTTGATCCGGCCGAGATTGCGACGGTCCGCGTCGACAATGCGGGGCTGGATACGGTGATGACCAATTCCTTCGGCTTTGGCGGGACCAACGGGTCGATGCTTTTGTCGAAATATCAAGGGTAAGACGATGACGATCACATTGCAGGGCAAACGCGGGCTGATCATGGGCGTCGCGAATGAACGCTCGATCGCATGGGGCATCGCCAAGGCGATGGCCGATGCGGGTGCGGAACTGGCGTTTTCCTACCAGGGCGAGGCGTTCGGAAAGCGCCTCGAGCCGCTGGCGCAATCGGTCGGCTCCAGCATGATGGTCGATGTCGATGTGACAGACGAAGCCAGCATGGACGCCGCCTTTGCGATGATCAAAGATACATGGGGCAGGCTCGATTTCGTGGTCCATGCCATCGCCTTTTCCGACAAGAATGAATTGGCAGGCCGGATCATCGACACGAGCCGCGAGAATTTCAAAAACTCGCTGACGATTTCGTGCTATTCTTTCATCGACGTGGCCAAACGGGCCTCCGACCTGATGCCCGAGGGCGGCACCTTGCTCACGCTCACCTATCAAGGGTCCAACCGTGTCACCCCGTTCTACAATGTGATGGGCGTCGCCAAGGCGGCGCTGGAATCGGCGACCCGCTATCTGGCCAATGACCTTGGCCCCCAAGGCATCCGCGTCAATGCGATCAGCCCCGGCCCGATGAAAACGCTGGCAGGGGCCGCGATCGGCGGGGCGCGCAAGACCTATAAACACACCGAACAGAACACGCCGTTGCGCGCGAATGCAACGCTCGAGGCCGTGGGTGGCACCGCCGTCTATCTTGCCTCGGATGCGGGCGCCTGCACCACCGGCGAGATCATCCGCGTCGATGGCGGGTTTCACGTCTTGGGCATGCCGCAGCCCGACCATCTGGTCTGACCTGCATCTTCTTTTTTCCAAAAATACTCCCGGGGGTTTGGGGGCGGCGCCCCCATGCGGCTGCGCCGCAGCGCTCCGCGCGGGGATATTTATACTCGGAAGATGCAGGGGCGCGGTGCAAAGCCGCGCCCCTGCCCGTTACGCGGCCTTGATCGCCACGACTTCGACAGCAAAGGTCAGATCCTTGCCCGCCAGCGGGTGATTGGCATCAAGCGTCACCTCGGTTTCGGTCACCGCGGCCACGGTGACCGGCACCACCTGTCCCTGCGGCGTCTGCATCTGCAGCTGCGTGCCTGGATCAAGCGGGATATCGGCGGGGATATTGTCGCGCGGCACGGCCTGCTGGGCATCGGGGTTGTGATCGCCATAGGCTTCTGCACAAGGCACATGGACGGTCTTTTTATCGCCCACCTCCATGCCGGGGATCGCGGCATCAAGACCGGGGATGATCTGGCCAGAGCCGACCACGAATTCCAGCGGATCGCGCCCGGCAGAGCTGTCGAATGTCGCCCCATCTTGCAGGGTGCCGGTGTAATGGATCTGGACGGTATCGCCCTCTTTGGCCTGTGTCATCGCGTCTTTCCTTTCGTTTTCTCAATAAATCGCATCTCCTACCTAGGAAGCTCGGCCCCCGATTGCAAACCGCTTTGCCTCTTTCCGCCGCGCGCCTGCCGTGCCAAATTCGCGCCAAGGAGGGCCGCCATGCCGATCACCACCTGTGTTTTCGATGCCTATGGCACGTTGTTTGACGTGAATGCGGCGGCGGCCGAGGCCGCGAAAGACCCCGCTTATCCGGGCCTTGCGGCGGTCTGGCCCGCGCTGGCCAGCGACTGGCGGCGCAAGCAGCTGGAATATACATGGCTGCGCGCCGTGGCGGACCGGCATTGCGATTTCTGGCAGGTCACGCAGGACGGGCTGGATTGGGCGCTGGAGGCGCAGGGGCTGGAAGACCCCGCCCTGCGCGCGCGTCTGCTGGCGCTTTACCGCCATCTGCCCACCTATCCAGAGGTTCCTGCCATGCTGGCCAGCCTCAAGGCGCGGGGGCTTGCCACGGCGATCTTGTCGAACGGATCACCCGATATGCTTGGTGCCGCTGTTGCATCGGCGGGGATAGCAAAGCAGCTGGATGCTGTTCTGAGCGTTGAAAGCGTCGGTATTTTCAAACCGCATGCCCGCGTCTATGATCTGGTCGGCACGCATTTCGGCTGTGCTGCGGATCAGGTGCTCTTCGTCTCTGCCAACGGCTGGGATGCGGCGGGGGCTGCGGGTTACGGGTTCCGCACGATCTGGGTCAACCGGGCGGGCGCGCCGCTGGACCGGCTTTATGCGCAGCCGCATCATACACTGCCCGATCTTGCCCCCGTGCCAGAGCTTGTCTGATGCCCCATTTCACCACGGCTGACGGCCTAGCGCTGCATTACACCGACCAAGGCCATGGCCTGCCGGTGATCGCGCTGGCCGGGCTGACGCGCAATGGCGCGGATTTCGACCATGTCGCGCCGCATCTGCCTGTCCGCCTGATCCGGCCCGATTATCGCGGGCGCGGGCAATCGGATTGGGCCGATCCTGCGACCTATACGATCCCGCAAGAGGCCGCCGATACGCTGGCGCTGATGGATCATCTGGGGTTGGCGCGTGCCGCGATCCTCGGCACCTCGCGCGGGGGGTTGATCGCGATGCTGCTGGCGGCGACCGCCAAGGACCGGCTGATCGGCGTGGCGCTGAACGATATCGGGCCAGAGATCGCAGCCGCAGGGCTGGATGTGATCAAGGATTACATCGGCCGCAACCCGCCGCAGAAAACCTATGCCGAGGCGGCTGCCGCGCGCGCGAAACTCTGGACCCATTTCGCGGATGTCCCGATGGACCGCTGGCTGGCCGAGGTGCAGGCGCATTACGCGCAAAGCCCCGACGGGCTGGTGATCCGCTATGATCCGCGTCTGCGCGATGCGGTGCTGGATGCAGGCGCGCAGCCGGTGCCCGACCTTTGGCCCTTGTTCGATGCCTTGCAGGGTCTGCCGCTGGCCTTGATCCGGGGGGCCAATTCGGACCTTTTGACCCTGCAGACGGCGGATGAGATGGCCCGCCGCCGCCCCGATATGATCCGCGCCGATGTGCCGGGGCGCGGGCATGTGCCGTTTCTGGATGAACCACAGGCGCTGGCAGCGCTGCATGTATGGCTGGAGAAAATGCAATGAATATCGAGATGATCCGCGCCGCGGCAGAACGGCTTGCTGGCCATGCGCGGCGCACGCCGATCCTGACCTCGCCCTTTCTGGATGTCATCGCGGGGCGGCGCGTATTCGTAAAGGCCGAATGCCTGCAACATACCGGATCATTCAAGTTCCGGGGTGGCTGGTCGGCGGTATCGGCCCTGCCTGCCCAGGCCTTGCAAAAGGGTGTGATCGCCTTTTCCAGCGGCAATCATGCCCAAGGCGTGGCCTTGGCCGCGCGCAGCCATGGCGCGCCTGCGGTGATCATCATGCCCGCTGATGCCCCTGCGGTGAAGATCGCCAATACCCGCGCCTTGGGGGCAGAGGTCGTGCTTTACGACCGCACGACCGAGGATCGCGATGCCATCGGTGACAGGCTGGCCGCCGCACGCGGGCTGACGCTGATCAAGCCCTATGACGAACCGCAGGTCATCGCCGGCCAAGGCAGCTGCGGGCTGGAAATCGCGGCCCAGATGACCGCGCTTGGCGTGACCAGCGCCGATGTGATGGTCTGTTGCGGTGGCGGCGGGCTGACATCGGGGATCGCTCTTGCGCTGGCGGCTGATGCGCCGGGCCTGCGCGCGCGGCCAGTGGAACCCGAAGGCTTTGATGATGCCACACGCTCGCTTGCCAGCGGCCGGATCGAGCGGAACGCGCGGCTGTCAGGCTCGCTTTGTGATGCGATTGTCACGCCGCAGCCCGGCAATCTGACCTTTCCGATCATGCAGCAACATTGCGGGCCGGGCGTGGTGGTCAGCGATGATCAGGCCTTGCAAGCCATGGCCTTGGCCTTTGACCGGCTGAAAATCGTGCTGGAACCGGGGGGTGCAGTGGCGCTGGCAGCGGCGCTGTTCCATCCCGAGGCCAGCGAGGGCGATGCGGTGATCGCGGTGGCGACAGGCGGCAATGTCGATCCTGCCGTCTTTCTCAAGGCGCTGGCCTGATGCAGGTCATCCGCGACGGCGTGGCGCTGGATTATGACGTCACTGGGCCGGATGACGGCGCGCCTGTGGTCTTTGCCAATGCGCTGGGCACGACCCGCGCGATCTGGGATCAGGTCATCGCTGGCCTGCCCGCCGGGCTGCGGATCATCCGCTATGACATGCGCGGGCATGGTGCATCAGATGCGCCGGACGGCCCCTATAGCATGGGCCAGCTGGTCAGCGATGCCGAGGCGGTTTGCGATGCCGCAGGCGCGCGCGATGCCATGTTCGTAGGCCTGTCGGTCGGCGGGATGGTCGCCCAAGGGCTGGCGGTCAAACGCCCCGACCTGATCCGCGCGCTGGTTCTCTCCAATACCGCCGCCAAGATCGGCAATCCCAAGCTCTGGCAGGACCGGATCGACATTGTCCACGCCAAAGGGCTGGCGGCCCTGTCCGACGCCGTGCTGCAACGCTGGTTCGCGCGGGGCTTCTATGGCACGCCCGCGATGCAGCCATGGCAGGCGATGTTGGAAAGCACGCCTGTTGCGGGTTACATCGGCACCTGTGCGGCCATCGCGGGCACGGATTTCTACACCCCGACCGCGGGCCTGCGCATCCCGACGCTGGGGATTGCGGGGATCGATGACGGATCAACCCCGCCTGATCTGGTGCGCGAAACGCTCGATCTGATCCCCGGATCGCAATTCGTGCTGATGCGCCGCGTGGGCCATCTGGCTTGTGTCGAGGACCCCGCAACCTATGCCGCGCATCTGGCGGATTTCATGAAAGCAACCGGCCATGTCTGATTTCCTGCTGATCCACGGGTCTTGTCACGGGGCATGGTGCTGGGATGATCTGATCCCGCATCTGACCGCCGCAGGGCATAGCGCGCGGGCGATCGACCTGCCCTCGCATGGGCAGGACAGGACAGCTGCGGGCGAGGTGACACTTGACCTTTACGCCCGCGCTATCGTGGCTGCGATTGATAGGCCGGTCATTCTGGTCGGCCATTCGATGGCGGGCTATCCGATCACTGCCGCCGCCGGGCTTGCGCCTGACAAGATCAGCGCGCTGGTCTATCTTTGCGCCTATGTGCCGATGGCGGGCAAGTCGCTGGCGCAGATGCGGCGGATGGCACCGACGCAGCCTTTGCTGGATGCGATTATCGTGGATGAGGCGCGCATGACATTCCGCGTCGATCCGGCCAAAGCGGCGGGCAAGTTCTATCACGATGTCCCGCCCACCCGCGCGGCCTGGGCCATTGGCCAGCTGGGGCCACAGCCGATCCTGCCGCAGGAAACGCCGCTGGTGCCAAACCATAGCCTGCCCCGGCATTATCTGCGCTGCACCGATGACCGGACCATCCCGCCGGAATTTCAGACGACGATGACCGCAGATTGGCCCGCAGGCACGGTGACTGATCTGCCGACATCGCATTCGCCCTTCCTGTCCGATCCCGCGCTGCTGGCGCAGCATCTGGACCGGATCGCGCGGATCGGCTGAATGGGACTTGCAAAGGGTGCCGGACGGCCCGACGCTGGGCGGATGGACAAACGCCTGCCCGTCACCTTCATCCTGATATCGGTCATGCTGGACGCGATGGGGATCGGGCTGATCCTGCCGGTGATGCCCGCGCTGATCCAAGAGATCGAGGGCGCAGGCATCGGTGCTGCCGCAATTTGGGGCGGCGTGCTGGCGACGGCCTTTGCGGCGATGCAATTCCTCTTTGGCCCGACACTGGGCAGCCTGTCTGACCGCTATGGGCGCAGGCCGGTGCTGATCAGCTCGCTGGTCATCATGGCGCTGATCTATGTGCTGATGGCGCTGGCGCAGATGATCTGGTTGCTGCTGATCGGGCGGATCATCGGCGGGATCACGGCGGCGACGCAAGCGACATCCGCCGCCTATATGGCCGATATCTCGCGCCCCGAAGAAAAAGCCGCCAATTTCGGCCTGATCGGTGCGGCCTTTGGGATGGGGTTCATCTTTGGGCCGCTGATCGGGGGGATCCTGGCGGAATATGGCACCCGCGCACCTTTTTGGGCGGCGGCGATGCTGGCGGGGGCCAATGCGATCTTTGGCTATTATGTGCTGCCCGAAACCGTGACCGACCGCATCCGCCGCCCGTTTTCATGGCGCCGGGCGAACCCTTTGGGGGCGTTTCGCAATATCGGCGCGCTGCCGGGGCTCAAGCGGCTGCTGCTGATCAGCTTTGTCTATACGATCGCGTTTTTCGTCTATCCCGGCGTCTGGGCCTATTTCGGGGCCGCGCGTTTCGGCTGGGGGCCGGGGATGATCGGGCTGTCGCTGGCGGTCTTTGGCGTGGGTATCGCGGTCGTGCAGGGGCTGCTGATCCGGCCGATCATCGCGCGGATCGGCGAAAGGCGGGCGGTGATCCTCGGGCTGGGGGTCGATGTGGCGGCTTTTGTGGCACTTGGCTTTGTCACGCAGGGCTGGATCGCGCTGGCGCTGACGCCGCTGACTGCGCTGGGGTCCATCGCGGGACCCGCGCTGCAAGGGATCATGTCGCGCAGCGCCGCCGATAACCAGCAAGGCGAATTGCAAGGCACGATCACCTCGATCAATGCGGTGGCGACGATCATCGCGCCGCTGCTGGTGACGCAGACCTTCTGGTATTTCACAACGCCCGATGCGCCAATCTATCTGCCCGGCGCGCCTTTCTTGCTCTCGGCCTTGCTGACCATCGGCTGTATCGCCGTTTTCATCCAGACACCAAGGCCAAAGCGCGCCCGCGTCACGTAAGGTCGCGTTCGGGCTTGCAGACAGGGGGCAGCTTGGTCAGGTTGGCCGTGAGATATGCAAAAGGAGCCATCATGCCCCAGATCAAAGCCGCCGTCTGCCATGCTTTCGGCGCACCGCTCACAATAGAGACGGTGACCCTTGCCGCGCCCCATCATGGCGAGGTCGAGGTGACGCTGAAAGCCTGCGCCATCTGCCATTCCGACGTGACCTATATCGACGGCGGCTGGGGCGGCACCCTGCCCGCGGTCTACGGTCACGAGGCAGCGGGCCATGTCACGGCACTGGGTGACGGCGTGCGCGGGCTGGCCTTGGGTGATCCGGTGGTGGTGACCCTGATCCGGTCCTGCGGCACCTGCCCGTCCTGCGCAGGCGGGCGGCCTGTCGCCTGCGAAAGCGATATGGCCAGCGGGCCGCTGACGATGGCCGATGGCAGCCCGCTGCATCAGGCGATGAATACCGGCGGCTTTGCCGAACGCGTGGTGGTCAGCCAAAGCCAGGTCGTGAAACTGTCGGAGACAATTTCGATGGAGGCCGCGTCCCTGCTGGCCTGCGGTGTCATCACCGGCATCGGTGCGGTGGTGAATGCCGCGCAATTGCGTGCCGGGCAGGATGTCGTCGTGATCGGAACGGGCGGCGTCGGGCTGAATGCGATCCAGGGCGCGCGGATCGCGGGGGCCCGCCGGATCGTCGCCGTGGATATGACACCCGAAAAGCTCGAAATCGCCCGCGAATTCGGGGCGACCGATATGGTGCTGGCGACCAGCGACAAGCCCTGGCGCGCCGCGAAAGAGGCGATGGGGCGCGGGGCCGATGCGGTCTTCGTGACCGTGGGTGCAATCCCCGCCTATGATCAAGCACCGCAATATCTGGCCAATGGCGGCAAAGTCATCATGGTCGGCATGCCGCATTCGGGGGCGATGTCCAGCTATGAACCGGTGATGCTGGCCGCCACAGGCCAAGGCATGGTCGGCTCCAAGATGGGCGATGTGGTCATTGCACGCGATATTCCCTGGATGGTCGATCTTTATGAACAAGGCCGGCTGAAACTGGACGAGCTGATCTCGGGCCGTTGGCGGCTGGACCAGATCAATGCGGCGATTGCCGATACCAAGACCGGGTCAGCCAAACGCAATGTGATCATCTTCGACTGATTATCGCATCTTCCGAGCCCAAATATCCCCGCCGGAGGCATCCTAACCTCACCCCGACCACCAAAGCTGCGATGAAAAACCACGCCCCGGGCCTGACCCGGGGCCTCGCCCTCAGATCAGGGACAAAGCCATGAAACTTGCCGATCTCGACATCATCGTCACCGCCCCCCCTGCCCCCGGCTGGGGCGGGCAATATTGGATCATCCCCAAGGTCACGACCGATACCGGCATTGTGGGCTATGGCGAATGCTATGCCTCCTCTGTCGGGCCAGAGGCGATGAAAGCCGTCATCACGGATGTTTTCGCGCGCCATATGGCCGGCGAGAACCCCGAGAATATCGAATTGATGTTCCGCCGCGTCTATTCCGCAGGCTTTACCCAGCGCCCTGACCTGACGGTGATCGGCGCCTGGTCCGGGCTGGAAATGGCCTGTTGGGACATTCTGGGCAAGGACCGCGACCGCCCCGTCCATGCGCTGATCGGCGGGCGCACGAACGACCGTATCCGCGCCTATACCTATCTTTACCCCCGCCCGTCACATCCGCTGCCCGATTTCTGGTCCAGCCCCGAAATGGCCGCAGAGGTCGCGCGCGACATGGTGGATCAAGGCTATACGGCCGTGAAATTCGACCCTGCCGGCCCCTATACGATCCGCGGCGGGCATATGCCCTCGATGCATGATCTGTCGCTCTCGATAGCCTTTTGCAAAGCCATCCGCGAGGCTGTGGGCGACCGTGCCGATCTGCTGTTCGGCACCCATGGCCAGTTCAGCACCGGTGGCGCGATCCGGCTGGGCCAGGCCATCGCGCCCTATAGCCCGCTGTGGTTCGAGGAACCGATCCCGCCTGACAACGTGGCCGAAATGGCCAAGGTCGCGGGTGCCGTGCCGATCCCCGTGGCCACGGGCGAAAGGCTGACCACCAAGGCCGAATTCGCCACCGTGCTGCGCAGCGGGGCGGCGACGATCCTGCAACCGGCCCTCGGGCGGTCGGGCGGTATCTGGGAGACCAAGAAAATCGCCGCCATGGCCGAAGTCTATAACGCGCAGCTGGCCCCGCATCTTTATGCAGGCCCCGTGGAATGGGCGGCCAATATCCAGCTGGCGGCCTCGATCCCGAATATCCTGATGGCCGAAACCATCGAAACGCCGTTCCATATGGCGCTGATCAAGAATAGCCTGCGTGTCGAGGATGGCTATATCCCCGTCCCCACCGCCGCCGGTCTGGGGATCGACTTTGATGAAGACCTTGCCCGCGCGCATCCCTACACCGGCGATGGGCTGCATTTGCAGATGCAGCAGGACCCGATCGGCTATCACGGGGTCAACAGCTTTGCCGGTGGTGCGCCGGTCAAGCGATGAATATGCGACGCCGCTTTGCGCCCCCTGCGGTCAGGCTGGCCTTGGCTTGCACTTTGGTGCTGGCGGGGTGTGGCGGGCCGTCATCCTCGTTCAGGGCGCCCTCTGCGGATATCGATTGCATGGCGCGCGCGATGTATTTCGAATCCATCCGGTCCAGCCGTGACGGCATGATCGCGGTCGGCAGCGTGGTGATGAACCGGGTCGACTCCGCTGCCTTTCCCAATAGCGTCTGCGGCGTGGTCAGCCAGAAAAATCAATTCGCCCCCGGCGTGATGACCAAGCGGATGGACAGCCGCTCTGCCCCGCTGGCGCGTGCCGCCGCGCAGGCCGTGCTGGCCGGAGAGCGCCACCCCGATATTGCGCAGGCCATGTTCTTTCATGCCGCGACCTATCGGGCCGGGTTCAACAATATCCATTATGTCCTGACGACCGGCGGCAATGCCTTTTACGAAAGGCGCAGGCCGCAGAATGTGACAAATCCCCGACCGCTGCCGCCGCGAGAGGGCATTACCAGAGGCTAGCCCCCCTCGTCCGGCCCCCAGAATTGCGGCAGTTTCGACAGGTTCTTGGCCAGCAGCGTGCCTAATCCGCCGACATTATGCCGCCGGATGGCGCGGTAATCCTCGCGGCTTTTGCGGATCATCTGGGCGAAATTGCGGTTGCTGGCCCCGCCCATCTGCATCCGCACCATGACCTGCGGCAGATAGGCCAGCCGCAGCTGCCCTGTCGTCAGAAACCGCAACATCCCGTCGTAATCACCCGAAATGCGATAGCTGGTGTCGTAAAGCCCCGCCTGCGCAAAGACCGCACGCCGCAGATAAAGCGTCGGATGCGGCGGCATCCAGCCCCGCGCCAGCGCCCCCGGCACGATCGGCCCGGCCCGCCAGCGCCGGATCACGCGGCTGGGGTCGCTGCGCGCGACATAATCCAGATCGCCATAAACCCCGTCGATGCCAGGATCCGCCAGCACCTGCGCCACCTGCGCCAGAACGGTCCCATCGGCCAGCACGTCATCGGCATGCAACAGCCCGATCACATCACCCGTCGCGCGCCGGATCCCGGCGTTGATCGCCTCGTAAATCCCGCCATCCGCAGCAGAGACCAGCGCCATGCAAGCCAGCCCCTGCCTGTGCAACAGATCCAGCGTGCCATCCGTCGAGGCGCCATCCTGCACGACATGTTCCAGATCGTCATGGCTTTGCGCGCGCAGACTGTCGAGCATGCGCGGCAAGCTTGCCGCCCCGTTGCGCACGGCGGTGACGACAGAGATTTTCACGCAGCCTCCTTGCGCGGCGCAGGGCATGGGTCGATCCCCAGCACCTTCTGGATCGCGGCGACCGGACCAGTGCCATTCTGCGCCATGAACCGGTCCACCTCGGCCAGCTTGGCATCGACCAGATAGCGGTACCAGAACCCTTGCAGCACATGAAAGGCCCGCGCCTGCGCCCCATCCCGAAAGCCGCCGCGCAGCACGTAGCGATAAAGAAAATACACCCCCGCCCGCAGCCCGCCCGGCAGGCGCGCATAAAGCTGGTCCTTGATCCGGCGTTTCACCCCTGCCGCGCCTGCCGGTCCCAATTGTGGTGCCAATTGCGGTGCCAATTGCGGTTCCAGAAACCCGTGCCGGTGATTGAGGATATCCACCACCTCGCGGCTGGCATAGGCATTATGCTTGGCGATCCACCAATCCAGCGGCTTGCGATTGTCGTCGATGATCTGGCCTGCCAGATGTGCGACAGGGCCATCCACCAGGATATGTTCATCCATCCAGCGCGCCTCGACCCGGCCCTGGCCCTGACGGAACAGCCGCAGCATCCGGGCGGGGAACAGGCCGCCATAGCGGATCGGCTGGCCTTGGAAATACATGCTGCGCCCGACGGTGACACCGGCCACATCCGGCAGGCCCGCCGCGATCTGCGCGCCCAGCGCGGGCGTGACATATTCATCCGCATCCAGCCGCAGCACCCAGCCGTCACCCGGCCCGAGCCGGTCAAGTGCGGCGTTGAATTGCTGGGCATAGCTGGTCCAGGGATGGGTCCAGACCTCGGCCCCGGCATCGCGGGCGATCTGGATCGTGGCATCGGTCGAGCCGCTGTCGACCACGACCACGCGGGTGGCGATCCCGTGCAAAGACGCCAGCGCGCGGGGCAGATGCAGCGCCTCGTCGCGGGTCAGGATCAGGGCGGTCAAGTCAGTCATCCATCGGCCTTGTGATCATCGGATTGCCCTGCCCGATATGGCGCGCGGGCAGGTCATGCAGCGCCACACCGCGCGCCGCAAGGATCGCCCCCGCCCGGATCACCACCCCCGGCCCCACGAAAGCATCCGCACAGACCCAGGCATCCGGCCCGATCACGATGGCCGGGCGCAGCAAGGGGCGTGCCGGATCGCGCCAATCATGGCTGCCCGCACATAGATGCGCCAGCTGCGAGACCGTCGCCCGCGGCCCGATATGGATCGGCCCCAGCGCATAGAGGATCGCATTGTCGCCCACGGCGGCCTGATCCTCGATATGCAGGTTCCAGGGGATCGTGATCCGCGCGGTCGGGTAGATATGCACCTCGCGCCCGATCTTTGCGCCAAACAGCCGCAACAGCCAGACCCGCCAGGCCCAGAGCGGGCGCGGGCTGAACCGGAACAGCGGCTGGCACAGCCCCCATAAGACGCGTCCGGCCTGCGCCCGCCCCGACCAATGGCGCCTGCGCCGGTTGGCGGTGATATTGATCTGCGTCGTCATGCATTCACCATCTGCGGTTCGCCCTCGACCAGGTTGCGATAAAGCGCGGCAAAGCTGGCGACCATCGCCTCGGGTGCGAAATCGCGGATCATCCAGTCGCGCCCGCGCGCGCCCATCGCCGCCAGATCACCGGCGCCCAGCCGCAAGATCGCCTCGGCCAGATCATCGCGCGCCGGGTCGATACAGGCCCCCGCCGCCATGATCGCCAGCCTGCGCCAAGGCGTGCTGATCGTCGTCAGCACCGGCACGCGATGGGCCAGCGCCTCGGCCACGGTGATGCCGAAATTCTCGCTATGGCTGGGCAGCACACAGAGATCGGCGCGGGCAAAGGCCTGCGCCTTGGCGCTGCTGTGCAATGCGCCGTGGAACCGGATCCGCGCGTCACCTGCGGCAGCTTCGCGCAGCTTTGCCACATAGGCCGGATTGCCGGTGCCGAAGATATCCAGCGTCACATGCCCCGGCAGCACCGCCATCGCCGCGATCAGCAGATCAAGGCCCTTTTTGGGATGCAGCCGTCCCAGATAGATCAACCGCAACAGGCCGCGCGGACGGTAAGGGCGGCGGGTCACGGGCGGGATCGTCACGCTGTTGGGGATCACGGTGGTCTGGATATGCGGCAGCCGCGCCAGGCTCTGCGCGGCCTCGAGCGGGGCAGTCACATGCAGGATGGTCTGCGCGGGGCGCAGCATGTTGGCGGCCTGTTCAAACAGATGCTTTGCGCGCAGATGCGGCGCATCCGGCCAGGCCTGCGTCGCCTGCAAAGCCCCGCGCGGCGACCAGACCAGCGGCTTGCGCAAGATGCGCGCCAGGGCCAGCACCGGCAGCGTCGGAAAGGAATAGGTGCCGGTCAGATGCACGACATCCGCCCAGAGCATCGCCGCAGGCAACCGCGCCAGCAGCCCCGGCGCAACCGCATGGCCCGCGATCCGGCGGGTGTAATCAACCCGGTACGGCAGCGGCATCTGGCGTAGCCTGTCACGCAGCGCAGGCCCCGCGGCATCGGTGGTCAGCACGCGCAGCCGGATATCAGGCGCAGCCGCGATCCCGTCGCAGATCGCCTTGGTCGAAAAGATCGGCCCGCCCCAATAGGTCGCGGGATAAAAGCTGGGGGTGACATGCAGGACCTTCATGCCGCCACCTTGGCGCGCTGGCCGATGATCCGCGCGGGATTGCCCGCGACAACCGCGCCCGCAGGCACGTCGCGCGTCACCACGGACCCCGCCCCGATCACCGCATGATCCCCGATCCGGCGGCATTGCGGCAGGATCACGGCGCGCAGCCCGATCCAGACGCCCGTTCCGATGGTCTTGACCATCGGCTCTGGCACCGACCAGGGATGCAGCCCGTGATCATGGGTATAGATCACCGCCGCTTCGGAAATCAGCGTATCATCCCCGATCACCAGCCCGCCGGTCGTGTCCAGATGCACATCGCGGTTGATCTGCACACCATCCCCGATCCGCAGGCCCGCGCGGCCCGTCTCGGCCGAGACCGCCACGCCGCGCCAGATGTAACAGCCCGCCCCGATCTGCACAGCGCCCGGATCATCGAACCGCACGCCGGGCTGGAACCGGCTGCCCGCGCCAACCTGCCCCAGATGCGCGCGGTGCCACAGCGTCGCGCGCCACAGGCCCAGCCGGCGCAGGATCTGTCCGGGCAAGCGGCGAAGGAGAAGGATCAGATCACGCATAAGACATCCTTTTTGATGAAACGGCCCGCCACCGCAGCGGCCGCAGAAAGACAGCGCCGATCACCATGATCAGCATCAATTGCGCCCCGGCCCCCACGATGAAGGCACTGAAAGAGGATTGCAGGCAGGCCTGTACAAACGGATAGAACAACAGCGGATAGAGAAATGCCGTCCCCCGCTGCGCAATGTGCCGCGCGTTCAGCAAATACGCCTCGCCCAGCCGGAACGCCCAGCCCAGCACAGGCGCCACCGCCAGCCCCGCCCAGCCAAAGTTGATAAACGCCTCGCCCGGCCCGGTGACGTTGAACGCGCCCCCCGTCGCCAGCCCCATGATCTCGCGCTTGAAATAGACGCCAAGATCAATCGCAGGCTTGTCCGGCCAGATGTCGCGCGGCACCCAGCCAAAGACCCACCAGCCATAGCTTTGCCCCAGCAGCATCTGTGCGGTCTCGACATGGCCGGTGACCATCACCGCGACGTTGATATCCAGAAAATAGGTCGATCCGATGATCTGGCGCAGCAGGCTGGCCCCCTGCCCGCCCAGCCGCAGTTCTGTCATATAGGCCGAGAGCATCACGATCAGCCAGGCGCAGGCCAGCCCCAGCAGGCCCTGCCGCCAGCCCAGCCGCCCCCCCAGCAGCGCATAGGTGGCAAGGGCATAGATGGCCAGTTCCACCAGCTCGAACCGGTCCCCCGAGACCAGCGCGATCCCGACCAGCGCCCCCGCCAGCGCCAGCGTCATCATCACGCGGGGCGGGGTCGGCTGCACGATCATCTGCGCAAGACAAAGCACGAATGCGCATTTCGGGATCACGAACAATGTCTTGATCCCGGCCAGCGTCGCCCCGATGCCATCGGCATTGACGTTGATCTGCTTGGTGCGGTTCAGCCCCGCGATCAGACCAGCCTCGCCCAGCCCAAGGCCGCGCGCGCGCAGGATCAGCAAGACCGTCACCAGGCTGACCACCAGCGCCAGCCCGACCAGCGCGCCCATCGGCTGCACGCCCAGCGCAATGCCGCGCGCGGCCATGATCCGTGCGGCGGGTGGCTGTTGGGGTTTGCAGGCCAGCAGATAGCCCGCGCAGATCAGCGCGACAAAGCCCCCCAGATAGATCGCCCCCGCCAGCGCCGCCCCCGGTGCCGGATCGAAGCTTGCATAAAACGCCAGATCTGGGGCTATGGCATAGGCCAGGGCCTTGGCCAGAAAGCCCAGCCCGCAGAAATAACCCAGCAGATGCAGCGGCGATACCCAGGCCAGCAGCCCCTGCCGCGCTGCGATCCAGAACGGCAAGAGCGTGCAAAGCGCCGCCAGCGCGATGATCAGGACATCCGCCATCCGAGCCTCCGTCGCGGGCGTGCCAGCGTGTCGATCCCCATGCTGCGCCAGAGCCAAAGCCACAACAGCCCCGCGCACAGGCTGGTGGCCAAGGCATAGGCCAGCGCATTGCCCAAAGGATCCAGCGGCGCGGCCAGAACCACCGTTCCCAGACATGCGCCCAGATATGTTCCCAGCCCCGCCAGCCTTGCCAGCGCGGCCAGATGGCCCCGCCCGGTCAGCGTGGCGACACTGACCCCCTGCGCAAAGGCCAGCTGCACCAGCGTGCCGCCCAGCAAGACCAGCAGCACCGGCAGCACCAGACCTGGCCGCGGCATGTCGGGCAGCCAGAGCGGCAGCAACGGCAAGGCCAGCAGCACCCCAGCTGCCAGCCCCAGCCCCGGCAGCAAGGCGATCCGCGCGCCTGCGTCACTGGCGCTTTGCAGCGCGGCGGTGTCGCGGGCGGCATGGGCGGCGCTGATCCGCCCCGCGCTCAACCATGTCGCCACGGCCACCGGCAAGGCCACAAGGTTCGCCAAACGCCGCAGCAGCGCATAGACCCCGATCTGCTCGGGCGTCAGAAACTGCCCGCCAAGGATGATATCGACCTGCGCCAACCCCATGCCCAGCACCGCCGTTGCCCAAAGATCTTTGGCAAAGCCCGCCTGCGGCCGGTCAGGGCCGATCACCATGCGGCGCTGCGGATGCCGCCACACCAGCCCCGCCGCGCCAAGGCAGACCACCCCCAGCCCCAGGGCCGCCAGCCAGAGGATCGCCACGGGATCCGCCGCCAGCAGCCCCGCCAGCCCCAGCACAACCAGAGGGGCAAAGTCGCGCAGCGCCATCGACAGATGGATTGATCCCAAAACGCGCAGGATACTGCCCAGGCAAGACGCCAGATTGACCGCAACCGCCATGGCCAGCACCGCCAGCCAGGGCAGATCAGGCCAGAGCAGCCCCAGGCCCAGCGCCGCCCCGCAAGCCGCGAGCATCGGCCAGAAAAGGCACAGCCCGATCACCGCTTGCGGATGCATCCCCGCACCGTCACCCAGCCTTGCCAGCAGGGCCAGCGGCCCCCCGAAGCCAAGACATGTCGCCGCCACCAGCGCCAGCCCCCACAACACGATCAGCCCGCCAAACCCGTCCAACCCCAACCGCATCGCCAGCCCCAGCAACACCGCCAGATTGCCCCCCAGCAGGCCAAGGCGCAGCAGGATGGCGATACCGGCTGGCTGATGCAGGCCATATCGCAAGATCGCCATCATACGCGGGAACCACCTTCACAACACAGCAGAAATACAGCTATGGGTTGAGTGTTCCTTCATTGTGATTAATTTTGTCTTAACTCGTCTGTGGTCTGACGATCAGGCCGCTTAGCCCAAGAAAGCCCTGCCAATGCCGCCTTCAGTGTCACAGCCCCTGCCTGCTCTGGTCGATCTGGATCAGCCCGCAGCGCTGGATCTGGTGCAAATCCTGCGGCTTGCCTGGGCGGGCAAATGGATCGTGGCGCTGACCACGGCGCTGGCGGTGTTGATGGCGGGGTATTACGGCTTTGCCGTGGCGCGCCCGCAGCATGCCGCCATCACCGTGATCGAGACCCGGACAAGCAGCGCCCGGCTGGCCCCCGATCTGGCCCCCGATCTGCCCCCCCATCTGGGTGCCGCGCTGGCTGGCGCGCCTGTCCAGCCCGGCACCCAGATCCAGATCCTGCTGGCGACACCGATCCTAGAGCAGGTGATCGCCCGGCTGGACCTGCAGGATGACCCTGCCTTCAACCGCTATCTGACGCCAGTGCCGCCGCTGTCGCCGCGCGGGCTGCGCATCCGCTTGCGCAACCTGTTGCAAGGGCGCAGCGAACCGGTGCCCGATGCGGCCGCCATCGCCAGCAAGCTGGTGCAGAACCTGCGCGCGGCGATCCATGTCACCCATCCGCGCGACAGCGACCTGTTGCGCGTCACGGTCACGACCGGCGATCCCGATCGCGCCATGGCCATCGCAAACACGCTGGCAGAGGTCTATCTGGCCGATCAGGTCGCGCGCAAAGGCGACGCATTGGCCGCCAGCATCGCGCTGCTGGGCGCAAGGTCGGACGCCTTGCACGCCGATCAGGCGGCCACCACGCAGGCGATCACCGCGCTGGTGGCGCAGGCGGGGCTGCAAGACCCCACCCGCGCGGATATGGCCGGACGCCATCTGCAAGACACTACGGCGCGGCTGGCCAGCGCCGAAGCCGCCCTTGCCCGCGCCAGCGACCCCGCCAATGCGCAGCGCTTGACCGCCCAGATCGCGGCACTCCGCGCCAGCCGCGCCGATCTGGAAACCGCCGTGCAGAGCCTGACCACAGCCAGCCAGACACGCGCGCGCATGCAGCGCGATCTGGATACCGCCATCGCACAACAGGCCAGCTATCAACAACAGCTGCGCGCGCTCAGCTTGGGTGCCGCGCAGATCGCGCCGGATAGCCGCGTGCTGAACGCCGCGACCGAGGCGCGCTATATCGGGCCGCAAAAAGTGCTGATGGTGCAGATCGCGGCGATGATCGGCGCGCTGGCTGGGCTGATGCTGGTGGCGCTGCACCACAGCCTGCGGCGCGGTTTCGCCGATGCGGCGGCCTTGCAGGACCGCACCGGCCTGCCGGTTCTGGCGCAGCTGCCGCTTTTGCCATCACGCAGGCCCGCGCGGCTGCTGGCGGCGCTTGATGCGACCCCGGCCTCGGCGGCGACCGAAGGCTACCGGCATCTGCGCACCGCCTTGATGCTGCATGGCGCGGAACCGCCGCAGGTGATCCTGTCCAGCTCTGCGATCCCCGGCGAAGGCAAGACGACACAGGCCATCGGGCTGGCGCATGGGCTGGCGCAGCTCGGCAAACGCGTGCTGCTGATTGACGCCGACCTGCGGCGCGGCGCGTTCCGGCGCTATTTCCGGCTGGCGGGGACAGAGGGGCTGGCGGCAGTGATCCTGGGCCATAGCACGCTTGACGCCGCCACCGAGCCAAGCCTGATCCCCGGCGTCGATCTGCTGGCGGGCGGCGCAGAGCAAGCCGCGGGCGGCGAGACCCTGTTCCTGCCCGCGCTGGCCGATGTGCTGGCGCAGGCGCGCGCGGCCTATGATGTGGTCATCATCGATGCGCCGCCTTTGGTGCCGGTGCCCGATGCCGTCGTGCTGGCGCGCCATTGCGATGCGGTGATCCTGGCCGTGCGCTGGGACAAAACCCCCGCCGCAGTGGTGCAGGCCGCGACCGAGAAACTGGCGGCCGCCGGGGTGCCGGTCACCGGCCTGACGCTGACCCAGGTCGACATCCGCAAACAGGCGCAGCGCGGCGGCATCGGTTTTGCCCATTACGGGCGCGGCTATTTTCACGTCTGAACCGGCGTTACCGCCAGGATATGCCGGCTGGAAAAGCCGATGACATCGCCCGCCCGCAGCACCAGGCCCGCAGGCAGGTCGGCGGCAAGATAGGCCTTGGCGATCCAGTCCAGCGGGCCTGTCGCATCGCGCGCTTCGATATTGGGGCGCAGGAAGGTCGTGATCGGGCCGACCAGATTGCCCGGCAGGGCGGTGGTCGCGACAGCCTCGCAGCCATAGCGCAGATCGCCCGTCAGCCCGCGCCCGGCCAGCCCCAGCCGCGGGCTAGCGCCAAGGCTGATATTGGCGGGGCTGTCGCCCGCGGTCTGCGCAAGGCTGATCCGCCCCCAAGGCCCTGCGACCTCTTGCACCGCGATGGCGGCACTTTCGCCATCCCAATGCACGAAAGGCAGCATGCCCAGATAGAGCCAGTCAATCACCGCATCCGGCCCTGTTGCGGTGACCTGCACATCATGGCGCACCGCGCCGGGGGTGATCCGGCGGGTCAGCGCGCATGTGCCGATGGGCTGACCGGTTGCGCGCTGCCAGGTGGTGGTTTCAACGGTCTCGATTTCACCCCCGAGCCGCAGGCCGGTGCCGGTGGTCACAGGCACGAAGGGCTGCGCATCCAGCGTCACGGCGCGCGCGACCAGCATCTCGTTGCCATGGGTCTGGCCGCCGATCTCTGTTGCGGCACCGGCGACAAGCAGGCGCGCGGCATATTCGCGCTCGGATGCATAATCGATCGCCTGAAACTGCGGATAGCTGGGGCGGTTATCGGCGCGCCAGTCCAGCGCGCCATCGCCGCCGATACCCGACAGATGCACCGGTGGTGTGGTGCCGCTGACACCTGTCGCGCGGGCGGCATAGAAAGTGCCTTGCCATTGCACCTCGTCCCCCATGGTATAAGCGGTTGCAGGCTGCCAGACCGGCGGCAGGATGCCATCGTCGGACAGATCGGCAGAGAGGGCCAAAGCCTCGATCATCAGGCTGGCGCCGCCGGGTGTGGCCGCCCCCCCATGCGACAGGGTCACGACATGGCTGCCGGTCAGGCCGGTGGCCACACGGATCGTGCGGCGGCGGGACATGTCGGTGGCGCTCTGGGTGCTGAAGGCCTTGAACCCCAGCCCTGCCGGATCACCGATACTATCGACCAGCGCTTGGCTGCCATCAATCTCGACCCGGCAATAGCCCCCCGCGCTGCGGCCCGTGTAACAGACCCAAAGATCATAGGGCTTGGCGCGCGCGACCGTCACGCTGATCGTGGCGGTCAGCGAGGTGGTGCTGACCGCGCGATTGCCGGTATAGCTGCCCGACAGGCCCGAGCCAGAGGATTGCAGCTGCGACCAGCCCGCCGACAGATCAAAGGCCGCGACCGGATAGATCTTGCGCAAAGCGCAGGTCAAAGTCTCACGCCAGGACAGCCTTGTGCCGCTATTGGCCCCGTCCAGCCGCAGGCAGGCGGCGGTTCCGGGGCCGGTCTCGGTCCAGATGCTTAGCCCCGCTTGGGGGCCGGGGCCAAGCGCGACATGCGCGCCGCTGCCCCTGGCAAAGAAAGCTGCCAGCGGGTCGGGCGCAGCAGGGCCGGTATAGGCGGGGGACAGTTCTAATCCGATCATGGATCAATACCACGCCACAAGCTGCGCCGTGGTGCCACTGGCCAGCACCCGCACCGGCCGGATCGACAGCACAGCACCGGCCGCCAGATCATAGGTCACGACCTGGCCGCCCTTGTCCTGCAAGGCCGCCGTGCCCGCGCTTTGCACAAAGAGCGCGCGCGGACGCACCGGCAGATCGGCGCTATCCGAGGGGGTGACGACATAATGCGCCACGGCGGGCGAGGTCAGGTTGACATAATCGGCGCTGAAAGGATCGGGCATCGGAGACTCCAGATTGGTTGCAGCCGCCATCATGCCGGTTTTGTCTGAAAGCCGCGTTGCAGCACCGTGCGGCACCGGGTGGCACCGGGCGCAACAGCACTGGCCAAGCCGCAACAGCACTGGCCAAGCCGCATCCGCCTAGGTTAGACAGGGCCATGCCCTTTCTGGACCCGCTGATGCCTGCGCCGATGGATGCGTTCGATGGCGCGCCACCCGCGCCCGACCAGCCCTTTGTCGCGATCGGCGATGTGCATGGGCGCGCCGATCTGCTGGCCCCGATCCTTGCGCGCGCCGCAGCGCAGGATCTGCCTGTGGTGCTGGTGGGCGATTACATCGACCATGGCCCTGACAGCGCGGCTGTGCTGCGGCTGTTGCAGGACCGCGCGGCGCAGATGGCGCTGACCTGCCTGCGCGGCAATCACGAAGACCTGTTGCTGCGCTTTCTGCGCCGGCCGCGCAAAACGGGCCGTCTCTGGCTGCGCTATGGCGGGCGGGCGACGCTGGACAGCTACGGGATCGACGATCTGCCCGAACAGATCACCCTCGCCGATCTGGTGACGGCGCGCGACCGGCTGCGGGCCGCGATGGGCGCGACCGTGACATGGATGCAATCCATGCCCTTTTGGTGGCAAAGCGGCAATGTGGCGGTCCTGCATGCGGGCGCCGATCCGGCCCTGCCGCTGGCCGATCAACTGCCCAAGGCGATGGCCTGGGGGCATCCCGATTTCGGCCTGGTGGCGCGCCGCGACGGGGTCTGGTGCGTGCATGGCCACCGGATCATGCGCCGCCTGACGATCCGCGAGGGTGTGGTCTCTATCGATACGGGCGCTTGGAAAACCGGCAAGCTTTGCGCCGTGCTGATCGGCGCGGGCCATATCAAACCATTCTAGGCGCCTTTGCGCGCCAGCACCACCAGGATGGTACGCCAGGCGATCCACAGATCCAGCCGCAAAGAGGCATGGGCGATGTAATGCAGGTCGAGCGCCACTTTGCGCCGCAGCCCCTCGATCCCGTCGACATAGCCCAGCTCGGTCTGCGCCAGACCGCTGACACCGGGCCGGACGCTGTGCCTTTCGGCATAGCCCGCGATATCGCGCAGGTAGACGCAGGCATGGTCATAGGCATCGGGGCGCGGGCCGATCAGGCTCATCTCGCCGCGCAGCACATTGATGATCTGCGGCAATTCATCCAGCCGCGATCTGCGCAAGAACCCGCCCAACAGGGTAATCCGCTCTGCGTCAAGCGCATCAAAAGCACCGCGCGCCGCACCTGTCGCCCGGCGCATGGTGCGGAATTTGAACGCGGCGAAGCGGCGGCACCGATAGCCCATCCGGTCCTGCCGATAGATCAGCGGACCGGCATTCAGAAACGGGTTCAAGACCAGCAGCACAGCCCCGACCGGCACCAGCAGACCCAAAAGCAGCAGCGCGACGCCATGATCAAACAGCCGCTTTGACAGCGGCGGCAGGCCGGTATCGCGGCGCAGCGCAGCACAGGCGGCGGGATCGCCCAAAAGACGATCATGATGTGAAACATCCGCCATCGCGCGCACCACCTAACCATTACACCATGCCACGACGCCGCCACATCCGGCGCATCCGGCCTTGGGCAAGCCTGGCGAAACATGGTTAAAAGAAAATTAAAAGGCTGTTAAAAGACGCTGAAACGACTTTTCACAGGATGCAGCCGCCCAGCTGGCCTGCGGATCGCGGATGACGCTTGCTTGCGGCGCGCGCTTGCTGCGATATGTCAGGGGACGCCCGCCAGCAGGAGACCGCGTTTTGCCAATGAAACTCGCGCGCCGACAGATCGCCACTGCCTTTGCGGCTGCGGTCCTGATCCTGGCCCCCCTGCGCGCGGCGGCAGAGGATGTCACCGTCTTTGCCGCCGCCAGCCTGGGCGGCGCGCTGGACAATGTGGCCGCAGACTGGACGGACAAGACCGGATCGACCGTCACCCTTTCCTATGCGGGGTCATCGGCACTGGCCAATCAGATCCAGCAAGGCGCGCCGGCCGATATCTTCATTTCCGCCAGCACAGATTGGATGGATGCGCTTGCAGCTTCGGGCGATCTGCGGGCTGGCACGCGGCGCGACATTCTGGGCAACCGGCTGGTGCTGATCGCGCATGGGCCGGATGCGGCGGCTGTCGCTATCGACGCGCAGCTTGATCTGGCCGGATTGCTGGGCGACGGGCGCTTGTCGATGGCGCTGGTCGATGCGGTGCCGGCAGGGCTTTATGGCAAGACCGCCCTGACGGCGCTGGGGCTATGGGACAGCATCGCGCCCTTGGTCGCACAATCGGACAATGTGCGCAGCGCGCTGAGCTTTGTCGCGCTGAACGAGGCGCCCTTGGGCATTGTCTATGCCACCGATGCCGCCGCCGAAGACAACGTCAGCATCATCGGCACCTTCCCCGCCGCCAGCCATCCGCCGATCACCTATCCCGCCGCGATCACCGCGCAAAGCGACAGCGCCCAAGCCGCGGCATTCCTCGATCATCTGACATCGCCAGAGGCCCGCGCGATCTGGCAATCTTACGGGTTCAGCGTGCCGGATTGATGGGGGGCAATTGGACAGAATGGCTGGGTCCGGCAGAATGGCAGGCGGTGCGGCTATCGCTGCGCGTGGCCTTCTGGGCGACGCTGGCCAGCCTGCCTTTGGGCATAATCGTCGCCTATGCGCTGGCGCGCTGGGATTTCTGGGGCAAACAGCTGCTGAACGGCATCGTGCATCTGCCGCTGATCCTGCCCCCGGTGGTGACGGGCTATTTGCTGCTGATCACCTTCGGGCGGCGCGGCCCGGTGGGTGAATTCCTTGACCAATGGTTCGGGATCATCCTGTCGTTCCGCTGGACCGGTGCCGCCGTGGCCGCCGCGATCATGGCCTTTCCGCTGATGGTGCGCGCGATCCGGCTGTCGATCGAGGCGGTGGACCCCAAGCTCGAAGCCGCCGCCAGCACGCTGGGTGCCGCGCGCATTTGGGTCTTTGCCACGGTCACGCTGCCGCTGATCCTGCCCGGCATCATCACCGGCGCGATCCTTGCCTTTGCCAAGGCGATCGGAGAATTCGGGGCGACGATCACTTTCGTGTCCAACATCCCCGGCCAGACGCAGACGATCCCATCCGCGATCTATGCCTTTTTGCAAGTGCCGGGCGGGCAGGATCAGGCCACACGGCTGGTCATCATCGCCGTCCTCATCGCCATGGCGGCGCTGGTCCTGTCCGAATACCTTGCGCGGCGGGTTGCCAAACGGGTGGCGGGATCATGACGCTGCGGATCAATGTCCAGCATCGTTTCGCGGGGTTCGATCTGGATGTCGATCTGGACCTGCCGCCGGGTGTCAGCGTCCTTTTCGGCCCGTCAGGATCGGGCAAGACAACGCTGATCAACGCCGTGGCGGGGCTTTTGCGTCCCGATCAAGGGCGGATCACGGTGGATGATTGGGTCTTGCTGGATACCGCCAGCCGCCGCAATATCGCCCCGCACCGGCGGCGCACCGGCTATATCTTTCAGGATGCCCGGCTGTTTCCGCATCTGAATGTGCGCCAGAACCTGGCCTATGGGCGCTGGTTCGCGCCGCGCGATGCGCGGGTGGCCAGCATGGACCGCACGGTGGAAATGCTGGGCATCGGCCATCTGCTGACCCGCCGCCCCGCCAGCCTGTCAGGCGGCGAAAAGCAGCGCGTCGCCATCGGCCGTGCGCTGCTGTCAGGGCCAAGGCTGATCCTTGCCGATGAACCGCTGGCCGCGCTGGACGAGGCGCGCAAGGCCGAAATCCTGCCCTATTTCGAACGGCTGCGCGACGAGGTGGCGGTGCCGATCCTTTACGTCAGCCACGCCTCGGCCGAGGTGGCGCGGCTGGCCACCACCGTTGTTGCGCTGCGCGCGGGCCGCGTCATCGCCTGCGGACCGCCCGCGCAGGTGCTGGGCGATGTCGGCGTCGTCGGCGCGCGGGGGGCGGCATCGCTGTTGACAGCGCAGGTCGTGGCGCATCACGCGGACGGGCTGACCGAGTTGATCACCCCGGCTGGCACGCTTTGGTTGCCGCGTATCGGGGATGCGGCGGGGGCGACGCTGCGGGTGCGGATCATGGCGCAGGATGTGATCCTGTCGCGCGACCGGCCTGCGGGGCTGTCTGCGCTGAATATCCTGCAAGGCAAGATCAGCGATCTGCGGTTTGGCGAGGGGCCGGGCGCGATGGTGACATTGGCCATCGGTCCAGACCGCCTTGCCGCCCGCATCACCCGCCGATCCGCCGAGGCGATGGGGCTGGCCACAGGCCAGACCTGCCACGCCGTGATCAAATCGGTCGCCGTGGCCCCCGATGCCATTGGCACGGGGCGCTAGGATCAGCCCAGCATCCCGCGATTGAACCGCTGTTCCAGCAGCTTGAACATCAGCGCCAGCAGCCCCGCGATCACCATATAGACCACCGCGAGCAGCAGCAGCGGTTCATAGATGATGAATGTATCCTGCCGCACGCGGCTTGATACGGCATAGATCTCGATCACTGTGATCGTGGCGACCAGCGGGGTCGCTTTGAGTTGCAGCACGGTTTCGCCGCCCAAGGTCGGCAACGCCCGTTGCAGCGCCTGCGGAAACCAGATCCGCCGAAAGATCGCAATCCGGCCCATGCCCATGGACCGTGCCGCCTCTAGCTGACCGGCGCCCACGGATTTGAACGCACCGCGCAGCACCTCGCCCTCATAGCCCGCGAAACTAAGTGATAAGGCTAACAATGCATAGGGCCAGGCTTGCCGCAGATAGGGCCAAAGCTCGCTTTCCCGGATCCAGGGGAATTGCGGAAACAGGCTGCCAACGCCGAAATAAATCAGCCACAGCTGCAACAACAAGGGCGTGCCACGGATCACCGTGCAGAAGGCGCGCGCGGGCGCGGCCAGAAACCGCGGCCCCGCCGCCTGCGCCAGCCCCAAAGGCACCGCCAGCGCAAAGCCGATCAGGCAGCTGAGACCCAGCAGCCACAAGGTCCGCCAGATGCCCTGCAATGCCAGATCGTAATAGCGCGGAATCCAGTCCCAGCGCAGCGAAAGCGCGGCCCAGATCACAAGGCCCAGCGCCAGCGCGATCATGATAATCCGGTGCGGCACGAAAACCTCTTCTGCGATCCGCTGACGGGTCATTGTGCCGCCTGCCCGCGCCGATAGCGCGCCTCGATCCAGCCAAAGATGCGGCCCGACAGCAGCGTCATCGCCAGATAAAGCGCCCCCGCCGCCAGAAAGAACGTGAAATAGGCCCGCGTCGATCCCGCCGCCTGCCGCGTTTCCAGCGTCAGTTCGGAAAAGCCGACGATGGCCAGCAATGCGGTATCCTTGGTCGCGATCAGCCAGAGGTTCGACAGGCCCGGCAGCGCCAAGGGCAGCATCGCGGGAAAGGTCACGCGCCGAAAGGTCTGGACCGCGCCCATGCCGTAGGCGCGCGCCGCCTCGTGCTGGCCGCGCGGCACGGATTGGATTGCGCCGCGCAAAACCTCGGTCGCATAGGCGCCCTGCACGATGCCCAGCACGGCGATCCCGGCGACGACGCCCGAAATCTCAACCGGTCGCTGGCCCAGCGCGCGCAGGGCCTGATTAAGCAGATCGGTGCCCGCGTAATAAAGGATCAGGATCAGGATCAGTTCCGGCACCGCGCGCACGACGACCGTATAGACCGACAGCAGATCGCGCGTCACAGGCCCGCCATGCAGCTTGCCCAGCGCGCCCGCCGTGCCGATCAGCAGCCCCAGCGCAAAGGCCCCAAGGGCGATTTGCAAACTGGCCAAAGCGCCGCGCAGCAAATTACCCCCCCAGCCCGGCGGCTGGAGGGACAAAAGACCGACCGTTGTTTCCAGCCCCGGCCAGAGGGCGTAAAGCCAGTCCAACACCCGTGATTAATTGCCGTAGATCGAGGTGGCGAAATAACGCGCCGTGATCTCGTCATAGGTGCCGTCGGCGATGATCGCTGCGATGCCTGCGTTGATCGCCTCACGTAGGGCGTCATCACCTTTGCGCACACCGGCACCGACGCCGGACCCTAGGATATCCTCGTCAGGGGCGACGGCGCCTTTGACCTCGCAACAGGCACCGGCTTCGGTGGCCAGGAAATCATCCATCGCCAGACTATCGGCCTGTGTCGCGTCGATCCGGCCTGCGGCAAGGTCCTGGTTCGCCTCGTCCTGGGTCTGATAGGTGCGCAATTCGGTCGCAGCTTCGAAATAGGCCTGCGCATAGGTCTGGTGGATGGTGGAAACCTGCACGCCCAGCACCTTGCCAGCAAGGCTTTCGGGGGTGGCGTCCATGTCCATGTCACGCTGGCCCACGATCACGGTCGGCGTGTTGTAATAGGGGTCGGAAAAGTCGATCGTCTGCATCCGGTCGGCCGTGATCGACATCGACGCCATGATCGTGTCGATCCGGCCCGACACCAGCGCGGGGATGATCCCGTCCCATGCGGTCGGCGTCAGCACGCAATCAAGTGCGGCGGCGGTGCAGACAGCGTCGATGATCTCGACCTCCCAGCCCACCCAATTGCCCGCCGCATCGGGCGAGGCAAACGGCGGATAGGGTTCAGCCGCAATGCCGATACGCACCTCTTGGGCCTGCGCCAGACCGGCGACAGCAATCAGCGCGGTGGTCGCGAGAAGGGTCTTCGTCTTCATGATATCTCTCTCCTTGTTGCACATCAGAGCGCTTTGCGCGCTTCTTGATCATCCCGCAGCACCGCCATTGGCGCGGCGTTCGCCAATGCTGCGGCGCGTCAAAGCGCATCGCAGCATTTTTGTGATTGTATCTGGCCAAAATGGCAGCAATTATTCAAGTGTATAATTTCAGCTAAAGAAGAACATCATGCGCTTTGGTGCCGAAGACCGATCAAAACCCCTTGCCGCCGTGATCATGCGCGCCCCCGGCCCCGCCATGGCCAAGGCCCGCCCGCAAGACTGGCATTACGGCGCGGGATTCGACCCTGCCCGCGCGGAAATCCAGCATGCGGAACTGGCACGGATCGTCACCGCCAGCGGAGCAAAGCTGCATTGGATGCCCTCTGCCGATGACGGATTGTCAGACGCGGTTTTCGTGCAGGACCCGTCCTTTGTGACCCGCCACGGCGCTGTGATCCTGAACATGGGCAAGGCCCTGCGCCGCGCCGAACCGGATATGCATGCTGCCTTTTATGACAGCATCGGCGTGCCGGTGATCGGGCGGCTGACGGGGGATGCCACGGTCGAATCGGGCGATTGTTTCTGGCTTGATCCAGACACGCTGGCCGTGGGGCGCGGCGTGCGCAGCAATCAGGCGGGTATTGCCGCGCTGGCGGATATCCTGCGCCCTTACGGCATCATTGTGCAGGCCTATGACTTGCCCTATTGGACCGGACCCGCCGCCTGTCTGCATTTGATGTCGCTGGTGTCGCCCCTTGGCCCCGATATCGCGCTGATCCATGCGCCTTTGCTGCCCTATGCTCTCTGGTCCGATATGAAAGCGCGCGGCTGGACCCTGCTACATGCGCCCGAGGATGAATTCTTGGCCTCGGGTGGGCTGAGCCTGAATGTCCTCGCGCTGCGCCCGCGCGATGTGGTGATGGTCGACGGCTTCCCGCAGACCCGCGCCTTGATGGAAAACGCAGGCTGCAAGGTGCAGGTCTTCGCGGGTGACGCGCTCTGCATCGCCTGCGAGGGTGGCCCCACCTGCCTGACGCGTCCGGTGCTGCGCGCATGACCGCGCGCCGCACCTTCAAACGCGAGGGCGAAGAGGCACGCCGTGCCGCGCTGATCGATGCCACGCTGGATTGCATCGCCGAAGGTGGGCCGCAGGCGGCAACCGTGCGCGCCATCGCATTGAAGGCCGGTGTCACGCCGGGGCTGATCAAGCATTATTTCGATACCAAGGAAGAGCTTGTCGCCAGCGCCCATGAAACCCTGATGACCCGCATGACCGAGGCAAGTGCCGCCGCCCTTGACGATCTGCCCGCCGATCCGCTGGCGCGGCTGGCAGGGTTCATCGCCAATGCGGTCACGCCGCCGGTCGTCGATCCGCGCGCCATGGCGCTGTGGGCGGCGTCCATGCAGCTGGTGCCGCGCGATGCCGCGATGCGCGAGGTGCATGAAGCGACCTATCTGGCGTTCCGCGACCGGCTGGAAGGGATGATCGCCGATGCCCTGCGCAGCACGGGCAAACCGCATGACAGGGCCACGACCCGCGCCTTTGCCATCGCGGGCAATGCGCTGCTGGACGGGCTGTGGATCGAGGCCTCTGTCCTGCCCGACCAATTTGCGCAAGGCGAGATGCGCGCCATCGCGATCCGCACCTTGGCGCGGCTGCTTGATCTGAAATTACCGGAGTAAATAATGCAATATGCAGATGTCACCACGCGCCTTGCGGGGCTTGGGTCGGATAAATGGGTGCTGAGTGCCACCGCCAATGCGCGCATCCGCGCGGGCGAGGCGATCATCAACCTGACCATCGGTGAACCCGATGTGCCGACGCCTGACATGCTGATCCAAAGTGCTGTCGCGGCGATGCATGCAGGGCGCACTGGCTATTCGAACGGCCGCGGTGAACCCGCGCTGCTGGCAGCATTGGCGGGCAAATATAGTGCCCTGACAGGCCGCAGCATCGGCACCGACCGCTTTCTTTGCCTGCCCGGCACGCAGACATCGCTGTATCTGGTGCTGACAGCGCTTTGCGATCCCGGCTGCGAGGTGATCTTGGGCGATCCGATGTATGCCACCTATGAAGGCTTGATCCGCGCCTCGGGGGCGGTGCCGGTGCCTGTCAGCCTTGACCCCGCCCATGCGTTCCGCCTGCAAGCGGCGGATGTGGCAGCCGCGATCACCCCTGCGACGCGCGTCATCATGCTCAACACGCCGCATAACCCCACCGGCGCGATCCTGCGGCCTGCCGATCTGGACGCGATCTGCGCTGTGGCGGCGGAACATGACCTTTGGGTCGTCTCGGACGAGGTTTATGGCAACCTGACCCATGATGGCGCGGTATTCACATCCGCGCTGGCCAATCCCGCCTATGAGGACCGCGTGATCGTGACCGCCTCGATCTCGAAATCGCATGCCGCGCCGGGGTTCCGGTCGGGCTGGGTCTGCGGGCCTGCCGATTTCTGCACCCGCGCGTTGCCTTTGTCGGAAACCATGCTGTTCGGATCGCAGCCTTTCATCGCCGATATGACAGCGCAGGCGGTGGCGGGCGCGCCCGATCTGGCCAGCGCCATGGCCGCCCGCATGGCGCGGCGCGCAGGCATCATCCATACCGCGCTGGATAATGTCGCCGGTCTGCATGTCCATAAACCCGAGGCGGGGATGTTCGCGCTAGTCGATATCCGCGCGCTAAGCCAGGATTCGCAAGCCTTTGCGCTGGCGCTGCTCAAGGCCGAGGCTGTCGCCGTCATGCCCGGGGCCTCCTTTGGCAAGGCCTTTGAAGGCTGGCTGCGGCTGGCGCTGAACGCCAGCGACGATGCCACGCAGGAGGCTTGCACGCGGATCAAACGCTTTGCGATGGGCTGGCCGCGATGACCAGCGTCGCGCAATGCCTTGTGCGCTGGTTGCGGCAGATGGGGGTCGAGGTGATCTTTGGCATCCCCGGCGTGCATACGATCGAATTATATCGCGCCCTGCCCGATGCGGGCATCCGCCATGTCACCCCGCGGCACGAGGCGGGGGCGGGTTTCATGGCCGATGGCTATGCCCGGGTGTCGGGGCGGTTCGGCGTGGCGCTGGTGATCACCGGGCCGGGACTGACCAATATCCTGACCCCGATGGCGCAGGCGCGCGCGGATTCGGTGCCGATGCTGGTGATTTCGGGCGTGAACCGGCGCGACACTCTGGGCAAGGGGTTGGGGCATTTGCACGAACTGCCCGATCAACTGGCGCTGAGCGCGACACTGGGTCCGGCGTTTCATCTGGACCAGCCCGGCGATCTGGCCGCGATGCTTGACCAGATCAGCATTGCCCTGACCAGCGGGCGCGGCAGGCCGGTGCATCTGCAAATCCCGCTGGATCTGATGGCCGCCAAAGTGCCTGAGGCCCTGCCCCTGCCCAAGACCGGACAGGCACCTGTGCCCGATGTCAGCGCCGCAAATACCCTGCTGGCGCAAGCGCAAAACCCTGTCATCATCGCCGGCGGTGGCTGCCGCCGCGCGGGTGCGGCGCTGCAAGCTTTGGCCGAACGCCTTGGCGCGCCGGTGATCCTGACCACCAATGCGCGCGGGCTGATGCATGGCCATCCGCTGCTGGTGCCCGCCGCGCCCAGCCTTGGGCCGGTGCGTGATCTGATCGCTGCGGCGGACCGGGTGCTGGTGCTGGGCTCCGAGATCGGGCCGACCGATTGGGACATGTATGACGATGGCGGGCTGCCGGATCTTGCGCAGATGATCCGCGTCGATATCGACGCCGCCCAATTGGCGCGGCACCCTGCCGCCGTGACGCTGCAAGGTGATCTGGCCGCGATCCTGCCGCTGCTGCATGGTGCGACCAGCGCCAGTGGTGCGGACCGCGCAGCCCAGACGCGGCAAGCGGCCTTTGCCGCCCTGCCCGCGGGCTATGCGGCCGAGATCACCTTGCTGAACCGCCTGCGCGACACCTGCCCCGGCGCGATCATGGTCGGGGATTCCACGCAAGTGATCTATGCGGGCAACCTTTATTACGACCACGACCGGCCCTGCGGCTGGTTCAATGCGGCGACGGGCTATGGCGCGCTTGGCTATGCGCCGGGGGCGGCGGTAGGGGCTGCGCTGGCAGCGCCTGAGGCGCGCATCCTGTGCCTGATCGGCGATGGCGGGCTGATGTTCAGCCCCGGCGAGATGCTGACAGCGGTCGAGGAAAAGCTGAACGTCACCTTCATCGTGTTCAACAACGCAGGCTATGGCGAGATCGCAGATGCGATGAAAGCCGCAGGCGCGCAGGTGCTGGGCTGCACCCCGCGCCCGCCGGATTTCGCCGATCTTGCGCGCGCCTGCGGCCTGCCGTTTACCCGCACCACGCCCGATGCAATCGAGGCAACGCAATCCGGCCCCCGCATGATCGAGATCACCCTGCCCCCCGTCACGACCGCCTGATCCGGCTGGGCGGCAGACCGAACCGCCGCCGGAAAGCGCGCGAAAAGCTGGTGGGATCGACAAACCCGCAGCGCAGCGCGATATCACGCAGATCGTGGCGCGTATCCGTCACCATCCGGCGCGCGGTCTGCAAGCGCAGGTCCAGATAGGCCGCCCCCGGCCCCTGCCCCAGATTATCGCGGAACAATTGCTCCATCCGGCGCAGGCCCAGTCCCTGCGCACGCGCGATTGCCTCTAGCGGCAAGGGGTCTTCCAGATGCGCATTCATCAGCGCCAGCGCCCCCGCCAGCCGCGCATCACGGGCGACAGGCAACAGGCCGGGGCGCTGCGGGCGGCTGCCATCGGCTTGCGGTTCGTATTGGAACGAGGCCGCGACCTGCCCCGCCAGCCCCGCGCCACAGCGTGCGCCGATCAGATGCAGCATCAGGTCCGCCGCAGGGGCCGCCCCGCCTGCCGTAAACCGGTTGCGCGAAATGACAAAACGGTCGGGGACGACATCGACCGCAGGGTGGGCGCTGGCGAAATCCTCCAGATCTTCCCAATGCACGGTCGCGCGGTGACCATCCAGCAGACCCGCCCGCGCCAGCACCCAAGGGCCAGCATCGACCGCCCCGACCGCGCGGAACCGCCCCGCGATCCGGCGCAGACCCGCAATCAGGGGGCGCGTCGCCACCTCTGACTGGTTATAGCCTGCCACGACAATCAGCGCATCGGCGCCCTCTGCCGCTGCAAGCGGGCCAATCGCAGGCAAGGCGATCCCGCAGGTCAGCGCCACGTCATCGCCCGAGGGGGACACCACCCGCCAGCGGAACCTGTCCTGCCCCAGATGCCGGTTGGCGTTGCGCAAAGGGTCCAGCACCGAGGCGACCTCTAGGATCGAGGCGCGCGGCAACACCAGCACGGCGATATCAAGCGGCTGATCAGAGGCTGCAAAAATGCTTTCGTAAATAGTCATAATATTTTCGTAAAACGCCAAGCGACCGCTTGCAACCCTGCTAGCCTGACCACCAAGGAGGATATTATGCCACTTTCCATGAACCGCGATGTTTTCATCACCTGCGCCGTCACCGGATCGGGCGGCACGCAGGATATGTCGCCCCATGTCCCCCGCTCGCCCGAACAGATCGCAAATGCCGCCATCGACGCGGCCAAGGCGGGGGCGGCCATCGTCCATTGCCATGTGCGCGACCCCGAAACCGGCAAACCGTCGCGCGATGCAGCCCTTTACCGCGAAGTGACAGACATTATCCGCGCTGCCGATACCGATGTGATCCTGAACCTGACCGCCGGCATGGGTGGCGATCTGATGTTTGACGGCACCGAAGCCATGCATCTGATGTCGCCCAAATCCGACATGGCGGGGGCGGCGGAACGGGTGCAGCATGTGCTGGATTGCCGCCCCGAGATTTGCACGCTCGATTGCGGCACGATGAATTTCGCCGAGGCCGATTACGTCATGGTCAACACCCCCGGCATGCTGCGCGATATGGCCGCGCGGATGGTGGCCAGCGGCGTGCGGATCGAGATCGAGGCATTCGATACCGGCCATCTGTGGTTCGCCAAACAACTGGTCACCGAAGGCATCATCCCCGCCCCCGTGCTGGTGCAGCTTTGCATGGGTGTGCCATGGGGCGCGCCGGATGATCTGAACACCTTTCTGGCCATGGTGAACAATGTGCCGCCCGATTGGCATTGGTCGGCTTTCGCGCTGGGGCGCAATGAAATGCCCTATGTCGCGGCCTCTGTGCTGGCGGGCGGCAATGTGCGGGTCGGGCTAGAGGATAATCTCTACCTGTCCAAAGGCGTGCTGGCCACCAACGCGCAACTGGTCGAAAAGGCCGCCAGCATCATCGAAAACATGGGCGCGCGGGTGATCGGGCCGGATGCCGTCCGCGACCGCCTGCATCTGACGAAACGGGCGCCGCTATGAAGGCCGCGATCATCGGCGGTGGCGTGATTGGCGGCGGCTGGGCGGCGCGGTTTTTGCTCAACGGTTGGGATGTCGCGGTCTTTGACCCCGACCCCGACGCCCCGCGCAAGATTGACGCCGTGCTGGACAATGCCAAACTGTCACTGCCTGCCCTGTCGGATGTGCCGCTGCCCGCGATGGGACAGCTGCGCTTTGCGACCAGCTTGGCCGAGGCTGTGACGGGCGCGGATTACATTCAGGAATCGGTGTCAGAGCGGCTGGATTTGAAACACCGCGTCTATGCCGAAATCCAGCAGGTCGCACCCGATGCGCCGCTCGGTTCCTCCACCTCCGGCTATAAGCCGTCGCAATTGCAGCAAGGCGCGATCAACCCCGCGACGATCTTTGTCGCCCATCCGTTCAACCCCGTCTATTTGCTGCCACTGGCCGAGGTCGTGCCCAGCCCCGCCAGCGACCCCGCCCTGATCGAAGGGGTGAAGGACATCCTGCGCAGCATCGGCATGTTCCCCCTGCATCTGCGCAAGGAAATCGACGCCCATATCGCTGACCGGTTCCTCGAAGCCGTCTGGCGCGAGGCGCTCTGGCTGGTCAAGGACGGCATCGCCACGACCGCGGAAATCGACGAGGCGATCCGCATGGGCTTTGGCCTGCGCTGGGGCCAGATGGGCCTGTTCGAAACCTACCGGATCGCGGGCGGCGAAGCGGGGATGAAACATTTTCTGGCACAATTCGGCCCCTGCCTGACATGGCCCTGGACCAAATTGATGGATGTGCCCGACTTCAACGACGAATTGGTCGATCTGATCGCAGGCCAATCCGACGCACAATCGGGGCATCACACGATCCGCGAGTTGGAACGCATCCGCGACAGCAATCTGGTGGGCTTTCTGCGGGTGCTCAAAGACCGCGACTGGGGCGCAGGCCGCGTGCTGAAAGCGCATGATGCGGCAAGGCGCGATACAGTGCCGGTGCTGGACGCCGCCGCCCCGCTGGTGCGCTTGCAGGTGTTGCCCAGCTGGATCGATTATAACGGCCATATGACCGAAAGCCGCTATCTATTTGCTGGCTCTGAAACCTCGGATGCGCTGTTGCGGCTGATCGGGGCGGATATGGATTATGTCGCAGGCGGGCACAGCTATTACACCGCCGAAACCCATATCCGGCATCTGGGCGAGGCGAAACTGGGCGATCATCTGACCGGTGCGGTGCAGGTGCTGGCGGCAGATGAAAAGCGGCTGCATATCTTCATGACCATCGCGCGTGATGGGCAGGCCGTGGCGACGCTGGAACAGATGCTGCTGCATGTGGATATGGCCGCCGGCAAGACCTGCCCCGCCGCCCCCGCCGTGCTGGACCGGTTGTTCGCGATCCGCGACGCCCATGCGGCGCTGCCCCGCCCCGCCGCTGCGGGCCGCCAGATCGGACAGGGGAAAAGCTGATGCATTTTGGCATGACCGACGAACAGCGGATGATCGTCGAGACGACCCGCGCATTCGTGGAGGCAGAGCTTTACCCGCATGAAGCGCTGGTCGAACGCACCGGCCATCTGCCGATGGAGCTGATCCGCGAGATCCAGTCCAAGGCGATGGCGGCGGGGCTTTATGCCGCCAATATGCCCGAAGAGGTCGGCGGCGCGGGTCTCGATACCCTGTCATGGCTGCTTTACGAACGCGAATTGGGGCGTGCCAATTACGCGCTGCACTGGACCTGCGTCGCGCGGCCCTCGAACATCCTGCTGGCGGGGACCGAGGCGCAACGACAGAAGTATTTGTATCCCTGCCTGCGCGGCGAGACATGGGATTGTCTGGCGATGACCGAACCGGGCGCGGGGTCCGACCTGCGCGGCATGCAGGCCAGCGCGCGGCAGGATGGCAGCGACTGGGTGCTGAACGGCACCAAACATTTCATCAGCCATGCCGATATCGCGAGTTTCACCATCGCCTTCATGGCCACCGGCGAAGAGGACACGCCACGCGGCAAAAAGAAAAAGATCACTGCCTTTTTCGTGGACAAAGGCACGCCCGGTTTCACGCTGCGTGAGGGCTACCGCAACGTCAGCCACCGCGGCTATTCCAATGCCATTCTGGACTTCGACGATTGCCGCGTGCCTGCCGAGAATATCCTTGGTGAAGTCCACAAAGGCTTCGAGGTCGCCAATGACTGGCTGGGGGCTACGCGATTGCAGGTCGCGGCCACCTGTCTGGGACGTGCCGACCGCGCACTGGACCTTGCGGTGCGCTATGCGGCGGAACGGCGCCAGTTCGGCCAAGCGATCGGCAAGTTCCAAGGCGTCAGCTTCAAGCTGGCCGATATGGCAATGGAGCTGAAAGCCGCCGAATTGCTGACATGGGAGGCCGGTTGGAAGTTCGATCAAGGCAGCGTCACCGAAGCCGATATGGCCATGGCCAAGCTGAAAGCCAGCGAGGTGCTGGCCATGGTCGCGGATGAGGCGATCCAGATCCATGGCGGGATGGGATTGATGGATGACCTGCCACTGGAACGGATCTGGCGCGATGCGCGGGTCGAACGGATCTGGGAAGGCACCAGCGAAATCCAGCGGCACATCATCAGCCGCCAACTTTTGCGCCCGCATGAAAGCTAGCAGGGGGCTGTCTGCCCCCTCGGCGCTGCGCGCCTCACCCCCGAGGATATTTTTGAACAAATGAAACGGAATATTAACCAATGCATGGCAGGCTGACACGGCGGTACAGGGGGGGACCCCGATGACCGCAACAGGTGAAGTTTCTCTGTCCCGCGCAGACGGGACAGGGCGACGCCTGCTCTTCATTTGTTCAAAAATATCCTGGGGGTCTGGGGGCAAGGCCCCCAGCTGCCTGCGCCGCAGGCAGGGGCTGGCATGACCGATCTGTCGCGCCTGCTGCGACCGCGCAGCATTGCTGTCCTTGGCTCTGGCTGGGCCGCCAATGTGGTCGAACAATGCCAGCGCATGGGGTTCGATGGCCCGGTCTGGCCTGTGCATCCGACGCGGGACCAGATCGGTGGTCTGCGATGCTACCCCACACTCGCCGCGCTGCCCATGGCGCCCGATGCCACCTTTATCGGCGTCAACCGGCATGCAACGCTTGACGTGGTCGGCGCATTGGCGGCCATGGGCGCGGGCGGGGCGATCTGTTTCGCCTCTGGCTGGCGCGAGACCGGCGATGGCGATCTGCAGGATGCGCTGGTGGCGCAGGCGGGGGCGATGCCGATCCTTGGGCCGAATTGCTATGGCCTCATAAACTACCTCGACGGTGCGCTGCTGTGGCCTGACCAGCATGGCGGGCGGCGGGTGGAACGTGGTGTCGCATTGCTGAGCCAATCCTCCAACATAATCATCAACCTGACGATGCAGGCGCGCGGCTTGCCTGTCGCCTATGTCGCCTGTCTGGGCAATGCCGCCCAGGTCGGGCTTGCGCAGCTGGCAGCCGCTTTGCTGGCCGATGACAGGGTCACAGCGCTTGGGCTTTATATCGAAGGGCTGGGCGATGCCTCCGATTTCGCCGCCTTGGCAGAGGCCGCACGGGCCGCAGGCAAAGGCATCGTTGCGATCAAATCGGGCAAGACGGCGGCGGCGCAATCGGCCGCGGCCTCGCATACCGCGTCGCTGGCGGGGGGGGCTGCGGCCTCTTCGGCCTATCTGCGCCAGATCGGTGTGGCAGAGGTGAACACACCAGCAGAATTGCTTGAGACGCTCAAGATCCTGCATCTGCATGGGCCGGGCCTGGGCAAACGGCTCTGTGCTTTGGCCTGTTCGGGGGGCGAGGCGGGGTTGGTCGCGGATCTGGCCGCCCCTTTCGGGCTGGATTTTCCGCCGCCCGCACCGGCGCAGGCAGACCGGCTGGCTGCCACGCTCGGCCCGCTGGTGACAATCGCCAATCCGATGGATTACCAGACCTTCATCTGGGGCGACGGGCCGCGCACGACCGAGGTTTTCACCACCATGTTGGCCGGCTATGACGCGGGGCTGTTCATCATCGACCCGCCGCGCCCTGACCGCTGCGATCCGGCCAGTTTTGTCCCCGCGCTAGAGGCCATCGTCAGCGCCGCGCAGGCCACAGGCAAACCCGCCTTTCCCCTGGCCTCTTTGCCGGAAAATTTCGACGAGGACCGCGCCATCGCCTTGATGGATCAGGGCATCGCACCGCTGATGGGGCTGGAAACAGCGCTGGCGGCCTTGCGCGCCGCACAGGTCACGCCCGGCCGCGCAGGGTGGCGTAACTGGTGCCCCAGCGCGCCGACCAGTGCGCTGGTCTTGCTGGACGAGGCGGCAGCCAAGGCGCTGCTGGCTGCGGCGGGGATTGCCGTGCCACGCGGCGCAACAGCGCAGAGGCTGCCCGCGCTCATATCCGCTGCCAAAGATCTGACACCGCCCTTGGCGCTGAAAGGGCTGGGATTCGCCCATAAAACCGAGGCCGGGGCCGTGCGGCTGCATCTTGCCACGCTTGACGGACAGGCCGAGATGCCGGGGGCTGCCGGCTATTTGGCCGAGGAAATGGTGACAGGTGCCATCGCAGAATTGCTGATCGGCGCGCGCCGCGATCCGGTTTACGGCGCGACGCTGACGCTGGGGTTTGGCGGTGTGACGGCGGAATTGCTGGCCGATACGGTGACGCTGGTCCTGCCGGTGACCGCGACAGAGATCGCGGATGGCTTGCGCCGGTTGACGCTCTGGCCGCTGCTGGATGGCTATCGCGGCAGGCCGCGCGCCGATCTGGCGGCGGTGATCCGCAGCGCGCTGGCCTTGCAGGAGATGCTGACAACCGACAGGATGCTTGAGGAAATTGAAATCAATCCGCTGATCGTCGGCAGCAATTTTGCCGTGGCCGCGGATGCCGTGATCTGGAAGGACACCCGATGATGCAGATGCGCAGCGATGGCCCGATCCACACCCGCCGCGAGGGGGCCGTGCTGGAAGTCACGCTCGACCGGCCCAAGGCCAATGCGATTGATCTGGCCACCAGCCGGATCATGGGCGAGGTGTTCCGCGATTTCCGCGATGACGACAGCCTGCGGGTGGCGATCCTGCGGGCGGCGGGGGACAAGTTCTTTTGCCCCGGCTGGGATTTGAAAGCCGCGGCAGATGGTGACGCGGTCGATGCCGATTACGGCGTCGGCGGTTTCGGCGGATTGCAGGAATTGCCGCATCTCAACAAGCCGGTGATCGCCGCCGTCAACGGGATCTGCTGCGGCGGCGGGCTGGAACTGGCGCTTGGCTGCGACCTGATCCTCGCCTCTGACAACGCCAGTTTTGCGCTGCCGGAAATCCGGTCTGGCACGGTGGCGGATGCGGCCTCGATCAAATTGCCCAAGCGCATCCCCTATCATGTCGCGATGGATCTGTTGCTGACCGGGCGCTGGTTCGATGCGGAAGAGGCGCTGCGCTGGGGGCTTTTGCGCGAAATCACCAGCCCCGCCGATCTGCTGCCCAAGGCATGGGATCTGGCCCGCCTGCTGGAAAGCGGCCCGCCGCTGGTCTATGCCGCGATCAAGGAAATCGTGCGCGCGGCCGAGGATATGCGGTTTCAGGATGCGCTGAACCGGGTCACCAAACGGCAATTCGTCTCTGTTGACCGCCTTTATGCCAGCGACGACCAGAAAGAGGGCGCGCGCGCCTTTGCCGAAAAACGCGACCCGGTCTGGAAAGGCCGCTAGACCCGCCGCCCGCTGCGCACACCTTTTGATCAGGGCGGTCAGCGGGCGGCGGCACCACAAGGCGACAGCCCTGCGCCTTGCGGTGTCAAAGCTCAGGCCGTTTTGCCCTCTGCCGTGGCGTTTATGATTGCCTTGGCAAGCTTGGTCAGCTTTTCATCGGTGGCGATTTCTTCTTGCAGGGTTTCGTCCAGCAGGCTTTCGGCCTCGGTCAGGCCCAATTCGTGCGCCCAGCTTTTGAGCGTGCCATAACGGGCGATCTCGTAATGTTCGACGGCTTGGGCGGCGGCCAGAAGACCGGCATCCAGTGCGGGGCTGTCCTTGAAATCGGTGATGATTTCCTGCGCTTCGGCGATGATGCCTTCGATGGCGTCGCAGGTCTTGCCGCGTGGCTGTTTGTCAATCGCCTCGAACACGCCTGTCAGACGGTCGTATTGCGCCTGCGATTCCTGTTCATGTTGCTCGAAAGCGGCTTTCAGATCGGGGCTGTTCGCCGCGCGCGCCATCTTGCGCAGAGCCGTGCAGATCTTGCGTTCAGCATAATAGATATCCTTGAGCGTTTCGTAAAACAACGCCTCGAGCGTGTTGTTGGCCATTGTGCCTCTCCTTGTGTTGCGCTCGTGATCAACGGGGCGCGGATGGCTTTGTTCCAAAAACCGGCCCCGGGGGCCAGCGGAACAATGGCCGCGACGCGGCGTTAAGTTTGCTTGACATGGAGGATGATAAAATGATCACGGCCCCCCGTTTGGCGCTGACCCTTGTAAGCGCGACACTGGCATTGCCCCTTGCCGCGCAAACCCCCGTGACCGCCTGCCAAAGCCAGCAAAGCCTGGAACAGGCGCTGACCAGCCAGGGCGAGATCATGCCCGATGATTGCCGCGCGGTCAGCCTCGCGCGCTTGTCCAGCGACGGGCAGGATCTGTGCCTGCTGGATCTGTCGCGCGACGACGGCACCCTGATCGGCAGCCTGCGCGATGCGGCAGCGCCCGATCAATGGTGGATGCTTTGCGAAGAGCTGATGGCAGGCGCAACCGGGCCGTGACCGCAGGCTTGTTCTTTGACGGCTGGGCCGGTCCGCTGCGCATCCTTGTGGTGGGCCTGGCCGCCTATATCGGGCTGATCGTTCTGCTGCGGGCGACGGGCAAACGGACGCTGAGCAAGATGAACGCCTTTGATCTGATCGTCACGGTGGCCTTGGGGTCGACCCTTGCAACAGTCTTGCTGGATGACGCGCTGCCACTTGCCGACGGGCTGAGCGCGCTGGCGCTCTTGGTGATGCTGCAATATCTGATCACCTGGGCCTCGGTGCGGTCGCCAATGATCCGTGGTCTGGTGAAAAGCGAACCAACGCTTTTGGTCCGCGACGGCCACCACCTGCCGGTCGCGATGCGCCGCGCGCGCGTGACCATGGACGAGGTCGATGCCGCCCTGCGCCAGCAAGGCATCGCAGAGATATCACAGGTGCGGATGGTGGTGCTGGAAACCGACGGATCGCTGAGCGTAGTCGCCTAACGCGGTCAGCAATGGCGATCCCACGAGGACTCGAACCCCGAACCTGCTGATTAGAAGTCATGCCAAGATGACTGCAAGTTCAAGTCGGTAGGGTCGTCGTTTTCCAACTTTGATCGCTATTTGATTGCTCGACAATGAGGCAACCGCAGGGCGCTCCCTGAAGGACTCGAACCCTCAACCTGTCGATTAGAAGTCGACTGCTCTATCCAGTTGAGCTAAGGGAGCATCCCTTCGCATCGTTTAAACGGTCATGCCGGTTTGGGCAAGCAGGTGATGGCCTTGATTCCCTTGCCAACTTGGGCGCGAGGTGAGAAGGTTCGCCTATGAGGAACAAGAACGTACCAAGCAACAACCCTGAGTATAGAAAGCGTATGCGGGTCCAGAAGGAGCTTACCGAGCTCCTTCACGCCGAAGGTCACGGCACCCTTTTTCCGAGCGCCTCTGTGATGCCGGAAAAATCGCGGGCGAAGTACGCGATAAAGCGAGAGAGACTGATCCGCGACGGGATCAAATACGGCTTCTGGGTTCCGCAGGCACTTATCGACGAAGTGAACCCGCCGCCCGAAGAGAACCCTAGGGTGCCAGACGAGGACGACGACGGTAAAGCGCCTTCTGGGAAAGACGACGACGATGGGTCGGACGAAATCCCGATCTAACCTGCGCTGTCGTCGCGCTCGTCGTCGATGCTCCTGCCGTTGCCCGACGAAACGCACGAGACGCGGGCAAACACCCCCGAAAAATCGCCCGCTGATGGGCGTCTCGATATTTTGGGCATCGTTGCGCCTGCCAGCGCGCGATGCGCCTTAGACGCGCGCTGCTGGGCGCACAGCGAACGGGGTCGCAATTGCACGCCGTCAGCGTCATAGTACTGCAATGGACAACCTCGATAGCAAATCAGTTGCTGAGTTGCTCGCGCTTCACACCGCGGCTCTGGAGGAACTACGTCAGCGGGATATTCTGCGGTCCGCGAACAATCCGACTGGCGATCTTGCCGAATACTATTTCTGTAGGGCTTTCGGATGGACGCAAGAAAACAATTCGAAGAAGGCCTATGACGCAATCGGTGAAAACGGGATGCGTTACCAGATCAAAGGACGGCGTGTTCATCGCCGGAATAGGTCACGTCAGTTGTCAGCGATCCGAGACTTTCAAGGGTTCGATTTTTTAGCCGCAGTGCTATTTGACGATGACTACCGCATCATGCGCGCAGCCTTGATACCCGCTACCGTGGCGAGCGAGAACTCGACTTATATCGAGCATACGAACAGCCACAAATTTCTGTTACGCGACGCAATCTGGAAATTTCCAGACGTCGAAGACGCAACCGAACGCCTTCGCGAGGTTGAAGGCCAATGAGTCAGTTGGGAGCGCACCATGAGATGGGTTGATCCGAGGGATGGCGAAGTAATCAACATTCGACAGCGGCCCGCTGCGTTCTCTTTCTTTCCGACCTTCCAAGGCGCTACGCGTGAAGGCATCCATTCAACCTTGTTCTCAACGGAACCTTGGAACATCATTCAGCATAGTCTGGAGAAACTTGGCGACGACAATGCACGCCGACAGGCAATTGCTTTTCTCGTGCAGAGCCGAGACTTCTACACGGCTGCCCAAAACTCAGATGTCAGTGCTGCAAAGCCGCTGCTTCTCTACTATTCTTTTTTGAATCTTGCTAAGTCTCTTGTCGTAAAGCGTCGTGGTGCGGCTTTAGGGGTCGTTCGGCACGGATTGTCGGAACAATTGCCGGTCACGGCTGGGGCAATCCATGGGCATGTTTCAATCGACATTCTCCAAAACCCCAATGCCAGCGCCTTCGTCATGTTTGCAAACGCACTTGGTGCCGCACTTCCAACCCCGACCGCACCGAGCACTCACTTTCGGATGAGATCGCAGGACTTTCTGAGCCAAGTCTTGATTGGGCATCGGATCTACTGCCAAGCCGACGGGATCAAGGAGCGGTTCATCAGTTTAGACCGTATCGAATATATGCAAGATGCTGCGACCCATGATACATGGGTGCGCGTTCGCAGATGATTTTACTCGTCTTGGATATGGGCTAACCGACCTTTCAAAGAACCTTGGAGCAGGCGGGACGTGGCGAAACGTCAACTGTTCCGAGGCTATCGACGGCAGGCGCATCATTGAGGCGGAAACCATTGCCACAACTCACTATGGGCATCGACCATCACAAGTATTATCTCAACTTAGTACAGATGTAAGGCCCAGGCTCTGGCGAAGCGTGACTGCCTACCCGCCGTATCGTAAATACTACATCTTTTTACGGACCTCGGCGCAGACTATGCTGAACCAACTCTTAACGATTTATCTTGCCACGTTCTATTTTGGATCAATTACTCGATATAAGCCGGAGCAGTTCGATTTAATCCTTAAGAGTGCAATCGGGCCGTTTGTATTAGAATTCTTCTCAAACCAACCGTCGCAGTTTCTTTACTTGATGGCATCCGAGTTCATGGAACAGGAAGTGGCGAGGGCTGCTATCACTTGAGGCAGCATCTCGCCTAACGTTCCTTTTGCTCCGATCTCGCATCTTTATTTGCAAGCAGCCACGAGCGCGGCGGCGCGGTTCGTGTCCGCGTCGTGCGCCGGGATGCGCTTCACGCCTTTGGGCATCAGCAGGTAGTATTTGCCATCGTCGGCCAACACCTGTTGCACGGGGCCTTCGCCGTTCGGCCCGGTGAAGACGTACTCGTGACGCCCGACCATCCGTTCCAGGCGCTTCAACTGTGCGATGGACCACGACGACAGCGCAATCTCGCGATAGTCGGTCGTCTTCGTCATGCCGAACCAGACCTTGCCGACTTCGAGGTCCACTTGGTCCCAGCGCATCGCTAACGCCTCGCTCGGGCGCATCCCGGTCAACAGCATGACCTTGAGCGCGCTCTTTGGGATCACGGACAGCTTGTCCACCTCGCGCCACCAGATGCGAATGTCCGAGATGCGCTGGACGGGGTTCGTCGGGCGCAGCGCCTGCCAGCCTTTCGGGAGGCCTCGACCATTGCCCGCCATGTCGATGATCAGCGGGTGCTCCGACACCTGCACCTCTTCCTTGGCGACCGCATAGTTGAACAGCACCTTGACCGACGTGAAGAACAACTGGGCCGTGCGCCGTCCGCGCGTGCGGCTCAGGTTCCGCCACGTCTGATAGCAAAGCTCAGGTGTGATGCTCTGGATGGGGCGCTCCCACCATCCGTTCGGCCAGTCCTCGGTTGCGGCGGGCGGGCCGTCCTTGAGATACTTCTCGGCCCCCCCGAGTAGGCGACGCTGCTCCGCGATATGCTTCTTCGCACGGTTAGCCTTCTCCGGCCCTTGATCCTCGATCAGGCGGGCAAGGTGGTATTCCTCATACATCCCCCAGACGTGCCCGACTGTGACCTTGTCAGCGTCCTTCTTGCCACGCCCGCGAAGTGCGAGGTCAGCCTTTTCGTCCGACATGCGGATACCACGCATGATCCGGGCGTAGGCGGTGTCTCCTGCATCGTCGAAGTACTTCGACCGAGGATCGACGCCGCGTCGTATCTCGGGCAGCAGAATGTCTCGTGCGACAGCCCGCGCCTCATTGGCCTTGGTAACATCGGCGCGCCCGATTTTCACGCGCATGAACCGCCCGTCGTTCTCGGCGGCGGCATAGTAGGTCTTACCGAGAAACCCAGAACCACGTGGCCCGCGTCATGGCCGTCGTGGCCCGATTGGAAGGATCAAATTCATGATGTCCCAAACTTTTTGGAAATCACTCCTCAAATCACTTATCGGCAATGTCACGAGAGCGCGCAGCGCGGCAGTGCATTGGCGATACCGCTTTTTCCAAACAAGTTGGATTTCACACCTCTTTGTCGCCTCGCTGGCGCTATTCCTGCTGATTGCCGAACCCGCCCTCGCCCAGAGCATTGATCTCTCCCCGATCCAGAGCCTGTTGCAGGGCATCGTCGATGCGCTGACCGGCCCACTTGGCGTTGTCATCGCGACGCTTGCCGTTCTCGGGGTCTTTCTCAGCTGGTTCTTCAACATCATCGATCTGCGCCAGGCGCTCTGGGTCCTCGTGGGCATCGCTGGTGTTGCCGCCGCCCCCACCATCGTTGCCGCGGTCTTTGCCGGTGGCTGAGCGCTCGCCTCTCTTTCTCGGCCTCGTGCGCCCGCCGAAGCTTCTGGGCCTGCCCATCATGTATGCGATGGTCTGGCTTTTCGGCTCGGTGCTCTTGTTCGTCTGGGTCCAGCATATCGCGGTGCTGGGCGTGGCCGCCCTTCTCTATCCGGTGCTGTGGAAGGCCGCAGATTGGGACCCGCGCTTCATCGACGTGATGATGACGGCCCTGCAGGAGACACCGCCCACGCGCAACAGGTCCATTCATGGCGGGGACAGCTATGCCCCGTGATGACGCCCGTGATGCTGCGCTCGATGCCCGCACAATGACGCCAGACTGGTATGCGCGCGAGACCCGCCTCGCGCATATGCTGCCCTATGTGAGCCTCGTCGACGACCAGACCGTGCGGACCCGGGTGAACGAACTCTTCCGCTGCATCCGGCTCGAGGGCAGCATATGCCACGGGCTTGCACCAAGGTTGCGTGCAACCTTGATCCACGCGGGATCAATGCGGCGCACCCCTGCGGCGGTGGCAAAGACGATCGGCCAGGCACCGCATCAAGGGATTTCTCGAACCGCTTGTCCGCCGCTGCAGCTTCTTTCAAGAGCGCGTCGAAATTGTCAGGTGGGTTGCCATCTTCCAGCATCCCTTTGAACGTCGCATAGGCATCCGTCTTGCTGCCATAGGCGCGCAGGGTCTTGTCGTCGTTCACCCAGGCCACCACGATGACCTTCGCATCGCTGTTGAACCGGTAGAACAACCGATACTGCTGGAAGAATTTCGCCCGAAGCCAGTGCTTGCGGTGATCGCCGAGCGTGCCGCCTTGCCGGAAGGCGGCGGCACCCGGATCTGCCGGTATGGCCTCGGTGACCAGCTTGAAGATGGCGGCCAGCCGTTTCGTCGGGTTTTTCTTACGCCAGGTCTTAGGATCGCGTGCCTTACGCGCCTCGACCTCTTCAATCAGCCCTTCGAGCTGATCCAGAAAGAGCGGATGCGCATAAATCGACCATCCGTTTACGACAAGGGGCGCTTGGGCGGGCACGCTATCGCCGCTCATTCATCCTCGAGCGATAGCGGCGCATCGAGATCGACGTCAACGTCTCCGACCAGTGCTGCAAGACGGTCATGCAAAGCCCCATCGAACGCCCGAATGCGGTCCGGATGCGCCTTGATATCGGCCTCGACAAAATCGAGAAAAGCGCCGAGCACGGGATCTTCCTCGTCGCTGCGCACGGGCTCGATATAGACCCTGCCACTCGGCTCGGTGCAGTAACGAATCTGGTCGCCCTTGCCCAGCTTGAGCTGTTTGCGCACACCCGCCGGCACGGTCGTCTGATACCGATCCGTGAGTTTCGAGACATCTTGTGCGAGGGCTGTCATGGCAGTCTCCTGAAAGAAAAGGGTCTTTGCTGCCGGCGATAGGTAATGCATTTGCATTGCCTTGTCAAGACAAGCCGCAGCATCTGCTGTCGCCGGGCAGGTCGATGAACCGTCCGGCGCAGGACCTAATTTCGCCCCGCCAGGAACTCCGCCAGCACCGGGCTAGCCGCACCTTTCGCGGAGCTGAGCAGCTCCGAGCCCGCAAGCGAGGCCTTCGACAGGCGTACGAGCCCACGGGAGTGGGCAAAACTTGGGGGTTAACCTGCCATCGAGAACGTTCGCCCTTACGACTGCTACGTGGTGGGCACCTTTGGGTGACCATCGAATGCGTCGACGTTTTCCCATGCGTTTGTTACCAATGTCTTCCACGCACCTTCTGCGCGAGATGAGGAGACGGCAAGTCCGTTGCGGTATCGTCGGCCATAGTCAGTCAGACTGTCCATGTTGTTTGCCAGATAGGTGTAGAGTTCCCGGCAACGCGCTTATACGCGGATGACTGCGTCGCGCACTTCACGATCATCTTTGCAAAGTCGATCGCAATCGGTGAGCAGCCATTAAAGGTCTGTTGTGGCAGCTCGAGCTTTTTCATGCCACAGATACCATCGCAACCGCTCTGCGGGGCGTTCAAACAACTCTGGGATGCCCGGGAAGTTCTTGGCTTGCACCAGCCCTATTACGGCGTTCTCAACATGCTTGACCCGCACCGAGATGTGCCACCAATCATGGATGTGGCGAGCCGGCCCGCCGACGGCGAGGCGCACAAGATTGGGCAAGGCAGGTTCTCCATCCGAAATCACAGTAACTGGGCTATCGCCATTCCAGCCAATTGCTTTTAGGTCATGCCGTAGTTGCCTGGATGGCGATTGAGCCGCCTGCTGTACAAGCCCGAAGCGACGGCACATTTGCGCGCTCTCGACTTTACCAACCACAACATCAAGATGCCGCTTCTGGTACTCTGGTCTACACCGAATATGCGCACCGTCCAGAAAGACCGTCACCGGAGCTACGCTGTTACCTGCTGACGAGACAGCCGGTGCCACATACCCACTGTCGATGATTTCCTCGGCGGTCTTGCCGAGACGATTTCGGACCGAGGTGTTTGTCTGCTTTGGACATGGCATAAATGTTTCCATGATATGCGCGGCCTCTCTAAACGAATGCCCCCAGGTTTTGCCCACTCCCCGCAGGCAACATCACGATCGAGCGCGAGGCGCTCACCATCGACAATCTTGCCCAGGCGATGGACGTAAAAATGCGGGCGGCGTTGTGATCGTCCAGGCCGAACGGATCGCGCGCGCGAAATCCCTATCACGTTCCCATGTTGATGCTCAAAGGTGGTTCGCGGACAATTTTGCAAAAAAGGCTTCGATGCCGTCCATGCGTCGCGAAATGGGACGCCAGATCAGTGTGACATCCAGCGATAAGGGGTCATTGTTGAACAACACGCGTGGCCCGGAGCATGCCGACTTGATATTTGACGGCAAGATAGCCACGCCCACATCTGCGGAGGCTAGGGCCAAAATCGCTAAAGAAGAATGACCTTCATACACAATATTTGGCCGCTGGCCCATCAATTGAAAAGCCCCGTCAACAATTTTCCTGGATTGGAAATCAGGCGTAAAAAGCAGCAAATTTTCTTCAGACAACTCTGAGAGGTTGATGTGTTCCTTTGCCGATTTATCCCATCGCGGTGATCCATACGCGTGGAGGTGCAACGGGCTAAGTCGTTTGCTTTGAAGTCCGGATTCAAAGGTCGGGATTGATGAAATGCCACAATCGCAGACGTCCTGGCGCACGAGGTCTTCGATATCTGCGCCCCCCGCCTCGATCAGCGACAATGCAACACCCGACGCGGCGAGATCGGGGATCAAAGGCGCAATTGTCGCAGCGATGGTCTGCGGTGTCGCAGCGACGCGCAGCTTGATTGGCAAGTTTTTCTCCGGGTTGGCTGCTTGCCTGAACCTCTCGACAGCATCGACAACCGCTTCGGCGTGGGGAACCAGTCTCAAAGCCAGTTCTGTGGGTTCTATACCCCTGCCTTTCGGTACAAAAAGTTTGACGTCCAGTTCTTCTTCAAGGCTTTGAATGCGGCGCGACGTTGCGGATTGCGTCAGGTTCAAACGGGCGGCTGACTTACTGATCCCGCCGAGCCTCAGAACCGACAGATAGGTCTCAAAATACCGATGGTCCATTGATGCGTCTCCTGCATGAGTATTATCAGTATTATGCGTTATACAATTATATGAGACTCTGCAATAATGCCCATAATTTGGGAGCCGTCATGCAAGATATTTTTCACACAACCATTACAGCGTCTGATGCGGCCACCGCTTCCGCTTGGAATGCGACCATTGAAAGCTATTTGGATTTCAGCGGTTCACCCGTGAAAAAGATGCAAGAGATCTCTGATCCAGCATTTCTGCGCGGGCCTGTGTTTTGCGCAGCTATGAAGCTGCTGAGCGGGGTGGATCCGAGAGGGTCGTCAATCACGCAAGATGTTACCGCCATGCGCAAAGCCGTCGCAGGGTCTACGCCCACTGAAAAGCAACACGCCGCTGCGATTGAGCATATGTTGCAGGGCGAATTCAGTGCTGCCGCCCGAACATGGGATGCAGTTCTGGCGGATGACCCGAATGATATATTGGCGCACAAGTGCGCCCATGAAACTTGGTTTTTGGTCGGCGACACAGTGTCCATGCGCGCCGGGTCAACAGCTGCGATCGAGCGTTTGACGGCGGATGACCCTGCCTTTGCGATTGCGGCCGCACAGCACGGGTTCGCATTGGAAGAAACCGGCGATTACGCCGCCGCAGAGAGTTGGGGACGGCTGGCCCTGGACATGCGTCCCAGCGATTGTTGGGCATTGCATTGTTTGGCACACGTTTATGAAACGCAAAACCGTCACCATGATGCACTGGCATTGTTCGATGCCAAAAAGCCGTTCTGGACAAACCAAAACCTGCTGAACGCGCATATCTGGTGGCATCTGGCGCTGCGCCAGATCGAAGTCGGGGATTTCACGGATTCCCTTGGCATATTTGACACGGCGCTGTCGGAAGTGCCTGCGTCAGACCGGTTTCGTTTAACGGATGGAACATCCCTGCTGTGGCGGCTTGAACTTGCCGGTGTCGATGTCGGAGACCGCTGGCGTCTGATGGCCGAAAAATGGGCCAGGAATGCTGAATTGCACACAAACGCCTTCCTCGACCTTCACGCCGCCTTGGCGTTTTCTAGATGTCCGGACTCACCCGCCGCAGAAGTGTTCTTTGACAGCCTGTCAGCCAGCTTTGACGGTGATACCAGTGAAAATGCCCAGACCTTTCAAACTGTCGTAAAACCTCTGGCGCAGGCCTTTGCGCAGTTTCGCAGTAACACATTGGCGGCAAGTGCGCAGATCGAAGCACTGCTACCGCAGCTGCACCGGATCGGCGGATCAATCGTGCAGCGCGAGATTGTCGAGCGCAGTTATAGTTCCGCTTTGCTGGCGACAGGTCAGGCCGCCAAGGCGGAGGGCTGGCTTGCGCCAAAGCTGGATCAACATCCCAACACGCCGTGGGTACTGCGCGCATCCGCGGATGCGGCGGCGGCACAGGGCAATCTCGCCCGTGAAACCTTGCTGCGTCGGCGCAGCGATCTGATGTTTGCGGAATTCTGATGCGCCCCTTGGATGGCATAAAGGTACTGGATATCGCCACGCTGGTGGCAGGCCCCTATGCCGCGTCCTCGCTGGCCGAATTCGGGGCCGATGTGATCAAGATCGAAAAGCCCGGCACCGGCGATACGCTGCGTGGTTTGGGCACAAAAAGCCCGACAGGTGACACCTATTGGTGGCTGTCTGACGGGCGCAACAAGAAAAGCGTCGAATTGGATTTGCGCACCCCTGACGGCGTGGCCATCTTTCGCGAAATGGCCAAAGATGCCGATGTCGTCATTGAAAACTTTCGCCCCGGCACTTTGGCTAAATGGGGGCTCAGCTTTGAAAGTTTGCGCGCCGACAATCCGGGACTGATCATGCTGTCGATCACCGGATTCGGGCAGGATGGCCCAAAGGCCCAACGCGCAGGACTTGCCCGAATTGCCGAAGGAATGGTCGGATTTACGCATTTAACGGGTGAGCCGGACGGAGCTCCATTGTTGTCAGGTGCCTCTGCCTTGGCTGACTATATAAGCGGCACGTTCGGGGCCTACGGCCTGACGCTCGCGCTTTTGGCGCGGACCAAGACTGGCAAAGGTCAGCACGTTGATGTGGCCCTCTATGAGGGCATTCTGCGGTATTTGGACGAATTGGCCCCGGTTTACAGCCACACTGGCGTCGGACGTGACAGGATGGGATCGCAGACGCATAGGTCCGTGCCACATGCATCCTACCCTTGTGCGGATGGCCGGTGGATCGCAATCGCCTGTACCAACGATGCCCTCTTTGCGCGGTTAGCCAAAGCCATGAACCGCATGGATATCTTGGATGACCCCAAATTTGCGACCAATGCAGCACGGATTGCCCACCGCGGGGAGATCAACGGCATTGTGGAGGATTGGACAAGGAGCCTGCCCTGTGCCGAGGTGGAAGCGCTTTGCAGCGCCCAGTCGGTGCCCTGCGGTGCCATCAACGACATCGCACGGGTCGTCAGTGACCCACAGATCAAACACCGCAAATCTTTGGTGGACGTCCCGCACGAAACCTTGGGCTCCCTTCTCGTCCCCAATGTGTTTCCATGCCTTAGCGAAACGCCCGGACGGATTGACCATCTAGGGCCAGCGCTTGGCGCACACAATTATATGAAACCAGATCCGAACAAATCGGACATACCCCAACCAACAGAAAGGAAGACCAATGTGTGATATTTGCGTAATGAATGCGGTAAAGGACAAGATGCTGTCCCGCCGTAACTTTTTTTAAGGCCAGTGCGGCTGCGGGCGTTGCGGCGACCGCTGGTGCGGCCATCGGGACGCCCGCGATGGCAGCGGGTCACGGGACGGTCGAGGACATGACCCATACCCTCCATGAGGACTTTCCGACCTATTTCGGCGAGAGTCAGTTTTCACGCGAACAGCTTTTCAACTATGCTGAACACTCCTTCAATCTCTTCCGGCTTACGGTGAACGAACACACCGGCACCCATATTGACGCGCCATTGCACTTCTCTGAGGATGGTATGTCGGTTGATGAAATTCCGGTCTCCAGCCTTATCGCACCGCTGTGTGTGGTGGATATCGCCGCGCGCGCGGCCGACAACGTGGACACGCAAGTGACCCCAGATGACATACAGGCATGGATCGACGCCAATGGGGACATCCCCGATGGGGCCTGTGTTGCCATGCACTCAGGCTGGGCTTCCAAGGTCAACACGGATGGCTTCCGCAACTTTGACGGCGAAGCGCAGCACTATCCGGGCTTCCACATCGAGGCCACGCAGATGCTGCTTGAAACCGGGGCGCAGTCCATTGCGGTCGATACGCTATCGCTCGATTTTGGGATGTCAGGGGATTTTGCAACCCATTATGCGTGGCTACCGTCGGGCCGTTTCGGCATCGAATGTCTCGCAAATCTCGACAAGGTGCCTGCAGCGGGTGCCACGCTAATCGTAGGCGCGCCAAAGCACAGGGGCGGCACCGGTGGTCCTGCCCGCATCTTTGCGATGATCTGAAAAACATCAGCATGGGGAGCAAGACAGGCCCCCCATGCAACCCACACAAGAGGATTGAAATGCGCGACACCACCTTTGGCATTGATGCCGTTCGCGAAATCATGCGTGACATCGCGGATAATCGGCTCCGCCCTGCCGCCGCGGAAATTGACCGAAGCGAGGCTTATCCATTCGGGCATGCCAAGGCGCTTGCCGACGCTGGCATAGGAGGAATGACCATTCCGGTGGCCCTGGGGGGCAAAGGTGCCTCCTTTGAAACCGTCTGCGTTGCAGTCGAGGAGGCAGCAAAAGCCTGCGGCATATCTGGCCGGATCGTCGTGGACACCAACATGGGGGCAATCCCCGCGATCATGACCTACGGCACCGACGCCCAAAAACAGCGCGCCGCAGAGCTGGTGTTCGCTGGCGACAAACCTGCCATCTGTTTTACGGAACCGACAGCAGGTTCAGATGCGACATCCATGAAAACCCGCGCTGACAAAAAGGGCGACGGGTATGTCTTGAACGGCGTGAAATACTGGATCACCGGCGCGGGCATCACCAAGCTGTTTTTGGTCCTGGCGCATGTCTATCATGGTGACACCTATCAAGGCATCGGGTCATTCATGATCGAAGACGGCACCGACGGCATGCGCATGGGGGACCGCATCCCTGCCATGGGTCTGCGGGGCATTCCTGAAGGATACCTGCACCTTGAGGACTGCGCCGTTCCTGCGTCCAGTCTGTTGTTGCCACCCGCAGGCCTGAAAAAGGGCTTTGGCCAAATCATGCGCGCCTATAATTCTCAACGGATCGGTGCTGCCTCCGTTGCCTTGGGCATTGCACAGGGCGCCTATGAAGAGGCGCTGTCTTACGTCGACAAACGTCATCAATTCGACCGCCCGATTTCTGAATTTCAGGGGGTACAGTGGAAGCTGGCAGACATGTCGGTGAAACTGCGCGCGGCACGGCTGTTGATCCATGACACCGCCCGCGCCAGTGATCCGTTTCCTGATATGGTCGACTCTGCGCAGGCAAAAATCTTTACGGCGGAAATGGCCGTTGAGGTCACTCATGAGGCGCTGCAACTGCACGGAGCGGCAGGTTATGGCCGCGATCTTCCGCTGGAACGGATGGCCCGCGACGCCCGTATGTTCACCATTGGCGGCGGGACCGTCGAGATCCTGCGCAATATGGTTGCAAGTGGCATACTAGACCGCAAAATCCCTCAAACACGCTAGGACAAAAAAATGAGCAATCCAAAATTTGCATGGTGCGACGGAATCGTGCCATGGGAAGATGCAACCTGCCATGTGTCCTCGTTGGCGTTTAAATACGGGGCGGCAGTGTTTGAAGGCATTCGCGCGTATTGGGACGGGTCAAATCTGTGCATTTGGCAATTGAATGAACATCTGGCGCGGCTCGAAAAGGGCCAGCGGTTTATGCGGTTCGAAACCCCTTTCAGCGCGGATCACGTGGCCGATGCCATCAAACAGACGCTGAACGCAAACGAATTCCGCGCGAATGTCCACATAACGGCGACGGCATTTCTATCTGGTCCTGGCCAGCCCTTTTTGTGTGATCCCGCGTCGCTGGCGATCACCGCGATGGCGCGGGGAGACTTTGCAACGGATGGGCTGCGCGTACAGGTGTCCAGCTGGCGCCGCGCCTCTGATGCGGCACAGCCACAGCGCATCAAATCCAATGGAAATTACCTCAATGGACGGCTTGCGGCAGTTCAGGCGCGTGTGGACGGGTATGATACCGCCCTTATGCTGGGACAGGATGGTAAGGTGTCCGAAGGGCCTGCCATGTGCTTTTTCATGGTGCGCAACGGGGTTGTGATAACACCGGACCAACAATCCGATATCCTGGAAAGCATCACCCGCGATACGATGATCACCCTCCTGCGCGAGGCCGGTCACACTGTGCAAGAACGCAAAGTTGACCGCTCTGAACTCGCCATGGCGGATGAGGCGTTCTTTTGCGGAACGGCTTGGGAAGTTGCGCCAATTCATAGCATTGACGGACTTGCGATGCCTGCAGGCTCACCCGGTCCGATTACCCAGACCTTGCGGTCACAATTTGATGCGCTGACTCAAGGCACTGACACCAGCCACCCCGAATGGAGAACTTACCTGTGACAACTGGCGCGGATATCATTGCACAAGCCCTGTATAAATCCGGCGTACGCTACGCGTTTGGCATTCCTGGTGGCGAGGTATTGGCCCTTGTGGATGCTTTGGTGCGCACAGGGATTCAATTTGTGATCGCGCGTCATGAAAATGCAGCTGGTTTTATGGCTGAAGGCGCCTACCGCGCCACAGGGGCGCCGGGCGTGTTGGTTGCAACCGTGGGACCAGGTGTTGCGAATGGATTGAATTCGGTCGCCAACGCCGCCCAAGAGCGCGTGCCGCTGATCGTGCTGACAGGCAAAGTGCCCGAAGAAGAGACGCTGACCTATACCCATCAGATTTTTGATCATCAGGCCGCCCTCCGCCCGTTTGTCAAAGCCAGCTTTGAGGCCCGCATCGGGGCATGTGATCTGGTGATCGACAAGGCCGTGGCCATTGCGACGTCCAACCGCCCCGGTGCGGTTCATATTGACCTGCCCATACCTGTGGCGAATGCCGACCACGCACCGCATCGATCAGCCCCCGACATCATCCCGGCCCCGCTTGCGCCTGCCAGCGGCATCGCAACTGAAACCGCCCAAAAGCGTTTCAGCGCGGCAGAGCGGCCGATCATCGTTGCGGGACAGGATCTGTTGAATGAAGAGGGAGGACCGGACGCTGTTGCGGCCTTTGCCACCAAACACAACATCCCGGTCGTAACCACATATAAGGCTAAAGGGGTCTTGGCTGAGGAACATTCACTGTCCTTGGGCGGTCACGGGCTAAGTCCGAAATCCGATGCGATCATCTTGCCGCTTTTGGCGCAGTCGGACTGCGTTATTTGCGCAGGCTACGATCCGATTGAAATGCGCATGGGCTGGCGCGACCCATTTGCACCCGGTACCGCGATCTCATTTGTGCAAGCACAAAACGACCACTTTATGCATCGCGAAGATATCCTGATCACCGTGCCATCGGCGCAGGGACTGGTCTTGTTTGATGGGTTGGAACCAACCGCAGTCTGGCCCGACGGCGCGCCTGCCAAAGCACGCGCTGATCTAAGCGCGGCCTTCGGCCAAACCGATGCTTGGACGCCAGCGTCGCTTTATCACACGCTGAATGATGCCTTGCCAAGGGACATCGCTGTCACGGTGGACAGTGGTGCGCACCGCATTTTGTGGAGCCAGATCATGACCTGCACACGGCCGAACCAGTTGTTGCAGTCAACAGGGCTGTGCACAATGGGCTGCGCCTTGCCACTGGCCACGGGCCACGCATTGGCTAGCGGCAAACCGGTTGTTGCGGTCATGGGGGACGGCTGTTTGGACATGGTTCTGGGCGAGCTTGCGACGCTGCGCGATCTTGCCCTGCCCGTGACGGTTGTTGTGGTGGTCGATGGATCGTATTCATTGATCGCGCATAAACAACGCGGCGAAGGCTATCAATCAGCAGGCGTAGATTTCGGTGTCACCGATTACGCGGCCACGGCGCAGGCGATGGGGATTGCGTCAAGCACCGCTCGCGATGCCGAGGCGCTGCGTAATACGGTACAAGACGCCATACACAGTGGCAAACCTACGTTGATTGCTGTGCCTATGCCGCGCGGCGCGTATCACACTCAAATCTAAGGACGCAGAGATGGCAAAAGAACCCGGTTTCAACACGCTGAAATTGTTGATCGACGGGCGTTGGTGCGACGGCGGATCAGGCGGCTCAGAGCCTGTGTATAACCCTGCCGATGGGACGGTCCTCGGCCAACTCGCCCATGCGGATGCATCAGATCTGGATCGTGCCTTGGCGGCGTCTCAAAAGGGGTTTGATCACTGGCGCCATGTCTCAGCCGTTGAGCGGCAGGCGGTGATTGACCGCACCGTTGCGCTGATAAAGGACCGCCGCGATGTAATTGCACGAATTCTGACGCTGGAGATGGGGAAACCGCTTGCAGAGTCCTTGGTCGAGGTTGATTTCGCCACCGATACGTTGAAGTGGTATGGCGAAGAAGGGCGGCGGGTCTATGGCCGCATTTTGCCGCCGCGAGCACCGGGACTGCGGTCGCATGTGCTCAAAGAGCCAGTCGGCCCCGTCATCGGTTTTGTGGCGTGGAATTTTCCAGCGGTGAATGTGATACGCAAAGTGGCCGGCGCCGTGGCATCAGGCTGTTCCATCGTGCTGAAACCGAGCGAGGAAACGCCGGGGACTGCCATTGCCATCGCGCAGTGCTTTCTGGACGCGGGCCTGCCGGACGGCGTTTTGAACCTTGTCTTTGGCGTGCCGGACATGATCTCGCGGCACCTGATGGCGTCACCTGTTCCGCGCAAAGTTACGGTTACGGGATCGACGGCTGTGGGCAAGCACCTAACACGTTTGGCGGCGGATACCTTGAAACGGTGCACCATGGAGCTGGGCGGCCACGCGCCCGTGGTCATCGCAGCGGACGCCGATATCGATCTTGCGGTGTCGCAGTTGATTGGGGCCAAGCGACGTAATGCGGGTCAGGTTTGCACGTCGCCCACGCGGTTCATCGTGGAACAAGATGCTTACGCTGATGTTTGCGATGCGTTCAGTGCGGCATTCGAAAAGACCAAAGTGTCGGATGGTCTGCAAGAAGGCGCACAGATGGGACCGCTGATTGCACGGCGCCGATGCGAATGGATGGATCAGCTGACCGAAGACGCCCTGTCAAAGGGGGCGCGGGTTCTGTGTGGTGGCGAAAGAATGGGCAATCAAGGATCGTTTTATAAGCCAACCGTCATTGCAGATGCGGGCCCGGATATGATGGCGATGAACGACGAACCTTTTGGCCCAATGGTTTTGATCATGCCAGTGCCCGATTTGGATGCAGCGCTGACAGAGGCAAACCGCCTTGACATCGGCCTTGCAGCCTATGGCTATACCACGTCGCAACGCAGCGCACTTGATCTGCAAAATGGACTGAATGCCGGCGTCGTGGGGATCAACAACGCAGGTGTGAGCCTGCCCGAAGCACCGTTCGGTGGCGTTGACGAAACAGGCCAAGGGTCAGAAGGCGGCAGCGAAGGGATCGAGACATTCCTGCGCACAAAATTTGTGAATGAGTTGGCGGTGTAAGCAGATGGATTTTTCACAAACAGAAGAACAAACCGCAATTTTCGATCTGGCCCTCGCATTTGGCGCTGAGCATATCGCCCCCAACGCGCAAGCGTGGGATGAGGCGGGTGAAATCCCCAAGGACCTTTGGCCGAAACTGGCAGAGCTTGGCTTCGGCGGTCTTTTTGTGTCTGACGCTTCAGGCGGGATTGGCCTGACCCGCCTTGAGGGAACGTTTGTATTCGAAGCGCTTAGCCATAGCTGCGCGTCTGTCGCAGCACTCCTGTCTATTCACAATATGTGCGCCGCAATGGTGGATAAATTCGGGTCGGACGATCTGAAATCGCGCATCTTGGGCCCTACAATCGAAATGGAAAAGCTGCTGGCCTATTGCCTGACCGAGCCGGGGTCTGGGTCTGACGCAGCAGCATTAAAAACGCGCGCTGTACGAACGGGCGGCGGGTATGAATTGACTGGCACCAAGGCCTTTATCTCCGGTGGTGGGTATTCTGATGCCTATATCGTCATGTGCCGCACAGGCGACGCCGGCCCCAAAGGGATCAGCGCAATTGTTGTCGACGACGGGGCTGACGGCCTTAGCTTTGGCGGGCTGGAAACCAAGATGGGTTGGAAATCGCAACCCACCCGACAGGTGCAATTGGACAAATGTGTAACGCCCGCCAGCAACTTGCTTGGCCAAGAAGGCCACGGGTTCACCTATGCGATGCAAGGACTTGACGGAGGCCGTCTGAATATCGCGGCATGTTCACTGGGCGCGGCCCAAGCTGCGATGAATCAGACCGTGGCTTATCTGAACGAACGCAAGGCCTTTGGACAAAACCTCGCTCAGTTCCAGGCGCTGCAATTCAAAATGGGTGCTGCGGAAATCAAATTGCAAGCCGCACGGGTCCTGTTGCGCCAAGCCGCGTGGAAATTGGACACCGGCGCGCCTGATGCCACGCACCATTGCGCGATTGCAAAGGCCTACGTGACAGAGGTCGGATCCGAGGTTGTGAACCAGTGCCTTCAACTGCATGGCGGCTATGGCTATCTCTCTGACTACGGGCTTGAAAAACGTCTACGCGACATTCGGGTGCACGAGATTTTGGAAGGCACCAACGAGATCATGCACATGATCATCAGTCGTAATTTGCTGAAACCATGACGATTTGGTGCAGGATAGAAGACGTGGCCGGACGCATAACGCTTCAGCGTCCAGATGCGCTTAACGCGTTAACACATGCGATGTGCCTCGAAGTTGACAAGGCATTAGACGCATGGCGCGATAAGGTAAGCATTGTCATAATTGACGCCGATGGAGACAAAGCGTTTTGCGCAGGTGGCGATATCGCAGACCTTTATGCGTCTGCACAGCGCGGTGACGTCACCTATGGGCAGACATTCTGGCGCGACGAATACCGGATGAACGCCAAGATCGCTGCATATCCTGTCCCCATCGTCAGTTTCTTGCACGGGTTCACGATGGGCGGCGGCGTCGGGTTGGGATGCCATGCCGCGCACCGAATTGTTTGCGAGACAAGCAAAATCGCGATGCCGGAATGCGGGATCGGGCTTGTTCCTGACGTGGGCGGATCAAGGATACTTGCGCGCGCACCAAAGCGCTACGGAGTCTTTCTTGGCCTCACAGGGCAACGTATGGGCCCAGAGGATGCGATATACGCGGGCTTTGCGGATTGCTTTGTTCCGCAAGCCCTTTGGGCGGACTTGAAGTCGGCACTAATCCACAGCGGAGATACCGCAGCTATCGCAGAAGTCGCAAACGAGGTTTCGCCGCCTGATATTCCCGTTGACATTGAGACTCTGTTTGCTGGAAGGGATCTGCGTACGATCCGTGATCGGCTTGCTGAGATCGATGATCCTGCATTCGTCCACGCCCGGGCGGCCTTGTCGCGTAATGCGCCGCTTGCGATGGCAGCGTTTCTTGAAATGATCGGCCGCTTGGGCACCACACCAACGCTGCATGACGCGCTGACCCTTGAATACCGGTATACGTCACGGTCCATCGCGCAAGGCGATTTCATCGAAGGCATTCGGGCAGCCGTCATTGACAAAAATAATGCACCGCAGTGGCACCACGCAAACGAACCCGACGTACCGCGAGATTTGGTTTTGAACATGCTCGCAACTCTTGGTGACGATGAGCTGAATTTGGAGGGAATAGGATGAAAATAGGGTTTATTGGGCTGGGCAATATGGGCGGGCCGATGGCCGCAAACCTTGTCAAAGCGGGGCATGAGGTTGTGGGGTTTGATGTCACATCGCCACACATCGACGGGGTAGCAGCCGCAGCGTCTGCGGCAGAGGCAGCGCAGGGCGCAGATGTCGTGATCACGATGCTGCCCAACGGCGAAATCCTCCGTAATGTTGTGGCGGAGATTTTACCGTCAATGTCACCTCAGACGTTGTTTTGTGACTGCTCGACTGTCGATGTCGCAACGACAAAAAACGTCGCAGACCTGTGTGCTGCCGCATCTATTGCGGCCATCGACGCGCCTGTTTCAGGCGGAATTGGGGGGGCTGTGAACGGAACACTTACGTTCATGGTGGGCGGCAGCGTTGACGCGGTTGCAGCCATAGCGCCTTTGCTAAATATTCTTGGTCAGAAAACTGTGCATTGTGGCCCGTGCGGCACCGGCCAGGCTGCAAAAGTTTGCAACAACATGATCCTCGGCGTGACCATGATCGCCACCTGCGAGGCCTTTGCACTGGCTGATAAGATCGGGTTGGACCGCGAAAAATTGTTCGACGTGGTGTCAACATCATCAGGATCAAGCTGGTCCATGAACACCTATACCCCAGTCCCGGGCGTTGGCGCAAAAAGCCCGGCTGACGATGATTACAAACCGGGATTTGCAGCGGAGTTGATGCTCAAGGATCTGCGCCTGTCGCAAGATGCTGCACAGTCGGTTGATGCGGATACGCCGATGGGGCAACTGGCCCAGAATCTCTACGCGCAATTTGTTGAAAACGAAGGCGGCGCGGGCCAAGATTTTTCGGCAATCCTGCTGACATATACTTAGGCGATTACGCGCCCCGCTTCCAATCAAATTGAAAGCGGTATCGTCCTATAAAGGACATTCCGGCTCTCTAGAAGTATACTCATAGCAAGGTTCATGCAGATTATGAATATTCGATTTCTCGACTTGCTCAGCATACATGCTCTATTTCCAGGTTTCTTGATCTCGGCGTTGATCGCACTGGCGGCCCAATTCATTTCCGAACACTACGGGGCACCCGCTATGCTGATGGCTTTGCTTTTTGGCATCGCATTAAACTTTCTGTCTGAAGATTCGCGCTGCAAATCAGGTATTGCGTTTGCCGCGCGTCCAGTTTTGCGATTTGGTGTCGCGCTCCTTGGGCTCCGTATCAGCTTTGATATGGCGGCAGATTTAGGTTGGCCAATTGTTGGCATTGTTGTTAGCGGCGTGATCGTCACTATTTTGTTCGGGTTGGTGATTGCCCGTTTCTTTGGCCATGGGTCGCGTTTTGCATTTTTGTCCGCTGGGTCCGTCGCGATTTGCGGCGCGTCCGCGGCGATGGCAATTTCTGCGATTTTACCGCGCGACGAACGAACTGAAGAACGACTTGTTTTTACGGTTGTCGGGGTTACAATACTCTCGACCCTTGCCATGATCGTATATCCGATTATCGCCCATTTCATGGAATACGATGCCAGAACGGCGGGCATTTTCATCGGCGCAACAATTCACGATGTGGCCCAGGTTGTCGGAGCGGGATTTTCGATCTCCGAGGAGACTGGCGATGTTGCTACCGTCGTAAAGCTCATCCGAGTGGCCATGCTGGCGCCCATCATTTTGGTGGCTACAGTCGTCATTAGGCGTTCTAGCGGTGGCGATATGGACAGCACCAATCGACCTCCATTCGTGCCCTTTTTTCTCGCTGCATTTGCGGTGCTTGTTTTTCTTAACTCCTTTGGACTGTTTCCGCCCGCGCTGACTTTATTGGGGGCAGAGGTATCCCGCTGGGCGCTCTTGACGGCCATCGCCGCAGTCGGAATGAAATCCGCCTTGAAAGAAGTCCTAAAGGTCGGATTGCCGGCTATCTCACTTTTGATTGCAGAAACACTGTTCATAGGTTGTTTTACCGTATCATCACTGCTTTGGGTGTCCTGACGTTCTGTCGATTGCGTGGATGCCCCTCTCGACGGCATCGCAATGAGCCATTGTAGTGAGTGTTAGAGCCATCACAAAGGGAAGAAGTATACATTTCCGAAGTTACCCTTATCGGTATAGATTTGGCGAAACGCGTTCTCCAGATGCACGGGGCTCGCAGGGACGGTTTCGCAAAACACCGCGGACATGACGATGGTTGAAATCACGCCAAGCGGCGTGCTGATCATTTCAATTAGAAGTTCCTTCATAGTCACTCTCCTTTCGCTGCGGCCGACAGGCTGCGCTCCAACTCAGCTGCAAAGTCGCTCAAAACGTTCTGCCGGGATTCAAGGGCCGCATCTTCTGAAAGACGCTCGATCTCGGCCGCGAGCTCCGCCCGCTCGCTGTTAGCTTTTCCAATCCATGCCACAGCAACACCGCCAACGATTATCGCTGCAACCAGGGCTCCAATTTTCTGTTCTCGGCTCATGGCCACCTCCTGTTAAGAGCACACCATCAACCGGAGCGATTCACGGTGCCTCTGCCAAGCAATCGGCATGTCTGGACGCCTGGTTGAGGGCCACGCAAAAAAAATTGCGGCAGGACGATCCGATCAGGTTACTTGCATCTACTGAAGGCGTCGCGACAGATGCCGCTGGTCAAAGATTCAGGGCATGTACCGGTTCATATTACTTATCCTGCTTCAGTTCGTCGCCGTACCACCGGCCTACACCGTCCATGTGACCGGCATCGCCAACGTAATCGATGACGACACGCTGGAAATCCAGGGGCAGCGCATCTGGATGCATGGGATCGATGCTCCAGAAAGCCGGCAGATCTTCGAGAACCCAGCGGACCAGCGCTAGCGGTGCGAGCAGGAGGCCGCATTTCTCCGTGAAATTAGGAAGCAGTTAAACGCAATCACATGCCTCGCGACGACAGAATTCATGTTCCAAAAATCTACATAAACCTTATTATGCGCCCCTATACTTAGCGTTGCGATAGTATATTATTGTATGTATGCTAAACTCCTATCCCGGAGGCTCCACAGCATGCGCCATTTACTCAAGAAGCTCCTCCCCTCGGTCGCAGTCGCTTTGACCGTGACAAGTTCTTCGCTGCCAATACCCGCCCGCGCGCAAACATACCCGATCGATTGCGCGATCCTCTTGTGTCTGTCTGGCGGCTGGCCCGCTTCCGACCCTTGCGCCCGAGCCCGCGCCGAGTTCATCCGGCGGATTACACCTTGGCCAGTGGAACCGCCGCTGCAAATCTGGCGCTGTCCCATGGGCGCCTCTTATGAGAGCGATCGGCTATCAAACAACGCTGGCCGCATCTTTGAAGCCTTGTACCGGGCGAACAGCCGTCGACCACTCCAATCCTTGCCAGTCGACGATCTCGTTCCCACTGATCGGGCACTCCGGCTCGCTCAGGATCGCGCAGACATCGATATCAGCGGACCTGAGTTCAACTTCGTGCGTTCCATCCGCGTCTTCGATGTACGGTATGCCCGACAGCACGAGTCTGGGCGCGATGGTGACTGCAACCGAAGCGCGGCCGTGGTTCTCGGCACTTACGGGACCCAAGGTGACTTCGCCTGGCAAAGGTCTTCCGTCACAGCTCTTCCTTCGGCTCACGTAGGCCTTGATCGCTGGGGCGAGCATTGCCCTGGCATTTATCACCGGTCCGTCTTCGTCGAGTGGCGGGACTATGAGGGCAACTACGGTTTTGAACAGGTGAACTACTAACAGCGATCGGAAATCCAGCACTCATGTTCTTCGCGAGTCGTATTGTCGGGGCAGAAACTGAATGTTGCATCTTCCGAAAGATGAGCGAGTTTCCGCAACCTAATCAGAGTGTTGTGCGGATTTCAGCCGCGCTGGCGCTCGTTTACAGCAACGCTTCGCCCGAAACCCTTACCAAATCAAGTCATGATTGTTTTTGTCCTGATCATGGGAAACGCTCAGCTAAGATTTGACCAATGAGCGCGTCATGAATGATAATCCATCAGACCTTTTGGAAGCCGTTCCTGTATTCAGATTGGTGTGCCCGAATACCGGTGAGGTTGTAGGCGTCGAATACCATTGGAACAATGGCGAAGCGGGCATTTTGTGGCGCGCCGACCCCATCGACAATTATGTGCGACAACCGTTGCAAAGCTCGAATCCGACAAACTGTTAGCGATTCCCGTCGCCTTGGCCCTGCAGAAACCGTGCATAATCTTGACTGACTTCTCTTGCCTCCTCAAACGCTCGGGCCCGCTCTTCGTCCAAACACCGGAAATACGCCTGCACATCGTGGATGTAGGTCTCAAAGTCTTGGCTTATCAGGTCTGCAAATTCGGCAATTGCAACCGAGTCATTGGGGACAAATGGACGGGCTGGCGGAAAGCATGTCTGCGCATCAGCTGCACCTGAAATAACAAGAGTCAATAATATAGCCTGTGGGATACGCTGCAGTCGCTTCATCTTCATGCGCAAATCTCCTACAGTGGGCAAGCATTAAGGTAATTCACCGGTTTTGGCGAAGGTCTGCCGACTGGACAGCCGAAGCGATAATATCACTTGATGCTCGAAAATATACTTTCGTATGTTCGTCCTGTCCATGGTGGACAAGGCGATCATGCGTCTCAAATGAAGAGAAGTGTGACCGCAGGTATGAACTGGGACATCGAAGCACCAAATGTGGTCACTGAAGCCAGATTCCGCGATCTCGTGGAGAGCGGCTATAGCGCCGAGATCTTGTGCCAGGAACCTGCGCACAAGAAAGGCCCCAGCTATTATGGGGTCTGGATCATGCGTGCGGTCTCTGACGAGGGCGTGGAAAAGCTGCTTGTCACGGCCCGTACCCGAACGACCTACAACGACATCAAGATTCGAGAGTTCAAAACCATCACTGGCGTCGTGTCTTTCCTCATCGGCATCGGCTTCTCTCATGCCGATGTCCCGCTCGAGGAAGGCCAGCGGACAACGCATAAGCTGGCTGCTTCCGAAAAGAGCAGCAGCAAGTAGCCTTCTCTTTTTCTGGTTTCTGGCGGGTCCCGCCTCCACGCAAATGGTGCTGGTCATGGAGAGCGATGGCTCTCTGACCTCGTCCCGCTCCCAGGACAGTTTTGCCCGCAACTACAATGACGGCATAGGTCAGGGGTCTGCTGCTGATGAGCTAGCGATCCTCGGTGAAGATGAACCAGATATTGAACCTGACGAATTGCGTCTTGCAGCCTTCTCGCGGCCCGCTCCCCTGCCCCGCGCCGATGTTCTAGCGGCCATCGAAGCCACAGCTATGCGTTATGCCGGGCATCCCGGGCTGCGGCGTGCCGACCTCTCCGCCCGAGACTGGCTGACCCTCTATCGCGCCAATATCGAGGTGGAGAGCGCCTACCGGCAGGATGCGATTTCAAGTGCAGGTGCCATTGGCCTTGGTCAACTGATGCCCGCGACGGCGCGTAACCTCGGCATCGACCCGCGCGATCCGCTGCAGAACCTCGACGGGTCCGCCCGCTACCTCGCGATGATGTTGGAGACATTCGGCGATCCGCACCTGGCGCTGGCTGCCTACAACGCCGGACCGGATGCGGTCCGCCAACACGGTGGCATTCCCCCTTGCTGCGGCGTCCGACTGACAGGTTGAACCCAGCGAGTTCCGTGTCGTGATACCAGTCGGTGGAATCGTGGAATGGCAGGCCCTCGACGAAGGCCTGTGTGATCTTGGTGTGGGGCATTGTCGCAACTCCGATTTTGATGGCGCTTTGACCGCTAAGTCGCCATCGTTGTCGGGCCTTGTCGGTAGATGACACAACCGGAATTGCGAGGTAAGTCGTTGAAATACAAGGTGGACATGCAACGTCGCATGTCGTCGGTAGGTAGGCGGCAGTGATTAGAAGTCAGCTGCTCTATCCAGTTGAGCTATGAGACCGTCACGATGCGGTATCGCGCGGTCGGGGGGCTTTTGGCAAGCCTCAAACCGCCTTAATGGGTCCAGACACCGCGCCGGTTGGTGGCGAAATTTTCGCCATAGCCGCCGGGGCGGATGTTGGGCTTGCGCGATTTGGGCTCTTGCACAATGGCCTCGATCCCGTTTTCGCGGGCGTAATCCAGCGCTGCTTCTTTGCTGTCGAAATACAGCTTTACCTGCGCCTGGGTGTCATCCGATGATGTCCAGCCCATCAGCGGGTCGATGCCGCGCGCGGTCTGTGCGACATGTTCCAGCACCCAGGACCGCGTTTTCGCAGTGCCCGAGGACATGGCGGTTCTGGCTGGCTTGTAGATTCGTGCGCGCATCTTTGGCCCCTTTGCTGACAATCCCTATATGTGCAAAACGCGCAAAGCACGCAAGCCCCGCGTCAGGCCCCATGTCAGGGACCGCGTGTCAGGGACCGCGTCAGGCCCATTCGCCTTTGCGCATGACGGGGATCACCGCGCCGGTCTTGGTGATCCCGTCGATATCCACCGCATCCGACCCCATCATCCAATCGACATGGATCAGGCTTTGGTTGCCGCCTTTTTGCTGCAATTCTTCGGGCGAATACTCTGACCCGCCTTGGATCGTATCGGCGTAACATTGGCCAAGTGCGATATGACAGGACGCGTTTTCATCAAAGAGCGTGTTGTAAAACAATGTGCCGGACTGGCTGATCGGGCTGGAATGGGGCACCAAGGCCACCTCGCCGATGCGGCTGGCGCCATCGTCGGTTTGCAGCAGCGCCTGTAGCACAGCCTCGCCTTTGGTGGCGGTCGCCTCGACGATGCGGCCGGCCTCGAAGCGGACCTTGATGTTTTCGATCACATTGCCCTGATGCGCCAGCGGCTTGGTGGCGGACACCACCCCGTCGACCTTATAGGCATGCGGACAGGTAAAGACCTCTTCGGTGGGAATATTGGGCTGGCAGATCACGCCGTTCAGCGCAGGCGATGCCCCGCCTTTCCAGATATGCCCATCGGCCAGACCCAGCATCAGATCGGTGCCGGGGCCGGTATATTTCAGCGCGGCGAAATCATGATCATTCAGCCATTTGACGCGCTTTTTCAGCTCTGCCGTATGATCGGCCCAATTGGCCACCGGATCGTCGCCATCCAGACGGGATGCTTTATAGATCGCATCCATCAGCTTGCCCTGCGCCTCTGCCACCGGCAGGTCGGGAAAGACGCGCGCAGCCCAGCCAGCACCGGGGAAAGCGACGATGTTCCAGTTGACCTCGAATCCCACGATCGGGGCCATGGCGGGTTTGGCGGCGATGCTTGTGGCCTTTGACAGGCGCGCGACCTTCGTGGGGTCTTGATCGGCCAGCAGCATCGGGTCATCCCCCGTGATCGCCATCCGCGCGGCCCCGCCTTTATAGGCGGCAGCCAGCCCGTCATAGAACCAGCCGGGCGCATGGTCGAAACTGGCATCATCGGCGTTTTCATAACGCGCCAGCGTGATCGCCTCATCGGTGAAAAAGGGCATCACGACCCCCGCCCCGGCCTGATAGGCATGCACGGTGATCGCGCGGACCAGCTCGATCGCGGACAAGGGCGCGGTGATCACCAGATCCTGCCCTTTTTGCAGGTTCACGCCGGTGCGCACGGCGACTTCGGCCAAGCGGTCGAGTTTCACGGGATCAATCATTTTCATACCTCTTTCGTTTGGCCAGAGCTTAGGCCAAGGGTCGCCCTTGATCCAGTGAGCAAAGACAACAACTATGGGTCAACCAAAGGAATCCCCGCCATGGCCTATGCCCAGACCGACAAATCGCCGCCCGTCTATCTGGCGAACCCCGCGCCGGATGTGAAAACCCGCGAAAAAATGGAAGGCGGCAAGCGTTTCAAGCTGCAGACAGAGTTTGAACCGGCAGGCGACCAGCCCACCGCGATTGCCGAGCTTAGCGCCGGGATCATCGCAGGCGAGCGTGATCAGGTGCTGCTGGGGGCGACGGGGACCGGCAAGACATTCACCATGGCCAAGATGATCGAACAGACCCAGCGCCCTGCGATCATCCTTGCCCCGAACAAGACGCTGGCCGCGCAATTATACGGCGAATTCAAAGGGTTCTTCCCCGACAATGCCGTCGAATATTTTGTAAGCTATTATGATTACTATCAGCCCGAAGCCTATGTCGCGCGGTCCGATACCTATATCGAGAAAGAATCCCAGATCAACGAACAGATCGACCGGATGCGCCATTCAGCGACCCGTGCACTGTTGGAACGCGACGATGTGATCATCGTGGCCTCTGTATCCTGTATCTACGGGATCGGGTCGGTCGAAACTTACGGCGCCATGACGCAGGATATCCATGCGGGCCAGATGTATGACCAGCGGCAGATTATCGCCGACCTGATCGCCCAGCAATATCGCCGCAATGATCAGGCCTTTCAGCGCGGCACCTTTCGGGTGCGCGGCGATAGTCTTGAAATCTGGCCGGCCCATCTTGATGACCGCGCGTGGAAATTGTCCTTCTTTGGCGAAGAGCTGGAGGCGATCACCGAATTCGACCCGCTGACCGGCACCAAGACCGGCACCTTCGACAAGGTCCGCGTCTATGCCAATTCGCATTATGTGACGCCCAAACCCACGATGCAGCAGGCCATCATCGGCATCAAGAAAGAGCTGCGGATGCGGCTTGATCAGCTGGTCAATGACGGCAAACTGCTGGAAGCACAGCGGCTGGAACAACGCACCAATTTCGATCTCGAAATGCTGGAGGCGACGGGCGTCTGCAACGGGATCGAGAATTATTCGCGCTATCTGACCGGCCGCGCGCCGGGTGAACCACCGCCCACCCTGTTTGAATTCATCCCCGACAATGCCATCGTCTTTGCCGATGAAAGCCATGTTTCGGTCCCGCAGATCGGCGGCATGTATAAAGGCGACTTTCGGCGCAAGATGACGCTAGCCGAACATGGGTTCCGCCTGCCGTCCTGCATGGATAACCGCCCGCTGAAGTTCGAGGAATGGGACGCGATGCGCCCGCAATCGGTCTTCGTTTCGGCCACCCCCGCGGCATGGGAGATGGAACAGACCGGCGGCGTATTCACCGAACAGATCATCCGCCCCACCGGCCTGATTGATCCGCAGATCGAAATCCGCCCCGTTGAAACGCAGGTCGATGATCTGCTGGACGAGGTCCGCAAGGTCGCCGCCGCAGGCTATCGCACATTGGTGACGACCCTGACCAAACGCATGTCCGAGGATCTGACCGAATATATGCATGAACAGGGTATCCGCGTGCGCTATATGCACAGCGATATCGACACGATCGAACGGATCGAGATTTTGCGCGACCTGCGCCTTGGCGCCTTTGACGTACTGATCGGGATCAACCTTTTGCGTGAAGGGCTCGACATCCCCGAATGCGGGCTGGTCGCCATTCTGGATGCCGACAAGGAAGGGTTCCTGCGGTCTGAAACCTCGCTCGTGCAGACCATTGGCCGTGCTGCGCGCAATGCCGAAGGCCGCGTCATCATGTATGCCGACCGGATCACCGGCAGCATGGACCGCGCGATGAAGGAAACCGAACGCCGCCGTGCCAAGCAGCTGGCCTATAACGCTGAACACGGGATCACGCCGACGACGGTGAAAAAGAACGTCGAGGATATTCTGGCGGGCCTTTACAAAGGCGATGTGGACATGAACCGCGTCACCGCCAAGATCGACAAAGGCCGCGCGGGTGGCAATATCCAGACCGTGATCGAAGGTATCCGCAATGATATGCGCAAAGCCGCCGAGAACCTCGAGTTCGAAGAGGCCGCGCGCCTGCGTGACGAGCTGAAACGGCTCGAAGCGGTGGAACTGGCCATCGCCGATGACCCGCTGGCGCGCCAACAAGCGGTCGATAAGGCGGTGGATGACGCGGCAAAGGCATCAGGGCGCAGCACCGGCGGCCGCGGCGGCATGCGCGGCGGCAAAAGCCGCTATGCCAAAAGGTAGGGTGCGCATGTTGCGCACCCCCTGAAATACGTCCGCAAAAAAGGGCGCGGCCAGCGCGCCCTATGATGCGTCAGAAATCGAACAGGTCTTCCAGAAAGCCACCGCGCTTTTTCTTGCGGGGGCGGCCATATTGATCACGGCTGTCGTCATAGCCGCGTTCGGCGCGCGCAGGCAACGGGGGCGGTGGCGGTGGTGTATAGGCGGCGCTGCGCTCGATGATCTTGTCCAATTCGCCCCGGTCGAGCCAGACACCCCGACATTGCGGGCAATAGTCGATCTCGACGCCAGAGCGGTCAGAGATCACAAGTTGGGTTCCGTCAATCGGGCATTGCATCGCAGCTCTCCTGTGTTTCACTGCGCAAGATGGGAAAGGAGGGACGCAGAAACAAGGGCTTGGGCGGAATGTCGCACCGCCATCGCCATTTGCCAAAATACCGCTATCATCGTACCATGCGCCACCTGCTTGCCCTTTTCATCCTTGCCTCGCCCGCTGCTGCCTGGGACTTCTCGGCGCAGCCGATTTGCACCCTGACGGATGCGGCGGGCACGATCACCGTGACCTATGACGCGGCCTTGCCCGTCTATAGCCTGACAATCACCCTGCCACAGGGCAGATGGTCCGATGATCCGACCTTCGCGATGAATTTCGCAGGGCCCCGTCCGATCTTTATCCAGACCGACCAGCACCAGATCAGCCCCGATGGCCGCAGCCTGACGGTGACGGATCGCGGGTTTGGCAATGTGCTGGACGGGTTGGATTTCAACCAGCGCGCCTATGCGATATCGGGCGATACGACGGTAGGCGTCTCGCTTGACGGGATCGGCCCGGCGATGGCCGCCTTTCGCGCCTGCCCTGCGGCCAATCTTGCATGACAGGCGACACGATCAATCCCACCGATGATGCCGCCCGCGCGCTGGTGCGCCAATTGCTGGCGGATATGCGCCATGCAGCGCTGGGCGTGACGCATCCCGAAACCGGCGCGCCCTATGTCGCGCGTGTCGCGCTGATCTGGGATGGCACCGCCGCGCTGACGCTGGTGTCGACCCTGTCCACCCATACCCAAGCCTTGCTGGCCAGTCCCGCCTGCGCCGCCCTGATCGGCGAACCGGGTGCCAAGGGCGATCCGCTGACCCATCCGCGCCTGACGCTGCATGCGCGGGCAGAGCCGGTGGACAAGCCCGCCCATAAGGACAAATGGCTGGCCGCTGTGCCCAAGGCCAAGCTTTACTACGATTTCGCCGATTTCATGATGTTCCGGCTGGTGCCCAGCGGCATTGACCTGAACGGCGGGTTCGGCAAGGCCTATCGCCTAGGCCCGGACGGGTTTTAGCCGCGCGTTCCAGACCACCGCACCAGCGTCATATCTGCCCCGCAGCACCGCCCCCTTGCGGCGCAGATGCGGGAATTGCACGCGCCAGTCGCGATAGAGGTCATTGCTGACGATGCGCAGCCGGTGCTGGGCGGCAAAGCGCAGGATCGCGCTATCGGCGATCACGCCTTTATCCACAACGCTGACCTGCGCGGCAGGCAGGCCGATCAGCGGTGACAAAGCGCTGGCGTCCAGATAGCGATCCGCCAGCCGGTAACCCGCGCTGGCATCAAAGATCACGATGGGCGCATAGCCTTTGGCCTGCAAGGCGCGCAGCACAAGCGCCAGCACTTTGGCCGATGCAGCGCCGCCCCAATGCATCACATTGGACCCGTCCACCACGATGGCATGGCGCGGGATCGCAGGGCCATGGATCACAGGATCGGGGCGCGCGGACTGGCGACGCCGCCGCAGCAGCAGCAGCACGCCAAGGCCGATCAGTGCCGGCAACAGGATCAACAGCTCGGCTGGCATCATCATCGCGCCATATCAGCCACAAGCCCGGCCCGGCGCAAGCCTGCACCGCTAGCCCCGGCCCTTCCACGGCACCAGCAGACGTTCGGCCCAGCGGATCAGCATATCGATCCCAAAGCCGATGACCCCGATCAGGATGATCCCCATCAAGACGATATCGGTGCTTTGAAATTGCGAGGCGACCATGATCATCATCCCCACGCCCTTTTCCGCCGCGACCAGTTCAGCGGCCACCACCGTGCCCCAGCAGACCCCCATCGCGACACGCGCGCCGGTAAAAATCTCGGGCAGGGAATTGGGTATGATCACATGGCGCATGATCTGCCATTTGGACGCGCCAAGGCTATAGGCCGCATGGACCTTTGATATCCGCACGCCCGACACACCCGAGCGCGCGGCAATCGCCATGATCCAGAGTGCGGCCAGAAACAGCAAGATGATCTTGCCGGTCTCGCCGATGCCCGCCCAGATGATGACCAGCGGGATCAAGGCCAGCGGCGGGACCGGCCGCATGAATTCGACAATCGGGTCAAACCAGCCGCGAAACCAGTTCGACAGCCCCATCGCATAGCCCAGTGGAATGCCGACCAAAGCCCCCAGCGCAAAGCCCACGACCACCCGGAACAGCGAATAGCCCAGATGCTCGGCCAAGGTGGAATTGCGATATCCCGCCGTCGCGATCTCGGTCATGCGCGCCCAGACGGTTTCGGGCGCGGGCAGCCAGATCGGTTCCATCTGCAGGCCCGTTGCGGGGATGATGTTCAGCGTGCCGCGTTCCGACATCGCCACCCGCCCAAAGGCCACATCCACCGCCGCGCCGGGCGCGATGTTCTGGCCGTCAACAGCGGTGATAAACGTCTCCTCGGCGCGGCCCATTTCATCGTTTTCATCCACCCGCAGCAGCTGTGTCCGGTAGGCGGCAATCGTGGTGGAATCGTTCTTGGCGATCCCGTCACCCGGATCAACCTGCGGTGCCGTGGCCGTCGCGCCAACCGGATGGACCAGCACCTGCACCATGGCGTCATCGGTTTCGCCACTGGGCGTGGTGATCGTATAGCTAAAGCTGCCCGTGCCGATGAACGGGCCCGGCGCATGCAGCACCTCTGGCAAGAGCCGCGATCCGGTAAAGGCCGCCCAGAAGACAAAGATCAGCACGACCGACACGACCGAGGCCACAAAATTCGAGCTGACCGCGCTTTCATCGCCGAAGGTCACGGTCTTGAGTGATGTATAATCACGCCGGGGCCGCAGCAGCCGCTTGATCCATGTCCAGATCAGCAGCGTCGCCAGCACCAGCGCCACATAGCCGACCAGATAAGGCAAGGCGCGCGCAATGGTGCGCAGCACCGCCCAAAGCTCTGCGCCCAGATTGCCAAGAATTTCCATCACACACTCTCCGTCCGGCCCATGATTTCCTCTTCCATGTCCCAGATCATCGACAGGATTTCTTCGCGGCGGGCGGCGAAATCGGGGTGTTTCTTGACCTCGCGCAGGTCGCGGCCCACGCCCATTTCAGCGAATGGCAGGCGGTATTCGGTATGTATCCGCCCCGGACGCGGGGCCATGACCAGCAGGCGTTCGCCCAAAAGCAGCGCCTCTTCGACGGAATGGGTGATCAGGATGATGGTCTTGCCGGTCTCTTTCCACAGCTTGAGCACCAGCCCCTGCATCTTTTCGCGCGTCAGCGCATCCAGCGCGCCCAAGGGTTCATCCATCAAGATCACATCGGGATCATTGGCCAGACAGCGCGCCAGCGCCACACGCTGTTGCATGCCGCCCGATAATTCATAGACCGCCTTATCCTTGAAATCCTGCAAGCCGACCACGTCGAGCAGGTGATCGACGATCTCGGCCTTTTGCGCCTTGGCCATGCCTTTCATCGCGGGGCCAAAGCCCACGTTCTGGCGCACGTTCATCCATTCGAACAAGGCCCCTTGCTGGAACACCATGCCCCGTTCGGCCCCCGGTCCGCGCACGCGCTGGCCGTTCAGCACGATCTGCCCGTCCGTGGGGGCCAGAAACCCCGCCACGATGTTCAAAAGCGTGGTCTTGCCACAGCCCGAAGGCCCCAGCACCGACAGCAATTCGCCCGCTTTCAGATCCAGCGAGACATCCTGCAACGCCTGCACCGATGTGCCATTGGGCAAATCAAAACGCATCGACAAACGGTCGATCTGTAATCCTGACATTGATTGGTCCCTTGTCCGGGTCACGGGCGCGCCCAGATCGACGCGCCAGTGACGGCTGGCTTACATGTCGCCGACAGCCCGCAGCGGGCCAAGGTTGACCGTATCGGCATAGCTATCCAGCGCCGAGGGGATTGATCCGCTGTCCACGAACACATCCGCCACGCCTTTCATGAAGGTCGGGGCATTGGCCCCCAGCCAGGCGTCTGACAATTGGTCAGACACGGCCGGAAAGACGAAAGTCGCCATCGTGTCGCGGGCGGTCTCGATGCTCATCCCGGCATCTTGGGCGATGACGGGCAGCATGTCTTCGACCATGGACCCGTCGTTCCAGGCGGCATTCGCCTCGGCGGTGACTTGCAGGAAGGCTGCGACCAGATCGGGGTTTTCCGCCACGAAACTGGCCGGGGCCGTGGTCACGTCAAAGACCAGAATGCCCAAAGCCTCCTTTTCGGCGCCGGTCAGCAAGACATTGCCGAATTCCTTCATCCGGCGCAGCGAGCCGCCCCAACCGCAGGCCATATCAACCTGACCATTGGCGATGGCCGCCGCACCATCCGGCGGTGCCATATTCACGACATCCAGCGAGGCAAGGTCGATGCCGAAATGATCCATCTGGCGCAGAAACCCGTAATGCGCGGCGGTGCCCAAGGGCACGGCGACTTTCTTGCCCGCCAGATCGCCCACCGTGGTCTGATCGATCTCTAACCCCGCGGCCACGACGCAATTGTCGTTATCCGCATAAGAGACCGCCACATCGAGGATCTGCAGATCCTGCCCCGCCGAGGTCGCCACCACGAAAGGCGGCACCCCCTGGCTGACCGACATCTGCACATCGCCCGAGGCCATCGCCGCCGACATCGCGGTGCCCGCATCGAAACTGACCCAATTGACCTTGACGCCCAAAGCCGCGTCATAGGTGCCGTTCACCTTGGCGAACTGAAAGGGCATCGGCCATTCAAGGAAATAGGCGATAGTGATTTCATCGACCGCCTGCGCCTGGGACATGCCTGTCCCGGTCATGACGGCTGCGGCCGCGGCCGCGCTTTTCAGCAATGTCTTGAGTGTCATCTTTCGTCTCCCGTGTTGCGATCCGGCATGCGGATCGTTGCGTGGCGCGGGTTGATCCCGCTTTGACAAGCGCCGCCCAGCACCGCCCTTGCCGGGCATGGCGATGTCTTGGTACAGCGCGCCTGAAGCGGGCCAAGGCAGCTTGTCGCATCAGACAAGGTCAAGCGAACGCAAATGCCGCATCTGCGTCAATCATCACGCAACAGCCGGTCACAGCCGCTGCGGGACGCTCTTTTCGCCCGGCCCGCGCGGTTTATGCCGCCGTTTCATCACGTTAATCCACCTGCGCGGCCCTGTGCGCAGGATCATCACCCGCAATCTGGCCCTATTCATGCAAATGATCTGGCCCTATTGAACCTGCTGAAAGACACGTCAAACTGCTTGCCAATAAGGCGTTGTGCGTATTGGATTCGCACAGCCCTTTTGTCATTCCTCATAACGGAGCCGCCGGACATGGATACAATGAACTTTGCCAACGACCCCGGGCATGTGGTCGAGGCTGATCGCGCCCATGTCTGGCACCATATCAGCCAGCACAAGGCCTATGAAACCATCGACCCGCGCATCATCGTCGAAGGCCGCGGCCTGCGGGTCTGGGACATCAAGGGCAAGGAACATATCGATGCCGTGTCGGGGGGCGTCTGGACCGTCAATATCGGCTATGGCCGCGAACGCATGGGCAAAGCCATTTCCGACGCCGTGACCAAGATGTGTTTCTTCGGCGGCGCGCTTGGCACCATTCCGGGTGCGCAATTCGCCGAAATGCTGATCGAAAAGATGCCGGGGCTGGACCGCGTCTATTACGCCAACTCGGGGTCCGAGGCGAATGAAAAGGCGTTCAAGATGGTCCGCCAGATCAGCCATAAACATTACGGCGGCAAGAAGTCCAAGATCCTCTACCGCGAACGCGATTACCACGGCACCACCATCGCCAACCTGTCCGCAGGCGGGCAGGACGAGCGCAATGCGCAATACGGCCCCTTTGTGCCGGGGTTCATCCGCGTGCCGCATTGCCTTGAATACCGCTCTCAGGACGGGACCTTGGGCGAGGAATATGCAGCCAATGCTGCAAAGGCGATCGAGGATGTGATCCTGGCCGAAGGGGCCGATACGATTGGCGCGCTCTGTCTGGAACCGATCACCGCAGGCGGCGGGATCATCGTGCCGCCACCCGGCTATTGGGAACGCGTGCAGGAACTTTGCCGCAAATACGACATCCTGCTGCATATCGACGAGGTTGTCTGCGGTCTGGGCCGCACCGGCGCTTGGTTCGGCTATCAGCAATTCGGCGTGCAGCCCGATATCGTGACCATGGCCAAGGGCGTGGCCTCTGGCTATGCCGCGATTTCATGCTGCGTGACCACCAATGCCGTCTTCGACATGTTCAAGGACGACACCGACAAATTGTCCTATTTCCGCGATATTTCCACCTTTGGCGGCTGCACGGCGGGGCCAGCGGCGGCGATCGAGAACATGCGCATCATCGAAGAAGAAGACCTGCTGGGCAATTCGCGTGCGATGGGCGCGCATCTGTCGGGCAATCTGCATGCGCTGATGGACAAGCATAAATGGATCGGCGACGTGCGCGGCATGGGGCTTTTCCAAGGCGCCGAACTGGTCGCGGATCGCGACAGCAAGGAACCGCTGGACGAAAAGAAAGTGCAGGCCATCGTGGCCGATTGCATGGCGCAGGGTATCATCATCGGCGCGACCAACCGGTCACTGCCGGGGTTCAACAATACGCTGTTGTTCGCGCCTTCGCTGATCGCGACGCAGGATGATCTGAACCAGATCACCGAGGCCGTGGATCAGGCCATCACCCGCGTTCTGGGCTAGAACAGCCGCTTGCCTTGGCCCTGGGATAAGTCCAGTCTGGACGGATTCTAGGGCCAGCGCATGTCAATTTCCGTCGAAACCTTTTTCCTTGATCCCAGTGCGATCGGCACATTGCAGGCGCGGATCCAGCAGATGGTCGCGCAAGGCATTCTTGCAGGCCGGTTCCGGCCGGGGGAACGCCTGCCCTCTTCGCGGATGATGGCGCAGCATCTGGGGGTCAGCCGGATCACCGTGACGCTGGCCTATACCGAACTGGTCGCCGATGATTACCTGACAGCGCGCGGGCGGTCGGGCTATTATGTCTCGGAAAATGCGCCCGAACCGCCCGCCTTTGCCGCCCCGCAGGCGCAGATTGGCACGGTGGATTGGACCCGCGCCATCGGCCAGCGGTTCACGCCGGGGCTGAGCCTTGAAAAACCGGCCGATTGGGCGAATTACCGGTATCCTTTCATCTATGGGCAGGCCGACCGGACGCTGTTTGATACCACCAATTGGCGGCTTTGCGCCCTGCGGGCCTTGGGGCTGCGCGATTTCGGCGCGCTGACATCTGATTATTACGATGGCGACGATCCCGAATTGGTGGATTTCATCAGCCGCCAGACCCTGCCACGGCGCGGCATCCTGGCAAATCCCGATGAGATCCTGATCACGATGGGCGCGCAGAACGCGCTCTGGCTGTCGGGGCAGGTGCTGCTGAACAACCGCCGCCGCGCCGCGATCGAGGATCCTTGCTATCCCGCTTTGCGCAATATCCTGACGCAATCGCGCTGCCATCTGAGCATCGTGCCGGTCGATCAGGACGGTTTGCCGCCCGCGGCGCTGCCGGATGATATTGATGTGCTGTTCACCACGCCCAGCCACCAATGCCCTACAGCGGCGACAATGCCGCTTGACCGGCGCAAGGCGCTGATCGCGCAGGCCGAGGCGCAGGATTTCATCATCGTCGAGGATGATTACGAATTCGAGATGTCATTCCTGCGCCCGCCCTCGCCCTCGCTTAACAGGCTGCTGAAAAACTCATTCGGTGCCTGTGTTGATGGTAATTTTCGCGCCATTGAGGACCATTTTGTCGGTTGGTATCGCCAGCTCTTTTTCCTCAAGATCAAGCAAGATCATCAGAAGTATGCCGTGGAGATGGGTCAGAGCTTCTTCCTTCGTTTCTCCGCCGGTTCTGGCTCCGAATTCCTCCATCGCTGGACATCGCGCGGTCCATGATCCTGAGTTCTTGTCGATCAATACGCTGTAAATGTATTCCATTGTGCGGTTCCTAAGCCAAGAGCTTTGGTAGGCGCGCCAGGTTATTCGCTGCCATTGTTAACGTGAAGCGGGCGCAGACACGTTCAACACCGCGAAGCGTGGTCTGCGCCATGCCGCCGACGGTCTTTGCCCAACCAAACGGTTCCTCGATCTTCTTGCGGTGCCGCTGAGACAGGGCGTAGCCGGGCTGCCCGGTGGTCCGTCCATCGATTGCGGAATGCCGGGCTTTCTGCGCGACGTGCGGTGTCACAACCATGCGCCTGAGTTCAGCAACGAAATCGGCACTGTCGTATCCCTTGTCCGCACCAAGCGTCAGTCGTCGGGTCGAGCCCGGTGAATGCCGGTTGATCATCTCAAGGGCCGCCTTGCGCTCACCATACCCATCTGCGTGGGTCAACTCTGCCTGCACCACGAAGCCATTGCGGTTCTCCATCAGTGTATGTCCCATGAAGCAAAGCATCGCCGCCGCGCCCGGGGCCTTCTTGTAAAGGCGGGCATCCGGATCCGTAACCGAGGCATGAGTGGCGTTCGAGCGCTTCTCGCCCCGGAAGTTTACCTCTGCGTTGCGGGGCTGGCGAGGCGTATCGGTCATCGGCTGGGTCTCTGTCGGCTGGGGCTGGTCGGCGTTCAGTGCGGTATCGTCGGTTGGCGGTGGCGGAGGCCCACCAGGATCACCATCCTGTGGCGGCGGGGCGTATTCTTTCGGCTGGAAACTCTTCATGGAAGCCCACGCCTTGATCAGGGTGCCGTCGACCGAGAAGTGCTCGTCCGACAGCAGCGGCTTGACCTCGGGGTGTGCGAGGATCGCGGCCATGACCTTGCGCGACATCTCGGTGGTCAGTAGCCGGTCGCGGTTCTTGCTGAACACCGTGGGAACCCACACCGCGTCGTCGATGCCCAGGCCGACAAACCAGCGGAACAGCAGGTTGTAATCCATCTGCTCCATCAACTGCCGCTCGGAGCGGATCGAAAACAGGATCTGGAGAAGGCTCGCCCGGATCAGGCGCTCAGGCGCAATCGAGGGGCGACCAAAGTCAGTATACAGCGCATCGAAATCGGCATCGAGGCTCGTAAGTGCATCGTTCACGATCTGTCTGATCTTGCGAAGCGGATGAACCGCAGGAATTCGCTCTTCAAGGTCAACATAGCTGAACAGCGAACCGCTCGTTTTGTCCGTCCCACGCATCGCCACCCTCGCCACCGCTGCCGTAACAAGGGTGAATCATGTTCTTGAAACAGCGTCGAGCCCCGACTTTTTCAGCAGCCTGTTAAATCGCTCGATCCGTATGGGCGGGTGATCTATGTCGGCTCGTTTTCGAAATCGCTGTTTCCGGGATTGCGGCTTGGCTATCTGGTCGGGCCGGCCCCGTTCATCAAAGAGGCGCGCGCCCTGCGGGCCACTGTCCTGCGCCATCCGCCCGGCCATATCCAGCGCACGGTCAGCCATTACCTGTCGCTGGGCCATTACGACGCGCTGATCCGCCGGATGAGCCGCGCCTATCACGACCGCAGACAGGTCTTGCACAGCGCCTTGCAGGATTACGGGTTGACGGTCGCGGGGCAAAACACATCGGGCGGATCATCGATCTGGGTGCGCACCCCGGACGGGACCGATACGACAGCGCTGGCGCTGGCCTTGCGGGCCGATGGCGTGCTGGTCGAACCGGGCGCGCCGTTCTTTGCCGCCAAGACACCGCCGAGCGAGTATCTGCGGCTGGCCTATTCCTCGATCCCCGAGACCCGGATCAGGGATGGCGTGGCGCTGATCGCGGCGGCATTGGCACGCGGCGGTTGACCGGTCTTGGACTTAGGCTCGGGGGTCAACTGGCCCTAACCGGCCTTGCCAGTTGGACCTATGATCCCTGCAAATCTTTCCCCGTTTTCAAGGACGCAACCCATGCAGATGACCACCGAAGAAGCCTTTGTCAAAACGCTGCAAGCGCATGGGATACGCCACGCCTTTGGCATTATCGGGTCAGCCATGATGCCGATTTCCGATATCTTTCCGGCGGCTGGCATCACCTTTTGGGATTGCGCGCATGAAGGCTCGGCCGGGATGATGGCCGACGGCTATACCCGCGCCACCGGCGAGATGTCTATGATGATCGCCCAGAACGGCCCCGGGATCACCAATTTCGTCACCGCCGTGAAAACCGCCTATTGGAACCACACGCCCTGCCTGCTGGTCACACCGCAAGCCGCCAACAAGACCATCGGCCAGGGCGGGTTTCAGGAAATGGAACAGATGAACCTGTTCAAGGATTGCGTCGCCTATCAAGAAGAGGTCCGCGACCCGACCCGCATCTGCGAAGTGCTGGCGCGCGTGATCGCCAAGGCCAAGCGCCTGTCTGGGCCCGCCCAGATCAACATCCCCCGCGATTTCTGGACCCAGGTGATCGACATCGACATCCCCCAGCCGGTGGAATTCGAAACCAGCCCCGGCGGGACAGTTTCCATCGCCAAGGCCGCCGCCCTGCTGTCAGAGGCGAAATTCCCCGTGATCCTGAATGGCGCAGGCGTCGTGCTGGCGGCAGGCGGGATCGCGGCGTCGCGGGCTTTGGCCGAACGGCTGGATGCGCCGGTCTGCGTGGGGTATCAGCATAATGACGCCTTCCCCGGCAGCCATCCTTTGTTCGCTGGCCCCTTGGGCTATAACGGGTCCAAGGCCGGGATGGAGCTGATCGCCCGCGCCGATGTGGTGCTGGCGCTGGGCACGCGGCTGAACCCGTTTTCCACCCTGCCCGGCTATGGGATCGATTATTGGCCGACGCAGGCCAAGATCATCCAGGTCGATATCAATCCCGACCGGATCGGGCTGACCAAGAAAATCACCGTGGGCATCGTCGGTGATGCCGCCAAGGTCGCGCAGGGCATCAGCGCCCAATTGGCAAAGACCGCAGGCGATGCAGGCCGCGCCGAGCGCCGTGCGCTGATCGCGCAGACCAAATCGGCCTGGGCGCAGGAACTGACCTCGCTGGACCATGAACAGGATGATCCGGGCACCACATGGAACGCACGTGCCCGTGCGGCGCGCCCTGACTGGATGTCACCGCGTCAGGCCTGGCGCGCCATTCAGGCCGCAATGCCCGAGGAGGCGATCATCAGCTCTGACATCGGCAATAATTGCGCCATCGGCAATGCCTACCCCAGCTTTCCGACAGGGCGCAAATACCTCGCCCCCGGTCTGTTCGGGCCCTGCGGATACGGTCTGCCCGCGATCATCGGGGCCAAGATCGGCCAGCCGGATGTGCCGGTGATCGGCTTTGCCGGTGACGGGGCCTTTGGCATTTCGGTCAATGAGCTGACCGCCATCGGCCGCGACGAATGGCCCGCGATCACGCAGATCGTGTTCCGCAACTACCAATGGGGTGCCGAAAAGCGCAATTCGACCCTGTGGTTCGACGATAATTTCGTCGGCACAGAACTGGATATGAAAGTATCCTATGCCGGTATCGCGCAGGCTTGTGGTCTCAAAGGCGTGCAGGTCACGACAATGGACGGGCTGACAAATGCGCTGAAAACCGCGATGACCGACCAGATGGACAATAATACCACCACCTTGATCGAAGTGATCCTGAACCAGGAACTGGGCGAGCCGTTCCGCCGCGACGCGATGAAAAAGCCGGTGCGCGTCGCCGGCATCAATGCGGCCGATATGGCGGCAGAATAGCTTTGCCCTTCGGCTTTGACCCCGGCACCTCGGTCGCGCTGGCCTTTGCGCTCTTGGCTGCGGCCTTTGTGCGGGGGTATTCGGGGTTCGGGTTTTCCGCGATCTTCATCGCCTTCGCCGCCTTGTTGACCAATCCGCTGCCGCTGATCCCCGTGGTTTTCGCCTGCGAGATCATGATGACCGCCTTTCAGGCACGCGGCATCCGGGCGCATATAGACTGGCGCCGTGTCGGCTGGTTGATGCTGGGTGCGGCCATCGCGCTGCCGTTTTCGGTCGCCATGCTGCTGTCGGTGGGCGAAGATATCGCGCGCATTACTATTTCCGGCGTGATCCTGCTGATGGCGCTGCTGTTGCTGTCAGGCTGGCAGTTGCAGCGCCGGATTGGCGCGCTGGGGCACAGCAGCGTCGGTATCCTGTCGGGCATGTGCAACAGCGCCGGGATCGGCGGTCTGCCTGTCGCGGCCTTTCTGTCGGCGCAACCGATGCAGGCTGCGACATTCCGCGCGACAATGATCGTCTATCTGACGGCGCTGGACCTGATCACCCTGCCCTTGTTATGGATGGGGGGTCTGGTCACTTGGGACACGGTGATCGCCGCGCTGCTGGCCTTTCCGATCCTGGGGCTGGGCGTCTGGCTGGGAGGGCGGCGGTTTCTTGCGGCCTCGCCCGCAGCATTCCGGCAATCGGCGGTCTTGCTCTTGCTGCTATTGTCTGCGCTTGGTCTGATCCGGGCGCTGGTCATGTGAAAGGCGCGGTGATGCAAAAGGATTTCCCCTTTCTGTCGCAGGCCCATGCGCGCTGCCCGCAAAGCCTGCTGGATCATGCGCGCCGCCTGCCCGTCCCCCGCGTCGCCTTGGTCAATGCAGGCGGGGCAGAGCCGCTGCAAGGCCTGCGCGAGGCGGCGGGTCTGGGGCTGGCCGTGCCGGTGCTGATCGGTGATCACCCCCGCATAGCCGCCACCGCCGAGGCGATTGGCTGGGACATCACCGACCTGTCCGTGATCCATGCGCCGGGGCCTGCGGCAGCCCAGAAAGCCGCCGAAATGGCCCGCAAAGGCCAGGTTGATGCGATCATGAAAGGCCAGCTGCATACGTCTGTTTTCCTCAAGGCTCTGCTGCCCTTCAGCGCGGGTTTGCGCGACAAGGACAGCCTTTGCGGCCATCTGTTCCACCTGACGATGCCCGGCGCGGACCGGCCTTTGTTGCTGACCGATGCCGCGGTGAATGTCGCGCCCGATATCGCCACGCGGCAGGCCTGTCTGTCCCATGCCGTGCGGCTGGCGCAAAGGCTGGGGATCGCCTGTCCGCGCGTTGGCCTGCTGGCCCCGACCGAAGATGTGGTGCCTGCGATCCCCTCGACGGGCGAAGCGGCGATCATCGCGGCTTGGGCGAAAACCGCCTTGCCCGATGCCATTGTCGAGGGGCCGATGGCACTTGATCTGATCTTTTCGCGCGCGGCGGCTGTGGCGAAAGGCTTTGCCTCCGATGTCTCGGGCAGGCCCGATATCATGCTGGTGCCTGACATCTCGGCGGGGAACGCGCTGGCCAAGCTGATGTCGCTGGGCATGGGCTGCTGTGCGGCAGGCATCGTGCTGGGGGCCAAAGTGCCGATCATGCTGACCAGCCGGTCGCAGACCGCACAGGACCGGATCGCCTCGGCGGCGCTGGGTGTGATCGCGGCGGGGATGCGGGCATGATCCTTGTCGTCAATGCCGGATCATCCTCAGTCAAGGTGGCGCTGTTTGACAGGGGCTTGACGCGGCTTGCGGCGGGCGAGGTGACAGAGATCGGCGGCGATGGCCTGCTGAAACATAGCACAGACAGCAAGCCGATCCGCGCCACCGACCATGCCAGCGCCTTGGCGGCCTTGCTTGCGGCGCTGGTCCCCCAAGGCCACCGCCTGACCGCCGCCGCGCACCGGATCGTGCATGGCGGGGCGGACCTGACCGCCCCGGCCCGCGTGACCCCCGCAGTGATCGCGCAGATCGCCGCCTGCAATGCGCTGGCACCGCTGCATAATCCGCATAACCTTGCGGGTATCGCGGCGATTGCAAAGGCGCTGCCAGACCTGCCGCAATATGTCAGTTTCGACACGGCCTTTCATGCGACCAACCCCGCCATCGCCACCAGCTATGCCCTGCCCGCACAGGAAACCGCCAAGGGCATCCGGCGCTATGGGTTTCACGGGCTCAGCTATCAAGGCCTTGTGCGATCCTTTGGCGACAGGCTGCCGGACCGGCTCTTGGCCTTCCATCTGGGCAATGGGGCCTCGCTTTGCGCGATCAAGGCGGGCAAATCCGTGGCCTCCTCGATGGGGTATTCCCCGCTTGACGGGCTGGTCATGGGCAGCCGCAGCGGCAGCATCGACGGGATGGCCGTGCTGCGACTGGCGCAGGACCACGGGATCGCGGCGGCAGGCGATATCCTGAACCGGCACAGCGGGTTGCGCGCCTTGGGCGGCACCAGCGACATGGCGCAATTGCTGCGCATGGACAGCGAGGGCGCGCGTTTTGCCGTGGATCATTTCTGCTATTGGGCCGCGCGGCAGGCCGGATCGGCCGTGGTCGCGATGGGCGGCGTTGACGCCATGGCCTTTACTGGCGGGATCGGTGAAAATGCACCGCAAATCCGCAGCCGGATCATGGACCATCTGGCGTTTCTTGGTAAGGTGCCCCAGCATGTGATCGCCGCCGACGAGGAACAGCAGATCGCCCGCGATGCGCTGACCCTGTTGGCGCAAGACCAGCCACGCGAAGGAGCAAGCCATGTCCCTTGACCAGCCACCGATTGACACATCGCCGCATGTGTCCGACGAGGTGCGCAAGACGACCTGCTATATGTGCGCCTGCCGCTGCGGGATCAATGTGCATATGAAGGATGGCAAGGTCGCCTATATCGAAGGCAACCGCGACCATCCGGTGAACCAGGGCGTGCTTTGCGCCAAAGGGTCCGCAGGCATCATGCAGCATAATGCGCCGTCACGGCTGCGCGCGCCTTTGCGCCGCACCGGCCCGCGCGGCTCGGGCCAGTTCGAGGAAATCTCTTGGGAAGAGGCGTTGCAGACCGCCACCGATTGGCTGGCCCCGATCCGCGCGAACCACCCTGAAAAACTGGCCTTCTTCACCGGCCGCGACCAATCGCAATCCTTTACCAGTTTCTGGGCGCAAGGGTTCGGCACACCCAATTACGCGGCCCATGGCGGGTTTTGTTCGGTGAATATGGCCGCCGCCGGTATCTATACGATGGGCGGGGCCTTCTGGGAATTCGGCCAGCCTGATTGGGACCATACGAAATTGTTCATGCTGTTCGGCGTGGCCGAGGATCACGACAGCAACCCGATCAAGATGGGCATTGGCAAGATCAAGGCCCGCGGCGCGCGGATCATCGGCGTGAACCCGATCCGCACCGGATATAATGCCGTGGCCGACGATTGGGTCGGCATCACGCCCGGCACCGACGGGTTGTTCATCCTTGCGCTGGTGCATTGCCTGATGCAGGCGGGCAAGGTCGATCTGGATTATCTGGCGCGGTTCACCAATGCCTCTGTGCTGATCAACGAGGACCCCAAATCCGACCAATTCGGCCTGTTCCTGCGCGATGCCGCAGGCCAGCCACAAGTGATCGACCGGCGCACAGGCCAGCTTGCGCCCTGGAACGGGCAAGGCGTGGAACCTGATCTGGCCGCCACCCACCGCGCCGCAGGCATCACGCACCGGCCCGTCTTTCACCTGATGGCCGACCGCTATCTTGATCCCGCTTACGCGCCAGAGGCCGTGGCCGAGCGTTGCGGCATCCCCGCCCAGCGCATCCGCGCATTGGCCGCCGATCTGGCACGGGTGGCCTTTGACGAACCGGTGATCCTTGACCGGGAATGGACCGATTTTCGCGGCAAGAAACACGCCCAGATGATCGGGCGCCCCGTCAGTTTCCACGCGATGCGGGGCATTTCGGCCCATTCCAACGGTTTCCAGACCTGCCGCGCGCTGCATATGCTGCAAATCATACTTGGCGCGGTGGAAACGCCGGGCGGGATGCGGTTCAAACCGCCCTATCCCAAACCCGCCACGGCCCATCCCAAACCGCATGGCAAGGTAACAGCGGGCGCCGCCCTTGACGGGCCGCATCTGGGCTATGTGCAAGGCCCCGAAGACCTGCTGTTGCATGATGACGGCAGCCCGATCCGCATCGACAAGGCGTTTTCATGGGATAATCCGATGTCGGCGCATGGGCTGATGCATATGGTGATCAGCAATGCCCATGCGGGGGATCCCTACAAGATCGACACTTTGTTCATGTATATGGCGAATATGTCGTGGAATTCGTCCATGAATCTGGGCGGCGTGCATAAGATGCTGACCGATACGGATGCCAACGGCGATTACGTCATCCCGCGCATCATCTATTCGGATGCTTATTCCTCGGAAATGGTGGCCTATGCCGATCTGATCCTGCCCGACACGACCTATCTGGAACGGCATGATTGCATCAGCTTGCTCGACCGCCCGATCTGCGAGGCAGACGGGGTCGCCGATGCGATCCGCTGGCCGGTTGTCGCGCCCGACCGCGATGTGCGCGGGTTCCAATCGGTGCTCTGCGATCTGGGCGCGCGGCTGGGCCTGCCGGGGTTCGTGAATGACGATGGCAGTGCGAAATACAAAGATTACGCCGATTACATCACAAATCACATCCGCCGCCCCGGCATCGGGCCGCTGGCCGGGTTTCGCGGCGCGGATGGCAAGGATGAAGGGCGCGGCGCGGCCAACCCCGATCAATTGCAAAGCTATATCGACAATGGCGGCTTCTGGATCAGCCATGTCCCCGACACCTGCGCCTATTACAAACCTTTCAACGCGGCCTATCAGGATTGGGCGGTCAAGATGGGCTTTTACGACGTGGTGCAGCCCTATATCTTCCAGCTTTACGTCGAACCTTTGCGCAAATTCCAGGCCGCCGCCGAAGGGCATGGGCACCGCCAGCCGCCCGATCATCTGCGCGGCCAGATCAAGGCCACGATGGATCCGCTGCCGATCTGGTATCCACCCTTCGAGGATGGCCATGTCGATCCCGCCGCCTATCCGATCCACGCGCTAACCCAGCGGCCGATGGCGATGTATCATTCCTGGGGCAGCCAGAACGCCTGGCTGCGGCAGATCCACGGACATAACCCGCTCTATCTGCCGACCAAGATATGGGACCAGCACGGATTTCAGGACGGCGACTGGGCCTGCGTCACCTCGGCGCATGGATCGATCACCGTGCCGGTGGCCCATCAGGCGGCGTTGAACGAAAATACGATCTGGACATGGAACGCCATCGGCAAACGCAAAGGGGCTTGGGCGCTGGACGAACATGCCCCCGAGGCGACCAAGGGGTTCTTGCTCAACCACCTGATCCACGAACTTCTGCCGCCACGCGGCGACGGGCTGCGCTGGGCCAATTCGGACCCCATCACAGGCCAGGCCGCCTGGTTCGACCTGCGGGTGAAAATCGAAAAATCAGCCCAGCCGAACGAGGCCCAGCCCGTCCTGCCCGCCATCTCATCCCCCGTCCCGCAAGGGCCAAAAGACATCGCATGGACATCGCGCAAATGACCAAAGGCCAAATCCTTCTGCTGATCGCCCTCTTCGTGGCGCTGACGCTCGGCAGCTTCATCTGGTTTATCGCCACATGGGATGCCAGCGCGCGCGCGCCCATCGGATAAAGCGCCATGCCCCCGCATCTTCCGAGCCCAAATATCCCCGCCGGAGGCCGCGTCTTTCGCCAGAAAGGCGCGCCCCCACAATATAGGCCAAGCATATGACCCAACTGCCCGCCAGCACCGCCAAGAAACTGGGCCTTGTGATCGACCTTGATACCTGCGTGGGCTGCCATGCCTGCGTGATTTCCTGCAAAGGCTGGAATACCGAAAACTACGGCGCGCCCTTGTCGGATCAGGACGCTTACGGCGCGGACCCGTCCGGGACCTTTCTGAACCGCGTCCATTCCTATGAAGTCCAGCCCGAGATGGGCAGCGCCCAGCTGATCCATTTCCCCAAATCCTGCCTACATTGCGACGACGCGCCCTGCGTGACGGTCTGCCCGACAGGGGCCAGCTATAAACGGGCCGAGGACGGGATCGTACTGGTCAATGAAAGCGCCTGCATCGGATGCAGCCTTTGCGCCTGGGCCTGCCCTTACGGCGCGCGCGAACTCGACGCCAAGGCCGGCGTGATGAAGAAATGCACGCTTTGCGTTGATCGGATCTACAACGAAAACCTGCCCGAGGAGGACCGCGAGCCCGCCTGCGTGCGTACCTGTCCCGCTGGCGCGCGGCATTTCGGCGATCTGGGCGATGAAACCTCGGATGTGTCGCAACTGGTCGCAGCGCGCGGCGGGTTCGACCTGATGCCCGAACAAGGCACAAAACCCGTCAACAAATACCTGCCGCCACGGCCCAAGGATGTGATGCCCGACTATGACGTGCTGGCGCCGTTTCTGGAACCGGTCGCCACCGATGGCAAAGGCTTTGCGCATTGGCTGGACAAGGCGCTGTCGGCCCTGCCCGGAGGGGCGAAATAATGCATCCCGCGACATCCGTTATCATCTTCACCACCTTCTCGGGCCTCGGCTTTGGGCTTTTGTTCTGGCTTGGCATCGGGGCGATCACGCCCAGCGGGCTGATGGCCTTCATCTGGTTTGCCATCGCCTATCTGGCGGCGGTGGGCGGGTTGCTTGCCTCGACCTTTCACCTTGGCCGGCCGGAACGTGCGATCAAGGCCTTCAGCCAATGGCAGACCAGCTGGCTGTCGCGCGAAGGCATTGCCGCTGTCGCAACCTTGCTGGTCATGGCCGTCTACGGCGCGGGGCTGGTGTTTTTCGACACGGTGCTGGCCCCCTTGGGCTGGATCGGCGCGCTGGGGGCGCTGGCGACGGTCTTCACGACCGCGATGATCTATGCGCAGCTGAAAACCGTGCCGCGCTGGCGGCATTGGAGCACGCCTGCGCTGTTTTTGACGCTATCCATCGGCGGCGGGGCCTTGCTGGCCGGTCAGGTGACAGAGACGCTGGCGCTGCTGGGCCTTGCCGCCGCTTTGCAGGTCTATGCATGGGTCACAGGCGATACGCGGCTGGCGCGGTCGGGCACGGATATGGCCAGCGCCACGGGGCTTGGCCATATCGGTGCCGTCCGCGCCTTTGAGCCACCCCATACCGGCACCAATTACCTGATGCGCGAATTCATCCATGTGGTGGGGCGCAAACATGCGCAGCGTCTGCGGGTCATTGCAGCACTACTGGCCTTTGTGCTGCCCGCCTTTTTTCTGCTGCTGCCATTCAGCCATCTCTGGGGCGCGCTGGCGCTGGTCAGCCATATCGCGGGGGTGCTGGTGCTGCGCTGGCTGTTCTTTGCGCAGGCTGAACATGTGGTCGGGTTCTATTACGGCAAGCGTTGAGGGGGCGCTGCCCCCGCCCCGGACAAGATCCGGGGCCCCCCGGGATATTTATGCTCGGAAGATGCGGTTAAAGGTCTTGCGCCGTGCGCACCGATAGGCCCGCATCGCGCAACAGGCCGGTGATATCATCGACATGGCGTTGGTCGCGGGCCTCGATCACGATTTCGAGTTCGGCTTTTTTCAGCGAGACGCTTTGCATCATCCGCTGGTGGATGACCTCGATCACATTGGCGCCCGCATCCCCGATGATCCGCGAGATCATGGCAAGCTGGCCAGGGCGGTCGTCGATTTCGAACACGAGCCGCGTGATCCGCCCGTCGCGCATCAGCCCGCGCAGGATCAGCGTCGACAAGAGCCGCGAATCGATATTGCCGCCGCAGATCACCAGCCCGAGTTTTTGCCCTTTGAACTGCGCCAGATTGGCCTTGATCACGGCAAGGCCCGCACCGGCGGCACCTTCGGCCACCAGTTTTTCGTGGCTCAGAAGATCAAAAACCGCGCTTTCGATCTCGCTTTCGCTGGCGCTGTCGATCCGGGCGACATGGTCGCGGATCACGGCGATATTGGCGGGGGCGGGTTGGCGCACGGCGATGCCTTCGGCCAATGTGGCCCCGGCGAAATGCGGCGCGAAACCTTCGATCTGGGCTTTGGCGGCGTCGAAAAGATGCGCCTGCGCGCCGATCACGCTGATGCCGGGATTGACCGATTTCGCCGCCACCGCCATGCCCGCGATCAACCCGCCGCCGCCCACGGGCACCACGATGCAATCAAGATCGGGCACCTGTTCGAGCATTTCCAATGCCACCGTGCCTTGGCCCGCCGCGACCACCGGATCGTCAAAGGGATGGATAAAGGTCAGCCCCTTTTGCGCCGCCAGATCCAGCGTGAATTGCACGCTGTCGTCAAAGCCCGCGCCATGGATCACCACCTCGGCCCCCAGATCGGCGGTGCGCTGCACCTTATTGAAGGGCGTGCCTTCGGGCATCACGATGGTGGATGGGATGCCCAGCCGCGTGGCGTGATAGGCCACGCCCTGCGCATGATTGCCCGCAGAACAGGCGATCACGCCCGCCTTGCGCGCGCCTGCATCCAGCGTCAGCAATTTGGCCAGCGCGCCGCGTGCCTTGAACGCATTGGTATGCTGGAGGTTTTCAAGCTTGAGATAGAGATCGATCCCGAGCATATGCGACAGCCGCGTCGCCCGGATCATCGGGGTGCGGATGGTGGCGGGGGCGATTGCCGCATAGGTCCGGGTGATCAGGGCGGCGGTCAGTTCCAACGATCTTCTCCTGCAGGCCGCAGACGTTGATCATCCGGTGCGGATGCGTGTCTCGGTTTGCGCATCAAACAGGTAAAGCCGCGATTTGTCGATGGTCACACCGACGCGCGCGCCCTCGACCGAGCGATCATCGCCGCGTTCCTCGATCACGATGCGCTCGCCCGTGTCGCAGGTCAGATAGACAAAGGACACGCCACCCAGGCTTTCGGTCAGATCGACGGTATGGGTGTCACCGTCCGGATCGACGGCCAGATGTTCGGCGCGCATCCCCACGGTTACGTCACCGCGATAGGATGCCGGGATCACGCCGGCGAAATCGGCTTTCATGCCCGGCACGGTGACATTGCCATCCTTGGCGGTGCCGCCCAGAAAATTCATCGCAGGCGAGCCGATAAACCCGGCCACGAATTTGTTGTCGGGGTCGCGATAAAGGTCCATCGGCGCGCCGACCTGTTCGATCCGGCCTGCGCGCAGCACGACGATCTTGTCGGCCAGGGTCATCGCCTCGACCTGATCATGGGTGACATAGATCATCGTCGCCCCGATTTCGCGGTGCAGCCGCGCGATTTCGACCCGCATTTCGACCCGCAATTCGGCGTCGAGGTTGGACAAAGGTTCGTCGAACAAGAAGACTTCGGGGCCGCGCACGATGGCGCGCCCGATGGACACGCGCTGGCGCTGACCGCCGGACAGGGCGGCGGGTTTGCGGTCAAGATAGGGTTCGAGTTTCAGGATCCGCGTCGCCTCGGCCACTTTGCGGGTGATTTCGGCCTTGGGGTGCCCGTTCATTTTCAGCCCGAACCCCATATTGTCGCGCACTGTCATATGCGGATAAAGCGCATAGGTCTGGAACACCATCGCCACCCCGCGCGCCGAAGGGTCCAGCCGGGTCACGTCGCGGGTGCCGATGGCCATGCTGCCTTCTGTGGTTTCCTCCAGCCCTGCGACCATGCGCAGCAAGGTGGATTTGCCACAGCCCGAGGGGCCAACGAAGACGCAGAATTCGCCATCCGCTATGGTCAGGTCGATGCCATGGATGACCTGCACATCGCCATAGCGCTTGACCACGTTCTTGAGCGTGACACCCGACATTGCCTATCTCCCCGTTTGTTCTTTTGCGTCGTAATCGGGAAAGCTCCAGCTTTGGGCATCCCTTGCGATTTTGCCGGCCGTGTCCTGCAGGATCGGCACATAGGATTCCAGACCCGCCAGATTGGTCCGGCTGGTCGTGCTGGTCACCGACAAGGCCCCCAGCACCCGCCCGGCATCCGACAGGATCGGCATGGCGACACAGATGATGCCGGGTTCATGTTCCTCGCGGTCGAAACCATAGCCGTTGGCCCGGATATCGGCCAGTTCCGCGCGCAACGTGGCAGGCGTGGTCAGCGTGGCGGCGGTAAAGCGATGAAAGCTTTGCTGTTCAATCACGGCCTCGATGATCGCAGGGTCGGAGAAGGCCAGCATCACCTTGCCGACACCCGTGCAATAGGCCGGGCCGACCTTGCCCGCCTGGCTGAACATCTGCACCGGATTATTGGCGTTGCGCTTGTCGATATACAGCACTTGGGCATGGTCAAGCTGGGCCAGATGCACCGTTTCGCCGACCGCCGCAGACAAGGCGTCGATATGAGGCCGCGCGATCGGGGCAAGCGTGGATTGTTCCCAAGCCGCATGGGCCAGCCGCACCAACCGGACGCCCGGCGAATAGGTCTGCCGGTCAGGATCATAGGCCAGCATCCGCTGGTTTGTCAGTGTTTGCAGAAAACGATACAGCGTCGGCTTGGGAAAGGGCGATGCCGCCAGCAATTCGCTGAACCGCACAGGCCGGCTATAGGCGGCCACCTGGTCCAGCACCTCCATCGCCTTGCCGACCGTGCCATCGCTTGTCATCTGCTGTCCCCCCGCTTGCGCCGCTGCGCTGGTGGCGCAGATCTGTCTTGACTGTTGACAAGGCTAGCGGCTTTGCGATTAAGTATCAATATGCAAAACCGAGTTTCATATAATGAAACCACGGTTGACCATGGAAGCACCTAGGGAGGATACAATGCATTCCATTCTGAAAACGTCGTTCGCGGCGTTCGTTGCAGCAGGCATCGCGGCATCCGCCATGCAGGCCAATGCACAATCGCTGTCGGGCGATCTGGTCATTTTCTCGGACATGTCCAACCCTGCGCCGCGCGCAGTGATGGAAGACATGGTCGCACGTTTCGGCGAAATGCACCCGGATCTGAACATCGAACTCACGGTGATCGACCGCGAAGCCTACAAGACCCAGATCCGCAACTTCTTGACCGCCAATGCGCCGGATGTGGCCAATTGGTATGCCGCCAACCGCATGCTGCCCTATGTCGAGGCCGGATTGTTCGAAGATATCTCTGACATCTGGGAAGGGGCGATGAGCGAAGAGCTGGCATCCACCAAAGCTGCGCTGACGGTGGGTGACGCGCAATATGGCGTGCCTTACACCTATTATCAGTGGGGCGTATATTACCGCAAAGACCTGTTCGACCAGTTCGGCCTGACCGAGCCTGCCACCTGGGAAGAAGAGCTGGCCAATTGCCAGACCCTGCTGGACAACGGGATCAAATGCTACACGATCGGCACCAAGTTCCTGTGGACCGCCGGCGGCTGGTTCGACTATCTGAACATGCGCACCAATGGCTATGACTTTCACGCGCGCCTGACCAATGGCGAAGAAAGCTGGACCAGCGACGAGGTCCGCGCCACCTTTGCCAATTGGCGCGAGCTGATCGACATGGGGGCCTTTGTCGACGACCACCAGAATTACAGCTGGCAAGAAGCCCTGCCCTTCATGGTCAATGGCGAGGCTGCCAGCTATCTGATGGGCAATTTCGCCGTGGCCCCGCTGCGCGAAGCAGGCCTGAGCGATGACCAGCTGGATTTCTACCAATTCGTCGAAATCACCCCTGGCATTCCAAAGGGTGAAGACGCGCCGACAGATACGTTCCACATCCCCTCGGGTGCCCAGAACAAGGAAGCCGCGCGTGAATTCCTGCGTTTCGTGGTGTCTGCCGAAAACCAGACGCTGATCAACAATGGCGCGAACCTGGGCCAGCTGCCCGTGAACGCGCTGTCCTCGGTTGATGATGACAAATTCCTGCAGCAAGGGTTCCAGATGCTGTCAAGCGGCGCCCCCGGTGGGATCGCGCAGTTCTTTGACCGTGACGCCCCTGCCGAAATGGCGGCGGCAGGCATGGAAGGGTTCCAGGAATTCATGGTCTTCCCTGACAACCTTGATGACATCCTGGAGCGGCTGGAAGCGACACGCCAGGACGTCTATTGATCCTCCCCACGGGGTGCGCGGTCTTGCGCGCCCCGTTCGTGCCGGTCGTGGCCTCATCCGCGTCCGGCATAAACCTTTGCCCAACAGACAGGGAAGCGCATGAGCATTTCCGCTGATAGCGACAGCCAGAGACAGCGCAGCTGGTACAAGCGCAACGAGATCGCGATCACGCCATGGCTGTTCCTGGCCCCCGGTGTGCTGTTCTTCGTGGTCTATGTCATCGCGCCGATCTGGCAAAGCTTTGGCATGTCGCTTTATGACTGGAACGGGCTGGGCGATATCGACACCAACGGCACCTATATCGGGCTGGAGAATTACAACAAATTATTCGGTCTGAACGGCGAACGCGCGGATCGCAATTTCCAGATTTCGCTGTGGAACAACCTGCGTTGGCTGGTGCTTTACCTGCTGGCGATCCCGCTGGGGCTGTTCATCGCGCTGTTTCTTAATCAGAATGTGCGCGGTATCCGGCTATACAAATCCCTGTTCTTTTTCCCTTTCGTCATCAGCCAGGTCGTCGTGGGCCTGGTGTTTTCCTGGTTCTACCTGCCCAATAACGGGCTGTTCACGGTGATGACCGGCTGGTTCGGGATTGAAATCCGGGGTGGCGTGCTGGGCAATCCCAATACCGCGACTTACGGGATCATCGCGGCGGGCCTCTGGCCGCAGACGGCCTATTGCATGATCCTCTATCTGACCGGCCTGAACGCGGTTGACCCCGAACAGGTCGAGGCCGCCCGTCTGGATGGCGCCAAGGGACGCAAGATGCTGTGGCATGTGATCCTGCCGCAGCTCAAGCCTGCGACCTTTATCGCCTTTGTCGTCACGATCATCGGTGCCCTGCGCAGTTTCGATCTGGTCTCGATCATGACAGGCGGCGGGCCGTTCGGGTCAACCCGGGTGCTGTCTTATTATGTGTTCGAGAAATCGCTTTCCGAACGCGGGCTGCAATATGGCTATGCCGCCGCCGTTGCGGTGGTGCTGTTCCTGATCATGCTGGTCTTCATCTCTTATTTTTTGTGGACGATGTACCAAGACGAAAAAGAGGCACGCGGATGACATTCATGCACACACCCGTCCCGGACTTGATCCGGGACCTGCTGGTCCGGGTCAGCGCGGGGTCCCGGGTCAAGCCCGGGACGGCGGAGCGCTGATATGTTTCCGACACCCGTGCAGAAATCATCCCCCGCCCTGCGCCTTGGCTATCAGGCCTTTCTGCCTGTCGCGCTGATCCTGTGGCTTTTGCCGCTGATCGCGGTGATGATCTTTTCGATCAAGCCCGATGTCGATTTCACCACCGGTAATTACTGGGGCTGGCCTTCGTCTTTCGAGGGTTTCACCAATTACGGGCGGGTGTTCTTCGAAAGCGCGATGCCGCGCTATCTGCTGAATTCCGTGCTGATCACGGTGCCTACGGTGATCGGCACTGTGGCTTTGGCCTGCATGACCGGCTTTGCGCTGGGGGTCTATAAGTTCAAGGGCAACCTTTTGATCTTCTTCATGTTCATCGCGGGCAATTTCGTGCCCTTCCAGATCCTGATGGTGCCGGTGCGCGATCTGACCGTGGATATGGGGCTATACAATACCAAGACCGGGCTGGTGCTGTTTCACATCGCCTTTCAGACCGGGTTTGCCACGCTGTTCATGCGCAATTTTATCCGCGCGCTGCCCTTTCCGCTGATCGAGGCCGCCCGCGTCGAAGGTGTCGCGGAATGGCGCATCTTTCTTTATGTCGTGCTGCCCTTGATGAAACCCGCAATCGCCGCGATGGCGGTGCTGATCTTCACCTTCATCTGGAACGATTATTTCTGGGCCGTCGTGCTGACCCAAGGCCCCGAAAGCCAGCCTGTCACCGCAGGCATCACCAGTTTCAACGCGCAATATCGCGCCGCCTATCACCTGATGAGCGCAGGTTCCATCGTGGCCGCCCTGCCGCCGGTCTTGATGTTTTTCCTGATGCAGAAACATTTCATCGCGGGCCTGACGCTCGGGGCTGTAAAGTAAGAAAACCATGACCCAGACTTACCGGATCGACGACGGACGCCAGACGCTTGTGCTGGCGGCCACAAATGCCCGCCTGCCACAGGTCGTCTATTGGGGCGCCAGCCTGCCCGCAGACGAAGACCTTGCCATGTTGCACATCGCCCATGCCATCGACGTGACCGGCGGGATGCTGGATGAAAACCCCGATCTGTCGCTCTGCCCCGAGGCCAGCCGCAGCTTTCCCGGCCAGCCCGGCCTGATCCTGCGCGATGGAGGCGGCGCGGCGCTGCTGGCGATGTTCCGCTTTGTGAAGGCAGAGCAAACCGATGCTGCCCTGCGCCTGACATACCGCGATGCCGACAAGGGGCTAGAGCTGACCTGCGCGTTCCGCTCGGACCCCGAAACCCATATCATCACCTGCCAGACCATGCTTGACGCGGATCAGCCGGTGCATCTGGACTGGCTTGCCGCCCCCGTTCTGCCCGGCCCGCACTACAGCGACGAGATGATCGACATCTCCGGCCGCTGGTGCGGTGAATTCCAGCTGGCCCGCACGCCCTGGTCCCCCGGCATCCGGTTGCGCGAAAGCCGCACAGGCCGCAGCGGGCATGAACATGTCCCCGGCCTGATCGTGCCCTGCCGTGGCGCAACGAACACCCAAGGCGAGGTCTATGCCTTTCACTATGGCTGGTCCGGCGGGCATCGCATGATCGCCGAGGAATTGCCCGATGGCCGCCGGCAAATCCAATGGGGCCACACGGCCGGGTCGGAAACCAGCGCGGCGACACATTTCAGCACCGCGCCTTTATATATCACCTATTCCGACAGCGGTCTGAACGGCTGCGCGATCGCCTTCCAGCGCCATTTGCGCGACCGGGTCGTGACCTGGCCCAAACCCGATGCCCCGCGCCCGGTGCATTACAATTGCTGGGAAGCGGTCTATTTCGACCATGACCTGCCGGTGCTCAAAGACATCGCCAGCCGCGCCGCAGCGCTGGGCGCGGAACGGTTTGTGCTGGATGACGGCTGGTTCGGCAGGCGCGATGATGACACCACCAGCCTTGCCGATTGGGTGGTGGATGCGCGCAAATACCCCGAGGGGCTGCACCCGCTGATCGCCCATATCCAGGGGCTGGGCATGGGCTTTGGCCTCTGGTTTGAACCCGAGATGATCAACGAGGACAGCGACATATATCGCGCCCATCCGGGTTGGGTGCTGGGCCGCGCCGAACAGATACGCGGGCGGCAACAATTGGTGCTGAACATGGCGCTGCCTGCCGTGCGCGATTATCTTTATGACCGGATCGCCGCGATCCTGACCGATCATCCGATTGAATACATCAAATGGGACCATAACCGCGTCCTGCCGATGCCCGATGCCGCCCAGACGCGGGGAACCTATGCCTTGCTGGACCGGCTGCGCGCGGATTTCCCCGGCGTCGAGATCGAAAGCTGCGCCTCGGGCGGCGGGCGGATCGACTTTGGCATCCTGCAACGCACGCAGCGGGTCTGGCTGTCCGACAGCAATGATGCGCTGGAGCGGCTGCGCATCCAGCATGATGCGGCGCTGTTCCTGCCGCTGGCCGTGACCGGCAGCCATGTTGGCCCGCGGCTTTGCCATACCTCGGGCCGCACGCTGGATATCTCTTTGCGCGCATGGGTCGCGGCCCAGCGCCATATGGGGTTCGAGATGGACCCGCGCGAATTGACCGACCACGAGGCCGCTGTGCTGACCAAGGTCACGGCATGGTGGAAACAGCACCGCCATTGGCTGCAAACGGCCGATATCCTGCGGCTGGACAGCGCCGATCCTGCGGTGATCGCTGAACAGCAACTGGCGCGCGACAAGCAGTGTTTCGTGGTTTTCGTTGGCAAGGCCGCGACCAGCAGGCAGATTGCACCGCGCCCCTTGCGGCTGACGGGCCTTGACCCGCAGGCGCGCTATCAGGTCACGCTGGTCAACCGCGACGAGGCGCCCGGCCTTTCACGCGGGGCGCCCTTGCTCAAATCCGGATCGCTGGTTGCGTCGGGCCGCTATCTGATGCAGCACGGCGTGACATTGCCCTGGTCCTTCCCCGAACGGATATGGGTGCTGCAAGGAGAAAGCCTATGACCGCCAGCTTTCATGATCTGATGGGTGCATCGGTGTTCATCACCGGGGGCGGCAGCGGCATCGGGGTCGCGCTGACCGAGGGGTTTCTGGCGCAGGGTGCCAAGGTCGCTTTTGTCGGGCGCTCCGATGCCAGCGCTTTTGCCGATGCGATGGCCGCCAAACACGGCAACCGGCCCTTGTTTATCCAATGCGACATCACCGACACCGATGCCTTGCAAGATGCCATCGCACAGGCCGCGCAGACCCATGGCCCGCTGAAAGCGCTGGTCAATAATGCCGCCAATGACGCCCGCCACGCGGCCGCAACCATCACCCCGGCCTATTGGGATGAAATGCAGGCGGTGAACCTCAAGGCCTATTTCTTTGCCTGCCAGAAAGCCGCCAGCCTGATGGCCCCGCAAGGCGCGATGATCAACTTTTCCTCGATCAGCTATATGTTCGGCGCGGCGGATATGGTCGCCTATACCACCGCCAATGCGGGGATCACCGGGCTGACACGTTCGCTGGCCCGCGAATGGGGGCCGCGCGGGATCAGGGTCAATGCCATCGCCCCCGGCTGGGTCTTTACCGAGAAACAGGAAACCATGTGGGCCACGCCAGACAGCAAGGCCGCCTTTCTGGAACGGCAATGTTTGCAGGATTTCATGCAGCCCGCCGATATGGTCGGGCCGGTGCTGTTTCTGGCCTCGGACGTCTCGGCGATGATGACGGGCCAGACCATGGTGGTTGATGCCGGCGTGGTGACGACAGGATGATGGCACCGGTTACCCCCGCTTGGATCGCCGTTGATTGGGGCACCTCGCATCTGCGCGCCTGGGCGATGTCGGCCAGCGGCACGGTGCTGGCACAGGCCGGGTCCGACAGGGGCATGGGCCAGCTGGACCGCGCAGGGTTTGAACCCGCATTGCTGGCGCTGGTCGGCGACTGGCTGACCGCGCCTACCCCGATCATTGCCTGTGGCATGGTCGGATCGCGCCAAGGCTGGGTCGAGGCCCCCTATACCGCCACGCCCTGCGCGCCGCTTGCCGCACCATTGGTGCGCGCCCCCAGCCAGGACATGCGCTTGCAGGTCCATGTCATCCCCGGCATCAAACAGCTGCAGCCCGCCGATGTCATGCGCGGCGAGGAAACCCAGATCGCGGGCTTTCTGGCGCAGAACAAGGGCTGGGACGGTGTGGTCTGCCTGCCGGGCACCCATACCAAATGGGTCCATGTCAGCGCGGGCGAAATCGTCAGTTTTCAGACCTTCATGACAGGCGAGCTGTTCGCCACCCTCGCCACCCAAACCGTGCTGCGCCATTCCGTGGCCGCCGAAGGCTGGGATGATGCGGCCTTTGACACGGCGCTGGCCGATGCATCGGCACGGCCTGAAAAGCTGGCAGGCCGGCTGTTTTCGCTGCGCGCCGAAGGGCTGTTATGCGATCTGTCGGGGGCCGCTGCGCGCGCGCGGCTGTCGGGCTTGCTGATCGGGGCGGAACTTGCCTCGGCCAAACCTTACTGGCTGGGCCAGCAGATCGCCGTGATCGGCGCGGGCGCGCTGGCACGGCTTTACGTCACGGCGCTGGCACAGCATGCTGCGCCTGCCACTCAGGTCAATGCCGAGGCCGCGACACTGTCCGGGCTGACCGCCGCTTACCGCCAGTTGAAAGGATAAAGATGCACCGCCCCCTGATCGCCATCCTGCGCGGCATCACCCCCGCAGAGGCCGAACCCGTCACCGCCGCCCTGATCGCCGCGGGCATCACCAAGATCGAGGTGCCGCTGAATTCCCCCGACCCGTTCGACAGTATCGGCCGCATGGCGCGCGCCTTTGGCGATAAGGCGCTGATCGGGGCGGGCACGGTATTATCCACCGACGATGTCGGCCGCGTGGCACAGGTCGGCGGCAAATTGATCGTGTCACCCAATTGCGACCCGCGCGTGATCGTGGCCACCAAGATGGCGGGGCTGCACAGCTGGCCGGGGGTGATGACACCGACCGAATGTTTCGCCGCATTAAAGGCCGGTGCCGATGGGCTGAAGATCTTTCCCGCCAGCCTGATCGGTCCCGACGGGATCAAGGCGATCCGCGCCGTGCTGCCCCAAGGCACGCAGATCTATGCTGTGGGCGGTGCGGATGATAGCACTTTTGCAACATGGATGGCCGCAAGTGCCAATGGATTTGGTATTGGAACTGCACTTTATCAACCTGGTCGGGATATCGCCGAAATTACCGCCCGCGCCCGCGATATCGTCGCCGCCTATGACGAGGCCGCAGCATGATCTTTGACGACACCCAATGCAGCCTTGGCGAAGGCCCGTTATGGCACCCTGTGCGCGGCACCTTGTTCTGGTTCGATATTCTGGGCAAGCGGCTGCATAGCAAGGCGCGGCATTGGCAGTTTGACGAACATGTCTCGGCGGCGGGCTGGGTCGATGCGGATAGATTGCTGATCGCCAGCCAGACCGCGCTGATCCACTTTGATCTGCGCGATGGCAGCCAGACCCCTTTGTGCCCGCTAGAGGCGGATAATGCCGTCACCCGGTCCAATGATGGCCGCGCCGATCCGCAGGGCGGGTTCTGGATCGGCACGATGGGGATCAATGCCGAACCGGGCGCAGGCGCAATCTATCGCTATTACAAAGGTGCGCTGCGCCAGCTTTTCGCGCCAATCACGATCAGCAATGCGATCTGTTTCGCCCCTGATGGCCGCACCGCCTATTTCACCGATACGCCGACGCAAAAGATCATGCGCGTGGCGCTGGATGCGCAGGGCTGGCCATGTGCCGACCCCGTGGTCCATATCGACCTGAGCGACACTGATTTCCGCCCCGATGGCGCGGTCGTCGATGCGCAGGGCAATCTGTGGAACGCGCAATGGGGCGCGGGGCGCGTGGCGGGCTATGCCCCCGATGGCCAGTTTATCGACAGCTTCGGCTTTGCCGCGGCGCAAACCTCTTGCCCCGCTTTCGGTGGCGATGATCTTTCAATCCTGTTCTGCACCACGGCCGCAACGGGCCGCGAGGGGCCGGATGAGGGCAAGACATATACCACCCCAACATCCTACAAAGGGCAGGCAGAACATCAGGTGATCCTGTAACCCTGCCCCCCCCTTTGGTTTGCATCTCAAAAGGCTGACACATGCACCGCACGCTTGGCATCTGCTATTACCCCGAACATTGGCCAGAGACCCAATGGCCCCAGGATGCCGCCCGCATGGTCGAGGCGGGCCTGTCCTGGGTGCGGATCGGCGAATTCGCCTGGGCACGGATGGAGGCTGTTCCGGGCACCCTGACATGGGATTGGCTGGACCGCGCGATCGACGTGCTGGGCGCTGCGGGGCTGAAGGTGGTGCTGGGCACCCCCACCGCCACGCCGCCGCGCTGGATGCTGGACACATATCCCGACATGCTGGCCGTCGATGCGCAGGGGCGCGCGCGCAAATTCGGATCGCGCCGGCATTATGATTTCAGCCATCTCGGTTATCGCGACGAATGCCGCCGGATCGCGCGGCTGATGGGTGAACGCTATGGCACGCATCCGCATGTGGCCGCATGGCAGATCGACAATGAATATGATTGCCATGACACGACCCTGTCTTATTCGGATGCCGCAAGGCGGGGGTTTCAGGATTGGCTGGCGCAGCGCTATCAATCGACCGATGCGCTGAACCGGGCTTGGGGCAATGTGTTCTGGTCGATGGATTACGACAGCTTCGACCAGATCGACCTGCCCAACCTGACCGTGACCGAGCCCAACCCCGCGCATGTGCTGGCCTTCCGGCGCTATAGCTCTGATCAGGTCGCAGCGTTCAACAAGGTGCAAGCGGATGAACTCCGCCGCCACACCGCTGCGCCGCTTATTCACAATTACATGGGCCGAATCACGACCTTCGATCATTGGAAGGTCGGCGCTGATCTGGATATCGCGTCTTGGGACAGTTACCCGATCGGCTTTCTATCTGACCGGTTGGAAGGCACGGCCAAGGAAAAGGCGGCGTTTCTGCGCCAAGGCCACCCCGATATGCAGGCATTCCACCACGATCTATACCGTGCCGTGGGCAAAGGCCGGCTGTGGGTGATGGAACAACAGCCCGGCCCGGTGAACTGGGCACCTTACAACCCCGCCCCCCTGCCCGGCATGGCGCGTCTTTGGGCCTGGGAGGCATTCGCCCATGGCGCCGAAACCGTCTGTTATTTCCGCTGGCGGCAGGCGCCTTTTGCGCAGGAACAAAACCATGCGGGCCTGCTGCGCCCCGACAGCGCGCCAGCGCCTGCTTTGGCCGAATGCCGTCAGGTTGCGGATGAAATCGCGGACCTGCCCGATGTGGGCACCGCCACGGCACAAGCCGCACTTGTCTTTGATTACGACAGCGCCTGGGCTTGGGACACCCAACCACAAGGGGCCGATTTCGAGGGGTTCCGTCTGGCCTTTGCCGCTTACCGTGCGCTGCGGCGGGCGGGGCTGAATATCGACATCCTGCCCCCCGATTGCGCCGATCTGGCGGGCTATAAACTGGTGCTGGCCCCCGGCCTGATGAAGATCAGCGCCCCGCTTCGCCACGCATTGGCCCGCTTTGACGGGATCGCCCTGATCGGGCCGCGTAGCGATACCAAGACCGATGAGCTGAGCATCCCCACCCCGCTTGGCCCCGATTTGCCCGATACCGATATCTCGGTCGTGCTGACCGAAAGCTTGCCCCCTGATGCCAAGATCAAGCTGCAAGGCGGCGGCCGGTTCCGGCATTGGTTCGAACATCTGGACGGGACCGCGCCTGTGCATCTGTCCACCAAATCAGGCCAGCCCGCGATCATGGGCGGCGATCATCTGCGCTATCTGGCGGGCTGGCCCGATGATGCGACCTTTGATGCGATCATCGGCGGGTTGTGCGATGCGCTGGACCTGCCCAGCTATGCCCTGGCTGACGGTTTGCGGATCAGGGATACGGCCACACATCGCTTCGTGTTCAATTATGCCCCCAAAGCGCAGGCCTGGGGCGATGTCATCGTGCCCGCGGCGGGCGTGCATTGGGAAACGCTGTGATGCAGGTTTTCGGCACCACCAAGGACGGTAAGACCGCGCATACCATCACGCTGCGCGCGGGCGATCTGACGGTCACGCTGCTGACCTATGGCGCGCGGGTGCAGGATCTGCGGCTGGCGGGGGTCGATCACGGGCTGACGGTGGGATCGGACGATCTGGCCGATTACGAAGGGGCCATGCTGTATCACGGGGCCATTGTCGGGCCTGTCGCCAACCGGATCAGCACGGCGCGGGTCCGGCTGGACGGGATGATGTATGAACTGGAACGCAATGACGGACAGGCCCATCTGCATTCGGGGTCCGAGGGTGCCCATGCGCAGGTCTGGGATGTGGTCGCGGTGACGCAGAACGCGGCCACGCTTGCGCTGGATATGCCCGATGGTTTTGCGGGGCTGCCCGGACAGCGGCGCGTCACGGCGACCTTCACGCTAAGCGCCCCTGCCACGCTGACGCTGACGATCAATGCGACCAGCGACACGACAAGTTTGATGAATATCGCCAATCACAGCTATTGGAACCTTGATGGATCAGGCACATGGCACGGCCACCGCCTGCGGATCGCGGCGGATCATTACCTGCCAATTGATGATGCCTTTTGTCCGACCGGCGATGTGCTGGATGTGACCGGCACCGGCATGGACTTCCGCGCCGCCACCGTGCTGGGCGCGCAGACCCCGCCGCTGGATCACAATTTTTGCCTGTCCGAGGGCGTGGAACCGCTGCGCGATGTGCTGTCGCTGACAGGGCAAGGTGGGGTCGGCATGGTGATGGCGACAAATATGCCGGGGCTACAGGTCTTTGACGGCCGCCCGCAGCATGATGCGCTGGCCATCGAGGCGCAGCATTGGCCGGACGCGCCCAACAATGCGCATTTCCCCCAGATCAAGCTGCGGGCAGGCGCGACTTATGCGCAGGTGACACGCTGGACCTTCGCAGGCTAGGGCCACGCGACGCGACTTGCCCCTTACGCCCGCGCGACCAGCGCGCTAGACAGCGCCATGCCGATTGCTTTTGCCACGCTTGATGATCTTTTGAACCACGGTTTCGACACCGTGATCGACGTCCGCTCGCCTGCCGAATTCGCGCTGGACCATATCCCCGGCGCGATCAACCTGCCCGCGCTATCCAATGCCGAACGCGCGCAGATCGGCACGATCTATAAACAGGTCAGCCCTTTCGAGGCGCGCAAACTGGGCGCATCCTTGGTCGCGCGCAATGTCGCCGATCATATCGCGCAGGCGATGGCCGATAAGGACGGCAGCTGGCGGCCCTTGGTCTATTGCTGGCGCGGCGGGCAAAGATCGGGGTCTTTCGCCGCGATCCTGTCCCAGATCGGCTGGCGCACCGATACCGTGCAGGGCGGCTATCAGACATTCCGGCGGCTGGTGCAACAGGCGGTCTATGACAGGCCCTTGCCGCAGCGGATCATCCTGCTGGATGGCAATACCGGCACGGCGAAAACCGCCCTGCTGGCGCGGCTGGCTGCAAAGGGCGTGCAGGTCATCGACCTTGAAGCCCTGGCCAACCATCGCGGGTCATTGCTGGGTGGCACCGCGCAGGGCCAGCCCTCGCAACGCGCCTTCGAGACGCGGATCGCGCTGGCGCTGCACCGGCTGGACCCCGCGCGCCCGGTGCTGATCGAGGCGGAAAGCAGCAAGATCGGCCGTCTGATCATCCCGCCAATGCTCTGGTCTGCGATGTCTGCGGCCGGGCGGATCACCGTCCACGCGCCGCTTGCCGCGCGTGCCCGCTATCTCGCACAAGCCTATGCCGATATCGCCGCCGACCCCCAAGAAATGGCGCGCAGGCTGACGCCGCTGCGCTATATCCGCGGCCATGACGTCGTCGATCACTGGCTGGCCTTGCTGCATGCGGGCGATCTGACAGGCTTTGCCCATGCGCTGATGGACCAGCATTACGACCCCGCCTATGCGAAATCACGCAAAGCCGTGGCACATGACATTCTGGCCGATCTGCAGAGTGACACGCTGGATGATGCCGGGCAGGACCGGCTGGTCGCGGCGATCCTGCCGCTGCTTAGCGCAGGGTGATCTCTGGCGCTTGGGTGATCTGCCCGATGATGGCGGCCTGATAGCCCGCCTCGGTCAATGCGCGCAGCAGATCATCGGCGCTCTTGGCCGCGACCGCCGCAAGCAAGCCGCCCGCTGTCTGCGGATCATAGGCCAGATCGGGCACCGCCCCGCCGATCATGCCAGCGCCGGCCTGATTATCGGCAAAAAGCGTCGAGCGCACGCCTTTCGCCGCCAAAGCCGCCGCCCCCGCCATCAAAGGCACCTGCGCCCAATCCAGCACGGCCCCAGTGGCAGAGGCGTCACAGATCCCGCGCAGATGCCCCAAAAGGCCAAAACCCGTCACATCGGTCATCGCATGGGCCTGCCGCAGGATCGCAGAGGCCGCAGCCTGCGATTGCACCATCAGGTCCAGACAGGCGATCACATCACCCCCGTGCGCCTGCCCGGCCATGTCAGCCGCCATGATCGTCCCACTGCCGATAGGTTTGGTCAGGATCAGCGCATCGCCCGGCCGCGCGCCCGCCAGCGTGATGGGTCTGTCCACCAGCCCGGTGATGGTAAAGCCGATGGTCAGCTCGTCGCCCAGCGCGCTATGCCCGCCGACGATCCGCGCCCCAGCCTTGGACATGGTGGCGGTCACGCTCGCCATGATCTCGGCCATGCTGCGCTGCTGCAAGGCGGCATCCATCCGGGGCAGGATGATCTGCGCGGTGGCGGCCTGCGGGGTGGCCCCCATCGCCCAGATATCACCCAGCGCATGGATCGCGGCGATCTGTGTCATCAGCACCGGATCGGCCACCAGCGCGCGCAGATGATCGGTCGTGATGACCTGCCCCATCTGCACCTGCCCTGCATCATCGCCAAAGGCATCGCCCAGCACTTGCTGCAAGGCCGCGCGCCCCACCTTGGCCCCGCACCCGCCGCACATGGGTTTATCGCCCAGCGCCTCGCGCAGGCCAAGGGCGGCGGTTTTCGGCATCACGGGCGCGGGCATCGCGGGCAGATCATCCAGCCGCATCATGAATTTGCGGTCGATCCGGTCCTTGAGCCGCCACAACAGCGGCCCTTGCCAGATGGTCCCGAATTTTTCCGCCAGCGCCGATTTCCGCCCCAGCGAGATCAGCTTGAGATAATCGCGCTGCGCCGAATAATCGCGCATCTGCCCGCCGGACAAGACCGCGCGCAGATTGTCAAACAGCACGGGCGCCTGCCGCACGGCATAGACCCCCGCCTTGGGGCGCGGGCTCGCCGCCATATGCGCGCAATCGCCGACGGCAAAGACCATAGGGTCGCTGGTTTGCAATTGCGCATTCACCGTGATGAACCCGTCTTGCAGGTCCAGCCCCGTGCCTGCGATCCAGTCATGCGGTTTTGCCCCGGCCGCACCGGTGGTGAAATCGCTCTGGATCAGGCGTCCGTCTTTCAGCAACACGCCTTGGGGTAAGACCTGCGTGACGTCGGCATTTTCGATGATATCCACGCCGTAACCCGCCAGCGCCGCCAGCATTTTGTGCCGGGCTTTGTCACCCAAGGCGGCCAAGGCCCGGCTGCGGTCGATCAGATGCAATTTCGGCGATCTGTCGCGCAAAGCATGCGCCATGGCCAGCGCCAGTTCCGCCCCCGCGACACCGCCCCCGATCACGGCGATTTGCGGGGCTGTCGCGCGGGCGCGGTAATCCTCCCAAGCCTGCGCAAAGGCACCAAGGGGTTTGGCCGGAATGCCATGCGCGGCGAAACCATCAAGCGCGGGCATTTCAGAGGTGATGCCGACATCAATCGCCAGCACATCATAGCCGATGGGCGGGCGCCCCGGCACGGTGACGGTGCGTGCCGTGCGGTCGATGCCCGTCACCGCCCCGTTGATGAACCGCGCGCCTGCAAAACGCGCCAATTTGACCAGATCGATATCCAGATCGTCACGCGTGTAATGCCCCGCCACGAACCCCGGCAACATGCCCGAATAGGCCGCTGTCGGGCCGGGGTTGATCACGCTCACCCGCACGCCTGCCAGCGGGTCCATCCCCCATTTGCGCAAGACCAGCGCATGGCTATGGCCGCCGCCGATCAGCACAAGGTCACGGGTGAAAGGGTATCTATCCATGCAACGCCTTTAACGCGCCCGCCATCACGGCGCCAGCCATTGCCCCGCCCAATCATCGCCGCGCGCATAGGCCGCGCGGCGGTGCTGCTCGCCCAGATGCACAAGGTCGATCTGCATCACACGGCAGGACAAAACGGCAAAGGTCGCGGGGTCGGGCTGTTTGACATAATCCAGCGCCGACCCGATGGGCGCACCGGGGGGCGGGGTCACGCCATAGCTTTGCTGCGCATGATCGGGGATCTTGTCCCAAAGCGCGCGGACATCGGCCCCGCTTTGCACCGTCACCTCGGCCTGCAATCTGATCTGCAAGGCTTGCGGGCGCAGCCAGACATGCAGCGCCACGCGCGGATTGGCCTGCAGGCTGGCCAGCTTGGTCGATTGCAGATCGGTATGCAGCGTGACCACCGCCGCGCCCTGATCGGCGGATCGCAGCACCATCGTGCGCGCCTCGGGCCAGCCATCGGGGTTGGTGGTGCAGACGGTGGGCAAGCGGCAGGGATGACGCGCATCGGCCACGCCGCGCGCCAGCATCGCCCAAGCGCGCCCCCGCAGCCCGTCAAGCGTGGTGAACCAATCAGTCATAGCCTGTCATCTCCAGATAGCCGCGCCCTTGGTGGCTGCCCGCAAAGGTGACCGGCCCCTCCCAATATGGAACAGAGGTCGTCATCCATGCATCATCATTCAGCGCCTGCACCGTCACATCGACCCCGCGCACAGGCAAGGTCAAACGCCAATGGACCGGCACGCCCGCCGCATTGCTCATCAGCGGTTCCACCTGCAAGGCCCCGTCGGGATAGGCCGTGGTTTGCCCCTCCGCCGTGATCCATGTGGCCGAGGTGTAATGCATCCCATCCGTCTGTTGCAGGCGGAAACCCATCAGCTTGGCCCCGTCATCAAACGACAGCGAAAACCAGTCCCAGCCGGTCTGGTTATTCGCCAAAGGCTGCGACGACCATTCCCGGTCCAGCCATGCGCTGCCTGTCACCTGCACATCGCCCGTCGGCAGGTGCAAGCTGCCTGCAATCTCGAAAAACGGCTGGGAATAATAATAGGACGCCTGCCCCGCCGCCGATTTGACCGAATAGCCGCCATCGCCGTGGAACACCAAAGGGCCGGTCGCGGTCAGCGCCATGTCATAGCCGAAATCCGCACCCGTCGCGCGCATCTGCATGGACTGCCAATCGCCTTCCAGCGCCCAATCGTCGATCCAGGCGCTGAACGGCGCGGCCCTCACACCCGCCTGCCCGATCCCGCCGCGCGCCAGCCGTTCGGCGACGAAATGGTCGGTCTCGGTTGTCACCGCCGCATGACCCATCCATAGCTGCGGGCTGTCCCAGCCATCCGCCTCGTAGGGTGCAAGCGCGGAGCGGAACAGGGTCCATTGCAACCCGTAGGGCGTGCCGTTTTCATCCTCCAGATTGGCGGTCAGATACCACCATTCGATCCGGTAATCGGGATGCGCGCCGTGATCGGCGGGGAAATCGAACACGGGGTCAGGGGCGGGGGTGGAAAAGCCGTCCACTTCCGTCCCCAGCCCGGCGAAGCCTTGGGCCGATGCGGACAGGGGCAGCAGGCACAGGATCAGTGCTTTAGCGTTCATTGGCAAAAACCTTTAGCAGATCACCGGGCGGCGTGCGCGCCAGCCGCCATGCGGGCCAGCCTGCCGCCAGCACAGCAGCCAGCAGCGCGAACCCGCCCAAACGTGCGTAATCCAGCGGGAACAGATACATCGGCAATTGCCAGCCAAAGGCCGCGACATTCACGACCGCCAGCAGAACCCAAGCCAGCGCAAGGCCCAAAGGCAGCGCCAGCGCCGCCGTCAGCACCGCCAGCATCACCGCGCGCAACAGTTCCAGCCGCCCCAGCGCGGCCCGCGTCATGCCCATGGCCCAAGCGGGGGCCAGTTGCGGCACCCGCATCGCGGCTAGGGTCAGCAGGCTCATCAGAATGGCGAAACCCGCGACCGCCAGCGTCAGGATATTCAGCGCGGTGGTGACGGTAAAGGTGCGCTCGAAAATCGCGAGCGACAGCGCCTTGATCCCCGCCTGGTCGATGGTCTGGCCTGCGCCGATCCCTGTCGCCTCGGTCAGATCCGCGACGAAATCCGCCGGATCACCCGCCACGCGCAGGCCGAACTGGCGCGCCTCGACCATCGGGAATTGCTGCGCAAAGGCATCCTCGGCCAGCACGACCTGCCCGATAGGATTGCCGTAATCGCCGTAAATGCCCGCGACCGGCAGGGTCAGGCTGCCGATGGCTACCATATCACCAAGGTCCAGCGCCCCCCGCCGCGCCAATTGTTCATTGATCACCACTGCCTGCCCCGCAAAGGTCGCGTCCCATGCAGCGGGCGTGCTTTGCAGGAACCGCCAATTGTCGCGGTAAGTGGCATGGTCGCGGGTGCCGAACACCTCGGCCGGTTGGCCCACGATCTGCACATCGGCGGATTGGATTGGCAGCACGGCGGCCCCCGCATCTTCGGCAAAGGCGACCAAGGCGGCGGTCTGTGCAGCGCTATCGGTGCTGATATAAAGCTCGGCCGCGAGGCGCTGATCCAGAAAGCCGGTGAAGGTCAGCCGAAAGCTCGACACCATGGTGGACACGCCGATATTGGCCGCAATCGCCAGCATCAAGGCCATCAGCGCCAGCGACAGGCCCGGCAATTGCTGGCGCGTGTCGGCCCAGAACCATTGCGCGGTGACGCTGCGCGCACATCCGCTGGCAAAGGCCAAAACCGCGTTCAGCACCGGCGGCAAGGCAAGGGCTGCGCCAATCAGCAAGCTTCCCAGCAAGGCAAAGCCCGTGACCAACCCATCCGCGTTGAAGCCCAGCACCAAGGCCACGGCCAGCAGCACCAGCGCCGCCCCCATCTGCCACCGCGCCCGCCGCCCCGCCGCCATGGCCAGCGCGCGCGGTTGCGCCGCAGCCAGCAGCGGCATCCGCGCGATCCCCCACAAAGCCGATCCGCCCGCCAGCAAGGTCCCCGCCAAGGCGATCCCCAATCCCGACAGCCACCACACGGGCCGCAATTGCAGATTGCCCGCCACCTCCGCCCCGTAAAGCCCGCGCAAGGTTGCGGCCACATCGGGCAGTAGCAATGCGGCGATCACATAGCCCAAGGCGACCCCGATCACGCCCGCGACCAGCGCAAAGACCAAGAGTTCCGCCAGCATCAGCCCGATCAGCCGGTGCAGCGGCAGGCCCAGCGCGCGCAAAATGCGCACCATGCCGCGGCGTTGTTCAAACGCCAGCCCAATCGCGCCATGCACGATGAAAATGCCCACGGCAAAGGACAAAAGACCAAAGGCGGTCAGGTTCAGATGGAAACTTTCGGTCAGCCCCGCGATGTCACTGCCGCCTTGCGCGGCTTGCAGGGTCAAGTCAGGCGCGATCTGCGCCAAGGACGGCAGGTCGCGGGGTTGGTCGGGCAGCACCAGCAGGCTGTCGATCAGCCCCTGCCGCCCCAGCAATCCTTGCGCCGTGCCGATATCGGCGATGGCCGTGTCATCGGCCAGATCGGGCGCGATCAGCACCTCGACACCGGACAGCTTGCGCGCGGTTGCGGCATTGGCAAAGACCTGATTGCCGCCTGTCAGAAAGGCGCCAAGGTTCACTTCACCGTCCAAAGTGACCGGCCCCATGCCCGCAGGCGCGCTTAACACGTCGATCCCGATCAGGCGCACAGCGTCCAGATCGCCCGACAGCATCGGGCTGACCAGCCAGCCCGCGCGGCGGAGTGTCACGAAAACATCCTGCCCAAAAGCCGCACCATCGCGCGCGACCAGCCGGTCATAGCGGCCCTCGTCCAGCGTATTGGCGGCGGCATCATAGCTGGCGCGCGCCTCGGCATTGATCGCCTGCACCCCGGACCACAGGCCCGTCGCCAGCGCCAGCCCTGCCAGCAGGGTGAATAATTGCACCGGATTGCGCGCCCAATGCGACAAAAGCGCTGCAAAGGCCGCGCGCGTCATGCCAGCTGACCCGCGCGCAGATGCAGGCGGCGTTGCAGACGGGCGGCCAAGACCTGCGAATGGGTGACCATCAAAAGGCCCGCGCCAGTCTCGGCCACCAGTTCCAGCAGCAGCGCCATCACGGTGGCGGCGGTGGTCTCGTCCAGATTGCCGGTCGGTTCATCCGCCAGCACCAATTTGGGGCGCGGGGCCAGCGTGCGGGCGATGGCGACGCGCTGTTGCTGACCGCCGGATAAGTGTTCGGGATATTTGCGCAGATGATCCGCCAGCCCCATCCGATCAGCCAGGGTCGCGCACCATGCCGGATCATACCGCCCCGCCAACCGCGCCTGAAACGCGATGTTATCGGCGATTTTCAGGCTGGGGATCAGGTTGAATTGCTGGAACACCACGCCGACCGTGCCGCGCCGCAAGGCCGCGCGGCCTGCGTCATCAAGGCGCGCGATATCCTGTCCATCCAGCATGATCCGCCCCGCATCCGCGCGGTCCAGCCCGCCGATCAGATGCAGCAGCGTGCTTTTGCCACTGCCCGATTCGCCGGTCAGCGCAAGGCTTTCGCCCGGCCCCAGCGTCAGGCTGACACCGCGCAGCACGGCAAAAGGGCCATCAGCGCTCGCATAGGTCTTGGACAGGTTTTCAACGCACAAAAGGGTCATGCCCCTGAATTAACACGCGCAAGGCCAAAGGAAACGCCCGCATCCCGGATTTCGGCCGTGCCGCGACGTTCGGGCTTTTGCGCGGGCGCTGTTGCGCTAAGCTTGCCGCAGGCATAACGGAGGCATCCATGACCGAGATCGTCATTCTGGGCGGCGCACGCACCGCCATCGGCACTTTCGGCGGCGCGCTGGCGGGCACCACGCCGATTGAACTGGGCGCGGTCGTGGCCAAGGCCGCGCTGGAACGCTCGGGTGTCGCGGGCGACCAGATCGGCCATGTCGCCTTTGGCCATGTCATCAATACCGAACCGCGTGACATGTATGTCAGCCGTGTCGCCGCCATGCAGGCGGGCATCCCCGACAGCGTGCCTGCGATGAACGTGAACCGGCTGTGCGGGTCCGGTGTGCAGGCGATCATTTCCGTCGCGCAATCGCTGATGCTGGGGGACGCCGATTTCGGCCTTGCCGGCGGGTCCGAGAATATGAGCCGCTCGCCCTTCATCATCACCGACCAGCGCTGGGGCGCCAAGATGGGCGATATCCGCACGCAGGATATGATGCTGGGCGCGCTGAATTGTCCCTTTGGCACCGGCCATATGGGGATCACGGCGGAAAATGTCGCAAGCGAATACGGGATCAGCCGCGACGCGATGGACGCCTTTGCCCTGCAAAGCCAAGAGCGCGCGGCAGCGGCCATCGCGGCGGGCTATTTCGACAGCCAGATCACGCCGGTGCAGCTCCGCAGCAAGCGCGAGACGGTCGATTTCATCCGCGACGAACACCCCAAACCCACCACCGCCGCCGCGCTGGCCGCCCTGCGCCCTGTGTTCCAGAAGGATGGCAGCGTCACGGCAGGCAATGCATCGGGCCTGAATGACGGGGCGGCGGCCATCGTGCTGGCGCGCGCGGATGCGGCGCAGGCGGCGGGCCTGACCCCGCGCTTTCGCATTCTGGGCTATGCCCATGCCGGTGTGCGCCCCGAGGTGATGGGCATCGGCCCCGTCCCCGCCGTGCGCGCGCTGCTGGAAAAAACCGGGCTGGCGGCGGATGATTTCGACGTGATCGAATCGAACGAGGCCTTTGCCGCCCAAGCGCTGGCTGTCAGCAAGGAACTGGGCCTTGACCCTGCACGCGTGAACCCCAACGGCGGCGCGATTGCGCTGGGCCATCCTGTCGGCGCGACAGGCGCAATCATCACTGTCAAGGCGATGTACGCGCTGGACCGCACCGGCGGCAAACGCGCGCTGATCACCATGTGCATCGGCGGCGGTCAAGGTATCGCGCTGGCGATTGAACGTGTTTAGGTGTGACTGGGTAGCAGGGTGATGTAGTGACGGTATAGCGCCGAGCTAGCCCAGTCGTTCTGGTGTGGTTTTTGGCTTTATGACAAAGGAGCCAATAGGTATGCGGAGGATCTGCACGTTTTCCAACGGTAAAGTGTTGCATCGACATACGACCGCTGTAATAGGAAAAACTTGATTTTTGCAGCAATAGTGTACAAGTCTTACACACCTCAGGATGAAACCATGAAATCGAAAACAACTCCCTCTGTTGCTGGAAAAGTTCTTACCACCTCAAATGGTAAACATGGTGCAAAGAGTATTGCGGCCAGCGCTCTAACCCAGCGATCTCTAACAAAATCGTTGAATGTGACCAACACTTCAGGAAAGGTCATCGCCCGCAGCGTCACTACGCATAGGGACGCGCTCAAGCGGCTTGCCGATAGGTAGGCGGCACTACCGCGTCACACTGGCCGACGCAGTCTACGCCAATAGTGTCTGTGTGGAAGAGTTCGGCGGACATCATGGCGCACATGACGTTTCGACACTGCTGGGTGCGTTGGGGCGTCCCTACCATGGCTATCACAAAAGAATATGGACCAAGGGCGCAGCCCTTTTACACGGCATTGCCACAGCGCATGGGTTTGCCGATGGGAACAAACGCACGTCCCTCTTGATGTTATTCTTGCTTTACGAACGCAGCCACTATTGGTTGCAAACGCGCGAAACGGATCGGTGGGACGATGTGGTTGTCAATGTCGTCACCGGAGAGATGACCCAAGCACAGCTTGAACAATTCTTGAAAGAACGCACGCTGCGGTTGGATTAGAGATGATAAACAGCCCCTAGGCCGGATAATCCCGCACAAACACCCACGTATCCCCCTCGGACAGATCCGCGTCATAGGCATAGCCGCCGCTGGTGAAATGCTTGATGCCCTCCGCCTCCGTCAGGCGGTTTTCCACGATGAACCGGGCCATGGCGCCGCGCGCGCGTTTGGCGAAAAAGCTGACGATGCGGGGCTTGTCGTCTTTGATTTCCATGAAACTGGGGGTGATCACCCGCAGGTTCAGCGCCTTGCGATCCACCGCGCCGAAATATTCCTGACTGGCGCAATTGACCAGCGTATCCGTGCCAACATCGGCGGCGCGCGCATTCAGCGCCTTGGCAATCGTATCGCCCCAATACTCGTAAAGCGACGCACCGCGCCGGGTTTTCAGCTTGCTGCCCATTTCCAGGCGATAGGGCTGGATTGCGTCCAGCGGGCGCAACAGGCCGTAAAGCCCCGACAGGATGCCCAGATGGTCCTGCGCCCAATGCAGATCATCGGCGGACAGCGTTTTCGCCTCCAGCCCCTGATAGGTGTCGCCGTTAAAGGCCAGGGCTGCGGGTTTCACCGCATCATCCGCAGGGTCCGCCGCGAAGGCCTTGAAACGGTCGCGGTTCAGCCGGGCCAGATCATCCGAAATCGCCATCAGGCTTTTCAGATCACCCAAGCTTAGGCCACGCGCGGTTTTCGCCAAGCGCAGCGCATCATCCTGAAATGCGGGGGCGGTGGCAGCGATCTGCACCGGGGTCATATCCAGCGATTTGGCGGGGGAAATCACAACAAGCATCACGGCATCCTTTCGACTTTGCGCAAGGATGTAACATGCCTGCGCGCGATGACCAGCACCGGCCGCCGCAGATCAGTTCAGTTGCAGCTGCAACGGGTAATGCCCATCCTCGAACGGGCCGAACATATCGTCCAGATCAGGATGGTCGATCGGTTCACCCGAATGATCCGCGACAAGGTTCTGTTCAGAGACATAGGCGACATAAAAGCTCTGCTCATTCTCGGCCAGCAGGTGATAAAACGGCTGATCCTTCAGCGGTCTGCTGTCTTCGGGGATGGCGTTATACCATTCATCGGTATTGGCGAACATGGCGTCCACATCGAAGATCACCCCGCGAAACGGATGTTTGCGGTGGCGGACGATCTGTCCGAGATGATATTTTGCGTGCTTTTTCAGCATGATTGCGGCCCTTTCACATCTGTATATGGGTTTTTGCCCGCCAGAGTCCACGGCTGACGACAGGTCACGGCACGGGCGCCTTTTGGCGGCTTTTTGCAGATTTGCAGTGAAAATATGATGCCCTTGGGCCGCCTTAGGCATTTGCAGATCGGTCCGGGCACGCTATGGTGGACAAAACAAAACATGGCGACGGGCGAATGAGCAGATATCTCCGCGCACTGGCACTCTTGATCTTTCTGGGCAGCTGCGGCGGCTCGGGGAATTTTTCGGCGCCGCGCAATCTTGATGACGCATGCAGCATCGCGCGCGAGCGGCCGCATTATTTCCGTGCATTCCAGGCGGCAGAGCGCAAACACGGCGTGCCCGTGCCGACGATGATGGCGATGATGTATCAGGAAAGCAAATTCATCGGCAATATCCGCCCGCCGCACACCTATGCGCTGGGGGTGATCCCGATCGGGCGGCAATCCTCGGCTTTGGGCTATAGCCAGGCGCTGGACGGCACATGGCGCGAATACCAGCGCGATGGTGGCGGATCGCGCGCGCGGCGCGACAATATCCGCGATGCGACCGATTTCATGGGCTGGTACATGACCAAGACCGTGGCGGAAACCGGGGTGCCGCTTTATGATACGCGCAACCAATATCTGGCCTATCACGACGGGCGGCAGGGCTATCTGCGCGGCACCTGGCGGTCCAAGTCCTGGCTGATCCGCATCGCCGGCGAGGTGGATTCCCGCGCCGTCATGTATGATGCGCAATTGCGCGCCTGCCGCAGACGCTGACCGCGCGCCGCGCGCCGCGCGGGGTTTAATCAAGCCCGCGCTTGCGCATTTCGGCAGAGATATTGAACATGATATCGCCGATCGTTGTGCCTGTCGTCAGCTCGTTCAGCACCATCGTGGTCTGATTGCCCAGATCATCGGTGATGATCCATTGGCGCAGCGCGACCGGATTGGCGGTGAAAACCAACTGGATATTGCCATATTGCGGATTGGCGGGGTCCTGCACGGTCACCGTTGTCGTGGTCCCATCAGAGACGGCATTGGTGACCATCCGCGCGGTCGTCAGATCCACATTGCGCTGCAAGATGATATGCAGCGGGGTCTGGTTCAGCGGATATCTGTCCGGCCCGGTATTCGCGCGCGGATCGAAAATCGCCAATTGCCCGCCGCTGGCCAGGACCAGCGATTGCTGGGGCGGGTTATATTCAAACCGGATCCGGCCGGGCCTTTTGATATAGATCTGGCCGGTGGACAGCGTCCCATCCCCATTGATCTGGGTGAACCCGCCCTGCGCGGTCTGCAATTGGTTCAGGTAATCGGAAATCTGCGACAGGCTGAGCGCCTGCGCCGCGACACTGCCTGCATGGGCCGACAGGGCGAGGATCATCAAGAAAGATAGAATGCGCGTTTTCATATGCCATACCTATGTTGCATGCAGGGCTTTTGCACCCTCTGGATATCGGCCACAACAGCAGCTCTGCCGCTGCTAGGCGATATCATGCCCGCTGTTGGCAGATAGCGGCTGCAGCGCAAGCGCGTCATCGAGCAAGACCAGATCTTCGATGCGCCGCCCCGTGATGCGCCCCAGATGCGGTTGGCCCAGCAAGGCCGCAGGCGCGCTGATCGCCATATGCAGCGCCTGTTCCAGCCCCAGCCCGACCCGGCCGACCAAGCGCTGCACCCCCCAGAGCATGGTGCTATGCGCCCCTGCCAGATTGCCCTCGGCATTGACAAGCCGGCCATCGCGCAGCGCGATCCGCTGGCCGTAAAGGTCAAAATGATCCGGCCCGCCCACGGTCGGCATCGCATCCGAGACCAGCACCATGCGCCCCGCGACAGGCCGCGCGCGACAGGCCAGCGCCACCATCGCATCATCGACATGCACCCCGTCGCAGATGATGCCAAGATAGGCCGCGCTATTGATCGCAGCCCCCACCAGACCGGGTGCGCGCCCCTGCAGCTGCGACATCGCATTGTAAAGATGCGTGACCGATTGCGCCCCTGCGGCAAAGGCGGCATCGGCCTGCGCGGCCGTCGCCTCTGAATGCCCCAGCGACACGATCACCCCCAGATCGACCAGCGCCGCGATCTGGTTTGGCGTCACCATCTCGGGCGCGAGGGTGATCATCACGGTCACATCGGCATCGCGCAACCGGTGCAGGATCTGCAACATGGCATCATCCAAGGGGCGCAGATATGCGGCGGCATGGGTGCCGCGACGCGCGGCGGCGATATGGGGGCCTTCGATATGCAGCGCGCCCAGCCTGCCCTGCCCGCCCAGCGCCTGTTGCGCGATCACCGCCGTTGCGACCTTGTCCAGCACCGCAGGCGCATCGGTGATCACCGTGGGCATCATCGCCACGGTGCCAAACCGCCGATGCGCCGCGGCAATCTGCATCAGCCCCGCAGCGCTCGGCGCTTGGTTCAGCAGGACACCGCCACCGCCATTGACTTGCAGATCGACAAAGCCGGGGGTCAGGACCCCCGCGACGGCCCGCCGCGCCACATCTGCGGGCACGGCACGCGCGGCACACAGATCAGTAACCCGCCCCGCCGCGACATGCACCGCCATCCCCGATTGCAAGCGGCCATTGTCGAACAGCTGCGTCGGGATGATCCATTCCTCAGCCATGCGCCACCTGCCATGCGGCATAGGCCGCCCCGCGCGCACCGCTGGCCGCCCCGCCCGTGGCGCGCAGGATAACAGGACAATCAAAGCCATCGAATTGCGCCAAAGCCACCGCGCGGGTCAGATCATCGACCACGCCAGCAATATCCGACAGCCCCCCGCCCAGCAGGATGCAATCAGGGTCAAGCGTCAGCACCAGTGTCTGCACAAGTTCAGCCGCCAGCGCGCACCAGACCTGCCAGAGCTGCGCCATGCGCGCATCATCCTTGCGCGCGGCGATGATCTGCGGCGCGCTGCGCCTTTCGCCGGTCAGCGCTTGGGCCATCCGGCTAAGGCCTGCGCCGCTGATCAGCGTCTCGATACAGCCGCGCCGCCCACAGGCGCAATCAACCACCGGCAACCCATGCGCCTGCACCAGATGGGCGGGCGCAGACAGATGGCCCACCTCGCCGCCAAGGCCGGAAAACCCGCTTTGCAGCCGCCCGTCGCGCACATGACCGCCGCCAATACCGGTGCCAAGCACCAGCGCAAAGACAGATGCAAAAGGCTGGCCCGCGCCAAAGACCGCCTCGGACAGGGCCAGCGCATGGCTGTCATTAAGATAGCTGACAGGCCGCCCCAGCCGCGCCACCAGATCCGCCGGCAGAAGCTGGCCATCCGCCACCAGATTTGCCGCCAGCACGCGTCCATCGCGCGGATTGACCGCGCCCGCCGCGCCAATGCCGACGCTGACCGGCCCGGCGGCCAGATGATCCGCCCAGCTGACCATATCCGCCAGCGCATCCAGCAGATCCGCATAGCTGCGCGGCGTGGCCACCCGCCTGCGCCCCTGTAGCTGCCAATCATCGGCAAAGACCTGCGCCTCAATCTTGGTGCCACCCAGATCGAGGCCCAGCGCCATCATCGGCCCAAACCTTTGCAAAGCATATCAGCATTCATGACCACGAGTGATGCCGCAAAGCCGACCGCCCGGCAAGCGCGGCCTGCATCCCGTGCCACTTTGCTATTTCACCCAGATTTCGATCCGGCTATGGGCAGGCCCCGCGACCTGCCCCCGAGCGCAGCTGGCCTGCGACAGGTCGCCAAACCCCAGCGCGGTCAGCGTCAGATCATTGCCAGCCAGCAGATCAGGGGCAAAAGCGGCAAAGGCTGCCGCCATCGCCTCTGCCGCCGCGGCTGAACGCTCCACCGCATCCGCGCCGCCAGCATCGCTATTGCCAAAGCCCGCGAAAATGACCTGTCGCCCGGCGAAATCGGGCGCGGCCAAGATCTGCGCCAGATTGCCCATCATCGCACGGTTCCATGCGCCTTCGACCGCGCTGGCCGGCCCGCCTGACATGGTGGGGCTCAGACGTGTCGCCGCAAACAGGGCCTGATACATCTGGGCGGCGACAGGCCGGTCCTCGGGGGGCGCTGTGCCGGTCAGCAGGCCGGTCAGCCGGATGTTACGCTCTACCGCGCTTTGGCGCAGGGCCGCGTGACTGACAAAGCCCTCGGGCGCGATCAGTTTTTGCGCTGCATCCGATGTGGCGAAATCGAACAGACGCGCAGGCAATGATGTTGCGGCAGGCCTGTCGATCCGCGCGATCACCGGGCCCAGCAACGGGTAATCCCCCGATGCGATGGTGAAATCATTGGGCAGGACCGCAACGCCGCACGCGCCTGCAACCGACAGCATCTTGGCCGGTCCGGCATTGCCAAAGGCGACAATGCTGATGCTGCCCGCAAAACCGTTGATCGCTGCGGCGATACTGTCTTCATCGGCCATCGTCAGGATATCATCCGCGATCACCTTATCCGCAGGGTCCATGACGGCAGCGATAAAGGCATCACGCAGTGCGGATGTCGCGGGCAATTGCAAGGGCAGCACATCAATTTCCGCCCCGCCGATCTGCGACCAGTTTGTCACCTCGCCCGCATAGATCGCGGCCAGATCGGCGATCCGGATCGATGCGACCCCCACATCGGGCGACGCAATGATTGCAAAGGCCCGCAAGGCGACCATCTGCGCAGGCGGCGCGCTGGCCATGGCCCAGTCAATCGGGGCTGCATAGACTTGCTCGGCCCGGCCCAAAAGCGAGGCAGGCCCCAAAAACACATCTGTCGGCCCTGTGCCGGTTGCCGGTGCAAGATCCACCGTCAGATCAGCCGGGTCAGAGGCCGCAAAGGCCGTGGTCAGATGGCGATAGAGACTTTCGTAGACCGGCCTTGCAAATCCGATTGTCAGAGCCTCGGGCAAGCTGTCGGTCGCAGGGGCTGCATCGGGCATCACATCGGCAAAAGCGGCGGCTGTCAGCCCAAAGCTGTTATCAGCCAGAACCGCGGCACAGCCCGGACCATAGCAGATCACGGCAGATGCGGGCAGGCTGACGGGGCCGACACTGGACCGGATCGTGACCATGGTGCCGTCAAAGCCGGTGATCTCGCCTGCGACGCTGATGAAATCATCCGACGAGCGCAATTCGACGGCCTGCCCGATCAGCATGCTCGGCGCGCAACAACATGCCAATGCGGTCGCCAGTCTTTTCAGCGATGTCATCACTTGCTCCTGTCGGCGGGCAAGGCGCAACCTGCGGCGCGTCACCCTGCCGTCAGCAAAGCAGCCAAATTTGGCAAAATTTGGATGATCCGCGCTCAATTGCGGCAGGGATGCGCGCGCAGAGTCGATCCAGCCGCCGGGCGGGTCAATCCTTGGGCAAGCCCGCCAGCGTCAGCCCGGCAAAATCAAACAGCTTGGGGTCCAGCAGATGCGAGGGCCGCGCATTCATCAACGCCCGGAACATCACCTGCCTGCGCCCGGGGCTGTTGCGTTCCCAGCCATCCAGGATCTGCTTGACCTGCTGGCGTTGCAACCCGTCTTGCGACCCGCATAGATCACAGGGGATGATCGGATATTGCATGGCCTGCGCGAATTTCTCGCAATCGATTTCGGCGACATGGGCCAGCGGGCGGTAGACGAACAGATCGCCTTCTTCATTGACCAGTTTCGGCGGCATCGTCGCGAGCCGGCCACCGTGGAACAGGTTCATGAAGAATGTTTCCAGAATGTCGTCGCGGTGATGGCCCAGCACGATTGCCGAACAGCCTTCTTCGCGGGCGACACGGTAAAGGTTGCCGCGCCGCAGCCGTGAACACAGCGCACAAAAGGTGCGACCGGCGGGGATCTTGTCCATCACGATGGAATAGGTGTCCTGATATTCGATCCGGTGCGGCACGCCCATCCGCGCCAGGAATTCGGGCAGCACCGTGGCAGGAAAGCCGGGCTGGCCTTGATCAAGATTGCAGGCCAGCAGATCGACCGGCAAGAGGCCGCGCCATTTGAGTTCATGAAGCACCGCCAAAAGGGTATAGCTGTCCTTGCCCCCCGACAGGCAAACCAGCCATTTCGGCCTAGTCCCATCGGCAGGGCGCGCGATCATCCCGTACTGCTCGATCGCTTCGCGCGTCTGACGCACGATCCGTTTGCGGAGCTTCTTGAACTCTGTCGTGCTCGGCGCGCCTGCGAACAGCGGGTGTATTTCGGTTTCATCCAGCATAGCCGCGCTATGCCAGATCGCGGCCCGCCTGCCTAGAGGCATCCGACCCGGCACCTGGGACGTATCACCAAAAAGCCGGAGTGAAGAATGATGCGCCTGATCGCCCTTGCCGCCCTGATGTTTCTGGCCGCCTGCACCGGCAAGCCCTCGTTCAATGATCCCGCCCTGAGCGACCGGCAATTGAACCTGGAGGAATTCTTTGACGGCGATCTGGTGGCCTATGGCCAGTTTCAGGACATTCTTGGCACAATGCGCCGCAGTTTTGTCGTCACCATCGCGGGCGATTGGGACGGCGACCGGCTGCGGCTGGTGGAGGATTTCGTCTATGAGGACGGATCGACCGAACAGCGCATCTGGACATTGGTCAAAACCGGCGCAGACAGCTGGGAAGGGACCGCCCCCGGTGTGATTGGCCGCGCGACCGGGCAGGAACAAGGCGACCGGTTCAATTGGCAATATGAGATCGCCCTGCCGGTGCCCTCTGCGGATGGGCCAACAGAGACGCTGCGGGTGCGTTTTGATGACTGGATGTGGCTGCTGGCCGATGACCGCTTGCTGAATGTGGCCTATGTCAGCCGCTTCGGGGTGCATATCGGCCAGGTCATAATCGCGTTCGAGAAGTTGTGACAAGAAATTTTGTCAAAATTTCTTGGGGGCGCGAAGATTTTTTGACAAAAAATCTTCACTCCGGGACGTTGTCTATCCCGCTGCGCCCCCAGGGATGGCAGCGCAGGATGCGGCGGAATGCGAGCCAACCGCCCTTGATCGCGCCGTGTTTTTCCAAGGCTTCCAGCGCATAGGCCGAACAGGTCGGCTGATAGCGGCAATTATGGCCGACCCAGGGTGAAAAGAGCAGCCGATAGGCGCGAACTGGCAGCGCTAACAGATAGGCAAAGGGTGTCATGCATGGATCTTTCGCAAGGCGCGCCGCAGATCTGCAACCAAGGCGTCAAACGGCAAAGAGGCGGTCACATCATGGCGTCCGACCAGCACATAATCCCAGCCATCACGGCCCTGCTCGGGCAAGACCAGCCGCGCGACATCGCGCAGGCGGCGTTTGGCGCGGTTGCGGGCCACCGCATTACCGACCTTTTTGGAACAGGTATATCCGACGCGGATGCCCGACGCCTCGCCCGGCGCGCGTTTGCGGGCCTGCAAATGGATACCGGGGGTGCCTTGACGCAGCGCCTGGGCCGCCCGCAGGAAATCGGCGCGCTTGGTCAGGGTTGTCAGACAAACGCAAACCGCCGGAGCGCCCGTGTCAGGCTCTGCCGGCGGTTTCAAAACGCTCAAGACGAAAGAAGAGCGCTTACGCGCTCAGCTTTGCGCGGCCTTTGGCGCGCCGGGCGTTCAGGATCTTGCGACCTGCTTTTGTCGCCATGCGCGCGCGAAAGCCGTGACGGTTCTTGCGAACCCGGTTGGATGGTTGGAACGTACGCTTCATCGCGTGTCCTCCGGTTGGTGGCCAAATCCCGACCGGGATTCGAAGCCGTATTACATGTCAGACCTGCTCCTTAGAGGTGGCATGGGATGCTGTCAACGCGCTTGCGGGGCAAGTCGGCAAGTTCACCCAACTTTCTGGGCTGCAGATTGAAACATCACCCCGCTTTGCATCAATGCCGCGTGAGGTGGCTAGCCCCGCCGCCCGCAACAGGCCATCAAGCGGTGGGCGGGCATCCCGCTGGCCATATCTGCAGGCGGTCCGCTGATCGTATCGCGGTCTTGGCCCTGTGTCGCAAGAAAGGACGATGACCCATGAACCGGATCACAACGGATATCTGCATCATCGGCGCGGGCTCTGGCGGGCTTTCGGTCGCGGCGGGGGCGGTGCAGATGGGGGCAAAGGTCGTGCTGATCGAAGGGCATAAGATGGGCGGCGATTGCCTGAATTACGGCTGCGTGCCGTCCAAGGCGCTGATCGCCTCGGCCAAGCAGGCGCATGCGATGGGGCATGGCGCGCCTTTGGGGATTGGCGCGACAGAGGCGCAGGTCGATTACGCCGCCGCCAAGGACCATGTGGCCGATGTCATCGCCACCATCGCGCCCGTCGATAGCGTAGAGCGGTTCACAGGGCTGGGCGTGCATGTCATTCAGGACTACGGGCGCTTTATCTCGCCAACCCAAGTGCAGGCCGGCGACACGATCATCACCGCGCGTCGTTTCGTCGTGGCGACAGGGTCCGGCCCGCTGGTGCCACCAATCCCCGGGTTGGCGGATGTGCCTTATCACACCAATGAGACCATCTTTGATCTGCGCGACAAACCCGATCACCTGATCATCATCGGCGGCGGGCCGATCGGGATGGAACTGGCGCAGGCGCACCGGCGGCTGGGCTGTGACGTGACCGTGATCGAAGGCGCCAAGGCCTTTGGCAAGGACGACCCCGAAACCGCGGCCATCGTGCTTGATAGCCTGCGCGACGAAGGCGTGGTGATTATAGAGGACGCGCAGGCCGAAAAGATCAGCCAGTCGGATGGCAAGATCACCGTGCACACCCCCAAGGGCGATGTGACCGGCAGCCATCTGCTGATCGCGGTGGGGCGCAAGGTCAATATAGACAGGCTGGATCTGGACAAAGGCGGCATCGCCTATGACCGCAAGGGCCTCAAGGTCGGGGCTGACCTGCGGTCCGTGACCAATCGGCGGGTTTATGCCGCCGGTGACGTGGCAGGCGGGCTGCAATTCACCCATGTCGCGGGCTATCACGCCAGCGTGCTGATCCGGTCGCTGCTGTTTGCGCTGCCCTCCAAGCAGCGGACCGACCATATCCCCTGGACATCCTATACCGACCCCGAACTGGCGCAGGTCGGCCTGACAGAGGCGCAGGCCCGCAAGAAACACGGGCCAAAGCTGGAAGTCGTGCGCTTCGCGTTCCACCACAACGACCGCCTGATTGCCGAACGCAAGACCAAGGGGCTGATCAAGGTGATGGTGGTCAAAGGCCGCCCCGTCGGTGTGTCGATGGCAGGGCATATGGCGGGCGAATTGATCGGCCTCTGGGCCATGGCCATCGCCAACGGGATGAAAATGTCCGCCATCGCACAGACCGTCCTGCCTTATCCCACAGTCAGCGAGGTTAACAAACGCGCGGCAGGTGCTTATTTTAGCCCAAGACTTTTTGAAAACCCCAAGGTAAAGCGGGTTGTCGGTCTGGTGCAGCGCTGGCTGCCCTGACCTCAGCGAGGGACGATGGCCAATTCTCTTTCAGGGCGATTTCTGATCCTGACAATCATCTTCGTGATGATCGCGGAAATCTTTATCTTCGTGCCCTCTGTCGCGCGGTTCCGCGAGGATTATCTGCTCGCCCGGCTGGAACGCGCGCAGATCGCGTCCCTGGCGGTCGAGGTCGATGCGATGATCAGCCCCGCGCTCGAGGCAGAGCTGCTGGAAAACGCCGAAATCTACAATGTCGTGTTGCGCCGCGACCAGATTCGGCAATTGGCGCTATCCTCTAAACTGCCCGCGCCGGTGGCGGCGACCTATGACATGCGCGCGCCATCCGGGTTTACACTGGTCGCGGATGCATTGCGCACGCTGGTCCAGCCCGAGGAGCGGATCATCCGCGTGATCGGCCATCCGGTGCGCGACGGTGGCCAGCTGATCGAGATCACGATGGATGAACGCCCGATGCAGCTGGCGATGCGCGATTACGGGCGCAATATCCTGATTCTGTCAGCCTTTATTTCGGTGATGACGGCGGGCTTGCTGTTCCTGGCGGTGCAGATCCTGCTGGTGCGGCCGATCAAGGGCGTGGTGGCGCATATGCAAAGCTATGCCAAGGCCCCCGAGGATGCGCGCCAGATCATCACGCCCCGCGCCAGCCTGCGCGAATTGCGCGACGCCGAAGTCGCCTTGCAGACAATGCAGACCCAGCTGACCACGGCGCTGCGGCAAAAGGAACGGCTGGCACAGCTGGGCGGCGCCGTGGCCAAGGTCAGCCATGATCTGCGCAATATCATGACTTCGGCGCAATTGTTCACCGACCGGATCGGCGGGTCCGATGATCCTTTGGTCAAGCGGATGGCGCCGAAGCTGGTCAATTCCATCACCCGCGCCGTGAACCTGTGCGAAACCACGCTGGCCTTTGGCCGGGTCGATGAACCCGCCCCCGCGCTGACCCGCGTGAACCTGTCGCGCATCGTCGAGGATGTGGTGGATAGCGAAAGACTGGCCGCAGGCGATTACCCTTTGTCCTTTGCCGAAGACATCCCCGCCACCATGACGCTGCGCGCGGATGGCGAACAATTGTACCGGGTGATCTTTAACCTTGTGCGCAATGCGCGTCAGGCGATCATGGCCACCGGCGTGCCCGGCGAGATCGGTCTGCGCGCCGACGAGGATGAGCTGGTCTGGCGGCTGATCATCCGCGACACCGGCCCCGGCATGCCCCAGAAGGCGCGTGAACACCTGTTCCAGCCGTTCCAGGGCGGCGTGCGCAAGGGCGGCGCAGGTCTTGGCCTTGTGATCGCGGCCGATCTGGTGCGCGGCCATGGCGGCCGGCTGGAATTGCAAGAGAGCAGCGCAGAGGGCACGACCTTTGTTATTCAGCTGCCCAAAGCCGACCTTGCGCTGGCCGATGCCGTACAATGACAAGAAATCCGTTTTGGCCCTTGCATCATCCAGCCCCTGAGTCTAAATCGAGCCTCACGCGGATTGGTAGCTCAGTTGGATAGAGTACTTGACTACGAATCAAGGGGTCGGGGGTTCGAATCCTCCCCAGTCCGCCATTAGCCCTTGAATTAATTTAATTTTTTGTGGTGCATGGTAACTGTTACCATAACAGCTCCCCAATAGCAGGAGCGCTTGCTTCAGCCCCCCACCCCAACACAAAAATCCGCCCCAAGGGCTGACCCCACCCAGGTAGTACCCCCCTTACACAACAAGACCCCCCTTTCCGCCTGTACATATGACTGTGCACAAACGACGGGCCGTCACGCTGTGATCGGAACTGGTTAGGATCTCTGGGTCATCCCAAGGGCACGCATGACCCCCTCAAGCGCATGTAAATCTTTCAGCTTCTCTGCACGTTTACGCCTGATCTCACGTGTTTCCCAACCGTGTACTGTCTTTGCCTGTGCGCAACGTTCTCGGCCTTGCTGCGTCTTCGGACCTGTGGACGCGCCACCATGCGTCCGGCACACGGTCTTGCCCCGCACCGCAGGCTTGCGGCACTGCACACCGCTGCGCTTGCTCTTGGCCTGACAGCGCGCCGCTACAGCGCCGAAACTGGTGATGAAGGGTTCTGTCACGGCTCAGAGCTCCCGCCTGCACAATCGTCCCACGATACCATATTTCAAAATTCTTTGTCAGCTTTCATTAAGCCGCCCACTGCAAGCCACCTCTCATACATGCTGATGCCGTTATGGTATTCTTGTGGCGCAGGCGATGGCTGAAGGCTTTGTGCTTCTCAGCAATGACGCGAAGCTGAAGGCCTATGGTTGGCCAGTGTTGGATGTTTGATCGCGAAGAAGGCCGCGCATTTTTGCCCAGCCCGTCTGCGGTAATGGTCGCGTTGCAGGGTGCACAGCCTCAGCACAGCCGACCTTAGATGACATCGGCAGTGTGACCCCAACGCCCCCCGCTACGCGCCGTTCAGCGCTGCCAGGGCCGCCTCTGGCGCACGGTCCAAGATCTTGAGGAGCGCCTTTGCAGGGCCGGTGGGGTAGCGCTTGCCTTGCTCCCAATTCCGAAGGGTGTCGATGGGTACGTCAAGCTTTGTGGCCAATTGGACCTGCGTCAGGCCTAGCCGCCTTCGGATCTGGCGCGCGTAATCGCCTGCGTCGGCAAGCGCAGCCATCTCGTCTTCAAGCATGTGGCTCTTGATCTCCACCTCAGTGGTGGCATCAACCCGCGAGATATCAATACGCCCTGCTGGGGCTGCGCCATCAGTTTTGTAAACGCCCATATCGTTTCACCTCTCTTTGGTTGGCCTTCCGCGCCGAGATAATCCTGAGCCGTCCACCGCGTTGAGTAAATACCACCACGAACAACCGTCCGGTAACGGTGCCATAAACTTGGTAGCGGGCTTCCCCGTAGATCATGCGGTCATCGGTCAACACAGTCCGGCCTGGATCGAAGAACACTTGCGTTGCATAAGCAAAGTCAAAGCCGCGCTCCTGAAAGCATGCCTCACTTTTATCATCGTCCCATTCGAACTCCATGCTTTGATGTAGGCCATTGAACGACCTCGTTCAAGTGGGATTACTCAGTGTCGTGCCTTGTTAATTCGATAGACCAGACCCCTTCATAACAACAGGCCGGACATTTCTGCCCGGCCCACCTGCTCTCAGGGTAGCGTTGCAGGGTGCACAGCTAGATGTTCAGCACAGCCGACCTTGGATGACATCGCCATGTGACCCCATCCCCAGCGTGGCGGCCATCGCTGCTGTGCCGATGTTAGATGCATCCAGCAGGGTTTCTTGCGTCAGATGTGCATAGCGTTGCGTCGTCTTGATCTGCGTATGGCCCAGCAGCTTTTGGACCTCATAGATCGACCGCCCGTTGTTGATCAGCAGGCTGGCCAATGTATGGCGCAGGTCATGCAGACGGACATCGGGCAGCCCTGCCTTTTTGCGCGCAGTGTTCCAGGCGTAAAAGACATGCACATAAGGCTTCCCCGTCTTTGGATTGCCAAAGATATATTGTGACCGCGAACACCCCTGCACCTGTTGCAGCACCGCCATAGCACCGTCATTGAGGGGAAGATGTCGCGCATAGCCGGACTTAGTCTCTGGTATCCGCCACATGCCCTTTACCAGATCAACATCCTGCCATGTGGCATGCAGCGCCTCATTACGCCGTGCCCCTGTTAGCAGCAGGTAGGCGACAATATGCTTAAGCATCGTGTTCTGAGATTTGCAGACCTCGTGATAAAGTCGTTTCACTTCTTCTGCTCTGACATACCTCTCTTTCTTGTTGTTCTCCTTGAGCAGACGGATGCCATGCGTTGGGTTTTCTGTGACGCCTGCGATCTTCCAATCGCGCCATGCGAGATTAAACATGTACCGCAGCAAGATGAGCCGCCGGTTAACGGAGCCCGGCGCAGCCCCCGCTGTCAAACCCGCCTGCTGCATCGTCAGAACGTCCTCAGTGGTGATTTCATCAAGATGCTTACTGCCAAAAGCTGGAATAAGGTGGGTACGGATCAACGTGTCATCGGTCTGCCAAGACCGCTTATTCGCCTGCGAAAACGGCATATAGCGGTCCCGCGCAAAATCCGCAAAAGTGGGGACCTGCCGCTTGACCGCCCTCTCAGCCAAAGGGTCAATGCCCATGGCAATCTTGTTGCGCATGCGGTCACAAAGCGTGCGGGCCTGAGGCAAGGTCACATGCTGTGCATCAGCCAGTTTCGCATAGCGGGTTTTGCCGCGGGTGTCGCGGTAGCGCAGATAAAACGTCCGCCCACCCGAGACACGAACCTCCAAACAGAGGCCTCTCATCGACGTATCGAAATATGTCTCTTTGCGTTTGCCGTCTGGACAGCAGGCGTGGGATAGGAATCGGGTGTCGAGTCTAGCTTTTGGCATAAGAGGCCTCCAAATAAGCGGTAAATCAGATAATTGGTCAAATAGTCCAAAAGCGACACCAACGCTTCACCCAAGCCGCGATGACACCACAAAGCTGGCCCCAGCCCTCAGGGCCGGTAGGTCAATATTAGGTATTCCGCAGGTCACCTTTGCGCATGATATGGGCATCTCGAAGTCCAAATTGGCGCGTGCAGAGACAACCGCGAGATCCATATCCAGCGGAGATATAGACGATGCATTAAGCGCATTCGTCGCGCAGGCGTGGTGATTGACCTGACGACAGAGGGCGCTCTGCGCCTCACTCTGCCCGATGACAAGCTGCATTTGATTGCAGCGGCAATGTCTGCGGATCTGGCCACGGATGAGGTGATCGAGGATACCACGCCTGAACACAGACCCTAAAACCACAGAAGATGGACTAGGTATAAATTAGGTCCGACGAAACATGGGGGTCTAGGTACTGCTCGGTGCCAAATAATACGGAAGTTTTGAAACTGCCGAGCTTGGTCGCTCACTACAGGGGTTGATCTGGGTGCAGCTTTTACAGGCGGTGCTGGCGATGATACGTTTGTTTCCGACAATACTGCGACTGCTAAGACCTCCTCTGCCGCTGATGAACTGGATGGCGGCGCTGGCACAGATACGCTTAAGGTTTATTCAGCTGGTAGCGGCGATGTTGTTGGGACGCTCACTGGTATCGAGGTGGTTTCGATCTACGATCTAGACGATGTATTGGATCTTACAGGCGCGTCCACTGTGGCAACGGTAAATGTTGTCCGTGGGGATGGTACGCAGTCGATTAAAGTCGATGGTGCTGGCGTAGTAAATCTTGAGAATTTCGCTCTATCGTCAACTAATGCGGCGGCTGACGTGTCTCTCGATTTTGGCGCGACTGCTACAACTGCAACAATTGGTCTCAATAAAATTGTTGCTGGTGCTACCGCCGCTGTTGATGATGTAACGCTAGTGGGCGCAAAGCTAACCACCGTGAATATTAATGTCACTGGCACCAAATCAGTTGTTGAGGCGATTGACACTGTGGCTGCATCGGCTGTCAACATTGATGCCGCAGTTGCGCTCGAGACAAACAACCTTGCCACAACTTCTTCGGCCGCAACCCTGACAGTATCTGGCGTTGGCAAGGTCGATGTTGGTGCGCTTGATGTCGGATTTACTACAGTGAACGCGTCCGGCAACTCGGGTGGTTTGGTCGCGCAGATAGGTACCAATGACCAGACAGTTCTGACGGGGTCATCTGGCGACGACGTTATCACTGCATCAACAACAGATGCATTAGCGTCGACTGATAAGCTAGCTGTGAATGCAGGTGCCGGCAACGATACACTGATCATAGCTGCGGCAGCTGACGTAAACACCGCTGCTGATGGTGCAAGGTATACCGGTTTTGAAACGGTACGAGTAACCGAAAATCTCGACATGTCTTTGATTGCTGGCGTTACTGGAATTGAAGTTGCGTCCGCTGGTGGCGTGTACACCAATATGACGGCCGCTCAACTGGCGAACATTACATTTTTGGCCGATAACACAACAAGCACTACATTTACACTCGCGAGCGCAACTGGACTTGCTGACACTGCTACTATCCGTTTGGCTTCCGCTACAGCCACGTCGAACGTAGACGTGATCGGTGTGTCCGTGATCGGTGTTGAGACTGTAAACATTATCGCCTCGACAGGCACTAACACGTCTGGTGACTCTGACTTTGGCTTTCTTGCTAATGCGGCAGACTCGGTAAAGGCTGTAAACATCTCGGGATCCGCAGATGTGGATCTCAATATTGTTGCTAATACTTTTGACGTTGTTGCAGTCGCAATTAATGCCTCGGGCCTGACTGGGACTGGTCACCTCGAAATTACGGGTGGTGTTTTGGTTTCCGGTTCTACGGTGGTTGGCTCGGCAAATGGTGATACAATTGTAGTGTCGACAACAACAGGTACCGCCTATAGCACTGGAGCGGGTGATGATAAAATCACAACTGCGGCAGCCAGCTTGGCTCAAACTGGTGCGAACGACAACAGCATCAACGGTGGTGACGGTACCGATACTATTCATATCTCGGACAACGGATCGACATTGACTGATAACCATTTTATCGGGTTGTCTAACGTCGAAAAGCTTTCGTATGATGACGGTGGTGCTGTTTCACTTACTACTGGTTCTGCTTTCAGTTCTGCTTTTGGTAGTGGCGTAACAATTACTGCCGCGGGTATGGATGACGCCGCGACTTTCACCTACGCTGGTGGTCTATTCTCTGGAAATGCAACGCTGGCTGTTACAACAGCCGGTGTCGGTAACGCGACTGGTGAGAACATTACAATCACCACTGGCGGTGGCACAGACTCGGTGACACTAACTGCGGCATCCTGGGTTGGCGTCGCTGGCGACACGTCAGTGATCGCTATCACCACTAATGCAGGTAACGACACCATCTCGTTGTCGGGCTATAATCTTGCGGCAAATACAACCACGATCGCGATTCAGATTGATGCTGGTACAGGGGCTGATACGATTACGTTGTCTGGTGATAACGGTGCTGGGGCAACGGCTTACGCTAACTTTGTGATCAATGGTGGCGATTCGACGATCGCAGCATATGATAGGATTACCGGCTTTGAGGTTGGTGACGCTACAAACTATTCAAGCGCACTCGACTTCGATGGTACTTCTGCAAAAGCGACTGCGGTTACAGCTGATGGTGTTGCCGGTTACTCATCCGCTGAATTGACTATGACCATCTCTGCTGCAGGTATCGTAACCTTTGCAGGAACGAGTGCGGCCGGACTTACTGCTACGAATGTCATTTCAATTCTTGACGCGGAGATTACCACATCTACCCATACCGCGATCTGGAGTGATGGTACGGACTCCTATGTGTTCAACGCTAATAGCACTGGGGATAGTGTTGTGATGCTCGTTGGGCTGACAGGAGTGGATGCATTGGTCACGAGTGCCGGGCTTGGTGCAAACGATCTGTTCATTGCCTAAGATCCGTCGGATAGCCTTGAAGTGTTTTCCTGCCCCTTTCGGGGCAGGAAAACACTAGCTAAGATATTCTTACCAAGCATCATCCTTGATGTTGAAGCTGCCGCTGCCACTGAGCATTCATTTGCTGCCAAACGCATTGGGCACCGTAGGTTTCTGAGTTTTGGTCCTTCTCATGGTAAGTAAAAGCCCCGTGCGCAAGTGCGGGGTTTTTCCATAAACATCGTCAGGAACGCTATGCCCCGCTATGAGCTGATCACCAAAACCGGCTTTGCCGCGCAGGCCTGGCGGCGCTATGACAGCTATGCCTTTGCCGCCACGGATGCCGTGGCCCCCTTGGTGGTGCAGGAACTGGCCAAGGCCTGCATGAGCCTGCCCATCGCCTTCATCCAGCAAAACGACGCCTTTGTTCCCCATGCCGTGCAGGGGCTGGAACCCGGCCGTAACCTCTTTGTTGTCAACGGAAAATGGGTCGCGCCCTATACCCCTGCGGCCTATCGCGGCTATCCGTTCGCGCTGGCCAAGGGCGAGGATGACCAGCTGCATCTGTGCATCGACATGGACAGCGGTCTGGTGGACGCGGATGGCGATCAGCCGTTTTTTGACGACGCGGGCGAGGCCGCGCAACCGGTCAAGGACGCGCTGAATTTCCTGCAACAGATCCACAACAACCGCGCCGTCACCCAGCGGGTCTGCGCCGCACTGGCCGCCGAAGACCTGTTCCAGCCGTGGCCGCTGAAGGTGCAAACCCCCGAAGGCGAACGCAATATCGACGGCCTGTTCCGCATCGACGAGGCACGGCTGAATAGCCTTTCCCCCGACGCCTTGGCGCGGGTGCAAAAGGCCGGTGGTCTGCCCGTCGCTTATTGCCAATTGCTCAGCATGGGCAATATCCAGACCCTCGGCCTGATTGCGCGCAAATTGGACGAGGTGAAAAACCGGATGCCCGAAATGAGCGACCAGATCGATGTTGACGGGATATTGCAGCGGCATAAATCTTCAGAACCGGTTCAGGATCTGGCACCGGTCGAAAACGACAATGTCGTCAATATCGCCGCCGATACCGGCGATTTCGATCTGTCGGCATTTGTGAAACCCGGCAAGAGCGATTAGATATATATCCAGCGCGGTTGGCCAATGACCCCGTAACACAACCCATGAAACGAGAGAGCGAAATGACCAAGACCAAAGCCGCCACAATTACCATTGACGATCAAACCTATGATCTGGCCGATCTGTCCGAGGCCGCACGCGCCCATATCGCCAATATCCAGTTTGTTGATCAACAAATCCAGCAGCTGAACAATGAATGGGCGGTCTGCGACACGGCCCGCATGGCCTATACCTCTGCATTCAGCCGGGAATTGGCCAAGGCCTGATCCGGCAAAAGATTTGACGACGACATTAAGAAGAGAAAGACTGAAATGCCCAAAATCACCGTAGACGGCACCGAATACGATACCGAGAACCTCAGCACGAATGGCAAGGCCCAATTGGCCAGCCTGCAATTTCTCGAAGTGCAGATGCAAAAGCTGAAGAACGAAATTGCGGTCTATCAGACAGCGCGCGCTGGTTATGCCGCCGCTTTGCAGAACGAACTTGCCAAAATCGAGGCAAAGTAACGCCATGAATGCCATCACAGCCATGATATTGGCGACCGGCATGATCGGGGCGGCAGCGATCCTGTCGCCCTATTCGCCGGTGGCAGTGGCGCAGACCCAGCCTGCGCCGCAGACTGGCGCGGTATCGCAGGGCAGCGACGCCTTGCTGACCATGCCGCTGTTGGCGGACAAAGGCTGGTTCGTGCACGCCCACGGCGGCCGCGTGCGCGCCTGCACCGCCGACGGTGCCAGTGTCGCAGGCGAAAGACCCGCGCCCAAATGTTCGCAGTGGAGCGACTATTGATCGGTGCGTAGGTGCATTGACGAAAACTGCTGCATAGACATGCAGGACGCCCCGGCGCGCAAATCCGCGCGTTCGAACAGACGCAGCGCGCGGGTAAATCGCCGGTTATCAGCCGTTTAGCTGGGCGTCTTGTGATTTCTTATCCCTTGACCGTGACAGGTTCTAAATCCCTGCCATGCGGGCCGGCGATTTGCTGGCATCATCCGCAGGCTTTGCCGGATCTTGCCGGGCGACGTATCATCTAGGGGGTAAATGGCGGACTGGGGATCCGCCTAACACTAATTCACTGCGGTTCTATCATGTTCTATATAACATGTTTTACAGTGACTTAGCGTGAGTGTGTAAATTGAAGTGTTCATGGCTGTTCGCTTGCGTTCCCATAAAACTACGCTATTTTCGGGGAACGTTTATGGGAACGATTGCCGCCTGGTCGCGGTACCGCCGGAGGATACCAGATGCCCAAGAAGCTGAGCAAAGCGCTGACACCACTGCAGGTAAAGAACGCCAAGCCGGGGCGCCACGCCGATGGCGATGGCCTGCACCTGCTGGTCAAGAAGACCGGAGCACGCTCTTGGGTCTATCGGTTCATGCTGGATGGCAATGCCCGGGATGTTGGCTTGTCTCGTTGTGCTGAGGCAATAGAGCTGCTGCGCAGGTCTGGCGGCGAGGAACTGACGCTAGCGCAGGCGCGCGATATCGCTGCGATATATCGCATGAAGGTCAAGGCCGGGATTGACCCGCTCATGGAGCGCGATGAGGCTGCGGCGCAGGCCGCTGCAGCCAAGCAAGCACAGCAAGTAGCCAGTGTTACGTTCAAGGCTACCGCAGAGGGGTATATTGAGGCCAATGAAGGCAGCTGGCGCAACGCCAAGCACCGTCAGCAATGGACAAATACACTTGCAACCTACGTTTACCCTATGATCGGGGATATGGCTGTCTCGGACGTGGACACGCCCCATGTGCTCGCAGTGCTGGAGCCGATATGGAAAGCCAAGCCTGAAACTGCTGCGCGGGTGCGCGGCAGGGTAGAAGCCATCCTCGATGCAGCCAAAGTGAGAGCGTACAGGACAGGCGAGAACCCTGCACGCTGGCGGGGCCATCTTGCGCAGATACTGCCAGCACGGACACGGCTGTCACGCGGGCATCACAAGGCCGCCCCCTATGCTGCTGTGCCAGGCATCCTGCAGGGGCTACGTACGCGCAAGGCGGTGGCTGCACTTGCGCTGGAGTTCACAATCCTGACTGCCGCGCGTACCGGAGAAGTGGTCGGCGCAACTTGGGCAGAGATCGATCTGGACAAGGCAGTATGGACTATCGCCGCAAACCGCATGAAGGCAGGCCGGGAACATCGGGTGCCGCTGTCTGATCGGGCCATATCGATACTTGCGGCTGTCAAGAAACTGGATAGCCCATGGGTTTTTCCCGGAGTGCGAGGCGGTCAGATGTCTAACATGGCGATGGCTATGCTGCTGCGTCGCATGAAAAGTGACGTGACCGTGCACGGCTTCCGCTCCAGCTTCCGCGACTGGGCTGCCGAATGCACAGGTTATCCGCATGAGGTCTGCGAAATGGCACTGGCGCATAGCATCGGCAACAAGGTCGAGGCTGCCTATCGGCGCGGCGATCTGTTCGAGAAGCGGAGACGCCTGATGGTCGACTGGGCTGAGTTCTGCGCTGGTGAACTGGCGTTTGGGGGCGAAGTTGTGCCAATCAGAATGGTGGCGCAATGAGCCGGGACCCAGTGAACATAAGTTTAACTGAAGCACTCACATGGCTGGCGTTTGGCGAGAGACTTGATCAACAGGGGTATATCAACGCCACTTCATCCATGAAATTTAACGATGAGAGACAGTTACTTTTGGACGCTTTGCAGAGATTGATTGGAAAGGCGCTAACAGGTTCGATTGAAATTTATGGGAAATACTGCGGGTCAAATGGTAACGTTTCACCTGTTGCGCGCGCAGTTACCGTACTGGAGCTGGCAAGTTATCGAGCATTCGATCTGACGATAGACGGCTTAAGGCATGGCAATGGCCTACAATGGCTTCCACATGAAGTCTCGGTATGGGAATATCAGCCACTGCAATCTTCAGCTCACTTTCAAGATGTTACAGTGAGGTACACCAGCTTAAAACATCACCTCAACCGAGGTACCAAGCCGCTCTCTGGAGCTGCCAGAAAAGAGAAGCTTGCTCCGTCTGAATATCAGGCATGGTTTGAAAAACTGTCAAAAGATCAGAAGGTTGCAAGCGAAAAGAACCTGATTGAAATCTGTCAGCGAGATCATCCAGATCATCGCATTATTCGCCAAAAAATACGCAACCTTAAAAAATCACAAGGGCCGTTGAAGCGGGGCCCAAAAACTCGAGACCTTTAAAAAACGGCGAAATTACCGCGAAACTATTCGGCGAAATTATTTCGTGTGAGTCCTGCCTCAGTCAATCACGACCGAGGTGAATCATGTCGACCACACATATCCAGAAGCTGGCCTACAGCATCCGCGAGGCTTGCGAGACGTCCAGCTTAGGCAAAACAACCATTTACGCACTGATAGGCCAAGGCAGGCTACAGGCTGTCCGCGTCGGTGGCCGTACCGTCATTCCTGCAGAAAGTCTGACTGCACTGATCAACGGCGATAATGTCCGTGTTGGGCGCGGAGACGCGCAATGACACACCCTGCCATCAAGTTCCTGAACATGCTCGACCGGAGCCCAGACGCAACGTTCAACATCGAGTGCTATACCGACTTGCCGAAGGGGGCTCAAAAACCCCAATCTGGCGCCATAGCCAAGCGCTTTCCTGATCTGACCATCGCCGACGCCGAGGAACTTCTTCCGCGCCTGCACGTCTTGAATGCGCGCGGGGCGGGCATCTTCGTCGCAGTCAATCAATTCAACGGGCAAAGGGGCAAGATCAACCTGTCCCGTGTTCGAGGCGTTCATGCCGATCTTGATGGAGTTGACCAGCACGCGCTCGACACGATCCGCGCTATTCTGCAACCAACTATTGAGGTCCAAAGCAGCGGCCCAATGAATTGGCATTTCTATTGGCTAGTGGCCGACGGACAATCCCTAGAAGCTGCGGATGCGGAAAGCATTAACCGGAGTCTTGTTCAGTTCGGCGCGGACCCTGCAGCGATCGATACTTCAAGGCTTCTGCGTCTGCCGGGTTTTTTACACATGAAGAATCGCGAGGTTGCCTAAAATGTTAGATGAACAAAAACAGGGTTCTAATCCACAAGTGCGGCTCGTTTCAAAGGGGCCTTACTACTCGGCTGTGGACTTGCGCACGGCTCTTGGGGGTAGTCTGCAACCGAAGGCCGATCATAATATGCCTGCCGTTTCACAGAGGTTTTCACCACTGTTTGATGCTACCGAAGTTACGGCTGCTGTCGGTCACTTCCAAGCCGCTGAGCCCCACCTGTGGGGCGGAGAATGGCAAGCGGCGTGGGACGCGCTTACAGGTGCTCTACGCTTCCCATCACAATCGGAAGCCGACATGTACTTGGCAAGTGAAATCGCGCGTTATGGTGCAGCCATCGGGTTTCGAGATGAAGAGCTGGAAGCCTACACCGAAGCGGTCTTTGAACACTCGGGTTTAGCCCAGCGTGACAAATGGCAGGACCGCCATGATTATCGGCAGAGGACCGTTGGAAAGGCATGCATGGGCCTAATGCCAACGCCGATGCCTGCCACGCATTCTGGCCAGACCGTCATACCTGAATGGAAACTCAAGGGTGATGTCCGCGCGGCGCAATATGTGCGCGACCTGTATCATGGCCGACTGGTGTACGTCCGGGGGATTGGGAGGTGGCTGCAATGGTGCAGCGCGACGGAGCGCTGGCTATGGTGCGAACTTGGCGAAGAAGTGAGGATGATCACAGAGGCGCTGATCCAGATGTATCAGCTGGCATGCACGGCGGCGCAAGAAATTGATCCCGACGCGGGTAAACGGCTGATCGGGGAGGTAGCCCAACTTCAGACAACGCATAAAATCCATGCCGTTCGCAATCTGATGCAGTCTATGACCGGCATGAGCATAAAGGCCGATGCACTTGACGCTCACCCAAAGCTTATTGGGGTTGGAAACGGCCTTGTCGAGCTATCGACCGGGGCGCTAATACCCAACCGCCCTGATCTCTACATCACCAAGCACATTGGCGTCGACTTCGACGACACAGCAAAAGCTCCCCGCTGGAGCGCGTTCTTGTCGGAAGTATTCTGCAATGATCCGTCGACGATTGCGGCAGTCCAGCAACTTTTGGGGATGACTATTGTAGGGGGAGCCACCGAGGAGAAAATGATTTTCAGCGTAGGCACAGGGGCTAACGGAAAGTCGCTAATGTCTAACGTAGTGCATTATATCCTAGAACCTTACGCTGTGACCGCGCCCCCAAGCTTGTTGGCTGCAAGACGTTCCGATGATCATGGACCACGGCCTGACTTAGCTATGCTGGCTGGTAACCGCCTTGTATCCATCAACGAGCTGCCGGGAGGCATGACACTCGATGAAACAGTTGTGAAACAGTTGGCAGGGCGGGAGCCGATTTCGGCGAGGTTCCTGTACCAAGGGCTTTTCACCTTCCAGCCGATGTTTTCGGTCTGGGTCCGGACAAACCACAAGCCGATCATCAAAGGCACAGATAACGGTATCTGGCGGCGCATCATCATCCTGCCTTTCCGTCGGACATTTTTGCCAGAGGAGCAAGACCCACAGCTTGAGTCAAAGCTGATGGCCGAGCGTGCGGGCATACTTGCGTGGATGGTGCAAGGTGCAACACAATATCTCAAAGATGGCGTCAAATTGAGTCAAGCCATGAAGGCCGAAGTGGCACAGTATCGCGCCGATAGTGATATCCTTGGAAGCTTTCTTGATGAGCACACAGACCAGGGGGCAGGATTCGAGGTGGCTCAACAGGTGCTATACATCCACTTCGGGATGTGGTGCGCGTCAAATGGGTTTAGGTGCCCTTCAAAGCGGAGCTTCACAGCGCAGTTGGGCGACCGAGGCTTTGGCCAGCGCAAGAGCGGTTCCGATCGCTACTATGTCGGCCTGCGTACAAGGCGTGCAGGAGAATGAGTTGGACAGGTTGGACAGGATGTGGGGCAGTTTGCGGAACTTCTCTTCTATGGATTTCTCGTAAGGAAAGTTGCGTAAACTGCCATAGAACTTGTCCAACACGTCCACCCCCACCTGTGAAAAAGGCGTGCGCTGGTCATCCGTCCAAGAGGTGCTGCGCAAACTCATCCTTTCACCCGCATTCAGCATCGGAGTATTGCAATGACCGAGATCAATGACATCGCCAACGTCGAAACCACCGACTTCCCTATTCATCGCATCATAGAGACGCGTGTCCGCTGGCGGCAGGTATACGAAGGGCTGCAGCTCATCGAAAGCTGCATTGAGCAGGGCATCCTCGTACCGCCTGACAGGCCCTTTGGAGGCATGCTGGGCCGCGAGTGGCAGTTGAGGCTTGCAGAGCTCCCAGAACAGCTGAGAGCCAACCTCAAGACGCGCGTGCTGCCTGCGATACGTGCATGCTGTAGACATCCGAGTGCGCCGCACCAGTTGCGCGAATTTGAGAAAAGTGCCGTATCGCAGATTACGGGAGCCATAACTGACGCCGCACGGGCTAGGGTGCAAATGAACAAAGCGTGCAGCAGCCGCCCCTCACGCGCAACGCAGCTTAAGGCATTAAGAGCCGCGCAAAACCTGCTTTCGGGGGTGCTGATGGTGCTTGACGACATCTTGGCGGTCGCAGGGGCGCGAGATGGATCGGTAAAATAGATTTTGCTGAGCTGACCTGCATCGCTGATCTAAAAAACACGCTTACGCAGCAGCCTCAGGCGCATCGAAGCCAAACAGCCATGCAGTTCGTTCAATCTGTTCCTGCGTGGACCCAGCGCCGCGAAGCAAGAGACCGGTGCTGGATACAGCCATCGTGGTGCGCGTATCGCCCCCTGTGGCAATATCCGCGAAGTTACCTGAACGGCTCAACACGGTTTTCGAACTCAGTGAGCTTTCGGCCAAGGTGTCGGGGAAGCGCACAGTCCCGTAATCAGCATGATTGACCAGCGCATATTCTTTGTCGCTGTTATAAAGCTGCCTGGTTGCAGCGCGGGCTGCATCAATCGGATTTCCAGATGACATAATCTTTGACCAGTCGCGCAAGTCAGCATTGCTGCCGATAACACCATAAAGAAGCTCGCTGGCGTTTGCTGCGGATGCACCGGTAGCATCCATGAATTCTTTCATGTTTGGTCGTGCGGCTGTTGCATCGCTTTGGCTATCAACCAACCAATCCCCCGTCTGAAACGCTGCAAAAGACGCAGCCTTTGGCTGGAACGTAACGGGTGCGTTATCAATGTCAGCCGCGTTCACTGCGACCGGCACCACATTAGGCTGGTCAAGTTTCGACAAAGCGTCAGAAAACAGTTCATCAAATTCAGAGCGTTGCTGGCTATTTGGAACAGTTGGTGTGGACTCCTTGAAGGTCTCAAGGGTTGAAATCAAACGATCAACACTTGCTGCGATATCCATCCGAAATTCCCCACGATCAATTGCCTGTTACGCCCTGCTCTGCAGGAAACATGCCAATCATGGTGCAAGTTATCGGTTTGCGCGCCGCTATTTCTGGTCGATAGTCGAGACTTGTTAAGCTGCGCATCACACATAGTGATAAGATTATGCGTGACAGTGCACTCACGCATCGATCAGTATTCGCTCCACTGCGAACATTTGGGCGCGGGTCTTTCGCCTGCGACACTGGCACCGTCGGCGGTACAGGCCCGCACACGGCCGCCGTAGGCGTGGATGAACCACCCCTTATCTGCCAACAGCGGCATGGTCAGCAGCGCATCGGTGCCGGTGTTCAATACAGTATTGGTATCTGGTGCAGGCTGGGTCTGCGCCACTGCCACCGGCGAATAGGGCGACAGGATCGCTGCCGCCCCGATCATGCCGGTCGCCAATATCATGGCTGTCATGGCATTCATGGCGTTACTTTGCCTCGATTTTGGCAAGCTCGTTCTGCAAAGCGGCGGCATAACCAGCGCGCGCTGTCTGATACACAGCAATTTCGTTTTTCAGCTTTTGCATCTGCACTTCGAGAAATTGCAGGCTGGCCAATTGCGCCTTTCCATTATCGGAGAGGTTCTCGGTATCGTATTCGGTGCCGTCTACGGTGATTTTGGGCATCTTAATCTTTCTCTTCCTAATGTCGTCGTCAAATCTTTTGCCGGATCAGGCCTTGGCCAATTCCCGGCTGAATGCAGAGGTATAGGCCATGCGGGCCGTGTCGCAGACCGCCCATTCATTGTTCAGCTGCTGGATTTGCTGATCAACAAACTGGATATTGGCGATATGGGCGCGTGCGGCCTCGGACAGATCGGCCAGAGCATAGGTTTGATCGTCAATGGTAATTGTGGCGGCTTTGGTCTTGGTCATTTCGCTCTCTCGTTTCATGGGTTGTTTTACGGGGTCATTGGCCAACCGCGCTCGATATATATCTAATCGCTCTTGCCGGGTTTCACAAATGCCGACAGGTCGAAATCGCCGGTATCGGCGGCGATATTGACGACATTGTCGTTTTCGGCCGGTGCCAGATCCTGATCCGGCTCTGTTGATTTATGCCGCTGCAATATCCCGTCAACATCGATCTGGTCGCTCATTTCGGGCATCCGGTTTTTCACCTCGTCCAATTTGCGCGCAATCAGGCCGAGGGTCTGGATATTGCCCATGCTGAGCAATTGGCAATAAGCGACGGGCAGGCCACCGGCCTTTTGCACCCGCGCCAAGGCTTCGGGGTCGAGGCTGTTCAAACGGGCCTCGTCGATGCGGAACAGGCCGTCGATATTGCGTTCACCTGCGGGGGTTTGCACCTTCAACGGCCAGGGCTGGAACAGGTCTTCGGCGGCCAGAGCGGCGCAGACCCGCTGGGTGACGGCGCGGTTATTATGGATCTGTTGCAGGAAATTCAGCGCGTCCTTGACCGGTTGCGCGACCTCGCCCGCCGCGTCGAAAAACGGCTGATCGCCATCCGCGTCCACCAGCCCGCTGTCCATGTCGATGCACAGATGCAGCTGGTCATCCTCGCCCTTGGCCAGCGCGAACGGATAGCCGCGATAGGCCGCCGGGGTATAGGGCGCGACCCATTTTCCGTTGACAACAAAGAGGTTACGGCCCGGTTCCAGCCCCTGCACGGCATGGGGGACAAAGGCGTCATTTTGCCGGATGAAGGCGATGGGCAGGCTCATGCAGGCCTTGGCCAGTTCCTGCACCACCAAGGGGGCCACGGCATCACTGGCGGCAAAGGCATAGCTGTCATAGCGCCGCCAGCCCTGCGCGGCAAAGCCGGTTTTGGTGATCAGCTCATAGCGGGGCATGGTGTTCCTGACGTTGTTTATGGAAAAATGTGCCACGTGCTAGTGGCTTAAACTATTTCGCCAATCTAAGCACACATAGTCAGTGACTGATCAATTTTATCGTTGTCATCACGCGAACTTTGGCAGAGCTACAGTGTCAAATATCAATATAAATCATAATTCTAATAAAAAAAGGAAAAGGGCCACCAATAGGTGGCCCAATTCATATCTCTAAAGAAGAAGTTTACGCAACCAAGGCTACAAAATTTGCATCCAGTATTGTTGTTGCGTCTGCAATCCCCGTGAAGGTAACAAAGTTGGTCGCAATGAGATCACCCACTGCGGCCGGATCATTATCTGCAATACCAGCGCGGCTTTCCACAGTTGCGAGATAGGAATTTACCCCATCATCGTACAGCACCAAGAAGCCGTCACCAGCTTCGACGGTTCCATTAATGGTAAGTTCAAAAGCACCGCCAAGCTCAAGTGCATCTTCGAGTGCCGCCGCGGTGGCGATATTGCCATTAACGACAAGGATCATCGAGTCCGCTGTTGCATCCGCCAAATCAGTGGCTCCAGTGATAGTTGTGCGCGCAGCGGCACCTGCGCCAACACTAACGAAGTCATCCAAGAACACCAAGTCCATGCCGGAGATCGCTTCAACCGCCGAGATGTCAATCCGGATATCATCGCCTGTAGCGCCAACCACAAAATCAGTAATTGTGTCAGTCCCAAAACCTACCACAAATACATCAACACCTGCACCGCCTGTAAGCGTGTTAGTACCCGCCCCACCCGTGATTGTGTCGGCGCCAGCGCCGCCATTGATGGTGTCATTCCCCGCCCCACCAACTAGAACATCCGCGGCTGCGCCACCGTTGATGGTGTCGTTACCAGCACCACCAGTTACGGTAGCTACGCCCGTACCAGCCGTGAACGTGAGTGCGCCGGTAGCAGACGTAAACACACCAGTAAAGGCTGCCTCAAGACCAGAGGCATCGACAGACGTTAGGCTAGCGGCCGTAACAGTACCAACGTTAGCTGCATTGTCACCGACCAGAACCAAAGAAGTCATATCGGTTGCGGACATGGTCTCCAATGCCAACGCGCCATCAGCAGTGTTGATCGTGATCGTTTCCTCGTCATTTGCGTTGATCGCGGAGATTTCGCCGCCGCCAGCCGCAGTCACTGCAATAGTCAAAGCGTTGGCAGTACCATCGATTAGACGCGCAAAGGAAACAACAGCGTCGTCTCCGTCAGCATCCGCAATGTTAATACCGAGGGTTGCAACATCACGCGCATTTGTAATCGCAAAAATATCGTTTGCACTGTCATCTTCAGTTGCTAATGCACCCGCGACGTTGACACGATTAATAGCATTCTCGGCACCAAATACCGCCAAATCGAGAGTTGTGGTGGCCGCGTCAGCAATTGCGACAGTCGAGGTTAAAACCTCAAAACCAGTCACACCTACCGCTGTAGCGACTGTCGGCAACGCGTTGAAGGAAAGCGTGTCTGTGCCAGCACCGCCATTGATCGTGTAGTCGTTTGCGATTGTGCCAATCACTACTGTATCGTCGCCTGCGCCCGTATTTACGACAACGGCACCTACAGTGGTTGCGTCCAATGCGGCGATGTTAACTGTGTCATCACCAGAACCCATTGTGACTGTCTTAGTGTTTGTCGCACCTGTCACACCATCAGCAGCAAGGATAAGGCTCACGTTTCCGGTAGCATTTCCGGCAGCAACTGTCTCGATGTTTGCGAACGAAGCAGCACCAAGCGCAAGGTTACCACTACCGCTGATGTTGAGCGTCGCGACATCACCGTCGATGTTAGTGGCGTCAAACGCAGAAGAACCGCCTGTAGCGACAATATTCAGCGTTTCAAAATCCCCGTCAGCATCTGTCACAGTACCGATAGTGACGGCGCCTGTCGCGCCATTAACGTTGAGCGTCACTGTATCAGCTGTGCCCGACAAGACTGCGTCGGCAAACTGAACTGTCGTCGCCGCACCGGTATTGTTCAAGTTGATGGTGGCAAGCTCGGTCACTCGAGCGAAGGTCAGCCCGTCTGTCGATGCGAGGTTTGTGATTGCAGTAACGCCAGAGATGAATGTTTGGGTCGCAGTCGAAAATGTTACGGTAAGGTCATCCGCCGCCGCCGCATTAGCATTGGTCACGGTTAGGTTTTCAACACCTGTCAATCCGCCTACACCTGGTTGAACGCTAGCCGTGATGATCGCGGACAAGCTATCAGTGCCGGCACCACCATCAATCGTGTCAGCTGAGTTCCATGTCTGCAAAATGTCAACGCGAGCGCCGCTGATTGTATCGTCGCCAGCAGTGCCGGTTACCGTGTCAGAACCCGTTGTGAGCGAACAGACTCTGCAGATTTAAAAGTTGAGCCTTACGAGTCACTTAGCGACTATACTAGTCATATAAGACTACTGTACCCACTTTTGACCTAATCGTCCGCGCCGTCAGGCACCGTTTTGCTTTTGCCAAAACGCTTCTCTATCGCAGAAGCCGCCAGATCACGCTGACGCGTACTCTCTTTGTCATGGAGAGTTTCAAACATCCGCGAATTGAAGACAATCGTTGGATTATTCTCAAGAATGCCAGCAATATCAATATCATGCGCCCTAAAAAAGCTGATGGCGCGTAACAGAACATTCGCTGGAAACGAGCCTGTACCCCGCTCACAGCGGGTTATGGTGGACTGCGAGACGTCCAATTCCGCTGCCAAATCAGCCTGCGAAATACCTAAACCAGACCGCGCAGCCCGCAGCACGATTGATATCTTCATCTCGTCTGTTCTGCTTGACATCAGCCCCTCATGACTACTATATTCATATTTGCTCAATATTAACCACAGGAGACTACAATGCCCGTTACAGACCTCACACCCGCGTTCATGGCTACCATAGTCTGTCCAGACTCAAAACGGAAGGAGGTTTTCTTTGACCGCCGCGCAAAGGGCCTCGCGCTTGAAGTGCGGATATCAGGCGGAAAGACCTACTTTTTGCGCTACACAGATGTTCGGGGCAAGACCCGTTACGTTAAGCTTGCCAGTGCTGGTGATGTGACACTCCCACAGGCCCGTGCGTTGTGTGAGCGGATGCGCAACAAGCTGGCGATGGGTATCGACCCGCTTGAAGAGAAATCCACCAAAAAGCAGGTCCCGACATTTGAGACCTTTGCATGGGATCGATACATGCCGTTTTCTCAAGCCAATAAGCGGTCGTGGAAGACAGATGAGACGTTGATCCGCACCCACCTCGTTCCGGCTTTCGGCAAGAAACATCTGGATGAGATCACCACCGAGGATGTTCTCAACATGCAGCAAGCAGGCTTGAAGGCTGGGGCAGCACCTGGGTCCGTCAATCGTCGGCTCATATTGCTGCGTTACATGTTCAATACGGCTTGGCGCGATTGGAAGATCGCAGGGGTGACGGAAAATCCGACACTTGGCGTTCGTCTGCTCAAGGAGAACAACAAAAAAGAACGCTATGTCAGAGCAGATGAGGTCGCACGGCTTTATGACGAGGTCTGCAAGTCCCAAAACACGATGCTTAAGCATATCGTTGCGTTCCTGTTGCTGACGGGGGTACGACGTAATGAAGCCCTCCACGCGACATGGCAGGATGTTGATTTGATCAGAGGTATGTGGCGGATACCCGATACCAAATCTGGGTACGCACGACATGTACCCCTCAATGATGGCGCACTAGCGATCTTGCACCGAATGAAAGGCGTATCACGATCGCAGTATATTTTTGGCAACCCAAAGACTGGCAAACCTTATGTGCATATCTATCAAGCATGGGACACAGCACGAAAGAAGGCAGGGTTGCCAGATGTCCGTCTGCACGATCTGCGGCACACCTTCGCAAGCCTGCTGATCAACAACGGGCGCTCAATCTACGAGGTGCAAAAGCTTCTTGGGCATACGCAGATCAAGACCACGCAGCGCTACGCACATCTGACTCAAGAAACACTGCTGGACGCATCCAACATTGGCACAGCATCGATAGCCGCATTTCTGGGGATGGGTTCACATTCCCATACGATTGAAGGACGGCTGTGCTGACAAGGCGGACAATCTACGATGACCAAAGTGTCAAACAGACGGGCCGGACAGCAATGTCTGGCCTGTTTTGCTATCGAAGGATCACAGATCCCACACTGGCCCACCATAGGCCTTCAGCTTCGCGTCGTTACTCACCAGCACAAAGCCCTCCGCCATCGCCTGCGCCACAAGAATGCGATCAAAGGGGTCCGCATGGATCGGCGGCAGCGTCGGCACACGCAGAACATGCGCACTCTCTATGGCCAGTTCAGTATAGTCATTGGCCACAAGCCCCAGCCGCAGTTCCGCCACATCCACCCGAAAGTCATCGCGCCCCAGTGACGCCTTGATGGCCACCTCCCACAAGCTTGCCACGCTGAAATACAAGCTGTTTGCAGGGTCAGCGATCATCGCCTGCGCCTTTGCCGACAATCGATCAGGCGTATATGCAGCCCACAACAGGATATGCGTGTCTAAAAGCAGCTTCATGCCTCAGTGCCCGCAAACATCTGTGCGATCTCGTCGGCAGACATGTCGTCAAAATCCAGCGGTACTGTGCCTTTACCAGCCAAAAAGCCAAGCCGCTTTTGGGCCTGCCCTTTCAGCATGGTCACCTTGACCATTGGCCTGCCGGACTTGGCAATGACAAACGCCTCGCCTTTTGCTGCTGCCTCGACCAGTTTGGACAGATGCGTCTTGGCTTCATGGATGTTGATGGTTTTCATATGCGGGGCCTCTGCTGGATAGACTTAGTCTGTTGAGCTTAGTTTACATGTTGATCTGGCAGTCAGTCAATAGCGCCCAAAGTGAACAGAGCGGTCTAGATGTTGACTGAACTTTCGGTAAAAGCACTACATCTGCCTTATCAACGGCTCACAATTGTCGAACAGGGCCAGCCCAGGGCCTCAGGTATGCTTCGGCGGATTGCGGGACTGGACCAGATGGTCAGACGGATGAAATTGGATGTGATTGGTTTGCAGGATGGCGGCTTGACAGTTTTCATCCGGCGCGGGGCGGGGTCAGCCCGTGTATGAACGCAGCGCACCCCTCAGAGCGCCACAGACGGCCACACAGGGGCTTATTCCGTTGAAAAACTCTTGTTGATTTGGGTGCCTGTCGCTGATTCAATTCCTCGTATGATACGGGGGGAACTGCGATGTTGGGACCGAAGCAAGAGGCGCAAGGCGCGTTGTTTTACGAGTTCTCGATCGAGGGTCACGTTCCTCAGGATCACTTATTGCGTTCGATCGACCGCTTCGTCGATCTGTCCGGTATCCGGCATCACTTGGCTCCGTTCTACAGCAACACAGGCCGCCCTTCGATTGATCCCGAGTTGCTGATCCGCATGCTGTTGGTGGGGTATTGCTTGGGAATCCGGTCCGAGCGGCGGCTTTGCGAAGAGGTGCATCTGAACCTCGCCTATCGGTGGTTTTGCCGCCTCGATCTGGCGGACCGTGTGCCGGATCACTCGACCTTCTCCAAGAACCGCCATGGCCGTTTCCGCGACAGCGACCTGCTGCGCCACCTATTCGAGACGACTGTGGCGCGGTGCATTGCAGAGGGTCTGGTCAGCGGCCAACGCTTTGCGGCGGATGCCAGCCTGATCGAGGCCGATGCCAACAAGCAGAACTCGACCGCGAAGGAAGGCTGGAACCCGTCAACCATCGATCCGGATGATGCGCCACGCGCAGTTCGGGAATATCTGGAGGTTCTGGATGATGCAGCCTTTGGCGCGGCCACGACCGTCGAGCCCAAGTTCACGTCCCACTCCGACCCGTCCAGCCAGTGGACGGCAGCGCGCAAGGGCCCAGCATTCTTTGCCTATTCCACCAACTACCTGATCGATACCGACCACGCCGTGATCGTCGATGTCGAGGCGACCAGGTCGATCCGGCAGGCCGAGGTCGGGTCCGTGCGCACGATGCTGGACCGTGTCAAAGACACGTTCGATCTGCATCCCGAGCGCATCATCGCGGACACGGCATACGGCTCCGGCCCGATGCTGGGCTGGCTTGTGGATCGCAAGATCGCGCCACATATCCCCGTCATTGATAAGGCAGGCCGGACAGACGGCACCTGGAGCCGCGCTGATTTCGAATGGGACGCTGACAACAACCAATACATCTGCCCCGAAGGCGAAGCCCTCAAGCAATTCCGCCGCAACTATTCTGATCCAAACAGAGGCCCGGACGGCAAAGGTGTCGCCAAATATCGCGCCCTGAAACTGACGTGCCAAGCTTGCCCCTCAAAAGCGAAATGCTGCCCAAATGCCGACTTCCGCTCCATCACGCGCGAAGAACACGAAGACGCCCGTCAGGTCGCCCGCGACATTGCCAAGACCAAGCAATACGTCATCTCGATGCGGCTCAGAAAGAAGGTGGAAATGCTCTTCGCCCATCTCAAACGTATTCTCGGGTTGGGCAGACTCCGATTGCGCGGCCCGAACGGTGCAAATGACGAATTTCTCCTCGCCGCAACCGCCCAAAACCTCCGCAAACTAGCCAAGATCTTTCCTGCACCGCAGCAAACGCGCAAAGCCTGATAAGAAAGGCGCTCGCGCCCTGTTCAGACCGCTAATTTCTGCACCAGCAACACGGTGTTTTTCCACAGAATCGGCTACAAGCCGATTTTGGCTACACACGCATACCAAATATCCAGAGCGGCTGTACGATTCTAAAAACACGCCCTGCGATCACTTGCCGATGGGGGAGCATTATTGTCTCAGGTTTTACCGGAACACCATAGACGATCACGGGTGCCATTGTCATCGCAAAAGGCAACTGGGTGCGACCACTTTCAGAAGAGAGGCAATCGATCTCGGCAAGCTGTCATGCAAACCTCATCACCTCAAAGCCAACCGTATCGACACACAGACACGATCTCCCGCCGTTTAAACGCCATATTAGGGCCATCGAACTCGGTTTGGTCACAAGGGTAGCCAACACAAGCAAAAGCCCCATAATACGGGCCTTAAACGCAGCCAGACGTCAATATGCGCCTCAGGGTATTTCCTTCATCGCTATCTCCGCATTTGGAAACCGTGCCGACCATGCCAACATCATCGCGGCTTTCAGTTGGTCGCGGTATCGATCCTGTACGATGAAGCTGTCATGAACGGGAATGGCGCATATCCCATCGTCATAGAGCAATCGCAGCACATGCAATGCGATCTCGGAATCAACCAGGTTGGTCTGCGGCCAGATCGCTTTGGTGCTGTGATCTTTGTGCGGGCACAGATCCTCATGTGCAGACCAAAACGTATCGTACAGCAGATCACCCGTTGCCAGATCAGTTTTGTTGGCCGCTCTCAGTGCGTAGTCTATCGAACGCTTTGTCTCTTCTGCAGTGGCGCATCCCATTGATTTTGTCAGGACCATTTTAAACAGATCCCGTTCCCCGAACATATTGGCGTAGGCATCATGCTCAGGCAGCTTGCGACCCGCCAGCGCGTACAAAATACGCAAGTGATAGTTGGAATAATCCACCTCAACCACAGCCATCCGATTGATGCGCAAATAGCGACGGATCTTGGCAGGCATTTGCTGCACGAAATGGCCATATAATCGACCACCGCGGCCATCTTCACCTTGGAACTGACGGTACAACGTTTGCTTGCCAGACATCTGGAATTTCAGCCGATGGTCTTCATAGGACCAGTATGACTTGTACGTCGCATAATCGGGCAGATGTACGGACAGCTTTTGCTTTGCCAGATCCACATTCAGTAACGGCAATACAGCTTCTGAGGCTGATACTGGACGCAAGAGCGCCTCAGCCTTTGCCGCCCTACCTTCGGGCTTCACACGCAGTACAGGCGTATCCAAATCTGCCTTTACTGGCGTCTTTTGCAGACGAACGGGAACCAGGCGATGCTCTGTTAAGAAATCCAACATCGGTGTCATTGGCTCAATACGGGTGACGAGACCTTTGGCGGTCTCAGTTACAAATCTGCCAGGGGTCATGCGTATCCAGCCACCATCAAACACAACCAACGCATACAGCAATGACGCCAATTGAGCCTGGTGCTGAACTTTGTTGTTCAACGGCACCGATTGGTATTTGTGGTCACGGTGACCAGTCTTGAGCGGAAAAGTCGGACGAGACGCCAATTCTGACATATTGTTCAGCAACGCAACGATCACCCTGACATCGTGATACCTGCGGGTTGGTTTGAACGGCTTGATCACGCCTCGGACTTTATCGTCGCCAAACACGCAGGTCTGCTGATCAATATGCTGCCGAACAACATCTGATGCGATCAATCGGTCATAAAGGACATCCGCTGCCTTATGCAGCCGTGACAAGGTGGTTTTGTCCAAAGGCAGTGTTGGCGTCCATTGACGACTGTTCGTCTTCAACCCTTCAGGCTGATCGACATATTCGCGCTTGAGGCCAAGCCGATATGACAGGTCATCAGGAATGTTTGCCATTGCCCATAAATGGAATGAACCATGCCTGTGTGCAAGCAAAGATGGGTTAACGCTGACGATAAGCTTGGCAAGAAAGAGAGAGGGGGGAAGAGGAGGAAGGGGGCTTATTACTATACTGTCGACGATATCGGCATTAACCCATTGTCACATATCAATAATCCCGTTTCAAAAAACAGCCTCTTTATCCCCATCAGGCAAGGCTATTTTTACCAACAAATTGGAGTATTGAACTGGGCTAATCAGACTTGGTTGACAGTCTTCAATACTCAAACTTGGGGCGGGCTTGAGTACGACATCGGTGTACCCCCCCACCTGGCAGTTGCCCCCCCCTGTTACCGGAAACGCATATTCAGCCAGATCTGGTTATCTGCGCATCTTAAGACCAGCGCAGGCATTATAATATCAGATTTAAATTTTCTTAGGCAACAGCCTCAGGCGCATCGAACCCAAACAGCCATGCTGTGCGTTCAATCTGTTCCTGCGTAGACCCAGCTCCGCGCAGCAAGAGACCGGTGCTGGATACAGCCATCGTGGTGCGCGTATCGGCCCCTGTGGCAATATCCGCGAAGTTACCTGAACGGCTCAACACGGTTTTCGAACTCAGTGAGCTTTCGGCCAACGTGTCGGCGAAGCGCACAGTGCCGTAATCAGCATGATTAACCAGCGCATATTCTTTGTCACTGTTATAAAGCTGCCTTGTCGCCGCACGTGCCGCATCTATCGGGTTGCCAGATGACATGATCTTTGACCAATCACGCAGGTCAGCGTTGCTGCCAATCACACCATAAAGAAGCTCGCTGGCGTTTGCTGCGGATGCACCGGTGGCATCCATGAATTCTTTCATGTTTGGTCGTGCGGCTGTTGCATCGCTTTGGCTATCAACCAACCAATCCGCCGTCTGAAACGCTGCAAAAGAAACAGCGTTTGGCTGAAAGGTAACGGGTGTGTTATCAATGTCAGCCGCGTTCACTGCGACCGGTACCACATTAGGCTGGTCAAGTTTCGACAAAGCGTCAGAAAACAGTGCATCAAACTCAGAGCGTTGCTGGCTATTTGGAACACTTGGTGTGGACGCCTTGAAGGTCTCAAGGGTTGAAATCAAACGATCAACACTTGCTGCGATGTCCATCCGAAATTCCCCACGATCAATTGCCTGTTACGCCCTGCTCTGCAGGAAACATGCCAATCATGGTGCAAGTTATCGGTTTGCGAGCAGCTATCTAAGCTAGATGGGCGTAATGATCTAAGTACCGCACACAATGACAAGATCGTGCGTGACGGTGCGATGATCAGTATTCACTCCACTGCGAACACTTTGGCGCGGGTCTTTCGCCTGCGACACTGGCACCATCCGCGGTACATGCTCTCACACGCCCGCCATAGGCGTGGATGAACCAGCCTTTGTCCGCCAGCAGCGGCATGGTCAGCAGCGCATCGGTACCGGTGTTCAATACAGTACTGGTATCTGGTGCAGGCTGGGTCTGGGCAACGGCCATCGGTGAATAGGACGACAGAAATGCTGCCGCCCCAATCATGCCGACAGCCAGTATTGAGGCGGTGATTGCGTTCATGGCGTTACGCTGCCTCAATCTTTGCAAGCTCGCTTTTCAGAGCGGCGGCGTAACCAGCACGGGCTGTCTGATAGACCGCAATTTCGTTTTTCAGCTTTTGCATCTGCACTTCGAGGAATTGCAGGCTGGCCAATTGGGCCTTGCCATTCACGCTGAGCTTTTCGGTGTCGTATTCGGTACCGTCTACGGTTATTTTTGGCATGGTAGTCTTTCTATCGGTCAATGTATGTATTCAGTGCGCGTTTTGCCGGTTTAGGTCTTTGCCAACTCGCGCTTGAAAGCTGCCTCGTAGGCCATCCGAGCCGTATCGCAGACCGCCCATTCGTTGTTCAACTGCTGGATTTGCGCATCGACGAACTGGATGTTCGCAACATGAGCACGAGCAGCCTCGGTCAAATCGGCCAGATCATAGGTCTTGTCGTCGATAGTGATGGTGGCGGCTTTGGTTTCGGTCATTATTCACTCTCAATTCTTTGATAATTCTACGGGGCTGGGTGGCAGCCGCGCTGTGCCTTTGTTTAATCGTTTTGCCTCGGCTTCACAAACGCTGACAGATCGAAATCGCCCTCGTCTGCGGCAATATTCACGACATTGTCGTTTTCGGCTGGTGCCAGATCCTGTTCCGGCAATGACGATTTGTGCCGCTGCAATATCCCGTCAACATCGATTTGATCCGACATCTCTGGCATCCGTGTTTTGACCTCCGCCAGCTTGCGCTGAATCAGGCCCAGGGTTTGGATATTCGACATACTGATTAATTGGCAATAAGCCACAGGCAGACCACCGGCTTGTTGGACGCGATGAAGTGCGTCGGCATCAAGGCTGTTCAAACAGGCCTCGTCGATGCGGAACAGGCCGTCGATGCGGCGTTCGCCGTCGGGGCCTTGGACTTTCAGGGGCCAGGGCTGGAACAGGTCTTCGGCGGCCAGTGCGGCGCAGACCCGTTGGGTCACGGCGCGGTTGCGGTGGATCTGCTGCAGAAAATTCAGCGCGTCCTTGACCGGTTGCGCGGCCTCGCCCGCGTCGTCAAAAAACGGCTGGTCGAAACCCTCGCCCGCGCCCACCAGCCCGCTGTCCATGTCCACGCAAAGATGAAGATCATCGCCATCGCCCTGCGCCAGTGCGAACGGATACCCGCGATAGGCGGCGGGGGTGTAGGGCGCGACCCATTTGCCGTTGACCACGAACAGGTTGCGGCCGGGTTCCAGCCCCTGCACGGCATGTGGGACAAACACATCGTTCTGCCGGATGAACGCGATGGGCAGGCTCACGCAAGCTTTCGCTAGCTCTTGTACCACCAAGGGGGCCACGGCATCCGTGGCGGCAAAGGCATAGCTGTCAACTCTCCGCCAGGCCTGCGCGGCAAAGCCGGATTTGGTGATCAACTCATAGCGGGGCATGGTGTTCCTGACGTTGTTTACGGAAAAACCCCGCACTTGCGCACTGGGATTGAACAATACTTATAAGACTGTATTTATACTTTCCGAGCTACGACGCGCCCCAGAACGGGATCATCATCGCCCAACTTGGACCAGCCTCTCGATTCTTCAGAGTACTCAACATTCCACACACCAGATGAAACAAGATCTTGGACAAAATCTGTAAAGTTTATAAATCGCCTCATGTGATCAGTAAACTTGATATTCTCATCAATAATCTCACCGCGATCAAATAACGGATCGTTCAAAGTTCTAAATTCAAAAGCAAAGCAACTTCCTAGGCGCAATGACGACGCAAGGATCTCCAAAACACGTTGCTGCTCAATCGCTGATATAGAGTGAATAAAAAAACGAGAATAAACAAAATTGATATTATGCTCACTGAGCAAACGTTCAAGATTTGAAACAACATCTCCAGTTACAAAAATCGGTGCCGACCTAACCGCCGCCAATGGTGAACCCTCACATGATCGCTGGGCAAAATTAATAGCGTCAGTGCAAAGATCAATGCCAACATACCGATCTGCAAACCTTGAGAGATGAATTGCATCTCGACCATCGCCACAACCCAACTCCAAAACGGCATCAGTGGTACTAAGAAACTGAGCACCCACGAATTTTGAGAATGACGAAGGTGGAAAACCAACCTCCTTGCCTCTATAAAAAGAAGCCCAAAAGTCATTATTTTCAAGAGACGACATGGTGCTATAATTCCTTTTGAAGCCTTAGCTTCAGTTCTTTAAGTGGCAAGTTGGCATCGAAGCCCTGGATAACATCTAAGTAGTATATTGCCTTTTCGATACGACCAGTCCGAACGCTGTTAATTAACCGCTGCAGCCCAAATAGCGTCGAAGTTTCCAAGGAGCTCCGACATAAATTGTGTGCCGACAAAACAGTATCAAAAAGCTTATCTGGAACCATCCAATTCGGCCCATAAATCTTCTCAAGGTGCTTGGACGGATCATCAGGCACCGGAAAGTCATTCCCGTCTACGGTTATTTTTCCTAATCTGGGAATGTTATCAAACGACCACGTTACAGGGACTGGGTGTTTCCAAAACCCACATGCAAAAGAACCATCTCTGTTCTGGTTGTAGAAAAATATATCAATCAAAATACCTAGCTTCTTGTGAACAATAGAGAAAGAATAATGAATCTTCTGCTCATCTAAACTTGACTTAGGATGCAAGTCGAAAATTATTGAATTCTTTATTAATTGCGTCAGAGCGGTGCGATCGATATTACCACTCACGCCGATGTCGGCATCCTTATCATGTTTTAACGGACCACCCTCGCGGATGAACCCAAGGAGTGTTCCGAAATCAAGCCAATAGTTACCGCTAATCGGCTCAAGCACCTTCTTCAAATCGATAAGAGCTATTACAGCATCCTCAGGATTAAATGACACCCTTTTCGGTGACGGTTCAGTCTGTAAGAATTCTTTGTTTTGGATTATTTCACAACAATCCAGAAATATTTGACGTGCGGTGTGGCATTCATCTTGTCCCCATAGGGCCGTCGCATACGCTGAAGCGATACCATCATCTAACGGCTTCATATCGTAAGCATGTTTGATAAATGCTATGTCATTTCCACGCTTCATTATCGCTGAGTGAAGAAAATAATATGTTTCGGCTGTTGCAAAACCCTCGTCGACTAACCTTGTTAGAATTTCAGTCGCAGGTTCAATGCATTCGAGATCGAACAAGGCTCGTGCGAGATTATTTGTCACAGATACATTTGATGGTGACAGAATATTTCCGCGCTCAAAGTGTTTCTTTGCCTCATTCGCCTGACCAAGCGCTAAATACACCAATCCAATATTGTTAATGACATTTACGTCGCCTGGTCGCTGTGCATCAACTTCTTCAAGCAGCTCAAGAGCATCTTTATATTTATCTGTGCAATCCTGCACATTCCAAGGTTAGCCAACGCATCTAAATAAGTAGGGTCTAATTTCCTTGCGTCACTGAGAAGCATTTCAGCCTCTTTAATTTTTCCCTTTTCAATATAGATTAGCGCAAGGTGATTTAATTGAACTGGGTTGTTTGGGTTTAGTGAGATCGCTTTTGAAACTTTTTCATAAGCTGCATCATAATGCCCCAGTTGATAAAGACATACACCAGCATAATGATTTGTATCCGCATGTAACGGTGCAGATATCAAAATCTCTTCATATAAAGCTAAAGCAGAATATAAGTTACCAGCTTGATGTAGCGCTTGCGCCTTTTGGTATTTATTTACAAGTTGGGATACGTCCAAGGCACCAAATTCCTAATAGTATGAGTAGTTTTATTCTATAAACAGGAGAATCTAGTATACCAGTGTATTCAATTAATAAGAATAAATATTTTCTGCCAAAAACCCCGCACTTGCGTACAGGGCTTTACCTTACCATGAGAGAACCAAACTCAGAATCCAGCGGTGCCCAATGCGTTTGGCGGCAAATGAATGCCCAGTGGCACCGGCGGCTTCAACATCAAACTTGATGCTTGGTGAGATCAATATTTTATTGGTGATACCTACCCCAAGAAGGGGTAGGTAAATCTTGATCTGTATTTATTACAGGTTACGCAATCACATCGTTTGCAAAAAGTGGCAACGTCGTTACACCTTCCAGCTTAATAAACACATCTTCTGCAAGGACAAATGTATTACCAGCCGCAGCTCCTTCCAACAACACGTAGGTATCACCGCCAAATGTAGCGAAAGAAACACCATCAGCCGTAGCGTTCGCTGTTAGCATGGCGTTAACAATGGCTGTTTCCGATGAACCTGCGGCCAAAGCAGTAACTGCCGCTTGAACGGCGGCTTGCTCAGCCGACACAACTTCAGTCACACCTGTGAACTGCAACTTATCTGTACCAACCACAAAGTCAGTAATGACATCTGCAACCACTGCGCCGTCAGCACCACCGGTATGACCCTTTGCGAACGCGAAGGTGTCAACACCCGCACCACCAGTCATGGTGTCAGAACCAGTTCCACCAGTGATTGTATCGGTGCCATCACCACCATTGATGACATCGTTTCCAGCACCACCAGTGATAGTATCATTGCCAGCACCAGCGTTGATTACATCAGCACCTGCAGAACCGATGATGATATCGTTATTACCGGTACCTGTAATACGGGCCGCACCCGCCATGCTGCCACCTGTCATGTTCAACAGCGCCGAACCAGTAAGGCCAGCTGCATCGACCTCTGACGCTGTTACTGCCCCAGCAAGCAGAAGGCTATTCCCACCCGTCGCGACGATTTTCGCAGTACCGCCAGCCGTTGCAGTCATCGTAACTGCACCACCGAAGGTGAAATCGCCGGTTCCGGCAGTACCAGTGGCTACATTGAGGGTCTCAATGCCGGTGAAGGTTTGTGCAGTTGTCCCGAGGTTTGTTCCCGCAACACCAGTGATAGTAAGCGCATCAGCTGTCCCGGTGCCAGCAACAACAAAGCTACGTGCCGCGTTTCCAGCAGCACCAGTCGGTACGATGAAATTGCTTCCGCTGTTGAATGTAAATGTTGCTGCACCAATGGTAGAGTCCACGCGAAGCGTGTCGGCCGAAGCGAACTTCGTCAAATCGATGTTGTTAGCAACTGCATCCGAGATACGGATGATCTCAACATTGGTGACGTTAGCTTGATTTACGGATGTGTTAGCCACCGCAGAAGTCAACGTCAACGTATCACGCCCTGCGCCACCGTTGATGATGTCGCGAGTAGAACCACTTGCACCACCAACATATGTTGCACCCAGAACAATCGTATCCGCTCCTGTGCCGCCCGTGATTGTAACCACCGCCGCGTTCACAGAATGGTCAACCGTCAAATCACCCGTAAATGTGCTTGCATCCACAGTTGTGGTAACTGCGGCAAGTGCCGACGACAGCGTCAAGTCTGCAGAACCAGTAACGTTGAGTGTCGTCGCGGCTGCGGAAGTCAACGCGACTGTGCTTTCCGCACTAGTACTATTAATTGTCAGAGTTTCAATACCAGCAACTGTAAGTGTTCCCGCATCGGTTCCATCGACACCAACCACGTTTGCCGTTGTGAATGCTACTGTAGGCGTCGTGATGCCACCCGTAACTGCTCCGAACGTAATTGCTGGCAGTGCAGTACCAGCAGTCGGAGCTGTTACTGTCACTGATTGATCGGAGCCAGTGGCTGTTCCTGCGACGGCAATAGTAGCTCCGGCCGCATTGTTGATGGCTGCGGCAAAAGAAGTTGCGATAGCGTCTGCATCAGCGTTAGCTGCAACCGAAATCGTAGAAGTCGTAGTGCCAACGTTTATTACAAGAGTTGCAAGCCCAGTTGCAGCCGTCGCCAAATCGTCAATGGTATATGTGTTTACTTGCGCAACTGCGTCAACTGCGTCAACTGCGCCGCCCGATACGTAGTTGTTCACTGCAACCGTTGCGGCATCAGCAGAACCAGTTACGGACGAGTATGTCAGCGTGTGTGCGGCTGTCGTGTTTTGGATTGTCACAGCATCTGAGGTAGCAATGCCAGAGATCGTCACTGCAGCAGTGCTGCCGATCGACTTAACAGTCTCCAGGTCAGTTGAGCCGGCCAAGTTAACTGTTGCAGCGGCGGTTGCTGTGAAAATCACGTTCTCAATTGATGTCAAAGCCGGTGTCACGCTGCCTGCGATAACAACCGTTAGAGTGTCGGTACCAGCACCACCATTGATCGTGTCAGCTGCCGAGAACGTTGTCGCAAGGCCAGTGAATGTATCGTCACCAGCGGTACCCGTCAGGGCATCGATAGCTGTAGTGAGCGTATTAGTTTGGCGAAACGCTAACCTTTTGAAACTGTGTGAAAAACCAGCTGTTTGAGCAGTGAAAAATCTACCTGACATAGCGTATGTTTCACAACAGGTGCGCTAAATGCACTACAGATCGCATTGTGTAAGTCGAAATTACTGAATGAATTCAGCAGTGTAGATGTGTTCGATCTGCAGCAGATGACATAGTCTATGCCAACACCGAGGCTGAATTTTCTTGTCCAAAACCACGGATAGACCGCACACAACAGGTGCAACGGAAGGGCTGTTGATGAAGCAGAAATTCACCAAACAATTCGTGGACAAGCTGAGCTGCACCAAAGCCACAGCGAGACTGTTTGTGCGGGACACGGTGTGCAGAGGGCTGTGCGTGGAAGTGCGCTCAACGGGCGGCAAAACATATTATCTCAGTTACCGTGACGCACAGGGCAAGCAACGGCTGTGCAAACTGGCCAATGCTGCTGATGTATCGCCAGCACAGGCACGGCAGCTGTGTGAGCAGGCACGCAGCCAAGTTGTTATGGGTGTGTCAGAACCTGTGTGCAAAATCACCACAGATGATTTCTTCTACCTCAGCTATCTGCCCTATGTGAAAACCTACAAGCGCAGCTGGGACACAGATGTCAGCGTGTATCGCACACATGTTGCGCCAGTGATTGGCAAAACAGCTCTCGCCGCAGTGGGCTATGATGATGTGACGCGGCTGATGACAGTTGCTGCTGTGAAGCTGTCCACAGGCAGCCAGTATCGGCTGTATGTGTTGACCCGCTATATGTTCAACTTGGCCAAGCGGTGGGAAGTTGCGGGCATTGAGCACAACCCCACTGACCGCTACACCATCAAGCAGAGTAAGCAGCACAGAGAACGCTACCTCAACCGCGCTGAAACCCAAACCTTGCTCACTGCCATCGCGCACAGTGTCAATCCGCAGCTGCAGTATATCGTGCCCATGTTGTTGTTGACGGGGGCACGCAAGCGCGAGGTGTTGGACGCACAGTGGCAGGACATGGATTATGAGCGCCGTTTCTGGCGCATTCCTTTCACCAAAAGCGGGCGCGAACGACATGTGCCATTGAGTGATGCAGTGTTGACGCTGTTGGCACAGGTGCCACGCTATGCAGACTGTGACTGGGTGTTTCCCAATCCCAAAACGCTCAAGCCCTTTCGTTCAATCTATCATTCTTGGCACACGGCACGCACAGCAGCAGGCTTGGGAGAGGTACGAATGCATGACCTACGCCACAGCTTTGCCAGCTTTCTCGTTAATGCAGGCTGTAGCATCTATGACGTACAAAAGCTGCTGGGACACGCGAATGTCAGCATGACGCAGCGCTACAGCCATCTCAGCCAAGAGCGCCTGCTCAGTGCTGCCAACACAGCTGGGGATTATGTGCAGTTCCGCAGCGATGATGACGCACAGGCTTGAGTTGCGGGGTGACTAGCGCATTAGGAGAACAAATCGTGTTAACACGATTTCTGTGTCACAGCTGAATGGGCACAAGCGCCAACACGAGAACCAGCACCACTGCCACCACCCTGCCGTCTGTCATTGCCTTTGAGTAACATGAGGTTGGCTGAGTGCGGAGACAGGTGCTTGACGTGTAGAGAGCACGAACATATTATTTGCTCATATATGGAGGATACTATGGGCAAGGCAACGTCGATTATTCTGGGTGAGCACTTTGACCAGCTGATATCTCAGCAGGTGCAGACAGGGCGTTATGGCACGGCCAGTGAGGTTGTGCGTGATGCGCTACGTATTTTTGAGGAACGGCAGGCAGCTGTTCAGCGCCTGAACGATGCCATCGAAGAAGGCTATGCCAGTGGTATCAGTGAAGCATTTGACTGGGATGAATTGTTCGCTGAAGCGGCTGCTGAAGCCTGATGACGCAAATCCAGTTTACGAATGCTGCACGGCAGGATTTGAAGAATATATTCAGCTACACCATTCATACTTGGGGCAAACCACAAGCTCAAAAATACTCAGAACAGTTAAAGCAGCACGTCAAAAAGATTGCGCAGAACGCAGCATTCTGCAAGCCTGTGCTGCATGGTCAACGCAATTTGAAGCAAAGTACTGTTGGGCGGCACCTAATCATATTTGAGAAAACTGAGGATAAATTGCTAATCGTTCGCATCTTGCATGAGGCAATGGATATTCCTCGACACATATCATCCACCCACTAGTCGTCATCTTTCAACAACATAAGAAGGAACAGAAATGGTCGACATCGCAACGATGCTCACACCTGCTATTGCGGATTTGTTTAAGAAGTTCGCTGAAAAAGGGCTAGACAGCCATGAAGCTGCCAAAGAACTTGACACGTTACGCATGGTTATGCGCGAACGTGTGCGACGCGACATGCGCTATAACGCAGAACTGATGAGTGATGCTCGGTTGGATCCACCAGTCAAAATACTCAACTTTGAGATGGAGGCACTGGACTTCGTTTGTGAGCAAGGCATTCCACTGGCTATGTTGTTCGATCGCTCATTGAGTGAAGCGCAGCAGTTGAGCTTTGCTGGCGCTGATAAATCTCACATCAAATGGTTCCGTGAGCTTGATACCGAAGCAAAACTGGTTGAGCGTACCTTGCATCGGGCGAAAATAGCTCAGCTGAAAGCGAAATATGATTTACCAGTTGGTGATATCACTTATCTACGCAAGTTGGCTCGTGCAGTAGAAATTGTGCTATCCTAATTGACGCAAAACGGCTCTTGAGGAATGCGTCTTGTAAGGCGCATTTCTAGGGGCACATTAAAGTAGCTCCACAGCACTGGCCAGCTGTGCGTCGTTCACATCAATGTAGCGTTGCGTGACAGCGATTGAGCTGTGACCTGCCAAAGCTGCCAACACACGCACACCCACGCCCTTGTTCGCCAGTCGTGTTATGAAGGTTCTGCGCCCCGAATGGCTGCTTGCGTCACTGAGCCCACATGCCTTGTAGATATTGAGAAACAGCTGACACATGGTGTTGGCTGAGAAATGGTTGCCCTTTTGACTGCGGAACAGTGCTGCTGTGCAGAGTGACGGCTTGATGTTGCGCCACGCAGCATAACGCAGCAGTTGCGCTGCCAGTGCACCATTGATGAACACGGTACGCGCCCGCGCACCTTTGGTTTGTTCAGCACGCAGCGTGAACTGTGTACGTGGTATGCCTTCCTCATCGTACACGTCGCCCACACACAGTGCTGCCAATTCTTTGGCGCGCAGCCCTGTGTAGATGCTGAACAGCAGTATGGTTGTATCACGTGTCACATACCTGCGTGTTTGGCACCAGCGCAGCGCGCGTTTGATTTGTGCGTCACTGAGTGTTGCTGCTTGTGCCATCTTGCCCTCAAATATCATGTTTGCTGTGTATTACGCTAAAGTCTGATATTCGGTTTGAGCAACCACTTAGACAGTGATAGTTGAGTTGTTCGATTTCAAACAGTTATGCGAAAATGTCATAGAATACATATTCTCTGAGATTTTATTTTGATCGCATTTGAGCCGCTTTTTTGCGCAAGTTGATAAATAAACTTGTAAGGCAAGAACAGGCAAGAACAGGCAGCACAGGCAATACAAACGAGATCAAGGCTGGCACGCCGATTATGATAGTGCTGCAAACCCGTTCTGATGTGAGACGGTACGCAAACGGATTGCTCGTTATCTGCTTCAATCAACTACCCCATCGTCTGGTGGGATGCCGTAAGCTGTAGAGACGCAAATGTTCGGTCTGCCCTCAGCTTTGATTGTCGTAATGGTGTGCGGTTAATAAGGCAGCGCTGACGTGTTCAGTGCTGCTTGCAAGTGAGATGGACGACAACCTCGGCAACGAGACCCATCGTCATATAGGAGTGCCTGACTGTATAGGTCCTATATGTGTGTATGATACGCTGGTAATAGAGATGATAGCAAAACCTGCTCTTCCAATTTGGTTCAGTGATACAGTCTGACTGCGACGTGCAATGGATATTGTGGTGCGCAGTTTTTAGATCGACGCCTTTATAGGCGTTGATCTGACTGCTCCTTGCAATGTCAAAGAAAAAATAATCAAAGAAAATATTAGATCAAAAGAAGATAAAACAAATCAAAGACGAAGAACAAAAGCGAAGCAGAGCTGAAGCTTCGACAGAAACGCAGTTGATGTCGCTGAACATCATACAAGATATCACATGCGTTTGAGTTCTTTAGCAAAGCGATGATGATCGTAGTGGCCAAACTATGGATTGAGCACAGAACAAAGCCACAGCTCACATCACAAGATGATGTCAGTATTCGTCCACGAACATGATGGTCAGCACACGACAGGTGACGTTTGGGTCAGCTGGGTCAGGTGAGTGATACTGCAGGTCACAGTCGTAATAATCCCATTTCCAAAACACCACGTCATCTTCAACGGCAAATGAGCCAAAGTCATGTTCGTTATAGGGATCATTGTCTGTGGTGAAACTGCTGTAGTGCTGAACATCATGCAGTATCTGATTGAGGCTGTCATGGTCGCGCACAGCGGGGGTGAGGTGCACTCGGCACTCAGCAAAGCTCTGGCGTGCACGGTCATTGAGGTCTCGTATGCGGGTGGTTTTGCACTTCATCACAGCACAAGCAATATGGTCACTTACAGCGTTGGACGACCGAATTCTGCGTGCGTGATAAATACTGCCACAAGGAGAAGCCCATGAGCCAACAAACCCTACGCGAAGTACGCGACAGCCTGCTGCACTTGAACGCCGTCAACAGCGAGCGCGAGTTCTGTGAACGCTGGTTGTGCAAAAGTGAGTGCTATCTGCGCACACTCAAAATCAACCACATCGATGCCAGCGCAGATGCCCTTGCCACGCTTGCCAGCAAACTGGGGCATTACGCAATTGAACTCAGCAACAGCACGCAAAGCCATCACCGCCATCACGCACAGGAGTTCGCACGCCTCAAGCGATTGTGTGAACACAGCTTGTTTGCGCAGGCAGAGCGCAAGTGGCGCAGGGTCACAGCGTGAACAGTTTGGCGAAATGGGTTTTGCGCGGGAAAAGATCTGCTGTGCAAAATCTTAGGGGCCAGTACTTACACATTTGGGCTGGTGATTTTGCATCACCACATCGCCACAGGTGGGCACAATGCGGATAAATGACGTTGTGGGCGAGGCTGTATGTAGACACCACCCCAAGCCCAAACCGCTGCCCATACCCAAGCCCAAGAAGTCAAAGCCACCAGCGCCAAAGAAGAGCTCAAAGCCACGCCCGTTCAACGAACCAAAGCCAGATGATTTAAGCTGACCAAACACGTCAAACTCAATTGACACAAAAAACGTGTTAACACGAATTGTGTGATAAACAGCTCAAAACACATACAAATCTTCGGGTTGAGGTACGCTACGTTATCGGTTGAAACAATGGCGGAGAGGCTATGTGTAGAAGGCTGCCGCAGAACGCAGCAGCCTTCATTTTGTTATGCATTTGTGAGGATAGCGTCGAATTCACGAGCTGAACGCTTTAACCAAAAGAATTGCGCCGCTGCAAAATCAGCCTCACTCACAACCTCCTTCGCTGTGTTGAATATCTTCCCATCCGATCCTAGCTCAAGATTAGCATAGTTGAACGCATTATTGGCCCGACGCACTGCTTCACTGTCAAATTTTCCGCCTTCAACATACAGCACCCAGAGCTCGCCAAATTCGACACTCAACTGCGTATGTGCGTTGTTTGCACTCCAGTTGCCAAAACTCTGCGCTGTCCTGTACAGAGCCTTTTTATAAATCTGCTTCGCCCGCCGCTTTTGTTCGTCGCCCAAAGAGTATGCTTGCTTAATAAGGTTCATATCATTATCCTTTGTATATGGTGATTGTTTCCGTTTCCGCCCGCATCAAGGTAGCCACCGAGCTTGAACTGAGGACTGTGATTAACACGGGCGGAATATGGCTTAATTTTTCTTACGCTCGCACATGAAGAATTTGTAAGCTTATACCACCTTGAACTTGTGCTGCTTTGGCGGATTAGGTCGTATAGAATTACACAGATACATGACGTAGGGCACAATATCGCGCCAGTCCCCATCTGCATTGTCAATCTTTTCCAACAACTCCGCATCACTTGGCATGGGCAAATTATTTTGACGAATGATTTGTTTGACCCGTGGCAAGTAGTTTGAGGTTTGAGTTGCGTTGAAGTTTATCATATGACAGCGGCTTTTGACGCCATCGTCCACTTTGTCCACGTAGTTTGTTGTGAGCACGCACACGATGTTTTTATTATTGAGAAAAGCTTTGAGTTTGCGCTGAGCTTCTGGCGTTAAATTGTCCACCTCGTCAAAGATGAAGTAGTGTAGATTGCTTTCATTGAAGGATACTAACTCCCGAATGCTTTCGCAGCGCTTGAGTATTTGAGTGATGTTTTCTGTGCTGTCACAGGACACAAATTCAACTGCTAGCTCGCCTTTGCCATTGCTGCGTTGCCGCTCAAAGTCCTCGCAAAAAATAGATGCATAGGTTGTCTTGCCGCTGCCAAATGTACCGTACAACATCACTGCGCTTTTGCCTGCTATTGGAAAAGGCAGTGTTTGGTTGATGAGGGCTTTGACCAGCGTTTCGCTGGTGCTGTCTGCAAAAATCATGTCGGCTGTTGTTTGTGGATTTGTAATAAGCATGTGTGTTCCCCTTATGCTGCTGCTTTGATTTCTGTAGTGCTGTCGACCGCCATCGCACGCGCATTTTTGGCGGCGATAGCGTGCTCTTCCGACACCTTTTTAGCGACCGCTTTGGTTTGCTTGCTGTGGTTGGTGTAGACGTTGCTGAGTGCTGCACTGACAGCTGTTTTTGCTGCGCACACCTTGTCTGACGGCGATAATTCGAAGCACACGTGCCGCACGTCCACCGTGCCTTTTGCAGTGACCACGCCCACCAGCAGAACAATGCTGCCTTTGAGTGTTGCAGCGTTGTGCTTGGTGCTGTCTACCATCACCTCCGCAAGTGATTTGCCGTTCAGCGCGATGCTGCGTCCTGTGTCTGCGCGTTGTTTGGGCGTTTTGGTGTTTTTGGCAAGCGATGCGCGGATTTCTTCAACCCCGCCGTATTTGCTGATAAACACGGGTACATCCGCTGCTACCATCACCTCGCTGCTTTGTGCGGCCGCTGTGAGCACACGTGTGTAGCTGCTGATGCGACGGCTGTCTGTGTCAGTGTCGCAGAACACAAGTTTGACGAGAAGCTGAATGAACGACGGATTTTTGTTGAGCGTTAGATTACGCTTTGAGCACTGCTGCAACAGCCAGTCACGCTTTGCTTCATCAGCGGCAGTGGCACCTTTGCTATCATCATAAAGTGCGTAGATTTCTGCCAGCAGTTCATACAGCGCGTCGTTGGCTGTTTTGAACTGTGTGTCTTGCCATGAGCGGCGGTCTTGAGTAATCGTGTTAACACGCTCTTTGAAAGATGCGACGATAGAAGTGGTGAGTTTATGAGTTGCGTTTGTCATTTTATATCCTGTTATGTTGATTTGCGTTGCCATCATCAGCAACATATACAGAATACGCTAAGGTGGGCGTTAACGGGACCGGCCAGCTTTATAAACGTTGATGGATGTTAACACATGCTGCGATTTTTTCATTCGCCCTACCCAACTTTTGGGAGCTACAAAAACCCCACGCATTGGAAGATTGAAGCAAGCCCATATTTTTGGTGGTGGTATGCGCTCACACTGAACACAGACTATGCACAGCTGTGTGAGCAGATGGCAGAGAAGCAAACCACACACAGCGCAGACGCGCGAATGCTCAAAGTGTACGAGGATTTTGGCGACACACGCTATGATGGCTGTCGCTACCTCGCATTCACTCAATGGTGGCTAAATCGTGTTAACACGATTGAGCAGCGTGGCGTGTATCTGTTCGCTGAGCCCTTGAACACAGCAGCCGTAAGTGTTGTTGACGGTATAGAACAGGCGACATCAGCATTGAGCTGCAACGACACAGTGATGATTGCAGTCAACGTCACACGGCAGCGCAAACACATCGACAAGAGAATTGACCAAATTCTCAAGCAGCACATGGGCGAGTTGAAGCGCGGGCGACAGGTGCGTAACCCCAAGTTCAGTCAAGCGCGCTACCGCCTCAGCCATGCTGTACAGGCACATTCGTTGAAAAAGACCTTTGCCGTATATGACATACGCAGCAGTGCTGCTGCTGAGGGGCGCAAAATCTCAAACTGGGACGTGGCAGAGTTGGCAAAGCTGGACTACCAACAGCGCGACAAACTTAGAGCAGCGCTGGACGGTGTTGATGAACGACGCGTGGTCAGCGCAATTGTTGCCCGCCATGTCAAAGACGCTAAAACGATGATTCAAAATACTGCTTTTGGTGTGTTTCCAAAATAGAGCAGCAGAGGGTGAGCGTAGCTATGGACAAGAAAACCGAACAACGCATTCAGCGTTTTGAAAAGCGTATGGGTTGCTCTCTGGGCGAATGCGGGGCGCACATCACAATCACAGCGTCTAAAGACTACTTGGACAATGTTGAAAGCGACAAGCAGGTATACAGTTCACGCTGTGCAAAATGTGGCAGCACCTTTCAGCTCAAAAAGACGGAACTTGAATTTTTCGAACGACATTTTGGCAAGGCTGAGTTTCAAATTCTCTCCACTACATTCAACACTTTGTTTGACGAATAGTGAGCCAGCTTTAACCTGCACAAGCCTGACGGCGAAGCTGAACTGCTGTTGTGTGCCTATTGCTGTTTATCAGCCATGCGCTAACCTCGTTGTGTTGCATAGAAGGGGTAAACCGTAATGAACGAAGAAGAAAAGCGTCAAATATTCATCCGTCGGCTCAACAGCGCACCACACGCAGCGAAAGGCTTTTTTGAAACAGTTGCTGCTCATTTCGAGCGCCGCAATGACACAGCCGTAAAGTACACCCGTAAAGATGGCGGTGACATGAGGCTTTGGGCCTATTGGACAACACCACGTGGAGCGGAGAAACGGCAGATATTTGCTACGTTGGCTTGGCAACCTACTGCGCAGACAGTGTTCACTCGCTGCCAGCTTGCACCTGACGAGCTTGAGTTACTTGGGCTAACAGGCGCAACGAAGCCCACATCCCCAACTGAACCACAACGCTCTGATAAACGTTTGGGTGAAGATTACTGGCGGCTGCACGTAGGTGCGTTTATCCGGATTTTGGAAACTGCGCGTATCAAACTGGTTGGGGTCTAATACCCACTGGCGTCAAACACGCGCTGTGCTGCGCGTACAGCCGTGCCACAGTCCCTGTAGGTGGTCAGTGTAGCGGACAACGCCAACAGCGCGCTGTGTGTGGGCTTTTAGCGGGTTTTTGTGATGGATAGTGCTGGACCAATGATCCGTTGCACAAACGGCGGACTGGCATAGCGATGCAGGTATCAAATGGTTTTGGTAGATGTTGGGCGTACTCCACACTAAATCGCTAGTTACCCACACCGCAACGCGATTGAGAACGGTGAGGTTTAATGCCCAACTCACCCTCCTCCGATGATCTAAAAAACACGTTTACGCAGCAGCCTCAGGCGCATCGAAACCAAACAGCCATGCTGTGCGTTCAATCTGTTCCTGCGTAGACCCAGCTCCGCGCAGCAAGAGACCGGTGCTGGATACAGCCATCGTGGTGCGCGTATCGGCCCCTGTGGCAATATCTGCGAAGTTACCTGAACGGCTCAACACGGTTTTCGAACTCAGTGAGCTTTCGGCCAACGTGTCAACGAACCGCACAGTGCCGTAATCCGCATGATTGACCAACGCATATTCTTTGTCGCTGTTATAAAGCTGCCTTGTCGCCGCACGTGCCGCATCTATCGGGTTGCCAGATGACATGATCTTTGACCAATCACGCAGGTCAGCGTTGCTGCCGATCACACCATAAAGAAGCTCGCTGGCGTTTGCTGCGGATGCACCGGTGGCATCCATGAATTCTTTCATGTTTGGTCGTGCGGCTGTTGCATCGCTTTGGCTATCAACCAACCAATCCGCCGCCTGAAACGCTGCAAAAGAAACCGCGTTTGGCTGAAAGGTAACGGGTGCGTTATCAATGTCAGCCGCGTTCACTGCGACTGGCACCACATTAGGCTGGTCAAGTTTCGACAAAGCGTCAGAAAACAGTGCATCAAACTCAGAGCGTTGCTGGCTATTTGGAACAGTTGGTGTCGACGCCTTGAAGGTCTCAAGGGTTGAAATCAAACGATCAACACTTGCTGCGATATCCATCCGAAATTCCCCACGATCAATTGCTTGTTACGCCTTGCTTTGCAGGAAACATGCCAATCATGGTGCAAGTTATCGGTTTGCAAGCAGCTATCTAAGGTAGATGGGCGTATTGAACTAATTACCACACACAATGATAAGATCGTGCGTGACAGTGCGCAGATGCACAGATGCACAGATCAGTATTCACTCCACTGCGAACATTTCGGCGCGGGTCGTTCGCCTGCGATACTAGCACCATCAGCGGTACATGCCCGCACACGGCCACCATAGGCATGGATAAACCAAAGTTTGTCTTCTAACAGCGGCATGGTCAGCAGCGCATCGGCACCGGTGTTCAACACAGTATTAGTATCTGGTGCAGGCTGGGTCTGGGCTATCGCCATGGGTGAATAGGACGACAGGAATGCTGCCGCCCCGATCATGCCGACGGACAATATCACGGCAGTGATCGCATTCATCGCGTCACGCTGTCCCGGTTTTTTCAAGCTCTGCCTTCAATGCGGCAGCATAGCCAGCGCGGGCTGTCTGATAGACCGCAATTTCGTTTTTCAGCTTCTGCATCTGCACTTCGAGGAATTGCAGGCTGGCCAATTGGGCCTTGCCGTTCGTGCTGAGGTTTTCGGTGTCGTATTCGGTGCCGTCTACGGTGATTTTGGGCATTTCAATCTTTCTATTGTCGCTGTCGGTAATCGGATCAGGCTTTGGCCAATTCACGGCTGAACGCGGCGGTATAGGCCATGCGGGCCGTGTCGCAAACCGCCCATTCATTGTTCAACTGTTGGATTTGCGCATCGACGAACTGGATATTGGCGATATGGGCGCGCGCGGCCTCGGTCAGATCGGCAAGTGCGTATTGTTTTTCGTCGATGGTGATGGTGGCGGCTTTGGTCTTGGTCATGAAATTCTCTCAATTCTTTGGTTATTTGTGGTGGTCGCGCCTGCCGGAATTTAATCGCTTTTCTCGGGTTTCACAAATGCCGACAGATCGAAATCGCCGGTATCGGCGGCGATATTGACGACATTGTCGTTTTCGACCGGTTCTAAATCTTGCTCTGGTGCGGAGGATTTATGCCGCTGCAATATCCCGTCAACATCGATCTGGTCACTCATTTCGGGCATCCGGTTTTTGACCTCTTCCAATTTGCGCGCAATCAGGCCCAGCGTCTGGATATTGCCCATGCTTAGCAATTGGCAGTAAGCAACGGGCAGACCACCGGCCTTTTGAACGCGGGCCAAGGCGTCGGCATCAAGGCTGTTCAAACGGGCCTCGTCGATGCGGAACAGGCCGTCGACGCGGCGTTCGCCATTGGGGCCTTGCACTTTCAACGGCCAGGGCTGGAACAGGTCTTCGGCGGCCAGTGCGGCGCACACACGCTTGGTGACGGCGCGGTTGTTGTGGATCTGCTGCAGAAAATTCAGCGCGTCCTTGACCGGTTGCGCGGCCTCGCCCGCGTCATCGAAAAACGGCTGGTCGAAACCGTCACCCGCGCCCACCAGCCCGCTGTCCATGTCGATGCACAGATGCAGATCATCGCCGTCACCCTGCGCCAGTGCGAAAGGATAGCCGCGATAGGCGGCGGGGGTGTAGGGGCCGACCCATGTGCCGTTGACCACGAACAAGTTGCGGCCAGCTTCCAGCCCCTGAACGGCATGGGGAACAAAGGCGTCGCCCTGCTGCAGAAAGGCGATAGGCAAGCTCATGCAGGCCTTCGCCAGTTCCTGCACCAAAAGCGGAGCAACAGCGTCCGTCGCGGCAAAGGCATGGTTGTCATATCGCCGCCAGGCCTGCGCAGCAAAGCCGGATTTGGTGATCAGTTCATAGCGGGGCATGGATATTCCTGACGTGTATTTACCAAAGAAAAACCCCGCACTTACGCACGGGGTTTATCACTCACCATGAGAAGGACCAGAACTCAGAAGCACCGGCGCCAAATTGGTTTGGTAGCAAATGAATGCTCAGTGGCACCGACAGCTTCAACATCAAAAATGATGCTTGGTAAGAATGATTTTCAGGTAGGTACCTGCCCCCGAAGGGGCAGGACCATTTCGAAAGAGCGAACTCTTATACGATGATGTCGGTAGCAGCCAGTGTACCAGTCAGACCAGTCAATTCGACAACAACATCGGCAGCTGTGAATGAACCGCTACCATCGATGTCGACCGCAAGAAGAATTTTGCCATCTGACAGGGTCAACAGAGCAGCATCGGCACCCGTACCATCGAACTTAGCCGTTGTCGCGGATCCAGTGGCTGCATTGAGCAAACCATTAAGTTCAGCGATTGTGTCGGCCTCAGAGTACGAAATCGTAAGCGTCTGAGAGTTAAGCTCAGTAGCAGCCACGCCCACTTTCAGATCGTCTGCAGCACCACCAACGAAATCGGTGATCTTATCAATCGCGCCAGCAGTTGCAGCATTCGAGTGAGCAGCAGTTGTAATCACGAAGATATCACTACCGGCACCACCAGTCATTGTATCGGTTCCAGCACCACCAGTGATTGTATCGACTTCAACAGAACCAGTTATTGTGTCATTACCAGCGCCACCGTCTAAGGTGATGGTGCCAGGTACTGAAGTACCCGTTCCCATCGTGAAGGTGATTGTGTCGTCACCAGCACCACCGTTGATAGTAACAATGCTAGTGTCATCTGCATGGTTTGCGTCGTAGTTAATAATGAACTTGTCGTTTCCTGCGCCCCCGGTGTAAACATCTGTTCCTGCATTAGAAGCACCAGTTACAACAGTGTTGGTCAATGTAAGCTCAAGAGCGTTCGCACCAGTCAGGTTACTCGCATCAACCGTAATCACGTCGGCTGTAGCTCCCGAAGCAATGTTTGCAGCAGTAACTTTCAGAACATTTGAAGTGCTTGACGCGAGTGTGTTCGCGAAGCCACCCAACGTCCAGGTCAAGTCCCCTGCAACCGCGCCACTCAAGGAAATGTTCTCAATGTTTGCAACCTTGCTAAACATTGTATCTGCGATAGTCAGTGTATTGGTGGTCGTAGCCGACTCAGACATCGTCAGCGTATCTGTACCATCGCCACCGTCAATTAAGACCGAACCGGTCAGAATTGCTTGGGTAGTAGAGGTGAACGTATCATTACCAGCATTGCCCAGGTAAGTGGACCCAGCAGCACCGATCGTGTACTGATCAACAGCTGCTGAACCCTTGACTGTCGACGCAGCAAACAAGCTGCCCGCAGCGACAAGGCCCAAGCTTGTGGCAGCGCCGTTGCCTGTCAGAGCGGTAGCATCGATCGTGACAGCTTTGGCAGTCGCCACGTTTTCAAGATTAAACGACGAACCTGTAAGGACGATGCTCGTTGCTGCATCCGCAGTGAAGCTTGCTACCGTAGCAACCTTGTTAGCAGCAGTTGCGCTCGCCCCGTGAATTGAGGCCAGATTGATTGTCTCAAAACCGTTTACAGTGAGAGCGTCGGCATCCACTGCAGCGCCAGTAGCAGTCGAAGCCGCGCCAAGCTTAAGGGTCAAGGCGTCAGATGTGCCTACAGCGTTTGCCAGCGAGAAGGTAACCCCGCTGCCGGCGTTAACTGCACCAGTAATAGTGATGTCAGATGCTTGAGCCGCATTGAGGTTAGTAAACGTTGTCGCACCGCCTGTCGCGGTGATCTCGAGCGCCGTTACCGAGCTTACGAGCGACGCATCGTAAGAAGTAGCCGTCCGAACAACCTCAAATCCAGTGTACTTTGCAGCATCTGCAGCGGAGTCGAGGTCTGTAACCGCATTCACCACGAGTGTGTCGCGACCAGCGCCACCACTTACTGCCGCTGTTGAGCCTATTGCAGCAGTCGTGATAACGTCATTACCGGAACCACCTACGAAGCTGGTGGTATTGGTGCCGAGGGCAATCGTTACGCCACCGCTGTTGTCAGAAGCATTGATCGTTTTCACGTTAGCAGCAGTACCCAGGTCGACTGCACCAGCGCCGTTAATATCAAACGCTGCAGTGGTTGCAAAGTCTGCGCCCGTCAGGGTTGCTGTAAGACCTGTGGTCGCATTTACTGTCAAAGATGTTACAGTATTCGCACCGGCACTATCCAAAAGAATTGTGTCGACCTTGTTCGCAGCACCAGTCGAATTGATTGTCGCGGTTGTCACGCCTGTACTTGCAGTAGCGGTAATATTAGCCACGCCAGAGTTGAGTGTACCACCCGAAATGTTAATCGTTTGGGCGGATGTCGCAGTCGCGTAAGCGAAGCTTACAATGCCGTTAACGACTGAGCCATTGCCGACCATACCTATTGCGGCACCGGCCTCGAGGCCCGTTACTGCAATGTTGCTATTGCTACGGTCAGCGTTAACAGCGGTAATACCAGTGGCGAGACCTGCGTTAAACGTTGCAGCGTCAGCCGCAACGGTACCGTCACCATCAATCGCGCGAATGTTAATTACTTCATCAATCGCGCGAATGTTAATTACTTCGATGCCGGACATGCCCACCGAAGCAACGCCAATGTTTGCGGCTAGCACATTTGCGACCACGTTTACAGTGTCGGTGCCAGCACCACCGCTGATCGTGTCTGTGTTAGAAAGCGTGTTTTCTGCGGCCGTTGCCGAAACAGATGCTGAGAAAGTATCGTTCCCAGCAGCGCCCGTGAAGTTGTCGGCGCCTGTAGTGAGCGTGAAGGTTTGGCCAGCAGGTGTCGTTGGCGTCGTTGGCGTCGTCGTGCTTGTCGTCGTGCTGTCGTCATTACACGCAGCCAGCGAGACGGCCATCAGTGTCAGACCAGCGCCCTTGGCGGTGCGCTGCGTTGTTTTCGCTTCCCAAGCTTTCATCAGCTTGGCAACAGCGGCATTCTTTGGCGTGGTTGCGGCTGCATCCACGGGCACCAGACGTTGTACATCATCAGCGATGAAGTCTGTCGAAACGATCTTGTTCATTTTTGGTCCTTTTTTACCGATGTTGTTAAGGGCTTCGAAAACTCGCCCCCAATCGCGTATCGGTTTAGATGCAAAAATGGGGGACATCTTTACCTTTATTTATAAACACTTTTTGGCGTTGATGGCCTGATGCGCCGCGCTGCCGCATGATGTGCGGCAGGGCAGCGGGTGCCGCGAGGCCCCCTGCCCCGCCGCGCCCCAAAACCCCGGATTACAAGGGGTTTTGCGCTATATTCCCGCTATGGCCCGCGTTAATCGCGCAGGGCGAGTTCCTGTATCTTTGCCACCGGCTGCCAGATATATTCCAGCACCGTCCGCTTGCCCGAAAGCACATCAACGGTGGCCGTCATACCCGGGATAAGTGTCACAATTTCGCCACTATCTACGCGCAATTCACCCTCGATCGCGACCTCGACCAGATAGCTGCTGGGGGCGTTGGGGTTCTGCTCGTCGGCGACGGCGTCGGGGCTGATCTCGATCACCCGCCCGGCGACAGAGCCGTATTTCGACGAATCATAGGCCGAAAGCCGGATCCGCACGTCATCATCCAAGCGGATGCGCGAGATGTCCTGCGGCATGATCCGCGCCTCGACCACCAGGGCCTCGCCGGTGGGGACCAGTTCCAGCATCACGTCACCGGTCGCCACAAAACCGCCCGGCGTGCGGAAATTCAGGCGGCTGACGATGCCTTCCATCGGGGCGCGGATGATGGTCCGGCTGACGCGTTCTTCAAGCTTTGGCAGCGCCTCGCGCAATTCGCTTTGTTCGGCGACGACATCGTTCAGCTCGTCCATGGCGCGCAGGGTGTAATTGTCACGGGCATTCACCATCTCGGCCTGCAGTTCGGCCATGCCGGATTCAGCCTGGGCCATCGACACCGCCGCGCGTTCCCCGTCGCCGCGCGCCTGTTCCATCTGCCGCCGCAATTCCAGCAGCCGCGTCGCAGGCACGATATTGTCGCGCACCAGCGGTTCGACCAATTCGATTTCCTCTTGCAACAGCGCCACGGTGCGCGCGGCGGTCCCCGCGATGTTTTCAGCAGCAACCAGATCTTGCGACCGCTGTTGCAGCCGCTGTTCGAGAACCGCGATCCGTCCGGCCAGCTCTGCACGACGCGCAGCGAACAGGGATTGTTCGGTCAAGCTGACAAGCGGCGACATCGCGCTGACATGGTTGGGCGGGTCGAAATCGGTGCCATCAATCTCGGCACGCAGGCGGGATTCCTTGACGTCCAGACCAGTCAGGCGCTGGTTCAGACGATTCAATTCGCTGCTTGAATCAATCGGGTCGATTTCAAACAGGACATCACCTTCACCGACAATCGTATTCTCGGACACGAAACGGCGCAGAATAACGCCACCCTCGGCGGCCTGAACAAGCTGGTTTTGCACCGAGGATATCACGCGGCCTTCGCCGCGCGTCACATTATCCAGCTCGGCCCAGCTGGCCCAGATGAAAATGGCCACGACCAGCACGACAATTGTGCCCAATATCGTTGATCCAGACAGGCCCTCGCGGCCGGCCATATCGCGCGAAAGTGCTTTGAAGTTGATTGATGACATCTAATGCATCCCGCCTGTCTATGATCTAATTCTGTCAGGTGTCGTGTCGGCAACGATACTGCCGCGATCGACAACCAAAACACGGTCGGCCAATTCAAGAAGCGAATTGCGATGCGTCACCATGATGACGGTCCGGTCACCCGACCAAAGTTTCAAACGGTCCACCACGCCTTTTTCGGTGACGGTATCCATCGAACTGGTCGGTTCATCCAACACGACCACCGCAGGATCGTGCAGCAAAGCGCGGGCAAGATTGATTGACTGGCGTTGACCGCCGGAAAGCCCCTCGCCACGTTCTTTCAATTCCATGTCATAACCGCGCTGGTCACCGGCGACGAAATCATCAACACCAGAGATTTTCGCGATATTCAGAATATGCGCATCGTCATATTCATAAAAACCCATTTGCAGGTTTTCTTTGATCGTACCGGAAAACAGCCAGGTATCCTGCAACATGATCCCAAGGTTGCGGCGCAGATCGGATTTATCAATCTGTCTGACATCGACACCGTCAATCAGCACCGCGCCTTCGCTGGGCGTAATCAGCCCCGAAATCAGCCGCGAAACCGTCGATTTGCCAGACCCCATGCGGCCGACAATTGCCACCTTTTCGCCCGGTTCGATTTTCAGGGACAGGTTCTTGATGATCGGGTTGCTCGACCCTGGAAAGGAATAGCTGACATTGCGCAGCTCGACGCTACCGGCCATCTTGGGGCGGCTCAGGCGCTGCAATGTTTCGTCTGGCTGGTCCTCGCTAGAGGCCATCACGCTGGAAAGCGACCGATAAGCCTCGAGTGCGCCATTCGCCCGCGACATTGCCGCCGCCAATTGGGACAAAGGTGCCAGCGTCCTGCCGCCCAGAATGACCGCCGCGATCATCGCCCCCATGGTGATGGTGCCGTCCTGGATAAGAAACACGCCATAGAAAATCGTCGCGACCTGCGCAAATTGCTGAATTGACGCCGCCGAGTTGATGGCGAATTGCGACAGCATCCGGCTTTTCAACCCAAGTTCGGATTGTGCATCTGCGGCTTCTTCAAACCGGCGACGCATCAGGCGGCCAGAACCAGTGGCCTGAACAGTTTCCAGCCCGTTCAGCGTTTCGACCAGAACGCTCTGCTTTGACATATTGCTTTGCATGGCATTCTTTGTATTCAACGCCAGAAACGGCTGAATAACCAAGCCGGACAGAATGACCAATGGCACCGCGATCAGCGGGATCAACGCCAATGGCCCCGCGATCAGCGAGATGACCCAAATGAAGAAGAAAATGAACGGAATATCGACAATGGCAATCAGGGTTGCGGATGTGAAAAACTCGCGCAACGTGTCGAATTCCCGAACAATACTGGCCATTGCGCCGGCTTTTTGCTTCCTGTGATCCAGTTTCATATTCAGGATTTTGTCAAAGATCAGCCGCAGCATCCGTGTATCGGCGCGCTTCCCCGCGCGGTCCACAAATTGCGAGCGGAGCGTTTTGATAATGAAATCAAAACCCAACGCCAGCATGACACCAATCGTCAATGCAATCAGGGATTCAATCGCTTCGTTAGGTACGACGCGATCATAGACAACCATGATGAAAAGCGACGTCGACAGTCCCAGAAAGTTCGTCAACGCCGCAGCGATGATCACCTGACCATAAAGCCATTTCCCCTGCAGAAACGACCCAAAGAACCAATCATTCTTGCCCTTCGGCTTTGCGCTGACATGCAGCTTTCGGCACAGTACGAAATGCGGCTGTAATTGATCCTCGATCTCTTCTTTCGCGATCCGTTCGACCGTCTGGCTTTCATCCTTGTCAAAGCGGACAATTTCCAGCTCTCCATCCGGTTCGACGGAAACGATGACGACAGCCTGGTCAGTATGCGTAAAGCCGATCGCGGGGCAATGGCTCTGCTTCAGCGCTGTCACCGGCATTTCGCCGAAATTTGCTTCGAAATTCAAATGTTGAAACGCGGAAACCGCAGCCCGTGGGCCGAAAACATCGCTGGATAATTCCGCAAGATCACGCACAGCTGCCGCCGAGAAACTGAACCCTGATTTCGCAAGAACAAATTTGACCGCCAGGATCAGATGAAAATCTTCGAAACTTTCGGTGGCCTCAGCTGCCGGAACGACAGCCAGATCAGCGGGTTCCGCATGATCGGCGGCTTGATCAGCGCCGTCGGTTTCTTGTTGATTGGATTGGAAACCCTGCATTAGGAAATTCTTTCTCTTGGACTTGCTTTACCGACGTTTGATTGCCGAAAATGCTTTGACACCGCTGTGGTGGAATTCTTTATGAATCCGCATCGCGCAAGCCGATCTCACGCGCCAATAGACCCAGGCGCGCACCTATCGTCAGCACAAGGATTTCGCGTTCCGCCCGCATCGCAATGCTTTGATCTCGTACACGAAATAGCTGCACCTCGGCGTCGATCAGCTGGCTCAGACCGGTTTGGCCGGTGGCAAGCTGCGACTGCAACGTGTCAATCCGGGCGAAAGCCAATTCTTCACGCTGGGTTACAATCTGCAGGCTGCGTTCAATTGCATCCAGCCGCGTTATTGAGATATCGAGATCCGTTTCCAACGCCTGTTTGGCGGCGGCAACTTGTGCCTCTGCTCTTTGCAATTGCGCGGTCGCGGAGTCGAATTGCGATTGGCGCCGCCCGCCATCGCCAATCACATATTCCACGACCATGCCAAGCGAGCCATTGACATCATCTTGCTGATCGACCGGCGAGCGAACGCCCGCCTGCAATCTGACGCGCGGTTCAAATCCCGCCTCGGCGCTAGAAACTGCGCTGCGCGCAACGATCAATTCGGCCACGCTTTTCTGCAATTCGGGTGCCTGCAGCGGCGCGCTGGCCTCTGCCCTGATTGCGGGCGCTGTGATTACATTTGCAGGCAGCGATAAACGCACAGGGGATGTATTAAATAAGCTCTGGAATCTCAATTCGGCATCTTGCAGGTCCGCCTGGATATTCAGATTGACCATTTCGAATTCCAGGCGTTCACGCGTTGCACTGTCAACGACAGACCGGTCCACCATGCCATTGGCGGCCATGCGTTCAACCTGACTAATAAGCTCATTTAGCTTCGAGATACGCGAGCCAAGCAATTCCGCGCGTGATTGCTGTTGCCATACATCCACCCAAGCCCGCGCGGCCTGCGAAGCTACGTCATTTCCACGTACCATACGGTCGGCTTCGGCAATCAAGACCTGGGCATTTGCGCGGTTTATTTCGGCAGTGCTTTCACCACCATCATAAATCAATTGCGACAGATTGATGCCGGCTATAGCACCTTTTTCGACGTCGTCATCATTCGACGTATCCTGTATCAAGCCTGCGTTCAGGCTGCTTGATATCTGGGGTCGTTTACTGCTGAGCGCAGTATTCACCTGAGCTTTCGCGGCGGTTTCCGCGGCCAGCGCCGCGCGGTAGAGATCATTTTGAGAGACCGCCGCCAAAAGCGCCGCCTCGAATTGACCAAGCTGCAAGGGTGTTGTTTCGGTTGCGTCAATATCTGACGTTTCCAAAAGGATTTGTTCATCGATCACTAAACGCATGCTGGCAATATCATCCGGCGCTTGACCACAGCCCACCAAGGAGGTCGTAACCGCCAAAGCATTCAGCAGGGTCAACCGACGATAGCGGCCATGCGATCCCGCCACCCCATGTTTTGCATTTGCCGTTTTTACGTTGAGGTGCGATTGTTCTGCGCTAATCATGTTTAATCTCTTGAAGCGAATTGGTTTATTTTAATTTGGTAGTGTTGAAAGTAATCTTTCAACTCTTCAGTTACCTTATCGCTCAAGGTCAACATCCGACGGCTTTTCTTTTCGCCCTGCCGTGATAATATCGTTCCCTCGGCAACACGGTCTTTGATAAAATTCCGGACCGTCACCCGATTAACCTGCATTGTCGCAATGTTATCAAGATAGTCCTCGATCCCGATGTCTTGGTTGTTCTCGTTGATCGCAATCAACAGCATCAGCTCCCAATACTCTGGGTATTTTATGAAAATTTTCAGGTATTTCGTTCCAGCGAGATACCGGAGCCGATCAAGCTCTTTATCAATGGGGGCTTTCATTTTTCAGGCGTTATGCTTGATGCGCAGATTGACGGCCGGGCTTTGCATCTGCCGACAGGAAGGTTGAAATCTTCATTTCGTCGGATTCATCCGGAATGTTGCACAGCGTCACAGTGGCATAATTTACCCGATCAACATTGCTTTTGATGCCAAGGATAGGCAGTAACTGATCAACCAATTCTTGCGATGGTTGCAGCAACACCTCTGACTGTTTTCTGCCTTTGCGCTCGATCAGCAATCCCTGTTTACGCAGTTCTGCGATACGCTTGATCATTCCCGAGCGCGTGCTATATCGCGACTTTACCCGGTCGAGAGTCGCGTACAGCGGCAGTCCGGGTTCTCCTTTTTCGAGCAGAAGGAGGATGAATTCATAGACGCCCAAATTCGCCGATGCACGCAAGGTGTGATCTACCGCACCCATGGCCCGGACATATTCGATTTCGCGGGTAACTGACTGTTTTGATGTATCGTTTTCAATATCTGTCATAGTATTAATCGCACCTTCTATATTGATGAATTATACCCGCACAGACGAATCCGCGCATAACACACAATAGGTATTTGCGATATTTGTAAGCAAACATAAATAAAGTTATTAGTAGGCAAAAAGTAATTATAAAAATGTAACCAATGTGGATCAATTGATCATTATTCTATCTTTCGATATTTAATAGTGCTTTTATTTAATTCGCAGCGTGAAAAAATTATATTCACTTCACTCTCATCAGGATGCATTCACTGCTCCTGCGTGCATGCAATCGCTCGCCTTTGCCTTGCGAAAGATCAGCTATTGATTGCCCCCAAGCAGCACATAGGCCCGCGTTTCAACGGCATGCCCCATCGGCCAGCGCCCCGGCAAGGTCGCTGATGCCGTCTCCCAAATCATGCCCGCAAACTGCCTAATCAGCGCCGGGCGCGGAGGCTGTGGCTATTTCGATAGTCTGAATGCAAGCCCTGCCGACGCCCTGGGGCGCCGGATATAGGTCAGGACGATGGGTCTTTGCCGGCCCTGGCTTCACTTTCGTGGCGAGCTTTGCGCAGGCGCGCCATCTTGTCCTCGCGCTGCTTTGCTTCGGCATCCTTGATTTGTTTGACGACGCGGGTGGTTTTGTCCATCGTGGTTTCCGACTTGGTTTGGGCCGTCGTGAAACCGCTTAAATTCATGTTCTTGGCCATGGCGTTCGTCTCCTTCAAATAACTTCGGGATCGTGCTGAATACGCGTCAACTGATGGGATCTTGGGTGGCGCGGGCCGCCTGCGCCGCCGCGCGCAGGCACCTGCGCAAAGGCAAAAGCGCCTATTTGACGGCTGATAGCCCAATGGCCTGTCGTTGTCCAATTGCGCGGCGGGGCATGCATGGTTTGAACCGGCCCGATTTTGGTGGCATCTGTGCAAGCAAGGCTTACGGACCACAGGAAAGATCGGAATTTGCGCGCAACACTTGGTCTTTATCCGCCGCACAGCAGGCTGGCGGAAAGCATCCTGGCAGGGGCGGACCCTTTGGTGCTGATCTCGGCGCTGCCGGGCACCGGGCGATCAACGCTTTTGGCCCGGATCGCAGAATTATCCGGCGCGCAAGTCGTCACCGCGCCATGCGATGTGCCGCCGGGGGCAAGGCTCGGTCTGATCGACCTGCCCGCAGGGGCGCATTTTGCATTGCCGTCCGGGCAGACCCGGATCATCATCAGCGCCGCGCCACAGCAGATCACGGATTTCGCCAGGCTGCGGCTTTACGGTGATCTGCGCATTGTCGGCAATGCCGATCTGTTTCTGGCAGCAGGTGATGATCCCAGCTTTCACCAAAGCGGCGGCTGGCCGGCACTATCCGCCTTTTTCAGCCGCGAAATGCCAAGCTCTGCGGCACAGTCGATCCCCACCGCCTATCTGCGTGATACGGTGCTGGACAGGATAGATGGCGGCACGGTCGCGGTGCTGCATGCGCTGGCGCTGTCGCGGCGCGGGCTAGACGCGGCCCCGCTGGATTCCGATGCCTGCGCGGCGCTGCATTGGCTGCAACCGCTTGTGGTGCAAAATAGCGACCGCTGGACCTATCGCACCCCGGCACTAGGGCAGATGTTCCGCGATGCCATGGCCGAGATCGCGGTCGAAACACGCACCAGCCGCCTGTTAGAGGCAGCGGGCGAACCCGGCGTCGCGATCCGTTCGGCATTGGCGGCGGGGCACCGGCGGCGGGCGCTGGCGATCCTGGAACGCGGCGGCGGCGTCATGCTGGGCCACATGGAAGGCCCGGCCGAGGCGCGCGCCGTGCTGGATGCTTTCGGGCAGGATCCCGATCCATCGGTGCTGGCGTTGCGCGTCATGGTCGCGTTGAAAAGCGGCCAAGCCAGCCATGCCGCCTTGTTGCTGGATGCGGCGGAACAGACGATCCTGAATCCAGCGGCAGCGCCTGACCGCGCCGCATTGCTGTCCCGGCAGAATATCCCGCCGGAATTGCGCATGGTCCGCCTGCTGCTGGGCGTTTACAGCGACAAGCCGGTCAGCGCCAATTTCTATGGGGAATTCGCCGCCCTGCTGGCAGAGGCCCCGCCCGAAAACCATCTGTTGCGCGGCTCGGTCTATAATGTGGCGCTGGATGAACAGATCCGCAGTGGCCGCATGGGTGAGGCGATTGCAACAGGCGAACGCGCTTTGGCGCATTACGATGCAGCGGGCGCGCCCTATCTGGCATTCTATATCCATGTCCATCTTGCGCTGATGCATCTGATGGCGGGCGCACCAAATGACGCCGCACCACGGCTGGCATTGGCGCGGCAGAAACTGGGGAATACCGCGTTCGAGACGCCGCAGGACGATCTGTTTCTGGAATTGCTGGATGCACAGGTCGCCTATGAACAGGGCCGCCCGGAAAAGATGGCGCGCTTTGCCGAAACCGCATTCGAACGCTTTGCATATGGTGAATTATGGCCGACCATCGCCGCACAGGCGCTGGCCTTTGGCGCGGAATCCCTGCTGCAATTGCGCGGCGCCGCGGCAGCGCTGCAATATATCGACAGCTGGCGGGTGCAGATGTGGCGCACAAGACGGTTTCGCCTGCTGGTCGCACAACGCGAAGTGCTGATCCTGCAATCCGCCAACCGCTGGCGCGAGGCCCGCACCCAGCTTGAAACCATGGCAACACGCATCGGTCATATCTGGATCGAAAGCGCTGGCGAGAACCTGACCGATCTGCGCGATGCCGAGGATCTGACGCAGGCCCTGATCTGGCTGCGCCAAAAGCTGCTGGAACGTCCGCGCGATACCCTGCTTGGCGATCAATTGGCGATGCTGGCGGCCAATCCGCATCTGTCCTGGCGGCAACGGCAATGTCTGGCGATCTGGCAGGCCTGGTCTGCGCGCCGACGCGGCAAGATCGGCGAGGCGCGCCGCCTGCTGGCGCATGTGCTTGATACGACGGCGGCACGCTCTTGCCGCGCGCCGGTGTTGGAGGAACGCCAGCTTGTCGTCGCCATGCTGGATGATCCGCGCATGGCAGGCGGCCCGATGGAAAACAGGCCAGTGCCGCGCGACCTGCGGCGCGGGGCGCTGGATGTGGCGGTCACCGGGCTTTTATCGCGGCAGGAATTGCGCGCGCTTTTGTTGCTGTCGGAAGGCTGTTCAAACAAGGAACTGGCCCGCGAAATGCGTGTCAGCCTGCCTACGATCAAATTTCACCTGCGCAACCTTTACGCCAAATTGGGCGCGGCGGACCGGCGGCAGGCGATTGACATCGCGCGCAGCCGCCACATCCTGAAAACCTAAACCTATCCCTAAAGCACAAAAACCTATCCCTCGGACCGCTGGATCATCAGGGCCCGCCCCCGCAAGCTGCCGGCAATTGGACACCTGCCGGAGCGACCATGCCACCCAGCTTTGCCGAATTCATCCTCAGGCGGATTGCCGGTTTACTTGCCGTGCTACTGGTCTTGTCGATGATGATCTTCGTCCTGGCGCGCGTGGTGCCCGGCGATCCGGCGCGCATGGCGCTGGGGCCTGCGGCCAGTGCCGCACAGATTGACGCGATGCGCGCGCAGATGGGTTTGGATGATCCGCTGCCCCTGCAATATGTCAATTTCCTTGGCGGCGCGGTCCAGGGCGATTTCGGGCTGTCGCTGATTTCCGGCCGCCCCGTCGCCGCCGAGGTGATGGGCCTGCTGCCCGCCACGCTGGAACTGGTACTGGCGACCCTGGTCCTGATGCTGGTGCTGGGCGTGCCGCTGGGGGTCTTGTCGGCGCGCTATCAGAACACTTGGGGCGATACATTGCTGCGGCTGTTTTCGCTGGTCGGCGTGACGATGCCTGCGTTTCTGGCCGCGATCCTGCTGCAATTATGTGCCGCCTATTATCTGAATGACTGGCCGATCCTGGGGCGCATAGAGCGCGGGATCGGCGCGCCTGACGGCCCCACCGGCCTGCTGACGATCGACGGCCTGCTGACCGGACGGCTGGATGTGACGCTCAGCGCATTGCAACATCTGGCATTCCCCGCCATCGCCCTGTCGCTATCGGGGATCGCACAGATCATGCGGATCACACGCTCTGCGATGATCGAGAACCAGCGCCGCGATCATGTCCAGACCCTGCGCAGTTTCGGCGTGCCGGGGCGTGTCGTGACCTTCCGCTATTTGCTGAAACTATCCTCGGTCGCGCCGCTGACCATCATGGGGTTGGAATTCGCCTCGTTGATCGGCAATGCCTTCGTCGTCGAGATGGTCTTTGCCTGGGGTGGCTTTGCGTCACATGGATTGGAATCGATCCTGCAAAAAGATCTCAATTCCGTGATGGCGGTCGTCATGCTGTCGGGGCTGTTCTTTGTCGTGGCGAACCTGGTGATTGATATCATCGTCGGCCTGATCGACCCCCGTATCCGTATGAAAGAGGGTCGCTGATGCCCACCCAAGACGCGCCAAACGTAATCCTGACCGCGCGCCGCATGGCCTGGCTGCGGTTCCGGTCCAACCCGGTGGCGATCATCGGCGCGCTGATGGTGCTGTCAGTGCTGATCTGTGTGGCCTTTGCCCCCTGGATCGCCCCCTATCCCGACCATAGCGGCAATGTGCTGGATTTCAGCAACCGGCACGTTGCACCAAACGCCGATCATTGGCTGGGCACCGATAAGGTGGGCCGCGATATCCTGACGCGGGTGATCTATGGCTTTCGGGTGTCGCTATTGCTGGTCGTGGGCGTCTTGGGCGTCGCGGTGCCGGTCGGGGCGGCTTTGGGCCTGGCTGCGGGCTATTTCGGGGGCCGGGCCGAATTTGTCATCACCGGTTTTACAAATGTCATGCTGGCAATCCCGCCCCTGGTCATGGCTTTGGCGGTTGGCAATATCCTGAACCCCAATCTGATCAATGCGATGATCGCCATCGCGCTGCTGTGGTGGACCTGGCATGCGCGGCTGGTCTACCGCGTCGCCAAATCCGTCGCCGCCGAGGATTACATCGAGGCCACCCGTCTGGCAGGTGCATCGCATTGGCATATCCTGACCCGCGAAATCCTGCCCAATTGCATCGCGGTCATTTCGGTCAAGACGACGCTGGATGCGGCTTTCATCATCCTGTTCGGCGCAACCCTGTCCTTTCTGGGTCTGGGTGTGCGCCCGCCAACCCCGGACCTGGGGTCTATGGTCGCCGATGGCCGCCAATTCCTGCCCGAACTCTGGTGGGGGGTGTTGGGGCCTGCATTGGGGATCTTTTACGTCACGCTGGGTTTCAACCTGCTGGGCGACGGGCTGCGCGACATGTTCGATGTAGAGGTCTAGGCGATGGCATTGCTTGATATTCAGAACCTCAACCTGTCCTTTACCAGCTATGGCCAGCGCAGCCATGCGCTGCGTGATGTCTCGCTGAAGATCGAACCGGGCCAGCGTGTCGCGCTGATCGGCGAAACCGGCTCTGGCAAATCGGTGACGTCAAAGGCGATCCTTGACACCCTGCCCCGCAATGCCGCGGTGGAAAGCGGCAAGATCCTGTGGCACGGCAAGGACCTGTTGCTGCAAAGCAGTGCCACCCGCGAGGCTCTGAAGGGCGTCGAGATGTCGGTGGTGATGCAGGACCCTTTATCCTCGTTCAACCCGGTGTTTTCCATCGGCACCCATCTGGAGGATGTGCTTTACTGGGCGGACCGGCGCAAAGGCCAGGGTCGCAGCCGGGCCGCCCGGCGCGATCATATCCGGCAAGTGCTGCGCAAGGTGCAGCTTGCGGACCCCGACCGCGTGATGCGCGCCTATCCATCGCAGCTGTCGGGCGGCATGCGCCAGCGGGTGCTGATCGCGCTGGCGCTGATGAACCGCCCCGCCTTGCTGATCGCCGATGAACCGGGCACCGCGCTGGATGTGACAACACAGGATGAAATCCTCAAACTGCTGAATGCGCTGGTGGTCGAGGATGGGCTATCGCTGCTGATGATCACCCATAATCTGGGCGTGGTGCGGATGACCGCCGACCAGGTCTATGTGATGCATAAAGGCGAGATCGTCGAAAACGCGCCGCTGAAACAGCTCTTTGCAACACCGCGCACCGATTACGCCAAAGAGCTGATCGCCGCGATCCCGCCGCTTTATGGGCCGCAGGTCAAGGACCAGCCAGCCACCCCGCAACAGACGCTGGTCAAGCTCGAAGACGTCGGCAAGGATTTCATCGAAAAGCGCCTGCTGCGCGCGCCCGTGGTCAATAGTGCCGTCAAAGGCGTGGATATCGAGATCGCCAAAGGCGAGATTTTCGGGCTGGCCGGCGAAAGCGGATCGGGCAAAACCACCGTCGCGCGGATGATCATGGGGATCATGCGCCCCACCTCGGGCCGGGTGATCCTTGATGGGCAGCCGCTGACCGACCGGCTGGATGGGCGCGCGGACCGGGGTTTGGCGCAGATCGTCTATCAGAACCCCGGCACCTCGTTGAACCCCAAGCGCACGGTGGGCCAGACCTTGCAGGTGCCGTTCGACTTTTCGCAGACACCCAGATCGCAGCATCCCCGCCAGATCGCAGCCTTGCTGGACCGTGTCGGGCTGGGCGCGGATTATGTCAGCCGCTATCCGCATGAATTATCGGGCGGACAAAAACAGCGCGTGGCAATTGCCCGTGCGCTGGCCGCCAATCCGCGCCTCTTGGTGCTGGATGAACCGACATCCGCGCTGGATGTTTCCGTGCAGAAAAAGGTCATCGCCCTGCTGGAAGAGCTGCGCGATGAACTGGGTCTGACCTATCTGTTCATCAGCCATGATCTGTCGCTGATGCGTAATTTCTGTTCACGCATCGCGATCATGCTGCGTGGGCAGGTCGTCGAACAGGGCACGCCGGCAGAGGTCTTTGCAAACCCCAGCCACCCCTACACCCGCGCCCTTATTTCCGCGATTCCCGTCATCACCGACGCAGAGGAAGCGCAGAAACCCAAAGTCACCGATGAAGAGCGATCAAAATTTCTCGTGTCCTCGGCGGCATGAGCAAGAAGGAGAAGAAGAATGAGAATGAGACTGGGCATTGATGTCGGCGGCACCAATACCGACGCGGTGATCCTTGATGGCCGCCGCGTGCTGGCAGGCGTCAAGCGCATGACAACCGAAGACGTCATGACCGGCATCAGCGACGCATTGGAAGCCGTGATCGCGCAGGCAGGTGTGGCGCGCGATGCCATCGACGTGACCATGATCGGCACGACGCATTTCACCAATGCCGTGGTGGAACGCCGCGCGCTGGACCCGGTCGCCGCGATCCGGCTGGGCCTGCCCGCCACCGCCTGCCTGCCGCCGATGGTGGACTGGCCCGCCGATCTGGTGGCAGAGGTCGGCGGCCACCGTTACCTGCTGCATGGCGGCTATGAATTCGACGGGCGCGAAATCGCACCGCTGGACGAAGACGGCTTGCTAAGGGTGGCCGATGATATCAACGCCAAGGGCATCCGCGCGGCGGCGATCTCTTCGGTGTTCTCGCCGATCAACCGCGCCATGGAAGAGCGCGCCCGCGATATCCTGCAGGAACGCTGCCCCGGTCTGGCCGTCGTCATGTCGTCACAGATTGGCCGCATCGGCCTGCTGGAACGCGAAAGCGCCGCGATCATGAATGCCAGCCTGCTGACATTGTCGGATCAGACCGTCTCGGCCTTTGGGCGCGCCCTGTCAGAGGCCGGGCTGACCTGCCCGTTCTATGTCACCCAGAATGACGGCACCTTGATGGCGGCGGATATGGTGCGCCGGTTCCCGGTGCTGACCTTTGCCTCTGGCCCGACCAATTCGATGCGCGGGGCGGCCTTCCTCACCGGTCTGAAAGACGCCATCGTGATTGATATCGGCGGCACCACAACCGATGTGGGCGCGCTGCAACACGGCTTTCCGCGCCAAGCCTCTAGCGTGGTCGATGTCGGGGGGGTGCGGACCAATTTCCGCATGCCAGATGTGTTTTCCATCGGGCTGGGCGGGGGCACCCGCGTCGATGGCACGGCCGAGACGCTGGTCGTCGGCCCGCGGTCTGTCGGCTATAGGCTGACAAAAGAGGCCTTGGTCTTTGGCGGAACGACCCTGACCTGCACCGATATCGCCGTCGCGGCGGGCACGGCCGATATCGGCGAGGCCAGCCTTGTCGCGGACCTTGATCCGGCGCTGGTGACTGCGGCCCGCGCCCGGATTGCCGAAATGCTGGAAACCGCCGTGGAACGCACCCGCATCAGCCCCGATCCAATGCCGGTGATCGCAGTGGGTGGCGGGTCGATCCTTGCGCCTGACACTATCGGTGGGCTGAAGGTGCTGCGGCCCGAAAACTTTGCCGTGGCCAATGCCGTGGGTGCAGCCATCGCGCAGATTTCGGGCGAAGTGGACCGGATCTTCTCGCTCGAAGGGCGCACACGCGACGCCTGCCTTGCCGATGCAGAGGCAGAGGCCCGCGCCGCCGCTATCGCCGCAGGTGCGCGCGAAGACACGCTTGACGTGATCGAGCGCGAAGACGTGCCGCTGGCCTATCTGCCCGGCAATGCCACCCGCATTCACGTCAAAGTCGTCGGGGAAATGGGGGCGCTTGATGCTTGATCATCCACGAAAAGGCCGCCTGCTGACCGAAGACGATATCATCGCATTGGAAATCGGCGCGGGTATCTTGGGCACCGGCGGCGGCGGCAATCCCTATATCGGCAAGCTGCGCGCGCGTGAAATGCTGCGCGCTGATTATGAAATGCGCCTGCTGTCACTGGATGATCTGGATGACGAGGCGCAGATCGTGGCCGTGGGCGGGATCGGCGCACCCTTGATTTCTTTTGAGCGGATCAAGGAAGGTCGCGAAGGGTTGCGCTGCCTGCGGGCGCTGGAACACCGGCTGGGCTTTACCGCCGATGCCATCGGTTGCGAAGAAATCGGCGGCCAGAATGCAATGGAACCGCTTGTGGTCGGCGCCATGGCCGGGCTGCCGGTGGTAGATGGCGATGGGATGGGCCGCGCCTTTCCCGAAATGCAGATGACCACCTATTCGATCTACGGCCATCGCTCGACCCCATCCGTGATGTGCGATCCGCATGGCAATGTCGTCAGCTTTGATCATGCAATCACCGAAAAATGGCACGAAACCATGGCGCGGGCCTGCGTGATCGCCCAGGGCGGTGCCTCGGTGCTGGCCTCTGCGCCAATGTCGGGGGCGTTCATGAAACGCTATGCCATTCCGCATACCTATACCCAGGCGATCGGTCTGGGTCAGGCCGTGATCGACGCGCGCAAGACCCATGACGACCCGGTCGCGACGATCTGCGCACGCGAAGGCGGGCAGCATGTGTTTTCCGGCAAGATCACCGATCTGCAACGGCATTTCAAAGGTGGTTTCAACGTCGGAATAGCCCGGATCGAGGGGCTGGACGATTGCCGCGGCTCGCAGGGCGAGATCGTGATCCAGAACGAATTCCTGATCTTCCGCCGCGATGGGGAAATGCAGGTCTGCGTGCCCGATCTGGTCGTGGTGCTGGAACTTGATACCGGCCTGCCGATCACCACCGAACTGCTGCGCTATGGCCAGCGGATCGCGGTGTTGGCCCTGCCTTGCCACCCGCTGCTGCGCAGCGACGAGGCCCTGAACGTGGTCGGGCCTGCGGCCTTTGGCCATCCTGATATCACCTACGCGCCGCTGGCGGAAAAGGGGGCAGCATGACCCGTATCATCGGACCTGACGACATGGAAGCAATCTCGCTTGGCGGGGCCTTTCTGGGCACCGGCGGCGGCGGCGACCCGTATATCGGCAAGCTGATGGCCCGCGCGATGATGACAGACCACGGCCCGGTCAAGGTGGTTGCCGCCGCCGATGTGCCCGATGACGCGCTTTGCGTGCCGGTCTGCATGATGGGTGCGCCAACCGTGATGGTCGAAAAGCTGCCCAATGGCGACGAGGCCCTGGCCGCCCTGCGCGCGCTGGAGGCCTATCTGGGCCGCAAAGCCGATTTCCTGATCTGCATCGAGGCGGGCGGGTTGAATTCCACCATCCCCTTTGCGGTGGCGGCAGCGACGGGCCTGCCGCTGATCGATGGCGACGGTATGGGGCGCGCTTTCCCCGAATTGCAAATGGTCAGCCTGACCCTGCATGATATCTCGGCCACGCCGATGGTGATCGCCGATGACAAAGGCAATACCGGCGTGCTGAACGCGGTATCCAATCAATGGACCGAACGGCTGGCCCGTGCGGCAACCGTCGAGATGGGCGGCGCAGCTTTGGTCGCTCTTTACCCGATGTCGGGGCGTCAGATGAAACAAGGGCTGCTGCATGGCACGCTCAGCCTGATCCATGATATCGGCAAAACGATCCTGACTGAACGCGCCGCCAACCGGCATCCGGCGGCCGCGCTGATCAAGATGCGCGGCGGGTTTGATCTGTGCACCGCGCGGGTGCTTGATATCGAACGCAAGACAACCGGCGGCTTTGCGCGTGGGCGCGCGCGGCTGCGTGGCATGGATGAGGATTCAGGCCGCGCATTCATCCTGTCCTTCCAGAACGAATTTCTGTGTCTGGAAGATGATGAGGGCCAGCCGCTTGCACTGACGCCGGATCTGATCTGCGCGCTGGATGCCGATGGCGGCCTGCCGGTCACGACCGAAAACCTACGCTTTGGTCTGGCCATCCGGCTGATCGGCCTGCCCGCCGATCCGCAATGGCGCAGCGACGGCGGGCTGGCCCTGGCCGGTCCAGCCTATTTTGGCTACCCGCATCCGTTTCAGCCGCTCGAAGACCTGGTGCGGGCAAGACGACCCAAGGACAAACCACGCAACATGGAGGTTACCAAATGAAAAAACTACTTTACGCAACAGCCCTTGCCGGGACCTTCGCATCGGGGGGGCTGCCCGCCCTTGCCCAGGACGAGGTCGCGATCACCGTCAATATGGTGCAGATCATCGGCAGCATCGATCCCGCCAAAGTCAGCGATTACACCGAATATATGGCCGCGGTGAACCTGTATGACGGGCTGACCACGGTCGATCCCGACGGCAATGTCATCCCGCAGCTTGCCGAAAGCTGGGAGATTTCGGACGACGACCTGACCTATACATTCCGGCTGAAACCCAGTGCCACCTTTACCGATGGTAGCCCGGTCACGGCGGCGGATGTGGTCTATTCGGTGCAGCGTCTGATGGCGATCCAGCAAGGGGCCAGCTATCTGTTCGAAGGCATCGTGGAACCTGATGCCGTGGTCGCGCTGGACGATCATACCGTCGAATTCACCCTGACAGAGGTCTACTCGCCCTTTATCGCCGTCACCCCGCTGATCTTTGTCGTGAACCAGAACGCGGTCACGACAAATGATGATGACATCTGGGGCGAGGCGCAATTGGCCGAAACCCCGCTGGGTGCCGGGCCTTTCACGCTGCAAAGCTGGACGCGCGGGTCCGAAATGGTGCTGCGGCGCAATGCCGATTACCACGCCGGCTGGGCACAGAACCGGCCGATCGATGAGGTCCGGCTGGTGGTCACGCGTGACGAATCCACCGTGCGCGCGCTGGCGCGGCGCGGCGAATTGGGGCTGTCGTCGCAATATCAATCGACCGAAACCTATGACGGCATCGCCGCCCAGGACGATTACCGGCTTATCGAGGCAGCAACAGCCACGGGTTATTACCTCAAGCTGAACAACCAACTGGCCCCCACCGATGATATCCATGTGCGGCGGGCGATTGCGCTGGCCACGGATTACGAGACAATCCGCAATGTGCTTTATCCCGGCAGCGTGATGACCGGGCCGCTGGCCAGCGCGTTCGCCGATGCGGTGCCAACAGATGCGACAGCGCCTGTTTTCGATCTAGAGGCAGCACGGGCCGAGCTGGAACAATCGCCCTATTTCACCGGCGCGCCGATTGATCTGGTGCATACCTATGTCGCCAACACGGCCTTTCAGGAAGAAATCGCATTGTTGCTGACGTCAAACCTGGAACAGATCGGGTTTCGCGTGACGATCCAGCCCGAGCCGTGGAACCGGGTGACCGAACTGGCCACCTCGATCGAGACCACGCCGCATTTCAGCCAGGTCTTCTATGGCCCGACCTATCCGTCACCGGATTCGGTGTTCTATGTGCAATATCATTCTGATGCTGCGGGGAGCTGGGCCTCGATGGATTGGGTAAACGACCCAGAGGTCGATGCGATGATCGACGCCTCGCGGCTGGAAACCGACCCCGATGCGCGCAACGCGATCTACCGCGACATCGGCACGAAACTGACCGAGGATCAGCGGTCTGTCTGGCTGCTGGCGCAACAGCAACGGCATGCGGTGCATGTCTGCCTGGAAGGCTTTGCCTGGGTGCCGATGCAAAGCGTCGAGTTTGATTTCTCGCGCTATTCATGGACCTGTGATTGATCAAAACGCGAGGCCGCGCATCCCTGATCCGGGGGTGCGCGTCCAGCATTGCCCTGCGGCTAACAACGCCACCCGGGGGGCAGCCTGGTGTCGTTATATGTCTTCTGGTTGTGGCAGGCGGCATAGACCCTGCACAAGCATCAGGCGTTTCGCGATCTGTTCATGCCTTGAGAAAAGGTCTTATGCGCTCTTGCGCCTGACCATGCGCGGTTGTGTAAAGCCCCACGACATCAGCCCGCATATGGGGTGCCCGCTCGGCTATTTGCCGGAACAAGGCCATGGCGCGCTCCGGCTCGCCACTTTGCAGGGTAGCAACACCAAGTTCGCGCAGAGCGCGTAGCTGCAGGGCGTTGTCGGGTCGCGCCATCATGTGACTGTCGCCATCCAGAATTTCCTGCAACACAGCTTTGGCCTTGTCGTGCTGGTCAAGGCGCATGGCGGCGATGGCGACATGCAGCTTGGCGGGCCAGTATAGCGACGCCGCCTCCTGGAAAAGGCTGGGCGCCAGCGCAATACCGTGTTGTATCAGTTCTGCCGCGACTTCAAATCCTCGCAAGGCATCCGGTAAAAACGCCTTGCCCTGTAAGGTCAGCATGGCCGCATAATATAGGTAAGCCGGCGTAAAATAAGGCGCTACCATGCCGAATTCCTCGAAAGTGGAGGTTCTCAAAACGCGTTCACGCATTGTTTCAGGATTAGCCGGATCAAGCTCATAGGTCCCTTGGATCAGTGCGAGCAATGCGTTTGCCGTGGACAAGGCACCATCAAAATCACCCGCATTGACCTGTTCCTTGAATGCCCTGAACAACAGCCCGCTCAGGAGGTCAGGGTCATCTGCGGTGGCGGACTTGTCGAGCAGATACCGCACATAAGATTTCCTTTCCGCCGCGGGATCCTCGATGCGCTCAAAGGGCACCTCGGAGGCATATGCGATCAGCCGTTCATTGACCTCTAGTACGGACACATAGGCAAAGCCTGTCCGGCGCAGCAGATCTTCAAGCGCCTGCTGCGAGAAGAGCAGACGGTGCAAGCCGGGCGATAGGGCTGCCATCAAGACACCCAACGGGTTCAAAGGGTCTATGTAACCCGCATTGGGCGTTGTCAGGACAAGAATGCCATCCTGCGCGGTCACAGCTTTCAATTCGGCCACAAAACTCGCTGTATCATTCACATGTTCGATCACTTCGGATGAGAAGACCCGATCAAACTTGCGACCGTTCAGCGCGGGAACGTCCGAAAGATAATCGGGAATGATACTGTCATCCAAAATTCGCGACCCCAACCGGCCATAGGCGGACGGTTCAACGCCATGTCCGTCGCCTTTGGCCCAGTTCCAGTAGCTGACCGTAAAACCGACACCACAGCCGACATCCAGCAAGGAAAGCTGCCCGCGCATGCCAATTCGCTGTAAGGGTCTGATCATGAAATCAATGCCTGCGCCGGATTGCAGGTAGTGGCGCATCCACTGCGCGTTTTCCGTAAAAGCGTTATCTTCGTCGTAATCGGTGAAGACCGTCAAATCGCAATTCAGCGTCCCGCAAGCAGAGCAGCGGTTGAACCCCATGCTGGGTTTGTCCAACAAAACATGCGGCACGGAAATGACATGCGCCATGTCGCTTTCGATCCCGCAGGCACGGCAGGCCATGCGGGTCTGCGTGCCATTGGTCCAATGCACCTTTGCCAATGCATCCCCGCCAGCGTATCGGACTTTCTGGGACATGATGTTTTCCTTGTTTCAGGGCTATTTGATGCCCAGATGCTGCTCTGCCTCATGACGTCCAACCGGTCCATCATGCGGGATGACGTCTGGCCAATCCGCGATATCGGGGATGCGCGCTGCATTTTCCGTGATCAGGTTGGTCTTGATGAAAGGGAAACCGAATTCCTTGATCAGGACGCGCCAATAGTAATGCGTTGGGTTCAGCGCCAGACCAAGCAGGTGGAACTTAATCTGCAATCTATTCGACCGCACGGCATCGAAATCCGCACCAAATGAATCCGTGGTTACATATTGGCCCCGCAAACTCGGATAGCATGCCAATAGCGTCTCGAGATACATATCAACGTCACGCGCCTTTTCCTCTACCTCGTCAAAGGGGTACAGAGCGTTCATCGGGACATTTCTGGCGGCAAGGAACCTCGCCAAGCCGAGTTCACCGCGTTGGATCATTGTCGTCTTGTCAAAGGATAACTGAAGACAATCCATGAAATCCAGCAGGGCGCTAATGGCAATCTGACCTGTGAACAGCAAAAAGTAGCTTTGCAGATGAGGCTCAATATCAGGGCTGTCGGTCAGCCCGAAGACACCATCTCCGCCTTGGCGCATGCTCTCGAACAGGGGATCGATCGGGGCGAAAGGGCCAAGCAGGCTGTCATTTACCAGCAGGATTTCCTCGGCGCCGCGCATAACCGCCAAATTGCTCTGGATGATATCGTGCCAAGCGCCGAAATCGCGGCCAAAGGATTTTCGGACCACGATACTGCGCACAAGCGGGCGCAGCGCGGCCAAATCCTCTTGGCGGTCGATCTGCGACATGGACACCAGCATGATCTCGAAGCCCGCGGCGCGAATTGCCTCTAGCTGCTTGAGCACCATCGCTGAGATGCAGGCCTTCGGATTGTAATGCGCATAGATCGCGATATGCCGTGGCGCAGCATCAGCCCGGACACCCGTGATGCTTTTCAAAAAGCGCGTGCTGATAGGGCGGCGGCTCTCCAGACGGTCACGCAATCGGGTTCGCGGGCCAAAATATTTGCGCAGCTTGTGCCTGAGTTTTCTCCGCTGAAACAACATGCGTTTGGCGCAGAGCGGTTGCGGCGGACGGATCAACTTGTTCATTTGTAGAACTCACCGATATTGTCCCAGGCCGCCTGCTCATCCCAGTCCGGGACAAAGACAGTCGCAAGGTCCGTGTTGACCCGAAACGCTGGTTCCGAGAATTCCGTTTGATGCGCCAGCTCCAGTTCACAGGCCAGCCCCAGACGCGACCGCATTTCAGCCGCGAACCTTGTTGCAAAGGCACCTTGCGATTCAACATAGCCAGAGGGGTAAAGCGCCGCAGCGGCGCAATCCGCAAGCAGGTCCTCTGCATAGCGGCAATATGCGCGGGCCAAGAGGTCGACATGTATATTGTCGCGCACATAGGCGGGTGTCCGCACGCTCGCGGTCTCGCCAGCCTTCCAGCTGCGTATCAGGTAAGCACAAAACCGCGGTTCCTCGAGCGGGCCAAAGGGGTTGGGGATCACGAAGCGCCCCAAAGGCAAATCGGCCTCGGCGGCGCGATAGGTGACGATATCAGAGGTGATGCCCTTGGACAGGCCATAGGGCGAAAAGGCTGGTAAAGGTGCCGTACCCGCGCCTTCGCCCTGGGCAAAGACAGAGGACGTCAGCACCATCCCCCGCAGTTTGCCACGGCCCAAGATGTCGCGCAGATTATGCGTATTCGCCGCCACCGCGCCGGTGATGTCGAAATCATCTGACCGGTAATCCCCTACGGTCGCCGCGTGATGCGCCAGCAGGTCAAACCGTTCATCAAGAAGGGCCATGAAGGCTGGGGAACCGAAAGCGCAATCCGGCACCAGGCGCAGTATGCTTTCCAGCGCCGACACGCGCTCTGCCCGGGTGTCGCCAGCATAGGCCGCGCGCGCGCGAAACAAGGGGGCCACAACCTCGTGGCCGGCCTCGGTCAGGGCCTTGGCGAACCAATATCCGGTGAATGAACTCGCCCCTGTCAGCAGAACTTTCATCACGCGCCCCGCATCGTTTCAAACCCATGAAACGCAGCGTCAAGATCTGGCCAGTTGCGGTCCTTGTCCGAGATTTCAACCGGCGCGATGGGCCATTCTATGCCATGCGCGGGGTCATTGTAGCGCACCCCGCGTTCGGCATCAGGTGCGTAAAAAGCGCTGACCAGATACAATGCCTCTGTGTCATCCGTCAGGGTCACAAATCCATGCGCAAACCCACGTGGCACATACATCATTGTCCGGTTTTCGGCCGAAAGTGCGGCACCAAACCATTTCCCGAAGGTCGGCGATCCTGCGCGGAGATCGAGGATGACATCCCAAAGCGCGCCCCGGATGCAGCGCACGACCTTCACCTCCGCTGCGGGTGGCAACTGATAATGCAGGCCGCGCAAAGTGCCCGCCTTCGCGGTCAGAGAATTGTTAACCTGTACGAAATCTGTCTCAAGGCCCGCCTCACGGAACTCGGTTTCGCAAAAGAAGCGCGCAAAAAATCCACGGTCGTCACCGCGCTTTTCCAGATCTATGGTATAGGCGCCATCAAGTGGTGTCGGATTGAAGATCATAGCCGCAGATCCCCACCCTGTGTTGGCTTGGCCCAGTAAAGCATAGAGTCGAGCCGCCCCGAGGCCAGATGCTTTCTTAGCATGTTGAGGCGCATGAACGGGGAGTTGCGAAAATCAACATCGGCAAAACCCATGCCGCGCAATCCTTCAACCAGTCGGGCGATGGACAGCTCTAAATCCACCTGCGGCAAATGATCGGGGGCGAGGCTTTCGAACAGCGCGAAATCCACTTGGTAAGAGCGTTTGTCGGGCGGTGCATCTGTGTTGATCGATACTTTTGTGCCGGGCACTTGCTTTTGGACCGCTTCGGCCAGTCCGCGCACCTGATAATTGTTTGCGCTCTTGCCAGCATTGACCGCCAGCCAGGCACCGCCATTTGCGGCATCGCGGGTCATACCCCAATCGATTGCGCGGGCCATGTCTTCGACGTCAATCAGTGGACGCCAGGGTGTGCCATCGGACAGCACCGTGATTTCACCAGACGTCAGCGCGCAGGCAACAAAATCGTTAAGCACAAGGTCCAGTCGCAACCGGTCCGACATACCGCAGGCGGTTGCAAAACGCAGTGACGTAAACACCATATCCCCCAGATCTGCCGCACGCAGATCGTCCTCTGTTCCAATTTTGGACTTGGCATAGGCGGTCAGCGGATTGGTTGGGTCGGTTTCCTTGCGAGGGCCGCCCTCTGCGGCGCCATACATTGAACACGACGACGCGAAGACAAAATTCTTTACACCCGCGCGGGCCGCCATCTTTGCCAGGTTCACTGACGCCGTGCGATTAACCGCGGTGGTGACATCTTCGAACTCCTTACCCATCGGGTCATTCGAAATCGCCGCGAGATGAACCACGGCGTCCACATCCTGCAGCGCTGTCTCTGGTAGGTCCCTGGTATCGCCAAAGGCCTGAGAGCACAGCGCCGTTTCGGGCAGCGCGGCCGGACCTGTCAGCGCATGACCAAAAAATCCAGCATCATATCCGATCAGCTCCGCATCGGGGTACTTGCGGCGAAGATGACGCGTCAGGACTGGTCCAACGTATCCCATGTTACCCGTAATCAGAACGCGCATGATTTCACTCCCATACCTTCCAGGGCGCGGCCTTCGCGTCCCACATCGTTTCCAGTTCGCGCTTGTCGCGCAGCGTGTCCATCGGCTTCCAAAAGCCGTCATGGAACCACGCGTTCAACTGCCCTTCGCGCGCCAGATTTTCCATCGGCTCACGCTCCCAAACGGTCGTGTCGCCTGCGATGTAATCGCCCACTTTTGGGGACAGCACGAAATACCCGCCGTTGATGTAGCCGCCATCCCCCATCGGCTTTTCCTGAAAACCCGACACCGTGTTTTCGCCACTGATCTGGAGCGCACCAAACCGGCCTGGAGGCTGCGTTGCCGTGACCGTGGCCAGCTTGCCATGCGATTTGTGGAACGCGATGGTACCGGCAATATCAACATCGCTTACACCATCGCCATAGGTCAGGCAAAAGGCGTCGTCGCCGTCAATGAAAGGAAGAACCCGTTTTATCCGGCCGCCAACCTCGGTCAATTCACCTGTTTCAACCAGCGTCACGCGCCAGGGTTCGGCATAACGGTCATGGATTTCCATGGAATTGTTCGCGATGTCAAAGGTGACATTCGACATGTGCAAGAAGTAGTTCGAAAAATACTCTTTGATCACATAACCTTTGTAGCCCAAGCAGATGACGAAGTCGTTTATACCATGGGCAGAGTAGGTTTTCATAATGTGCCACAGGATTGGCTTTCCACCAATCTCGACCATCGGCTTTGGGCGTAAGTTCGTCTCTTCAGACAACCGGGTACCCAAACCACCAGCAAGAATTACAGCTTTCATGGCAACCTCCAAAAGGTCCGATATCGATGACGAAGGGCCTGACAACAGCTATAGAAGCTGATCCGCCTCACCCAAATCATCCTAAGCGACGGGTGATACGGGATGATTACCAAGTGAAAACTTGGGTCTCCGAAAAGGTCGGAGTGATTCAATGAGCCCCCACGGCATCGGTTCAGTTTTCGTTGCTTCCTTGGTGCTGTATCCCCTCTGGCTGATCTGCTGTCTAGTACAAATTATTAAACAAAATCTGTCGGTAACATTTATACCCACCCAAGCACCAATATCGTAACGTTTCGGTCGCTTTTCCGGGAAGGGTGTAGAACCTTGCCCTAACAGCTTGGGCAACGCCTGCCCATGTCACTGAGCCTGCAAAAGCGCATCAGATTTCTTTTACTTTAAAGTTGTTCGCGATTCATCACTTACAACTATAAGCCGATTTCGGTGATTGCTTAATTGATTTTCGACAGGCTTTCTATGGGCTTTGTTGCACAAACCCGCTTGGGGACGTGTTTCCCCTGACCCCGGACGGATTTAGCCTACGGCGACCGTACGCGGTATGCCAAGAGCTGTGAAGCCGTTTAGGATCGCGGCACGGATCTGGATCTCTGCAACCTGGCGATCGAAGTCCCGCGCCGAGAGGCGCTGACCGAGTAGCTTTACACAATGCATTTTTGTCTCAACGCGGCTCCGGCGGTGATATCCAGTCAGGTTTCGCCACAAAGCACGACCCAGATACTTTGAGGATCGCACTGCTTCGTTACGCGCTTTCGCTCCTGCTGTGTCAGGTTTCCACATCTTGGCGTTCTTGCGCGGGGGTATGACGGCGTGCGCATTGCGTGCCGCAATCGCATCATGGCATTTGCGTGTATCATATGCTCCGTCCGCCGTGACGCTGCCAAGCTCCTGATCAGGTGGGATCTGGCTGAGCAAGTCTGGCAGCATCGGGGCGTCCCCAATGCTGCTACTCGTCACCTCGATCGCGCGGATCTCCAGCGTTTCCTCATCGACCCCAATGTGGATCTTGCGCCACAAGCGGCGCTTTGGACCGCCATGCTTGCGGGCATTCCACTCTCCTTCGCCTTCAGCCTTAATGCCTGTGCTGTCGACAAGCAGGTGAAGTGGTCCTGCTGATCCCTTGTAAGGGATGGCGACGGACAACGTCTTCTGACGCCGACACAGGGTACTGAAGTCCGGCACCGACCAGTCCAGCTCAACCCGTTTCAGCAAGCTCTCCACAAACCCGGTCGTCTGCCGCAAGGGCAAGCCGAATAGTACCTTGAGGGTCAAACAGGCTTGGATGGCTGCATCGCTGTAGGTTTTCTGACGCCCACGGCGTCCAGAGGCCTCTGCTTCCCATGACATCTCTGGATCAAACCAGATCGACAGCGATCCCCGCTGCTTAAGTGAATGATTGTACTCTGCCCAGTTCCGGGTCTTGTACGTAGTCGGTGTCCAGCTGCTCATCGCAACCCGCTACCACGCTGGATTCACACAGTGAATCCCCTCATGATGGGATTTGTGCAACAAAGCCTGCTGAAACCAGCCCGCCGGTTGGACCAAAAGCACACCGGGATTCAATGTCACTGACAGGCATTTCGCCTCCCGCGCCTTGGGGTAAATATCATAATGCGGCGCTTCGGGTTTGAACCAGCAAGGCTGGCAGCGTTCCCCGCCCGCTCCATAAAGATAACTGGCGGATGCCCACGCCCAAGGTCTATGGTATGAGGAATCTTTCACCCTGTGCTCAGCTCGGCAAAGGTAATCTGTGTGACAAGTTCTGTGGCTCGCGCGTCACTACCGAACAAGTCTAACAATGCTGGAACCACATGTGCCTGCAAGCAGGTGCGCATGTCAGGCAAAAGCAAATTTCGTACGGCCGCGTTTTCGACGTCAGAATGCGGTAAGATGCCTGCAGCATCTGCTTGGACAACATCCGCGACTATCGTGACATCGAAGCCGTGGTGCGCCATCCAATGGGTTACTTTATGCACAATTTAAACATCCATGACTTGCGTTTATTGGCATCAATACACCTAAAACATGTGTACTTTTTCATGACAAGCCGCGTAGCTGTCAAGTTACCAAATTGTGACAACATAACACTTTGATGCCTAAGGTAGGTTGCTGATGACGTATCAGTACCCCTGATCTGACACACTAAGAGGCGTGGTCGATCCGGAGGACGAAGAAGGCGATAAGGTCTGCAAACAGACGGGCGGGTCACTGGCCAGGCTCTGTGCCCCATTGGCGCATGCAAAAAACGGCTCTTCGGCAAGGCATCACCGCCGGCGCGGAATTGGCCAACACCGTTGCCGCTGCGAAACGCGCTTAATGGGTAACGGTCCGCCAGACATTGCCTCGGAAATGCCGCATGAATTCTGTTGTAAACATGTATATTGTCCGTACATTATGGAGAAGGAAAAGCAGTGGGATACAGATGACCGACCTTCAGCAGAATTATGCGCATGTCTATAACAACTCCGTCGGGTTTGGACGCTATCCGTGCTTGATACTTATCGATTTTGCGCAGGCATATTTTGATCCAGACTGCCCGCTTTATGCAGAGGTCGACAGCGCACTGGCCTCAGCCTTGCGGTTGCGTAAGACTGCACAGACCGCCAACATCCCTATTGTCCTGACAAAGATGACTTATGATGTGGCAGGTGTGACAGGGGGTCGCTTTTTTGAAAAAGCGAAACCTTTGGAAGCTTTCCTGCCAGGGCGCGCGACGGGTGAGTTTGCAAAGGGGCTTGTGCCACAACCAACAGAGATCGTCGTTGAAAAACAATATCCCAGCGCTTTTTTTGGCACATCGTTGGCGTCCACCCTGATCTGCCTTGGTTGCGACAGCGTGTTGCTGACGGGGCTAACCACCTCCGGCTGCGTACGCGCCAGCTGTGTCGATGCGATGAGCCACGGATTTCGCACCATCGTTGTCGCAGATGCCTGTGGCGACAGGCATGACGCGCCGCATCAGGCAAACCTATTTGATATGAAAGCGAAATATGCCGATGTCGTCAGCGAGGCGGCAGCGCTCGAACACCTCGCCACATTGGTCACTAGAGGATAGCGCAGGCTTCATCAAATCTCAGGCGCGGCAGCCGATCGAACAGCTTTTCAGGGTCGCCATAGCCGATGTTGCACAGAAAGTTCGCTTTCCAGCCACGCTCTACCAGAAAGGCCTCTTCGACCATGCCGACGTCAAAGCCTGACATTGGCCCCACATCAAGGCCCAGCGCGCGTGCGGCCAGCATCAGATAGCCACCCATCAGCGTGCCATTGCGGAAGGCCGTTTCATGGGCCACAGATTCAGACCCGGTGAACCATGGGCGGGCGTCGGTATGGGGAAAGAGCACGGGCAATTTGTCGTAAAACGCAGGGTCCCATGCGATGATCGCGCAGACCGGCGCGGACATCGTCTTGTCGAGATTGCCGCCTGACAGTGCAGGGCGCAGTTTTTGCTTGGCCGCATCGCTGGTGATGAACACGAACCTGCCCGGCGAACAATTGGCCGATGTCGGTCCGAATTTCAGGATATCCCAAAGCGCGTGCAATGTCTCGTCTGACACCCGCTGACGGCGCCAACCATTCTGACTGCGGGCTTGGGTAAAAAGCTGGGATATCGCTGTCTTGTCGAGCGATGGTTTGGAATCGAACATGGTTGATCCTTCCTCTATGCGGCAAATGGGTGAGTGGGCCTCAGGGCCATTATCGTCTCAATCTGGGCGGCGATGGTAGCGATACGCGCCTCTTGGTGCGGTGGGCCGATGACTTGCAAGGACAGCGGGCGGTCTTGCACCATTGCGACCGGCAGGCTGATTGCGGGCAAGCCAAGCAAAGAGGCAGGGCGCGTGAAACGCGTCAGCCCGGCAATCACACGATCAAGCTGCGGGTCATTGCCGATATCGACGGTGCCAGCTTGTGGCGGCACATCGGCCAAGGTGGGCATGAGGATCACATCGACCGTTGTGAAAACCTCTGCCATCTGCCGCTGCGCCGCTCGCCGGATCTGACGGGCGCGCAGATAGCTTTGCGCCGGAATGGCCGCTGCTTGGATCAAGCGCGCGCGCACTTGTGGCCCGTAGGTGCCGGAATGCAGGCGCAGGCGGTCCGCGTGGATTGTCGCGGCCTCGCTGATCGCGATAACGTTGGCGGGTTCGGTGAGGTCGTCGAAAAACGCCAGCGGCAGATATGTCAGGCGGTGGTGGTTGCGGGCGAGCTCTTGCGCGACATCGGCCATTGCGGCCTGCATGGCGGCAGAGGCGCTCGCCTGCATCGGCCCGGATAGCAGACCGATCCGCAGGAAACCGGTCACCGTCGGGAAATGCCGCCCGCTGATGATTTCCAGTATCTGCAGCGCACAGCCGACAGATGCCGCAAGCGGGCCGATGCAATCCTGCGTCCACGACAGCGGCATGGCGCCATCGACAGGCACCAGCCCCTGTGTCGGTTTGAAGCCGACCACACCGTTGCAGGCCGCCGGAATGCGGATTGATCCGCCGGTGTCTGAGCCGAGCGCTGCGGGGACGATCCCAGCGGCAACGGCCACGCCCGAGCCGGAGGACGACCCCCCAGTGATTGCGCCAGCCACCACAGGGTTGTCCGGCATGCCGTGATGCGCATTATGGCCGGACGGCCCCATGGCAAACTCGCTCATCCGCAGGCGCCCGATATCGACCTGCCCAGCGGTATCGAGGCGGTCCAGCACTGTCGCGGTTCCAGTGCCGATCGTCGCGGCCGATGCATGTGCGCCCATGCCGACCGCTTCACCGGGTCGGTCGAACATATCTTTATGCGCCAGCGGGATACCGGCCAAGGGGCCATCCCTGCCCGGCAGCGCGCGGATGGTTGCGAAAGCGCAGCCAAGACGCGCTTTCGCGATGGCATCTTGCGTAAGCTCGTGTGCCGAGACTCTGCGCTGGTCCAATGCTTGCCGCAACGCGGCTATCGTGGTGAGGGGTGGCAAGGTCATGGATAGCCTGCCCCAAACGGATCAGACTTTTGCAGCCCATCTTTCGGGCGCAACAAGGGATTATCTGCGATCGCCCGCAGTCGCGACAGTTGATCAACATAGATCGCGCGGTCATCGGGTGAGGGCGCACCCCCCAGAAAGGCGGTCAGGATTTCATCCATCATCAGCCAAAGCTTTGCGGTTGGCGGCCACGTACAAGCTGTGACAGGGATACAGCCACGACAAGTGCGCCACCATAGAACAGGCTTTGCACATAGGCATCGGCGCCCAGCATAGTCAGCCCAGTGATTCCCGTGATCAGGAAGTAAACCGACAATAGCGTGCCTAAAGGGTTGAACCGACCGGGATAAAGGGTCGTGGCCCCGAGGAATGCCGCAGCGAAGGCCGGCAGCAACAGGCCGGACCCCGAGTTTGGATCAGCAGAGCCTGTCATGCCTGCATAAAGTACCCCGGCAATCGCGGCGAGGGTGGATGAGGTGACCAGTGCCATGGCGCGGACCCTGTCAACCTTGACGCCGTTCAGCCGTGCCACCTCGCGCCCGCGCCCGACGAACAACAGCTTGCGGCCCGCAATTGTGTATTCAAGCGCCCACCACATGATCAAGGCCAGTGCGAGACCGTAATAAAAGGCCAGCGGGATGCCGGCCAACCGCTTGATCACGACCAGTTGCACAAGCTCCATCGAAATGCCCGAGATCGTGCGGCTTTGCGACATCCACAGCGTCAGCCCTTGCAGGAAGGTGCCGACGCCAAGCGTAATGATCAGCGAATGAATCCGGAAAAACAGCACGAAAAAGGCGTTGATCGCCCCGATCAGCGCCCCGATGCCAAGCGCCAGCACGATGGACAGGCCAATCGGCAGACCAAGCTGCACATTGGTGACGGCCACCAGCATTGCGGTGAAGACCAGCACATTGGCGGCGGATAGATCAAAATCCCCCGCCGTCAGCGGCACCAGAATCGCAAGCGCCAGAACGACAAGCACCGCCTGTGATCCGAACATCGAACTAAAAGTTCGCCATTTCAGGAATGTATCCGGCACGGCCAGCGCGAAAACGACGATCAGTACCGCCCAAGCGCCGAGCAGGGCAAAACGCTCCATCTCTTTTGTCCAGTTGCGGCGGGGTTTGGCGGTGATGGGGTTGGTCGTTCCTGCCGTCATGCAAAGACCTCCGTATCCTGAGGGACGTCATTGGTTTGGCGCAGATCGTTGCCCAGACAGGCGCACGCGATCTTGTCTTTGGCGACATCAGCGCCGGTGAGTTCCTGCACCGGCACGCCCCAGCGAAACACGATCACCCGGTCGCAAAGCTGTGCCAGCTGTTCGTGATCGGTTGAGGCGACAAGGATTTTCATGCCGCGTGCTGCAGCCTGATCCAAGGCTGCGAAAATCTGCTGGCGTGCGCCGTAATCGACGCCCTGCGTCGGTTCATCGAGGCATAAAAGCTGCGGCTCTTCGGCCAGCCATTTGCCAAGTAATACCTTTTGCTGATTGCCACCCGACAGATTGCCAAGGTCCGCCGCCGGATTGGCTGGGCGCACATCATGTGCTGCGATCAGCGCTTTGGTCGCGCGTGTCATCATTGCATGGCTCAGCCCCGGACCGTGCCGCATGCGGGGCAATGCCAGAAAGCTAGCGTTTTCGGTGACCGAGAGGGTGGCCACACCGCCCTGCCCCATTCTGTCGCCCGGCAACAGGGCTATGCCTGCGCCATGCGCCTTTGCAGGTGACAGATGGGCCGCGTCCAACTGCGTCTTGCCCACAGTGATTTGCCCCTGACCGGGTGTTGCACCGAACAAAAGATACGGCACATCAGCAAAGCCTGAGCCGATCAGGCCAGTGATACCAAGGATTTCACCTTTTTTCAGCGTTGCATCAAATCCTTTGCACCGGCCACCAAGCAAGCCCGTGATCGTCACATTGGGATGTGTGGGCGCTGTTTTGGCAGCACGGTCATAGGCCGATATCACCCGACCGACGATTGTATCAAGAATTTGCTGGCGGCTTGTATCCTGCGTGTTCAGAATTGCCGCAAGCCGCCCGTCGCGCATCACGGCAACACGGTTGGTCAGGCTCAAGACCTCGTCAATGTCATGGGTGACGATGATCACCGACGCGCCGGTTTCGCGGATACCACGCAGAAGCGTGAAAAGCTTATCGACATCAGCGACGGACAGAAATGGTGTCGGTTCGTCCAGCACCAGAATACCTTCTCCGCCCCGGCCTGCATCCGATTGTCGCAATTCGGCAAAGGCGCGGACGATGGCGACAAAGGCACGCTCGACCGGGGAGAGTGACGCGACGATCGCGTCCGGGTCTATGGTCAGGCCGAATTCGGCCATCAGTGCCGATATCCTGCGCCTTTCTTTGCCCCAGTTAATGCCGTACGGACGCAGCGATCTGTCAGAGATCAGCATATTGTCGATCACCGACAGGCTTGGTACCAAGGCCAGATGCTGATGCACGAAGGCGACCCCCATCTGCCGGATTTGCCCTGCATCAAGCGGGAGAGCCAGGTCTTCGCCCCAGAGCCGCACGACGCTGCCGGGTTCAGGTGAGTTGAACCCCGCAAGCACCTTGATCAGCGTTGACTTGCCGGACCCGTTCGCCCCCAACAGACCAAGAATTTCCTTGCGGCGTAGTGTCAGGGTAACATCCTTGAGCACCTCGACAGGGCCGAATTTCATTCTGATATTTGACATCCGCAGGATATCGGCGTCATGCGTGGTGACACCGGGCGGGGACAGCGGCTCGACATTCATGGCTTAGTCCAGCATCCAGAGTTCGCGGAAACCGGCGATATGTGCATCGCCATATCCATCATCGAAATTGGCCGGAACGCCGACGGTTTCGATATTGGATTCGTCGAAAATCACCAGCGGGATGCCCAGATCATCCGGCACCGGCAGCCCGCAGAGCTGGCGCATCTGCACATCGACCGCCGCATATCCGGCCCAGCCAAGGCTTTCCCCGATCACCATTTGCACCGTACCTTCCCGAACCATATCAAGCACGAAAGGAGTGCCATTGAAGCTTGCGATCGGCACATCGGCCCCGGCGATCCGCAAGGCGGGGGTGACGAATTGTGACATACTGTCGTAGATTGGGATGATGAAATTGATATCAGGGTTCGACAGCAAGGCCGATTGCACACCCGATTGGATACGCGTGCCCCATTCGGCCAGTGGCACGTTGAGATATTGCTGCGCGCAATCGGGGCAATATTCGGTCAGCGACGCCTGAATGCTTTCGACAAAAGGCGTCGTCGGCAGAACATCGTCGGACCCGATGATCAGGACATTGGGCGCACCGTCAGTTTGGATGAATGCCCAAGCCGCCAGAATGTCACCGACTGTGGAAAATGGCACCTTGGCGGAGGCATCGACGATGTCAGCCTGTTTCTGCGTTTCATCATACAGATGGGTCGTGGTGATGGTCAGCCCCGCCTCGCGCGCCTGCATCAGTTGCGGCCCAATCACGACAGGGTTCAGACCACCGGCAAGATCGACTAGATCATAGCCTTGCGACATAGCCTGATCGACACCTTGGATGTAGGAATCCATCCCGCCTTGCGTTTCCCAAACCGTGTAGCGAAACCCGACATCGGCCGCAGCGCGCGACATCGCATCTTCCAGTGCGACCGCAAACGGGATCGTCATCGTCACTGGAATCGAAAATACTGATTTATCAGCCATGCAAGCACGGGCATCAAACGGTTCACCCTGTGGCACGAAGGCTGGAATTTCCCGATGCTTTTCGATCAGAGCCAATGCATCGTCCATGGCATCGGCCTGCGCAGTAGCAGGAATCAAGAGCGGTAAAAGCAGATATGTGGTGCGGAGTCTCATTGGCATGTCCCCATGTATGTTGGTCAAATCAATTGTCCGGACATATTTGATAAAATAAAGCCAATTTTATGATCTCTATGATTAATTTTGCAATTTGCTGAAAATATCGGCGCTTATAACCACGGACTGCTGATTATTTATGTCCGGACAAATATATCTGCCTTGTGCTGACGATAGCCGAGCACCCCACCGATCAGACCGGGTATCGCACCGATGGCAAAACATAGCGGGTAACTTCCCAGCAGCTGGTAAAGTGCGGCGAATAAGGATGGCCCGACGATCACCCCAATAAAGGTATAAGACAAAATGGCCCCAGTCGCAGCACCGACGCGCCCTGGCGATGCCGTGCGGGCGATTGCTGCCAGAAACACGCCGTTCCAGCCAGAGGCGCAGGCCCCAAGCGCAACAACGACGAAGGCCAGAACCAGTTGCGGCAATAAAGGTTGAAAGTAGAGCGCCAGTGACAGCCCCCCCGCCGCAAAGCCGAGCGCCGATAGCACGCGAAACGGACCAAACCGGTCAGCAACAACTCCCCAGCCCACGCGGCCTGTCGCGCCAGCAATCTGCAAAGCCGCGCCCAAGGCACCGGCAGCGGTGATCGACCAACCGATCTCGACCAAGGACACAACTGCGAAGGCTGTCACCGTCAACTGCATTGCCGACATAAGACAACCCAGCGCCGCAAGCGTGCGCAAGGCAGGATCGCGCATGATCGCCTTTTGCTCGTTCACGGCGGTTGAGAATATGCCGGGAAACCGCCCGCGGCGGCGCGCGGGCCGGTGCCACATACGCCGCAAGGTCGGCGGCAAAAGGATCGCAGGCAAAAACGACAGCGCCAATATCGCTGCCTGCCAGCTTGACAGCCACAGCGCCAACGGCGGTAGAAAAGCACTGGCGACAACCGCCCCCAAAGGCACACCACTTTGCTTGAGCGAAAAGATCAGGCTGCGGCGTTTGTCCGATGCCACCTCTTGCAGAATGACGGATGACGCAGGGTTGTTGATGCCGTAGGCAATCCCGAACAGGACGGAGGCCGCGACCATCAGCACCGGGCTGGCGCTGGCCAGCAGCACCAGACCGATGATCAGCAGGACCAGTTCGGTTGCAATGATCGCCTCACCGCTAAGCCGCGCGACCAGACTGCCGGCGCAAAGCGATGCGAAAAGCCCTGCGAAGTAGATAAAGCTCACCTGATACCCGATCCAGTAAGCACCAACGCCAATCGTTCCTGCAACAATCGGGGCAAGTGCGGTCAAAGCAAGAACGCTCGAGGTTGCGGCAATCTGAACGGCGGTCATCCGCGATAGCGTCAGCCACACCTGCGAAGTAGAAGGCTGAGTCTCGCCAAAGTGTTGTAGACTTGACATAATATGATCTGCCACAGGTACGTTTGTATCGTTTCGCTCCAGATACACATATGTCCGGACAAATAACAAGAGGACGCAAACCCGATATGCCCCCCCACCTGGACCGCGCCTCACCGCTCTATCTACAGATCGCGCATAAACTGGAACAACGCATTCGCGACGATATCTATCCCATCGGAACCCTGCTGCCGACCGAGGCGGAGCTTGTGAGTGCATTTCAGGTGTCGCGCTATACTGTGCGTCAGGCGATTGATCAGTTGAAACGCAATGGCACCGTCACCGCGCGTAAAGGGGTGGGTACGATGGTGAATACCAAAGGCAATGATTGGCGCACCCGGTTCCGGGGCCAGTCACGGCATGATCTGTTCGACTTCTCGCGCGATTCGGAACTGCATTTCCAGACCAAGACAGAGGTGATCGCCCGCCAGGAGATCGCGCATGAAATGGGAATTACCACCGGTCGCGCCTTCACCTATGCCGCTGGTTTGCGTTATTTTAAGGGCGAAGACCTGCCTTTTTGTTGGAACGAGGTCTATCTTGATGAAAGCGTGGCAGAGGTGCTGCAGGGCGTGGACGTTCTGCGCAAGGCGCTGTTCCATATGGTCGAAAGTTACACCGGAGAGCGAATTGCCTCAATCCATCAGGAACTGTCACCGGTACAACTGACAGCTGATCTGGCAGGAAAACTGATGCTGCCCACAGGATCGCTCGCTTTGCGGATGACACGCCGCTATTTGTCATCGCGCGGGCGTTTGCTAGAATATGCGATTCAGACCCTGCCGGCGGAACGGTTCAGTTACCGGACCGTGCTGTCAGCGGGTGAGCCGGGGACATGACATGTTCAAAATTTCGACAACCACACCAATAGGTAGCAAGAATTCCGGGCGCCGCAAAAATTTTAGCATTGTCCGGACATTTAACCCCACCAAAGACTAGCACGGACCACCAAAATCGAAACCATGTCCATACAAACCCCAACAGGAAGGTATTGCTATGGACATGGGCGTCTTTATCCTATCGGGAACAACGGCTGGCTGATTTCTGAAACCGCGCCACAATACAAACCCTCGTTTGAACTGAATAAACAGGTCGTGCAAAAGGCAGAGGGCTACGGCCTCGAATTCGCGCTTTCGATGATCAAACTGCGTGGTTTCGGCGGCAAGACTGAATTCTGGGATCATAATCTCGAAAGCTTCACGCTGATGGCCGGGCTGGCCGCAGTCACCAGCAAGATCAAGCTGTTTGCCTCGACAGCAATCCTTACTCTACCGCCAGCGCTTGTAGCGCGGATGGCATCAACGATCGATTCCATCGCACCGGGGCGGTTTGGTGTGAATATCGTCACCGGCTGGGCCAAGAACGAATATACCCAGATGGATCTTTGGCCCGGCGACGCATATTTTGGCTATCGCTACGATTACGGTGCCGAATATGTCAGCGTCATGCGCGATCTTTGGGAAAACGGCACGTCCGATTTCAAGGGCAAGTACTTCACCATGGATGATTGCAAACTCTCGCCACAGCCAAGCAAGGTTGAAATCGTCGCAGCCGGGCAATCAGCCAAGGGCATGGCCTTTGCCGCCGAACATGCCGATTACAATTTTGTCATGGGTGTCGGGATCAACACGCCGCTCGCATTTTCGGACGGTGCTGAAACGCTGGTCAAGGCCGCGAAACAGGCAGGCCGCGATGTCGGTGCCTATGTGCTGTTCATGATTATCGCAGACGAGACCGATGAAAAGGCAATGGCGCGCTGGGAACATCTGCGCTCTGGCGTCGATGCTGACGCGCTGGCCTGGATGGCGGATCAAGGGTCCAAGGACACGGCCGCCGATGATACCTCGACCGCAAAGCACATCAACCTGCCACAGGGTGCGGTGAATTTCAATATGGGCACTCTGGTCGGATCCTATGAGACGGTCGCGCGGATGCTGGATGATGTGGCAAACATCGAAGGCGTGAAAGGTATCATGATGACCTTCGATGATTTCCTTGAAGGTCTGGATACCTTTGGCCAAAAGGTGCAGCCGTTGATGCAATGCCGTCAAAGCAAGCTGGCGCTTGCTGCTGAATGAAAGACGCCATCCCATCGGGCGGCCTTCCTCTCGGGCCGCCCGCCGACCCTTTTGGCGCCTTTGATCTGAAGGCATGTGTCAGGCGTTTGTCGGCGCCGCATGCTGACTGGGACACGATCGGCGCGCCGGACGGCATTGCTGATCTACTGTCGCAATACGCAAAAGGTCAGACCAGCCCAGCCGCAGAATTCGCCCGCTTTCGTGCGGCGGTCAACGCGCCGAGGGCGGCAGAGGCAGTTCTGTCGGTGCTGGATAGCACCGCTGCGGTGGAGGATTCCACCGCGCGCTGGCAGGCCGGCAAGGCGCGTCCGCTGGAAGGCATTCTTTTCGGAGTAAAGGCGATCATTGATGTCGCGGGCGCAGAAATCACTTTCGGGTCGCTGTTGACCGGATCACATGCTGCCGCAAAAGATGCGCATGCTGTGGCCCGGCTGCGCGAGGCAGGCGCGATCCCCGTCGCGATGCTGGCGACCACAGAATTCGCCGCAGGCTCACCGTTCAATCCAAGGCATGGTGTTGTGACCAATCCCTACGATGCCGACCGTTGGACGGGCGGGTCGTCGACCGGATCAGGTGCCGCCGTGGCGCGACGCCTGCTGCCCTTCGCGCTTGGCACCGATACCGGCGGGTCAATCCGTGTGCCGTCCTGCTGGTGCGGGATCACCGGGCTGAAGCCGACACGCGCCTTACTGTCGACTGTCGGGGTCGCACCGCTGAGCTGGACGCTGGATCATCTGGGCCCGATGGGACTTTGCGCAGCGGATCTGGTGAAGGTCATGGCGATACTGGGCGAGGTACAGCCGCGCCGACTGTATCAATTGCGCATCGGCGTGCCGGACGGCTGGTTCACCGATAAAGTCGATACCGCAGTTCTGCAAGCTTGGCGCGCGGCGCTGCAGGTCATGGAAACACTGGGCGCGACCTGCGTGCCAATCGACACAGCCACAACATTCGGCGAGATGGCCGCCAATCATGAGGCGGGGTGGACCATCCTGACAGCCGAACTCGCCGCGAGCCAGCGGCACAACAAAAATCGGCGTGAGGCACAGGATGCAGGCCTGCAGTCGCGTATCTCGCGCGGTGAAAAAATCGCCGCCGCGGACTATCTGCTCGCCATGGGTCATCGCAGCGCCCTGATCGGAAGGCTTCTGGCGCGATGGGACGTTGATGTGCTGGTCACCCCCGGCCTTGGCGGCGAGGCCGGGCACCTTGATGGCTTGCGGATCGATATCGATGGAACGCCACATGGGTTCGATATCATCTCTCGCAATACAATGATCTGGGATCTGGTCGGCTTTCCGGCGCTGATGCTACCCTCCGGGGTCGGATCAAGCGGTCTGCCACTCGGGATACAAATCGTCGCGCGGCCTTATGACGATGCGCTGTGTCTTGCGCTTGGCGCGGCATTTCAGGGGGTGACAGCACATCACCTGATGCAGCCATGAAAGATCTGACACAGCTTGGTGCCGTTCAGGCGCGCGCAGGGATCCTGCGCCGAGACTTCACAGCGCTTGATCTGACACGCGCATGCTTAGCACGGATTGCCAGCCGCGATGAGGCTGTCAAAGCATGGCTTTGCCTCAATCCGCAGGCAGAGGCGGAAGCGAAGCAGATCGAGGCGGACGATCCGCGCCCCCTGGCGGGCTTGCCCATCGGTGTAAAGGATGTCTTTGCCACCGCGCAGATGCCGACAACCTACAACTCCCCACTCTACGCCCATCATCAGCCAGCAGGCGACGCCGCCGTCGTCATGATGCTGCGCGCAGCAGGTGCGATCATTCTCGGCAAAACCGACACGACCGAATTCGCCGCCGCAGGGCGGGATGCCGCGACTTGTAACCCAAGACAGCCAGCGCATACGCCGGGCGGGTCTTCCGCCGGGTCCGCGGCGGCGGTGGCTGATTGCCATGTCCCACTTGCGATTGCGACGCAGACCGGGGGATCGACCATCCGCCCTGCCAGCTTTTGCGGTAGCTACGGCATGAAACCCAGCTTCGGCCTAATTTCCACCGAAGGACTGAAACCCTACGCGCCAAGTTTTGATACCGTCGGATTTCATGCCCGCCATGTCGAGGACATGGCCCTGCTCGCTGGCGTGTTTGACTTGCCGGACAATGGTGCTGTGGGCCGCATAACTCTAGGCCTGTGTCACACGCCCTACCACGACAGGCTAACACAGCCGATGATTGATGCGCTGACCCGCGCAGCCAACTTGCCTTGCGCCCTGCCCTTCACGTTGCCGGCAGATTTTGCACAGATCGACAGCTTGCACAGGCAGATCATGTTCGCAGAAGGGGCTGCAGCCTTCCTGCCCCTTGCGCAGACGCAACCGGGTGGGCTGCACCAAGATTTCTGCGACCGGGTCAACAGCCGCACATCAGGCACAATGCGTGCAGCGTTCAGCGCAAGGGATCGTCTGACTGAACTTGCGATGCAATTGGAAATGATGATGGCAGATGCAGGGATCGCAGCTTTGCTCGCCCCGGCTGCGCCAGGGACAGCCCCGCTGGGCCGCATCCCGGGAAATCCGCTATTCAATGCGATCTGGACGGCGTTGCAGATGCCATGCATCGCCTTGCCTGCCGGCTGCCATGAGGGTCTGCCGGTCGGCCTTCAACTGGTTGGCCCGCGCGCCTCTGATGCAGGTTTACTGCGGATCGCGGCGACAATCGCACCTCAGCTTTTGAATATGGAGACGCCTTTTGCCCCTACCTGACGATTTCAAGAATGGCATGCGCCGCCTTGCTGCCGGTGTCAGCCTGATCACGACAATTGACGATAACTTCCGCTACGGCGTGATCGCAACAGCTGTCACATCGGTCTGTGCGGCGCCACCGACGCTGTTGATCTGTATCAACCGCAGCGCGTCGATCCACGATCACCTGCTGCGGGCCGGCTGCTTTTGCGTCAATGTTCTGTCTGCCGACCAATCCGCGATCGCCACCCGCTTTGCCACGCCCGCAGCACGCGAAACACGGTTCGACACGGGCAAGTGGTCCGTCCGCGAAACCGGCGCACCCGCACTTATCGGTGCTTGCGTCAGCTTCGATTGCCGCACCGCACATCATCTGGAGCACGGGACCCATACGGTGATTTTCGGTGAGATTCGCGATGTCTGGATACAGCAAAGCATGTGCCCGCTAACCTATCACGAAGGTCAGTTCGGCACGCATGCTGAACTGACGTCGGCTAAATTATCAGCCAATTCACACCAAAGACTTTGAACAGCTGTTTGCTCCACATATCGCCTGCGCCTTCGTCACGCTAACAAGCCGCGCTTAGCAAGATTGCGCATCAACGTGATCTGATCCCCAAGATTTCGGACCATTCAAAAGGAGAGTTTGCCCTCGTAACGTTCAAAGCAACGAGAAGAACAAAGAGTACGGAAGTCGCGTTTCACAGAGGAACAAATTGTTGGGATTTTGCAGAATATGACCTGCTCCCCTGAGAGTCCTCGTTTATGAGTTAGCTCTGTTCAGGTTTTAGTCTTCCTCTGACCGGTTAGCATACTCGAACCGCTGCCGTTCGGATGACAGATCCGTCAGTCGCGCCCGCAGCTCAATATCCTCCGATCGCGTCTCTGACCGCCGACAAACACGCGGATCGATGCCAACCAAACCGCAGGCCCGCCGCTGTCGGTATCCTTTCTATGTCATGGCCAAGTCCACGGCACGCCGCCGCGCACCAGGCTTCAGACGTCTTTTCCCAGCATTTCCTTCAGCGTCGACACATCCATCATCTGTTCGGCCAGCAGCTTCTTGAGCTTGGTATGCTCGGCCTCGAGCGCCTTTAGCTTCTTCGCATCCGACACCTCCATGCCGCCAAACTTTGCACGCCATTTATAGAAGGTCGCATCGCTGACGCCGTGCTTGCGGCACAGCTCCTTCGCACCAAGCCCGGCCTGATGCTCTTTCAATATGTCGATGATCTGTTCTTCCGTGAACCTTGATCGCTTCATCGTCCGTCTCCTTCGCAAGGAACAGACTGACCCCAAATCGCGGACTTTTCAGGGGAGCAGGTCATGGCCTGAGCCTTGGTATTGAGGAGAAGTCCGAACGCAAAAAGCGCCCCGTGGGGCGCTGTGGTGTTGTGGTTGTTGGCGTATTTTGGTTGCGGGAGCTGGATTTGGACACTGTTTATGCCGTTTCAGGGAAGCCCCCTAAAACCCCAGACCCTCTTTCAGACCTACAGCACCCCGATCCCTGAAGTCTGGCCCCTATTGGGTTCGGAGAAAAGCGCCGGCGTGTCATGGCAGAAGACTGTTATCTCACCACTGAGGCAGGCATTTTCAACTGCGACGGCAGTCAGGATATTCCGCCGCGTCGCCTTTGAGATTGCTGGGCCATCCAGCACTTCGATCAGGAAATCACGCCAATCGGTGCGGGGTGCTGAGCCTGAGAGCTTTTCGCTCCGGTTGTCGGCGGATTTGTCCCAGATGGCACCAATACGCGGCGACCAGACAACATCACCCAAAAGTGCCAAACGGCCCCAGCCGATTTTGTCTTCGCCAAACCGGACACCTTCGGGAAACCCCTGGCTCTCTATCAGGCACCTTCTCCACGTTCCAGCTGTGCTCGAGGAGACGATCATGGGCCCGGAACTCATTGCCTCAAAGAAACAGGCTAGTATTCCCCGCCTGACATAAGATTCCCAAGGCCGCCGCATCGTGGCATGATCGGCGGATGAGACGAACCGACATCTGCCTTTACCTTGGCCCCGCCGACCGCGCTGAGCTTCAAGCCCTGCTGACCAACCGCAACACGCCGCGCAAGCTTGTCTGGCGGGCAGATATCGTGCTGGCGACAGCGGACGGTCGGGGCACCGTTGCGATCATGCGGCGGACGGGCATGTCGAAGCCGACGGTCTGGCGCTGGCAGGAGCGGTATCTCGATGAGGGCGTGCCGGGGCTCAAGCGCGACAAGACGCGTCCCTCGCGCGTGCCGCCGCTTCCCAGGGAGGTCCGGTTGAAGGTGATCGCGAAGACCGTGCAGGAGACGCCGCCCAATGCCACGCACTGGAGCCGCACGACGATGGCCGAGGCGGTGGGCATATCGCCGTCGAGCGTCGGGCGGATATGGGCGGATGCCGGGCTGAAGCCGCATATCGTGAAGGGGTTCAAGATCTCGAACGACCCTATGTTCGAGGAGAAGGTCACCGACATCGTTGGGCTCTACCTCAACCCGCCGGATCGGGCTGTTGTGCTCTGCGTCGATGAGAAGTCCCAGATCCAGGCGCTCGATCGGACGCAGCCGGGCCTGCCCCTCAAGAAGGGACGCGCGTCGACGATGACCCATGATTACAAGCGCCATGGCACCACCACGCTCTTCGCCGCGCTGGACGTCAAGTCGGGCTTGGTCATCGGCGACTGCATGCCCCGCCACCGCGCCAAGGAGTTCCTGATCTTCCTCCGCCGGATCGACCGGGCCGTGAAGAAACCGCGCGACATCCATCTGGTTCTCGACAACTACGCCACCCACAAGACGCCCGAGGTGCAGGCCTGGCTGGAGAAGCATCCCCGGTTCAAGCTGCACTTCACACCCACCAGCGCGTCCTGGCTGAACCTCGTCGAGCGCTTCTTCGCCGAGATCACGGCAAAGCGCATTCGCCGCGGCAGCTACTCCAGCGTCGACGATCTCGAAGGCGCAATCTACGACTACCTGCTCCAGCACAACGCCAAGCCGAAGCCCTTCGTCTGGAGCAAAACCGCCAAGGGCATCCTCACCCGAGAGCGCCGCGCACTCGACGCGCTCGACCAAATCAGGGGAAATCGGTAGCAAATGTCGGACTCAGAACACTAGCGGTCCGCGACGATCAGATCCAATTCCGAAGCGGTGGTGTTTTGCCGTTCGATCCGGCGAAATCTCGCCCCACGCATCTGCATACAGCGCGGCTTCCGGGAATTCCGACATGAGAACCAGTATCTCTGAAACATGATGATCCTCCCAAGTGTCATCTGCATCCAGAAATAAGATGACTTCCCCACGCGCAGCTTTCCAACCGGCGTTGCGGGCAGCCGCGGCGCCCTGATTTTCCTGTCTGATGAGATGAAGAACACTTGCGTGATCGGGCTTCTCTGTCGCCCAGTCTCTTACCACATCAATTGAGCCATCAGTAGAACCTCCATCCACCACGAGAAGTTCAAAAGCGACGTCTGCGAGGCAGCAGGACCAATATCAAGCTCATGAGTGTGAATAGAGCGACCAACCAGTCAATCGGAAAATACGTATGTCAACGCGATCGTGCGGGACAAGCCGAATATTTTTGCAAGGTCCTTGGGCATAAGCACAGGGATCCCCTTCACCTTATCTCGGTCTGCAAGCTCTCCGTAGGCGTTGAAAACTGCAAACCGGATTAATGGATCGCTCGAGCGAAAGTCCAACTCCGAAACAATATCTGTCGACTTGTCCTTGCACCACCGGTCATAGTCACGAATGCTGCGAAGGTAGTTGGCAAAACTGATTTTGACGTTAGGAGAACACAATACCACCGTCTACGTTTAACGTTTGACCTGTCACGAAGGCGGATTCGTCTGATGCAAAAAACGCTACGGGGCCGACAACATCTTCGGGGTCGCCAATGCGTGCCAATGCGGTTTTCTCTTGCCACGCGTTGCGCACCTGTGGGTCTTCTAGGTTTACCCGGCCCATTTCTGTCAAAATGATACCCGGACACACACAGTTGACGGTAATCCCCATTGGCCCGACTTCTTGAGCCAAGACCCGCGAGAACCCCATCACGGCCGCTTTGGAGGCGGAATAGTGGGCCTGCTCGGGCGCGCCGTGTTTGCCACCGATGGAGGCGATGTTGACAATCCGACCGTAGTTGCGGGCCTTCATTGCCGGCAAGAACGACTGTATCACCATGAAAGATCCTTTGGCGTTGACGTCCATCACACTGTCCCACGCGTCCTCGGGTAATCCGTCGACGGCACCCGCGATCAGGATGCCTGCGTTATTTACGATGGCATCGATCTTGGCAAAATCATGCAAGATCGCCGCGGCCATGGAATTGACCTGCGTATGGTTGCTGACGTCAGCATGGTACACCTCAGCCCGTTGACCAAGTGCCCGGATATCGGTGGCGACCTGTGATAGATTATGGTCTTGATTGGGCAAGCCGTTGAGCGCCACATCGTAGCCACGCTGGGCCAATCCCAGGGCGATGGCAGCACCGATGCCACGGCTGGCCCCTGTCACAAGCGCGGTTTTGCTATCGGTCATGTCAGTCTTCTCCTCAGGTTGCTGTATATCCACCGTCGACCGTCAAAACGGTTCCGGTAATGAAGCTCGCGGCATCCGAAGCAAGGAACACTACAGCATCCGCGATCTCGTGGGGTTCGCCCAAGCGGCCCATGGGCGTACGATCAAGCCAAGTGTCAAACCAGTCGGCCCGCGACCGCCCTGCCAGCGTCAATTCAGTCGCCGTATATCCCGGCGCGACGGCATTGACGCGCACCCCGGATTTGGCCCATTCGACGGCCATGGATTTGACCAGCAGGTTAACCCCGGCTTTAGAAGCGTTATAAGCGGCCTGCGGTTGAGGCCAGACGACGATTTCGCCACACATAGACGACGTGCAAACAAAAGCACCTTCACCGCGTGTCAACATTCTCGGCCCGAATGCGCGTAAGGTGTTAAATACACCACCAAGATTCACGTCGATCACACGGGCGAAGTCTTTTGCCTCCACCTCGGCAGAAGGGGAATTGTGGACGATCCCAGCGTTAGCAATGACGATGTTGGGGAATTCAATGTCTGCTAGGGACTGGCACGCACTGCTGTCGGTGACGTCGAGTTTGTGAAAGCGACCACCTAATTCTGCTGCGAGTGTCTGCCCCGCCTCTTCGTCCAAATCAACGATGACAACAGTTGCACCGGCCTCGGCCAAGGCTTGACTGATCGCCGCGCCGATGCCTTTGGCCCCACCCGTGACCAGCGCGACCTTGTTGCTTAGGTCCAATCGGGTTGTGATGCTCACCGTTGAACACCTTTCAGAGCAGGGTAAAGCGCGCGGTAGCGGTCATAGATATCCCGATATTGCGCAACATTCGCGGCAATCGGGTCGATTGTGCGGCCCGGATGAACCATCGCCGCGATCCCGTCGTCGATTGTGGCAAAATGGCCTGCGCCATGGGCTGCCAGCACGGCAGAGCCGGTTGATGGCGCGTCAGGCGAAGATGGCACACGCACCGGAAGGCCCGACGTATCCGCATGGATTTGCAACCACAGCTGTGAGGCGGATGCGCCACCGCCCACCGTCATTTCATCCGCTGCGTAACCGGCCGCCTTGAATGCGTCCAAAATCGCGCGGGTGCCAAATCCGATGCCTTCCATCATGGCTCGGAAGATGTGGTGTTTTTCGTGCGCCAGCGTGAGACCGACGATTGCGCCACGCGACAGCGGGTCGGTATAAGGTGTCCGGTTCCCCTGAAAATGGTCTTGAACAATCAGCCCGTCACTGCCGGGCGCAAGTTCGGCTGCTTTCGCGTTCAGCTCATCGAAATCCAGCCCGCCGGTCAGACGGCCCAGCCAGTTGATGATCGATCCGGTCGAGGTTTGGCCGCCTTCGACAATATAGCGATCAGGATAAACGATATCAGCATACGCGCCCCAGACGCCCGGCGCGCTTAGCGGCGCTTCGGTGACGCCAAATTGCAGGTGGGACGAACCGGTGACCATCGCAATCTGTCCGGGCTTTGCGACCCCAAGGCCAATCATGCCGATCAATGCATCGGCCCCGCCCTGCACGACCTTGGTCGATTGCGGCATGCCAAGTTCATTCGCCGCAGACGCGGTCAACGTGCCCACAACATCACCAGGTGCGACGACGCGGTCCGGCCATTTGTCCAGCAGATCACCCATTCCAAGGGCATTAACCAACGATGTGGCCCACCCCCCATCGCGATTGCGGTAGTGCCAGCGAAGGCCAACATTATCAAGGCTCGCAGCCCATTCCCCGGTCAGGTGATAGGTCATATAATCCTGATATTCGCAAATTCGGTGGGCCTTATCGTAGATCTCAGGCTCGTTGCGCTTGAGCCAAAGTGCTTTGGGGATCATCCACTCGGCCGACACAGGGCCCGCCCCCGCGCTGTTCAAATCAAGTGCCGCGTCGCCCGTTGCCAGAACGGCGTCTGCCTCTTTGTTGGCGCGCACGTCCATCCAGATCAATGCAGGTCGCAAAGCATGGCCTTCTTTATCAAGTGCGACAACAGAGCAGCATGTTGTCGCGCAGGTAATCGCTTCGATCTGGGCGGGGTCGACGCCAGCCTCTTTGATCGCGACTTTGGAAGCGATCAAGAAGTTGGCCCACCAATCCGCCGGGTTTTGTTCGGCCCGCGCCCCCGCTGAAAACGTCGTCTTGTATGTTTCCGCGTGGCTTCCCAGACACGTCCCCTTAAGGTCGTAAATGCGCGCACGCAGGCTTTCTGTGCCCCCGTCGACTGTCAAAAAATATGCCATCGCTCCCTCCCATTCTTGGCGTTCAAAGTGCGCGGAATGCCTCCAACGCTTTGCCAGCATACATGATGGCGGGGCCACCACCCATTTCGACTGCGACCTCCAAAGCCTCGATCAAGGCAGCCTCGTCCGATCCGTGCCGTTTGGCGGCATCGACATGATACAGGGCTTTGTTGCACAAACCCGCTTGGGGACGTGTTTCCCCTGACCCCGGACGGATTTAGCCTACGGCGACCGTACGCGGTATGCCAAGAGCTGTGAAGCCGTTTAGGATCGCGGCACGGATCTGGATCTCTGCAACCTGGCGATCGAAGTCCCGCGCCGAGAGGCGCTGACCGAGTAGCTTTACACAATGCATTTTTGTCTCAACGCGGCTCCGGCGGTGATATCCAGTCAGGTTTCGCCACAAAGCACGACCCAGATACTTTGAGGATCGCACTGCTTCGTTACGCGCTTTCGCTCCTGCTGTGTCAGGTTTCCACATCTTGGCGTTCTTGCGCGGGGGTATGACGGCGTGCGCATTGCGTGCCGCAATCGCATCATGGCATTTGCGTGTATCATATGCTCCGTCCGCCGTGACGCTGCCAAGCTCCTGATCAGGTGGGATCTGGCTGAGCAAGTCTGGCAGCATCGGGGCGTCCCCAATGCTGCTACTCGTCACCTCGATCGCGCGGATCTCCAGCGTTTCCTCATCGACCCCAATGTGGATCTTGCGCCACAAGCGGCGCTTTGGACCGCCATGCTTGCGGGCATTCCACTCTCCTTCGCCTTCAGCCTTAATGCCTGTGCTGTCGACAAGCAGGTGAAGTGGTCCTGCTGATCCCTTGTAAGGGATGGCGACGGACAACGTCTTCTGACGCCGACACAGGGTACTGAAGTCCGGCACCGACCAGTCCAGCTCAACCCGTTTCAGCAAGCTCTCCACAAACCCGGTCGTCTGCCGCAAGGGCAAGCCGAATAGTACCTTGAGGGTCAAACAGGCTTGGATGGCTGCATCGCTGTAGGTTTTCTGACGCCCACGGCGTCCAGAGGCCTCTGCTTCCCATGACATCTCTGGATCAAACCAGATCGACAGCGATCCCCGCTGCTTAAGTGAATGATTGTACTCTGCCCAGTTCCGGGTCTTGTACGTAGTCGGTGTCCAGCTGCTCATCGCAACCCGCTACCACGCTGGATTCACACAGTGAATCCCCTCATGATGGGATTTGTGCAACAAAGCCGCATCGACCAACAATGCTCTCATTGCCTTATCCCCCTGTTTCGAGATGCGACCTGACCAGTCGACATCACCGGATTGGAATCGTTTGGGCGTCAGTCCAAGGAACGCGCCCACATCAGATGATTTGGCGAACCTGCTAGGGTCTTCAATGAGTGCGATGAAACTGAGTGACACGAGCGGACCAACGCCCGGGATCGTCATGAAACGTTTGGCTACGGAGTGCCTTGCAGCCTTAGTCTTCAACGCTTTTTCCAAATCGGCAGCCGCCTCGCACAGCCGTGCGTGGATGTCGCTGAAGCCATCTGCCAGCGTGCGCAGGATCGGGTCTGTTTCGCCCGCTACCGCGAGTTGATCGCGAAAATTCTGCCTCTGCTTTCCTTTTGTGATGCCCGTCACGCGAATGCCAAACGTTTTCAGCACACCACGCACATGACCTTCGAGATCCTTACGCAAGCGGATCAGCCTCTCGCGGGCACCGACAAGTGCACGAACGCGGTCTGCCTCAACGGACCTGATATACACCGGCGTGAACCACCCTGTCCGCGCCAGCTGAGCGAGGCCTTCTGCATCAGATGCATCTGACTTGTTGATCCGGGCGGAGAGACTTTTATGGGCGCGCCTGGCATCAATACAAACAACTGGCAGGCCTAGCTCTTGAAAGCCCCTTTGCAACCAAATCGACAGTTGTCCGCTTTCATGCACGATGATTTTGGGGCTGAGCTTTCGGTTCTTGAACCAGCCGTCAACTGCCATCGGGTCCGCCGGTATCGTGGCGCGGGTTATGATTGTTCCGTCTTCATCAATGACGCATACAGAAATCTCTCTCAAAGATACGTCCAAACCTGCCTAATATGTCATGGTTGTTCTCCTTGTGGCTATCCATGCCATTAACCTACAGAACACGACGGGCTGCTACAGAGCGGCCGCCGCACTCACACCATGTGTTTGGGCGATTTGAAGGTTGGCGGCGATCTGGTCTGTGGTTGTGGCTTCAATTCCGTTTTTGAACCTGAAGCCTGTGATGACTTTAGCGAGGTAATCAAAGCCGCGTAGTTTTCTCCAGTTTTGCTCGGCGCATTGGCCCAGTTTGAACATCATGTGTAGCATGCCATCGCGTGACTGGCAGCCCTTTGATCGCTTGGTGCGATGTCGGATCGTGGCGAAGGCAGATTCAATCGGATTGCTGGTGCGGATGCTTTGCCAATGCTGAGCTGGGAAGTCGAAGAATGCCATGAGTTCGGCCCGATCTTTTTGCAGGCACAACGTCGCCTTGGGATACTTGGCCTCATAGCTTTTGATGAACAAATCGAAGGCCTTCTCCGCATCCTCTTTGGTCTCGGCCTGCCAGATGTTGTGGATCGCAGCTTTGGCCTTTGGCTGGGATAGCTTGGGCAGGCAGTAGAGCACATTCATCGTCTTGTGCTGCCAGCACCGCTGCTGACGGGACGTCGGATAGACTTCTTCCAGTGCCGCCCAGAACCCCATGGCGCCATCCCCGATCGCCAGCTTTGGGGCATTCATTCCCCGATCTTTGAGGCTGAGAAGCACCTCGCGCCAACTCTGGGTGCTCTCGCGCACCCAAAGTTGGCGCGAGACTGTATTCGCCGACAGTCCAGTCGCATCAGGACCCAGAAGAACTTTGAGTGCCGCGCCCATTTCGCCGCTGGAAATCCCTTTGAGGTAGAGCCAGGGCAAGGCCGCCTCCAGCGTCTTGGTGCGGCGCACATAGGGCGGCACCAAGGCAGAGCGGAAGGTCACAGGCGTGCCGTCTTTTGAGCGAGCCTTGGGAATGCGAACACTCACAGGGCCAATGCTGGTTTGGAGTGGTCGCTCTGGATGATGTCCATTGCGCACGACGGCCGCGTGACCTGAATCCGTGCGCATGTCGGCGAACTGCGCAAGATAGCTGGCAAGCTCTGCCTCAACTGCTGTCGCGATCAATTCCTGCGCTCCCGTTCTGAGCAATTCCGTCAGCGCATCCGTCATCCCGTCTCGACGCGCAAAATCAATAATGTTAGTCGTTTCCATGGTGGTGTATTTCCTTTGGTTGGGCTGCTGTCTCGCAACAACAATTCAACCAGATACGCCGCCAACCTTCAAATCGCCCAAACACCAGATCCAGTCATAACTCACAGTGGGGTGCGCGATTTGAATGTCTGAACCCGCCTTTCAGACACAGACTTGTCTTTTGCGGCTATTCCCGTCATTAGGTGCGCGTTCTCAGGGCGGGGTGAAATTCCCCACCGGCGGTGATAGCCCGCGAGCGCCTTTCGGTATCTGCCGGAAGGGTCAAGCAGACACCGGTGAAATTCCGGGGCCGACGGTTAAAGTCCGGATGGAAGAGAACCAGCCGTCGAGCCCTTGGGCCCGTGCGGGTGGCATCGCCTTGGGACCATTTTTGAAACGCAAAGGATGGTTCCATGACTGACATCACTAACATTGCCTTCATCAAGGCCCGATGGCACGCTGAGATCGTCGATCAGGCGCTGATCGGATTCGAAAAGCGTCTTGCCGCGTGCGGCGCAACGGCAAAGATCGCGACCTTCGACGTCCCCGGTGCCTTCGAGATGCCACTGCTGGCGCAAAAGCTGGGCCGGAGCGGCAATTACGACGCTATCGTCTGTGCCGCGCTCGTCGTCGATGGCGGCATCTACCGCCATGATTTTGTCGCACAGGCTGTGGTCGACGGTCTGATGCGTGCGCAGTTGGAGACGAGCGTACCGACGTTCTCGGTCTCGCTCACGCCGCACCACTTTCAGCCAACGAAAGAGCATATCGCATTCTTCCACGACCATTTCGTCAAGAAGGGCGAAGAGGCCGCAGATGCAGTGTTGATGGTCGCGGCATTGGAGGCCTGAGATGAGCCTGCCCGCCTTTTCATTCGCCACTGCCACCGAAATCCGTTTCGGCCGAGGCGAGGGGCGGCGGGCAGTTCCAGATCTGGCCGGACTCGGTTAGCGCGTGGTGCTGGTTCATGGTGCCTCAGCGGCGCGCGCGGACTGGCTGCTCGATGCCTTTATCGCCGAAGGCTGCTCGATCCCCGCGTGCCTTGCGCGCCGTGCTGACCGAATGGCCCCTTGTATCTGCTCCGATGGCCGAGGCCTTGACAGGCGTCAGCCGCGCGGCTGTTCAGCGCAACCTTGCTTGGATGGAATCGCGGGGGCTGGTCCGCGAGATGACCGGGCATGGGCGCTATCGAATGTGGCGCATTTGAACTACCAAATGGCGTAACCGGTTGAGAAGTCGAAGCACTTAAGAAACCATGGCGGCGAGAGCGCGTGCCAAGCTTCATTCAATGTGAAGATGAGAAAACCTACAAAATCAATGATTATGCGTTGTCCTCTAATGTAAGATGTTGCACCCCAAAACCGATCTTCTTACCTACATATATGAGACAGAGTTCGAGTAGATCAGTGCCGAAAAACGAGAGAATGCCGCTAGATGGCTCCCTAATTTCGACTCTAATGGCAAAAATATGCACCTACGCAACGGACCTCGGAATTAAAGGCTACGCGACAGCGGATCTTGCTGCGGGTGCTTCAAAGAAATGTAAAAAAGACACGCTGGTGAAAGCATATGCCGAAAGTCCCAATCAATCCGATTCCTTCTAGTAGACTATCAATTGCAGAAATTAGCGACTCTGGGGGGTGGAGATTGTTCATGCGAATGGCGCATGAACCGTTGGAAGCGGGCCAAGCGATCAGCGACGAACTTGCGCAAATGTGGCCCGAGGCGGTCCTCGGAATTATCTTTTCTGAGGCCAAGAGCGGGGCGACGGTCAAGGCAAGAAATGATTTCCAACGATGGAAAAGTGCCTTTGAGACGATGGCCCAGTCTAACCCCGAACTCGCCGTAGACATCGATCTTGTTGACATGCACCTAGCAGTTTACGAGGATAGATCGTTTGCCCAGAGCGATCTGGAGCGCATGAGGATAGTACGGCAAAATGTTGCCGAAGGGGACCATATCGGTCGGGGCCTGGCCTGTAACCACCTTTGTAATATCGCGCTTCAAATGGGTGATTTTGACCTCGCTCAAAAATACGCGGAACAGGCGATAAGAGCATATCTTGATGGCAAAGCGGATTTTGGTGCAATGCACCTTCACACGCATCTGGCACAAATCCGATTGATGCGTGGTGATTTGGACGGTGCGAACGACGTGCTGCGAAGCATGGAAGCGCAGCTTGGACGTCTGCCTGGGCAGGCTCAATGGTTGATATCTGTTGCGCGAATATTGCGCGCAGAAGTGGCCTATGAAGCCAACGATCTTGAGCAAGCCAAGCTGCTTTTTCGCACGGCGTTCAATCATGTGGAATATAAGGACGCGTGGTTTGACATCTTGACAGCCGCTTACCGCGTCAGCACACGACTGGCCTTCGCAGAGTCCGGACTGCCAGGTGCACTTGAAGCCCTCTCCCATGCTGAACAGATGGCGCAAGATAGAGCCATGCCGCGTCTGTATCGCTTAATGCAGGTCGAGCGCGTGCGAGCCCTCACCTTGTCCGACGAACTTCGTGCTGCAACGAACTTGCTCAGTGAAATAGGAGTATCAACCGACAGATCACAGCTGGAAGAGAGCCAGGATCTGGCTTTTCGGCAGGGTACGACGTTTGTTGCTGTTGCGCGGCTCATGGTGCGAAATAGGAGATCTCAGGACGCACTTTCTTTTATAGCACCGGCAGAGGACTTGGCTATTCGGCGAGGTCAGTTGCTTTCACTTGCCAAGCTACGGGTGGTTGCTGCAATGGCACACTGGCAGTTGGGTAGTCGTATGGAGGCGACTACCAGCCTTCTGAGCGCTATCAGACTTCTTGGCGAGCAACCATTCTATCGTTTCATACTCGATGAAGGGCCGCAGATGCGGTTCATCGTTCAAGCAGCTTTGGATGGTGACTATGTTTCCGTCCGACCCACGCGTTCTCAACGCCGCAGGCTGAGTGAGATGATGCAATATTGGGTAACTCAAGGCCGAGTTAATCCAGGGCAGGAGAAAAGTGACGTTGCTGACTTACACCATCGCTATATCGAACTTTTGGCTCTTGGGCACGCCAACAAGGAAATAGCCCGCATTATGGGCGTTTCTGACAACACAGTTAAGTATCATTTAAAGCAAATATTTCGCGATCTTGATGCCGACAATCGAGGCCGAGCAGTTCAGCGGGCCAGAGATCTCGGATGGCTTGATACCTAACTACCCCATTGGGTAGTCGCCTGCTGAGCTAGACTGTTTCATCCTACTTCCAACCAAGGGGGTGATTGAAGCATGGCTACGAAAAACCGAGTACATATTATCACGCCCCTTATCTCTGAGGGCTTCCGCGATGATAGCTCCCTGAGCGAGTTGATAGAGCTCGACTGTCAACTTAGCTCCCGCTTACTGACCAGGGGACCCGCTTCTGTCGAGTCCGCCGTCGACGAAGTCCTCGCAGCGCCTGGTGTTGTAGATGCTGCCATTAAGGCTGAAAAAGGCGGCGCGCAGGCGATCGTGATCGACTGTATGCTTGATCCTGGGCTGGCTGCTGTGCGTGAGGCAGTTTCAGTTCCGGTGGTCGGTGCGGGTGCTGCAGGCTTGGAAGCTGCAGCTGCCCTTGGGCGCTTCAGCATTGTGACAGTTCTTGATCGGCAGGCACCTATGTTCCATGCCTTGGCATTGCGGCATGGCCTTGCTGACCGGTTGACGTCTGTTCGTGGCATCGGCGTCCCTGTGTTGGAGCTTGAAGATGATCGTGATGTTGCTATTGCCAAGACCATTGAGGCATGTCGAAAAGTGTTCTCAGAGGATTGCGCTGAAGCCATTGTCTTTGGCTGCACAGGTATGCTGGGATTTGCCGTGCCCGTCGCTGAGGCGCTCGGAATTGCAGCAAGTAAGATAATCGATCCGTTGCCGAATGCGGTTCGTGCCGCACTGGCCGCCATCCCCCAGGGTGGATCTGGCCTGCCCAAACCGGAACGCAAACGGGTCTGCGGATTTGAAGCGTGGAAAGATCTCAATGAACTGATGCAACCGGAGGCAAGGCTGTGACCCAGTTGACTGTGCCACAATCAACATTTCATCAAGCGCGACTGAAGTGGCTGCTTGTCGTCCCGCTGATGATTTTCTTTCTTGTCTTCTTTGTCATTCCCGTTGGTCTGATGTTTGCCAGTTCGTTCAATCCGCAAACGCTTGGCCAAGTTTCTGTGACGACTGAACTGACATTTGATAACTACATCCGCTTTTTCAGTCGCTCAAATTACTTGATGGCGGCTGGGCGCTCAATGATGCTGGGGGTGGTGGTTGCTGCGGTGACCTTGGTCATCGCCTATCCTATGGCCTTCGTCATCGCAAAGACAGAGAGCCCTGCACGAAATACATTTTTGCTGATCCTTGTCCTTGCTGCAATGCAACTAGACATGGTGATCCGGCTCTACGGAATGATGGTCATCCTTGGCGACAATGGATTGATTAACCAGATGTTGGTTGGGCTTGGTCTGAGAAGTGAGGGCAGTCCACTGCAGCTGATGTATAACTTCCTAGGTGTAGTTCTCGGCCTTGTGCAATTCGCGCTCCCCTTCATGATCCTGACCCTCATGGGCGTTATCCGGGGAATCAACCCCAGCCTTGAGGAAGCGGCCCGTAGCTTAGGTGCATCGCGTCGCCGCGCTTTTTTCCGCGTCACGTTGCCGATGTCGATGCCCGGTATCCTCGCGGGATCTCTGCTTGTCTTCTCTCTGTCGATTTCATCCTACATTGTTCCCGCATTGATGGGTGGCTTCCGCGTTGGTGTCCTACCTGTCCATATCTTCCAACAGGTAGCCGACGGAGCGCGATTCCAGTTTGGCGCTACGATTGCAGTAATCCTCTTCCTGCTCAGCGCCGGGGCGGTGGCGGTCTACCTGCGCCTTGGAAACCGTCAATCTGGAGGGCTCGCCTGATGGAACGCAAAATTCCCCTACCTATCATGATATTGGCGATCGCTGGATTTGCCTACATGCTCTTACCCATCTTTGTTGTGGTCTTGGCGGGCCTGACCGCCGGAGAGTTTCTGACGTTCCCACCCCAAGGTTTCAGTCTGCGCTGGATCGCAGCCTTCCTGCAGTCCGAAAAATACTTGTCGGCCTTTTTCTTTTCCTTTCAGTTGGCACTGATGACGATGATCGTGTCGACGGTTCTTGGAACCGCGGCCGCGCTTTTCCTGAGCCGCACCGATATCGTCGGCAGGGGCGCGATGCGGGCATTCTTCCTGTCGCCAGTCGTGCTACCCGGGGTGGTTGTGGGCTTTGCGCTCTTTGCCTTCTACATCTCAACAGGCATTGGACTGTCTCGTACGATCTGGGGTCTCTGGATAGGGCACATTCTCTATTCCACGCCGTATGTGATCGGCACGGTCGGTGCCGCTCTGGCCGCCTATGACGTGTCGCTCGAAGAGGCCGCGCGCAGTCTGGGATCCTCGCCGTGGCGGGCGTTTCGTAAGGTCACGCTGCCCAATATCAGCCAGGGGATTCAGGCCGGTTCCATCTTTGCCTTTATCGTCAGCTTTGGACAGTTCGAGGTTTCCCTTTTCCTGTCGTCGCCCAACTCAGAACCTCTGCCGATCGCGATGTATAATTCGCTGCGCTACAAATCCGACCCTTCGGCAGCTGCCGCCGGCATCTTTGCCATCACGCTTGTGATTGCTTCGGTCCTGCTGACCAACCGTCTCGTGAATATTCGAAAGTTGCTGGAACGCTAGCAAGACTGACTACCTCGTGTCCTCAATCAACAGGGAGAACCAAAAAATGACACGCAAGTTAATTGCACCAACTCGTCGGACAATCTTGAAAGGCGGTGCAGCACTCGGTGCAGCATCGGTCCTTCAAGCGCCATTCATTAACCACGCCTGGGCTCAGGACGTATCCTATGACGGCGGCGTCTTCGATGCCGGCGGCGCCACGCTAACAATCGGGGAGTGGGGCGGCGGCTGGGAGGAATTCGTGCGCGGTGCACTGACCGACCAGTTTGAAAAGGATTTCAACTGCACCATCAACTGGGACAGTTCTTTCCCGTGGTTTCCCAAGTTCGTGACCCGCGGTCCACAGGATCCGGCCTATGATATGGCAAACTGGAATCTTCCAGAGCTAACCCAAACAAAACAGGCAGGCGACTATTTCCTGTCTGTCGATGAAATTCGTGAAAACGTTCCCAATACCGCCAACTGCTGGGATTTTGCATTTGCCAGTGGTGCAGGCGTGACTTGGGCCTATATGCCTTACGTCTATGCATACCGCACAGATATGGGAGACCCCGTTACAGGCTTCCGTGATTTCTGGCAGTCCCGTTTCGCCGGGAAACGCGGAACCTATCACGCTGAAAACGGTCTGATGCATGCGTTCTTCATGGCCACAGCCAAAGAGTTCGGCGCGGATCAATACGACATGAACGCCGCTTTCCAGGCCCTGGAAGACGCCATGCCGATGAAGATCTCGGAGTTTACGTTCAACATGCTCTCGTTGATCGAACGCGGTGAAGTGGACGTTGCAGTCCACATCGAAGGAGAGGCGCTTTCGCTCAAGCGTAAAGGCGTTCCGGTGGATGTTTGGCAATGGGATAGCAAACCGATCATCACCCAAACTAAGACGATCAGCCGTTATGCGGATCCGATGCAAAAGAAACTGTCATTTGCGCTTCTCAACCGAACGCTCAGCCCAGAATTCATGAACGCGTTCGGGGATGAGTTCCTTTGGCGTCCCACCAACTCGGAAGCAACGATTACCGCTGCACTTGCCGAGGAAGGTGTGACCAACTCACCAGAAGCGGTCAATGAATTCTGGGTGCCTGACTGGGATTTCTTTGTTGAGAACAAGCTCGAGATCACTGACCGACTGAACCAGATTTTTGGTCTTTGAACCTACCTGGCAGGCCAGCGAACTGGCCTGCCACCCCAATTGGAGCCCGCAATGTCATTCGTAAATTTCCAAGGTGTTACAAAAAGTTTTGGCGCGACGGTTGCCGTCGAGGAGCTGAATCTCCAGATTGAGCAAGGCGAATTCTTTTCCCTTCTGGGTCCATCAGGTTGCGGTAAGTCGACAACGCTGAGAATGCTGGCGGGCTTCATCGCGCCTTCAACTGGCAGGATCGGCGTGCATGGTCGTGATATAACGACATTGCCACCGGAGGCGCGCGATATTGGCATCGTCTTCCAGAACTACGCCATCTTTCCGCACATGACTGTATTTGACAATATTGCATTCGGGTTGGTTGAGCGCCGCGAGGACCGTGCAACGATCAAGCGCAAGGTTGATGCCGCGCTGGAGCAGGTTGGTCTGTCGGGTTACGGTGAACGCTACGAACGTGAGCTTTCTGGCGGACAGAAACAACGTGTCGCACTCGCGCGTGTTCTGGTCATCGAACCAGAAATCCTGTTGCTGGATGAGCCGCTTTCAGCACTTGATAAAAAAATGCGCGAAGAAATGAAATTTTGGATCAAGAATATCCAGAAGTCCGTCGGTATCACAACAATTTACGTGACGCATGACCAGTCCGAAGCTTTGACCATGTCAGATCGGATCGCCATTATGAATGAGGGTCGCGTATTGCAGATCGGCTCTCCGGTTGAAATCTACGAACATCCCAACTCCCGGTTCATCGCGGAATTCATTGGAGAGTCGAACCTGCTGTCAGGACGCTTGGCTGACGGCGGTGTCATGGTTGGCGGTGTCAAGGTTCCCGTTCCAGAAGCTTCAGGGCAAACGGATCAAGAAGTTGCCTTATTGATCCGTCCGGAACAGATCCGGTTGGAGCCAATAACACCCGATGAGACGCCCAAGCTGGAAGGCCGTGTCATCGATGAAGTCTATCAGGGTTCCATTCGGCGCTATCTGGTTGAAACCATGGGCCAGCGGTTGAACGTCGAAGTCCCCAACCGACCCGACTTGGCGCAACTTCCCCCTGGCGCGGATGTTTCGCTTTATTGGCGTCCCGAAAGCGGTGTCGTGCTGCGATAGCCCCCAAAATTTTTCAAGGATAAGAAACATGAAGATCGGTGTAGACGTAGGCGGCACCAATACGGATGCTGTCGTGATGGGGTCGGCTGGGGTGGCGGGTTGGAAGAAATCTCCGACCACGAAAGACGTCCAGTCGGGGGTGGTAGCAGCGATAACCGCTGCTATGGAAAGCGCTGGTGCTCAGGCGAGCGATATCGATTGCGTAATGATCGGCACCACGCAGTTCACCAATGCAGTGATTGAGAGGAGATCTTTGCTGCCGGTTGGTGTGATCCGACTGGCGTTGCCGGCAACCTCCGCAATTCCACCGCTCACTGACTGGCCTGCTGACCTTGTCGAGGCGGTCGGGCGCAATACTGTCCTTGTCGGTGGGGGCTACGAATTTGACGGTCGGGAAATCGCTCCGCTGGACGAGAAAGCGGTAGCGCAAGCGGCCCGTGAATGGGCGAAAAGGGGACTGAAGACCGCAGCAGTTACGTCAGTTTTCTCGCCAATGAACGGCGAGATGGAGCGCCGCGCCGCTGAGATCATTCGCAATGAAGCTCCGGATATGGCGATATCTTTGAGCGCAGAACTGGGACAGTTCGGACTTTTACCGCGTGAAAACTCTACCATCATCAATGCGTCATTGGCCGACTTAGCCGTGCATGTTGTGACGGCCTTTCGAAAAGCTTTGGAGCAACTGGGTTTGGTAGTTCCACTGTTTATCAGCCAGAACGATGGGACGCTGATGCGGGTCGAAGACGTAGAGCGCTATCCCGTGCTGACCTTTGCGTCAGGACCTACAAATTCGATGCGGGGTGCTGCGCATCTGGCAGGCATCGGAGATGCAATGGTTGTGGATATCGGCGGTACGACGTCCGATATCGGAATGCTGCGAAAGGGCTTTCCGCGACAATCGACTCATTTCGTTGACGTGGGCGGGGTTAAAACCAATTTCCGTATGCCTGACGTACTCGCAGTCGGTCTTGGTGGTGGCACGATCGTTAGAGACGACGGAAAACGGCTCGGGCCTGACTCCGTTGGCTATGAGCTAACGCAACGCGCGCTTTGTTTCGGGGGTGACACGTTAACTTCGACGGATATTGCCGTGGCGGGTGGCTGGGCTGATGTTGGTGATGCTGCGCTGGTCAAATCAATAAGTGCCGCCACGATCAAAGCCGCACGGACTGAGATGATACGTCTGATCGAGGCCAACGTAGACAAGATGAAAACCGAAGCACGTGATCTGCCATTGTTGGTGGTTGGCGGGGGTTCAATCCTTGTGGACTGGCATGTGCAGGGCGTATCCGAGGTGCTGCGACCGGAGTTCTCATCCGTCGCAAATGCAGTGGGTGCCGCTATTGCGCAGGTTTCGGGTGAGGTAGAGAAAGTCACCTCGATTACTGAAGCCAACCGCGAACAGGTTATGGAGGACGCGCGAGAGGAGGCCAGAAACAATGCGATCAAGGCCGGTGCGATCCCCGAATCTGTCGAAGTGATCGAGGTTGAACAGGTGCCGATCAGCTATCTTCCCGGGAACCCGTCGCGCCTTCGTGTGAAGGCTGTCGGCAACTTGCCTGTTTAACTGGAGATCGAAAATGGAATTGAAATTGGAAGACGTTGATGACCTGTGCACAGGCGCTGCATTTCTTGGCGCAGGCGGAGGCGGCGATCCCTATATCGGGGGGCTGATGATCAAGGAGGAACTACGTGCAGGCCGCCGAATTGAAATAGTCGATCCGGACACACTGGATGATGATGCCCTCGTCATTCCTACGGCAATGATGGGTGCGCCAACAGTTCTGTTGGAGAAAATTCCGTCGGGTGAAGAAGCCATTAGGGCCCTGCAAACCGTTGAGAAAGCGCTTGGCCGCAAAGCAACCGCCACCATGCCGACAGAAGTTGGCGGGATTAATTCGACTATACCGCTATTTGTCGGTGCGCGGCTTGGCATTCCTGTCGTTGATGGCGACGGACAAGGCCGCGCATTTCCGGAAATCCAGATGGAAACTTTTGCGATCGAAGGTGTGGCGGGAACGCCGATGGCGATTGCGGACGAAAAAGGAGACTATGCGTTGATCCAGACGGAGGATCACCACCGGATGGAGTGGATCGCCCGCGGTATTACGATCCGTATGGGGGGGACCGCTTATTGGTCTGCCTATCCGATGGACGGAACGCAAGTCAGGCGTGCTTCCGTCAAGCATACCCTGACGCTTGCCCGCAAGATTGGTCACATTATCCGGACAGCGCGGAGCCGAAAACAGGATCCGTTCGAAGAGTTGGAGACGTTCATCGCGACCACCAGCTATGGGAAAGCCAAACGCATCTTTTCGGGAAAGATTGTGGATCTGGAGCGTCAGACCAAACAGGGGTTTACAATGGGCACAGTAAAGATCGCGCCGGATGATGGTCAAGGTGCGCCCTGCACGATCTCATTCCAGAACGAGAATCTGTGCGCCAAGTCCAATGAAACACTTCTGGCCATTGTTCCCGATATCATTTCCATTCTGGATGCGGAGACAGCCGTCCCAATTACCAACGAAACGCTACGTTTTGGCCAACGTGTCGTTGTCATGGCCGTGGGGGTGCCTCCTATCATGCAAAGCCCTGCCGCCTTGAAACAATTTGGCCCCGAGGCGTTTGGCATGCTCGAAACTTACGTGCCGTTGAACGGTTGATCTTTGGGGGCCGGTCACATGTTTGTTTCAGTCTTTGATATGTTTAAGATCGGCATCGGCCCGTCATCGTCGCACACGATCGGCCCGATGGTCGCTGCCGCACGGTTCCTGGACCATCTGCGCGCGCAGCCTTTCGCCGTTGCAGGGTTGCGTGCCTCTTTGCATGGTTCTCTGGCGTTTACTGGGGTCGGTCATGCCACTGACCGCGCGGTTATCCTAGGTTTGTCGGGTTTCCGTGCCGATGATTACGATGCCGCGCTGGCAGAAGCTGAATTGGCCCGCATCAAAGTCGAAGGTTATGTGATACCCGAGGGGCTTGGGCGGTTGACGTTCCAGCCTAGGGATGATCTTGAGTTTGATTACGGGCCACCTTTACTTGGCCACGCAAATGGCATGATCCTCAAAGGCTGCGATGCGCAGGGCGATGTGATTACGCAGGTGACCTACTATTCAGTCGGTGGTGGCTTCGTTCTGACCGAAGAGGAACTTGCGCAAGGACGCGAAGTTAATGTTGGCGCGCCCGTCCCCTTCCCCTTCAAATCCGCGAATGAGATGCTGGAAATGGCAGCCGAAAGCGGCCTGACTATAGCGCAAATGAAGCGCCAGAATGAATGCGCTCTCAAACCACATGCTGAATTGGATAAAGAACTGATTCGAATTTGGAAGGTCATGAGCCGATGCATCGACCGTGGACTTGAAGGTGAAGGAGAATTGCCTGGCGGGTTGCGGGTCCGACGCCGCGCCAAGGCGATTCACGAAACGCTAAGGGCTGAACATGGCATTAACCTAACTGCGCCGCACGTCATCAACGACTGGATTTCCACCTATGCTATGGCGGTGAACGAGGAAAACGCTGCTGGCGGGCAAGTCGTTACTGCCCCTACCAATGGCGCGGCAGGGGTTGTTCCCGCCACGATCCGTTACTGGCTGGACCATGTCCCGGGAACAACCAGCGCAGGGGTGCCAGATTTTCTGATGACCGCTTCTGCAATCGGGGGGCTGATCAAGTTCAATGCCTCGATATCTGGTGCCGAGGCAGGTTGCCAAGCTGAAGTTGGTAGTGCTTCCGCTATGGCCGCTGCAGGCTTATGCGCTGTTATGGGTGGTACACCAGAGCAGATAGAGAACGCAGCAGAGATTGCGCTGGAACATCATCTTGGGATGACGTGCGATCCCGTACGCGGGTTAGTCCAAGTGCCTTGCATTGAGCGCAATGGGTTGGGAGCAATAAAGGCGATCTCTGCGGCCTCGCTTGCGCTGCGCGGTGATGGTCAGCATTTGGTTCCGCTAGATTCATGTATAGAGACGATGCGCCAAACCGGTGCGGACATGAGCAATAAATATAAGGAAACAGCCTTGGGTGGGTTGGCAGTTAATATTCCCAACTGTTAATTTTCGTATTGGGCATTCGAACCGTAAGTCAAACCCTATTCAGAAAGTGTGCGCACCATCTTTGTTTTCTTTTTTATAACGCGATAAGGCAAGGAGGGAGTATCACTCCCGATAGAACCGAAAGTGTTCAATCTTGCTTTTATGTTCACAACAGCTCAGAAGTCGACCTCGATTGCGAGCCCATTTTCAACCGCCAGATCGACCACCGCAGCTGCGACTGCCAAGTCCTGCAAGCCCACTCCGGTGCCATCGAAGAGAGTGATCTGCGTGTCCGATGTCCGGCCCTGATCGCTGCCGTTGATCACTGAACCCAGCCGCACGATGTCACTTTCGGCCAGAAGTCCTTGCGCAACCGCATGCTGCGCCTCGCCGATGGTGATGGATTGCGTGACTTCATCCGTGAAAACGCGCGCGCGGGCCAAAAGCGCTGCTTCCACCTCTTGCTTGCCCTTCGTATCGGTGCCCATGCAAGCGATATGCGTGCCAGAGCTGACGTGGTCAGCCATAAGCGAGGGCGCAAAGGCGGAGGTGATCGAAATGATCACATCCGCCTCGCCCATACCCGGCAGGTCCACGGCTTCAAAGCGTAACCCGGCCTCGGCTGCGATTTTTTCAATGTTGGGTAACATCTCGGGGTGGTAATTCCAACCGATCACCTTTTTGAACGGGCGCTGTTCCAATGCGGCGCGAAGCTGGAACGTCGCCTGATGGCCCGCGCCGATCATGCCAATCACCGATGCATCGGGGCGGGCCAGATGCTTGATCGACACCGCGGATGCCGCAGCGGTCCGCAACGCAGTCAGAAGGTTGCCACCCACCATCGCAGTGGGTTTGCCCGTATCGGGATCAAAGAGGAACACAGTGGACTGGTGATTGATCAGCCCGCGCTTTTCAAGATTGTTCGGCCAGTAGCCCCCCGCCTTGAGGCCAAGCATCAAACCGGCGCGGTCAAACCCGCCTTTGAAACCGTAAAGCGCATCCTCATGCCCCAACGACTCGCGAACAACCGGAAAGTTGTAGGCGGCACCGGATGCCATGGCGGCAAAGACCTTTTCGACGGCGTCGAAAGCGGCCTTGCGGGTAATGAGGTCGGCAATGTCCCGTTCGGGTACGATCAGCATGGCGTGGTCTCCTTGATAAGTTGCGGGCCGACATGACCGGCCCGCTTGATGATCCGTGCAATCAGTATGCGCGGCCGCGCGCCGACACGGGCCAAACGCATTCGACCTTGCCGTTCCGGACACCTACGTACCAATCATGCACGTTGGCGGTCGGGTCGCAGTGGCCGGGCACCAGCTTCAGCTTGTCATTCACCTTCAGCACGCCATTGGGGTCGGAAATCACGCCATGCTCGTCCGAGCATTTGATGTATTCCACATCGTTGCGCCCATAGATGAACGGCAGGCCGCTATCGACCGACTGCGCCTTGAGGCCTGCATCGCAGATCGCCTTGTCGGCCTTGGCATGGCTCATCACGCTGGTCAGGATGAAGAACGCGTTTTCCCATTCGCCTGCATCGATCCGCTTGCCATCTTTGTCCAAAATCCGGCCATAGTCGGCATCCATGAAGGCATAGGAGCCGCACTGAAGTTCGTTGTAGAGGCCCGAATTGCTCTCGAAATAATATGACCCCGTGCCGCCGCCCGAGACCAGTTCAGTTGCAATCCCTTCGGCTTTCAACGTCTCGACAGCGTCCGAGACCTGTGCAATCGCCGCGTCCAGTTTGGCCTTGCGATCCTCAAAGCTGTCGATGTGCTGCATCGCGCCCTGATAGGCTTGGATGCCCTTGTATGTCAGGCTTTCAGCCGCTTTTACGGCGCGTGCAAGCTCGACAACTGCCGGGGTCGTGGTGACGCCGCAACGCCCCGCGCCGCAATCGATCTCGATGAAGACGCCCAGGTTCGTTCCATGTTTTGTTGCCGCCGCGGACAGGTCGGCGACGTTGGCCACATCGTCGATACAGACGATGACCTCGCCGCCGCTCATCTTTGGCAGTTGCGCAAGCCGTTCGATCTTGACGAGGTCACGCACCTGGTTTGAGACAAGGATTTCCTTGACGCCCGCGCGGGCGAAAACCTCTGCCTCGGACACCTTCTGGCAGCAGACGCCGACAGCACCCCCCAGTTCCATCTGAAGCTTCAGCACGTCAACCGACTTGTGCATCTTGCCATGGGCGCGGTGGCGCATGCCATGCGCCTTGGCGTAATCGCCCATCTTCTTGATGTTGCGCTCCAGCGCGTCTAGGTCCAGCACCAACGCGGGCGTCTGGATGTCCGCCGCGTCCATTCCGGGTTTGGCGGGAATGTCGAAACCGACTTCATAGGCGTCAAAATCAATTATGTCTTTCATCGAAAATCTCCTTTTCAGCCCAGCACCCAGGGCAGTTTGTCCAGATCGACGTTGCCGCCGGTGATGATGACGCCAACGCGTTTGCCGCGGAATGCGTCCGGGTTTTTCAGAATGGTCGCGAGCGGCACCGCGCTTGAGGGTTCCATGACAGCGCGCAGATGCTTCCAGATCAGCTTCATCGCGTCCACGATCTCTTGCTCAGATGCCGTGTAGATTTCCGAGACATGGCGCGACACGAAGTGCCAGGTCAGATCCTTGAGCGGCACAAGTAGCCCGTCCGCGATGGTTTGCGGCGCATCGTCCGCGATGATGTAGCCAGCCTTGAAGCTGCGATAGGCGTCGTCAGCCTGTTCAGGCTCGGCCGCAATCACCTTGGTTTCAGGCGCGAGGGTGGCAAGCGTAAGGCAGGTGCCGGAAATCATGCCGCCGCCACCGATAGGTGCCACAACCATATCCAGCCCGTCGGCCTGCTCCATGAATTCCTTGGAACAGGTTCCCTGCCCCGCGATCACGCGCGGATCATTATAGGGATGAACGAAATCGCCCCCGGTCGCGGCCTGCACCCCGGCAAAAGTCGCCTCGCGCGACGAGGTCGAAGGCTCGCATTCGGTGATCTTGCCGCCATAGCGGCGCACGGTGTCCTTCTTGGCCTGGGGGGCGGTGCGCGGCATGACAACATTGCACGGAATGCCGCGCAGCATGGCCGCATAGCTGAGGCACGAGGCATGATTGCCCGAGGAATGCGTCGCGACACCCTTCGCGGCTTGACGCTGGTTCAGCCCGAACACCGCATTTGCCGCTCCGCGAACCTTGAAAGCCCCCGGTTCCTGGAAGTTCTCGCATTTGAAGAAAAGCTGACAGCCTGCCACCTCATTCAGATAGTCAGACGTCCGAACCGGCGTGCGGCGGATATGCGGGGCAATGCGATCGTGCGCTTCAAGCATGTCGTTGTAGGTCGGGATATACATCAGGCAGCCCCCCGCATTTTCATGGGCACCGGGTTGACCGGGCTTGCGATTTTGGCTGCATTGACAATGCGTGAGGTCATGACCTTTTCAGCTACCATCTCGGCAGTCACGGCCGACAGCGTCCAGCCAAGATGGCCGTGCCCGGTGTTATAGAAGACGCGATCACGCGCGCCCTGCCCGACCTTCGGCATCATGTTCGGCATCATCGGGCGCAGGCCAGCCCACGGCACAGCGTGTTCGGTACTGACGCCCGGAAAGAACCGTTCGCACCATTTCACCAGCGGGCGGATCCGGTCATCGCGGATATCGAGGTTGTAGCCATTGAATTCGGCCGTGCCCGCGATCCGAAAGCGATCCTTGCCGAGGCGGCTAGTCACCACCTTGGCTTCGTCATCCAGCAGGCTGATCCATGGTGCAGCGCACTGGCTTTCCGCATCATCCAGACGGACAGTGATCGAGTAGCCCTTGACCGGATAAACATTCACGCGGTCGCCGAGTTGCTTTGCGATCGTCCGGCTTTCCACACCGGCACAGACGACAATGGCGTCGAAAGTTTCTGTCTGGCTCTCGTTGTTCCTGCTCCAAGTCAGGCGGACTTCGTTTTTGTCGACTTCGAGCGCGTCGACATCGGTGCCAAAGCGTAGAACCGCGCCGCCTGCCTCGATGGATTTGGCAAGGCCCGTGGTATAGCGATGGATATCGCCGGTAAAATCGCTCTCTGTGTAGTAGCCGCCATAAAAATCGCCGCTCAGCGCGGGTTCGAACTGACGGACTTCCTCTGGTGTCACGGCCCGGCGTTCCAGCCCACCCTCGGCCAACAGTTTGTTGACCTCGGTCGCGTGATCGAACTCGGCCTTTTTAGTGTAAATGTGCAGGATACCGCGGTTCTCGCAGTCGAAGTCAAATCCGTGGCGCTCGGCCTTTTCTGTCAGCAAACCGCGCGCAGCGATCGCCATGCGGGTCGTTTCGACCGTGTTGGCGCGGTATTGCGGGATCGCGCCGACAAATTCTGCCATCCAACTGTACTTGTGCCAACTGGGCTTGGGATTCACCAAAAGCGGCGCGCCCCGTGTCATCATCCACTTCATGCCTTTGAAAACGGTGGACCACCGGTTCCAGGTTTCGGCATTTGAGGCCGACAGCTGTCCGCCATTGGCAAAGGATGTCTGCATCGCTGCATAACGGTTGCGGTCAAACAAGGTAACGTCATAGCCCCGATCCATAAGGCTTGATGCAGTTGTGACACCGGTAATTCCAGCGCCGATCATGGCAATTCGGGTCATTGCGTCCTCCGGGACTCTGGGGTTTCGTCCTATTAGATGTATGGGCCGGTAGGTATTGCTGGTTTTCGACCAGCGGCAGCGAGTAATCAGCGCGAGAAGTCTTAAACTCAGGTGAGCCCGTCAGTCGGTCATGACTGACAGCGCTTCTTTCTTCATGGACTCCGCCAGTGGTATTCAGTGCGCTGGATCGAATAGGCTTGGTCAGAGGGCCATAATAAAGTTAACCGGTCCATTTCTCATGAAAGCCAAGCACAGTTGACTGCCCACTATGATCAGACCCCCAGCGGTGCGCTCACAGGTGTAGAAATATGAATTCGAGCGCGCGATATTTTGTAAACAACTGTGTTTGCTCATTAGCGGGGAACCTTTTTTGATTTCTTGATAGATGAAGCAAGTCGGGTCCGCAGGCGACTACCTGAATGGGTAGTAATAATTTCTGAAACAAATATCAGGTCACGTATAACAGACTGGGGAAGAAAGCAGCCTGGTGTTGAGAGTGTTTGATCCCACGGTTTGATGGTGCGATCCTTTCGTTGGAATGGAAGGGGAAACATTATGGGACAAGTTCGTGACGGGAGCACCACTACCACGCATGCTGTCAGAGCTACGATACATCGATCGCAAGCTTAGCTCGCACAGTTGAGCAAGGAGCTGGGCATCAACCCCAAAACTGTCGCAAAGTGGCGCAAGCGTGCGACGGTCGAGGACTTGAAGACTGGGCCAAACGAGCCGCGTTCGACCGTTCTCACCGTAGCGGAGGAAGCCATGATCGTCGCATTTCGGCGGCACACGCTATTGCCGCTGGATGATTGCCTATGATCTTCAGCCTTCTTGCCTGCACCTGACACGGCCGGTACTGCGTCGTTGCCTTCAGTGGCATGGCATCTCGCGCTTATCAGATGTCGAGTGATAAGCCAAAGCGCCAGCAGTTCAAGCGCTATCCTATCGGTTTCTTCCACATAGACATTGCCGAGGTTCAGACGGCGGAGGGCAACCTCTATCTCTTTGCGCAATGTGCCGGACGCGCCCGCATTGATGACCTCCTCCCCCTGCTGGACGAACAGGATCGCGCCGGGAATGTCCGGCAAGGTGGCCCAGCCAGCCACCAAACCGTCGAGCATGTCGGGCGGAGATTCGGCAAACACCGGTCTTGTCGCGCTCCAGAGCATCAGAGCATCAGAGCATCAGAGCATCAGAGCATCAGAGCATCAGAGCATCAGAGCCGCGTAAACGCCTGCCGCAAGGAGCGCAGCCGAAAAAAAAGCGCATTGATCATTAGCATGGGGCGCTTAAGGCTCATTGGTGCAGCCTAGTCATTCTTCATGGCAGAGGTGTCCAAGTCTGCATCCTGTTTGGCTGTCCTGAAATACTCCGGTCGCCACGACAGCCCGCCAAAAATGATCCGTAGCCTGTCTTTCAGGGTCCGGCATTTCTTGACGTCCTGCCAGATGTGGCCGAACTCGACAAAGGTGATCTTGATGGGGTTGTTGGTGTGGATGTTGCGGGTCAGCCCATAGACGACCTTCTCATCTTCACGCTCGAAGGTTCCGAACAGCTTGTCCCAGATCATCAGGATGCCGCCGTAATTCTTGTCCAGATACTGACGGTTGGAGCCGTGATGGACGCGATGCACGGACGGTGTGTTGAACACTTCGTCGAGCCAGCCGAGTTTCGTCACCCGCTCCGTATGCACCCAATGCTGATATTGGGCGACCAGCACCAGACCGACAATGGCCTGAAACGGGTTGAAGCCGATCAGGATCATCGGGATCAGGAAGGCCCATTCGAAGAACCCCTCGACCACGCTCAGGCGAAAGCCCACGGTGAGGTTGTAGTCTTCCGAGCTGTGATGGACGCTGTGACTGGCCCAGAGGATGCGATGCTCGTGCTCCAGCCGGTGCATCCAGTAGTAGGTGAAATCTGCGGCCAGAACGGCCAGAAGCCAGGTCCATGCGGTCATTGGGATGGTCAGCGGCGTGAGGTAGTAGAACGGTAGCAAAGCCACAAACCCGAGAGAGGCGAGCGCTGTCTTTTCGATCACCTGATGGGCGACGAAGATCGCACAATTGGCCGCTGTGTCTTTCCAGCGCCGCTCTTTGTGTGTCGTCAGGTCGAGCACAACCTCGATCCCCGTAATCGTCATATTGATGACGAATAACGTAGCAACGATCCACATGATCTGGTGAAGGTCAAACAGGGCAACAAGGCTATCAATGGACATGGGTGGCTCCAGGTTGTGGTGGCTTAGGTATTGTCAGGGTTACGGCGTTCTGGGATGAAGTTCGCGAACCAGAGAAACCAAAGCGCATTCGTCATTCCCCACCACGATCCATCGCCCTGAAAGGTGACCATCAAAGCAGGCAGGTGGTAAATCCCGATCAGCCCTAGAAATCCGAGATACCAATATTTTTGAAGTTTCATAATTTAGTCTTTCGTCACGACTCACCAAATGATAAAAGAACGAACGTTCGTTCACTGAGTAGCCGGGAAATACAGGACCGTCAAGCATGATCAAGAAAGCCAAACAGGAGCCGACCAACCGCGAGCAAGCGACCCGCGCGCGCCGTGAGCTTTTGATAGAAGCGGCGGTGTCGTGTTTTGTCGAGGATGGACTGGCGCGAACAGGTATGCGCGATATCGCGAAGAAAGCAGGGGTGAGTATTGGCAACCTTTACAACCATTTTCCGGGGCGTGATGACCTGATCGCCGAGATCGCAAAGATCGATGCCGAGGAGTTGGCGGCTGTGATGGCCGAGGTGACGGATTGCAATGATCCACACAAGGCCGTCGACATCTTCGTAACGCGCTATTTTGAACACTGCGCAAATCTCACGTCAGCGGTGCTGACGGTTGAAATTACTTCCGAAGCTTTACGAAACTCCACCGTCGCCCGTCTGTTTAGCGGCACACGGTCGATGCTGAGCGATGTGCTTGAAACTGCGATTCAAAATGGCGAACACGAAGCTTTTGGAATGGCAGCGGAGTCACGTACAGCTGTCGTGGGGCTGATTTTGGACATGATTGACGGCTATGCTCTTCGGGTTGGTCTGACGGGCAAAAAACCAAGCAAAAAGGACACACAGGCCTTGCTGTCAGTTGTACGCTGTGTCCTGTCAATGGGTGGTGGTGACAAAGGGGACCATCCGATGCTGTCCTAGCAACTCAACTCCGCGAGGTGCTAGCACATAATCGGCAGCGTGTGGTGCGCAGTCACCCGAGGCCGGTAAGGTGCTCCGCACGGACGATGTCTTCTTTGAGACCGCCGTCCAGATCCAGCCCAGCCTTATCCGCTGCTGCATTACGTTCAAACAGATCAATCCAATCGAATGGCAAGGTATCTTGGCGCAACTGTGTCATCTGATCAGCATCTATCATGAATTCAGCCGGAGCCTCGCGCTCTTTCCCAGATCCGGGTCCAGGCCACCCGCTCGGCCGGACGGACGAGGCCGTCCCTTTCGAGCCGCCGCAGGAGGTGGAGAATGCCGCTGTTGCTCATGCCGAGTGCATCCCGCAATTCGGCTTGAGTGCGGGGCCTTTCAAGCGCAGTCAGGACAAAACGGCGGCGCTCCTCGGGACTGATCCTTTGGCGACGGTGACGCCGCTCCTGCGCGCGATCCGGCATCACGCAGCGTCCTGGCGATCATCATTATCCGCGCTGGCCTGCGCGAGCGCGTCATCGACGGTGGGTGCATAGTGCACGAGCGGCCTTTTCAGACCGTGGTTTACGAAAACCCTCTGGATGTCGCGGCTGGCACCCGTCAGCCAGAGGGCGACGCTGCGTTTCTGCGCCTTGTGCGCCAGCCCTTCGATCATGTTGGCACCGGTGGAATCGAGGAAGGGCACAGCCGAGAAATCGACGATCAGCGCCTTGTGGCTGTCCTGAATGCGGTCGAGGACCGACCCGATGGAGGCTGTCGCGCCGAAGAAGAGCGCGCCCGTGATGCGGTAGACCACGACCGCGGGGCTGGCTGCCATATCCTCTTGATAGGTCGCGCGGGGGTGGTCGGTGTCCGCCTCATCGCGGCTGACGAAGGGGGTATGCGTGGCGATGGCGGTGGTCTTGCTCATCCGCTGGATGAACAAGACCGACCCGAGCGCGAAGCCGACCACGATGGCTTCGGTCAGGTCGCGGAAGATGGTCAGGAAGAAGGTCGCGCCCAGTACCGTCGCCTCGCCCCAGCCCGAGCGGACAAGAATGGCGATGGCCGGTTTCTCGATCATGTTCCAGGCGACAACGGCCAGCACGCCTGCCAATGCGGCCAGCGGGATAAACGCCGCCAGCGGCGCTGCTATCAGCATGAACAGCAAAAGAAAGACCGAATGCAACATCCCGGCCATCGGGCCATGGGCACCGGCGCGAACGTTGGTCGCGGTGCGGGCGATGGTACCTGTTACGCAGATGCCACCAAACAGCGAAGTGCCTACATTCGCAACGCCCTGAGCCACCAGTTCGCAGTTCGATCGGTGCCGCCGCCCGGTCATGCCATCGGCGACGACGGCCGACAGCAGCGACTCGATCGATCCCAAGAGCGTGAAGGACAGGGCGGCGGGGAGCACAGCCATGATCTTGTCCAGCGAAAGGTCCGGAAGGCTCGGCATGGGCAGGGACGACGGAATGCCGCCAAACTTGGTGCCGATTGTCTCAACCGGCAGGCCAATCAGGGCCGTCGCGGCCGCGGCCGCGCCCACTGCGATCAACATTCCCGGCCAGTGTGGGTGCCAGCGACGTAGGCCGAGGATGATTCCCACCGTTGTAACAGAAAGAACCACCGCCGCGGGCGTCACACTGTCCCGGACTGCCCAAAGTGCAGGGAATTTTTCCAGCAGGGCGCCGGGCTCATGGTCCAGCGCCAGGCCAAACAAGTCCTTGATCTGGCTGGCAAAGATGATCACCCCGATGCCTGCGGTAAAACCGACAGTGACCGGGAAGGGGATGAATTTGATGAAGGTGCCCAGGCGCAGGAACCCGGCCGCCGCCAGCATCAGGCCTGACAGGAAGGTGGCAAGGATCAGCCCGTCCATCCCATGCGCGGCCACTGTGGCGGCCACCAGAACGATGAACGCACCCGCCGGGCCGCCGATCTGGAACCGCGAGCCGCCGAGCAGCGAGACAAGGAACCCGCCGACGATAGCGGTATAGAGGCCCTGTGCCGGCGTCGCACCCGATGCGATGGCAATCGCCATAGAAAGCGGTACCGCCACGATGGCCACCGTCAGCCCCGCGATGGCGTCCGTCCGCAATTGAGTCAGGCCATAACCCTCGCGCAGCACGGTCACGAGTTTCGGGGTAAAGAGATCGGCGAAGCTTGGCGCGTCGCTCGGGGCCTCGGTCTGGTCTGTCATTTGGGCCGCACCTTGTCTTGATGTGCGGCGGGATCGTCGGCTTGTTGTCGGCGGTCGCCGTCGCGGAGTGAGTGTTCAGTTTTTTCGGGGTGGTGATGTCAGGCGAACGCCGCGCCCTCCTGATGAGCTTGGCGCACCTTCTCCAATCAGCTCAATACCCGCCAGTTCGAGAGCAGCGATGACTTTTGTCAAGCTGTCGACTACGCCGCGAACATTGCCTGAGCTTGCTTCCATGCGCTGGATAGTTGGCACGGACAGGCCGGAAAGCTCGGCCAGCGTTTTCTGGTCAATACCGAGAAGTGTACGTGCCGCACGCATTTGGGGGCCAGTGATCATGGGCATATCCTGTATGGGATATATGTATTTTAGAATATTGAAGTTGATGTTTCAAGTATCAACTTGGCTGTATGTCTTTGATTTCGGTTGCCACGATCGCTGTAGTGGTCAGGTGTCTTACGATGCTGCTGATCTTTGCAACACGACCTCTGCCCGAAAGGATCAAGCGTCCGGGCGGCAAGAGACCGGTTACAGATGCGCAATGCATGTCCAGGATTATCGAATGGCGGGATCGGCCTGCGGTATCTCGGTGGGATGGCCGATAAGTACCTCTTCCAACTGTTTGAGTTCTGTGCCGTGAAATGCCTCTTCGCTCTGTGCAGCCTGAGGGCCGCGGGACAGGGTGTAGGCGAGATCGAAGAACCCCTTTCCGGGCAGGCCGCCGACACGGCTGACCACACGCGCCGCAATGAAGGGGCGACCGGCGTCCGCGTCTTCCCGCATCGTCGACTCCAGCGCAGCTGTGATCCTTCGGATGGAGCCCGGCATCCAAAAACCAAGAGCGCGCGCCAACGCGCCGTAGGTAATTGGCACACAATCCGGCGCGAGGCTCGCGAGATGCTCGCGGACCTGGCGCGCCAGCGACTTCTCTTTGTCAGCCGACGCCTCGATCAGGCGGGGCGGCGGGATCTCCCGTGCGGCACCGTCTGGGCCCACTTCCGCCGCCCAGGAACGGCCGGCGCTGCGGATGACGATCCGGGTCTTGCCGGCATCGCTTCCTTCCCCCGTCTCGGTCACACCGACCACCGCGCCGCTGCGAAATCCCTCCCGCAGGGCATTAGGGGACAACCCCAGCCGTGGTGCAAGATAGGCAGGGTCAAGCGTGATCTGCCCGTCTTCCCAAGCAATGGCGTCCGCGGGTACCATGCGATTTAACATCGGAGAGGTCCCGTCGCCCCGCGCGTAGAACGGCGTATCGCCAGAGGCGTGATCGGTCACGTCCACGATCTGGGTGATCTGTGGCAGAGCGGCGCGCAGCATCTGCTCCACACCTTGGCGCAAGGTGGCCGAAGACGCTGCACAGCCCTGACAGCCGCCGGACATCCGCAGAAACACCGTGCTCCCGTCGACGCGCTCGACGTCGATGCGCCCGCCATGGGCGGCGACGGAGGGGTTGACCTGGCGCTCAAGCAGATCCTCGACGGCGCGTAGCAAGGCGGCATCGGGGTCTGCGGCCCCGCCATCGCCGGTCCCGCCAAGCGGCGCATCGGTTTCATCCAGAACCTGCCGGATGGCGGCGGCAATCGCGGGCTTGAGCACCGCCCAGTCCGCATCGGGCGTCTTTTGCACCCAGATCGTCGCATCACGCACCTCAGCACGGGTTACCCCGATCAGGGCAAAAAGGGCTTGCGCCAGCGGGGCGTCCTCCGGTCCCTCCCACCGGGCCGATTGTCCGGGCTGGATGTCGGCATCAAGTGTAAACCCCATCACCTCTGGATCGGCGCCCGAGGCCTGCGCCTGAATGCGGCGGCGGGGCAAGGGATCAGACATCTTCCAGCTCCGTTCCGCGCAGCGCCCGCAGGGCGGCGAAGGGATAGATGCCGCTGGCATGACCGTCGCTGAAAGCAAGGCCGAGGGCGTAGTTGCCCACGCTCCATACCCGCGTCAGCGCGAGGTCAAGCGCGACGGTTCCAGGATCGAGCAGTCGCTTGCCACTCACTTCGTCCCGGCATTGGGCGCACTGGCAGGCAAGGCGCAGGTCGCGGTCGGAAAGGTGCTGTTCTGTACCATCGCACCAGCGCAGAGCGAGACCTGTTGCATCGTGATCAAGTGCGGCGAGCCGGTCGGCTGCACCGCCAGGGCTTGCATTGGCCGGAGCGGGCTTGCCGCTGTCCTCGGCCAGCGTCCAGGCAAAGGGAGTGGCGATCCCCTGCGCGGGGCCGCCCGATCCGGCCAGTGTTGCGGCGATCTGGCGATAGGCCGTTGCGGCTGGACTGTCAGGGTGGGCGCGGACAAGGGGGCGGCCCTCGTCGCCACAATCAACCACATTCGGGTCGAGTGGCACCTTCCCCAGGAAAGGCACGCCCAATTCCTGCGCGATCGCCTCACCGCCGCCCTGGTGAAAGATATGCGTCACAGTTCCGCAGGATGGGCAGGTGAAGCCGCTCATGTTTTCGATCACGCCAAGGATGGGCACATTGACCTGCTCCAGCATCCGCAAGCCCCGACGAGCGATCTTGAGGCTCACGTCCTGCGGCGTGCTGACCACCACGGCACCCGATAGCGGAAAGGCCTGCGCCAAGGTCAACTGGATGTCGCCGGTGCCGGGCGGCAGATCGAGCAACAGAATATCGAGTTGGCCCCAGTCCACCTGACGTACGAACATCTGCAGGTATTTCGTCACCATCGGTCCGCGCAGGATCGCGGGGCTGTCGTCGTCGCTGAGCATGGCCATGGAGATGATCTTGATCCCCTGCGCCTCGGCCGGGATCACCTTCTGATCCGGCGACATGGCGGGCGGTGTGGTGGCCGCACCCAGCATGCGCGGAATGGAGGGGCCATAGATATCGGCATCCACCACGCCGACAGACAGGCCCATCTCGGCCAGGGCGACGGCGACATTGGCGGTGACCGTCGATTTGCCGACACCGCCCTTGCCGCTGCTGATTGCGATCAAGCGAGGCGCTCGTGGGGTCTCAATCCCGGTCATCTGGTTCTCCCTTAATCAGCATCTTGGGCACTATACTGGGCGTGGTACCTTGGTAGCTTGCACACAGTTGGTCGATGTCGTCGGTGGCCAGCTCGGATGCCATGCAAGCGCAATACCCACTGCCGTTGGCAGGTGTGAAATGGCTGCAATCCTGGCATGTACCAAAGGTTGGCACATCCCTCAAACCTGCGAGCGCATAGGCCATGCGCGACAGTGTTTTGAGGAAATGGTCCCGCTCATCTTCCTGAAGCTGCCCGATCACATTGATCAGATCGTTTAGTGGGTCCTCAAGCAGCATCGCGCGGCCCGTTTCAGTCAAATCAAGGCGAACGCTGCGCTGGTCGCGGTCCGAGCGCTGGCGGGTGATAAGGCCAAGGCCCTCGAGGGTCTTGATAATCTGTGAGGCTGTGCCCCGCGTCGTGGCCTGAAAACTTGCGAAGCCCGAGGGTGTGCGGGTGCTGCCATTGGCCCGCGCAAAGAACCGCAGGCAGGTCCACTGCGCCGCCGTCAGGCTGGATCCACGATCCTCACTGCACGCAGCGCGGCCGACATGGACGAGCAGTTCGGCGATGCGGTCTGGTGTTTGACGTTGGTTGATCATGGATAATTAGTAGCGAAGCGAAATCACTTTGACAAGCGTGATGGCAGGAGACTAGTTTCGAATCAAAATCAAATGAGTCTTCGTGATGAACAAGCATGCCCCGAATTGGGGAACCCGTACCCGCCGTGCCCGCAGCGCCGACATGCTATCGGCCGAGGAGGAAAGTCATCTGGTGCGCGCCTGGCAAGACCACGGCGACGAGAAAGCGCGCGACACGCTGATCCGCGCCTTCGCGCCCATGGCCGCGGCAAAAGCCAAGCAATCTGCGCCGGGAGGCGGAGAGGCCGACCACGATCTGGTGCAGCAAGCCAATATTGGACTTCTCAAGGCAGCCGATCGTTTTGATCCAGATCGTGGCTATCGATTTTCAACCTATGCTGTCTGGTGGATCCGTGCCGAAATTCAGGAGTACAAGCGCGCGAATGTGTCAGTTGTCCGGCGACCTAATTCCGCGCAGTCTCGAAAAGTGGCCAGCCTCCTCGCGCGTCTAGACACCACGATGGCGGCCAATCCCGATCGGTCTGAGGCAAATGAGAGCATCGCCAACGATCTCGGTATCCCTATCGATCGCTTGGCCGATCTAAGCGCTCAGATCACTGGCAGGGATTACTCCTTGAATGTCCCGGCCCTCAATGACCAGAGCCAAGATCGCTTGGCCCTGCTGGTTGATCCGGCCAGTCTCGACGAACCGGCGGCCCTTCACCGTCTAGACACGGCGAACCTGCGCCGTGCGCTTGTCCAGGCGCTCTCCGATTTACCGGACCGGGAGCGGAAAATCGTTGTGGCCACTCAGCTATACGACCCACCCGCGACGCTTGACGCTCTGGGCTCGGCTTATGGCATCTCGAGGGAACGCGTTCGCCAGTTGCGCGAACGTGGCTTTGAAAGGCTTCGCGATATTTTACGGGAGCGCGATCTGGCGCCTGAGAGTTTCCTGTAATGTCGACAGGCTGAAGCACGCGCGCAAAGCCTTTGCTCTGCTGCAGGCCGCCAACGCGGCGCATGTGGCGCGCCAGATTATTGCAGAAGCGTTCGCGGGCATCATCGCGCGGGGCGTTGTGCGGCTTTAAGACTCGACGCGGACGCAGAAACGATTGCAGGCGCGCTTGATGGTTTTGCTACCGTTCCATCAGCTCAGATCAGGCAATCGAAAGCCGTCTTGACACCCATCTGGAAAGGGCTTCGACAACGACCCAAAGACAAAGAGAAAGGCCGGCGAGCATAATCAGAGCGGCAAACATCAACGCAGTCTGACCTCGACCATTGGCCATCAACATCAGGTGCCCCAATCCTTGAGACGACCCAACCCATTCGCCGATCAGCACAGCCAGCGGGCCATAGACCACGGCCAACCGTAGCCCGGAAAGCAGACCCGGCACCGCATAAGGCAAGCGTAGCAAGAATGTCTCGCGCCAACGCCCTGCCCCCGACAGGCGCGACAGATCGGAAAGGCCCGGGGGCAATGCCATCAGCCGGTCAAACAGCGCCGAGGCAATCGGGAAATACGTCACAAGGGCAATCGTCACGATCTTGGACGGCATGCCGTATCCCAGCCAAAGGGTAATCACCGGAGCAAGCGCAAAGACCGGAACGGCCTGCGCCACCACCAGCATCGGGCGCAAGAGCCATCGCGCGCGGCGCGACAGCGCCAGCAGGATTGCCGTTTCGACGCCCAAAATAATTCCGATGCCAAGACCAATGCCAAGGTTGCCCGCCGACCACAGCGCGTTTTGCCACAGTAATCCGGCATTGTCCCAAAGGGCCTGAGCGACAAGGCCCGGACCCGGCAGAATGAACCGTGGCACGTCCGTAAGGCTCACCACTGCTTGCCATAGGGCCAGGGCCGACAGCAGCACGAGAACCCCGCGCCACAGGCCGAAAACGGCATTCCACATCAATTTGCCACCGTTGCGGGGATTAGGCGCATCCTTTGCAACAGCGCCGCCTGTACGGCGATCGTGGCAGGGGCCTCTGGCGCGCGGGGGGTATGTCAGGCGGCAGGGTGCAGGGCGCGATGCCTGCCCGCGTCAGGACCCATGCACAATCGGCGAGGCGGACCGCCTCTGCCGGATCATGGGTGATCAAAACCACCGTGCGCCCAGCCAGCAGTCTTGCCGCCAAATCCTGCATCGTATGGCGTGTCATCGCATCCAGCGCCGAAAAGGGCTCGTCCAGCAGCACAATGGCGCGATCTTCGTAGAGCGTCCTTGCGAGCGCTACCCGCTGGCGTTGCCCCGCAGAAAGATGTGAAGGCTTCCGCGCCGCCAAGTCGGCAAGACCGACCTGTGCCAAAAGCGTTTTGGCCCGATCGGGCCGAGGGCGTTCGCCCCGCAACCGCGCGCAGATCGTGACATTGTCCAGCGCGCTTGCCCAAGGCAAAAGCTGATCGTCCTGCGCCATCATGGCAACGCGCGAAGCTATAGGCGCGCCATCACAGGCCGTGATGTCGCCGTCAAGACGGGCAGCACTGGGCAGTGCCGCGATCAGTCGCAAGAGCGATGTCTTGCCAACTCCGGAAGGCCCCAGAAGCACGCTCCATTGCTCTGCGGGCAGTTTCAGGTCGAAGGCGTCGATCAGGGTTGTTTCACCGCTGTGCAGCCGTCCCGCTAAATGAAGGGCAGGTGCCGTCATTCTATGGCCGGGTTTTGCGCCATGTCCCAAAAGCCTATTTCGAGCTGGGTGGCAGTGGCAAAGCGCGCCTGAAGCTCTTCAGCCCGCGGTAGATCGGTCCAACCCGGCCCAAGACGCCGGAGCAGCGCACCATCGATCAGCGCGCCGACATCCCGGCACAGGGTCTGATATTCAATGCCGCCATAGGTGGCGCACCAATCCGCATAGGGTCCAGTATTTCCTGCAAGGCGCGCACCGATCTCACCATAGCCCAGCACGCAGGGGGCCAGCGCCGCCATCAGGTCCAGAAAGTCACCTGAATAGCCTGCCTCAAGCACATAGCGGGTATAGGCGAGGTTCCCCGTCGCCTCGGGTGTGGCTTCCAATGTGGCGCGATCGATCCCATGGGCGGCACAGGTTTGGACATGCAGCGGCATTTCCACATGCACCAAGGCGTGAACAGTAGCGCTGACAGCCGCCAATTCATCCAGGGTCCCAGCCTTTGCCGCCGCCAAGGCCCAGGCGCGGGCGAAATGAATCAGGAATACATAATCCTGCCGCAGATATTGCAGATAGCAGGCCTGCGGCAGTGACCCATCCCGCAGCCCCTCGACAAAAGCGTGATGGGTGTAGGCGTCCCAATCCGTCCCGGCGTCGGCTCTCCACAGCGCAAAGGCCTGACCATAGTCGGGTGCGCTCATTGCGCGGGCTCCGCCGTTACATCAGTCACCAGATCGGCGGCGGGAATAGCAGCTGCCACAGCCCCTCGATCGACCAGAAAGGCTTCGAACCGGTTGTAGCGCCCCTGATCCACAGCGGCAGGCCGGGTCGCAAAGCGTGGCCAGGTATCGCCCCAGGCGCGGGAATTCAATTCGTTGCGCAACTCGGCGCTGGTGGCAAAAAATATCTCTCCAGCACCTTCGGGGTCGTTCAGAATGTAGGCGGTGGCGCGTTCGGTGGCCAGCAGGAAGCGAGCAATCATGTCATGGTCCATGTCTTGGGCGCGCGCCACATAGATCAACTCGTCATAAGACGGCACGCCTTCGGCCTCGGGATAGAAGCAGCGCCCCTCCACGCCTTCGATATCCATCTGGTTCAGTTCGAAATTGCGAAACGCGCCAATCACCCCGTCGACCTGACCAGACATCAAGGCAGGCGAAATCGACCACCCGATATTGATCTGCTCTACCTCGGTCGGAGAGACTCCACTATGGGCAAGCATGGCAGCCAAGAGCATTTCCTGCACACCGGCCACGGCAAAACCAACCTTGCGCCCTGCCAGATCCGCAACCGATTGCACCGGCCCGTCAGCACGCACCACAAGACAGGTCAGCGGTGTTTCGATCAGCGTGCCAACCCGCACCAGGTCTAGCCCTTCACGGCGGTTCAGGTGCAATTCAGGCTGGTAGGAGACTGCCAGATCGACGCGACCGGCCGCCACCATACGCGGCGGATCGTTGGGATCGGCGGGGGTGATCAACTCCACCTCGAGCCCGGCTTCCGCGAAATATCCCAGCTCCTCGGCAAGGATGATCGGTCCGTGATCGGGGTTGATGAACCAGTCCAGCATCAAGGTCATGCGGTCCTGTGCCAAGGCGGGGGTGACCATCAATGTCATGGCGAGCGTTGCAGCAATATATTTCAAGGTTTTCTCCTGGGTCGGGTTTAAGGATAGGTGTCAGGCGTCGGGCAGAGCGAGCAGGGCAATATCGCCTGCCCATCTGTCACGCAGTGCAAGACCTGCGTGATGGGCGCGCAGGCCGGTGCGGCAGGCCAGCACGATGCGCGTGCTCTCGGGCGGCAATGCGAGATCCGGCAACGCATCGGGCGGCAGGTGCAGCGCGGTATCGAGAAATGGGGCAAGGACTTCACTGCGCAGATCGATGACGAGGTCGCCGGCCGAAATTTGGCTCGCTGCAAGGAAGGACACTGCGTTTTCGGGCTCCGGGGTGCCGTCGAACCGAAAGCCCGACATGCGCCAGCTTGCGGCGTCCAGTATCATCATCTGGCCCAAGGGCGAGGGTGTGGACCCCAGCAAAACCGACAGTGCCATCTGGGCCTGCAGCGCCCCCATCATCGCTACAACCGGGCCCAGAACGCCTGCGGTCGCACAGGTGGCAGCAGTCTGGGGCAAGTCGGGGAAGACAGCGCGCAACGAGGGTGCCGAGGCACAAAAGCCGCCCACATACCCCGAAAGGCCAAGCGCCGAGGCTGAAATCAGGGGTTTACCCGCAGCAGACGCGGCATCCGAAAGGGTAAAACTGGCCGCGAATGTATCGGCGCAATCCAGCACCACATCGGCCTGATCCACCAAAGTGGGCGCATTGGCCGGTGTAAGCCAGTCGACCAGCGGTTGGATCGTGACCTCGGGGTTGAGAGCAGCCAGTGCGGTTGCGGCGGCCTGTGCCTTGGGTTGGCCGATGTCTCGCATCCTGTAAAGCGGCTGACGGTGCAGATTGCTCTCACTCACTATGTCCCCGTCGATCAGGGTGATCGTACCAATCCCCGCACCCACAAGGTACTGCATGACTGGCGCGCCAAGGCCCCCAGCCCCTGCAACCAGAACATGGGCACCCTGCAAGCGCGCCTGTCCTTCGGCGCCCACATCAGGCAGGGCGGTCTGGCGGGCATAGCGGTTCATGCCGCGGCCTTCAGCCAGGCGCAGATGCGTGTATCGGGGTCGGCATTCAGGGTGATGTCGGTCACTGCCGCTACCATATCCGCACCCGCAGCATAGGCCCCGGCGGCGCGTTCCACCGACATGCCCCCGATGGCACAGAGGGGGATATCCCCCACGAGGCCTTTCCATTCGGTCAACCGGTCAAGACCCTGTTCGGTCCATTTCATCTTTTTCAGGATCGTCGGATAGACTGGACCCAAGGCGATATATTCCGGGGCCAGAGCCAATGCGCGGTCCAGTTCCGTGTGGTCATGGGTCGACACCCCCAGCTTGAGGCCCGCGCGGCGGATCGCGGCGATATCGGCGGTGTCCAGATCCTCTTGCCCCAGATGCAACCAATCAGCCCCCAGTTCGATCGCCAACTGCCAGTGATCGTTGATCACCAGCGCCGCACCATGTTGTCGACAACAGGCCAGTGCAGTCTGGATTTCGGCGCGCAGGTCGTCATCCTGCCGCTCTTTGATGCGCAGCTGTACCAGCCGAACTCCGAGCGGAACCGCCCGCACCACCCAATCGGCGCTGTCGAATACGGGATAGAAACGGGGCAATGTCATAGCCATGCCTTTCCGACCAAGGGCGTTGACGGCACGGCCATGTCGCGCATGCCCATGGGGCCAGAGGCTGCCGCCAAAGCGCCTGCCTGCGCTGCCATTGCAAAGGCACGCGCCATGGCCGCTGGATTGTCAGCCTCCGCTACGGCGGTGTTCAGCAGGATCGCGTCAAATCCAAGTTCCATGGCCTGCGCTGCATGGCTGGGCAGGCCAAGACCCGCGTCAATCACCATGGCGACGTCGGGAAAGGCCGCGCGCAAGGTGCGCAAGCCGTAGATACTGTTCAGACCCATCCCCGAACCGATAGGCGCGCCCCAAGGCATCAGAACCCGGCAGCCCGCATCGATCAGCCGTGCGGCCAGCACCTGATCTTCGGTGGTGTAGGGGAATACCTTGAAACCATCGGCGCAGAGCACCTCAGCAGCGTCCAGCAGACCGAAAGGATCCGGTTGCAACGTGTCAGCATTGCCGATCACCTCAAGCTTGATCCAGTCGGTCTGGAAATACTCGCGGGCCATCTGCGCGGTGGTGATCGCCTCGCGCGACGAATGGCAGCCGGCGGTATTAGGCAGCAGATGCACGCCAAGACCGCGCACCATGTCCCAGAACGCTTGGCCCGCCCCCTGTTCGCGCCGTAAGGACACGGTTGCCACCGATGCGCCGCTGCTGTGGAACGCGGCCTCCATAACGGCCGGCGAGGGATAGCGGGCCGTGCCCAGCATCATCGGCGTCTTTAACTCTATGCCATAGAAATCACGCATGCCTCAGCCCCCCTGCATCGCTGTCAAAACTTCGAGCCTGTCGCCTGTGGAAAGCGCGGTGGCATCGCGCGCCGTCGCAGGCAGGAACGTGCCGTTGAGCGCAGTGGCAACGCGCGCGCCGCCCCATCCCAGCTCCGCAAGCGCTTCGGTCACGGTCTTTGCCGCGACATCATGCTGGTCGCCGTTGACTTCAATCTGCATCAAACAAATCTCCGGTCTTGCCCGTAAAAAGATATTCCGCCGCTTGCTCTGCCAAGGCAGGTGCGAGCAGGAACCCATGTCGAAACAGGCCGTTGAGGTACAGAACCCTGCCTTTTCGCAGTATTTTCGGCACGTGATCAGCAAATGCGGGGCGCAGATCAGCACCCATTTCCACGATTTCGGCCTCAGCAAAGCGCGGGTCCAGCGCATAGGCCGCAGACAAAAGCTCCAGCGCTGAGCGCATCGTAATGGACCCGCGCGCGGCACTCTCAATCTGCGTAGCACCCAGCATGAACACGCCTTTAGCGCGGGGTACCACATAGAGCGGGTGGCGCGGATGCAGCAGCCGGATGGGCCGCGACAGCGTGATTTCATCCGAGCGCAAAACGATCATTTCGCCACGCACACCGCGCAGCCCCGGCACATCGGCCTGCGCTGACAAACCGCGGCAATCAACCACTTGACCCCTCAGGGCCGAAGGCTCGACCGTGCCGGTTTCAACCACAACGCCAGCATCTGACAGGGACTGCGTCAGATCCGCTAGGGCCAGACGCGGGTCGAGATGCGCCTCTGAGGCAAAGAACAGCCCACGCCGGTGCTGTTTCGCAAGATCGGGCTCTAGCGCCGCAATCGCGGCCGCATCGCAAAGGGTATGGCCATCCGTCCGTGAGGCAAAACGGTCCAGCTCACTTCTGTCGCGTTCTGGCGCGAGGACGAGCGTGCCATTTTTGGTCACGTGGGTCACATCCGCCCAAAGGGACGCCGCCAGTCGCCCGTGGGTCACCACCTGACGCTCAGCCGTTGTACCTTCACACTCGGGGGCCAACATACCGCCAGCCCACCACGAACAGCCATGCGGCCCGGGCGCCCCACCCCGGTCGATGAGGCGGGGATGCAGACCGCGCGCCAGACAGGACCGTGCCGCCCAAAGGCCTGCGACGCCTGCGCCAATGATCGTCACATCATTCATGGGGCCAGATCGCGTGGAAGTGGTGCACGGGGCCATGCCCATGGCCGATGTTCAAACGGTCAGCCGCCGCAATGGCCCCTTGCAGATAGGCATGCGCGGATTTTACGGCATCGGACAGGGACAGACCGCGTGCAAGGCCCGCCGCGATGGCCGCCGACAGGGTGCAGCCTGTACCATGAGTGTTTCGCGTGGGATTGCGCGAGGCCGTCAGTCGGAGCACGGCCTCGGGCGTGACCAGCAAATCTACGCAATGCGCCTCGCTGGCATGCCCGCCTTTCATCAACACCGCCCGCGGACCTAGCGTCAGGAGCGCACGACCCTGTTCCAGCATTGAGGCTTCATCGACAGCCTCGGTCGTGTCGAGCAAGCGTGCCGCTTCGGGCAGGTTCGGGGTCAGCAGATCTGCGCGCGGCAGCATTTGTGCGCGCAGCACCGCGACTGCATCATCGGCCAAGAGTGCGTCGCCGGATTTCGCCACCATCACTGGATCAAGAACGACCGGCGCAGTGTGCCCTGCCAGACCATCGACAACAGCGGCGATCGCATCCGGCCCGCCCAGCATACCCACCTTGATTGCTCCGATCGCCAGATCGTCAAAGACCGCGTCCATCTGCGCCCGGATCACCACAGGTGCCACCATCGTCACCGCTGTGACAGCTCGAGTGTTTTGCGCAGTGATCGCGGTCAGGACGCTGGTGCCATAGACACCCAAGGCACTGAATGCCTTGAGGTCGGCCTGAATACCGGCACCTCCGCCACTATCGGATCCAGCAATCGTCAACGCCTGAAAAGCCACATGAGCCCCCATTCAAAACAAGGGCCAAAAGCACAAGGATACGGTGTACGATAGGCTGCGATTGCCACAGCTTTGCTCCGTTCCCTCCGCCGGCATGACCCGGATCAGGTTCGATGGGTCAGCTTTCGCCTCTCAGCCTTTACGGCACCCCAACGGATAAGGAAAAGCTATGTCCCAGAGCACCACGTGTCAAGCCGATTGGCCTGAAGGGGCGCTGTCAAGGATTGGGAGATTGGGATGATCTGTGACCGATTCATCGATACGCTCAGAATGTGTTCCGGGTGGAAAAGACCTGCCGCGGTCTTTCATGGAAAGATGATGGAAGAAGTAGGACGGACTCCCTACCCTCAAAATCAATAGAAGTCGCAGTTCAAGTATCGCGCACAGTCGCGTAGCTGGTTGCATAAAAACAGAAAAGTTTCGTCGTTTGACTGGAAAATATCACTGTTAAGGGCAAGCAATATTGTCAGATTTAAGGGCGACGCGATAGCTCGGCGGGATGGAGACCGCCTGCCTGACCGCAATGCGGCACCTCGACGATATCGAGGCATGGTCAGCGCGGGCAGAAACCGAGATGACCCCACTCTCTGGCAGGACGCCCCCGGCCTTACGCACTGTGCTGACGGAATGGCCGCTCGTGTCCGCTCCGATGGCGGAGACCATGACTGGCACCAGCCGCGCCGCCGTTCAGCGCAACCTTACTTGGATGGAAACGCGCGGTCTGGTCCGCGAGCTCACCGGGCAGGGACGATATCGGATGTGGCGGGCGACGAACTGAAGGCCGCGGCAGACTACGCCGATCTTGTTGACGGCAGAGGTGCACTCAATAACCGGCGCGCCAGTAGGACGTGAATAAAAATGTTTGCATTTAATGCATTTGTTGCACTTATTTCATATATGGTGCCATTCTGCACTCAGCCGGAGCAGACCCCACAATTGCCAATCAACGCATCCATGCGACAACACAGCGGATTGTCGATGAACACTTCGCCGAAGAACGACCGCATTTGCTGGCTTTGCCTGCGCACCCATATGAGGCTGTTCTCACTGTCGAGCGCCGCATCAGTCATGAAGGCATGGTTTCTGTGGGGGGCAATTTCTACAGCGTGCCTGACACTGCACGCCGCCGAATTGTCGAAGTCCAGAACCATCCCGCCGCGGTGCGCATCTTCGAAGATGGTCAGTTGATCGCCAGCCATCCCATGCTGGAGGGCAAGCGGCAGCGCAGGATATCATAGCCAGATCGATTCTACCCAAATCCGATCCGTCCGATGTCAGGATTGAACACCTAACACCGTGCCTGCAAGCAACATAAACACTCGGTAGTGCCCTACCGTGACGCGCATCTAGCTCTTTTCGACCGGGCGTGACCGCATGCGTGAGACTGTCTCTCGCTCTGCGCGTTTGCAACGCATGGGCGGCAGACCCTTGTCCAGCAGCGCCATGTCTTCCAAAACCATATCACCCATCCTTTTAAATGCTATGTCGAGGGCGCCTGCCCTGTGCGCAGATCGCAGGAAACCTCGTAGTCCACGCACCGGATGATCAGGAGCGAGTGGTTCTTCAGGGAAAACATCACTGGCTGCGAGAATGTGACCTGAACGTACTGCCTCCATCAGGTCATCAAACTCTACCACATCAGCGCGACTGAGAAGGATAAAGCGCGTGCCGCGGGGCATCCGAGCAAAGGCCGCGGCATTCAGAAATCCCTTGTTCTCGCTTGTGACAGAGGCCACCACAAAGATTGTTTGGCTGGTCCGCAAGATCGTGTCGAGATCAGTGGGAATCACACCGGCTTCGCGCAGTAGGGACGGAGGCAGCCATGGGTCGAAGGCCGAAATTTCGGCTCTGAAGCCTTGCAGGAGCTTTGCAATTGCTCGCCCCAAATCGCCGAACCCGATGATTCCCACGCGCGAATTCGACAACAGCGTCGCATTTTGGTTGCCATCCCCGCCCCACAGCTCACGCCCTTCGCGGAAGGCTACATCCGCCTCGACCACATCGCGTGCAAGTGTGAGTGCCATCGCCAAACCCATCTCTGCGACGGGCTCAGAAAAGACGGCACCGGTTGTAACGACATGGATGCCGCGTTCAAACAGATGCGTATAAGGCATGTTGTTGATCAGGTTGCTTTCGACATTAAAGACGCAACGCAGTTTTGTCATAGTTTGCACGGTTTCAAGGGCAAGTGGCGGTTGCCCTAGGATATAACGTGCCTGGGCCAGGATCGATTTGTCCATGAGGTCGACATCTTCGGGGTCAACCTCGTGCAGTTCGTAATTGGCAAAGAGTTTTTCTTTGCTGTCATCACTGAAGATCAGATCAATTGATCGCGGGTGAGGCGCGGAGATAATGAGTGGTCTGTTCATGAAATTTCCCCCTTTTGTGTTGAATAAATCGGTTTACATTAAATGTAAATCGGTTTATCACAATATTACTGTCGATGCGGCGCAAGCAGCATTTGGCCTCGGGAGGAATTTTTTGTGGCGTCAAAAGCGGGAAATCGCGCATCTATTCATGATGTCGCCAGCCATGCCGGTGTATCGGCTGCGACTGTGTCGAAATTCCTGCACGGTGTCAGCACAATCAAGGCCGCAAACGTCGAAAAAATCAAAGCCGCGATCCTTGCGTTGGATTATCGCCCCGATCCTCTTGCGGCCGACTTGCGTCGGGCCAGGCGCAACATCATTGGACTGATTATACCTGATCTGCAAAGCGAGTTTTTTGGTGCGCTCGCTTCCCGCTTTGAGACATTGGCGGAGAAGGAGGGCTACAGCCTCTCGATTGCATCAAGCCATGAATCTGAGGATCGCGAGCTGGAATTGGTCGAACGAATGAGCAGTTGGCGGGTTGCTGGCACTATCCTTGCGCCAGTGCGTAGTGAGCGCGGAACGGGTGCGGGTCGGATGAAAGAGCTGGGCATGGATGGCGTCTTTGTCGATCGTGTTAACTCCGATACGGAATATGACACGATCGGTGTCGACAATGCCAAGGCCAGTGCCGAAGTATGCCGGATGCTAAGCAATATCGGCCATCGTCATGTTCTGCTACTTGGTCTGGGTCAGGTTTCAAAGAACGTACGCCTGCGCGTCAGCGCTTTTCAGCAAGAGGCGCTGCGATTTTGTCCCGAGATGCAAATCGATGTCATCCTGACCACGGGCGGTGTTGACGACTTGCGTGTCAAGCTGGGGGAACAGCTGGATCGGGAGCCGCCGACTGCGGTGTATTCCCTGTTTCAAAAGACAACATTGATCGCGTTATCCGAGTTCCGCCGTCGCGGCCTGTCCTGTCCAAAGGATATCTCGCTGATCGGTTTTGACGATGCGGATTGGATGCAGGTGACCTATCCGGCGGTCTCTGCGGTTGTTCAACCTGTTGAAAGGCTCGCCGACTCTGCGTTTGCACAGCTGATTGCGCGGCTGAACGGCAGCAAGGACCCCGCGTTGTCACATTTGGAGAATTGCGAACTTGTCATCCGCGAGTCGGTTGGGCCGATCTCGCGCAGACAGGGCGTAGAGAGATGGGCGGCAACGTAGCTAGCCCGTCGTAAGAAATCTGTTTCTAATTTATCAGGAGGAGTAAGAAACATGACGACGAGTAAACAAAAAGTAAATCGGTTTATTTTTGCCGCAAGCGCCGCGATGGTTGTGGGCTTCGGTTCAGCGGCTCAGGCAGACGGCGATTACGCGGTCTTGATGAAGACGCTTGCCAACCCGTTCTGGGGCGCGATGGGTCAAGGCGTTGAGGAGGGCGCGCAGGCTGCGGGTGTGGAATATTTCATTCAGGCTGTCGAAAGCGATCAGGCTGCTGAATCACAGCTCAACGTCTGCAACACAATGTTGCAGCGCGAACCCGCCGCCTTGATCACAGCTGCAATCAACTCGACCAACCTGCTGCCCTGCCTGAAAGCGGCGCAAGATGCAGGCATCGCGGTTGTCGATCTGGACGGCAATCTTGATGAAGCAATTCTTGACGCTGAAGGTATCGACATCGCCTTTCGCATCGGTTCCGACAACGAGGCCGCCGGTGGGCAAGCTGCGGACTTTATGGTTGAGACTGTCGGGGCTGATGCCACTGGCCCAGTTTTGATCATTGAGGGTTTGTCCGGGAACGTGACCGGTCAGAAGCGCGTCAGCGGTTTTGCCAATCGCCTTGGCGAATTGGCACCAGGACTTGAGATCGTTGCCTCGCTGCCCGGGGACTGGGATCGTGGCAAGGCCGCGACAATCATGAACGATATTCTGGTCCGGCATCCCGACCTTGTAGGCGTCTTTGCCGCCAATGACGGCATGGCATTGGGTGCCGTGGAAAGTGCCTTTGCTGCCGGTAAGGGTGAGGATATTGTCATCATCGGTGTTGATGGCAACTCTGACGCTGTCAATTCGATCAAGGATGGGCGTCTGACCGCAAGTGTCGCACAGCTGCCCTACCTGGTTGGCTTTCAAGCTGTCGAGAATGTGCAAAAGCTGTTGGCAGACGAAGAGGTGCCAACATCAATTGCCGTTCCGACAATGGTCTTGACACAAGACGTCCTTGCTGAGGGCACTGAACCAATGCTCGAGTTCGTCAAGTAAAAAATCATGCATGTCGGCGGGCGCACCCGCGCCCGCCGCAATCGAAACACAATCCAGGTCACGGCGCCTTTTTTGATGGTGGACTAAATGTCAATGAATAGAACTGCGAATGCCGCGCCCGGCTACTGGCGGCGGGTGCAAAGAGCTTCAGAAGAGCGGCTACACTTGAGGCTGGAATCTCTGGTGGTTTTGGTTGGCCTTTCGGTAACGATGGCCATGCTTTCACCTTATTTCCTATCGGTGAACAACTTCCTTAACATTCTGCTGGCGACGTCGACGATCGGCATTTTGGCAATTGCCGCAACCTTTGTGATCGGGTCCGGCGGACTTGATTTGTCGCTCGGCTCGGTGATGGGACTTTCTGGCGTCGTTGGCGCCTATGTCTCTGTAAATCTGGGCATGCCTGCTGCGTTAGGCGTGTTGGGGTGCATCGCTGCCGGGGCTTTGGCGGGCTTTATCAACGGCCAGCTTGTGACCCGTGCCTTTGTACCTGCCTTCATTGTGACCCTTGGGATGCTTGGCCTTGCAAGAGGGCTTGGGCTCGTGATTTCCGATGGTCGCGTGATCTACGGTCTGCCTTCCGAACTAGTCTACCTCGGTCAGGGGCGTCCATTGGGAATCCCGATGCCCGTTATCATCTTTATCGTTACTGCTCTGGTCACCCACTACATTCTCGCGTTTACGCGATTTGGCCGCTACACGTTGGCGATCGGTGACAATGAAAACGCCGCCCGTACAGCAGGCATCAAGGTCGAGCGTCACCGATTGATACTGTACACGCTGTCAGGTGGCCTTGCAGGGCTGGCCGGAATGCTTTTCATGGCGCGGATCAATTCAGGCGACCCGACGGCTGGCATTACTTATGAACTGACAGCGATTACCGCGGCAATCATCGGAGGCACCAACCTATTCGGTGGGCGCGGTTCAATCCTTGGGACAATGATCGGCGCTTTGATCATGGGAGTGCTGCAGAACGGTCTGAACCTTCTTGCTGTACAAAGCTATTATCAGCAAATGGCGATCGGGGCCGTACTCATATTCGCGGTGTTCATCGATCAATACCAGTTGCGAAAGGAATCTCGCGTATGACATTGCTATCTCTCAAAGGTATCCGCAAAAGCTTTGGATCAGTTGATGTGTTGCATGGGGTCGATCTGGAGGTCGCCAAAGGCGAGGTTATCGGGCTCGTCGGAGACAATGGCGCTGGCAAGTCTACACTGATGAAAACGATCACCGGCATTTACCAGGCCGATGCAGGCGAGATATTACTGGACGGCAAGTCTATCCTTGGTTTGGACCCGGGTGCTCGCCGGGCTCTCGGTATCGAGATGATCTATCAGGATCTCGCTCTTGCCAAACAGCAGGATGTGGCAAGCAATATTTTTCTGGGTCGCGAACCGCTAAAGCGGTTTCTGGGAATCTTTCCCGGCATGGTCGATAAGAAGACCATGGACCAACAAGCGCAGAAAATGATCGATGATCTTGGTGCGCATCTACCGGCGATCAATCGCTCCGTTGGATCGTTCTCGGGCGGGCAACAGCAAACGGTCGCCATTGCCCGCGCACTGACTTTCAATCCAAAGCTGGTCATTATGGACGAACCAACGGCCGCCCTTGCTGTGCGCGAAGTGCAAAGTGTGCTCGACCTGATCAATCGATTGAAAAACCAAGGTATCTCGGTGATCCTGATTTCACATCGCCTCAATGACGTTCTCAGCGTAACGGACCGCATTGTCGTTTTGCGGCACGGGCGCGCCGCTGCAAACCTGATCACCGCACAAAGCAATATGGCCGAGGTGGTCAGTGCAATTGTTGGGGGCGATGACATGGCACATGCCGCTGAACATGAGGCCGCAGGCTGATGGCAAAACTGGGACTTCATACCTTCGCTTTCGCCCCGGAGTGGTCCGATTCGGTGTTTCGGCTCCGGGCGGATCAACTTCATGCATTGGGTGTGGGGCTTCTGGAAATCCCCCTCCTTAATCCGGGGGCTATCGACACCGATAGCGTTCGCAGATTTGCTGAAAGTGAGGGCTTCTCGGTTGTTGCCTCACTTGGGCTGCCACCCGAAATCGACGTGATCGCCGATCCAGAGACCGGGCTCGCCTTTTTGGAAAAAGCCTTTGACGACTGTGTACGGATAGGCTCATCAGTCCTTTCCGGCGTCACTTATGGAACGATTGGCAGGACCTCCGGCCAGCCGCCTACGAAGGCTGAACTGGATGGGACTGTTCGTTTCGTCGCGAGGGCTGCAAAAGCCGCCGCACGCCACGGTCTTTCCTTGGGGATAGAGCCATGTAACCGCTATGAAACCCACATTATGAACACAGCAGCGCAGGCCGCGCAGATGATAGAAGCGTCCGGCGTGGACAACGTTTTTATCCATCTCGACACCTATCACATGCATATTGAGGAACGCAGCCATGCGGAAGGGTTTCGCATAGCTGCGCCCTATCTTGGCTACGTGCATCTTTCTGAGGCCAACCGAGGCGTACCAGGACACGGCAACGTAGACTGGCGTGGTGTTTTTGCAGGGCTGAAGGCCGTGGATTTCGACGGCATGATGACCTTGGAAAGCATGAACTACACTGCGCCTGAGATTGCATCAGGCCTGGCCATTTGGCGACCCGTGGCCCCACGCAGGGAAGATGTGGTCGAAATCGGTTTGCCTTTTCTGAAGGCTGAAGCCGAAAACGCCGGATTTGTTTTCGAAGGATTTTGCGATGACAGCTAGGAAAAACCGCATCCGGCTTGGCATGGTGGGCGGGGGACAGGATGCGTTTATCGGACAGGTGCACCGGATCGCGGCCCGTCTTGATGATCGATATGAACTGGTGGCTGGAGTGCTTTCTTCAACCTTTGAACGTAGCCGCGTCTCCGGCAGCGCTATTGGTTTGCACGAGGACCGCATCTATCGCGACTACGCCGAGATGGCGCGTATCGAAGCAACGCGGCCTGACGGGATCGAGGCGGTGGCAATTGTGACGCCGAACCACTTGCATTTTGATGCATGCAAGACTTTTCTAGAACAAGAAATCCATGTGATCTGTGACAAGCCGGTCACTACGACATTGGACGAGGCCAAAGAACTCGAGCGGCTGATCGCTGAGTCGGGGTGCCATTTCTTACTGACACACAACTACACGGGCTACCCTATGATCCGTGAGGCCCGCCGGTTGGTCGCGGAAGGTGCTTTGGGCGCCATCCGTCTTGTCAACGTAGAGTATATCCAGGAATGGCTTGCGGCTGGCAATGAAGGCAAGCAGGCCGAATGGCGGCTTGATCCAGTCCGTGCCGGTGCAGGCGGTTGTATAGGGGACATCGGCACACATGCGTTTCATTTGGGCTGCTATGTCTCTGGGCTAATACCGACCGGTCTAAGCGCTGACTTGCACAGTTTTGGTAAAGACCGCATTTTGGACGACAATGCACATATCAAACTGCGCTTTGCCGGTGGCGCGCGTGGAATGATCTGGGCCAGTCAGGTTGCAATCGGTTACGAGAACGGAGTCAAGCTGCGGATCATTGGCGAAAAGGGCGGATTGGAGTTCTTTCAGGAAGATCCGAACAAGCTTTGGTTCAACGAACTTGGTGGCGTGAAAACCCTCCTAACGCGTGGCGGCGCCAGGTTTGGCGGGCAAGCGCGTATTCCTGCCGGTCACCCCGAAGGTTTTTTGGAGGCTTTTGCCACACTCTACGCAGAATTCGCCGACATCATCCGCGGCGATGACTCCTCGGAAACGGCATTGCCGGGTATCAGTGATGGAATCTCGGGCCTGAATTTCATCCACAGTGCTGTGCGGTCCTCGCAAGATGACGGGGCATGGGTCGACCTAGTATTCCCCGCCTGACATAAGATTCCCAAGGCCGCCGCATCGTGGCATGATCGGCGGATGAGACGAACCGACATCTGCCTTTACCTTGGCCCCGCCGACCGCGCTGAGCTTCAAGCCCTGCTGACCAACCGCAACACGCCGCGCAAGCTTGTCTGGCGGGCAGATATCGTGCTGGCGACAGCGGACGGTCGGGGCACCGTTGCGATCATGCGGCGGACGGGCATGTCGAAGCCGACGGTCTGGCGCTGGCAGGAGCGGTATCTCGATGAGGGCGTGCCGGGGCTCAAGCGCGACAAGACGCGTCCCTCGCGCGTGCCGCCGCTTCCCAGGGAGGTCCGGTTGAAGGTGATCGCGAAGACCGTGCAGGAGACGCCGCCCAATGCCACGCACTGGAGCCGCACGACGATGGCCGAGGCGGTGGGCATATCGCCGTCGAGCGTCGGGCGGATATGGGCGGATGCCGGGCTGAAGCCGCATATCGTGAAGGGGTTCAAGATCTCGAACGACCCTATGTTCGAGGAGAAGGTCACCGACATCGTTGGGCTCTACCTCAACCCGCCGGATCGGGCTGTTGTGCTCTGCGTCGATGAGAAGTCCCAGATCCAGGCGCTCGATCGGACGCAGCCGGGCCTGCCCCTCAAGAAGGGACGCGCGTCGACGATGACCGTAAGCGGTCGCTGGCCCTCACCTTCCAACAGATTGTCTGACCTGCGATTCCATGTGCGATGGAGATCAGTGCAGGAGTTTCGCGATGGCGACTACGTTGGAGTTTCTCCGGGATTACGGGGTGGACATAAGGACCAACGGACAGCGACGCTGGCCGGAAGAGATAAAGGCGCGGATCGTTGCTGAGAGCTTGCAGCCAGGTGTGAGCGTGAATGAAGTTGCGGCGCGGTATGGGCTGCGGGCGAACCATTTATCGGAATGGCGTAGTCGGGCACGTGACGGCCGGTTGGTTTTGCCTGCGGTTGAAGATGACAGCTTCTGTTTTGCACCGATCGTCGTGTCGGATGGTGGCGGCGGTGCGGATGTGCCGGCTGTCGCCGGGCAGCTCACAAAGCCTGACGGGTTGTCCTGTAAACCCATCGAGATTGCGATAGGTCGTGTGACAATCCGGGTCGATGGCACCACCAGTTCTGACCGGATTGCCGAGATCGTGCGGGCAATCGGGGCGCGGCCATGATGTTCCCGTCAAACCGCGTGCGGGTTCTGGTCTCGACGCAACCTGTGGACTTCAGGAAAGGTCATGATGGTCTGGCGGCAATCGTGTCGTCGGTGCTGCGTAAGGATCCGTTCACCGGCACGGTGTTTGTGTTCCGGTCGCGCCGGGCGGATCGGCTGAAGCTTTTGTATTGGGATGGCACCGGATTGGTGATGGCCTACAAGCGGTTGGAAGACATGACCTTCACCTGGCCTGCGATCAAAGACGGGGTGATGGCGCTGAACCACGCCCAGTTTGAGGCCCTGTTTGCCGGTCTGGACTGGCGTAAGGTCAAGGCGCTGGAGATGCGCCCACCTGCTGCGGCAGAATGAATCAACCATATGTTTTTGCGTGATTTTACTGGGGTTTAATCGTAGTCTCGGGCTATGATTGATACGCCTGTCATTGACCTTTCCACCATCCCTGCCGCGCAGCGCGCGGTGGTTGCGACCTTGATGGAAACGATCGCCGCACTTCAGGATATTACCCAACGCCAACAGCATCTGATTGCCGAGTTGAACCATGCCCTGCATGGGAAGCGGTCGGAAAAGCTGACCGAGGATGAACGGCAGCTGGCGTTTGAGGATCTGTCCATCGCGTTGGCCGAGGTCGAGGTGCAGAAGGAACATCTTGCCGCCAAGGCAGATAGCAAGACGGCAACCAGGCCCGGGCCAAAGCGGACCATCGGCAATCTACCGGCCACATTGCCGCGCATCGAAGAGATTATCGAACCCGCCAGCCTGATCTGCCCTTGTGGCTGTGGCGTCATGCACAAGATCGGTGAAGACCGCAGCGAGCGGCTGGATATCGTGCCAGCGCAGTTGCGTGTGATTGTCACCGTGCGCCCGAAATATGCCTGCCGGACCTGCACAAACGGCGTGACCCAGGCACCGGCGCCCTGCCACCTAATCATGGGCGGGTTGCCGACAGAAGCGACGCTCGCCCATGTGCTGGTCAGCAAATATGCCGACCATCTGCCGTTGTATCGCCAGAGCCAGATCCTGGCGCGGGCAGGCCTCGATCTGCACCGCGCTGTGCTGGCCGATTGGGTGGGTAAGGCGGCATTCCACCTCAAGCCCGTCGTCGACCGGCTGGGTGAACACCTGAAACGATCAGACAAGCTGTTCATGGACGAAACCACCGCCCCGGTGCTGGATCCGGGTCGCGGAAGGACCAAAACCGGCTATCTCTGGGCTCTTGCCCGCGATGACCGGCCATGGGGCGGTGAGGACCCGCCCGGTGTGGTCTACTTCTATGCACCCGGTCGGGCGGGCGAGAATGCCGAAACATTCCTGATAGGTTTTGACGGCATCCTGCAGATCGACGGATACCAGGGCTACAACCGGCTGACCAAGCCGACCCGCAAGGGCGGCGATCCCATTCAGGTGGCCCATTGCTGGGCGCACGCGCGCCGCAAGCTGAAGGAAGTCTTCGACCGCGATGGATCACAGATCGCCGCCGAGGGCCTGCGCCGCATCGCCGAGATCTATGCTGTCGAAGCCGATATCCGTGGCATCTCTCCCAGCCAGCGATTGTCGGCCCGCCAGACCCGCAGTGCTCCACTGGTCGCGGCCTTCGGCGATTGGCTGCAGGCCCAACGCCGCAAGATCTCCGCTAAATCCCGGTTGGGTGAAAAGCTGACTTACATCCATAATCACTGGGATGGGCTGCAGACCTTCTTGGCCGATGGCCGCGTCGAGATTGACAACAACCGCGTCGAAAACCTGATCCGCCCCATTGCTCTCAATCGCAAGAACGCGCTCTTCGCCGGTCATGACGAAGGTGGCATCGCTTGGGGTCGCATCGCCTCACTGATCGAGACCTGCAAGATCAACGACGTCGAGCCCTTCGCCTATCTCAAAGCAACCCTCACAGCGATCGCTAATGGCCACCCGCAAAGCCGCCTCGATGATCTGCTCCCGTGGAACTTCAAGCCGTCAAGCTGAACCGACAGTGCTCTCCTGAGAACGCTTACCGATGACCCATGATTACAAGCGCCATGGCACCACCACGCTCTTCGCCGCGCTGGACGTCAAGTCGGGCTTGGTCATCGGCGACTGCATGCCCCGCCACCGCGCCAAGGAGTTCCTGATCTTCCTCCGCCGGATCGACCGGGCCGTGAAGAAACCGCGCGACATCCATCTGGTTCTCGACAACTACGCCACCCACAAGACGCCCGAGGTGCAGGCCTGGCTGGAGAAGCATCCCCGGTTCAAGCTGCACTTCACACCCACCAGCGCGTCCTGGCTGAACCTCGTCGAGCGCTTCTTCGCCGAGATCACGGCAAAGCGCATTCGCCGCGGCAGCTACTCCAGCGTCGACGATCTCGAAGGCGCAATCTACGACTACCTGCTCCAGCACAACGCCAAGCCGAAGCCCTTCGTCTGGAGCAAAACCGCCAAGGACATCCTCACCCGAGAGCGCCGCGCACTCGACGCGCTCGACCAAATCAGGGGAAATCGGTAGCAAATGTCGGACTCAGAACACTAGCATGAACAGCGCGCCCAGCAGGCCAATGACGATTTTGGAGGTCGTTTCAGGAAACTTCAGCTACGTGCGTAATGATATATCTCGTTGTGCATTGAAGCTACGCAAACCAGCAGCGTCGAGCCCCACACGCAAGGCAATCATCTGGCCCGTTTAAGACTTGCATATGGGGTTCGTACCAACATAGGTTCCAAAGCCACCACAGAAATTTTGTTATCAAACTGATATCGTTGGCGTTATCGCGTTTTTGGCTCTCCCATTCTATACTGAAAGCCTTGTACGGATCCATAGTGATTGGGTCACGCAATTGGGCGTCGCGATCCCGTCAGCACATTTATCCATATTTCCTTTCCTGAACAGCTGGATAAGTAAGTGGCCACGCGACGTAGAAAGTGGTCCCGTCACCTAGCGCGGTTTCCAGCGCGATGGCCCCTCCTGTCTCGCGCACGATTTCCGCGATGACTGGAAGCCCCAGTCCTGTTCCCATGTGCCCCTTCGTGGTGAAATGTGGTTCCCACAGCCGGTCCCTGACCTCCGGCGTGATGCCGGTTCCGGTGTCACTGATCTTGAAGAGGGCATAGGGGCCCTCCGGGATTTCACCGACCTCGATGTCTGCGGTCTTCGGGATGGTATCCCTGCGTGACAAAGAAAGAGCGATCTCCTGTTCCCCGTCGCCCAGGGCGTCCCGACCGTTCAGCCCAAGATTCAGCAGAACCTGCATCAGCTGAAGTGGATCAACCTGCGCTATGATCGGCTCGTCAGAGAGATCGACCGTGATTTTGAGGGTGTGGGATGCACCGAGTTTCAAGATGTCCGCGGCCTCATCCAAGAGGTCCGCCAGGTCGGCTTCTTTGGTCTCACGCTGTCCGGTGCCAAGAGACCGGATCGGCTTCAGCAGGGAGACCGCTCGTCCCGCGGTCGCATGAATATTTTTCAAAGCTTGGGGAAGCCTGGCCCCAGCTTTTTCAAGGGAAGGGTCGGAGAAGTGCAAAATGATCATGAGCAGGTTGGTCAGATCATGCGTCAGCCCTGCCGCCAAAAGATTGATGATTTCCTGCCGCTGCGCCAGCTCGATTTGGTCCCGTATCTGAAGCCGCTCTCGCACGATCGCGTTGCGTGCGGTCACGTCCCTGTTGATGCAGATGATCTTTCCATCAAGCATCTCGGTCAGGCTGAGCTCCTGCTCAAACGTCCCGCCGTCTGCACGGAGAGCCACGGCCTGCCCGGTCCAGAGTCCTTGATCTCTAAGGGCGGGAAAGGCCTCTGCTGCCAACCCGGCCGCGACCTGCGGTGAATAGAGACTATGCCAAGGCTGACCAGTCAGTGATTTAGGGTCGTCATGTCCGAACATCACCGCATGCGCAGGGTTTGTGTAGAGGATGGTTCCTGCGTCATCGGTAATCGTGATCCCCTCCTCGGTCGCTGTAATAGCCGCGGACTGCATCGCAAGCTCTGCCTCCAGCTGCTTCTGACGAGAAATGTCCAAAAGAACACCCGAAATCCGAGCAGGGCGCCCGTTAGCATGATGATCCGAGACCCCGCCTCGGCCCAAAACCCAGATCCAGTGGCCAAGTCGATGACGTAATCGATACTCGACCTCGAACGCGGCGGCGGTCCCGTCCGCACATTGCAGAAATCCCGCCTCGGCCGCGTCAACGTCTTCCGGATGTACCAACGCACGCCATCCCTCGCAATCGAGGGAAATGACGGCCTGCCGATCCAGACCCAGCATCTCGATCCAGCGATCATTCAGATCGCTTTCACCGGTTGCAAGATTGACGGTCCATGTGGCGGCCTGCGCGCCGGAGATCACCTCTTGTAGAGCGACCTGTGTGGTTTTGAGGTCTGTGATATCGACGAGCATATGCACACGTGACCCGCTCACGGTTGACCGCACCGTAACACGAAACCAGCGTCCATCGGAAAAACGCATCTCCTCTTCGAACACCTGGCGTTCCCTCTGCACAAGACGGTTGCGCAGCCACTGCTCATGCTGCTCCTCGGGGATATCGATAAGACCGTTGCGCAGATCACGTCGGAGGATTTCTTCGAAACGCATGCCGGCGATGACCTCTCCCTTAGCGCTGCCATGCAGCCGAGCATAGTCCAACTGCTCATTCTCGACGACTGGGGGACCCGCGGGCTCACAGACCAGCAGCGTCTCGATCTACTCGAACTCTTCGAGGAACGTTACCAGAGGCGCTCTACAATCATTACCGCCCAACTGCCCGTCTCAGGCTGGCACGACATGATCGGCGAACCCACAATCGCAGATGCCATCATGGACCGAATTGTTCACAATGCCCACCGCATCGAACTCAAGGGAGACAGTATGCGTAGAAAAGATCAAACCGTGAACTTGACCCACCGCGAAAATACCGAAACACTCCAATCAGAAACATAACTGCAGGCAGACGATCAGCCGCGCCCGAACTGTCCGGTAATTACTGAAATGGCTGTCCGCGATTTAGCGAAATAGCTGTCCGGTAATTCTGAAATCCGCAATGAGCGCTCTGCTCTTACCAATTGAGCTACAGGCCCGACGCGCGGTTTGTGGAAGAATTTTAAAGCAAACGCAATCAGGCGTTTCATAGACGATCTCGCGGGATTGCACATTCATCAGGCGACAGCCAGTACATCGTACTTTCGGCACCACATCACCGAAGGCCGCAGGGGGCAATTTAATCTCGAGATTGCCTGCCGGTCATTAGGTTGGGAGTGCAGCCAAGCCCACTCAACTGAAGAAACGAAACATGTGGTTTTGTCATTTGAGAAGAGAGAGAGCGGCGGCACCACCAGGGAGGAAATGTACCGCCGCTTTAATCCATCACGATCCTGGGAGGAGGGATGACCGTGAGAATTCTCTTGTAGGCACGCTTAATCCAAATTGCTGCATGCGCACAATAAACGCGTTCGCAATGCCGGTATGCAGCGGAAGCATCGCAGCCCAAACTGTCAGGACATAGGTTCACAATGCCCACTCCACGAGAAACGGTCCACACAGATCGGGCGGATTGGGGCTGCGGTTGCTGTGGATCGGACACTGCGTAGCCGCTGTGACTGTGTCGAGGCCGAGACACCAAAGTCTGTCAAGGGAAGTGCCGCCATTCAGGCAGCCGGCGTCCCTGTGATGTTACACTATGTAATGCACGACCTGTTGTCTGAGATGTTCCGCGGCGCGGCCTCGACCTGACCTTCAATATTGGCGCCTTCATCTATCGTAATGACTTGCGTTTGAACCTGTGCTGAAACCCGTGCCTGTCTCTTGAGTGTCACATTAACCGCATAAATCGTGCCATCAAGCGAACCAGCTATCGTCACATTACGGGCCCGTACATTACCCCGAACCTGGCCATTTTCGGTCACAACGAGCGTGTCCGCGGTCACATCACCAATAATAGAGCCACCAAACTCGACGATCCCGTCACTCTCCCAGTTTCCATTAATGGTAATTCCATCATGCACAACCGAGCGACGGCGGTCCCCGTTGGGAAAAGTTGCCAAGTCTCCCGGCAGGCCAGATGACGATTGTGACAGCAATTTATTAAACATCAGCAGCACCATGTTTGTTTCGCGCGAACCCAATGGGTAGAAACATCGATGGGGTCAAGTCCGCATCCTGCAATTTGATATAAGCACGATGGAATATGGCGACAGCCCACGGCGCGCGCGCAAATGGCGCTGGCGTTCCTGACGACTGATTGCACGCCGCCTGCGAGCAGTCCTACGCGCGTGTCATCTGCAAGCAATAGGCTGGGGGCAGAGCGACAGCTGCAGGCCTCCCTCAATGCGGGATGGACAACATGGTGCAACCATCGAAACTATCACCAGGCAGGTGACGAACGTGGCTCATGCTTATAGATAATTATTTATATACTTTTGCAAGTGGACAGTTGGACAATTGGACAGCCACCTTGTGGTTGCAGGCTGCATTCGCTGGAACAAAGGCAATTATCAAGAATATTGCCCTTTATGTCCAAGCGTCCAACTGTCCAATGTTTTTTATTGTTATATTGATTTACTTGACTGCGTGCAGTATCATCCTTCAATCGACAATATGACGGGATTTGTAAAAAATGTATTTTGATGATTTTGAGCTGCCACCACTGCCGGACGAGTTTCCTGTCGCGACCATTCATAAATCGCAGCCTGAAGATGACGCTGGCTTTCAGAGAGAAACAATCGGGGGCCTGCCGCCTGGATATGAATTCGTTACTCGGTACGGCGTGATCAATCGTCTGGTTGGAAAAAAAAGGGAACGCCTCTGCGGACCATTGAAATGCTTGTCACATCTAAAAAATGCCTCCGGAACCGAAGCGGCTCTTCTGTTTGCATTTATTGACCGGGAACAAAACATCAAAAAATTGTCCGTGTCGGCAGACGAGCTAATGTGCCGACCGTCTGAGGTCGTCGCAAAATTCGCAAATCATGGTCTGGAAATTTTTGGGACTGCCGGCCAATTTGCTGCTTTTCTAAAAGCCTGGCGCCCTCAACACGGGCGCCTCATGACAAAAAATGTGGGCTGGTTCAAATCCGAAAAACAGAATGCTTTCATCCTGCGTAGCGGTGATGTCTTATCGCCTGAGACAGATGAAAACGTAGTAATCTATACCGGACAGCGTGAAGCTCTGGACGCATCAACGACGGCTGGCGGCCTAGAAAATTGGAAAAAACTCGTCGCTGCGCCGGCAGCAAATAATCCAGCCCTTGTGTTTGCGATCTCAGCGGCTCTTGCAGCTCCATTGCTAGACATTCTTAATCTGAACGGCGGTGGATTTAATCTGCATTCAAGAACATCTGCCGGGAAGACAACAACGCTCTTCGCTGCGACGAGCGTGTGGGGTGATCCGGCCTCAATACCGCAGTGGCATGGCACTCAAACGGGCTTTGAGATAGCAGCTCTCAGATCAAACGATAATCTGTTTGCGATCGACGAATTCAAGGAGGGCGATCTAAGGTCTTCCACGGCGATCATATATTTCATTCTGAATGGCTCTGGCGCTCTACGATCAGATCAAAACCTGTCTTTCAGGCAGCCGTCCAAGTGGTGCAATATCGTCCTGACCACCTCAGAGTCTGCGTTCACCACACACTTCAAGAACGCAAAAAAGGAAATGCCCGAGGGGCTCACAGTCCGTCTTGCGGATATCAATATTGGCAAGTTCAAACATGGCGCCTTCAACGATATTGGGGACTTCGAGAATGCGGGAAAGTTCAGCGATGTGCTGCGCCAGAACTGCAGCCTTCATTATGGACGCGCAGGACCCGCTTTTGCGGAGCGACTTGTGAACCTTTCGAATGCGCCGAATTGCGACGATGTCTTCAGGAAGATTAACAAGCTGCACACACGAATAACGCAGTATCTCGCAGAAAGCATTCCGCCAAAGATCGAACTGGATGGACCATATTACCGTGTGCTGGATGTCCTCGCATGTTGTGTGGTTGCAGGGCTTCTTGCAACCCGCTGTAATATTTTACCTTGGGACCGAAATGAAGCTATCCGATCTATCATCCCCATTGCGAAAATTTGGGCGGAAGAACGCAGCATAGCCGTCGTCGACATGCCAACGCGTCTCATCCGTCATCTGCAAGACTATATTCGCAAAAACACGACCCGCTTTGCTGACCTTGATGCCGGACAATCCGTTGAGATTCAGCGACAACTGGGTTGGTTTAGCGACAACAGGCTCGACATCAAAGCCTTAGAGCTTCGTTCAATCTGCGGAAACATTATCCCGTCTGAAACGGAGGCCATCAAGCTTTTACATGCATCTGGCATCCTCATCCCTGGAGGAGAGGCCAGGTCCCTGCAACACCGTGCGTCACAAAAGATAGATGAACGGCGTACACGCGTATATCGTCTGGATCTGAGTATTCTATTCCCAGATGAAAACCCGTTTTGAGCCGCTCGTGAGACGTTGCGTCACCTCGCGAACGCCTGCGTGCGCGCACCGCCTCAAGGTTAGCGAATGCTGTTTTCTTTGATAACGGCAATTCAATAGTGAGCCAGGGAAGTGATGAGATTGTCTTGCTGCGGGCATAGTAAAATTTTGCCACTTGAGCCCTCTCTGTTTGCAGGTTGCCCCACAAAAGATGGAACATCCCCGCCACCATCAGACACGACGATCGGCGCAAATCTAAAGTCGCCGTCATCGCTGGCAAGCAAGACCAACCTGCCATTGCGTCCCAGAAGACTGCGCCATGAAGACTGCGCCATTTCGATAAATGCTTTACCCAAAGCCCATACATCGCCGCAACTGCATTCACAGTCACACCCGGCCACGATCCGCGCGATGATCGCATCTGGCACATGATCTCATCTGGCAACCGCCGCTGACCGTTAGCCCTTATGCCCAATCCGCATCATGCGCAGATGCGCCTTGAGCTTAGAGAAGGCCATCTCGATCGGGTTCATGTCTGGGCTGTATGGTGGCAGGAACAGGAACCAGCATCCGGCTTCACACATAACACCGCGCGCCGCTGCAAGCATGAAGAACCCCTCAAAGTAGCCACCATGCGCACTGCGTTATCCGAAGGACAACGGTGATATCATTTTGCCGGAAAGCGCTTAGCATGGCGTCCTTGGTTCATGCCCAATTCATCTGCCCCGACTTTACAGCGTTTACTGCCAGATCCTTTATCGGACAGGGAAGTCTCCAAACGACTACATGTCCGATAATAGCCTGGTCACGCCTTTTATCGCCGGAGATTCCGTCATCAAAACGTTTTTCCTGTCCGATAATAGGGAGTATAGGGTTCCACGGACATTTATCGGACCCAAATTTCAGGTCTGCCGCTGTACACAAGGCGAGCAAGAAGTCTTGGTGATCGTCTATCACTTGGATGGTTTTCGCCATGCTAAAAGTAAAAAACAGACACCCCTTGGATGCCTTGTCATACCCCACTGGCAGATCATAAGCGGCATGCGTTTACCGGCGACGAACGCAAGCCAGGCCGAACATACACAGAGCCAGTCATCCTCCTGCAGCCTCAGCCAACGTGACTATTTCTGTTCAGCCTCAAGATACCCTTTTTCAGTGAGCCACTCTTCTAAAATCATTTCTGCCATTGATGCGACTGATCTGCGATCAGCTGCAGCTGCGCTCTCAAGCGCAGACTTCAGAGTTGGAGTTATCCTGAGACCCAAGGGGGCTGTGCGACGTTCGCGTTTTTCTGACATTGTTAGCATTTTCTAGTTGACCCAATCGATAAGCCAGTTTATACATACATCTGCTAACATTTACAACAGGGCCTGATGGTGTTCCAGCACCAATCAGACCCCTAACCGCCAAAACCTGTATGGAGGTCCTGATGGCTAATATTGCGTTTACCACGTCGCTTGTTGCGGCTGAAGCCCTGACGCTTGCGTCAATTACATCTTTGTTTGAAGAGTTTCTTTCATCGCTTCCGGCGTTGATCGAAGACGAGAAGGATCTGTCGGGATATCTTGGCTGCGATCCTGCGGTCGATGCGTGGATTATTGCGGCGGATGCGTCCCGCGCGGTGACGTTGGAGTATTGCACTCGGATGCTGAGCCTGTGCGCGTTTGGACCGCAAGAGCAGAGCCTGCAGCGGGTTGCCCGGCTGTTCAAAGCCGCAATGCTGACCGAGAGCCCCAATCTGGTGACCCGCCTGCGCAACCATGCCACGACACGCCAATGGGCCTATCTGGTATCGCCCGGGACGCCGGGGGCTTTGCAGTATAACGCGATGCTTGTGACGGCTCTTTGTGCATTTGAAGCCTATCTGTCGATTGAGGACGGGGTAGTTGATACCCTGGCAGATCCGCAGGGCTACGAAGGTCACATGCGCGACAGCGGGACGACCGACGGCCCGACTGTCTGACGCTGCCTCTCCCCACCTCTGGACGGGCGTTCAGAATGACCTGCGCCGCCGTCCGATATCCCACCTCCACCTGCAGGCGTCGCCTTCTTGCTGTCTTGGAGCCCAGTCCTCCGAGCCGTGCCAGTTCCTGCGCCGTCTCCCCTCATCCATGAGGATTTTACGCTATGTCACAGCACTCACTTCATACCTTCCAGCCGCCCGCTTTCACATCCGATGATGTCAAGCGCCTGACGTCGCTGCACGGCTTCCCCGACATTACCGCGATCGCGGTTCAGCATCATGCACAGCAAATCGGACACGCCGGCGAATGCCTGCACGATAGCCTCCTGATCCGGCGCGGCGAACGGCTTGTCCCCGCCCCAACCGGTGCTCCGTTTGATCGGGTTATCTTCCGCCCCTCCGCCATTGTTCGGATTCAAGTCAAAACCTGCGCCACAAGCAGCGCCGACGGTTCATTCAGGTTTCGGATGCAGAAAGGTTTTCGCCATAGCGGGATCGGTACAAAGCCCTATCTCGATGGGGATTTTGACCTCGCCGCATTCGTCTGCCTGAGCGAGAACACCGTGTTCTTTTCTGCCTCTACCTGCGCAAACATTCGGATACCCGCTGCACGTATCCCGCAGCTACGCGCCAATCCCTATGACAGCTTTGACACAGCCATGTCCGCGCTGGGAATTGCCCCGCTGCACGATCCCGACAGACCTGCACAAAGTGCGTCAGACCAACACCCCCTCTAGGCCAGTGCCCTACCGCCACCAATCTCATTTTTTCTGGAGCCCTACCATGATGACAACGCCCCTGCCGACCCCGAACGACCAGACCTCCATCCACTCAACTTCTACGAACACCCCTGATTGGCAGCTGTTTTTCGAGGACTGCATCGCCCTGTTTTCCACCGCGTACCCGCCAAGCTGGGCATTCAATCAAACCAGCGTGCCGATGCACGGCATCACAGAGGAGGACTTGCCACTACAGGAAGTCACCGAGACCAACGAACACTCCCAAATGCAGCATGAAGATTTGTCTGGAAGCTTTGACGATCTCTGCGCAACAATCGAACGCGAGATCGACGGAATCGACAGCGATTTTGATGACACACTGCACTGGACACCCTTGCCCGCCAAGGCATGGCAGCCCAAACCTGTCGCCCTGCTCGCGCTGCTGCGCCTAACGCGGACCTTCGGAACGCCCGACGCCCTTGGCGACGCACTGTTCACGCCAGGCAGCCTAACCCTTCTAAGCACCGGATCATCCGCCCTGGAGAAGGTCATCCTCAAACTGATCCAGTATATTATCGCGTCGGATCTGATCTCGCGCCCCAAGGTAGTTGATCCCCTCTTACTCCTCGGGGACGAGGGGGTGAACAGCCGCGCCCGAACACCCAACACGGTGCTAGCCGACCTCTCGGAAGATTTGCGCCATGCAATCGAGACACGCGCCCCGGTGACGCTGATCACGTCTATTGTTGGAGCAGCACCACCGGCAATCCGCGACCTGCAACCCGATGTGATCTCACTTGCCCCCCTTGATCGCACCATGCTTCATTTGCTGCTCGCACACGCCTATCCCGATATGGCGCTTCCCGGTGACCTTCTGGAGAACTTGCCGGAGGATAGTATCGTGAGTCGCCTCAGCCCAGATCAGCTCACGTTGTGTTTGCGCGCCCCGGAGCCCCGCGCAGCGGCCACAAACATCACGCAAGAGCTCACCCCCTCGGCAAAGTCAGGGTTCAGACTGGACGCGTTTCCTCTGCCACAGCAGCTACGAGCACCACTGAACCAGCTCATTTCCGACTTACGCGGATGGCAATCCGGCGCAATCGCCTGGCAAGATGTGTCGCGTGGCCTGCTCTTTGCAGGCCCTCCAGGGACAGGCAAAACAGAACTCGCCCGTCTGATTGCCAACGAGGCAGGCATCTCTGTTATTGCAGGCTCGGTTGCCTCTTGGCAATCTTCGGGCGGGAAGTCTGGCGACTTGGTGCGCGCGATGAAGCAGGATTTCGCACGCGCTGCAGAGATGGCACCATGCCTGATCTTCATCGACGAACTTGACGCCTGCGGTGACCGCGCACGGAATGATCACAACGCAAGCTGGGTGGAGTTTGTCGTGAGCGCACTGCTTGAATGTCTCGATGGCTTCGCCAGCACCGAAGGGGTGATCGCGATTGGCGCCACCAACTATATTGATCGGATCGATGCTGCAATTCGCAGACCGGGGCGGTTCGATCACATTATCCAGATCAGCCATCCGACACCGGACCTCTTGCCGCAGGCCATCCGCTGGCATCTGCAGCAGGATTTACCCGACATCGATCTAAACGGGATTGCCGCGCAGACGGTGGGGATGTCTGGGGCCGAGATCGGTTCAATGGTGCGCCGCGCCCGCGCGAACGCCCGCACGGCCGGGCGTGATCTGCAACTGCATGATCTCCGCACTGCACTGGCACAAACCAGACCAGCACTTCCAAAATCGTTGCGCTGGCAGATTGCGGTGCACGAATGCGGCCATGCGATCACCGGCACAGCCACCGGCCACACTCAACCCCAGATGCTTGCGCTCCAAAACGGAGGCGGGATCACTCAGCAGGCTTTCTGTCAGTCCGGCTTACATCGTCAGGATCTGGAGGCGCACCTTGTTGTGACCCTTGCCGGGCGCGCAGCAGAAGTGCTGCTTGTCGGGCAACCTTCGGCCGGCGCGGGCGGCGCGACGGAAAGCGACCTCTCGCTCGCGACACAAACCGCCATCGCTATGGAGCGCAGCTGGGGGCTCGGCGAGACACGCGCCTGGTGGGGCCCACCAGAAAGCGTGATCCGCTGCCTTCGGGATGATGGCAGGCTCCAGGCCAAGATCGAAGCCCATCTTCACCGCGCCGAGAAACGGGCCTGTCAGATCTTGCAACAAAACCGCGTGCTGCTGGAAGAGATGGCCACGCAGTTGATGGAAACAGGCCTGCTGACAGGCGCCGCACTTACCGGTTTCACCGACCGCGTGCAGGTGGAAGCCCCTACACAGTCTAACCCCACCCCTCAAAAGACACAGGCCTGATCGCCGCACCCGGGCGGGCGCCATGCCCGCGCGCAGGTGCAGCAGTATATCCTCCGCAGATGTCTGTCTTTATGAAGGCCTCTCGGAGGTTATCCACAGGTTTTCACGGGCGGATGTATTGGATCTCTTTGGGAACGGCCAAAGCCGGGGTATAATCATGCTTAACCGGCAGAACGCCGCGACGTCAGATGCTTTGTCTGCGAAGAACGCAGAGGGCATCCAAGAACGGTGCGCAGGATGCCCAAGAAAGAGAATGCCCTGGAACCACTGGGGGATAACCAGAGACACGTCAGATACTCTGAACAGCCACAGGTCGACGATTTCGCAAGTCAAAGCACGACCCTGAGCGCCCGCGCGGCTTGGCTTGAGACGATCCGGGCACTGGCTCGGGCAGCTGCGCGCGCGGATCATGAAGCGGCCATCCGTCACGACGGGCGATCGCGATGCACCATTCAGAAGTGAGCAAAACCATGACGGGACAAATCCGAGCGGCGATTTACGCCAGATTTTCCACCGATATGCAGCGGGATGCGTCAATCGATGACCAGATCAGGTCATGCCGTGAGTATGCGGCGCGCCAAGGGCTGACGGTGGTCGAGACCTATTCGGACCGGGCCGTATCAGGCGCGAGCCTCATGCGGTCTGGTATGCAGAAGCTTCTGCAGGACGGGCGCAGCGGTTTATTCGATGTTGTCATCAGTGAAGGGTTGGACCGCCTGAGCCGCAACCAGGCAGACATCGCGCAGATCTACCAAACTCTTCTATTCGCCGACGTGATGATCGAGACCGTAGCGGAAGGCGCGATTTCAGAGATGCACATCGGCTTAAAAGGAACAATGAACGCCATTTTCCTGAAGGATTTGGCCGTCAAGACGCACCGGGGCCTCAAGGGCCGTGCTCTGGCGGGTAAATCCGCAGGCGGGCTTACCTATGGATACAGCGCGGTTAACAAAGTTGCTGCCAACGGTGAGCCAATCCGGGGCGACCGGACCATCAATGCAGAAGAAGCGGCCGTGGTCCGGCGGATTTTCCAGGACTATGCGAAGGGGTTGTCGCCCAAGAAGATTGCCGAAGCCCTTAATATCGCGCACATCCCTGGTCCCCAAGGCGGCAACTGGGGAACATCCACCATCCATGGCAACAGGGATCGCGGGACAGGGGTCCTAAACAATGAGCTCTATATCGGCCGCCAGATCTGGAACCGGTTGCGCTACGTCAAGGACCCACAAACTGGCAAGCGGATTTCTCGCCTGAACCCGGAAAGTGACTGGGTCATCACGGACGTACCAGACCTGCGCATCATCGATGATGACCTCTGGAAGCAGGTCCGCCAGCGACAAGGAAGCCTGAAGTCCAAAGGCACTGGCGTTCCTGTATGGAATCGACGGCGCCCTCGGACACTCTTTTCGGGGCTCATGGAATGCGGCTGCTGTGGATCAGGGTTTTCAAAGATCCAAAAAGACAGCTTTGGCTGCTCCGCGGCCCGCAACAAGGGCGAGGCAGTCTGCACCAACAAACGGCTTATCAAACAAACGGAACTGGAAGCCCGTGTTCTGGATGCGTTAGCCAATAACCTGATGGACCCGGAGGCCGTCAAGGTGTTCTGCGAGGCCTACACGGCGGAACGCAACCGACTGGCGGCGACAGCAACGCATAACCGCGCCGGGATCGAGAAGGAACTGGCCAGCACCAAACGCGACCACGGCAAACTGGTGGATGCGATCATCGCGGGCGTTCCTGCGGATCAGGTGAAGGACAAGATGATTGCGCTGGATGACCGGCGCAAGGATCTTGAGGCCAAACTTGCTGTAGCCGACAATCCCCCTGCCCAGGTTCGACTTCACCCGAAGATGTCCCAGACCTATCGGGAACGCGTGGCAGCCCTGATCCGGGGCCTCGCTGAGAGTGAGGGGATGGAGGAAGCCCGCGAGGCGCTACGGGGCCTGATCGAGAAGGTTGTGCTCGTCCCCCGCGAGGAGGGGTCAGGCCTGACGATCCAGCTTCACGGCGCCTTGGCGAGCCTCTTGATGCTGGCGACGGGGGCATCGACCCATCAGGTCGCCCGAATGGCCTCAGGGGCTCAAAACGCCAAAAGCTCCGCCGTGGCGGAGTTTCAAGATTATGATATCATTGACAAATTAGTGTTGGTTGCGGGAGTAGGATTTGAACCTACGACCTTCAGGTTATGAGCCCATTATTTAACGATTCCAATAACTTATAAATTTCAAAGACATAGGCGACAAGCCTTTGAATTCACAAATTTTCAGCCCTGAAACTCGCTGACATCGGCCCACATCCACCGTGCCTTACACTAAAAAAATGACGTACGTTCGTTGACATGGCGTTGACATGGCTGATCGTTCGATGAAGCGGAAGATAATCGTTTTCGACCCACAGCCGACCTTCGCACCTGGTGCGGCGGATGATCAGAGCCAGCCCAAACCGGCCAGATCGTAGGTTTCTGGCCGGCTGCTAATTTTCGTCGCTCACAGTTTGCTAATCACGCCGTCGCAGCGCGTTAAACGGTTACGGCTTGTAGGCCGCATCCTGCTGCCAGCCGGTGAAGCCAGTCTGCATGACGACGACGTTCGACCGCCCCGCAACCCGCAGGGCGAAGGCCGCCTGAGCCGACAGGCTGCCAGTGTTGCAGAAGAGGATAGTCATCCGGTCCTCGGGGATCTCGTCGATCCGGTCGAGTACCTCGCGCCACTCGATGTTGACGGCGCCAGGGATCGTGCCTTCCTCGAACTGGCCCGCGTCGCGGGTATCGACGAAGAGTGCTGTCTCGAAGACGGTCTGGTCGAGTTGCTGAGGCAAGATGATACCGGACTCATATTCCGAGAACATCATATATTCTTGCATCGCTTCGACAGCAGCTTCCTGCGCCATTGCGGGCACAGCATTGATGCAGAACGCGACTGAGGTCGCCAAGAGTAGTTGCTTGAGTTTCATCCATTGTCTCCTCAATTTGGATGTTGCGTGTGAACTGTCTCTAAATCGGCGAGAAACGCCGCAATCCGTCGGGCGTTAGCCCCACGGTCAATTTGGCCGAGTCGCGAGCGCGAGCGCATGTCGATGCGGGCGCCGCTGTCGGTTTCGGCCACACGGATCGCCACCTCGTCCTCGAAGCCGAACAGGCGGCTTCGGGCAATGGCCTCGATCTGGCTCTCCGCGGGATCGGCCGACAGCACCTCCCAGCCGCGGTCCTCCACGAGGGCGAGCGCCGCCGCGAACGCGTCGTCAACGGGCAGCGACAGGTCCAGCGGGCGCACATCCGGATAGGCGGCGCGCTGCGACTCGGCGTTCTGCGCGGGGTAGTCACTGGGCGTGGCGGTGAACCAGAAGACGGGCGGATCTTCGTTGTCGGTCGAGATGTCGTTGATCGGCGGCGTGGTGCGGGCGGCGATCTCGAAGGCCGCGCCAAGGCCCGCGACGGGCAGCGACAGGATCAGCCCCAGCAGGACCGCGCCAGCGCCGCCCCTCCTGCGGCGGAGCCAGACCACCAGCCCGGCCAGCGCGGCGATGACGCCGGCACCCGCCGTCCAGGCGCCCCAGCCGGCAAGGTCATAGGCCTGCGGCCAAGGCCAACCGCCCACCCGGAAGCCCCAGACAGAGACTGCAAGAAGCGCGATTGAGGCGACGCCCAACAAGATCGAAAGGAAGCCCAGAGGGCGGGCAAGCGTGTCAGGCATCTGCGATCTCCCGAGGGCTGGCAGGATTCAGCCGCGGATGGGTTTCTTCGGAGAACCAGAACAGCAGGCCGCCGGAGACGAACATGGAGATCGCCACGAACCAGAAGGCGGCTTCGGCCGCGCCCGTCAGGCTGGCGGCAAGGCCGAGGCCGAGCGCGCCGATGGCGTAGCCGAAGTCGCGCCAGAAGCGGTAGATGCCGATGGCCGAGCCGCGCCATGCGGGCGGGGTGATGTCGGCCACCGCCGCCGAGAGGTTCGGGTAGAGCAGCGCCATTCCGAAGCCCGCCACCCCGGCCGAGACCGACCACCAAAGCGCGCCGGTGCCCATGACCACCATCGCCACGCCCGCGCCGCAGATCCACATGCCGAGCACGTTGGGCCAGAACCGGCCGACATGGTCTGACAGCCGCCCGGTGATGAGCTGCGAGCCGCCCCAGACGAAGCCGTAGGTGCCGACGATCCAGCCGACCTCTGTGAGGCTCGCGCCCTGTGTCACGAGGAAGGCGGGGAACAGCGCCCAGACCAGCGCGTCGACGAACTTCTCGACCAGCCCCGCCTGTGAGATCGCGAAGAGGCGGCGGTCGCGCCAGCTCATCAGCGCGAAGACCTCGCCCGTTGTGGGATGCTCGGACACGCCTTCGGGGTAGCGCGGCAGGGATTTCGGGGGGGCTGCCTTGTGCGCGGCCGTCTCCGCCTTGGCCCATGGCAGCGTGTCCTTGACCCAGACAACCGTCAGGACTAGCGCCAGCAGGACCACGGCCATGCCGAAGACGAGAAGCCCCGTCCGCGCGCCCAGCCATTCGGCGGCATAGGCGGTCAGGATGCCCGCGATCGCCACGCCGACATAGCCCGAGAACTCGTTCAGCCCCATGGTCAGGCCGCGTTCCTCGGCCTTTGTGATGTCGAGCTTCGACGTCTGCGTCATCGACCAGCAGAGGCCCTGATTGACGCCGAGCAATACGGTCGCCGCGACGATCCAGTTCCAGTCGGGCGCATACCAGATCATCACCGGGATAGGCAGCGCCACAACCCAACCCCAGAACAGCACCCGCTTGCGCCCGATGCGTTCGGACCAGCGCCCGGCGACAAAGTTCATCACCGCCTTCACCGCACCGAAGGCCACGACGAAGGACGCCAGCAGCAGGAACGAGCCGCGCTCGAGCCCGAACTCGCTCTCGGCCAGCGCCGGGACCACCGTCCGCGTCATCCCGATTGCGAAACCGACCAGCATCACCTGGATCAGCTGATGCGCGACTTGGATCTTGTTCTCGCGGATGCCGCGTTGAAGCGTGTGTTCCGTCATTCCGCCGGTTCCTTCGTAGTAATGCGTCGATCAAGCGCATGGCCTGATGCAGGGCCGCGGACGGGCTGAATCAACATTCGGTCAAGCCACAGGTCGCGGCGCGTGCGGAATTGCTCGATGCCGATCTCCATCCCCTCATGCCCCTTGGCCGGTTGGGCGATGTAGGTTCCCAGAAGCCGGTCCCACCACGGCAGGTTGAAGCCGTAGTTCGAGTTGGTCTCGCGCGGGTCGGTGGAATGGTGGACGCGGTGCATGTCCGGCGTCACGACGATGAGGCGCAGCACGCGGTCCACCGGGCGAGGCAGGTCGATGTTGGCGTGGTTGAAAAGCGCGGTGGCGTTTAGGATCACCTCGAACAACAGCACCGCGACGGCGGGCGGTCCGAGCGCCGCGACCACCGCCAGCTTGATCCCCATGGAGATGAGGATCTCCACGGGATGGAAGCGCAGGCCGGTCGTGGCGTCAAAATCAAGATCGGCGTGGTGCATCCGGTGCAGCCGCCAGAGCCCCGGCACCGCATGGAACATCACGTGCTGAAGGTAGATCGCCAGGTCGAGGACGAGCATGGAGACGACGACGGCAAGCCAGAAAGGTACGTCGATGTTGTTGAACAGGCCCCAGCCACGATCCTCGGCCATGACGGCCAGACCGACCGCGAGGATCGGAAAACTCAGCCGCAGGATGACCGTATCCACCACCACCAGAGCAAGGTTGTTCGTCCAACGGATGACGCGCGGGATTTCTCGCCTGCGCCGCGGGGCCGCCACTTCCCACAGCGCCATGCCCGCCAGAACACCCAGAAAGATGGCAAGGCGGATCGTCGCCTCAGTGGCAAGGATGGTCTCGGACATAGATCGCTGGCCTTGGGGCTTGTGGGGCGCGATGGAATCGCTATTATTCAAGTTATCGCTTGAATGATCTAACGTCTGGAGACATTCCTTGTCAATCAGCCCGAAGCTTGCCCTCTTGGAGGAATATGCCCTCGTCGCGCGCGCCCTGTCCGCCCCGGCGCGGCTAATGCTCCTCGAACAACTCGCTCAGGGTGAACGCGGCGTGGAGGCGCTTGCGGAGAAGACGGGCTTGACCATCGCTAACTGCTCGCAACATCTGCAACAGCTCCGCCGCGCCGCCCTGGTCACCAGCCGCCGCGACGGCAAGGCAGTGATCTACCGGCTGACCGACGCGAATACGCTAACGCTGATGGACATTCTGCGCATAGTTGCGGAGCGGAACCTCGCGCAGGTCGAGCGCATCCTGCGAGGGCTTTCAGGCGGCGAGGATGCCCCCGAACCGGTAAGCAGAGAAGACTTAGCAGCCCGGATCGCCGAAGGTTCTGTGACCGTGCTCGATGTACGCCCCGCAGACGAATACACCGCAGGTCACATTCCGGGCGCGCTCAACATGACGCTGACGGACATCGAACGGATCGTCCCGATGCTCGATCCGGCCGCCGAAATCGTTGCTTATTGCAGGGGTCCCTACTGCGTCTACGCTCATCAGGCCGTGACCGCCCTGCGCAAGCGTGGATTTACCGCCCGACGCTTAGATGGCGGCCTACCAGAATGGCGCGAAGACGGGCGACCAGTGCTCACTGAAGCATGATAAACTAGCTGAGCATTGAAAAATAAGAAGCAGAACGTTCTCGTAATTTTGAGTTACAACCCCGGAAACCGTCTGCCGAACAGGTGCGGGTGAACGGCCAATTCCCGCCATAGAGCCTTGTAGAACTATTCGCAGGCCCTACTGGCCCCTGCATCATGGCAACACGCGAACCGATGCGTCCCGGTATGCTAGTGCCATCTCCCGCAACGCCGCCGGCTCAACTACCTCAACCTCGCTCCCCCACTTCGCAAGATGCCAGGCCATCTCGACCAGCCCGCTGGCCTCAAAGCTGACCAGCAACCCGCCATCTTCCAAATCAGTCATTTCCTGCTTGGGATGAAACTCAAACTCCCGCGCCGTCGGCGCAGCGGCTGGGCTGAACCGCCACACGACCCGGCTGAACTCTTCGTCCGAGTGAAACGACCCGAACGATCGGGCGGCATAGGCCTCAAGATCGAACTCCCTGTCTCTTTCGAACCAGTCGTTGGTGATCTCGGCCTTTTCGATCCGATCCATGCGGAAGCGGCGCAGGCTGGCATCTTTGGCGGTATCACGGGCAATCAAGTAATGCCGCGTGCCGAGCAGGATCCCATAGGGCTCGATCACGCGCTTGCGCGGCTTTGCATCCTGCGCCCCCTGGTATCGGATGATGAGCCGGAAGGGCCCTCTGAGGGCAGCCGAAACGATGTTCAGCACAGCCGGGGAGGTTTTGACCTTTGGGCCTGGGCGGCAGGCATAGCCTTTGGCCTCGAGGATCGCCTCAGCATCCACCTCCATGCTGCGCGCCTGCGCTGACGGCAAGGTTGCCACCAAGCGATCTCGCAGCGACCGTAGCGCATCCACCTCCATATCCGCGCCCTCGCGCTCAGCCCGCGTGATGCCGGCCTCGAGCGCGACGAGTTCGCGGCGGTAGAGCCCCTGCATGCCAAGCATGCTGGTGTCGCGCAACTTCCACCGTCGCCGCCGCTCGCTGTCCGTCTGATGGGAGATACTTGGGAAGACATCTTTCAGGGCAGCGATCATGCGCTGGGCGGTCCGCTCATTAACGCTGAACTCTTCGGCGACTTCTTTTACGGTGATGCCGCCGTGCCGGCTGGCGGACATGCCCGCGAGCTTCAACAGGCCTTGTGCCTTTTGGAACGACATGACGCCCATCCCCGACAGTTATTGACGTAGTGCATGGGTTATAACGCGAAAGAGGACGATTCGTCCTAAGGATGCCGATCGATTGGAGAATTTGGCAGTCGCCGCATGAGCGTGAGTGCGGGGGTGTAGCTTCATGCGGCCGGCACCCCGGAGTTTCTGCCTCGCTGCCACTTGGGCGGCGTCAGCAACTTGCCAGGCCGCCCGCTGTCTTACCTCGACATCAGAACTGGAGCCCACATGGCACTACCTCAAAGAGCATTCTTCACCCTGCACGAAACCGCATCCCGATGGGGCTGCACCATCGCCGACATTGGCGGCTGGGCCACCGAGGGCAAGCTGGACATCGTCACGGGGGTTTCTCTCGCGATCTGCGGCGACGAGAAGGTCTCTGGCAAGATCACGATCTCGCCGATGGACATGCTGCCCCTCTTTCGCCGCAGCGGAACCGGCCCCACGGTCATCAAGCTACAGCGGATCAAGCCAGAGCATTCCGAGGAGTGGTGCTACGTCACCGAGCCCGCGGATGGGATCGAGGTGTCGATCGCCGACCTTTTGATCACCGGTCAGGACGTGCTTCGGTTCGAAGACGAATATGACCTGCTGCGCCGCATTGGCGGCGGCACTGGCGCGCTCTCGCCCTACGACTGGGAAGGCATGTATGTGGCCCTGCTGAAGCGCGTCCACGAACATGGCATTCCAGAGACCCAGGCCGAACTGATCGGTTATCTTCAGGACTGGTTCGCCGATGTGGCCGAGAACGGGGAGATCCCCGACGAAAGCACAATTCGGCGTCGCTTGCGCCCCTTCTGGCGCGCCATGCGCGGCGAGAAGTAAGCAGGCCCCAGCATTCAGGCCCGCTTTGCCTCTTTCTCGGCATCCGCGTCATGCACAATCTTCGGGCGTGGCCGGAACATGCCGGCCACGGCATCGACCCCGGCGCGCAGCGGCGAGTCCATCAAATGCGCATAGCGCAGGGTCGTCTGCATTTGACTGTGCCCCAGAAGCTTCCCGATCATTTCTAACGAGGCGCCGCCGCTGACCAAGAGCGAGGCGAATGTATGACGCAGGTCATGGATGCGCACATCCGGAAGGTCTGCCTCGCGTTGCACCTTCACCCAAAACCGACGGATTTCCTTGACAGGTTGTCCCGGCACATCGCCCGGGAAAAGCCAAGGATTGCCCTTTGGCACGACAAGCGCCCGCTGGCGCACGATCGCCGCAACATCGGCCGAGATCGGCACCCGGTGAATTTTGCGCTGCTTTGTGGTGGCTGCGGGCTTTGACCAGATCCCCAGCTCCAGATTGAATTGCTCGAACTGCGCCTGCCGCACCTCACCCACGCGGGAGCCTGTCAGCATGCAGATACGGATGATCCCCGCAGCGCGCTGATCCTCGGCCGCATCCAGCACCTCGGCAAGCCTGCCGATTTCTTCATGGGAGAGAAAGCGTTCGCGCGCGGTCTCGACGCGCTTCTTGAAACCGGCGGCCGGATTGTCCGTACGCCAGCCCCATTGGATGGCGAGGTTAAACATCTTGCGCAGCACCTCTCCCACGCGGTTGGCGCGCACAGGTGTGGGCTTGCGCCCCTGCATCTTGCGCGCACGATTGTTGGGCTTCGCCTTCGAGGGCCGCGCCCTGCCTTCTGCTATGAGGTTCAACAGCTTTGTGACGTCATGTGGTGTGATCTCGGTCACCAGCTTATTGCCCCAATGCGGTGCGACGAGCTTGGTCAGGAAGGATTTATGATCAGACGCGCTCAAGGGCGTCAGGGTCGAGGCATGCTCAGCAAGATAGCGCTCGATCATGTCGTTGAAGCGAGGGACTTCGCGCAACGTGTCGCGTTCTTCCAGAGGATCTGTGCCCTCGTCGATCAGGCGGCGTAGGTCTCGGGCCCGCTCCCGGGCGGCAGTGACGCTCCATTCAGGCCAGCGCCCAATCGCCATGCGGCGCTGGCGGCCGGCGAAGCGGTAATCCATCACGAAGGACCGCTCGCCAGAGGGCATTACGCGGATGGACAGCCCACGTATTTCAGTATCGAAGACTTGGTACGCTCGATCCTCTTCCGGGATCTGCTCGCGCACAGTTTTATCATTTAATCGCAATCGGTTGACCATGTTTATACCTCCTTCATGCACATGACACAGGCGTAGATGTGCAGGCTTATCAAGCGAAGCATGAGGCTTTGGCCGGCATACAGGCGGTGACCGGCGTTGATGCGCCAAAACCCTACCAGTCATTGAAAACATTGGAGAAAATTCCAGACGGCGTTCATCGCGCTGGGCGAATCTGCCCGCCAGCGGAGTATGTTTCGCGGCCTAAAGCGCGCGCCAGAGGGCTTCTCGCTCCCAGAACAAGGCCCGATTTTGTAAATTCCGTTTAAAATCAATGACCGGCAAGGGGCCGGACCCCTTGCCGGTTGGGCGAATACCCTTGAACGCCCGTGAAACCCACTGAAACACGCCGAAATCTTGTAAATTGGCCAGTTTTGGGCCGCCGAGACTCTCCGGCGGTCAATTCGCCAGCGCTCTGCGGCGCCTTCGGCTGCGCCCGCCACTCGGGCTAAAGCCGCAAAAGCCCAATGATATCAATGACCGGCAGCCATTTGGCGCATCACCGCCGGTCTCCGCCTTCCCGCCACCCTTTTCCGTCTGCGCTTCTGAAGCCCTGAACCCTGCCCGCGTCGGGCCAAACTCAGGAGAAACCAGATGCCAGACCTTGGAACTGCCCCCCGATCCAGTAGCCCCCAACGCCTGATGAGCGGTTGGATCAGCCGCCTCGACCTCGCCCTTGAGCTTGGGGTCACCGTCGAAACCCTGCACCGCTGGGAGAAGATCCGTTTCGGCCCGCCCTGCGTGCGCGCTGGCCGAAAAATCTATTACCGCAGAGATGCGGTGCAGGATTGGTTGATGTTGCAGGAAGCCCCTGCCCCACGTCGCGCGGGGTCTCGCCGATGAGTATTCCCCTTCCCTTCCGCAAGCCCAGTGCCCGGGACCGCGTCCGCCAGGAGTGGATCGAAGAGCGCCGGCGCGAAGCGCGCATGGTGGTCGCCGATATGGTTCACCATTCCGACTATCTCGTTCGACTCGCCTGCAATGTGCTGGTCCAGCATGGTGAATCCCCTGAGGAGCGCGAGGACGCGCGCATCCTGCTTGTCGTCCTCGATGCCAAAACGCCTGGGCGGCTGCCCGCGCCAGATCGGGAGGGCCGCTCATGAAGCGACGCGGAACTCCAGAAGCTGATCCGCAGCGCGCTGTCGTGACCGCGCTGCGCTTTGCTCTCCCAAAGGGCGCCATTATCCATCACTGTGCCAATGAGGTGACTGAGACCGGCCCACGTGGGGCCAAACGGCAAGCGATCCTCGTTGGCATGGGGGTACATCCCGGCTTTGCCGACCTGATCATTCTTTGTGACGGCAAAGTCCTTTTCCTCGAACTGAAATCCCTCAAGGGGCGGCTGAGCCCAGCGCAGGAGGCGTTCCGTGATGTTGTCATGGCGCAGGGCTTTGGCTGGGCGCTGGTGCGTTCGCTTGATGACGCGCTGGGCGCCTTGGCAGACCACGGGTTCACAACGCGTTTGGCCTCTCCAACTGGGAGGGCTGCGCCATGAGCCATGCTGCAACCAACTGGGCCATTCAGCAGCGTGGGCTCAAGCCCACCACCAAAATCGTCCTCTGGCATCTCTGCGACCGGTTCAACCCGGACTTCGGCTGTTTTCCATCCCAAGAGCAGCTCGCCCATGATTGCGAGATCAGCCGATCAACGCTGAATGACCACCTGACGCTCCTCGAGAGCGCAGGACTGATCCGCCGCGTGCAGCGACTAAATCCAGGCACCAAGCGACAGATGCCAACCCGCTACATCTTGGCCTTCGAGCCGGGCTTTACTCAAGATCGCGCGGTCCCGGGTCCGGAAACCGGACACGGCTTCGATGCGACCCACACAGGCGAAGCTGAGGATTCGGAAATCACAGCCATTTCTGAGGATAACGCTGTGGATAACCCGCATCCGTGTCCGAAATCCACACACGGAGCCGTGTCCGATTTTGACCCCGACCCGTGTCCGGAAAATGCCGATTCCCGTGTCCGAAATCCGGACAGTAACCTTGTAAGAGAACCAGTAAGTAAACCAGTAAAGGAGGAGGAGGACGCGCAAGCGCGCGAAATCGTCGATGAGGAGTTTTTTGGATCGGTGCTGGCGGCACTGGGCCTTGATCCCGGCGGCCCCCTCCCCGGCTGGTGGCAGGGCTGGCCACCCCGAGAGCATGTGCGGCGCTGGCGGACTGACCTCGGGCTGACCGAGACGGATATCCTCGCGGCTGCGGAAGCGTCCCGCCAAGAACACCCTGAGCCACCAGATGGGCCCAAGGGGCTGGATCGCATCATGCAGCGCGCGGCCCAGCGCAAGGCGAATGAAAAATCCCGGGGTCGGCGCAAAGCACGCAAGCCCGCGAAGTCGGAAACCAGGCCAGTTACCGACCTTCCCGTCTTTTACGCCGACATGGTCAACTCTGATCGCTACCTGCCCGTCAGCGCGATCTCCAACTCCATGCGCGATGCCATGCTGGCCCGCGGCCTCGTGACGGTCGAGCGTCTGCGTGAACGAGGTATCCGATGAAACACGATCGCAAATTGCACCCCTCATCACGGCAAGCTGGTCACGGGCGGCCGAAACGCGTCATGTCCGTGCAACAGGCGCTAGAATGGGCGTTTCGCGTTGAACATGCACAGCTTGAACTACCCGAACCGCTCGACCCCGAGCGTGGCCAGGGATTTGGCTTTGGTCTCGAATATGTCCTCATGCAGCGGGCGGCGCTGGGCTGCAAAATTGACGGCGGCCAGTACAAGATGGGCACCTACACGCACGAGGATGCCGAAGTGATCGCTGCCACCGTAGCTGGGATGCCAGATCACCTCGGCGGCAAGCGCATGGCTATTCGTGTGGCAGAACTCGCCCGAGCTGGGCTGACGCCCGACTGGATGCCAGGAGCGATGCCGCGCTGCGTGCCGGTCGAGATGAAGCGCAATCGGCACGGGGATCATGCAACGACCGTAGTGGTGGGCACCGAGCGGGTGTTATCGCGCGGGAAGTGGCGGACTGTAGAAGTGCGTGCATGCCCGGTGATGTTTCGGCCGGATGCCCGGCAGATCGAGGGAGCGAGGCGGGCTTACAGCGAATGGCGGCAGGCGCTGGTGTGGATCCAGGATGGGCTCATCTCTGGTGGTATGTTGAGAGACGTCGATGTGACAAGTGTGACGCCAAAGGCTCAGCCGTGGGCGTCGAATGAAGGCAGTCAGTATGGGCGGAAAGCGGCCTTACGACGACGCGACGCAGTATTGCGGGATCAACTGGAAGCGGAGACTCGCCTTACCAGTAGGTGCCTCTGACAAGATGCACACGCGGTAGATTGCGGCTACCGCGCTGAAAGCGCCTGACGCGCCAGCAGGGCAATCACGCCCCACACCGCGCTGCGCAGAGCCATGGCGTAAACGGTGCGCATCTCGAAGGCTCCACCTTGGGCGACATGCAGACCGAAGGCCACAAAGACCAGCAGCGTTGCGGCGAAGATCGCGAGAGACAGGGGCCAGGCCCATCGCCGCCCCTGCCACAGGCCCAGGCCCGCCACGACATAGGCAAGTCCCGCAAGTGTGTTGAACCACAAGACGAACAGGACGACCGCCCCCATCTCGAGCGCACCAAGCAGCGTGGTGCCGCCCGAAACAACCGTCAAAAGGCCGAAGGCAATCGCGACTCCCCCCGTAATGCGCAGCAGTCTATTCTGTTTTTTCATCGAGAACGTCCTCCTCAGCGTTTAGCATCGCCAACTGCACGTCGAACAATCGCAACCCCTCTTGCGGGAGCGAAAAGCCCCGCGCGCCGAGCGTCCAGCGGATGGCGACACCCTGCACCAGCGATGTCAGCAGGATGGCGACATCCTCCGGGCTGACGTCGCGCTTCATGTCGCCCGCTGCCTGCAGATCACGGATCACGGCAACAAGGCGGCTCTGAAACGCGCCCAGAAGCCCCCGGAACACGTCGCGCAGGGCTTGATTGTCCACCTGCAACTCGCGCGAGAACAGGATCGACGGCAGAGCGGGCGTCTCGGATATGGCTGAGAGCTGCGCACCGATGAGCGCCCTCAAGCGCGCGTGTGGCCCGGCGGCCCCGGCCTCGGCTGCGGCCCAGGAGCCTTGAAGCCGGTTCGCGATATCCTCGGCCACCGCCAACCAGAGCGCGCCCTTGGTGGGAAAATGTCGGAAGATCGCCGGCTGACTGAGACCGATGGCGCGCGCGACATCCGTGGTGCTGAGCCGGTCGGGTCCGATCTCGTCGGCCAGTCCCAGCACCTCGGCCACGATCTGTGTCTTTCGATCTTCCGCGCTCTGACGACCGGACATACAGCACCTCTTGTTAGTTATAACTCACTAACATATACTCGGGGCAATCGCAACCTCTGTTCCGAGTCGCGCCGTCTGACCGAAAGGACCCCGACCATGCCCGCCAAACCCGCCCCCACCCGATATTCCCGCCTGCAGATCGCGCTGCACTGGCTCGTCTTCGCGCTGATTGCGCAGCAATACCTTTTCAAGGAGGCGATGTCGGCCGCTTGGGACCGCGTCACTGACGGGCTGGAGGCGGGGTTCGACCCGCTCGTGCTGGCCCATGTGGCGGGCGGCGCGCTGGTGATGATCTTCGCGCTCTGGCGACTGATGTTGCGTACACGGCGCGGCGTGCCCCCGGCGATCGAGGCCAGTAAGGTTCAGGCCGTGCTCGCCAAACTCACCCATGTGGGCCTTTACGCGCTGATGATCCTGATGCCACTCAGCGGGTCCGTCGCGTGGTTCGGCGGGGTCGAAGCCGCTGCGCAGGGACACAATGTGTTGAAGATTGTCCTGCTGGCTTTGGTCGCCCTGCATGTGGTCGGCGCGCTCTACCACCAGTTCATCCTGCGCGACGGAACGCTGGCGCGGATGCGCCGGGCGCAGGGCTGAACCCATGCGCCTCGCCCCACTCCTGGTGCTGCCACCCATCGCGCTCGGCATTGCCGCGGCGGTCTGGATGATCGCGTCTGCCCCCGGCCCCGCGCAGGTCGGGGGCGACGCGCTCGCTCTGCCGGTCCGGGTGATGACGGTCGCGGCGGAAGACATCCGTCCGACCGCCACTGCCTGGGGAAACCTGCGCGCAGCCGAGACCTGGGTCGCCGTGGCCGAAGTGCAGGGCGAGGTGATCTGGCGCCATCCGGACCGTGAGCCCGGTCACCTGATCCCGGCGGGGACCGAAGTGCTGCGGATCGACCCCGCCGACTACGAGCTGGCGCTGGCGCAATCGCTGGCCGATCTGGCGGCGCTGGAGGCCGAGAGGGCGCAACTGAGCGCCGAGGCGGCCAACACGGGCCGCATCCTCGAACTGGAACGCGCCCGGCTGGCGTTGGCCGAGGCGGATCTGGAACGCACGCGCACACTCGTCGCGCAAGGCGCCGTTCCGCAATCGCGCGCCGACGAGGCCGAGCGCGCGACCCTTCTGGCCCGCCGCACAGTGGCGGAGCTGGAGAACACGCTCGCCCTGATCCCGTCCCGCGAGGCGCAGATCGCAGCACAGGTCGCGCGCAGCGAGGCCGCCATCGACCGGGCGCGCCGCTCGCTCGACCGAACGACCCTGACGACGCCGTTTGACCTGCGCGTGACCGAGGTGCATGCTGAGCTGTTTCAGACCGTCGCCCCTGGCCAGGTGGTGATCCGTGCTGACGGGATCGCGGCGGCCGAGGTCGTGGCGCATTTGCCGATAGACAGCTTTCGACGGCTATTGGGAGATACACCGGAGGGCATCACCCTTGGCGACATGATGCGCGACATGCCCGCCACGCAGATCGAGGTGACGCTCAGCCCTCTGGCGGACCCGAGGCAGATCTGGAGCGCCCGTGTTGTCGGGATCGAGGGCGCGCTGGATGCCCGTGCGCGCACCGTGCCGGTCGTGGTCAGGGTTGACGACCCCTATGAGGGCGCCGACCCGCCCCGCCGCCTGCCGCTGGTGCCCAACATGCAGGTGCAGCTGTCCTTTTCGGGCGCTTCTATATCGGGCCTCATCGCAATCCCCGAAGCGGCACTGCATGGGGGCATGGTGCATATAGCAAGCGCCGATGACAGGCTAGAGCTGCGGCCTGTCACCGCCGGTTTTGCACGAGACGGCTCGGTCGTCATCACCGAAGGGCTCGTCTCCGGCGACCGCGTGGTGATCGACGACATCGCTCCGGCCATCCCCGGTATGGCACTGACCCCTGTCGAGGCCCCGCAATGATCCGCTGGTTCACCGGCCACCCAACGGCGGGCAACCTGCTGCTGCTCCTGTTTCTCGCTGCCGGTGCCTTTGCCGCGCCGGGTCTCTTGCGCGAAACCTTCCCAGATTTCCGCGCCGTCGAGGCCGAGATCACCGTGCCCTACCGGGGTGCGGCCGCCGAAGATGTGGAGGCAGCAGTCTGTGCGCCGCTGTGGGACGGGGTGCAGAGTGTCGAAGGGCTGGAAACCTTCACTTGCACCGCGCAGACCGGACGCGCGCGGGCCGTGGCAACCATGGCGCCCGGCAACGACGCGCTGCGCTTCGTCAATTCCCTGCGCACCGAGGTTGCGGCCATCGACACCTTTCCCGATCGCGCCGATCCGGCGGTGGTACGCGAGTTGCACCGCTCCGATCCCGTCACATCGGTCGCCATCTCAGGCGATCTGCCGTTGGGCGAACTGGACCTTTACGCAGATGCCCTGTCCGACCGCCTGACTGCCCTGCCAGGTGTTGCCCGCGTGACGCGCGGAGGCCTCGGCACCCGGACGCTTTTCATCACCGCATCGCGTGCCATGCTCGACAGCCACGGGCTCACCCCCACCGCCCTGGCCGCCGCCATCGCCGCGCAGAACATCGACCTGCCCGCGGGTACGCTGGAGGGGCCAGGCGCGGACCTGGCCCTGCGCTTCACCGCCGAGCGCGACACGGCTACCGCGCTTGCCACGATCCCCGTGCTGGTGCTGCCGAACGGCGCGACCCTGACGCTGGGCGACGTGGCGGTGATCGAGGAACGGTTCGAGCCGCCACAGGACCGCGCCTTTGTCGACGGGGTGCCTGCCCTCGTGCTCGAAGTATCAAAGGCGCTGGATGCCGACGCGCTTCGGGTGCTGGACGGGGTCGCGGCACTCGTGGCCGAGGAAACCGCCCGCCTGCCGGACACGATTTCCGTCGAAGTGGTGCAAGACGTGACATCGATCATCCGCGACCGTCTGGTGATGCTGGTGCAAAACGGGGTGATCGGGCTGGTGCTGGTGGTCGTGGTGATGAGCCTGTTCTTCCGCCCCGGTTTCGCGATCTGGGCCGCGATGGGCCTGCCCGTTGCCTTCGCGGGCGCCTTTGTTTGGATGGCGCTGACCGGGCTCAGCCTGAACATGATGACGCTGGTGGCGCTGTTGATGGCGATCGGGATCGTGATGGACGATTCCATCGTGATCGCGGATTCCATCGCAGTGCATGCCGCCAAGGGCGCGACGGTCGAGACCGTGGCGGCAGGCGTAGCCGCCGTGGCACCCGGCGTGATCTCGTCCTTCCTGACGACGCTTGCCGTGTTCCTGCCTCTGGCCTTCCTCGCGGGCGAGTTGGGTGCCGTGCTCGAGGTTCTGCCGGTCGTGTTGCTGGCGGCGCTCGCCGCGTCGCTGATCGAGGCTTTTTTCATCCTGCCCCATCACCTGAAGGGTGGGATGAAGGACACTGTCCCCTCCCGCTTCCGCAAAGGCTTCGACGCGGGCTTTGACGCTTTTCGCGAAGGGGTCGGCGGTCTGGCCGATACCGCGATCAAGGCGCGCTGGCTGGTCGCAGGGCTGGCCATCGGTGCCTTGATCCTGACCGTAGGTGCGCTCGGTGGCGGCATGGTCAAGCGCGAAGCCATGCCCGAGATCGACGGCGACGTGCTCGAGGCGCGGCTGATGCTGCCTGCCGGCACCCCGCTGGCGCGCACGACCCAGGCAGTCGCACAGGTCGAGGCCGCGCTTGACCGCGTGAACGCCCGTCTGACACCCGAACAGCCCGAGGCGCAACCGCTGGTTATTCGCCGCATCACCCGTCTGGGCCGTAACCTGTCGGCGGGCGAGACCGGCGCCCATGTAGCCACCATCGCGGTGGACCTTCTGGGCGCCGAGACGCGTAACAGCACGCTGGACGAGATCGTTACACTCTGGCGCGAAGAAATCGGCGCCCTGCCCGGTGTGAACTCACTGATCCTGACCGAGCCGGGCATCGGCCCGCAAGGCATCGCGGTCGAGCTGCGCCTGACCCATCCCGACCTCGCCACGCTGGAGGCGGCAGGTCTTGCCATGCTAGCGGAACTTGAAACCTATGCCGGTGTGCGCAACGCCATTGTCGACCTGCGTCCGGGTGCACCGGAGCTGCGACTGATCCTCTCGCAGGGTGCCGAGGCGCTGGGGCTGACCGCCACGGATGTGGCAGGCCAGCTTCGCGCGGGCTTCCTCGGCACGCAGCTTGCGGAAATCCGGCGCGGCGACTTGGCCTGGGATATCGAGGTGCGGCTGGCCGATGAGGACCGCGCCAACCGCGCCGATCTGAGCCTTTTCGAGATCGCCCTGCCCGGTGGCGGCACCGTGCCGCTCTCCAGCATCGCCACCATTGACGAGGCGCGCGGCTGGGGCACGATCACACGCCGCAACGGTCTGCGTACCCTGACCGTTTCGGCCGATGTGGACGGCCGCATCGGCAATGCCGACGCGATTACCGCGCGGCTGGCCGAGGGCTTCCTGCCCGATCTGGCGGCCTCCACCCCCGGCCTTGGCTTCGACATCGGTGGGCAGGCCGCAAATTCGGCGGAAACCGTTTCCTCGATCCTGCGCGGCTTCCTGATCGGGCTGGTGGGCATCTACCTCGTGCTCAGCTTCCAGTTCCGCAGCTATGTGGAGCCGCTGATCGTGATGATCACCATCCCGCTGGCGTTTCTGGGCGTGATCTGGGGCCATGTCCTGATGGGCTACAACATCTCCATGCCGTCGCTGGTAGGGGCGGCGTCGCTCGCGGGCATCGTGGTGAACAACGCCATCCTGCTGGTCGGCGTCATCAACGACCGCCGTGCCGAGGGGCTCTCCGCAGCACTTGCTGCAGGCGAGGCGGTGCGCGCCCGCTTCCGCCCGATCTTCGTGTCGGTCTCGACCACGATCATGGGCATGGCGCCCTTGCTGCTGGAGACCTCGACCCAGGCCCAGACGCTCAAGCCGCTGGTGATCTCGGTTGTCTTTGGGCTCTTGGCCGCAACGGTCCTGATCCTGCTGGTGTTGCCCGCGTTCTATGCAGCGCTCGAGGACATCTGGCCGAGGAAGCAGACAAACACGGTTGGCCAAGAAGGACTCTGACCCCAAAAGTCTCGTTACGAAATAGAAACAATCCGAAATTTCGGGTGCCGATCAGTCAAGTTTTCTGTGCTGGGAACGACAGGCACCAATGGTGAATGCTACAGATCAGCGCAGTGCCCACTTGAACGGCAGCTCTGGGCTGGTTGCGTCTGCCCCCCCTCCCATGGTTCCTCCCGGGCCCTTTGCGTATACGGGCGTACTCAGCGCGCCATTTCGCTAGCGCGTGGCTTTTGCACCGGGGAATCCACTTTGAATCCAGTCTGGCTTGGCTCGAGATAAAAGTGACTCATTATCAAAGCGTTGGCGCACGCGACCGTTGGCCGATAGGTGGATTTTAGTATTTTAGTCAAGAATCCACCTTAGCCAAAATCCAGAAAGTTTGGCCAGAATGGAAAGTCAACAAAACTTCAGCATTTTCGTCCGAAGTGCACGCTGACATAAGACGGGCGGACCGGATGTCAGAACACTGAGATGGACCTTCCTGACCTAATTGCAGCCGTGCTAAAGCTAAGCAAGTGAAATGCTGTCATCGACAGTGACGATCGAGGTGCAAATAGAAGTTTGAGTGCGTCGCTCAGATGTCCAAAGGTACCGCGGCGCCGACCGCCACAGGATAAGCACGATCAAAGCAGGCATCATTGCCAGTCAGATCTAGCGCAAAGAAAGATGCCTTCTGCTCGACGACGCCAATCAAGACCGTTTTCGCTCCAAAACCCGCTTGAATGGCGCCAGGGGCCACGCCACAGTTTGCCCTTACTGTAACTGCCCGCAGGTTATTGCGCGCCGAGATCGTCGTCACCACAAGTGGGTTCCGGCCTTTGCTTGTTTGTAAACGTGAATTATGTGCGCGCATCGTTCACACTTTAAAATGATTCGTTATAGCTGCCCTTATCCAATTCCCTTCGGCTGGACGGGTTGTGAAGCCCCGTAGGACGAGTGGCGGCGACACCTAGGAGGATCAGGAGATGCAGGCAGAGCTGGTCCTGGCCCTTTGGACCTTGTTCGAGGAGAACGATCTGCAGGTCTGCCTTGACGGTGGCTGGGCCGTGGATGCCGCACTTGGCCAGCAGACCCGCCCGCATGGCGATCTGGATATCGCCCTGCCGGCATCGCGGGTGCCTGCGCTCAGGCAGCTGCTGTCGGGCCTAGGGTTCGACGAAATCCCACAACCAAATTCGTCGGAACACAACTTCGTCTTGCAGGACCGCGACGGCGCGCAGCTTGACGTGCATTCCTATGAACTTAACCCTGACGGTAGCAACCGGTCCGGTGTCGCATACATCGCTGATCACCTGTCCGGCGAGGGCTGGATCCTCGGTCACCGGGTGCGTTGCGTGCCGCCCGACTGGCTTGTCCGGTTTCATGCCGGATATGACCTGGATGATAACGATTGGCACGATGTCCGGCTGCTATGCGAGAGATTTGCCATCCAGGTTCCTGATGATTTCATACCGTTCCTCGACAGGCATTCTGAAGAGTGATCCGCGCCCAACATGGCGCCAAGCCCGCTGTGAGCGTGAGATCACCGACGCTCCAAAAAATCTTGGCGCTGAAACAAATAAATCTGTCATATTAGGGGCTGTTGACGTTCACCTGAGTTGAATGACTGTTGCTGCAAGCGAGATGAAAGCGGCGAAGCTCTGATCTGTTTTGCATGACCGCGTTGCGATGCCCCTGTTTTCCTTGAGCTTGCCGAAGTAATTCTCGATCAGGTGCCGCCATTTGTATGTGTCTTTGTCGAATGTCGCGGGGAAACGCCGGTTCGATTTCGGAGGGATGACAGGGGTTATCTGCTGCTCCTCAAGAGCGGTTCGCAGCCAGTCTGCATCAAACGCGCGGTCAGCGAGTAAGTGATCTGCGCGAAGACCTTCGATCAATTCCGGCACGGCGCGCAGGTCATGCGCCTGCCCGGGCATCAGCCGGAAGTCGACGAGGTTACCCAAGCTGTCGGTCAGCGCCAGTATTTTGGTTGTGATACCGCCGCGCGAGCGCCCTATGGCCTGGCTGAGAGTCCCCCTTTTGCGCCCTGGCCCGAGCGGTGGACCTTGACGATGGAGCCATCGATCATCGCATATTCGAGATCGGGGGCCGAAGATAACGCTCTGAACATGTTGTAAAATACATCAGCCTTGACCCACCGCCGGAAGCGCTTGAAGACCGAGTTCCAATGCCCGAACTCGGCAGGCAATTCGCGCCACTGCGCGCCAGTCCGCACAATCCACAAGACCGCTTCCACGAACAAACGCGGATCGCGTCCGGTCTGGCCAGGATCAGTGTGCTTGCCAAGGCAGAAGGGTTGGATGATCGCCCAATGGGCGTCGGTCAGGGCACGTCGGGTCAAGGTTGCTCTCCTCTGTTTGCAACCTTGAATCAGAACTCACACCAAATAGGAATCCTGAACGTCAACAGGCCCTAGCCTGCTAAGCCTGAACTTGCACAATCGTGTATCCAATTAAAGCAAGGTTCTTCCCAACCAGGAAGAATTTTAAAACCGTTCTTGCACACGCGTGCATAATACACATGAACACACGTAGAGGAGAAAAATGAAATGACGAATATGATGCGGACCTCCGCTTTGGTCGGTGTGCTGGTGGGGTCGGTTGTGCCGGCATTTGCCGAGGACATCAAAATTACCGTGTGGGCCGGCGGCTCGAATGACAGCGACAGCTACAGGATCGAAGCAATCGAAATTGCCGCCGACATCCTTGAGCGCGAATACGCGATCTTGGGCGAAGAGGTGAACATCACCATCGACGGCCGGCGCGATTTCACTGGCTGGGACGAATTCAAACAGGGCGTCACACTTGGCGCCGAAGCTGGATCCGCACCGAACATCGTGGTGACCTCGCATCTCGATATCGCGCCATGGAGCCAGGCCGGCTACATTGCAGCGGTCGAGAACTATGTCGACCTTGATGCCTGGCCGCTCTCCAATGTCTATCCCAACCTGATGGAGATCGCCTCATATGCGGGCACCCAGTGGGGCATTCCACAGGATTCCGAGTCTCGTCCTTTCTTTTTCTGGCGCGAAACTATGGCAGCACTAGGGTATAGCGAAGACGAGATCGACGGACTGCCCGACATGGTCGCAAGCGGCCAATACACGCTGACCAACGTTCTGGAAGATGCGACAAAGGCCCTTGAAATGGGCCTTGTCGAAGAGGGCTATGGCTTCTATCCACGCCCATCAAACGGACCAGATTACGCGCAGTTTTACCAATCTTTCGGCGGTGAGTTAGTCGATCCCGAAACTGGTAAGCTGGTCCTAGATACCAAAGCAATGACTGAATTCTACCAATTCTTCGTTGATGCAGTGAATGCCGGCATCACCCGTAAAAACCATATCGGGACTGACTGGAACCAGTGGTATACCGAAGTGGCCAACGGACGCGCGGCCTTCTGGCACGGCGGCACATGGCATTTCGGCCGTTACGCAGCGGAAGGAAACGACGATTTCTGGAACACGATACAGTTCTCGCTGATCCCAGCGGGCGACGAGAACGGCCGCGCCAACACAATCACTCATCCGCTAGTCTATCTGGTAATGAGCCAGGAAGACGACAGGATCGAGGAGATTTCGGCACAGCTGATAGCGATCGCTACCGAACCACGTCTGAACACCCTTCACGCAATCCAGTCCAACCACCTGGCAGTCGCTGAAGCACAGGCCGACCAAGATCTTTACCGGAGCAACCGCTGGGCCTCCACTGCTACAGAGGTCTTGCTGGCCGCGGCCAATGCGCAGCCCAACCACCTCGATTACGGTGCGTATTCCGAGGCAATGTTCCGCGGTCTTGAAGCGGCGTGGACAGGCGTTCAGACCCCCGAAGACGCTATCGCCGAAGTAGAGGCGCAGATGCGGGCCACTATCGGCGATCAGCTGATCGTCCGCTGATATAAACAACGGTGGCAGGGTGCGTCCTGGCGCGCCCTGCCATCCTGACTTAAAGAGGCTTGGGCCATGAAAACACGCATACTCGCATTCGGGTTCTTGTCACCTGCACTTATCGCCGTCTTCTTTTTCTTTGCTTTGCCAGTACTGCTGACGGTCGTATTCGCCTTTACTAACATGTCGACATCAACAGGCATCATGGGCGGCGCCTACCAGATCAACTCGACCCAGGTCGACAGCCTGCGCGATACCGACGTCAGCTCCGAATCAATCAAGAAACTTGAATCGTCAAAATATGTCATCTCCGAAGCAGGACTCGCGGTACTGGCCGAGAAATTTGATGAGGCTACGGCCAACGAGCTGCGCGAAGATTTCTTGGGTGAAACCTTCGACGCCCGGCGCGACCTTGAAACTGTGCTACGCAACCTTACTGAACCGATCCGCAACACCCGCGACCGCAAGGCCGCTGCCGACCTCTTTTCCTCAACTGTTCTTGGCACGCGATACGCAACGGTTGAAGCGTTACGCGCAGCTCTGGACGAGACCCAGATAGACCCGACCGACCACGACACACTGACCGAATTCGCCTATACTGGCTGGACCTGGACGACAGGTAACTTCTCGCTTTTGATGGAGTTGCCATCGACCCTGCGCTATGCGGCGAACACGGCCTTTTACGTGGTCTGCACGCTGGCTTTCAATATCCTGTTCGGCCTGTTCCTCGCGATCTCGACCTTTTACCTGCCGGGGAAATTGGCCAATACATTCCGTGCAATCTGGTTCCTGCCGCGCATCCTGCCGCCTGTCCTTTATGTGCTGATGTGGAACTGGTTCACTTGGGACCAGGGTTTCATCGCGACGGTGACTGGCTGGTTCGGTGTGCCGCAGCAGAATTGGTTGCTTCACACCTCGACCCATGCCTGGACCGCGGTGATCCTAATCAACGGATTTGTTGGCGCCTCGCTGGGGATGATCCTGTTCTCTTCGGCGATCAAGGCGATCCCGACCTCGATGCTCTATGCCTCCGAGGTGGATGGCGCCAACCGCTGGCAACAGGTGCGCTACATCATCCTGCCGCAGATGCGCTGGCCGATCCTGTTCATGACATCTTACCAGACGCTCAGCCTTCTGACGTCCTTCGAATACATCCTTCTGGCCACCGATGGTGGCCCTGGCCGGTCGACTGAGGTTTGGGCACTGGCCGCCTACCACACCGCGCTCAATAATTACGCTGGCAACCTACAATACGGGCTGGGGGCGGCCTATGCGCTGGCACTAGTATTCATCGGAATAGCGTTATCGATACTTTATCTAAGGTTCTTTAACTTCAAAGAATTACTGTCCAAGCCGAGGATTGAGCAATGACCGGAACGCAGCGCATATGGCCTATTGTCCTGATCCTCGCAATCTTTTCGAGCCCACTAGTAGTCATGTATCTCTACCAAGTCATCGATAGCGTGGCCTCTCCCGACCCAGGTTCACTTATCCCCGGCAGGATCGATGTGTCGAACTGGCGCTTTTTGTGGGAAAGGATAGATACTGGGCGGCCCACGATCTGGGAGGTTACATTTAACACCTTCATCTTTGCTAGCACCACAGCCTTTCTCGTAACCCTTTGTTCGACCACCGCGGGTTATGCGCTTTCACGACTGAACATGCCAGGGCGACCCTATTTCCTGGGTGGGCTCATCATCTTGCACGCCTTTCCGACGATAACACTGATCATCGCGATTTTCATTATCCTCCAGGCGGTGGGTCTTTTCGACACGCTTGTGGGCGTCATTCTCGTAAAAACCGCGCTCGAGCTGCCATTCGGTGTCTGGATCATGAAGGGCTTCTACGACACCGTCCCCTGGGAGATCGAGATAGCCGGCGTTCAGGATGGCGCCTCGCGATTCCGCGTCTGGTGGGAACTGGTTATTCCACAGGTCAAACCGGGTCTCGCAGCGCTTCTGATCATCTCGTTTCTGTCGGGCTGGTCGGAATTCATATTGCCCCTCGTGCTGGCACCAGGGTCAAGCACACAGGTGCTATCCACATTCATGAATGCTGTGATCCAGGATGACGCGACCGCAGATTTCGGCCTCTTCAAGGCGATCGGGTTGTATTACTCAATACCTGTCATCGTTATCTATCTAATTTTTCAGAAACAGCTGATGAACATCTACGGCGGAGGGACAAAAGGTTAATGGAACTGAGGCTCACGAAATTCACCAAGGCCTTTGGGCCGGTCACTGTCATTGAAAACATGGACCTGACCGTTGGTAGCGGCGAGATGCTAGCCCTGCTTGGGCCATCAGGCTGCGGCAAGTCCACAACGCTTTTTGCGATATGCGGCATTCACAAGATGACCGGTGGCAAGCTTTATTTCGGAGATCGCGACGTGACTGCAGTTCCGGCGCAGCAGCGGTCTGTCGGCGTGGTGTTCCAGAACTATGCGCTTTATCCACACATGACCGCCGAACAGAATATCGGCTTTCCACTCAAGGTCATGCGCCGCCCCAAAGATGAGATCGCGGCCGAAGTCCGGCGCCTTGCAGATCTCGTCCAAATCGGAGAACTTCTTGACCGGCGACCGGCCCAGCTTTCGGGCGGGCAGCAGCAACGCGTGGCTCTGGCCCGCGCAATGATCAGGAAACCGGATGTTCTCTTGCTTGACGAGCCGTTGGCCAATCTTGACGCCAAGCTCAGGCTCGAGATGCGGGCCGAGATCCGGCGGATCCAACGCGAGACTGGCATCACCGCGATCCTCGTCACCCATGATCAGGTCGAGGCGATGTCGATGTGCGACCGGATCGCCCTGATGAAGGATGGCGAGATTGTCCAGCTTGACACACCCAAGCAGATGTATGCCAATCCGCAATCGCAATTCGTTGCGGGATTCCTCGGCAATCCACCGATCTCGTTCCTGCCTGCCCAGGCGGAAGAGCAACTGGTAATCGGTCGGGGACAGGCGATTAAACGTCCCGACGGGCTTGAAGCGCGGGGCGAAGTAATTTTGGGTATCCGGCCCGAATATTTTGGGCCCCAGCACGGGACTGGCCTTTCAGGCGAAGTGATTTTCGTAGAGCCGCAAGGACGCGAAGAACTTGTCGACGTGCGTCTTGAATGTGGCGGCGTGCTGCGCGCTATCCTGCCCACCAGCTATCCAGTTCGTCTGGGAGACCGTGTGAACTGGGGTGTATCACTCCGCGACATACTTGCCTTTTCGCGAGAAGGAAATCGACTATGACGCCCGATCATCTGCCTGCGCGGCCCTGGTCAATCGCCCATCGCGGCGCCTCGGCCTACGCGCCGGCCAACACTCTGGCCGCCTTTCGCAAGGCGGCCGACCTAGGCGCTGACATGTGGGAAATTGACATCCGGATCACCGCAGACGGAGTGCCAGTCGTTCACCATGACGCCACTCTCGCCGATGGAACCCGGCTCGACGGCCTTACGCGGCAAGCCTTGCTCGAACGGATGCCGGATTGCCCCGATCTGTCCGAGGTGGTTACCCTTGCCAGCGAATTGGGCGCGGGGCTTTATGCCGACATCAAAGACGAAAATGCTGCTTTGCCGACGCTGCGCCTACTTCAGGATGCGGCAATCGAACCCATCATTCTCGGCGCTTTCAACACCGCCATTGTCGATGTGCTGCGCTCCGCGGGCAGCCGTTATGCGGTGGCCGCGCTGGTACCGCAGGGAGCTGATCCGCACGATCATGCGGCGCGGGCCGACGTGATCCACCTGTGCTGGGAGCATCTGCCTTTCCCACAGGACACCCTCACACCCGCCTTTTTTTCCCGTGCCTTTACGGATGGTAAACGCGTTGTCTTGTGGCATGAAGAAGATCCAGCTCGCATGGCCGCAATCCGCACAAAACCTGTGACGGGGATCTGCTCAGACATGCCTGAACTAGTCAACCCGTTTCGCCCACCTTCAAATTACCCCTTCGGTGTGGTCTGTCACAGGGGCGCCAATCGGATCGCACCGGAAAACACGCTGCCTGCACTGGAATGCGCGCTGGCGGCGGGATTCAGCCATGTAGAGGTCGATTTGCACAGCACCGCCGATGGTGAGATTGTAGTGATCCACGACCCCAATCTTGACCGAACCACGAACAGTTCTGGCCTGGTCACCATAAGAACGTTGGAGGAGTTGCGTACCCTTGACGCCGGATCATGGTTCGACCCATTTTTTGCTGGAACGCGCATCCCTACCTTGGAGGAAACTCTGGCTCTTGTGGCGCGTTACGACGCACGGGCTTATCTTGAACTCAAATCAGCTCCTCCCGGCCCAGTTCTGGAACAGGTCAAGCAGAAAGGAATGCTCGACCGTGTCTTCTTTTGGTCTTTCAACCGCGATGCACTACGCGAGTTGCGCAGCTTTAGTGCCAATGCGCAGATCATGGCGCGGCGCGAGGATTACGGCTCGCTATCCGAGACACTATTGGATTATCGCGCCAATGTCGTGGAGTTCCGTCCCGACGCCGATCCTCTCGAAATCGCTACCCTGCGCGGCAGTGCGATTATGTCAATGGTGGCCTATAGGGGCAGTGACACCGACGTGTTCGACCAGATCCTTATGATGCGGCCCGACCTGTTTAACCTAGACCATCCGTTCACCTTTGCGCGCCATTCGCTCAGAGCCAGCTGCAATGGTTAGGGATATGCCGCGAAAACCCACTTCCTTTGACGTGGCGCGCCTCGCAGGGGTGTCACGATCGGCTGTTTCGCGGGCCTTTACGCCGGGTGCCTGTATATTGCCTCAAACAAAGGAAAAGGTCACGAAGGCCGCAACCGAATTAGGATACCGGGTCAATTCGCTTGCCCGCAGCCTACAGCGAGATCATTCTGGCATTGTCGGACTGGTTGCCTCCCGACTTGATACCCCACTGCGATCGCATCAGGTGGCAAGGCTGAGCGAGATGTTAATCCGTGAAGGACTAAAGCCGATGCTGATTACGGCCGAGCGGCCGGATCAGGTGGGTACGCTGATCGAGTCCCTTTTAGGCTACAACGTCGCTGGCATGATCTTCACCTCTGACACGCCGCCGCCTGCCCTTATCGAGGATTGTGCCCGCTTCGGATTGCCAGTGGTGCTAATCAACCGTCCTGGTAATTCTGGTTGGGGTGACCGGGTTGTGGCCGACAACGAGACGGGAGGAATCATGGCCGCACGCTTACTGATCGAATTTGGCGCTACAAAACTGGGATGTCTGATGCCCAGAACTGAGACCTATTCTGTCTCGGGACGGGCCCACGCGTTCATGAGCTATGCCCGGTCGCAAGGTATTCCAATCGAAACTTTTCTTGCCGACGACCAGAGCTATGCACGTTCGCGGGCCAACATCGCCGAAACCGACGGAGTAGTTCTCCAGCAGATCGACGGTCTTTTTTGCGCCACCGACCTGATGGCACTTGGCGCACTTGATGCTTTGAGAATTGACCACGGCGTTAAAGTACCCGACCAAATTCAAGTACTGGGGTTTGACGATATCGAACAAGCAGGCTGGGGCGCCTACGACCTGTCGACGATCCGGCAGGACATCGACGCCCAGACCACGACTGTCGTGCGCCTCCTGATTGAGCGACTGGCGGGCGATTTCTCTGACAACAAGCTCGTAAAAGAGCCACTGACTGCAAAACTTCGAGGAACGACACGACATGCGGGATGATCGCCTGAACTCAATGCTGGACATGGCCCGCGAGGCTGGGCTGATCGCGCAAAACATGCGGACCCGTCCCGAAAGCCTCAAGATCCGAGAAAAAGGGCCAATGGATCTGCTAACAGCAGCCGACATCGCCGTAGAGGCCCTGTTGCGCGATCGCATCGAAGCACTGGAGCCCAATGTGACGATCCTTGGTGAGGAAGGCGGCCTAACCGGCACAGGGAGCGTCATTTGGATTATCGATCCCATCGATGGAACAGTGAACTTCTCCCGCGGGACGCCAAACTGGGCTATCTCAATCGGCAGGTTCGATGGGATAACGCTGACGCACGGGGTCATTCATGCACCCGATTTGGGGATGACGGCGTGGGCACGGCGTGGGCTGGGCTGCTACCTGAATGATAAGCGTATCACCTTCAATCCGGCGGTAGTCGAAAATCCGATCATGGCGCTAGGATATTCGCCACGCACATCATTGCAGGAATATTTTGCCTCGATCAGTGCACTTCTGGATGCAGGCGTTGAACATCGGCGCTACGGCGCGGCGACGATCTGTTTCCTGGGTATTCTCGCCGGTTGGTTTGATGCCTTTCACGAAGGGGAACTCAACATTTGGGACGCGGCAGCAGGTTTGCTTCTGATCGAGGAAGCGGGCGGCGTAACGACCCATAATCCGTTTAAGGCTTTCATTGCCGGGCCATCAAGGGTGACAGCGCTCAATGCAGGTTTTCCAAAGGGCATTTTTGGCATCAGCTGACTTAAGCCATGGCGTCTGAACCGTGTCCCATTTGTGGCAGTGCGTCGCAATAGACCCGTACGGGACAGGAGTTGGAGACAGGTAGCAAGTTAAGGTAGGAATGTGATAGATATGGAGACAGGGTCCTGAACTTCGTCCTCCGCATGACACCTGCGAACGGGCTGTTGTTATAGGCCATCAGGGCCATTGGCACGTGGGCTTCCCGCTGATGTGGCATCAGAGTGTTTCGGTGAAACCCAGCATCGTGAAGTTCCCTAGAGTGTGGACATGTGTTTCATCCCGTTTGGGACGATTGATCGTGGCATCACCACTATCGAGCGCACTTGGCGAGCGCCTGCACCACAATATGACGCAGGTTTTAGCGGTCGTGCTGCCGCGGTGCGGCTGGGAATTCAGCTGCGACTAGATCAGGCTAGGCGTGTGCGATCCGGCAGTGCGGCGGGAGAAAGCTATTAAGCGGGGGCGCAACGCCAAGCCCAGTAGGCTTGCGGTCTATTAGGCGTTTATTTAGCAGCAAGTTGCGGAGGACCCCAATATCATGCATCGTCTTACACGCAATGCGCTAGCCAGTGCCGAGAGGGTGCGGGTGAATTACTCTTTGATTGTGGAACTGCTCATGCTTCTTGACTTCAGCTTCAAAAATCATTCGTCACTGTGAACAGCGTAGCATCCGAAACAGGCTCGCGCGGCGGGACCAGCAGGAACGGCGCATGCCTGCCATGCAACGACAGCCACAGGGTCTGTATTAATTGACGATACGCGAGTCAAAACAAACCTGACTTTGGGAGCGCGCTTGACACGAACATCGGTGGCGCATGGATTCGCCGTCCGGGTAATGGGACACATAGACTTTCATTGCCTGGCTGACGTCCCAAAGGTTGCTGGCACAAGTCATCAAAGGGGCGATGGATGGTGATGCCTTCGCATCTTATATCCACATTGTACCGGTGCCAGAGCTGAAATTCGCTTCACTGGGAGACTGTCTGAAATTTAAGCTCTGACGTCATTTTTCTAGCCATTGGGGGACGATATTCGCGACCATTGCTCACGATCGTAAACCGTGCCCATTAAACATGTTGATTCAACACGCAAAAAGGGTTTGACATTTCTAGCCCCCTTGACGTACCCCTTGACCATCGAAGAATTGCACCCAGAGGAAAGACCTCGCAGGTGCGTTAATCTCCCCCACATCCCGGACCCCGATCCTGACGCTGGCCATCCCGCCCGCGCCCATGCGCATGTCCGCCTTATCCTAGATATGAGACCTGCATTATGGACCTCGTCTTTGCACCGAGCCAGATCGAAAGCTGGCCGATTGCCCGGCTGCGCCCCTATGTGCGCAATGCCAAGATGCACGGCGACGACCAGGTGGCCAAGATTGCCGCCAGCATGGCCAAGTTTGGCTGGACCGTGCCCTGCATGGTGGCTGATGATGGCGAGTTGATCGCCGGCCATGGTCGGGTACTAGCCGCAACGATGCTGGGACTGACCGAGGTGCCGGTGATCAGGCTGGGTCATCTGGACGAGGCTGAGCGCCGGGCCTACCGCATCGCGGACAATAAACTGACTGAGATGGGCGAATGGGATGAAGCCATGCTGCGCGACGAGATCGCGGGGCTGCTGGCTGAGGATTTTGACCTGACGCTGCTGGGCATGAGCGACGATGATCTGGAAGCGCTGCTGCGGGACCCCGATGCACTGGGCGCCGATGGCCCTGTCGAGGGCGAGGACGATGTGCCCGAGTTACCGGTCACGCCAATATCTGTCCCAGGCGACCTCTGGCAACTGGGATCGCACCGGCTCATCTGCGGCGACAGCACGGCAGCCAACGTGGTCGGGCGGTTGCTAGGTGACGTGAAGCCCATGCTGATGGTAACTGACCCGCCGTATGGCGTGGAATACGATCCCGGGTGGCGTAATAAAGCAGGCGCTGCAGCAACCAAACGCACCGGCAAAGTGCTGAACGATGATCGCGCTGACTGGCGCGAGGCGTGGTCACTGTTCCCTGGTGACGTCGCCTATATCTGGCACGGCGCGCTGCATGCTGTGACCGTGGCAGAAAGCCTCACGGTGACAGGCTTCAATATCCGCTCGCAAATTATCTGGGCAAAGGACCGGTTGGTGCTGAGCCGCGGTGACTACCACTGGCAGCACGAGCCCTGCTGGTACGCTGTGCGCGCCAAAGGCAAAGGCCATTGGGCGGGCGACCGGAAGCAGACCACGCTCTGGCAGATTGCAAACAAGGATCAGGATGCCGAGACCGTCCACGGCACGCAAAAGCCGGTTGAATGCATGCGGCGTCCGATCCTGAACAACTCAAGCCCTGGCCAAGCAGTCTATGAGCCCTTTATGGGATCCGGCACGACGCTGATCGCGGCGGAGACCACGGGGCGCGTGTGCTTCGGGGTAGAGTTGAACCCGGCCTATGTCGATGTGGCCATCGAGCGCTGGCAACAATTCACGCGGGTTGATGCTGTCTTGGTGGAAACCGGCGAACCGTTCAGCGCCCTGAAGGCAAAGCGGTTGGCGGCATGAGTGCGTCCTTACGTTTCAGCCGGTGTCATTGGTTGAATATTCTAAATTGAAGAATTGTCGCCAAAACTGTCGCAGCCATGGCTGCTGCGTAGACCACCGCAAACGCTGATGCGCCTTGACCAATTTGTCTTGGTCAATGAAGGTTCAAAAAAGCATAGAAAGTGGAAGTTGATGTCTGACCTACAAGTTGTTCCAGCCCGCTATGGCCGTGCAGTACATTTGTTAAAAGGGCAGGCAATCCAGATCATCAACACCCATGGCCAACAGGTTGTCGATACGTGGTGCTTTAATGCACATGACATGTCCGAGTTCATGTCGATGGAGCATCTGCATGCCACGTTGCAAGGTATCTTCCCCGCAAAAGGCGACGGGCTGACAACAAATCGTCGGCGGCCCATTTTGATCATGGAAGAAGATACATCACCAGGCCGGCATGACACGGTGATCGCGGCTTGTGATGTCCACCGCTATGCCGCACTGGGCTGCACGCAGTACCATAACAATTGCACCGACAATCTGCACGCTGCACTGGCACAGATTGATCGACGGGCGGCTGATTGCCCCGCACCTTTGAACTTATGGATGAACATTCCCGTCGGCCCTGATGGCAAAATCACATGGGGAGAGCCACTCAGTAAGCCAGGAGATCATGTGATCTTGCGTGCCATGATCGATTGCATCGTGGTGATGTCCGCGTGTCCACAAGATTTGATCCCGATTAACGGTGCGGCGTGTAAACCAACTGAAGTGCACTATCGCCTGCTGAACTAACCCACTGTCACGCAGGATCAGATTGATTGCTGATCGATCCGGTATACCCGTCCTCGGTCAGCCTGCTTTGCGGAAATAACAGCTAAGCCAAATTTCTTGCTCAAGACACCCGAGATCATGCCTCTGGCGCTGTGCGGCGCCCAGCCCGTTAACGCGACGATCTCGGCGATGCTCGCCCCCTCAGAGCGCTGCAAAAGCGTAATTACCTCTGCCTGTTTGGTGCCGCTTCGCGGCGTCGGTGTCAGTGTCGGAGCCTTGGAACTTGCCTTTTCAGCTACACGGTTGCGGACCGCTGCCATAGTTTTGACAACCACTGGCTCGATCCCGACCGCCAGCATCCCTGCGTCGGTCACCACCAGCGTGGTGCCATGACCATCGCCGGTTTCGCGCCAAAGAGGCTCGCCTTTGCGCATGTCGGCATCGACTTCTTCGAGCCAGCCCTGCGCGATCATGTTGGACACGGACGTCTTGGCGGCAGCACCGTGCAGCCCCTCAGGCAAGGGCATCGCCAGATTGTCAGGGCGGTTTGCGGCGCATGTCAAAATGAGGGTCTGGGTAGCGGTGAGTTTGGGCATCAGGGTCTCCTGTCAGGATTGGGGGAATTTGGTTTTGCCTTCAGTCAGCCCTCCATTCAATCCAGCGACCCTGCGCAAACACATAAGTGTGGCAAAAGTCGCAGCGCGGTTCGGGATGGATTACAGGCGCGCGAGCAGGAGCAAAGCAATCGAGCGCGTCGGTACTGACGTGGCGGATTTCGCGGGCGGTCAGAATGTCCTCGGGCGTCCAGCGCGCCAGCGCTGGCAGCATGTGAGACGGGTAGCCGTCGAAGTGGCAGTAAACGTGTGCCCATGTTTTGGGCCCCGTCTGGATGGCGATTTGTGCGCGGGTGCTCATTGGATCGCCCTCACTTGTGCTGGTCGAGCAGCGCAAGGAGGACCGCCGCCATACCGCCGAGGTATTCGCTGCGGCGGAAAACAATCTCGTCGATGTGCCCCGCATTATCGATCCCAGCGTCAACTGCGAGATCCTCTGCCATGTGTGGCATCAGGCGTTGGGCTTCAGTGTTGTAGCGTTCTGCAAGGGTCATGGTTTTGTCTCCGGTCAGGCGTGTTTGCGTGAGACCAGATTCGCTCTATCGCGAAGTGTAATCAACTCAATTATATCGCTATTTCTGTTTATTTACAATGCGTTGAGGATCATCAAAGCGCCATGGAAGGACTGTCTGAACGCGCCTATGCAGAGCACGCCGGCCTGTCGCGCGGCGCGGTGCAGAAGGCCCGCAAGAACGGGCGGTTGGTGCTGTTTGCAGACGGGTCGATTAATGCAGCGGCATCAGATGCACGGCGTGGCGCGATGACGGATCCGGATCAGCAGATGCGCTCGCGGGGCAGTTTGGGCGCTGGGGGTGATGGTGGAGCGATCGGGGGCGGCAGCGTCTCCGGTCCAGGAGACAGCACCTCGTATCTCAAGGCGCGCACAGCGCTGACCGTTTATCAGGCGCAAGAGCGGCAGCTATCGATCCAGCGCAAGAAAGGCGTGCTGGTTGATCGCGCGCGCGCCGAGACGCTGGTGTTTCGTCTTGCGCGCCAGGAGCGCGATACATGGGTGACCTGGCCAACCCGTGTGGCAGCCCTGATGGCCGCGCAATTATCCGCAGAGATGGAGAAGGCCTCGGGCAATCCCGTGACAATCGAGACTGCGATCCTGCAAAGGGTGCTGGAAACCCATGTCCGAGAGCAGCTCGACGCCCTGGCAGACCTCAGGGTCTCGCTTGAATGAAGGAGATCATGACACTGATCTAGCCGATGGGCTCGATCTCGGCTTTGACGGGGCCGAGGACATTCTGCGTGTTTGGCGTCGGGGTATGCGGCCCGATCCGGACCTGACGGTATCGCAATGGGCGGATGCGCATCGTAAGCTGTCATCGCGGGCTTCGGCAGAACCCGGCCAATATCGCACGGCCCGAACGCCGTATCTGCGTGGCATCATGGATGCGCTCTCACCCGGTCATCCGGCGCAGCGCATCACGTTCATGAAAGCGGCCCAGGTCGGCGCCACGGAAGCCGGTAACAACTGGATCGGCTTTGTGATCCATCACGCGCCGGGGCCCATGCTAGCTGTGCTGCCGACAGTGGAGATGGCCAAGCGCACATCGCGTGGCAGGATTGATCCGCTGATTGAAGACAGCCCCGCGCTGAAAGAAAGGGTCCAGCCGGCGCGGTCGCGTGACGCTGGCAATTCGATGCTGTCGAAGGAATTCCCCGGCGGCATCTTGGTGCTCACCGGTGCCAACAGCGCCACTGGCCTGCGGTCGATGCCCGCACGCTATGTGTTTCTGGACGAGGTGGACGCCTATCCAGCTTCAGCAGATGAAGAAGGCGATCCAGTCAGCCTGGCCGAGGCTCGCACAACGACCTTTGCGCACAGGCGCAAGGTGTTCATGGTCTCGACCCCGACGATCCGGGGGCTCTCGCGCATCGAGCGCGAGTTCGAAGCCAGCGACCAGCGGCGGTATTTTGTACCCTGCCCGCATTGCAGTGCGATGCAATGGCTACAGTTCGAGCGGCTGCGCTGGGCGAAAGGCAGGCCCGAAACCGCGGCCTATGCCTGCGAGGGCTGCGAGCGCCCGATCGCCGAGCACCACAAGACGGACATGCTGGCGCGTGGAGAATGGCGCGCGACGGCGACTAGCGCCGATCCAAACGCGATTGGTTTCCACCTCTCGGCGCTGTATTCGCCGATTGGCTGGAAAAGCTGGGAACAGATTGCGCGGGACTGGCTGGCAGCCCAAGGCTCGGACGAAATGTTGCGCGCGGCGCGCAACACGCTGCTGGGTGAGACCTGGGTGGAGAGTGGTGAGGCACCGGAATGGCAGCGCCTTGCGGATCGGCGCGTGGTTTTCTCGGCGCAAGTACCCATGGGTGGCTTGTTCCTGACTGCCGGCGCCGACGTGCAGAAGGACCGGATCGAGGTGGATGTCTGGGCCTGGGGCCGCGGGCTGGAAAGCTGGCTAGTGGATCACATCGTCATTCCGGGTGGGCCGGATGATCCTGCCTGCTGGGATAAGCTGTCAGCGCTCTTGGGTCAGACCTGGACGCATCAGAACGGCGCAATCATGACGCTGGCAAAGCTGGCCATCGACACCGGCTACGAGTCTGCCGCTGTTTATGCATGGGCGCGCAAGCAGGGCATCGCACAAGTCGCACCCGTAAAAGGCTTGGAAGGGTTCAACCGAGCCACGCCAGTATCGGGGCCGACCTTTGTTGATGCCACGGTGAACGGACGGAAACTGAAACGCGGCGCGCGGCTCTGGACGGTGGCCACAGCCACCTTCAAGGCTGAGACCTACCGGTATCTGCGTATCGAGAGGCCATCGGATGAAGAGCAGGCGCTGGGCGTAGCATCGCCCCCAGGAACCATCCACCTACCCGACTGGGTGGATAGCGAATGGCTCAAGCAGCTGGTGGCCGAGCAGCTGGTCACCCTGCGCAACAAGCGCGGCTACGCCCGCCAGGAATGGCAAAAGCTGCGCGAACGCAACGAGGCGCTCGATACCCGGGTTTATGCACGCGCCGCGGCCTGGATCCTTGGAGCAGATCGCTTTGATGAGCGGATGTGGCGGCAGCTGGAGAAGCAGGCTGGGGTCGAGACATTGGCGACCGTGGCACAGCCCGAAACTGACAAAGCAACAGAACCGCAAGCTGGACGTATCACCACCCCGCGGCGGCGCGGCTGGAAGATCAGCACGCCCAAATACATGGAGTAATCAGAAGCCAGAGAACACCATATCGAGGGCGCCTCGGATCTCGTAGTCGGATGAGCGAAGATCAGCGACAGACCCACCCTTGAGCAGCGCCGACGGGATCGCAGCCATCTCAGCCGTGTGAAGAACGTATGTTGCACCCTCGATCTTGAAGACTGGCTCGAGGCGCCCGATGGCCTTTGGCCCTGAACCTGCTGGTATGAGCGGCGCCACCACGCGTGTACCGGTCTCGATAAGATCAGTCTGCAGGTCGAGTACAAATCGACCACCGGCGATACGATATACCTGAAACTGTGCCATCAGTCGAGCTTCAGAACCTGAATATCCGACAGGGGCGTTCCATTCGCTTCGATCCAGGCACAGCGCTCTGCGATGGCTGATGCATTCTCTTGAGCCCAGGCCTTTGCTTTTGCCAAGCGGACAGCCTCGGCGACTGCAGCGTCACTGATGGCTGAAACATTAAGACCCAACTCCCGCGCGGCAGCCAGGTTTGCGGCCGTCAGGGTGATGTTGGTGCGTTGTTTTTCTGCTGTGGCGTGCTGCATTGGGCCCTCCTGACACATACTCAACATACACACTCAAAGTGTGCCATACAAGTGAGTTCCATGACCCTCGATGAGTTGAAACTCCGCCACAGTACGCTGTTGGCCGCGCGCTACAGCGGCACGCGGTCGGTCAGCTATGACGGCAAGACCGTGAACTACGGCACCGATGCCGAACTCGCGGCCGCGATCGGAGATATCGAACGGCGCATCGCCAAAATTGAGCGCAGCGCGGGGCGCATCCTGCGTCCCTACGCTGTGAAGGATCTGTGATGAACTGGCGGCAGCGTTTGGGGGCTTTCATCGGTGGCTTTGATGCCGGTCAGCATCATCGGCGCTTGCGCGGGTTCCAGGCGACACGGGCCCATGTCAACGCGCTGATCGCAGCCTCGGGCCCTGACATAACCGCCCGCGCCCGTTGGCTGGTGCGCAACAATGGCTATGCAGTGAACGCTGTGGAAAGCTGGGCCGCCAATACCGTGGGCGATGGCATCAAGCCGATATCAAAAATAGGGGACGCCGCGCGCAAGGAAGAGCTGCAGCGCCTCTGGCTTGCATGGACCGACGAGGCTGATGCCGAGGGGCTGACCGATTTCTACGGGTTGCAGCGCCGCGCCGCACGCGAGGTGTTTCTGGCAGGCGAGGTGTTCTTCCGCATCCTCATGCGCCGCCCAAGCGATGGGCTGACCGTCCCCTTGCAGCTGCAGATGTTGCCTGCAGAAATGTTGCCACTGGAGCAAACCGGCATCGCCGCGAACGGGAATGCCATCAGGCAGGGCATCGAGTTTGACCGGATTGGACGGCGCGTCGCCTATCACTTTTTCCGCCGTCACCCGGGCGACAGCACCGATCCGGGGTTGGCAGGAGAGATCGTCCGCGTGCCTGCATCGGAAGTGATCCACATTATCGACCCGGTCGAGGGTGGGCAGCTGCGCGGTGTGTCGAAACTGGCGCCCGCCATCTTGAAGTTGTTCCTGCTCGATCAGTATGACGACGCCGAGCTCGACCGAAAGAAGGTCGCCGCAATGTATGCAATGTTTGTCACCTCGCCTGCGCCGGAGAACCCCCTTGCGCCTGCCGAGGATGATGAGATGCCTGCCGGGGTGGAAATCAGCCCCGGCCAGATCGTGCGACTTGATCCAGGCGAAGATGTAACCGTCGGACAGCCTGCCGACAGCGGGGGCACCTATGAGCCATTCCAATATCGCACCTTGCTGCAAATCTCAGCTGCACTTGGCATACCCTACCCCTACATCGCCAACGATATGGTGAAGGGGAACTTCTCGAACTCGCGTCTCGCTCTGATCGAATTCCGCCGCCGGGTCTCGGCCTGGCAGCACTCCGTCATGGTCTATCAGCTCTGCCGCCCCGTTTATGCGCGCTGGATGGATGCCGCCGTGCTGTCCGGCGCGCTGACCCTACCCGGCTATGAGGCCAACCGCGTGCAGCTGCTCACTGCGGATTGGCTCCCCACCAAATGGGACTGGGTGGATCCGCTCAAAGACGCCAATGCCGAAATCGCCTCGATCGAAGCAGGGCTGAAATCGCGCACCCAAGCCATCGCCGAGCGTGGCTATGACGCCGAACAGGTTGATCGCGAGATTGCGGCCGAACGTGCGCGCGAGCGCGCGCTCGGCCTCGACTTCCGCCGGCCGGGGTCGCCCGCGCAGGGCGTGCAGGCAGTGCCGGTCAACGACGATGGCAGCGACGATGATGATGGCAGTGATGACACAGCAGATGACGTGACAGCGCGTTCTCGCACCGAAGAGGACCAATCCTGATGCTCCATGCCCGCATTGCCGCGCGCGCGTTTAACACACCGCTGCTGGTTGAGCCCTCCAAAGCCATGGCGTTTCTGTCCGGCCTTGGGCCGCGCATCCTTGGGCGACAAGTCGAACTGTCAGGCAACGATGTGACCGATGCGCCCGGTACCGCCGCCCTGCCCGCCCGCGCCAGCATTCTCGCAGGAAACCTCACCGAGCGCCTGCGCCAACATGGCGACGCGCCCTACCCGGTTGTAGATGGCATCGCTGTGATCGAGATCGCCGGCGTGCTGATCCATCGCGGCAGCTGGATCGGACAATCCTCCGGCCAGACCAGCTACGAAGGGATCGCGGCACAGATCAACGCTGCAGCCAGTGATCCGGCCGTGCGCGGCATTGCGCTGGACATCGACAGCTTCGGCGGTGAGGTCGCTGGCGTCTTTGATCTCGCAGATCGCATTCGGGCCATTCGGGGCAGCAAGCCGGTTTGGGCCTTTGTCGCAGAACATGCCTTCTCGGCGGGATACGCGCTGGCCAGCCAAGCTGATCGCATCCTGCTGCCGCGGACCGGTGCGGTCGGCAGCATTGGCGTGGTCGTTATGCATGCCGATCTGAGCAGCCAGTTGGATCAGGACGGCGTGCGCGTCACCCTGATCCATTCTGGCCAGCACAAGGTCGATGGCAATCCGTATGCGCCGCTGCCCGAAGCCGTGCAGGGCGATATCCAGCGCGAGATCGATGTGCTGCGGTTTCTCTTCGCCGAGACCGTGGCCGCCGGCCGCGCTGGCAGGCTTAGCCAAGAGGCAGCGCTGGCCACAGAGGCTGCAACCTATCGCGGGGCGGATGCGGTGGCTGCAGGCCTTGCCGATGAAGTCATCGATCTCACATGCGGCTTCGTCCGTTTCCGCGAAAGCCTATCGAGCCCATCCCCCACCGCGCGCCTGCCCCGCGCCACTTACACCCGACCAAAGGAGGCCGCCATGAGCGCCAATACAAATACCGCACAGGACAGCGAAGACCTCACCGAGGCCACAGACTTCGCACAGGAAAGCCCAGATGAGACATCAGACACATTGCCTGATCCCGGCGAGGAGCCCCAGCAACAATTGGAACCCGCACCAACAGCTGCGGCGCCCACGCAGACGCCAACGGCAAAGCAACCGAGCAATCTGGCAGAGCTATCGGCGCAACTGCGCGAAGCGGCAGCAGAAATCACGGACATCGCGGCACAGGCCGGTCGCCTCGGCATTGCAATCGATGCAGCGAAAGCACTCCGCGAAGGCACCGCCCCAGAAGCCTTGCGACGGCTGGTTCTGGAGCGCGCCAGCGCCGCAGCCGATGCCCGCGATATCGTTGCGGCACCACCTTCGCCGATTATCCCAAAAAACGCAGAGAGCCCTATCGTGGCTGCCGCAAAGAAAGCTGCCTCGGCAGGCAGTCGGCACTGAAGCGCTTACCACCCTGATACATGACCGCCCACCTGATCCCCCGCCGCTCCTCCCCGGCGGGGGATTTCTTTTGTCCCTCAATCCTTTGGAGATACCCCATGTCCGTGCTGACCCAACCGCCCTCCATGGGCGATGTCCTCAAATACGAGCTCAACCCAAACTTCACCCGCGAAACGATCACCCTGCTGGCAGGCGCCGCCTATCCCGTTGGCGCCGTGCTCGGTCGGATTACCGCCAGCGGCAAATACAAGCTTGCGACCTCAGGTGGCACAGATGGTGGGCAAACCGCAGCGGCTGTTCTGCTCTACGCCGCTGATGCCACGTCCGCTGATGCGACAGGATTGGTTGTCATGCGCGGCCCCGCCATCGTCTCAAAGTCGGCACTGGTCTTTGACGCCACCGTCGATGACGCAGCGAAGATTGCCACCAAGCACGGCCAGCTCACCGCTATCGGGATCATACCACGCGATCAGGCTTGATCCTTGCTCAACGCCGCGCGCGGTTGACGCAGCGACCAGTACCTGAGCGCGCGCGAAGCGCCGTCCAGTGCTTCACGCCAATCCACCACAACCCATTCCCTGCCCCTCAATCCCCCGGAGTTTACAATGACTATCACGCGCAACCCGTTTGACGCGGGCGGCTATTCGCTCGCCGAGATGACACAGGCCATCAACATCCTGCCCAATCTTTATACCCGTCTGGGCCAGCTTGGCCTGTTCCGCTTTCAAGGTGTCACACAGCGCTCTGTTGTAATCGAGCAGCGTGAGGGCGTACTCAGCCTGCTACCATCGGTTCCACTAGGTGCACCGGCAACGCTAGGCACACGCGAAATGCGGTCCATGCGCAGCTTTAGCCTGCCCTGGATCCCGCATGACGACATCATCCTTCCTGGGGATATCCAGGGTGTACCCGCACTTGGCATGTCAGACATGGCCGACCCATTAACCGAGGTGATGACGGAAAAGCTCACAGTGATGCGGCGCAAACACGCACAGACACGCGAGTACATGGAGATGAATGCGCTGCGCGGGATCGTCAAGGACGGCGCGGGCAGCACGCTTTATGATTATTTTGCTGAGTTTGGCCTTGAACAAATCTCTGTCGATTTTGCCTTTGGCACAGCCGGCAGCAACATCCAGGCAAAGATCCGCACCGTGCTGCGCGCAATCGAAGACAACCTCATGGGCGAGACCATGAGCACCGCCCATGCACTGGTCAGTTCGGAGTTCTTTGACAAGCTGATCAGCCACCCCAAAACCGAAGACGCCTACAAGTTCTTTTCAGCCTCGGGTGGGCAACCGTTGAGAGACGACATGCGGCGAGCCTTTCCTTTTGGCGGCCTTCTGTTCGAGGAATATAACGGCCGTGCTCCGCTGTCGAACGGCACGACAGAGCGCTTCATTGGTGTGGGCGAAGGGATCGCTTTTCCGCTGGGCACTTTCGATACATTTACGACCTACGGCGGCCCCGCCAATCTGCTGGAGGCCGCGAATACAGTCGGCTTGCCGCTCTATGCCCGCCAGCAAGTTGATGCCAAGGGGCGTTGGATTGATTTGATGACAGAGGCATCCATCCTACCGGTCAACAAGCGGCCGCGGTTGGCGATCAGGCTCATGAGTTCAAACTGAAAGGACTAAGACATGACCGCCTTTGCTGGGGCACTCGATCTGCTGTTCGCTGATCCGAACCTCGCCCATGAGGCTTGGCATCGTGACAGCGAAGGGCAGTTCACCCAGATCCGCATCATCCCGCGTCGCAATGATGATGTGACCACGATCGGAGCGGCGCGTCTGGTCTCGGAAACATTCCGTTTCGACGTGCGCGTGTCTGAATTGCCCGCGCCCCGCCCGAACGAGCAGATCCTGCTTGGTGAAGAAACCTTCCTGATCCAAGGTGAGCCGATCCGCGATCGCGAGCGCTTGATCTGGACGGTGGAGTTATTGCCCTGGTGGCCTGACCCTTATGCTGATGTCACGGGCTAAAGAAGGGGCGCGCGCATGATCAGCACCTGACCCGTCAAACATCTTTGACCTCTATCGTCGCGTTTTTGTCGCTTCATTTGAGGCTTGATCAGGGCAGTAGATCATTTGCGGGGCTCTTTTGCGTGTTCGCAATACTTTTGAACTGCGCGAGGCGAACGGGATAGATTGACGCAGGCCATTTGCACCTCGTCTCATTGCACCCTGTCTTGGAGGTGAAACCTGATGCGCCAAAAACTACGAGAAATCCGCTGTGTTTGCGCAAAGGGCCAAGAGGTGCTTGTCGTCGAATGGGGCTTTGGCGCCTCTGCGGCGGATCAGAAATCCAGCCGGGAGTTTCGCTTGGAAGACGGATCACCTGTGAATTACATCGGCAGTGCCTATGAACACTTTTACACAGGGCAAGTCTTTACGCCGGTCTGAACATCATCACCAAGCCCACCGATGTGATTGGACACGACCATGAAACTGAATATCGCTGCTGTGCCTAATTTGGCGGGCATGATGGCTGCTGAAATCACCGCTGGTGAAAAGGCCGTCACAAAGGCCGTGGGTGACGCGGGCACCAGCCTCAAAACTGCTTGGCGCGCGCAGATCACGGGAGCCGGTCTTGGCCAACGGCTTGCACGCACCATCCGCTCGGAGGTCTATCCCAAGGGCCAACCCAGCCTGAATGCGGCTGCACTGGTTTGGTCGCAAGCGCCGGTGGTTGTCGGCGCGCATGATACGGGGCCGCTCATTCGCTCTCAGAATGGCTTTTGGCTCGCAATCCCGACAGCGGCCGCGGGTAAATCCGCGCGCGATGGGCGCATCACGCCCGGCGAATGGGAACGTCGGCGCGGGTTACGGCTGCGGTTTGTTTATCGCCGCAACGTGCCGAGCTTGCTGGTGGCCGAAGGGCGGCTGAATACCCGCGGGGTCGGCGTGGCCTCGCGGTCCAAGACCGGGCGCGGGCTGACCACTGTGCCGATCTTCCTGCTGGTGCCACAGGTCAAGCTGCGCAAACGGCTCGATCTTGCGCGCGATGCCAAGGTGGCGCAGGAGCGCATCGTAGGTGCGATTGTGGCAAATTGGGTGGCGCGATTTACCTCGTAACTTGTGATTTTGTGTCGATTAATAACTCTAGATCGCCAAGCGTTTTGGTGCTCTCGATGTCGTCATCAAAATCTCGATACCGAACTCTTTTTCGATGGCCATGGAGATTTCGACGATATCCAGACTGTCAGCGCCGAGGTCGGCGACGAACGATGCCTCAGACACAAGGTCGGCTTCATCCATGTTAAACTTTGCGGCAATGACTTTTCTGACGCGCTTTGCTGTGTCGCTCATTACTTTGTATCCTTTTTGATCACACAAAGGCGCGGCTATACCGTCCTGTTTCCTGTTACACGCAAAGCTTTGCCGGTGGATGACGAAATACGCCTAACTTCTTCGCCATGAATACCATGCTGTTTCCGAAAAATAACGATAAAATATCACATGGCCTGATCGCCAACGTCCGTTGTGTTCAGCGCCCTGCGCCTGAAGTTGACCACATCGATTGATTCACAGGTAAAATAAGGCAATCGTTTGACAAGCGGTAATTTGCCACGACGATTGATGCAGAACAGCAAGCAAGCCAGCGGGGTCTTTGTTTTGCCGAAATTCACTCTGGAGTTATCAACAGAGGCGATCAGGCTGCTGTTCGACTTACATGGGCAACCTTGTGTGATTGGTGATGTGACACCGTCAAGCCGACACTTGGACCATCAAATGGCCGCCTTGCTCGGTCTGGCAGCCAGACTATCGAAGCCACCGATTGTGACGACAATTGTGGTTCCACGTGAGCATGTTCTTTACAAGACACTGTACGTCGATCTCACGGTGGACCTCTCAGAACACCAGATTGTCGATTACATCTGTGGCGTGACGGAACTGACCAAAGATGCGATTTGCGTCGATTGGGTTGTTGTTGGATCGGCGGTACATATTGCTGCAGTCGAGAAGCTAACGCTCTTGGAAGCCGGTGAATTTGCCAAGCGGCATGGTTTTGTGACGGATGTTTTTACAAGCCATGCTCTGACAGGTCAGTTTCCACGACAGCCTGTGTTCAACGATCCGCGTACTCTGAAGCGTCCTAGCTTCATGCCGCGTCAACAACATCCTCGGCAATATCAAGACGGCCAATGACGCCAACATATGCAGCCTTCGTTTTGCGAAATTGGTCCTGCATTGCCCCAACTTAGAACACTGGAATAATAATGCCCTCGCCCCGCGAAACCATCCTGACCGCCCTGGCGGACCTGTTGCGCACGGTCCCACATGTGCCGGTGCTGCGCGGCGAGGTGCTGCCCGAGCGCATCCCGCCCTCGGGCCTGATGATCCTGCGCGACGGCAACCCGGGCGCGCCCGGCGTGACGCTGTCGCCGCTGATGTATCATTACCAGCACCGCGCCGAGCTGGAGGTGATCGTGCAAGCGGGCGAGGAGCGTGATGCGCGGTTTGACCGGCTGATTGGGCGCATTGGCGCAGCCGTCTCTGCTGACCGCAGTTTGCGCGGGTTGTGCGACTGGGTCGAGGCAGAGGCGCCCGAGCCTGTCGATCTGGCTGTCGAGGGAAGTGCCACCATCAAAGCGGCGATCATCCCGATCATTCTGCATTACGCGGCGGGTGATCCGCTCTCTTGATCTGGTTTTTAGGCGGATCGAGAGGTGACATGGCCCTCAATCATTGCTCCGGCCTCAATAACAAGCTTTTGTGTGACAATATCGGCCGTCACCTGTGCGGAGGTCTTGAGTGTCACTGAGATGGCCGAGATTGTGCCTTCGAGATGGCCTTCAATTGTCACACTGCGGGCGCGGACATTGCCCTTGATTTTGCCAGTCCTGGCAAGAACCAATGTATCGACGGTCAGATCGCCTTCAAAAAAGCCCGCTAAGTCAAGAATGCCTTCACTGGTTAATGTCCCATTTACGGTGATGTCCTCATGTAGCACGGATCGTCGGCCATTACCGGCTGCTGCCTCGGCGCCGGCTAGCGAAGCGGGTGTTTTATCAGCAGAGTTTTGTAGATTGGCAAACATAGATCTGACAGCCTTCTAAAAGTCTTGGCCTAAGTGTTTGCATTTCTACGCAGCGGTCAAGCGGGCAAAACGATTATGGCGTATTCGCAAAATCTTTGAGGCCCAGTTGCGCGACCACGCCGCGTTCTGATTGCCGGTGCAATCGCGTGCCAGACGACACGGACAATGCAGTGAGAAAAGGAGTTCACAATGGCACGAGCCCAAGGGGCGCGGGCGCAGATGGCGCTGGCGTTCGAGACAACCTATGGCACGCCGCCTGCGAGCGGTTTCACCAAGATGCCGTTCGCCAGCACCACGCTGGGGGCCGAGCAGCCGCTGCAGACCTCGGAACTCTTGGGCTACGGCCGCGACCCGCAGGCACCGATCAAGGATGCTGTGACGGCGGATGGCAATGTGGTGGTGCCGATCGACGCAGAGGCGTTCGGCTTCTGGCTGAAGGCAGCATTTGGGGCACCCACGACCACAGGCGCCGACGCCCCCTATACCCACGAGTTCCGTTCCGGCAGTTGGGCGCTTCCATCATTCTCGGTCGAGACGGCCATGCCCGAGGTGCCGCGTTTTGCGATGTATGCCGGCTGCATGGTCGACAGCCTCAACTGGCAGATGGCGCGATCAGGCTTGCTGACAGCCACGGCCAGCATCGTGGCCCAGGGCGAGGCGATCGCCACGACTAGTGCGGCAGGATCGCCCACCAATATCGCGCTGAAGCGCTTCGGGCATTTCAACGGGGCGATCACGCGAAACGGTTTGAGCATCGGGAACGTGGTCTCGGCAGACCTGACCTATGCCAACAATCTCGATCGGATCGAGACCATCCGGGCAGACGGCAAGATCGACGGTGCAGACCCGTCCATCGCCGCCCTGACGGGTAATGTTGTCGTGCGCTTTGCCGATCAGACGCTGGTGACCCAGGCGATCAATGGCGATGCCTGCGAACTTGAATTCTCCTACACGTTGCCCACCGGCGAGAGCCTGACCCTCACCGCGCATGCCGTTTACCTCCCCCGACCCCGGATCGAAATCTCCGGCCCACAAGGCGTGCAAGCGACCTTCGACTGGCAGGCTGCGAGCGACCCTGTGGTGGGCCGGATGTGCACCGTCACGCTGACTAATGACCGCGAGGATTACTGATCATGCTGCGCTTGAACTTGTCCACGGAACCGCGCTGGCTCGAGTTGGGTCACGGCGTCCGTCTGTTGGTGGAGCCGCTGACCACCGCGATCATGCTGGCAGCACGGAGCGATCCGGCGATCATCGCCGCAGCAGCGGATGCTGAAGGTAGTGCCTCCAACGACGATCTCGCGCGTATCGTGGCCAAAGCCGTGGCGCGCATCGTCGTGAAGGACTGGGAGGGTGTGGGCGACGAGGACGGCGTGCCAATGGTTATCTCGCATGACGGCATCGATGCCCTTCTGGAACTCTGGCCGATCTTTGAGGCCTTCCAGACCACATACATCGCAGGTGCGCTGATACTGGATGCGGAAAAAAACGCCTGACCGCTCTCGCCGACTGGGAGTTCGGCGGGGGCGGTGAGTATTGTGCGGCGTGTCCCTCTATTTGCGTGGAGTGCCCGCGCAGCCTGCATGCGCCACGCACACTTGAGGGCTGGCAGATCTGGGATCTGGTTCAGCGCCTCGGCGGACAGATCCGCGTCGCCGGCGGTATGAGCGGCGGCGCTGTGCTCGGGTGGGATATGGCTGCTGCCCTGCAACTTGGGGCCGCCCTCGGGCTCTCGCCCCTGATCATTGCGGAACTCCTGCCGCCGATTGAGGCGGTGATGGTGCGCAAAACCAACCAAGAGATTGAACACAACCATGGCTGAAAAACGTGTCTCCGTCCGCCTCTCTGCGACCGGCGGGCGCCAGGTGCGTGCCGAGTTGGAAGGTGTCGGCGAGGCAGGCACCCGCGGCATGGGGCGTCTCTCGCGCGAGCTGGACCAGGCCAATGCCCGCATGGCGGCCTTTGCGCGCCGGGCCAAGATTGCGGCGACTGCTGCTGCCACAGCGCTGGCGGGTGCTGTCGTTGCGATGACCCGCTCGACGGTGGCTGCCGCCAATGAGATTGGCCAGCTCTCCCAGGTGGCCAATGCCAACCCGGAGCTGTTCCAACGCTGGGCGGCGGCCTCGGCCACTGTGGGCATCGCGCAGGAAAAGCTCGCCGATATCCTGAAGGATGTGAATGACCGCGTGGGGGATTTCCTGCAAACGGGCGGCGGGCCGATGGCGGACTTCTTCGAGAACATCGCTCCGCGCGTGGGCGTGACAGCGGACCAGTTTGCCCGCCTTTCCGGTCCTGAGGCGCTGCAGCTTTACGTCTCAAGCCTTGAGAAAGCAGGCGTGAGCCAACAGGAGATGACTTTCTATCTCGAGGCGATGGCATCAGACACCACGCGTCTTATTCCGCTGCTGCAAAACGGCGGGGCAGAAATGACCCGGCTAGGTGCGCAAGCGCAGGCATTGGGTGCTGTGCTTGATGCGGATGCGATTGCCGCCATGCGCCGCTCAGAACTGGCCCTCGTGAGCATCGGACAGGTATTTACAGGCGTGCGCAACCGGATCGCTGTTGCTCTGGCGCCCACGCTTGAGGCTGCGGCCAATGCCTTCGTGGCGCTGGCCTCTGCCACGAGCCCGATCAGCCGGGCCTTTGATGCGGTCCTGGCGAACCTTGACCGGCTTGCGATCTATGCGGGGACCTTCGCCACATTCCTCGCTGGTCGCTGGGTGGCCGCGATGGCTGTCGCGGCGCTCTCAGTCCGCGGGTTGGCCACGACGCTGGTGGTTCTGCGCGGCGCGATAATCCGCACGGGCATTGGGGCCCTAATCGTTGGCGCGGGCGAGCTCGTCTATTGGTTCACGCGCCTCGCGTCCGGCGCCGGCGGTTTTGGTGAGGCGATGCGCCTGTTGAAGGACGTCGCTGTTGAGGTTTGGGACAGGATCAAGATGGGCGCTTCGGCCGCCGGGGCACGCGCCACGGCGATGTTCTTTGATCTTAAATCCGATGCTGCCACCGGCATGGCGGGGGCGATTGAAAGTGTTGTCGCCTTTGGCAACGCCACAGCCAACACCTTCGAGGGGGCACTTCTCGCCGTCCGAGAAATCTGGTCACGCCTGCCGGATGTGATCGGCGATCTGGTGTTCTCTGCCGCCAACCGCATGCTCGACGGGATCGAGGCGATGCTCAACGGTGCGATTGCGCGGATTGATGCCTTCACGGGCCGCATTCGCGATGCGCTTGCGGCGGTCGGCATTGAAACCGCCTTTGGCGAGATTGGCGAAATCAGCCTTGGGGATATTGCCAATCCCTTTGCGGGCGCCTCAGCCGATGCCGGAACAGCTGCCGCTGACGCCTTCCGCCGCGCCTTCGCCGACAATCCGCTGACCGTTCCGGATCTTGGCCTCGACGGGATTGCGTCAGAGGCACTGGCCACCGCGAACAGTTATCGGCAGGCCGCTACCGATTTAGCGAATGGTGCGACCACACCGTTGAGTTCGTGGGCCGCACTGCGCGATGCTGTTGCGGGTGCAGGCGAGGACGGTGCCGCCGCCCTTGACGAGGCCACAGCCTCTGCTGACAGGCTGAACCAAGCTGTCACAGCCGCAGCCGGCGCATCTGCTGGCGCAGGTGCACAGATTGTCACCGGCTGGCGCGCGGTCTCTGAGGCTTTAAAGTCCTATGCCACCGAGGCGCTGAACTGGGGCAAGGGTCTTGGAGAAACCTTATCGCGCGCCTTCTCTGGCGCAGAAAGTGCGTTCCGCAGCTTTGTCGAGACGGGCAAGCTCGACTTCAAAAGCCTTGTGCGTTCGCTCTTGTCGGATCTGGCGGTGCTGGCCTTCCGCCGCGCCGTACTAGGACCTATCGCGAATGCGCTTGGGGGTGTCTTTGGCGGTGGTGGGTCTGTTGCAGCCGCGGTCTCTCATAACGGTGGCATGGTTGGGCTCTCGGGCCATACACGCGCCGTCCCCGCAGCCGTCTTTACCGCGGCCCCCCGCATGCACAACGGTGGCTGGGCAGGCCTGCGCCCAGATGAGGTGCCCACCATTTTGCAGCGCGGCGAGCGCGTGCTGTCCCGGGCCGAGGTTGCGCGGGGCGCAGGGACGAGCATTCCTGTGGCCGTCCATCTCAATGTCGATGCGCGCGGCGCGCAGATGGGGGTGGCTGAACAGATTGCTGCGGTGATGCGCAGCGCACAGCCCGAGTTCGAGCGGATTGCGCTGGCCGCTGTAGGCAACGCCATGCGCCGGGGGCGGCTGGCATGAGCGTCATTGTGGAGCTGCCCCGTACCTGGGTCGCGAGCCTCGAGCGGCGCTTGGTGACAGCCACTAGCCAGACACCGTCCCCGTTTACAGGCAGCATGGAGGTGCAGGACTGGGGCGGGGAGTGGTGGGAATATGATATCGAATTTGCCGCACAATTCGGACCCCTCGCACGCTCGGTTGGCGCGGCCCTGACGGCGCTTGGATCGGGCAGAGGCCTGCTGCTTTTTACCGATCCCGCAATTGAGCCCAAGGCTCTGGCACATCCAATCACACTTGCAACACCTGTCTCAGGCGGGAACGTTGTCCAAACACTGGGCTGGCCTTCTGGCCTGCCGGCCGTTGCCTCGGGTGACTTTCTCTCCATCGGCACAGCGCGCGACACGCGCCTGCACCAGATCGCCTTTGATGTAACAGCGGACATCAATGGATTGGCGACCCTGACGATCTTTCCAGCCATTCGCAGCGCGCTGCCCGCCAATACAGCTTTAGAGGTGAACAGACCGCAGGTGCTGCTGCGGCCTACGACGTCGGTTCCCACCCGCATCGCGCGTGCAGCGCGTCACCGCTTCACCCTCTCAGCACGCGAGGCCATTTGATGAGCCGCGAGCTCACAGCGGCATTGGCCGATGCGCTTGAAGCGGCAGATCTCAGGCCTGCCATCTTGTTTGAAGGCGCCTTCCCCTCCGGCATGGTGCGGATCTGGACAGGGGCTGGCCCTTTGGAATGGGACGACAAGACCTGGACCGGCGTCGGTGTACTTCTGGGGCTTGGTGCGCTGGAAGAGACCTCCGATGTTGTGGCCTCTGGTACCACGGTCTCGCTCTCTGGCGTGCCGCTTGATCTTGTGGGGCTTGCGATTGATGAGGCGCGCCAGGGTCAGCCGGGGCGCATCTGGCTGGCACTTCTGAGCGAGGACCGTCAGATCATCGCTGATCCCGTGCAGGCCTTCTCGGGCCGCCTTGATGTGCCGGAGATCCAGGAGGATGCGCAAAGCTGCCGGCTCACGATCAGCTATGAGAGCCGGCTCATTGATCTGAATGTGCCGCGCAACTGGCGCTACACCCATGAAAGCCAGCAAGTCCTATTCCCGGGCGATCTCGGCTTTGCGCATGTCACGGCCATCCAGGACCGCGAGATTACCTGGGGGCGGGGGTGAATACCATGACCCGCATCCCGCATTGGGAACAGCTTTTTGCCGCCGCCATTACTGAGGCCCACACGCGCCCCTTCGCTTGGGGCCAGCATGATTGCGCAACCTGGGCCTTTGATCTGCGCCGGAATCTGACGGGCGGGCCGGACCATGCCACACTCTGGCGGGGGCGGTACCGCACGCCCGGCGGCTGCCAGCGGGTGCTACGTCGTCTGGGCTGGCGCAGGCTCGAAGACGGTGGGCGCGCCCTGCTTGGAGAACCGCTGCCCGATCCGCGGCTGGCACAGCGCGGTGATATTGTTTTGGGCGGGGATCCCGAGGCCTTTGGCGTCTGCATCGGCGCGCGGGCTGCCTTTGTCTCGCCTGTTGGTCTGGTGACCCTGCCACTGAGCTCTTGCCGCCTCGCTTGGAGAACCTGATCCATGCCACCCATTATTCTTGGCGCCGTCGCACTTGGCGGTGCGGCGATCGCTGCAGGCGGCGTGGCGGCCGCTTTTGCAGCGACGGGTCTGATCGGCTTTGCTGCCAACTTCGGCGCGTCGATGCTGCTCTCAGCGGCGGCGCAATCGATGATGCCGAAACCCTCGGTGGGCCAGATCGCGTTACAGGCCCGCACGGTGACCGTGCGCGAGCCGGTGATGCCGCGCCAGATGGTTTATGGACGGACGCGCAAGGGCGGGGTCATCACTTTCCTGCATTCCACGGGGGAAAAGGACAAAGACCTGCACCTCGTCGTGGTGCTGGCCGCCCATCGCGTGCAATCCATCGGCGCGATCTACTTCGAGGGCGAGATGGCGCTCGATGCCGCCGGAACGGCCCAAGGCCGATGGGCAGGTAAGCTCGCGGTCGAGAAACGCCTCGGGCATGACGATCAAAGCGCATTTGCAGGGCTGATCACAGCAGCACCTGATCTGTGGACGCCCGCCCATCGACTGGCGGGCTGTGCTGCAATCTATCTGCGCCTGACCTATGACTCGGATGCCTTCCCAAGCGGGATCCCGAACATCACCGTCGATCTGGAGGGCAAGGACGATATCTTCGATCCACGTATGGGCACGCGCGTCTATACTGAAAACGCAGCCCTCTGCGTCGCGGATTACATGGCGCATCCCATCTTCGGGATCGGGGCGGGTATTGGCGCGCCAGATGGGATCGAGACCGACAGCCTGATTGAGGCCGCCAATATCTGTGATGAACAGATTGCCTTGGCAGGCGGTGGTACCGAGCCACGTTACAGCTGCAATGGCGTCGTCTCGCTCTCGGAAACCCCCAAGACCATTATCGAGGCGCTGCTGACGGCGATGGCCGGGCGCTGCATCTGGCAGGCAGGTCAGTGGCGGATACGCGCGGGCGCCTACCGCATACCATCAAGCCTGCTCACAGCCGATGATGTGCGCGAAGGCGGCATGACGCTGACCACGCGCCAAACCCGCGCTGCAAACTTCAACGCTGTGCGCGGCCAGTTCGTGAGCCCGCAGAACAACTGGCAGCCTGATGACTTTCCGGCCTATGCCTCTGATGCTTACCTCACCGAGGATGGCGGTGAGCAGGTCTGGCGCGATATCGCGCTGCCCTTCACCATCTCGGCGGCGATGGCGCAGCGTCTGGCCAAGATCGCGCTGGAGCGCGCACGGCGGCAGATGAGTGTGCGGCTTTCCGGCAAGCTCAAGGCCTGGCGTGTGACAGCCGGCGATACGACGCTCTTGCGCTATTCCCGCTGGGGCTTTGGCGGGCCGGATCCAAATGATGGCAAGCCCTTTGAGGTGGAGGCCGTGCGCTTGGACCTGACCCAGATCGGGTCCGGCCCGCGGATCGCACCAGAGCTTCTGCTGCGCGAGACCTCGCCCTTGGTCTATGACTGGGACGCCTCTGAGGAACAGATCTATGCGGCCGCCCCGCGCACCACGCTGCCCTCGGCTTTTGACATTGCACCGCCTGGCGCGCCGCAGGGCGAGGAAGAGCTCTACGTCACGCGCGACGGCTCAGCCGTAAAGGTGCTGTTGCGGGTGCGTTGGACTGCAGCCCAAAGCGGCTTTGTTGAGAGCTACCAGTTCGAGGCCCGCCGCGATGGGGGCGATTGGCAAGACTATGGGCGCACCACCGGCACGCTGATCGAGCTGCGCGACATTGCGCCAGGGCAATGGGACTTCCGCGTCAAAGCACTCTCTGTGCTGGGTGTCTCCTCGCCCTGGCGCGAGGGAACGCGCGAGGTGGTCGGGCTGACAGCCCCGCCGGCTGCCTTGGAAGGTCTGACCATCCAGTCTGCAGGGGGTCTTGCGGTCTTGAAATGGCAGCGGGCAGTCGATGTCGATGTCCGCGTGGGTGGCAGTGTGATTATCCGCCATAGCAAGGATGCAAATGCCTCTTGGGCGAACTCGACGCTGATGGACCGTGTCTCGGGCGGGGAGGCCATTGCGGTCGTGCCGCTCAAGCCTGGCACCTACTTGCTGCGGGCCGAGGATAGCGAGGGGCGGATTGGTCCCGTCAGCACGGTTGCGACCAAGGGCGTGCAGATCCTGAGCTTTGCGCAGCTGAACACGCTTGTGGCTGATCCGGGCTTTGCGGGGACAAAGATCGGCCTTGAAGCCGCTACGGGCACGCTGAAACTGGAAACTGGAGTCGACGCCGCAGGCAGCCCTGTCGTGCTGGCAACCGAAGGGCTCTACCAGTTCGATGGGATCCTTGATTTTGGGGCGCTAAGGCGCGTGCGCTTACGCTCGGACATCATGGTCGGTGCCTCCGCCCTGTCGGATTACATCGATGACCGCATGACACCGATCGATAGCTGGGCTGACTTCGACGGCTCGGAAGGCGCCGATATCGACGTTGTGCTCGAGGTTCGTGAAACCGATGACGATCCAGCAGCGGCACCCCCCCTCTGGGGCCCATGGGGACGGATCGACAACAGCGAGATCGAGGCGCGCGCGGTTGAGGCGCGGGCGTGGCTTAGAACGAACGACCCCGCATTCACGCCGATCGTGTCGGAGTTGCGGCTGATAGCAGATGAGGTGGCCTAGTGTCTCAAGTTCCAAGCTTTGTGATCATCAATGACAATGGCGCAGCTGTGCGCGCGCAGATCAACCAGATCATCGCAGCGCTGAGATCGACCAGCAGCGCCGCTATCGCCCCAACGGCGACCGCGCCGGGGATGCTGTGGGTCGATACAAGCACCACACCGCCAACCCTCAAGATCCGCAATCTTGCCGACAGTGCCTTTGAGGCGTTGCTCGACGGCGGAGACTATTAGGGGGCAGCACGTTTCTGCGCGGCTTTATAAACGGCGTTCCGCTCGCGTTTGCCCACAGCCACCACTGTTACCGTGACAGTGGTGTCCTCAACGCGGTAAACGAGGCGATAGCCCGCGCTGCGCAGCTTGATTTTGTAGTGGCTCGGCATGCCGTGCAGGCGATCAGCAACAACATGGGGCTGAGCAAGTCGCTCTTTTAGCTTCTTTTTGAACTGCGACTGCAGCGTTGCGCCGAGTTTGTCCCATTCTTTGAGGGCTGACGGCAGGAATTGCAGCTCATAGCTCATCCAAGCTGACCCGAACCGGTGTCTCATCGGCACGTTGTTTGATGGTCTCGGCCAGCTCCAAGTCGTCAAGATGCTCCATCATCGCCTCATAGCGCGCGGCGGGCACCATATAAGCCATGACACGGTTATGGTTCAGCACAGCAACGGACTCGCCATGCGCCATCGCCATGACCTGCGACGGGTTTTTTTTGAGGTCCGAGACGCTCACAGCGACATTGGCTTCGACCCGCTGCATGGTGTCCTCCTAAATAGGTCTAAAGACAGGTCTGAATATAGACCAAAATACCATGCGCGCAAGTTGTCTTACCACCGCAACCAAAAGGAAGGTGTTCATGTCCGAGCCGGGCTTTTTAGAAACGTTAAACAGCCTGTTTGGCGGAGCAGTCACGACGCTGATCGGGGCCTTTACCGGGCGGCTGATGTATCACTCGGGCGAGGTCAAGCTTGGTCGGCGGCGGTTTTTTGGCAAAGAGCTTTTGTGGGAAATCCCTGTCGCTATCGGCATGGCGATTATTGGTGAGGCCATCGCAAGCCACTTTGATCTTGGCCAGCCGGTCCGCACGGGGCTTGTGGCAATGCTGGCTTACCTTGGGCCACGCGGAGCAGAGGCCCTGATGACGGCGTGGCTTTGCCGGAAAAAATAAGCCGCGCTGCGCCGATCTGACCAGAAGACCAACACATTCAGAGACACCAGAGTGCCGCCCCTGTCCAAGGCGGCGCTTTGCTTTTGCATGGGAGAACATGATGACACCATTTGAGATTGCCCGCGGCTATATCGGCACGACCGAGGGTCCCGGCCCTGAGAACAACCCAGTCATCGTGGCAATGTATGCCTCGGTCGGCCACGACTGGGTTGAGCACGACAGCGTGGCCTGGTGCGCGGCCTTTGTGGGGCACTGCCTTGAGCGGGCCGGCATGCGCTCGACGCGCAAGCTGACTGCGCGCTCTTATCTCGACTGGGGCATTCCGGTCGATATCGCCGACGCCCAGCCCGGCGATATCGGGGTTATCCCGCGCGGGACCTCCAGCTGGCAGGGACATGTGTTCTTCATCGACCGGATTGAAGGTCCATGGGTCTGGGGCCTCGGCGGTAACCAGTCTGATGCGGTCAATGTGAAGCGCTATCCGGTCTCGAAACTCTTGGGTATCCGGCGCGCTGGCAATGTGGCGCCTGCCGTCACCCTGAGCGTCCGCGATGTGCAGACCCGTTTGCGTGCACTTGGCTATCACGAGGTGGGAACGGTTGACGGTATGATAGGGCCCCGTACGCGCGCGGCCATCCTTGCCTTCCGCGATGACCATGCGCTGCCGCTCGTGCCAATCATCGATGTGGCGCTGACAGAGGCGCTGGAGCACGCCGCACCGCGCGAGGTCGCACCTGCGCGCGCCGCGGGCAGCCCTGAGCAAAGCCGGATTGTTGCCGCGGCCAATGCCCAGATCGGGCTGGGCATTGTGGGTGCTGCCGGCACGCTTGGCGCGCAGATCGCGCCCGCCTTGGCTGAGGCAGAAGAAGTGCAGGATTTGGCGGGGCGGATGATTGCGCTTCTGTAACAGGGTGGTCGAGGTCAAGAGAAATTTTCGACACGAAGCCAATGGCCGAACGGTTAAGTTGGCCACCACGTGCTGCGTCATCGGTGTTGTGAGTTATGGGTAAACGCGTTGCTGGATACGCTGGCGACCGAGTGTTGTCCCGCATCGGGATCGTGCTTCTGTCCGTAGTCAGCGCTGCGGCTGCCACATCATGCCAAGTCCAAGAGCGGTTCCCGCGTGCCTATCTCAACAGCGTCCTCAGACAGCGTGCCTGATGACTAGCGCACTCACGGCATCATCGGGGACCGCGTCCCGGGTTGGGACATCGGTGAACCAGCGCCATCGGGCGCGGCCAAACCTCCTATATTTCAACCTTGTTTTGGGCGTGCATCGCAGAGTTACTCCTATGCAGTAGCAACGTGTGCGGCCTCTTCCCGGGTGAAGCGGAAGTCCGTGCCGTCCTTCCACATACGATGCAGAACCACCCCGATCCGTCGCGCGAGCGCAACAGTGGCGCGCTTTTTGCCCCGCCGCTTGGCGACATTCAGCGCCCATGCGGTCAGCCAGTTCTTGCGGCCGCGATGCAGCATGACCGTCGCTGCCTGGTACAGCGCCGTGCGCAGCCCAACATCGCCAGCCCGAGACACTTGGCCAATGATGTCGCGCTCGCCTGACTGCTCACGTCGCGGGGTCAACCCAACCCACGGACCGATGTCCTTGGAAGATCGGAACCGCTCCGGGTCATCAATAGACGCCTTGACGGTCAGGGCCACGACGGGACCAACCCCAGGCATCGTCATGAGCGAGTGACAGACCGGGTCTTCCTTGGCGTGGTTGCGCAGGAGCTTCTCCAAACTGGCCAGTTCCTGTCGCAGCATCCGTCGTGATGCAAGGATCGGGGTAGCTGCAGCCTCCAGCATGGGATTACCTTCGGTCAGTTCCTGCACCCGCGCTTCAAAGCGACCCTTTGCAACACGTCCCATCTTCAGTCCAAAGTTTCGCAACACACCACGGATCGATAGTTCGAGATTCATCGCCGCCTGCTGGACAGTCTTGCGCGTGGCCAGAAGGGCGCGCATCTCTTGAGCTGATATCGATTTGCAATGGACAGGCCGGTACCAGCCCATCTGCAGCAGCCGTGCAATCCCCTCTGCATCCCGACGGTCCGTCTTGATGGGCATCGCTTTCAGCGCACCCTTCACCTGCCGCGTCTCCATCAGCACTGTGGCAAAGCCTGCGTCGGTCAAATGCCGATAAAGCCATTGCGAGAGAGGACCGGCTTCTAGGCCCACTGCAACAACAGCCCCAGGAATTGCCTTTAGCGTCGCAACAAGGTCCTCCGGTTCACTGACTGCGGTCGTTTCCTTGACGATCTTGCCCTGCGCGCTCACCGTGCAGATCGCAGTGCTTGCGAGAGAGACATCCAATCCGATATAAGTTTCCATGTCGTTGTCCTTTCGTTGTTCAAAACTTGGGGCGCGCATCACAGCACCACCCCGTCGACACGCCGCACAGCGTGCCAAGGGCAACGACACCTCACATCGAACGGTCGATCAACTCACAACGATGCCATTTGGGTCGAACCCTGTTACGGCATCTCTTTGGGATGGATGGCTGGCTGGCCGCCGCACTCCCCTGGATTGGCATGGCCGTGTTTGTCGGTGTCATTCTCTACGCGCTGAAGGCACGCACCGCCCGGATTGACGATCACCGCACAGGGCGCACGCCATGATGGGGTTTGCCTATGCCCTGCTCTCGGGGTTCGGCCGACGGGCTGTTTTTGCGGGCGCCATCACCTTTGCTCTGATCACCGCGCTTTGGGTCGCCATCCGTCAAGGCCGCCAGGCCGCTGAAGCCAATTACGCCATCCGCCGCGCCGATGCCCGCATCCGCGCGCTCCAGACCGCCAAGGACACCCGCTATGATGTTGAGACTGCCAGCCCTGCTGAGCGTGAGCGCCGCCTTGCTCGCTGGATGCGCGACTGATGTCCTCTTCCAGACGGACTGCGACTGGGCAGCACCCATCCGCCCCTCACGCGCTGATCAGCTGACCGATGGCACCGCGCGCCAGATCCTCGCCCATAATGAAACAGGCGCCCAGCTCTGCGGGTGGCAGCCATGAGTATCACCACCATGACCGAAGGCCCGGCGGTGATGATCGGCTATCCATGGCGCTTGCAGATCGAGGCGGCTGCCCCCGTCTTTGTCGAAGGGGCCGCCTATGCCGGGCAGCTGCGGCGGCGGGCCAGTGATCCGACAGTGCTGGCGTTGATCAGCACCGCCGAGGGCGGCGTCTTGCGGGTAAGTGACACGATACTGGAGCTGGGCTTGCGCGCGGACCAAACCGCAGGCCTTCCGCCCGGGCGTGTGGTGCTTGATCTGGTGCGCGTCGACGTTGATCCCGATCTGCATCTGGGCTTCTTTCTTGAGATACCCGTCGCACTGCCAGTGACACGCGGGCTTGCACCATGAGCTACGTTTTGCCCCAGATGGGCCCCATCACCCTCACAGCACCTGTGCGCCTGCGGGTCGCAAGCGGTCCTTACCGCATCCGGATCGGTGGTCAGCCCGGGCCGCAAGGCGCGATTGGTCCGCAAGGTGACAAGGGCGACCAAGGCGATCCCGGCATCACCATCCTTCCCACAAACACACCTATCAACGGAGGCTTCTTCTGATGGCCAATACGATCCAGTTCAAACGCCGCCAGGCCGGCAATGCCGGCGCGCCCGCTGCCCTGAAATCCGGCGAGGTCGCCCATAACGAAGTCGATGACACGCTTTATATCGGCAAGGGCGATGACGGCGCAGGTAATGCCACAGCCATCTTGCCGCTGGCCGGACGCGGGGCTTTTGTGGATCTGACCGGGGCCCAGAGCATTGCGGGTGCCAAGACCTTCGCGGTGGTGCCGAAATCAAGCCAGGATGCGAGCGCCAGTACCGATCTTGTGCGTAAGTCGCAGTTCGATGCTGGGCTCGCGGGCAAGGCAGCCAGTAGTCATAGCCATGCGATCGCGGATGTGAGCGGTTTGCAGACGGCGCTTGATGGGAAAGCCGCAGCCTCCCACAGCCATGCCATTGCCGATGTGACAGGATTGCAGACGGCGCTGAACGCCAAGGCCGCACTCGCCTCGCCCGGCTTGACCGGTACGCCAACGGCCCCCACAGCGACCGGCGGTACCAACACCACCCAGATTGCCACCACTGCCTTTGTGCAAGCCGCCCTAACAAGCTTTGGGGCAGGCGACATGGCCAAAGCGACCTATGACAGCAACAATAATGGCAAGGTGGATGCGGCAGAGGCCGCTGACAGTGTCCCTTGGACAGGGGTGACGGGCAAGCCCACGAGCTTTACGCCCGCCACCCACAGCCACGCGATCGCGCAGGTCACTGGGCTGCAGGCAGCGCTTGATGCCAAGGCAGCACTGGCCTCGCCGACGCTGAGCGGCACGCCCACCGCGCCAACACCTGCTGCCGGGACCAACACAACACAGCTTGCAACCACGGCCTTTGTTGCGAGCGCGATTGGCGCGCTGGTCGATGCAGCCCCCGGCGCGCTTGATACGCTGAATGAACTTGCCGCCGCCTTGGGCGATGATCCGAACTTTGCCAGCACGGTGACCAACGGGCTGGCCGGCAAGCTGGCCGCAGCCTCCAACCTCGCGGATCTGCCAAACAAGACCACGGCGCGCAGCAATCTCGGGCTTGGATCGCTTGCAACCCAAGCTGCCAACTCGGTGGCCATTACCGGTGGCAGCATCACCGGCATCACCCTTGACGGCGGCACGTTCTGATCCGCCTTGATCCTTGCCTCACATGAGGCTGAACCGCAGGAGGCCACATGGCCAGTATCATTCGTATGAAACGCTCTTCGGTTGCCACCAAGGTGCCAACAACGGCTCAGCTTGATCTGGGCGAGCTCGCAATCAACACCCGCGATGGAAAGCTCTTTCTTAAGCGCGCTGATGGCACAGAGCAGATCGTCGAAGTGGGAGCCCGCTGGGGCGCCTTCACGGCACATGCCACGGGCACGACCCTGACCTTTCGCCACAACGGCACCAATATCATGGTGCTCGACGCCTCGGGCAATCTGACTGTGCTGGGCAATGTCACAGCCTTTGGGAGCCCGTGACCCATGCCGCTTCCTACCATAGGGCCGCTCTCACTCTCGGCCGTTAACACCGAGCTTGGCCGCCCCGCCACGGCGACCATCTCGCTTGGCGAAGCGGCCGTGCGCGCACTCGCGGGCGTGCCGACCGGGCCCATCGGCAAACTCAGCCTCAGGGGCAAGTCTGCGCAGTTCTCGCACACACTCACCGCGCATCAGCTGCATTTGAACTTGCGCAGTTACCTCTTGGGCCAAGGCTGGAATGGGGTATCTGCCGCGAGGGTCACAATCGCGGCCGGAATCTACATTTGGTCCGATAGTGCCGCGACACCGGCACTCGATATGGGCGGCGCTTTCCCTGGTGGGCTCACACTGATCAACAAAGGCTTCATCATCGGCAAGGGCGGGGATGGCGGCTATCTGCAAGCCGACCGTGTCACATACGTCGCGCCAACACCGGGTGGGCCAGCCATCGCCCTGACCGGTCCGATCAGCATTGATAATGCGGGCGGCTATATCGGTGGTGGCGGTGGTGGGGGTGCAGCCCAAACCGGCACACCAGCAATCATCGTTACCAATGCAAGGATCTACGCCTCCGGCGGCGGTGGCGCAGGTGGGGGTCGCGGTGGTCCTGCCAACATAGGCAACACCAACGGGACAACACTTGGCAGTTTTGGCGCAGGCGGGCCGATCGGACAGGTTGGTACCGTGGCACTCGATGCCAACAGCTGGGCAGGACAAACAATTGCCACGCACGGCGGCGCAGGCGGCGCGAGTGGTGCGGCCATGCAAGAAGGTGGCGGGCTTTAAAAGGAGACTGGAATGGGTGGTGGAAGTGGAAACCCCGGTCCGTACAAGATCGGTGGCATATCGGGGCAAGGTGGCGGCCGGGTCATACCAGGCACTGCGGGCGGTGTGGGTGAGGTGTTTACGACGACAAGTCGCATACAGGTCACCGCGGATACGGGCTTTGCGGACTTGCGGCCAGTAAAGCCGTTTGGCTCAGCATTTGATACCGCCTTTGCGGCCCCCGGCGGTGGGGCCGGACAAGCCGGACGCAGCGATACCTTCGCGGTTTACCGAGACAGCGCCAACAACGGGGCCTTCATCACGCCGTTGGCAGGCGGTGGTGGTGGCTGGGGTGCAGCCGGCGGCGCTGGCCTGATAGACACAGGTGGTTTTGAAGAGCCAACTTCCATTACCGCAGGCAACCCCGGCGCGGCAGGCGGCAAAGCCATCAACACCAACGGGCATGCCGTCACATGGCTGGCCGGATCAGCACGCACATATGGGGCCGTCGGATGAAAACCACATTGCAATTCTTCAAAGACATGGGTGTGTGCGACGGCGCATATCAGACATTGCAGCGGGTCTTTGACGCGGCCGGTGTGACGGAGTTCGACTATGCGCAGGGGTATGAGGTCATGCTCGGCATGATGGATACAATTGAAGTTGATGCAGCCCAAAGTGCGGACCCCGACCACGCGACAGCCGAAGGGTGGCTGAAATGGTGTTACGATCTGCGCACGCGCCCTGAGGCCATCATGTACTTTGGTGACCACATCGCAGAAAACGTCTTCCGCACCGCCGATGGGCAGATCCATGAAAGCCTGGTCGCTGCTCGGGATTACGATCGACGTCGCTTCGCCGCGTTAAAGCAGGATCATGCCGCGGCGCGCGTGATAAATGGTGTGCGCATCGGCGATGACGGTGCCGAGACTTGGGAACTGGTCGATCCCGCACGCGATGATCTCGCAGGCTTTGACGCCTTCATCTGGCATGACAGCACCACGGGGCTGAACCATCAGACCGAAAGCATTGATGAGGCTCTGGCCTTCAATGCCGCGCAGGCCAAGATCCTTGATGCGATTGATGCCGCAGAGCAAGCGGCGCGAATCGAGCAAAGGATCACAGACGAAAGTGGGGTATTCTCTGTTTGGGTGCCGATGGCGGAAGGGTGACTGGGTGGCCCGAGCGCTGGGCACACGATACGTTGGCAGTTCTACCTGGTAAGATCAGCTACTGCGCACGCCTTGCACAAACCCGACGATCAAGTCCCAGATGAACAAGACAGGCAACGATAAGAGCCAAGCCAGAAACACGAAGATCTTCACGCCAAAGACGGCGGCAAACACCACGGCCATGATCAGCATATAGATCATCTGTAGTTCTGCTGCCTTCCGTCCGCGCAATTGGATTCCAGCAAGTTTAAAGGATGAATACTGCGGTTTGAGAAAATTAAAGGTGCCAGCTTTGTTCTTCACAGATGCGCTGACGCCGGTTTTGGACAGGTTAAAGCCAAGAGGGCCCGACCGCCAGCGTCCGATTAGCTGAAACCGGCCATTCTGCAAGGCGACGCGGGTGCCGTTCGCGATGCGCGTTGATGCACGCAGGCCCTTGGACGAATTGGCGGTCAGATTGACCGGGCCGACCTTCTTTTCGGCACGAACGGCCACGCCCCCAGTACGCGAGGCACGCGTATACTTTCCACGGTGCTCAATTCGGACCTGTTTGCCGTCTTCGTCTTTTTTGCCCAGGCCAAACATGCTTTAGTGCCTAACCCTTCGATACAAGGTGCTCACGTTGGCCTCTTAGGCAATGCCCGATCAATCTGAGCATGGAGCTCTCTGCCAGTCTTGGCAAAGCCAAGGATGCGCGCAGTTGCTACAATCAGATCATCGCGGGGCATTTCACCACTTTCTGCAATTACGCGCGCAGCGGCGGCTCGAGTCTCCAGCGGGGGGATTAGATCGGCCTTAGTCGGAGCACCTTCGCCTGACCGATCCCGCACTGGGCACTCATCGCGCTGGGCATCTGTCACCGCAAAATCACCATCCGTTAAAATGCCACCAGACCGAACAGCACAACCGAGTGCCTGGTCTGAAGCCGTCTGAATGCGTCCGCCGGTCCTCGCCTTAGCATCACTAGTCACCTTCACCTCTTCTTTCTGATGGCCTGGCTCTCCGGGTCGTATTCCAGTTCATGGAGATTACTTTCCCGGATCGCCTGCACCGCCCGGCTAACATGTTCTGGTAGGACATAGAACCATTCCCGCGGGTAGACCTTCCGACCAAACCGGTCCGTGATCCACAGGTCCCGTGGCCGGGCAGCGTCGAAGAAGCGGTGCAGGAGCTGTTCAACCTTCCGCCAGGACAGGTTCACAAGATCATAGGTCGCGACTAGTTCTACGGGGGCCAGCAGAAACGTCGGGTCGTTGCGCGCGTCTGCGATCCGGCGCCGCACCTCCTGCGTGGTTACCCCGATTTTAAGAAGGATCCCGCTGACCTCCGCAATCGCCGGCTCTCTGGATTTGCTCCGGACCACGTAGACCGTCCCGGTCAGGTCGATCCGGTCAGCCTCCCAGGCTGGGTCCATCGCACCGATCCCGTGCCGGTGGATGGCGCGCGCGGTTGCATCATCCGCCAAGGCCTTCCGGAACGAGGACAGAAGCGGGTCACTCTCCATCCCGTTTGAGAAGATGATCCGGAGCCGGTGGTCCCGTTTGCCCGCCCGGGCGGTCATCTCCGCCTTCTCCGCCACGTAGGTAAGAAGCCCCTTGCGGATGAACAGAGAACCCTCATCGACTCGGACCTCCTCGTTATGGTTGATCGAGCGCACCTCCCGCTCCCCCGCCTCAAGCGCGGCTTGCGTCTGCGCGAACATATCACGGAACCGCTCAAAATCGTGGCAGGGGTAGAATTCGGCCCGGTGGTCCGGAACCAGTCGGTCCTCCGCCGGAGTCACATGCTTGATCGCCGTGAACGCGTCCGAGACGTCCAGCTCGTCATCATCGAAGATGTCATCGAGCGAGGTGGGGACCTCATCCGCATCGGGCTCATCGCGCCAGTCGCGCTCCGGTGCGGCGGGCTCAGCGGTCAGGGTCAGGGACACACCAGACAGGAGCCCGTTCACGTCCTCCTCCGCAAGATGACCCGCGGGTCCGCACCTGGCCAGCCCGGCCCAGAGGATCGCGAGGCGCATCTCCTCGTAATCCGCCGCTTCAGGGTCCGGCACCCGACCGGTCCGCTCAAAGAACCGGTTTACCTCCCGGACCAGCTCGGCGTCCCGTTCCCCCTCAGGGCGGCGGGCGGCGCGGGGCCGGAGCGTCACATTCAGAAGCCCCAGATCGTCCTCCTCCCCGAGGATCTCCTCGATCGACCGGTACCGGGCCATGCGTTACGCGCCCCCTTGGGCGGCGCGTAGCCGTTCGGCCTTCTTGGTGCGGATGTACGCGTGCGCCTCCGCCAGACGACGCTCCAGGTCGTCCGCCGCGTGTGGGTTGGGTGGGCGCCCCTCTTGCGTTGTGAACCGCTTGATCCGGGGCCACAGGACCAGCGCCTCCTCTTCGGTCATCTGGATCCGTTGGGCCACCATCGCGCTCTGGATCTGCTGGAGCAGCGGCGTGTCGAGCGCCTTGGAGGCGACGTCGAACCCCTCCCGGAACGGGTTGATGCTATCGATCAGGTCGATATCCAGCTCGCGCACGTTGATGAACTTCTTCACCATCCGAATCAGATTCAACGCGTCCGGGGCGTCCTTTTCCTCCGGCACGGTCCCCTCGGCGTCATCCATGTCAGACCCCTTCCCCGCCTCGGTCTCCTCCAGCGCCATCTTGCGGGCGATTGCGGCGATGTTCATCCGGGCGGCCAAGTCTTGGCGGATCGACTCCGTCTCGTCCGCGGTCAGGTTCTCGTAGCTCTTCTCGATGATCTCGGTCAGGACCATCTGGGTCGCTACCTCCGGCGCCACGTCATCCGCCACGGTACGCCGGTCGATTTGCTGGCACGCCTTGGCGACCAGCTCGTGCATGTCGTTCTCGACGATCTCGCGCGCCCGGGAGGTGGGCGGGACCATCAGGCCTCCGATCCCGATATGGACCCGACCCTCATCATCCACCTCGACCGGAGGCCGGTAATCCCCGTCCTCGCGCCGGTAGAACTTGAAGTTCGGTTGCAGGACCTGCTCCATCAGCAGCGCCCCAGAGATCGCCTTGAGCATGTCGTTGACCGCGTCCGTGACCACCCCGGTCTCGACCCCGGGCTCCGCCACCAGGTTGGTGAACTGGGCGTGGCGCTTGCCGGGCGCGTCCCTTGTCGCGCGGCCGATGATCTGCACGATCTGGGTGAGGGAGGACCGGTACCCGATGGTCAGCGCATGCTCGCACCAGACCCAGTCGAACCCCTCCATCGCCATCCCAAGCGCGATGATGATGTCCACCTTGGCCCGGTCCGCCACATCATCCCGTTTCCCGTCCGGCCCGAGGATCTCGCGCGTGAGGGACGCCTTGACCCGGTCCCGTTCCGGACCGTCATCGACTAGGTCCGCCACCTTCAGGACCCGTCCGTCCGGCTGCCGAACGAGATCGAACCCGGTTGCCTCCTCCTTGCCGATTACGGTCCCGAGCACGTTCAGGATCGCACCCACCTCCGCCTGTTTGACGTCATAAGCCTCCGCCCCTCCGCGGTGCGGGATGTGGATGATCGTCTTAAGGTCCGGGTTCAGCACATCTGGGATCGCGCTGATGTACGTGTCCCGGTAGAAGCTGTAGGAAATCCCGAGGCTTTTCAGGAACCGGTACCCGTCCAGCTGCTCGTAGTAGCTGTAGGTGATGGACCGGAACAGCGCCTCATCCTCGGGACGCAGGACCGGGATGCTGTCACCACGGAAATAGGACCCGGTCATTGCCATCACATGTGCCTGACCCCGGTTCAGGATCCGGCGCAGGATCTCGCCCAGCCGGTTGTCATCCCCGGCGCTGACGTGATGGAACTCGTCAATCGCGATAAGGCAGTCATCAAACGCCGCCGTCCCCTTGTCCTCCGCAATCTCATCAAAAGCAAACCGAAAGGTGGCGTGAGTGCAGACCAAAACCCGGTCGTCAGATGCCATGAATTCCTTCACCGCGCGCACCTTGCGGGTCGTGGATCCTTCTTCGGCCCCGTTGAGGCACAGGTTCCACCGGGTCTGGACCTCCCAGTCCGCGAAGAAGCCGTAGGAGGTGAGATCGGTGGACCGAAACGACGCCCCGATCGAGGTTTCCGGAACGCAGATGATCACCTTCCCGACCCCCTGGTTCTCCAGCTTATCGAGCGCCACGAACATCAGCGCGCGGGATTTCCCAGCGGCGGGCGGGGCCTTCAGGAGGATGAACTGGGCGGCGCGGGCCTCATAGACCCGGGCCTGCATCGGGCGCATCCCCATCGGGTTGGGTGCCTGGGTCTTGCCGGTCTGGCCGTAGGTTACCTTGACGAAATCGGACATCAGGCGGCCCCCTTCTTCAGTTTCTTGACCCGGGCTGCGTAGAGCTTGAACAGGTGTTCCAGCCGCTCCGTGTCGTTCCGGAAAGGACGGCCGATATACATGCTCTCCAGGAGGTCATCATTCGCCTTGTGGGCGGCGCGCAGGTCCTCCGGCATCTTGTCCGGGTCGTAGAGGTCCGCGATCGTCTTCGGGTGATGGGTGAGCCGGCAGCGCAGGATCGCCATGGCGGATTTGGTCAGCGCGGCCAGCTGGTCCTCGGTGAATTTCGGGACCGGGAAAGTGTTCCAGCCGAGGGTGTTGGAATACCGGAACCGCGTCTCCAGTTTCCCGCAGACAGTGCTGATCCAGACCAGATGCAGGCGCGAGGCGATCACTGCGACACACCAGTCAGGGGCGTCATAAAGGGCCATAGCCGCGTTAGAGAAGATCACATCTGACGAAAATCGGGCGACCGGGAGGTAAGGCCGCGTCTCACCTGTATGGATCGGGACTGCAATCGTATGTCTTTTTGCTTCAAAAACTTGTTTGAAGGCATGTGATCGGGGAAGAAGTTTTTCCCTGACGTACGCATCGGTGCTGCCTCGACGAAACGCTTCTACGCGACCTATCCTAATTCTAATCTCTTCAAACTCACGCGCTTCCAATAATTCTTCATCGCGGATCCAAAAACAGTAACGGGTTGTGCCTTTCACAACTTCGTTTGACCCCATGAAAGGTCTGATGAACTTTTTAATGCCTGGATTTTCCCGAATGAGATCGTCCCTTTCCGCTTGGTCGAGCAAAAGATGCCCTTGCTCCACCGGCTTGTTTCCGTAATCCATTGGTGGAAGGCTGAAGAGACCATTTCTAGTCCCTTCAATGTATATGTTTTGATACGGAACCAAGTAAGCGTTGATATTCGACGTATCCATCGAAACACCGGCACTGAATAAACGGGCCGGAAGTCCTGATCGGTTACGAAGTCCTACAACGACACACATGACGGTAGCATTAGCTGAAGCGTTATTGCGCCATTTGAATGACGTATGAGCAAATCCAATTTCTAGATCATCTCTAAGCAAGTGCGGCCAGAATGCTGCTACTGATTGCCCCTGACAGAGGGAGTTGGTCGACACAAACGCAGATCTAGCAGTCCTTCCCCGAAGGTAGAGCGAAACCTTATAGAACCAGCCAGCGACATAATCAAAGGCCGCAAAGCTCTCAACTTGGCCCGCGAAGACGTGGGCAAGATCAGCTTTTTGTTCTTTGCTTTGGTTCGTCGAGCCCAGAAACGGTGGGTTCCCGGCGATGAACACCTCACCCCCATCCTCCGGGACCGGGCAGACCGCCTCCCAGTCCAGCCGCAGCGCGTTCCCGCAGACCACATTCGCCGCGTCTCGCAACGGCAGGTCAGCCGGCTTGCGCCCGAACGCCTCCTTGAACTGCGCGTTCGCTTGATACTCTGCGATGAACAGCGCCAGCTTTGCGGTCTCCACCGCGAAATCGGTCAGCTCGATCCCGTAGAAGTTCCGGATCGGGATGACGGACCACATCTCGGTCTGGGTGCCGCCGGTCAGCTCCGAGATACGGCTCAGGATGGTGATCTCCCGCTCGCGCAGGGCCCGGTAAGCGACCACCAAGAAGTTTCCGGACCCGCAGGCCGGGTCAAATACCCGGATCTTCGAGATCCGGTCCAGCACCTGGCGCAGAGCGCGCTCCCGATCCCAGGACCTGTCGATCTCTGCGTCCAGCTCATCCAGGAACAAGGGCCCCAGCACTTTCATGATGTTCGGGACGGAGGTGTAATGCATCCCCAACTCGGAGCGCAGCTCTGCGTTGGTCACTGACTGGATCATGGAGCCGAAAATGTCCGGGTTGATTCCCTTCCAGTCCTCCGCGCTCACGTCCCGCAGGTAGCGGGCGGAGGGGGCGTCAAACATCGGCGCGTCGATCGCACCTGCGAAGAGGCCCCCGTTCACGTATTCGAACTCACGCGTCCAGGCGGGCAGCGCATCACGCTTGTCCCGGGAGGTGTTCATGGCGGTGAATGCGCTGATCAGCACCTCGCGCATCCCCTCCCCTTTGTCGCCCGCGTGGGTGAAGATGAGGCGGCTGAACTGGTTGTCCGGGAAGATCCCCACATCCTCCGCGAAGAGGCAGAAGATCAGCCGGGTCATCAGCTGGTTCATATCATGCCGCCGGTCCTCGGCGGCCCAGTCCGGGTTGCGCCGGATCAGCGCGTCATAGAGCTTGGCTAGCTTGCCTGCGACCTTGATGTCGACCGGGTTCTCTTCTGCGGCCCGGTAGCGTTCCTTTCCGGCCGCGGGCAGGAAGAAGCCGAACCGGTCCCCCAGCTCCGTGAATGCGCAGTGGAGCGTATCGCCGGATTTCAGGTGTTCTGCGGAGACCTCGACCCCGTCCGAGGTGATCAGGATGGCGGGTTTGTGTTTCAGGGTCCGCTTATTGGCGCGCAGCGCGTCCAGGGTGACCGAAGTCATCCCGTTCAGGGCTGGCGCGAAATGGAACTTCTGGTTCATCAGGACCCCGCCGGGGAGGTCCGATTTATTGAAGGATCCATTTTGGAGCTTGGCGATGGTGGCAGGGTTATTGTCCGTCGCCGCCGCGAACTCGAAGGGAAACTCGACCGGATCATAGGGCTTGGCAGCCAAGGCAGCGAGTGCATCAGAGATTTCAGCCGGATTCACTCAGTCACCTCACGCAAAACATCAAGAAGCCGCCGAATGATTTCATCACGCAGGTTCATTTCCAAGCTCGATGACACTGTCCCGGTTCAAAAGAACAATCTGCTGATCCTGTGGGCGCCGCGCCGCTGGGTCGGTATCTAGTCCAAGTCGCTTAAGGGCATAAAATAGGAGCGCTCGGCGGACCCTGATTTGCGCCCTGCCCCCGTCCATTCCGTAATCCATCTCAATCGCCCGGCGCTGATTATCTGAGAGGTCGGGGTGCGGACCAATCTCTAGCACGATCTCTGTGTGCCATGCCGCATCAGCGCTGGGCTCAGCAGTCACAGGCCCCGTTTCGCCAACCTCAACGATCCGCGATAACAAAAAGTCCTTGAACACTTGGTCGTTCTGACAAAACGCGCGAGCATGCCAGCGGAACCCGTCAAAGGCCAAGGCATGCGGTTCAATCCAGCGCGCGCTGGGCTCAGGTCGCGACATGGACTGATAGGTCACCTGCAAGGCTGCTGGCTCGCGGATCGCTGCCAGCACGTCCCGCAGAGTCTCAGGCGTCACACCACGCGCAGGCGTGGGCGTTGCTCCAAAACTCGGGAAAAAGCTAATCCAGCTCTGGTCGGCACTGACCAACCCCTGATCGACCGCCCGCAGCTGAGCGAAATACTCCTCCGCATCAGGCTTGAGGTATTTAGGCTTGAAGTGCTTGCCGCGCAGATATGTGCGCAGGCTCTTATCATAGACGAGATTGCGCTTAGCCTGTTCGATATAGGCGTTCAGGTCCAGCGATGCCTGCTGTGTTGAAACCCCAAACGCGTCCATCAAGTCCCCTCGGTTTATTCGCCCATTCCAAAACAGGCGAAACTCGATGAACTCATATCGACGTTCGACACCCCAGTTCAGCTGTTTGCCCTTCTTGCGAGTCACCCTGCGTCCTCACCTATATGTCGCACGAATACATGCGTCTAGTTTTTTGATTGACTCACCAACCGGACCGTCGGACCCTTAGGGGGTCAGAATGCCGATTCGTGACAAGCCCGTCACGTTATTAGACGTATCACAAACCTGGGGGCTCACCCCAGCATAACCCTCCCGTTCTGCTCACGGGAAGGGAAAAGGAGCTGCTGCATGAATTTTTTGACGAAAACTCGGTCTATTGGCCTAATCGCTGTGGCACTACTTGCTGGCTGCGCCGAGCTCGAACCGCTGACCGAGTACCGCCCCGTTGTGGATCAGCAACGCACGGATATGCCGCGCTTTGAGCGTGACTTGGAAGCTTGTCGAGCGGTCGCCGTACAGGTTGAAGCGGACTATCGCCAGCGCCAGCAGGAACAGATGGGCGCAAACCTGATGACTGGGCTCCTTCTTGGCGCAATCACTGGCGCTGTCGTGGGCGGCGGCACAAACTATCAACGTGAGCTTACTGCTTATGGCGCAGCATCAGGCATGGCCGCGGGCGCAGCAGCTAATGATTACTCCTACGATCTTGTGACCTATGGACCCCGCCGCGTCGTCGATCGTTGCATGGCCGAGCGGGGCCACACGATCCTCAACGATATTGGCCGCGGCTAAGTCGTACCTGCCCAGAGGACCCTCCATATGACCAAATTGTACACACTTACCGCCTCCCTGATGATCAGCACCTGCCTCGCTGGCAATGCACTTGCTCAGGAGAGCTCTGCCCTGGACGCAGAAATTGCGGCCATCGAAAGTCAGATCAGCGAAGTTGACGGCACGATCGCCCGCTACGATGGTGGGTTAATCCGTATACTTGCAGAAAGCCGCCGTGAAGCGCTGCTACTGTTGCGTACGGTCGTCGAGGCTCGCAAAGAGGCTGATGCCGCAGGCGCGACCATCGAAGTCACCGTTCCAGCGGTTGAGCCAGATCCAGAGCGTGCCGAGCAACTGCTTGGCGAAATGGCCGCCCAACAGTTGCGCGTTGAAGCAGCCGAGCGCGAGGCGGCATCTGCGGGTGGTCTGATCCAGGCGGTTGCCCTAAGTCGTGTGGAAACCGAAAAGCTCACCCTCGCCCAGTTGCAGATGGCCTTTTTGCAGGCGCGTTATGGGATCGCATTTCCGGTGACGCCGAATGCAACTATGTCGGCACCATCGCGTCCAGATACCGAGGAACCAGCCACAACTACCGGAAGCGATGCGGTCATTGATACTGCACTACCCTGGGCGGACCCGGACCACCCCAGCGTCGATTATAGCCTCGCGCCGTTCGAACAGGCACATAAGGAGGGGGATCAGATTGCCGGCTGGTGGGTGATCAATGAAGAACGCGCCGCAATCGATGACAGCCCGTCAGTGGTTGCAATAAACTACTCTGCCTATGACGCAGGCAGCTTCGGCGGTGTAACGGCTCTTATAGCCCAGTGTCGTGAGGGTGTGACCTCTATCGTGTTTATTCAGGATGACTTTGTGATGACCGCCACACGGCGAGACTCATTTGACATCACCTACCGCATCGACGACGCGCCGGCACAATCCACCCGCTGGAGCGAGCTGACAAACAACAAAGGCGCTGGGTTATTCGGTACTGGATCAGAAGGCTTCATTCGTGAACTCTACGATGCGGATAACTTTTTCATTCGTATAGCAGACGGCAACGGCCAGCGTCACGATGCTGAGTTTGATCTTGCAGGAGTTCAGGAAGCGATCGAGGCTGTAGCTGGCGCTTGTGGCTGGTCAACACTTGACCTCTCCCGCGACGACTACCGTGCCATACAGACCATGCTGAACGCTGGTGGCTTCGATCCGGGCACGCCAAACGGGGTTTTGGGGAATGGGTCTCGCAATGCCATGCATACTTTTCAGGAACAAAACGACTTGCCACCAACGGGTGCACCTGATCGCGCGGCGCTTGAGACCTTATGGGTCCAGACGATCGACTAGAGCCATGACAACAACGTTGGCCCACTTGGTGGGCTGGTGCCGTGAGCGCACTGCGGCAACACGAAAAGAAACGACATCATGGAATTCATAATCGCAGGCGCCATCACCTTCGGTATCATCGGCCTCTTCGTTGATGGCGGCAAAGGCGCGCTCTGGGGGGCAATCCTCGGACCCTTTGGCTTGATCATTGCCGCCATTCTGAAAGGCAAGTGAGTGGAGGTAGTACGCTAAAAAGCCGACCTGTCACTTCCGTCCAGATGTTTCATTTGCGGGTTAGCGTGGTTACCGTGAAGGGAAGCGAGTCAACATCGCCTTTCTGACGTGATCGGCCCATTGCGGCCGCTCGCCAAGGTGAGCGGCGCTGCGGCGCAGCTTCACCAGAGCGGCCATTCGTGCATCTTGCAGCATTTTATCAGCGAAAACGTCGGTAAGCGGACCCTTTTTGCTGCTAGCTGCAGGCGCGCAAGCTCTGTTTATGTCGGTGCCGCATTCGGTCTAAAGCGGAATGAAAACCGGTCCCGAGTGGTCTTACTACTCAGCATCAACGTGCATTGGGCACTCATTCATTTGGAGAAAAATACAGTGCAAATTCAGGATTCCAGCCCAGTCTCCCCTTTAGCAAATCGAGGGGCTGGCTCCTCGGAATTGCCGACGTCCTGTCGTCAATCCCATCTTTCATAGATTGATCCAAACCGCGCCACCTTCGTGCGACCGAACACCGGCAGAGATAAAGCGCATACCCGCCAGCCCGTCAGTCACCGTCGGCAACATCGTCGCTTGATCCGGTTTTGCCCTTTCGCGAAACCTCCGAACCATTCCCGCGGCCTCTGTGTAAAGCGTGGCAAAGGCCTCAAGATAGCCTTCAGGGTGACCTGCCGGCAAACGGGATGCTGTGACCACCCCTTCACCGCCACGCCGCAAAGTCTGTGTGGGTTGGCCGATAGGCGTAAACTCCAGATCGTCGGGGTGCTCCTGATCCCACATCAAGCCCCCGGCATCGCCTACGACGCGGAGGCGCAGACCATTCTTTGTGCCCGGCGCTACTTGGCTTGCCCAGATCATGCCCTTGGCCCCGCCCTGGAACCGGAGCAGGAGTGCCGCATTGTCGTCAAGTGCCCGGCCAGGCACGAAAGCTGTCAGATCAGCCAGCAGGGCATGCGCTACAAGACCGGATACGAAGGTGGCAAGGTTGAAGGCATGGGTGCCGATATCTGCGATGCACCCGCCCGCCCCAGACTGCGCTGGGTCAGCGCGCCACGATGCCTGTTTCTGACCCCCACGCTCGACCGGTTCAGCCAGCCAGTCCTGTAGATACTCTACCTGCACATGGCGCACGTGCCCGATACGGCCGGCCGCGACCAGAGCGCGCGCCTCGCGGACCATCGGGTAGCCGGTGTAAGTTTGGGTCAGAATGAAGGGTATTCCGGTCTCTGCCACCAGAAGCACAAGCGCCTCTGCGTCTTTGACAGTCGTCGCAAGCGGCTTGTCGCAGATCACAGGAATCCCCGCGCGCAAAAAAGCCGTGGCGACTGGGACGTGCAAGTGATTGGGCGTGACGATCGCGACAGCATCGATGCAGTCTGGCCGTGCTGCCTCTGCTTTAGCCATTTCGACGAAGCTGCCATAGCTGCGCTCTGCCGCAATCCCCAACTCTGCCGCTGACGTAGCCGCCCGTTTAGGATCAGATGAGAAGGCCCCTGCTACCAGTTCCCAGTGGCCGTCGAGCCGCGCCGCAATGCGATGCACTCCGCCGATAAAGGCGCCCCTGCCCCCACCCACCATCCCGAGTTTCAGGGTCATTCCGCAATCCCCAGCATGGCACACAGCGCCGTACGATCAACCTGTCCGCCCGCAAAGTCATCGAACGCCTGGCCCGTCACCTCAATCAGATGCTGCTTAATGAACGGCGCTCCCTCAGCCGCCCCTTGCACAGGGGACTTGAGGAAACACTCCCACTCCATCACCGCCCAGCCGCGATAACCGTGCTGCGTTAGTTTTGTGAAGATAGCGCCGAAATCAACCTGCCCATCTCCAAGACTGCGAAATCGTCCCGCCCGGTCGGACCAGGCAGAATAGCCGGAATAGACACCTTGCCGACCGTCTGGTCGAAACTCGGCATCCTTTACGTGAAAGGCCGAAATGCGGTCATGATAGAGGTCAATGAAGGCCAGATAATCCATGGCCTGCAGTAAGAAATGTGATGGGTCATAGTTGATCCGAGCACGCGGATGTTCTGCCACAGCCGATAGGAACCTTTCCCAGCTCGCGCCGTCAAAGACATCTTCGCCGGGATGCAATTCAAAACCGATATCGACGCCGACCTCGTCGTAGGCATTCAAGATCGGCGTCCAACGGCGGGCAAGCTCGGCAAATGCTTCGTCGATCAAACCGGCTGGTCGCTGTGGCCATGGGTAAAGGAAGGGAAAAGCCAGCGACCCGGTGAAGCTCACCGTCCCAGAAAGCCCAAGTTTGCGAGCGGCCCGTCCGGCACTGATGACCTGTGCCACCGCCCAATCCTGTCGTGCCTGCCTGTTACCTTTCACCGCTTCGGGCGCAAATGCTTCGAAGGCCGCGTCATAGGCCGGATTTACGGCAACCAGTTGGCCCTGCAGATGGGTCGAAAGCTCGGTAATCTCCACGCCTGCCTCGAAGCAGACACCCACAACCTCGTCAGCATAGGTCTGGCTTTCCGCGCAAAGATCCAGATCAAACAGCCGCCGATCCCATGTCGGGATCTGAACCCCTTTGTAGCCCAGCCCCGCTGCCCACTTCGTGATAGCGGGCAGACTATTGAAAGGCGCGGCGTCAGACGCGAACTGAGCGAGAAATATGCCTGGTCCCCTCATCGCGGTCATGTCTGACTCGCCATATCCGAAAGCATCTTCAAAGGCCGGATTTCAACAGGCCGGGCCAGCAACCTTTCAAGCTGAGAAAACAGCGGCGCAAGGTGGGGCATGGCCATATGCTCGTCCAGATCAGCCTGTGTCTGCCAGTTTTCATAAAAAACAAAGCAGCACGGATCGCTGGGATCGACATGGAAGTCATAGTTGAGGCAACCGGGTTCGGTCCGAGTCGGGGCCACTTGGGCGCTTAGCAGCGCCTGCAGCTCGTCGCGGGTTTCCGGCTTGGCGATGACGGTGCCAATGATGGTGACATGGGTCATGACTTCACCGTTTCTGGCTCAGGGCGACAGCAATGATAATGATGCCACCCCGCGCGATCAGTTGCTGGCTGAACTCCAGCCCAAACAGTATCAGCCCGTTGTTAATCAAACCGATCATCATCGCACCTACAATCGTGCCTATGACTGTGCCTTTGCCGCCAAACAGGCTGGTGCCTCCCAGAACCGCTGCTGCGATGACCGAAAGCTCATCGCCCTCGCCCAGCTGAAAGCGGCCCGACTGCAGTCGCCCGGCATAAAGCATCCCGGCCAGAGCGGCAGCACAGGAGGACAGAACCAGCACCTTCATCTTGATGTTGGCAGTATCGATGCCGGAATAGCGCGCGGCGGTCTCGCCACCACCGGTGGCCAGCACTCGACGGCCAAATCCTGACCGACGCAGCACAATGTGTCCCAAGCCCCCCAGCACTGCGATCCAGACAAGGAGCACCGGGATCGGCCCCATGGAACCGCCGCCGAACAGCCAAGAATAGCCGGGCGACAAAATAGGCACGGCAGCGGTGTCGGAAATCCACATCGCTACCCCCTTGGCGATGCCCATCATCGCAAGGGTCGTCAGAAACGAAGGGATCCCGATGCGGGTTGTCAGCCATCCGTTGAACATGCCGACCGCGAGGCCGGTGGCAATACCTGCCGCGACCCCACCGATCGGGCCCGCTACGGCGATGGCCATAGCAACGGTTACCGTCGTCAACCCGGCAACCGCACCTACGGAAAGGTCAATCTCTCCAGCCGACAGAACGAAGGTCATTGCGATCGCCATGACGGCAATCATCGCCGTCTGCCTTACGATGTTCAGCAAGTTGTTGGGGTTCAGGAATCCCTTGTCGCTCAACGTCACCGCGAAGATCAGAAAGATCACGACAAAGCCGATGTAGATGATGTTCTGCCGCCAATTCGCGAACAGGTTCCTGCTGGGGGCTGATACTGCATTAGCCATGTGTGGCTTCCTTTGCGGTCAGAGCTTTCTGGATCTCGATCTGCAGGCGCCGCTCGGCAGCTTGCAGGGCATGTTCGGGGTTGGTCTCGGTCGGATCATCTAGATCGGCACGGTCCAGCATCTGATGTGCGCGGCCATCGGCCATCACCAAAATCCTGTCACAGGCGGTCAGAAGTTCCGAAAGCTCGGATGAGATCACCAGCACCCCTTTGCCCGCCATCGCAAGGTCGCGCACCAAGCGGATGATTTCGGATTTCGATCCGATGTCGATACCAGCGGTGGGCTCATCCAAAATCAGGATGTCGGGGTCAGTGGCCAGCCATTTCCCGATGACGACTTTCTGCTGATTGCCGCCCGAAAGTGTAGAGACAGCATGATCCCGACTGGCCGTCTTGACTGACAGACGCTGGATCATCTTGTCGGTTATCTCGCGGGCTTGGATCCGATCCACAAGACCACCTTTAGTGATGCGGCCCAGAACGGCCATGACCATATTGTCGGCAACGCTGTGGGCAGGGATAATTCCTTGCGTGGCGCGGGCTTCGGGCACCAGTGCCACCCCTTCGGCAATCGCATCTGATGGACTGCGGATCTGCACCGCGCGGCCATTGATGGCGATCTCGCCCGCGACGGCAGGTTCAATCCCCGCGATCACCCGCGCCAGCGCCGAGCGGCCTGAGCCGAGAAGCCCTGCCAACCCCAGCACTTCACCCCGATGGAGAGTAAAGCTGACGTTTTCGGGCTTGTGCGGCCCAGAGACGGCCTTCAGTTCTAGCAACGCATCGCCTTTAGTCACCTCGCCGCGCAAGACATCAGCAAACCCCTTTGATCGTCTCCCGACAATATGTTCGATCATTGTGTCAACATGCAGATCCACCATTGGCGCCGTGATTACGTGACGCCCGTCGCGCAGGATCGTGGCGCGGTCCGCGATGCGGGCAATTTCATCCATCCTGTGACTGACATAGATGATCGCCACACCCTTGGCCTTCAGCTTACGCAGGAATACGAACAACCGTTCTACATCTGAAACGGCCAGTGCAGTCGATGGTTCATCGAGGATCAGGACCCTTGCGTCCTGGCTGATAGCCTTGGCAATTTCTGTCAACTGCTTCTGCCCAGCTCCCAAATCCCCCACTAGGGCACGGGGGTTTACCTCCACTTCCAGCATCTTGAATATCGCTTCAGCGCGGCGGATAGAGTCGGCGTCGTCGATCAAGCCGCGCGCATCGCGGGCCTCGCGTGTCAGAAACACGTTCTGCGCCACGGTCAGGGTAGGAACCAGTGACATTTCCTGAAAGTTCATCGCTACGCCCGCAGCACGGGCCGCTTCGGGCGTAGCACCGGCAAGTTTCTGGCCCGCCACCTCTACAGTGCCTTCATCGGCGCTATGCACCCCGTTCAGCACTTTTAGGATAGTCGATTTTCCAGCCCCGTTACCGCCCAGCAAGGCATGGACCTCGCCCTCCAGAACTTCTAGGTCGACGTTGTCTAACGCCCGTACGCCGCCGAAGGATTTGGAGATCCCAGTCATGCGAACTGCAGCAACAGGGGTGGTCATTTTACCGATTCCCACTTGCCGGTTTCGCCCGAACGCAACATGGCATCGGCAACCAGCTCGGTCAAAAGCCCGTCTTCAAAGTTGGGGCTGGGCTGCTCGCCAGAGGCGATAGCGCTGAAGAAGTCGAAACATTCCACGATCTTCGTCTCAGAATAACCGATGCCCAAGCCCGGAATCGGCCACAAGCCATTTCCGTAGGGGTGCGCTGGGCCAGTATAGATCGTGCGGAACCCGCGCGCATCCGCCGGATCGTCGGCGAACATGACCTGCAATTCGTCACGGCGTTCGTAGTTAAAGTGGATCGACCCTTTGGTGCCGTGGATTTCGAGCGTGATAAAGTTATTGCGGCCCCAGGCATTCCGCGTCGCCTCAAGACTCCCGATGGCACCGCCATCAAAGCGCAGCATCGAGATCACCTCGTCGTCGACATCCACCGGCGCGCGCTCTACATCGGCAGCCTTTTCCGACGCACCCAGCTTATCGACGCCGCCTTGTTGGATCGGGCGCGTTTCCACATAGGTCTTGGTCATGGCGATCACCTCAGCGATGGGGCCGACAAGATAGTGCGCCAGATCGACGACATGGGTGCCGATATCGCCCACCGCGCCAGAGCCCGCGATCTTTTTCTGGAACCGCCACGACAGCGGGCCATTCTCATCAGCCGACCAGTCTTGCAGATAGGTGCCACGGAAATTCAGGATGCGACCGATGCGGCCTTCTTCGATGAATTTCTTCGCCAAAGCCACGGCGGGCGTGCGGCGGTAGTTGAATGCAACCATGTGGATTATACCTGCGGCCTTGGCCGCTTCGGTCATCGCGCGAGCCTCTTCAACAGTGCGCGCGAGGGGTTTCTCGCAGATTATGTGCTTGCCCGCTTTTGCAGCCGCGATGGCGATTTCGGCGTGGACGTTGTTCGGGGTGCAGATATCCACGACGTCAATATCTGGCCGGTTTATCACGGCACGCCAGTCGCTGCTGGCCTCGTCGAAGCCGAAGCGTTGACGCGCCTCTTCGGCTGCTCCATCAGTAATATCAACCACGATCTTGCGGTGCGGAATGGCCGGGGCGGGCCAGAAGAACATTGGCATCGACGCATAGGCCATGGCGTGCGCCTTGCCCATGAACCCGCCGCCGATCATGGCGACATTCATCACTTTAGTCATTTTCAGTCTCCGTGGCTGAGGGAGAGGCATCGGTTGGGCCAGGAAATAATCTGCCGAGCCGAAGACTCAGATGTCGCGCGGGGATTATCCCCGCGCCACAGTGATCATTGCATCAACGACTTGATGTTGTCGGTCGCTTCGGCGGAGTAGACTTGCGTCCAGGCTTCCAGCAAGTTTTCCCTTGTGACGGGGAGCGCGGGCAGTGCTACAAATGCCGGGGCCTCTTTCCCCAAAAGTGCGTAGCCAGCCAGTTTGGCCTCGACGATACCCGCATCATAAGGACGCTGCGCACCAAGACCCTGAATAAAGCCGTCTTGTGCCATGTTAATCGCCACGTTTTCACCAAGGTCCACGGTTGTGATGACCAGATCATCCCGCCCTGCCGACCTTGCGGCGGAAATCACGCCTTCAGCGGGCACGTCCCAGACAGCCCAAATACCGTTGATCGACTGGTTTGATATCAACATCGCCCCAGCTGCCTTTTCCGCGTCGCCAGAAAAGTCCGGCCCGCCGATCCCTTGTTCTGCCACGATCCTAATTTCGGGGTAATCGCTGGTGATAGTCGCCTTGAAGGCATCGTAGCGCTGCTTGGTCACGAAGAAATCGGCGGCGTGATAGACAAGACCGATATCCCCACCGTCCGGCCCTAGGGCCTTGGCCATCAGATGTGCTGCGGCGACGCCGTTGCCGTAATTGTCCGCCGAGACGACTGAGACAAAGTCCTCACCGGCCACAAAACCGGTCGGCACGTTGTCCATGAATACCAAATGGACCCCTGCCTCGGACGCTGCACGATAGGCCGCCGCAGTGGCGGTGGGGTCAGCGGGGATCGACACGATGATGTCTGGTTCTTGCGCCATAATGGTTTCTAGGTCGCTGACCTGCTTTTCCGGTTTAAACCCAGCATCGGTAACCGCGATCACTTCGATGCCCATCGCGGCAAACTGCGTCTCCAGCCCGTTAATCTGGGCGCGAGACCAGTCATTGCCACCGTAGTGCATGACGATGGCGGCGGTGGCCCCCATCGCCCGGATCTGAGCCATTTCCTCGTCGCTGAGGACAACGGTTGACGGCGCCGTCGGCTCTTCGCCGTTCGGTCCCTTGGATAGCACAGTTTCCTGTAGCGCGGCCAAGGCTGCGTCAGGGTCGGCGAAGGCGGGGGCGCCCAGCCCGAAGGCCAGCGCAAAGGCGGTAGCCGAACCTAAAAGAACACGTCGATTGAGCATAATTTCTTCCTCCCAGAGAAGAGATGGGGGGTCACCCCCCCGGTAAAGGGCCTGGCTGTCAGTCCGCCATCGCCCGGTTCAAATATTCCATGCTGATCCGCGCCCCTGCGGCGGGGTCGTCCCAGCTGTCCAGTTCGGTACAAATCCAACCCGCGAAACCCACGTCCCGGATCGCCTCAAGGATCGGGCCGGTCGGCACGTCGCCCCGATCTAGTGGGGTGAAGGCAAAGGGGTCTTTCTGGAACCCCTTCAGATGGATGTAAGAAATGCGCGCCGCGTGATCGCGGATGAGTTGCGCAGGATCGCCCCCGGCAGCGGCCAGATGTGCCGTGTCCGGGCAGAAATCGATTGCCGTCAGATCGAATATCTTGGCAACCTCGGACGGCCCCTCAACGATGGTGGACAGGTGCGGGTGATAGTGTGCGCGCAATCCCCGGGCATCGGCAATCGCCTTGACGCGGTCTAGCGCGCCGCCCAGCTTGTGATAATCTGTCTCGCGCACTCCGTCGAACCGCTTGGCTCCGCCGCCCACCACCAGATGCGGCGCATCAAGTTCGGCGGCACGGTCAGCTGCACGGGTTACTCGCGCAAGTTCATCTGGCAGGATGTCGTCGAAAATGAAGTTCCCACCGGCGTAGGCTGCGACCAGCGTCAGCCCGTTGTCTGCCAGACTTTGCCTCATTTCCGCAGCTGACGCATCCAGCAAGTTACCGTCGAACAGCTCCACCCCCTGATAGCCCGCCGCCGCTATGTCGGCAAAGGCGCGATCCATTGCGCCAAAGGTGCGATAGCTGAGTTGGGTGATTGAGGTGACGCCCTCGGCATTACCGCCCAGCGCCCCCCAGCAATTGGCGTGATACGCCAGCTTCCATCCGGCCATCTGTGACCCCTCCCTCATTGCGCGTCCGGCGCGGTCTTGCCTGCCGAAGCGATCCTCCTGACGGCCGTCTTGACCGTGAGAGAAGCAGTAGGGCCACAATCGGCATAAGTCAACTATATTTATGCATAAGTTGTATGACTTTTGCATATTAAATGCAAAAGTATCTACTTGAACGACGGAATCAGGCCGACTATTCCTGTTGCACCTACTTGAGGAGCCTCTTTTGCCGATGGACGCGAATGCCGCCGAATCATCCCGCTTGCGCGGCAAGGGCCGTCCGCGCACCAGCGAAACGGCAATCCCCTCGCTAATTGAAATCCTGAACTTGATCCGGACTGAGCGCGCTTCCACGCGGCAGGAACTGGAGCGAGAGGCTGAGCTGGGCCGGGCAGTGGTGGCGGACCGACTGCAACTGCTATCGGATCTGAACCTTGTCGATGAAAGCGAACTCGGCCACGCGACTGGTGGGCGAGCACCGCGCCTCGTTAAGTTCTCGGCCCGTCGCGGGCTGATTTTGCTGGCAACGCTGGATCAGATGTCGATCGGTGTAGGCGTTTCGGATCTGTCGGGCAACCTGCTGACCCAACACCATGAGGCCGCTAACCTGACCGCCCCAGTGGCACAACTGGCAGACAGGCTGACGTCCCTTTTCAACTGGTGTCTGGAACGTCAGGTCACGCCCACCGCGCCTTGGGGGATTTCCCTTTCAGTTCCCGGCACGGTGCCTTCCGGGCGCGACGATGCCTTCATGACCACCACGCCTCCCGTCCTTCCCGCATGGGAAGATTTCCCACTGGTTGAAACCCTGACCCGCCAGTTTGGCGTGCCGGTCTGGATTCGCTCTAGCGTCGAAACCATGGCGATGGGCGAATTGCACGTCGGTGCCGGGCACGGCCTGCGCTCCATGCTGTTCGTAAAGGTCGGGCGCCGGATCGGGGCGGGGATCGTCTGCGATGGGCAACTTTACCGCGGGGCGCAGGGAGCGGCGGGGTTGATCGGTGCGCTGCCAGTGGTGTCGGACGGGGTAGCCGGCACGCTGGACGTGATGGCAGGCTCCAACATGATCGAGCGCGAAGGGCGCGCCGCGGCGGAGAGCGGCCGCAGTCCGGTTCTGGCAGATCTCTTGCGTCGCGGAACCGAGATTACATCAATTGAAGTGTCACAGGCCGCCCAGATCGGCGATACTGCGGCGTCGGCGATCCTGTCGAAGTCGGGGCATCTTATCGGGCAAGTCGTAGCGACCCTCACCAACGCCCTGAACCCCGAGATCATCGTGCTATCGGGCACGCTGGTCCAGACCAATGACAATCTGTTGGCGGGCATCCGAGAAACAGTTTACGGGGCGTCCCATCCATTGGTGACGCGGGATCTGCGGATCATCTGCTCACAGATGGGCAGTTCCGCCGGTCTGGTCGGCGCTGCGCGGGTGGCATCAGAAGCGCTGTTTTCACCTTCCTTCCTCAAGGACTGGATCCTTCACGGAAAACCGAACATGCATCCCGGTTTCGTCGCCTTCCACGGCCTTGCCGACAAGGCCGAACCGCCGCCACCAAATCATTTGCCGCCATCTGACCCACGGAGGATCGAACCGTGACTATTTCCGGACTCGGGCCCCATGGTGAGCGCGCATCGCCGCCCGAACGGGTCAGCCTGCTGCCAGAGGATCTGGCTGCCGCGAGGGCGGCAACCAGACGCGTGGCCATCGTGCTGCATACGCTGGACGGCGATTGGACCAAACAGCAGATCTCCGGTATGCTGGGCATCTTCGGTGATTGTGGCGTGGTCGTCACCGAGGTGATCGATTGCGGTTTCTCCGTGAATCGGCAGGTGTCCGAATTAGACCGACTGATCGTGGCGGCACCGGATGCAATCGTGGCGTTGCCCGTGGCCAACGAACAGGTCGCAGCTGCATTCCGGCGGGTTTCGGAGTCTGGCATCCGACTGATACTTCTGGAGAACGTTCCCACGGGCCTCTTGCCCGGAAAGCATTACACTTCATTGGTGTCATCGGATAATTTCGGGTTGGGAAAAATGGCCGCCGCTGGCCTTGCCCCGCATCTGGTCGAGGGGGCGGCGGTAGGTGTCCTTGGCTTTGCAGCAGACTTCTTCGCCACAAACGAACGCGAGATCGCCTTTGCCAATTGGTTGCAGGCCAACCGCCCCGACGTGCGCAGTCATGTCCGGCGGTTCGGTGCCATGGATGAAGCCGCCGAACTCGCTCTGCAGATGATTGCGGACCACCCCGATATCTCGGCCTTCTTCGTGGTCTGGGACACGCCCGCGAACGCGGTGGCGACCCGGCTGCAGTCGGCGGGTTACACACCTGCTATGGCGACGGTCGATTTGGGCGAAGATGTCGCCATCGCGCTGGCAGCGGGGCGGCAATTCGTCAGCGTGGCCGCCCAATTGCCCTTTCAGCAAGGGGTGGCCGCTGCCCGCACAACGATCCTCGCACTTTTAGACCGGACAGTACCGGCCTGGATCGCCATACCTGGAATGTCCGTGGCTCAAAGCAATGTGGCTGACAGCTTTCAGATCATCTGGAGAAAGCCTGCCCCCGCGAGGCGCTGCGCTTGCTTGGCCTTGCGCCCTGACGGCAAGAGTCGAACCGTTCGCTCGGTGTCAATTGGTTGAGCTGCATAGACTCCCGCAGCGCTGACGAAAAACCGCTATCTTGAACTCCATCGAAACGAAAACGCTGTCAGTCAATGACCGAGGAGGGTCGTCCTTGATGACCGTTGGAAAGCTACGGGTGCGAAGACAGCCAGCAATAGCGCGGTCCGTTTGGGCTCACTGCTGCCTTACGGCAGCACTGATAAAGGTTTAATTTTGAAGATTGCTCAATGTCGGCTCTCGGTGGAGGGGCAATCCGAGTTCACGCTCGCAGCGAATGACCGCTTCCCGCCGATTCTGTGGAAAAACTAACGTTTGCGAGCGCAGAAATAGCTGTTCCAAATCCGGCGCGAGCGCCTTTTCTATCAGGCTTTGCGTATTTGCTGCGGTGCAGGAAATATCTTGGCGAGTTTGCGAAGGTTTTGGGCGGTTGCGGCGAGGAGGAATTCGTCATTTGCACCGCATGGACCACGTAATCGAAGCCGGCTCAGGCCGAGAATACGTTTGAGGTGGGCAAAGAGCATCTCAACCTTCTTCCTGAGCTTCATCGCAATCGCGTATTCATCCGTTTTGGCCAGATCTCTGGCAACTTGACGGGCATCTTCGTGTTCTTCACGGGTGATCGATCTGGCGTCGGCATTAGGGCAGCACTTCGGCTTGGATGGGCAAACCTGACAGGTCAGCTTCAGCGCACGATACTTCGCGGTGCCCTTGCCCGTCGGGCCTCGGTTCGGGTCGGAATAATTACGGCGGAACTGCTTGAGCCCGTGCCCCTCGGGGCAGATGTATTGGTCGTTCTGCGCATCCCAGTCGAAATCTGTGCGTGTCCAGGTCCCATCGGGGCGTCCGGCCTTGTCGATCACAGGGATGTAGGGATCGATCTTGCGATCCACGAGCCAGCCGAGCATTGGGCCTGAGCCATAGGCAGTGTCGGCGATCATCCAGTCAGGAACCAGGCCAAACTTGTCTTTCACCCGCGTCAGCATGGTTTTTGTCGATCCAACCTCGGCTTGCCGGATGGAGCGGGTGGGTTCCACATCCAAGATGACACCGTGATCCGTGTCGATGAGATAGTTGTCGGAATAGCTAAAGAAAGCAGGGCCTTTGCGGGCTGCTGTCCACTGACTGGCGGGATCAGAATGCGAGGTAAACTTGGGCTGCACCTCGCTTGCTGCGCCAAAGGCTGCCTTGTCCAGTGTGTCGAGATACTCGCGGACGGCGCGGGGCGCATCCGCCGGGTCTATGCTTGCCGCGTGCCAGTCTTCCTTCGGCGTGGAGTTCTGCTTGTTGGCATCCGCTTCAATCAGGCTGGCATCAACCGCCATGCGCTGGCCGCTGACCAGACCTTCGGCGATGCAACGCGCGACAGTCGTCTCGAACAGGTGGCGCAGAAGTTCGCTGTCGCGAAAACGCCCATGCCGGTTCTTGGAAAACGTCGAGTGATCCGGGACACGATCGATCAGATCGAGGCGACAAAACCAGCGATACGCGATGTTCAGATGGACCTCTTCGCAGAGCCGCCGCTCTGAACGGATGCCGAAACAGTATCCGACCAGCAGCATCCGGATCAGCAGTTCGGGATCGACCGACGGGCGGCCCGTATGACTATAGAACTCCGCCAGATGGGCACGGATGCTGCTCAGGTCGACGAAGCGGTCGATGGATCGCAGCAGGTGATCCGTGGGAATGTGATCCTCGAGCGAAAACTCGTAAAACAGCGCCGGTTGCGCTTCCTGCCTCGGTCCCATCATCGCCGATCCTCCCCTCAATTACAGGAATTGAATCAGTAGTTCAGCTCTCGATCAAGGAAGAGTTTTTCAACAAAATACGCCCAATGTGCCAGATGCTGCATTGCAACGTTACCGTAACTGTATCGGCTTTGGACTGATCCCGACCGTACATTCCGCACATGCGGCATAAGAACGCTGCAATCGTCCAATTTCGCCGGTCAACCCAAGTGGCCTAAAGCGCCCTAAAATAAGGCAAGTGTACTTTTGGGTTCCTACGCATCACCTTCGAACCGTGCCCTTATAAATAACGCAATCGCGTCAAGATCGCGGTGCTCTACAGCATCGGCAGCACGCAAATCACGTAGTGCTGCTTCCGCTTTTTCGAAGGTCATCCATTCGGTTTCAGGTACGTCAGGCGCCGACCACTTATCACGCAGATAGACTTTGAAAAGCGCCATCTCATCTGATGTCAGCAGCTCAGGGCTGTAAAACGCCACCAACCGCCGACCGAGCTGACGCAACCTAGGATCTGAAAGGCTTGCGGCGATTTCTTGCCGACGCGGCCAGGCCGCATGCTGAAACTCCTGCAAGAGTTGTTTGTCAGCATTGGAATAGAATTCCCCATAAATCTGTCGCTCAACCGACTTGGGCGGGGCATCGGGATCTTCGACGAAGCGTGCCGCCATCGCAGCGCCTACACGCTGACGAAACTCAGGCGCATTGGCGATGACCTCGGCGCGGCGAAGATACTCTGCGCTGGGCGCTGCGGGTCCGAGGAGCGCGGGTGCCTTATTTGTGGACACGCCCCTAATGATCTTCGGGGTGCCGTCTACTGCCGCAAAGATCGCTGCATCCGAAGCTTCGAGAAAATCGGCTGGGTCTGCGGCATCCAGATCGAAAAACGCGGCCTGCGCGCTGTTGCCGTGAGAGTATCCGCAGAAACAGCCCACGTAGGAACGCGGCTCACCACCGCCAAAGCGCGTGACCAGCTCGTAGGGCTGGAAGCTTTCAAGTTTTGCCTGCACACTCGCCTTGTGGGCGTTGTCGATCAACTCGGACCAAAGCGCTGGGCTACGCGTTGCGATCAGACGTGCGATGTGGATGGTCGCCTCAACGTCCCCCAGGGCATCATGCGCGTTGTGGGCATTGAAGCCATTTGCAGGCGCCAGCCGATCTAGCTTGAAGCTCCGCCGGCCAGTGTCATCGGTGGGCCAGACGAGTAGGTCCGGGTGTCGGGCATAAGCGGCATAGACTGCAGGCAGAATGTCAAAGCGCGTGTTGCCATTGAACTGCGTGGCGTAAATGTTCGGTAACAGATTCTGGTAGAAGGTCTGCCGCAGCACTTCCTCGTCGAACTTTATCGTGTTGTAGCCCACCCAGATTGCAGGCGCCCATCGCTGCGTGAACTCAGCCACCTGCTGCGAGAACTCAAACAGCGATGGCAGGCTTGGGTCTGTCAGCTGATCAGGCGTAACGCGAGTAACAACCAACGCCTGCGGTGAAGGCAAAATATGGGGCGCCAACCGGCAGCGGATGTTGACCCGGTCCTTTTCCACGAAATTCTCATCCGTCCAGATCGCGGCGAACTGCAGCGGCTGGTCGAACTCGGGAGAGATCCCCGTGGTTTCAAGATCGTAAAAGACAAAATCCATGAGATTTTCCTACACTGTAATATTATGCAAATCCATCTTCCGGCACAGCGGGGCAAACGCGACGGTTGCCTTAGCCCCATGGTGATCTGAAGGCGGGTTGGAGGCCAATTGCCCTATTTGCTTGCCGCAAAGACGCTTTGATGGCAGCCAACAAGCGTCAAAACACGTTGATGGCAACGTTTGCCCAAAATCCGTTGCCAACAGGATTTGATGTGACTAGGGTGCCATCAAACAACGTTGATGACAATTTGAGGCAAAAAATGGCCATCAAAGCATACGATCTGGCAGATGCAGTGAGCTATCATGAGGGCGCGTTTTCGCCCAAGTCACTGGATTACGAACGCCTGCTTGGCCCTCTGGAAGAGGCTGCAGCTTCCCTGGCACGCTATGACGCCAAAATATCAGGCATGGTGAATGGCGAGCTGTTCCTCGCTCCATTGCGCCGCCAGGACGCGGTGACCTCGTCGCGGATGGAGGGCACTATCTCGACGATTGAGGACCTCTATCGCCTGGAGGCAGAGGAAGATTCCGGAAGCACGGACCTCTATCGCGATGCCCGTCACGACGACATTGAGACTTACCTCTATTCGCGCGCCCTCCGAAGCGCGCAAGTTGCCCTTGCCGAAGGTATGCCCCTTGGGGAACACCTGATCCGGTCTGCGCACCAGCAACTGCTCTCCGCCGGGCGTGGCGCTAGAAAGCGTCCAGGCAGCTATAAGATCGAGCAGAACTACATCGGGGATGAGCGCCGCGGGAAGATTTATTATGTCCCCATCGCCCCCGAGCAGCTTGAGCCTGCGATGGCGGCTTTGGTGCAGTTCATCAATACGAGCGAAACGCGCCCACTCATCCGCACGGCTCTCGCACATGTTGAATTTGAAGCGCTTCACCCGTTCGAGGATGGCAATGGCCGGATCGGGCGCATGCTAATCACGCTGATGCTCTGGCGACTAGGTGTGCTCAGCCAGCCCAACTTCTTCGTCTCCGGCTACTTTGAGACCCACAAGGACGAATATGTCGAGCGGATGCGGGCCGTGTCTGCAGAGGGCGACTGGACTGGTTGGGTGATATTCTTCCTGCAGGCCATGCATGAGCAGGCCACGGTGAATATCCAGACGGCCGATGCGATCTTTAAGCTGCATAGCGGAATGCGCGAGCGCTTCCGTGAGGTGCTAAACTCACAATTTCATGATCAGGCACTGGACTTCGTGTTCGCGAGCCCGGTGTTTCGCAATGATCGGTTCGTGGAGAGATCGGGCATCCCAGCGACCACCGCGCGCTTGCTATCGCGACGCCTTGTCGATGCCGGCCTTCTAAGGACGCTTCAGCCCGCAGCGGGGCGGAGAGCTGCCCTTTATGCCTTCGACCCCTTGCTGGATCTCCTAAGGGTGTGAAGCCGCACTGCAAACAATCATGGTTCGGTCCGTTCTGTTCTCAATAGCGCCTTCACGTCGCGAATGGCGGGTGGTCCGTCAGTAGGTGCACCGAATGGAGTATTGCCGATTATTGTACGGGCGTCGGCTGCAGCATCTCATCGGTATCGAGCTTGAGTGCGCTGCGCCAAAGCGGTGTCTTGAAAACATGACAGTCACGCTTGCCTGTGCCCTCGTCCCGAGTCTCCATCAACAATCCTGCCCATTCAAGGGGCCGAAGCACGCATGATGAGAACGCGCCCATGGCCCGCCATCCGGCGGTGTGCCAATCCTCTGGCTCGCCGTAGAAGGCTTGGTACAAAGCCGCCTCAGTGGTTCCATGGTCAGCCTCGACGTTGATGACATTCATCCAGACATCCCATTTCCCAAACGGCCGATCGTCAAAACGGGCATAGGACGCGTGATCGATGCGGAGAACGAAGTACGGGATCAGCTCGGCAAACAAGCGCCCTGGCGATCGGGCCAGCTCAGCACCCTTCTTCGTCAACCGAAACGCCCCCTTATAATGCCGTCCGAGGCGTAACGAGATTAGCAGGAAGTGCAGAACCTCAAGTGGTGGGAATTCGTACTCATTAACGACCTTGTTGTAGCGGAACATTTCTTCGGCGCTTTTTCCCGGCCAATCGAAGTGCTCCACGGCCCAGTGTACGAAGACGCGCTTAAACGCCTTGGTTTGGGTGAGGCCGATCGAACCGTGCTCTTGGGCATATTGCAGCGTCAAAAATGCGCCCCGCAGCAGCAGCGAACGCATTAAATCTGGATGATCATCAGGGAGCGTACGGAATTCAATCATGCGCAAGTGATGCCACGAGCACAACGGCGATGCCAAGAGGCCCGTGTGTGCAGGCTCAAACGAGACCGCTGAGCATCCGTACGAGGCGCCGAATAGAAAAGGCGGATCTAGCCGACGATCCTTGATAGACTAGTCGTACTGCGCGAAGATTATCTGATCAAATCTCCGCAGAATTTTCGGACATTAAACTGCGGGCGGCAATGGACGCACAAGCTGCCGACTAGTTCCGTGACGCAAGTGGTTACGATTACCGCCATCAGCTGGCCGAGGCAATCCGCTTCAGTATGCCCGATTGTCACCTGCTGTCACTGAAAGCAGCTGATTATCAGTGATTACGGCTTTTCGGGGGGTGCGACTCGCCAAACGTTGACGTGGTGTTGACGTAAACCGCAAAATTGCCTGTGGTATCTGAGTACCATCAGGCAAGCGTTTGATTTATTTTTATATTTTGGTTGCGGGAGTAGGATTTGAACCTACGACCTTCAGGTTATGAGCCTGACGAGCTACCGGGCTGCTCCATCCCGCGCCATTTATGGCGCACCTAATCTGATTAGGTGCATCGTAAGAGAGATACGCTTGCTGTGTGGCAAGCATGACGTTGTTTATTAGGTTTGGCAGTGACTTACTCTCCCACGTCTTAAGACGCAGTACCATCAGCGCTGCGGCACTTAACTGCCGAGTTCGGGATGGGATCGGGTGTTTTGCTCGCGCTATGACCACCAAACCAAAAAAACAACGCCAGGTCAAAACGACCCGGTTTTGACCTGGGTGAGCAAGGCATGTTTGCGCAGCAAACGTGCAGCTCACTCAGGTGCTATGAGGCACTTCTTTCCAAGGTTGTTGGTTGAAGTGCCCTTTTTACCGGGCGTTTTGTTTGTTCCAAGTCTTATACGACTGTTGGTGTTTGTGTATGTATCCTGATTTTTCGCCAGTCTTACTATTACTGGATCAAATCAAGCCTATCGGGCAATTAGTACCAGTCAACTGAACGCATTGCTGCGCTTACATCTCTGGCCTATCGACGAGGTGGTCTACCTCGGCCCTCAGGGATACCTTGTTTTGAAGGGGGCTTCCCGCTTAGATGCCTTCAGCGGTTATCCTGTCCGATCATAGCTACCCTGCACTGCCGTTGGCACGACAACAGGTCCACCAGTGGATCGTTCACCCCGGTCCTCTCGTACTAGGGGCAACTCTTCTCAAGTATCCTACACCCACGGAAGATAGGGACCGAACTGTCTCACGACGTTCTAAACCCAGCTCACGTACCTCTTTAAACGGCGAACAGCCGTACCCTTGGGACCTGCTCCAGCCCCAGGATGAGATGAGCCGACATCGAGGTGCCAAACGGTGCCGTCGATATGGACTCTTGGGCACCATCAGCCTGTTATCCCCAGCGTACCTTTTATCCGTTGAGCGATGGCCCTTCCACTCGGGACCACCGGATCACTATGGCCGTCTTTCGACTCTGCTCGACTTGTCAGTCTCGCAGTCAGGCTGGCTTCTGCCATTGCACTCAACGAGCGATTTCCGACCGCTCTGAGCCAACCTTCGCGCGCCTCCGTTACAATTTGGGAGGCGACCGCCCCAGTCAAACTACCCACCACGCAGGGTCCCGGACCCGGATAACGGGCCGCGGTTAGACATCAAGCAAGATAAGGGTGGTATCTCAAGGGAGGCTCCACAAGGACTAGCGTCCCTGCTTCAAAGCCTACCACCTATCCTGCACATATCGTGCCTGATGCCAATGCGAAGCTATAGTAAAGGTGCATGGGGTCTTTCCGTCTAACCGCGGGTATCCTGCATCTTGACAGGAAATTCAATTTCGCTGAGTCCACATTTGAGACAGCGGGGAAGTCGTTACGCCATTCGTGCAGGTCGGAACTTACCCGACAAGGAATTTCGCTACCTTAGGACCGTTATAGTTACGGCCGCCGTTTACCTGGGCTTCAATTCGGAGCTTGCACTCCTCCTTTTAACCTTCAGGCACCGGGCAGGCGTCAGACCCTATACGTCGTCTTACGACTTCGCAGAGCCCTGTGTTTTTAGTAAACAGTCGCCACCCCCTGGTTTGTGCCCCCGCCCAAAACTTGCGTTCTGAACGGGCCTCCTTCTCGCGAACTTACGGAGGTATTTTGCCGAGTTCCTTAAATGTGGTTCTCTCAAGCGCCTTGGTATTCTCTACCAGTCCACCTGTGTCGGTTTAGGGTACGATCTAGCGGAGGGCTATTTCCAGGAACCTCTAAACGGCCTGCCCAATCCGATAAGGGCAAACAATCTTCGAGATCCGTCACATCCTCCTGGCCCAGGAATATTAACCTGGTTCCCATCGACTACGCCTTTCGGCCTCGCCTTAGGGGTCGGCTTACCCTGCTCAGATTAGCTTTAAGCAGGAACCCTTGGACTTTCG